>DBBP01000011.1 GCA_002292285.1 Proteobacteria bacterium UBA981
CCCAAATGTATGAAGACACACCTTTGCCGATTTCGGTGCAGGTCTGCGAGCGACAGCACCGGAGTTGCACGAGTGAGTTGTCTAACAACCTGCAATCGACTGACTAATTGAAAACATTGGTGCCGGTTGGAGGAGTCGAACCCCCGACCTGATGCTTACAAGGCAACTGCTCTACCAACTGAGCTAAACCGGCATTGCGTTTCGGGCGGACCCGCTAAGCGGGCGCGATTGTATCGCGAACTGAGAGCGGTGGAAGTAGTACCGGTGAACTTCCGCAAGGGGCATCGCTGGACCTGACGTTAGCTCGCAGGTGGATGACTCTAAGTGCTGTCGATTTGTGCACTGAGCCGGCCACTAACGATGCGACGCCAAGCTCGCGTGCCCCACACGGCTAACCCGGCCGGGTCAAATTGCCTCGCAGCCAATCGGACTTGCAGTGACGCCGGCGGGTAACTCGTCCGTCGCATCAAAGCTATCCTGGTGTGCTTCACCGAGGCGCCCGATTAGCCAGTATCGATCACTGGTTTCAAAGCGCGGCACGACGACCGGGCTGTAGCCTTTTTCACTCAGCTCAGCCAGACGCCGATTAACTGAATCCTGCGACCGGAACAGGCCGAGCGAGATGGCGTTTTTCAGATTGCCGCGTCGGATGAGCATGTAGTCGGTAAAACCGCGGTTCTGCAGATCGTCGATGTGTCTGCTCGCGTCTTCCGCACTGGTGGGTTCGAGATAGACCCAAAAAAACTGTCGTTCGCGGACCTGCTCGACGCGCATCTTCAGCTCCGCGACGTAATTGCGCAGCCAACCGCGAAATTCGTCGCGCGCCGTCGCGTCGGCGAACGGGCCAATACTGACGCACAAATCCGTACCGACGACTTCTCCAAAAATTTCCGCAGCATTATTGAGCACGGGTCCGCTCTCGGGGTCAGGCACCTTGAGGGGCGGAATGTGATCCAGCTCGGCGAGTAAGGTGAGCGTCGGCGCATCTGCCGGAATGGCGGCGCGCGTGTCAGCTTGCCGAACGATTTCTGTCACCCTGTCGGTGTACAGCCAGTACAGACCGGCAACGTTCAGAATCAGGAGCACTAGCGCCAAAGGCTTCATGTCATGTGCCGCCCGGCGATCAACAAGCCAGACAACACCAGCTGTGGCTCGTATTGATGTGGCACAGGTAGCAGGCGGGCTATTTCGGGCGCCGCGCCGCCAGTGAGAAACCACGTCGGCGTTTCGCCCCCCGGACCCGCGGCAGAAATAGCCCTGGCGTCCGCCAACAATCCGCGCACGGCACTGGTGCAACCCAGCGAAATCGCATCGACCGTGTTAGTTGCAAAACCTTCGACGGCCGCAATGCCCGTACTATGCAGCTGGGCGGTACCTCGCGTGAGGCTGGTCCGCATCATCTCTAGCCCCGGGGCGATCAAGCCGCCCTGGTGACACCCTGCCGCGTTAACGATATCAACCGTCAAGGCCGTGCCGGCGTCGATCACACACACCGCGCCGCCGGTTTGCTTCCAGGCTGCCATTGCCGCCAGCCAGCGGTCCACGCCAAGGCGCGCCGGGTCATCATAAATCGTCGAAAACCCAGCCATACTGCGCTGCGGTTTAACAACCTCGACGTCCACACCCCAATGCCGATTTACGTAACAACCGAGCTGCTGTTCAACGTCGCGCCCGGCCACATTCGACAGCAACACCCGCGACGGCGGCGCCGTACTGCCGGGCTGGACCGGCCACTGGCTAAAAGGGTCGTCGGAGCGTGTCGCAATGGTTGGCCAGATTGACCAATTGTCGCCCTCGACCAATGCGCTCTTGATCTGCGAATTTCCAATATCGACCAGTAGCATGAGCGCCTATTCCAGCAACAGGTGGCCCGACATAAAGCGCTCGCGCTGGCCGTCGTGCTCGATAATAAGAGCCCCGTGCTCGTCAACGCCGCGCGCCACACCAACAACCGTCCGCGGCCCAAGTTCGAGTGTCACCTTACGCGCGGCGAGCGCATCCAGGGCGTGCCAGCGATCACGAAAGGGCGCGAATCCCTCACGGGCAAACGTATCGAGCGCCGTCGCCAGTCCCGCGAGGAGCGACGCAGCAAGTACATTGCGCGACAGGGGCGAGCCGCCGGCGCTCAAAAAATCATCACTCGGACGGTCAATCAGTTCGCGTGCGTGCGTGGAAAGGCTAACGTTCAGGCCAACGCCGATGACCGTTGTGCTTGGGCCGCTCAACTCGGAGCGCATCTCGATCAGAATGCCGGCCATTTTGCCAGCACCGCGCACAATGTCGTTCGGCCATTTGAGCAGAGCATCTCTAATCCCGAGGGGTTGCAGACTCTCGACCAGGGCGACGCCAACAACCAGACTCAGGGCAGAAAACGTGGTGGGTGGTGCATCGAACCGCCACGCCAATGAAAAGCACAAGCCACTGCCGGGTGGCGACATCCAACGGTCGCCGCGACGACCACGACCCGCGTTCTGATACTCGGCGAACAAGACGCGGCCATGCACGTCGCCCGCGGCTTGCTCTTGCAACAGACGCTCGTTGGTCGAATCGGTTACTTCGATGGTTTCGATGCGGTTATATCGCGCGCACCCTAGCGCGGCGAGTTGCGCGGAGATTTGTGCTGCTTCGAGCGCATCGTAACCGCCGCGCAGGACGTAACCGTGGCTGCCATCGGCATCGATATCCACGCCCTCCGCGCGCAATCGGCTTACATGATTCCAAACCGCAGCGCGGGTTACGCCCAGTTCGGCTGCAAGGTCCTCGCCGGCATGCTCGGTACCGTCGGCCAGTAACTTGAGTAGATCAAACGCTCTGCGCATGAAGGCTGGGACGATGGTCAGTCGGAGTTGAGGCGGGCAAGAGCCGGTGTGCTCAAGAACGAAACTCGGTCGGTGCTTCCGAATCGTCATCCTCGTCATCATCATCGGTCGAGGCGGCGGGCGGCACGGTGCGCTCCCCGGTTAGGTCGAAGACGTCATCAATCTGCGCTGCTGCGTAGGTATTGGACGTGCCGACTTGATTCGGCATGAGGGTCGCGTCCTCACTCTCATCGTCCACTGGTTCCATACCCGGTAGCGGCACGTCAAATGAATCGGTGCGCATGAATTCGTCAAGACTGATATCTGCCGTCGCGTCCAGCGCGTCGTCGACATAAGCTGATCCCGGCAGCAAGGTTGAGGACTCACCCGTGTCTTCGTCTTGAGCTTCCGTCGCCGGAATATCCGGCAGGGCAGTTGCCTCTTCGGAGAAGTCAGCGCCGCCCAGCGGGTCGCTGGTATGACTCAGTGCACCGTCGTCGAAAAATGCTGACGCTTCGGCGTCGAAATCGTCATCCCGAATTGGCGCGCTGGTCTGTTCGCCAAACACGTCCTCGCCAGTCGGTTCCTCCTCTTCGTCCACTTCAGCGCGGCTGCGCGCCGACAGTGCCGTCGGGTCGTCGAACAGGTCGTCGTCGGGCTCCGAGTCTCGTGTTGCGGGGGTCGCAGTCTCGTCGTCGAAGATATCTTCAGATTGACCGGGAGGCGGTGTGGCCGGGTCGTTATCAGCGACGTTGCCAATCATGGTGGCTTCGGCAAAACTCGCCGGGTCGTTCGGATCGGCGAACACCGTGTGCCCTGCTTCGTCCATCTCGGGCATGCTGAATTCGAATTCGTATTTGTGAAATTTAACGCGGTCGCCGTGTTTCAGCTGGCGTTCGTTTTCGATCCGCTCGCCGTTGAGAAATGTGCCGTTGACGCTGCCCTGATCTGCGACCCAAAAAGTGAAGTCGCGATACTGAATGAGTGCGTGACGTCGTCCGATTGTGCCCTTGTCCACGACAAAGTAGTCCAGATGAGCTGGATCGTTCCCTGCCACCCGGCCAATCAGCAGTGGCTTATCGCCGATCTTTGTGGCCACCTCGCCAGTTATCGAATTGATATCGTTGATGAAGGCGTCTGGAATCGGCGCAGCTTCCGCTTCAACGCCCGCAGATGCGCCCTTGCCCCGGCGCAGTAAGACGACCACGATGACGACCAGTACCAGCAAAGCGATTGCCGCAACGGCAATAATTAACACGACATCGAGCGATGAGTCTTCGACAACAACGACGTCCGACGGTGCTACTTGGCGCGGCGTGGCGAGCGGCTCAGGTAGCATTTCGCGACACAACTGCTCTGCAGATTTACCCTCGGCAGCTGCGCTCTCGCGCATCGCCGCTATCTCCTCGGCCATCAGTGTGGCGAGGCAGCTGCCAGCCATCGGAGGCGGCACTGCTGGTTGTGGCGGTGGCTCAGCAAGCTTGCTGTGTACACTGGAGAAAACGCCGTCGAGATCCTCTGGCGTCAGAGCGCGAAAATAGGCACCGCTAGTTTTATTCGCCAAGCTCTGAATCAGCAGTACGTCGGCGTTTTCAGTAAATGCGATTCCGAACACTTTAATGTCGCTGCCAGCGGCTTCCGCAGCGAGGTCTTCACGAACCCATTTGGTTTTCTCTACATCAGCTTCGGGTTTGCCGGTATCAACCAATCCATCGGTCATGAAAATGATGACCTTGGATGCATCATCACGGCCCTTGCCTTTCAGCTCGTAGATAGCTCGCTCTATGGCTGCCGGGCTGTTGGTGAATTGGCCCCGGTAGTCGATGTCTTCGAGTGCAGCCCGAATCGCGCTGCGCGCCTCCACATCCAAATCACCCAGCGTGATCGGGTAGGCGACATCGGTGTCAAATACCAGCATGCCAACACGAGTTTGTTGGTCAAGTTCGTTGACAAATTTCGCGACGGCTCGTTTGAGCAGGAAATTCGGATCGTTGTTGCGCATGCTGCCCGAATTATCCAGGACCAGGATTACGTCCGTCGGCGCGGCATGCACCGCAGTGGCAGCGAGGGCGCTGACGACAATCGTGGTCAGCGACAAACACGCGACCAGTGTGAGCCATCTCAAGGTGCGTTTGGATAGTTGATCAAGCAATGTTCTCGACCCGTAATTGTGTACTTGGCAGCAGTGGTTAATACGTGCCCGCTTCCGTCGGCGGCCCGGCGTCTATCATAACCCGACACCACTCGCTCCATGAACCGCAATACAAGCGCGGTTCGGGTAAACCCGCCGCGACTTGCGCCAGAATGTTATGGCAGGCCGAAACGCCGGAGCCGCAATAGTGGGTGGTGTTGTGATCGGGCAGTTGCCCCAGTGATCTGACAAACGATTCGCGCAGCGCCGAGAGCTCCAGAAACGTGCCTGACTCGCGCAAGTTATCCCGCCAGCAATGATTAAGCGCCCCTGGAATATGTCCGGCAACCGGGTCGATCGGCTCGATTTCGCCACGGAACCGCGCTGCTTCGCGCGCGTCGACTAGCGGCGTGGCGCTATCAATGTCACGCACAGTCATCAGTCGGCTGCTATCCGGGCGGCCGGTAAAGCGTCGCTGGCGGCCTGTTTCGTGGCCCGCGGTGACCTCCAATCCAGCTGCTGTCCAAGACTGCCAGCCCCCATCCAGAACCGCGACTGTAGCGTGCCCCATGTAGCGCAACATCCACCACAGGCGCGCCGCAACCATGCCGTAGCTGTCGTCGTAGACCACAACGCGAATCCCGGGCGCAATGCCCAAATAACCGAATAATTTGCATAGATGGTTTGGCGAGGGCAACGGGTGGCGTCCGCAATCGGAATTTGGCGGGCCACTTAACTCGCTCTCCAGATGCGCATAGCGGGCGCCGGGAATATGCGCTTCAAGATAAGCATCACGACCCGCATCGACCTCATTGAGTACGAACCTGCAATCAATCACGAGTAGCGATTCGTCGCCAAGCAGTGGTGCGAGTTCCGCCACTGACACCAGCGCCGAGGTCCCGATTGAAGCTATTTCCATGGCTGCGCCTCGTCCGCAATTTGCGCTTGCCTCGGAGCGATCAAGCAATGGACGGAAGATGGGGCGGCCGCGAGTGCCCTTGTGTCGCAGCGCTGGTGCAGCGCAGAAAGGTTCGCCATGTAAGGTCCTCGATTGCGCGGCATTGCCCGCCAGTTTAGTCAGGGTCCACGTTGCGCCTGCGGCCGCAGACCCGCTGCGCAATTGATAACCGATTCCGTAACAGATTTCGATTATTCTGTTGCGATTCGGTGATGCCGCAGCCTACATCGGACCATGCTTCCCATCTTGTTCATTCGTCCTGCCCAAAGTAAAGCACGCACATTTTTCGCGATCGCCATGCGCAGCCTGGCTGGGCTCGCTATCGCGACTACGCTCAGCGCATGTTCAACCGTCGGCTACTATGCGCAGGCGCTTGGCGGGCATGTCGACCTATGGCGCAAGCAAATCGCGATAGACAGCTTGTTGAGCCAGCCTGGGCTTTCGGCTGAGACTCGCGAAAAGCTGGTCTTGGTTCAGCACGCTCGCCAATTTGCTTTCGATCGACTCGGCCTGCCGGACAATGGGAGTTACCGGAAATATGTTGAGTTGGACAGGCCATCGGTGGTGTGGAACGTTTTTGTCGCACCACCGCTTGCATTGACGGCTAACGCCTCCTGCTTCCCTCTACTCGGATGTGTCGTCTATCGCGGCTATTTCCAGCGCGAAGCGGCCGAACGCTACGCCGCACAGCAACGGGCCCTGGGAAACGATGTCTTTGTTGGGGGCGTCGCCGCCTACTCTACGCTCGGCTGGTTCGCGGACCCGGTCCTCAGCACCTTCGTGCATTGGAGCGATTCCAGACTGATCGACATTTTGTTTCACGAACTCAGCCATCAATTGCTCTATATCGCTGATGACAGTGCATTCAATGAGGGGTTTGCGATGGCCGTGGCACAGCATGGCCTGTCCGTGTGGCGCGGTTTGAATGGTCCGATAGCGGGGGATACGCCCGAATATGAGCGACGCGAACGGCAATTGATGGCTCTGGTACTCGGCGCTCGGAACGAGCTCGCAGCCGTTTACGATGTCGACTCGTCCCGCGCAGATCTACTCGCTCGCAAGGCAGAAGTTTTCGCGGTTCTGCAGACCCGTTATATCGATTTGAAGAACGCGTGGGGCGGATATTCCGGTTTTGACAAGTGGATTGCAGAGGACTGGAACAACGCCAGGATGCTGTCTATTGCGACCTACCACCACCTCGTTCCGGCTTTTAGCGCCGTGTTGAAGGCATATGCCGGAAACCTGCCGGGGGCGTATGAGCGCATTTCCGCCATCTCGGAACTCGAACCACCGCTCCGAGAACAATGTCTTGCTCAGTATCTGGCACCACAAAAGAACCACATGTGTGACGGTCTCGACGCGGTACCATGAGGATCTCGGAAGTTCGGCAGCCCTAAAAGCCCGGGGGATAGTGTGATTGTCGTCACGCTTCGGCCACCGGGCGGCTAAGAAGAATGCGCTAAATTACCTATACTGGACAGACAGGTCGATCGGCGGCCATCCAAGTCCAGCTTAGAATAACGATGAGTTGTCTGCTATCGCATGCTAAATAAGCTCTTCAACAAGGCGTTGACCCTCGTCATCAATGACGAGGAAATCTCATTCAGTACGATGACTGAATTTGAATTTGCGCTCGGCGGCCGCACGAACGTACCGGCGAGCAAGTTAGCCGACTTGATCATGCTTACCCCTGAAGAGCTGATGCGCGAAGCACAAAGCATCAAGGCTGTAGAAAAACGCTTCGTCGATATGCTCCAGCAATCGATCGAACATCCCGGAGAAGTCGGGAAACTGGTGCGCGGAGTCGATATCCAGGTCTTTTCGAACGATTATGAATGGCGCGCCATCTTCAAAGCGCTCAATCAAGAAGATCAGGAATACGACGAGCTTCGCCGCATCGCTATCGTCAAGTACATGCAGTACTTGCGCTCCCGTCAAGACGTCATCAAACAAACGTATAAGGTCAAGTTACGCGATTCGGAACGCCGCAAGGAAACGCGGCCTGCAATGCCGTCCCGAGCCACCATTTCGCCGATGGAAGAGACTAAGGATTTCCTCAAAGAGACGAGCATTTTCGATTCAATCTCGTTGGAAGCACCTGTAGACCTGTCCGAGGAAGCGTTCGTGCGCCTGCCAAAAGGCGAGGCTACGAGAATCTACCCGGAACCGAACGTCGAGTTTGAATTCAAATTATCCAAGCATGTGTTCTCATTTCTCAATCAGCGTCCCATCGTGATCGTTGATGAAACCGGGGCATCACATGAATTGGCTGATGGCAAAAACATCATCGGCCGCGACGCTGTTTGCAATGTGATAGTCGGTAATGGACTACGCGATGTTTCTCGCATGCACCTGATCATGGAATCCGAGGATGACGGCTCGGTCCGTATCACCGACCTCTCCTCCCACGGTACGTTCTTGCCGGCTACGCTCGTACCGTCGCACGAACAGTAAATTCCCTTTGTTTCATTGGGCTGCCGTTTGGCACGCTCCGTGTGGAACTGCGCCAGAACGGCCTGCTTCCAACAACCAATTCCGAGCGGATCACGAGTCAGCGCTTATATCTAATTCTGCGGGAGACTGCTCTCGTCAAACAGTGCGTCAAATGCCTCTTTGTCAGTGGTCGCGACGGCAAGGTCGACCTGCTCGCGGCTCATGTGGGGCGCGAAATACTGGATGAAATCGTACATATAAGTGCGCAGAAAAGCGTCGCGCCGAAATCCGATCTTGGTCACGCTGTAGTCGAATAGATGGGACGCATCCAGAGCCACCAGCCCTTCATCTTCAATCCCACCGAAAGCCAGTGAGGCAATGATTCCGACCCCGAGTCCGAGCCTGACGTAAGTCTTAATCACGTCCGCATCGACGGCAGTAAAAACCACGCGCGGTTCGAGTCCGGCGTCAGCAAACGCACGGTCGAGTTGCGAGCGACCCGTAAAGCCAAACACATAAGTCACAATTGGATAGTCTGCGATTGCCGCAAGCGTCAGTGGCCGGATCGCCGCCAACGGATGCCCCTGCGGGACCACGATACTGCGATTCCATCGGTAGCACGGCAACATCACCAGATTTTCGAACAGCTCCAACGCCTCTGTCGCGATGGCGAAGTCGACGGTCCGATTCGATGCAAGCTCAGATATTTGCAGAGGCGTTCCCTGATGCATGTGCAGCGCGACATCGGGATATGTCGATATAAATCGTTTTATTGTGTCCGGCAGCACATAGCGTGCCTGTGTATGGGTTGTCGCGAGGGTCAGGGACCCCCGATTGGGATCACTATGGTTTTCTGCAATACGCCGGATGTTCTCGACTTCGCCCAAGACTCGCCCGGCAACCTCTACTACCGCAGCACCGGCAGCGGTCACTTCGACAAGATGCTTGCCGTTGCGCTGAAAAATCTGCACGCCGAGCTCATCCTCGAGCTGACGGATTTGTTTGCTGACCCCGGGCTGGGACGTGTAGAGGGTTTCCGCCGCCGCCGAGACGTTGAGCCCGTTGCGGGCAACCTCCCAGATGTAGCGTAATTGCTGAAGTTTCAAAAAATGATTTTCGATAATTCGAATAACGAATACGAATTATATTACTAAAATGCATATTCGTTCGATCAGCGGCCGCGTTGCATCAGCGCCGCGGCATGAAGCAATGCGCCGACTGACCTGTCGATGTAGCCGGCCGGGGCATCGGGAGCCTTGGGCAATCTAATCAGCAAACCAGGACGCCGGGATAGCGGCATAAACGGCGTGAGATCGGCGTCCTGGCCCGGACTATTGGGTTCTGCAAAAAGCTAAGCAACAATCCCAACAGCGGGTGTGATTTTGCGCGTCAGTCAGCCGTGACGAGCATGAATGATGTGCTGCATCTGGTCGGCGAGCAGTAATTTTTCTTTTTTCAGGGCTTCCAGCCGTAGCTGTTCCATGGCCGCATCGCCGGCGTTGATCTCATCAACTTGCTCGTTGAGCATCGAGTGTTTGTCGTAAAGCCGTCGGAAACTATTATCGTGTTGCAAGAGTTCGTCTACTGTCGCCTTGTCATTCTCGAACATAAAGTCTCTCCCGTCGCGTAACGTTTTGATTGCTAACAAACCGGTCGTGCTGTTCCACCTTATTCCTCCCTCTCGCCAAAATGGCTTGCGGTGGCTGCGATTCCAGTCGACTCATAATTAAAGCTAGTTCAGTGAACGAAGGACCTCAAGGCCGGCGGGTCAAAATCGCGCGACGAAGTGGCGCGTGATGATATAAATCAAACCGTTTGCGGCTATCACTCATCGTATCTGTGCTAATCCGGGCTAAGCGATTGATTTCGGCAATCGACCGGCGACGCTGCACGCACGATGGGCAGGCATCTACCGGTGTTCCGGAGGCACTCAACAGGTTCTGACAATGAAAGAAAATATTCTTTTCGTGACCGGGAAACTCGCCCAACGCAGCCTTGAGCGCGTATTGACCGGGTTATCGGACCCGTCCTTTACGTGGTCCATTCGGGTGCCCGGCGTGAGCGTCGCAGCCCTCATGACCGGCACTATCTTGGAACGTCGTCTCGGCGATACGAGCGCATTCGATCGGGTGATTTTACCGGGTCGATGCCGAACCGATCTTGAGTCACTGAGCAGGCAATTCGGGACGCGCTTCGAACGGGGCCCCGAGGAACTTAAAGACCTGCCGGGGTATTTCGGCGCCAGCGCAACCAAGCGCGCTATCGATCAACATGACGTCGCTATCTTTGCCGAGATTGTCGATGCCCCGCACCTCAGTATCGAACAAACAATAGCCCGAGCAGAACGCTATCGTAGCGACGGCGCTAACGTGATTGATCTCGGATGTTTACCGGACGTCCCCTACCCCCATCTTGAGGACGCCGTGCGCGGCCTGCGGGCGGACGGCTTTGCGGTCAGCGTTGATTCGCTCGATGGACAGGAATTGAAACGCGGCATTAGTGCCGGCGCCGATTATTGCTTCAGCCTGACTGAAAACACGCTAGAGCTCGTCGAGGAGAGTGCCTGCGTGCCCATTTTGATCAGCCCCGATCCGAGTGACACGGAAACGCTGTATCGCACCATCGATGCCTTCGCGCAGCGTAACCGTCCTTTCTATGCGGACGCTGTTATCGACCCTATTCACTACGGATTTACGCGTTCCGTGCAGCGGTATGCCGAATTGCGCGAGCGCTACCCGGACATCGACATCATGATGGGGATTGGCAATTTATCCGAGTTGACCCACACCGATAGTCTGGGCCTCAACACCCTGCTGATGGGCATCGTGTCCGAACTTAAAGTAACCGCAGTGCTCACCACTGAAGTGAGTCTGCACTGTCGTACCGCGGTGCGTGAGATCGACCGCGTTCGGCGCGTCATGTTTGCTGCACGCGAAGATCACACGCCGCCGCGCCATCTCGATGAATCACTGATGGCACTCCATGAGCGCCATCCGTATCCGTACACCAGTGCCGAGATCGAAGAGTTCGCCGAAGCAGTTCGCGACGACAATTTCCGTATTCAGGTCAACGCCGAAGGTATCCATGTTTACAACCGCAATGGTCATACGGTGGCGCAAGATCCGTACGACATCTTCCCTGAGCTCGATGTTGAAACGGATGGCGCCCACGCTTTCTATCTTGGTCTGGAACTCGCGCAGGCGCGGCTCGCATGGCGTCTGGGCAAACGCTACGCGCAGGATGAGG
The DNA here is from genome assembly GCA_002292285.1 of Proteobacteria bacterium UBA981. Taxonomy (GTDB): domain Bacteria; phylum Pseudomonadota; class Gammaproteobacteria; genus UBA981. The sequence goes on from DBBP01000011.1 coordinate 11,567, forward strand.
AGCTTGACTGGGGTTGCATATTGCCGCACGAAGCTGATGAAAAACTCGAATTTTCGGCGCCGAAGAGCACCCTCACAGCGCGCCGGCGGCGGCCTAAACGCGTCGATTAAACGCTAGATTCCTGCGCCGGCGTAACAGCGACGGCCATTCCAATCCCAATCAGCAACCACGCCAGTGTGGCCCAGTAAGAGCCGTAAAAAGACAGATGAGCATTCAGCGGGAACCACGCGACACCTGCACACAATAGCCATACCGGCAGGAACGGTCCGTCGCTGGCGCGGGCGATGGTCGTCACCAGTAGCGCGAAGAACATGACCAGACCGATCAATCCGACCACCCCGGTTTCAACAGCCACCTCGAGCACCAACAAATGCGGATGCGTTTGACCGGTGCCGTTGCGAGCTAACCAGAAGTCATCTTTCGCGGCGAAGGTCGCGTAGGCGCTGCGATAGCCGCGTGGTCCGATGCCAAGCCAAGGATGGTGCATGAATATTTTTACACCCGTACGCCACAGCGAGACACGGTACGACGTCGCGCTGTCGATTCTGTCTACATCGGTGCTGAACACCCCCGCACTGGTCACGAGCTGCCGCTGAACTGAGCTGCTCAACGCGGTGACTGCCACAGCGACGACTACAACAACGCCAAGAACAATGCCCAATGTGCGCTTTTCAGGGCCTGCGTGGCTGCGTTTTTTCCGTGCCACCAGCAAGTAGCCAATAATGCTGAGTGCGACCATCAACCACGCGCTACGCTTCAACGTCGTGACGATCACCACAACGATTGGAATGAGCATGATCCACAACGCCGCGTAACGGCTACACCAACGACGCAGGACATCGATGTACAGCGGCGCGAGCACAGCCAGAAACAGACCGATGCGCTGCTTGGGATAAAACACGCCTTTCAGAATGTTCCCATCATATGGATAGCCGAAAAAATCCTCGCCCCAGATTAGCTGGGCGAAAGCATCGAACGCGACGAACAGCAGCAACGCAACAACGCCGTGGCAAACGAGTCGATAGACTGCGACGGAACGACACACTTGCAGCAGGTAATAGGCCGCCGGGAAAAAATGCAGGTATAGCCAGACAGTTTTGCTGCTGTGTACGGGGTTAACCGCGCCCGGCAGCGAGACCACCATCGGCAGCCAAATCAAGGCGAATAAAGCGAGGAGCTTCAGGGCCGCTGGTTGCAACAGATCACCCGGCTTACGGAGTGCAAACACGATGCCCAATAGCGACATCAGTGCGAGCGGGTAATGGACGAGGTTGTCGGTCGCAAAGAGCGCGAATGCGAGCAGGATTAGAAACGCGTTGGCGTAATCACCCTGGCTCGCCTGTGCACTTAATTCACGCATGCGCGGCAGGGCTCCGCCGGCCGATTACAGCAGTGCCGCCACCAGATGGCGGTGGGTCTGTTCCGGCTGTTCGCTCATCAGAATGTGTCCACAGTCGGCAATAACATCGATAGCACACGTCGGGATTGACGCGGCCAGATCGCGCGCGGCGCGCAACGGCGTCATCTTGTCTTGGGTGCCGCAAATCAAGCGCGTCGCGGCAGTGATCCGCGTGGCCGACTCTGGACCGTGCTGATAACTATTGCACGCATTCAGATCGGCGAACAGCAGGCCGGCAGGCGCGGCCTCGAGCAGGCGCATGGCGCTTTTGATGATGTTAATTCCGGCGACCGAGTTGCCGCCCAAATGAGCGCGCGAACCGTGGCCCCATAGCATCATCATGTCGCGCGCCAGTTCGCTGTCGGCAGCTGCTTCCTCAAGCAATTGCGGACTCACAGCCATCGGAACGGCTGCGCCCAGCAAAGCGAGGCGCTGCACGCGTGCGCCGGTACATGCAGCCAACTCCAGTGCCGCCAGCGCGCCCATGCTGTGGCCTGCAACAGCCGCCAGAGAGATGGACAGCACATCGAGGCAACGTTCGAGCCACGCCGCCTGCGCTTCGATAGAGTCGAGCGGTGCACCTTCAGAGCGGCCGTGGGCCGGCAGGTCGACCGCCAATACGGCATGCCCTGTGTGCGTGAAATAACGGGTATGGTAGACCCACACGCTATGGTCCATGGCCGCCCCGTGCACGAGCAGTAGCACAGGTCCTGAGTGGCCGGCAGGGATATTCCCGGCTGCGAATACGCGCTCACCATCAACCTCGAAATACATGGATAGTTCCTATTTTTGCGAGCGATGGAGCGCGCGCGCCAAATCGGCGATCAGGTCATCGACGTTCTCAAGCCCGATCGACAGGCGCACCATTCCGGGAGCGATTCCGGCCTCTGCCAGAGCCTCGTCATCCATGCGACTGTGGGTGGTACTCGCCGGGTGAATCACCAGCGATTTCGCGTCACCGACATTGGCGAGGTGGGAAATCAGCTCCAGTGATTCGATCAGTTTGCGCCCGGCTTCGCGCCCGCCGCAAACTTCAAAGCTGAACACCGCGCCCGAGCCGCGCGGTAACAGACGTGCGGCCAGCTCGTGATCGGGATGGCTGACCAGGCCAGGGTAGGCGACACGCTCGACTGCCGCATGAGCCTCGAGATATTCGGCAACGGTCTGCGCGTTGCTGACGTGCTTGTCCATACGTAGGGAGAGCGTTTCCACCCCTTGCAGAAGCTGAGAGGCACTCATCGCGCTCAAAGCCGCACCGAAATCGCGAAGCCCCTCCCGGCGCGCGCGAATGATGTAAGCAGTGGGGCCGAACTCTTCGGCGAAATTGAGATCGTGAAAACCCGCGTAGGGGGCGCACAGCGTCGGGAACCGCGACGGGGCCTGCATCCAGTCGAAGCGCCCCCCATCGATCACCACGCCGCCCAGGGTCGCGCCGTGCCCACCGATAAATTTAGTCAGCGAATGGATCACGATATCCGCGCCCATCCGCAGAGGCTGCAGCAGGTAGGGGGTCGACAACGTGGCATCGACCATCAGTGGCACGCCCGCAGCATGCGCGGCGTCTGCCAATGCGGGGATGTCCGCGACTTCGCCGCCGGGATTGGCTACGGTCTCGGTGAACATGAGAACTGTTTCCGGGCGCACTGCGGCCGCAAAAGCTTCTGGATCACGCGGGTCGACAAATGTTGTTGAGATACCGAAGCGCGGCAAGGTGTATGTCAGCAAGTTGTGCGTGCCGCCGTACAGCGCGCGTGACGCAACGATATGTGAACCGCTGCTGGCGAGCGTCACCAACGCGAGATGGATCGCTGCCATGCCACTCGCAGTAGCGACCGCGCCGACGCCGTCCTCCAGCATTGCCAGACGTTCTTCCAGCGCTGCAACGGTGGGGTTGGCTATACGCGAATAAACGTAGCCAGATCGTGCGATATTGAAGCGCGAAGCGGCTTCATCGTGGTCATTGAATACAAAGGCCACCGATTGGTAAATCGGCACCGTGCGACTGCCGGTCGCGCTGTCAGGCTGGTGCCCTGCGTGTAATGACAACGTATCGAAGCCGGGATATTTAGGTCCGGACAAGGTGCTCTCCCGTCTTTGCAGGCGGCATGGTAGCGCGGCGCGATTAAAAAAAAAGCCCCGCCGATAGGCGGGGCTCAAAATAGCAGGGTCAACGAAATTGACCCCGATGGCACTACCGAATAAGCGACGCGACGGTAGGTGTCCACGACATCCCTGTGCGGCCGCACGAAGCATGCAACAGACATCGCTACGCCTGATTCAGGTAACGGGAACGGAACCCGTACGCCAGAGTATGCAATATCGCTGCCAACTAATTTTCTTTTTACATTTCAAGGTAGTAAAGCGCTTAGGTTGATAATTACGCCGCCGAATGTAAAGTTTATGGACGCCTTGCCTTACCGGACGCCTAGTGAACAGGCGCGCAGCCGCGGGTATGTGTTTCTTTACAATGCCTTTTTAACGCCGATCGAGGGTGTCAACATTTTTAACACTGCCCCGGGAATCGGGCTGTCAGTGGCGAAATAGCTTCGCCCGGACAGTTTTACGGTATTCGAGCGGGGCCACGGAAATTTCGCGCTGAAATAAGCGGGCAAAGAAGCCGCCGTCGCTGTAGCCCACCCGCCACGCGATATCACTCACGCTGAGATTGGTCTTCTCGAGTAACTCCTTGGCCAGCACCATGCGCTGCTGCTGCCAGTAACTGCGCACACTGGTACCAGTAGCGGTGCGAAACCGACGCTCCAGGGTCCTTAAGGAAATGCCGAGGCGAATCGCGAGTTCAGCGACCGTCGCCTCGGCCGCCAGATTCTCGGCAATCCACATTTGCGCTTCGACCACCGTTTCGTCGTGCAGCGGGGTTGTCCCGCCGTCAAGATAGCGATATTCCGTATAGCTGCGACGGATTTCGTGCGAAAAATTGCGCTCAACATGATGCGCCGTTGCGCGGTCGAAAAAACGCTCAATCAAGTGGACCGTCACGTCAGCCAGTGAATTGATACTCGCGGCACAGTGAAGCGCGCCTGACTGGGTGATAAAAAACTGACGCTTGAGGTTGACGTCAGGGTGGTCGCGTCGGAAGCGCTCAAAGTTGAACCAGTGGGTGGTCGCCGCTCGGCCAGCGAGAAGCCCGGCGGAAGCGAGCAAACTGACCCCGGTTCCGACGGCCGCGATTTGGGCGCCTTCCACGTAGCGCCGCACCAGCCAGGGCGACAGCGTCGCACCGACTGCCCGGACCACAGTGCGTGGATTACGCCACAAAGCGGGCACATAGATGAGATCCAGCTGCGGACATGTGGCGAGCTCGCAGTCCGGTTTAAGACTTAATCCTGACGTTCCAGAAAGGTCGCCGGCAGCAACCAGAAATAGGTTCCCGGCCAGTCGGTTACGACGCAATGCGCGCTGACGCTCCAACGCCGCCTGCCACATTTCATAGGGCAAAGCAGTGCCGGTGACCAACATGCCTGGTGTCAGCAGGAATCCGATAGAAAGCGGAGACGGTCCAGCGGATTCGCGCACGTTCAGGGCACCTCTTACGTGTCGTTAACGCCTCATTATATGGCGCAAACGTCACTAACATCGACGCACTAGGTTCCTACAATGTAGCCTGCCTCCAATGAGTATTGTTTATGACGCCTCTGCCGCTGATTGTCGGATTCGGCGGAGTTGGTCCAGCCGGACGATCTTCGTTTCACCACGCCTATCGGCGCATCATCTTCGACAGTCTTGACGCAACCGAGCGGGTCCGTACTGTTAGCGCACTAGCGGCCATGATGAACCTGGCATTCGTCCGCGAAGGTGTGCTCGTTGATGGTGACGGGGTCGCGGTTGACGGCCCGGCTTACGCTGCTCTTGAGCGTCGCGTCCTGGACCACACCTTGATCAGGCGCCTTGAATCCGAGCGTTTCGACCCGGATCAGGTCCCCGGCAACTTCGAAATCAAAGTCGGCGCCAACGGTGGTGCGAGTTCGCTCGTCATCGCCGAAAATGACCTGCCCAAACCGCTGCCGGAAGGTTGGACAGTTTCCGGCTGTGCCAATGGCATGGCTTCGGTTGACGTTGCTGTTGGCAGCGCACTGTTGGTAGAAACAGCCAGGCGGCTGGCAGTACAGTCGGGCGGCCAACTGCCAAGCGGATTTGACCCGGCTTCGCTGTATAACTCACGGTTTCACCCGCGGGGTCTGCAGCTAGCTATCATCGGGGCATCCGATGCGGTGCGCTCGAGCGGCATCCCGTGGCAAACGATTACCGACAATGTCCACGCTGATGAGATTGCGGTCTACGCCGCCAGCGCGATGGCTCAACTCGACAGCAACGGGACGGGCGGCATGTTGCAAGCGCGCCTGCGGGGCAACCGCGTCAGTTCGAAACAGTTGCCACTGGGTTTGAATACGATGCCGGCGGACTTCATCAACGCCTACGTTCTTGGCAGCGTCGGCGCGACTGGTGCAAACGCCGGGGCATGTGCAACGTTTCTCTACAATCTCAGGCTCGCAGTCGAAGACATCCAGTCAGGTCGACGCCGGGTGGCCGTAGTCGGCAACGCCGAGGCTCCGCTGGTACCAGAAGTGATCGAAGGCTACGCGGCGATGAGCGCTCTGGCCACTGATGAGAAGCTGTGCAGACTCGACGGCAGCAGCAGTCCCGACCATCGACGGGCGAGCCGGCCGTTCGGCGACAATTGCGGTTTCACCTTGGGCGAATCAGGGCAATATTTCGTCCTTATGGACGACTCACTGGCACTCGACCTCGGAGCCCAGATTCACGCGGCGGTCACAGACGTGTTCGTGAACGCAGACGGTTTCAAGAAATCGATTTCTGCGCCCGGCCCAGGCAACTACATTACGCTGGCCAAGGCCGTCGCGTCAGCCCAGAGCATGTTCGGTACAGACGCTGTCAGCAAACGAAGTTTCATTCAGGCACACGGTTCGAGTACACCGCAAAACCGTACCACCGAATCTAGAATTTTCGATACCGTCGCGCGTGCATTCGGCATCAGCGACTGGCCCGTTACGGCTATCAAGGCGTTCGTGGGCCATTCTCTGGCGCCTGCGAGCGGCGACCAAATGGTTAACGCGCTCGGTGTGCTGCGCTACGGCATCCTGCCGGGTATAAGCACAGTGGATAAACTTGCTGATGACTTGTATGGCGAGCGCCTCGCAATAGCGCTCAAAAACACCGACCTGAGCGGGCGGGCCGACATCGCGTTTCTGAATTCGAAAGGCTTCGGCGGTAACAACGCAACCGGTGTTGTCGTCGCTCCGCGACTCACCGAAACAATGCTCGCCAAACGTCACGGCGACGCGGTCATGACAACCCATCAACAACGACTGAAAGAGGTCGAGGAGCGCGCCGCTGCCTATGATGCGGAATGTTTGCGCGGCCCCATGCAACCCATCTATCGTTTCGGCGACGCGTTGATCGACGAGACTGAAATCAGCATCAGCGACGAGCACATCGACATCCCAGGCTTTGCTTTGGGGGTCGATTTACGCCTCAAAAATCGCTACGAGGATATGCAATGAGTGCTGCCGACAGCACTCGAACCGACGCTAACGGATGCTTTGTTTGTGGCCCGGATAACCCGCGTGGGTTGCAATTAACCTTCAGCCTCGCGGACGGCCGTTGCACGGGCGAATTCACCTCGCTGGTAGAACACGCAGGCTTTGATGGCGTAACCCATGGCGGTATCGTTTTTGCCGTTCTCGATGACGCGATGGCCAACTGGTTTTTTCTACAGGGCGCGCGCGGTTTCACTGCCAAGTCAGAGATCCGTTATCGGTTGGCGATGCCAATCGGCGCGACCGCCAGCATCCAATGCGAACTGTTGAAACGTAAAGGGCGTCTGATTCAGCTCAAGGCACATGCACGCGATGTGGACACCGCAGCAAACTTTGCCGAATCCGAAGCGAGTTTCATGCTCGACGACTTCGGCAATCTGGCCGCGGGCTAACGGCGATCGCGAGCGTCCTGCGATGAGCGTAGCTAAATGTTGTGTTGAGTGCGGCGCGGAATTTTCTTGTGGCCGGGACGACGCATCCTGCTGGTGCGTCACGCTACCTGCACTTCCTCGCGCACTGCTGGTGGAGAACGCCGACTGTCTTTGTGCGACGTGCCTGAGCATCAAATTGAAGCAAGCGCGAAACCTCTCGCCGGCGGAGAGCGATGGTCAACCGCACGATACTGATCGTTGAACACGACCGGGAACACTCGCCAGCCTATTTGAGCGACTATCTCGCGCGCGCGGGATTCACAACTATTTCAGTGCTCGCGAGTACCGCCCATCAGCTCCCGGGCCTGGAGTTGATGAGCGAGCTCGCCGGCGTCGTGTTGCTGGATAGTAATCACAACGCCCTCATCCCCACCCCGGTAAGGGCCGCCCGAATCGAGTGGGTGCGACACCTGCTTGCCAGAGACATCGCGATCTTCGCGCTCGGTTACGGCGCGCAGATCGTCACACTTGCCCTTGGCGGCACGGTCCAAGCCAGTCCGGCAACCCGCGGCTGGTTCGCACTGGATGGTTCAGGGGCAAGTACGCTGTGGCGCGAGCGGCTGGACGACGCCCCACATGCGCTACGCTGCCATGACGCGCTCTGCGTCCCGGCGTCATTGGCGCTGGCGTTGTTTGGCGACCGACACGGCCAGGCCTTCGCCTACGCGAAGCGCAATATCGTCCTCGTTGAAATTCTCATTGAGCTTACTCCCGCACTTTATCGCGATCGTCTTCAGCAGTGGCGGGCAGCGGGCCAGCCGGCCACTTCAGCCATCCAGACGCTGGATGAGTTAGAACATCGAGGCCCTGAGCTACTTGCCACGTCGCGCCGCTTGGCCGAGCAACTTCTGGATGATTGGATGATTTTCTTGCCTGACCCATGACTCGGAACGAAATACAGGCACAGGGGTCCAACGCCGGGCGTACGCGAGCGAATCGGAACGTTGGGATCGGAGATGAATCGTGCCGGCCGCATGTTGCCAAATCATGAGAAGGCTCACGTGGCGGTCTGAAAAAATGAACGGCGCCTGGCTGGCAGCGCGGGCACTGACAGAGCGGTGGAACGATCAGATCCGCCACAGCGCTGGGACGGCGCTAACGTAGAATAGATGTCGGTGAACGGCGTTTCGCGCACCGGAGTGAGTCTGGTACCGCGCAGCGGTTTGAGCGGATGCAGGTGAGCCACCTAAATGACGCACTAAAGTGTTGACAGCGTTTGGGCAGTCAACGCTGGCTGTGCGCCGTCATCCGATTGTTAAGCAGCAGGTTTTGGAGCGTGCGAATGAACAAGCTAAGAATTCCCAGCCGCCGGGTGTTGCCCCTATTGGTGCTGGGCGCTTTGCTGACAGCTTGTAATTCAACACCTGAACGCAAGGCGCCACCACCCAAACCCGTCAGCGTCAACCGTACCGAATTGCCGGCACCGCCACCTTTGTCCCCGCCGCCGATCCAGCACAAAGCTGAGCCCATCGAGGCGCCAGCAGATGTACCGCAAAATGCCGCGTTAAACGACGATCTCCCGCCCGGCAGCGACGCCGCAGATGTCGAAATCACTGAAGTACCCATCGACGACACGCCGGTGATGACGGAAATCACCGACATCGAACCATCGCCCGCCCCGCCCGATGATGCACCAAGCAAAACATCAGCGACGATGAACACCCCACCCGAAGAGCCGCCGGTAATGATCGAGTTAACCGACGAAGAGAATCACGACATTACGGCGCCGACGTTGAACGCACCGCCAGCCCCCACGGACGCCAGCCTGGTCGGTCCAGAAATAAACCGCGGCGCGAAAACCAGCAGCGAACAAGTGGCTATTCTTGATGCCGAACTGAATAGCCAGCTCAACGACTTCGAGAAACGTATGCAGCGGGCGCGCGAGGCTGCCGACAATCATCGCGAAGGATTGGCGACCGCGAACGCCGGTGCGCCGGAAGGTCGACTGGAAGGGCGAGGCTACCGACGCCACAATCCATCTGAAGCCGCTAGTAACGGTGGCGCAGCAGCCCACGGTTCAGGAATCGGCGGTTCGCCCGAGTTGAGCGGTGAGCAGCGTCAGGCGCGCACGCAAGTAGCGCGGCATGGTCCGCCACCGGGATTGGGTGATGGTGGGGACGATGATATCGTCGCCAGACAGCTGCGTGAGGCGGCGAGCCAGGAACCGGATCCGGTATTGCGCGACAAACTTTGGGCAGAGTACCGAAAGTACAAGGCAGGTCTGTGACACGATGACGATTCGATACCGAAATGTAGCTGTCTTCGCGATATGTCTGTTCTTACTCGGGGGATGCGGAACTCAATCAGTTCGCACTGTGCCCACCAAAGCGCCTAGCACCGCGCTTGCACACATACCCGACGATTTGTTGCTGGACGTCAACATCGCGATTTTTGACGCCGGCATCGAGAACATGGATCCAAGAAAGACCACAACGACACCGGGCATCCGACGCGCCGAGGGCCACTACGTCGCTCAGCGACTGAAGAGCACCCTCGAAACGAGTCGCCAGTGGGGCACGGTGCGGGTGGTGCCGGAAGCCGGTCGAATAGTCGACGTGACCGTGTCCGGCAAAATTCTCGAGTCCGACGGCCGCACTCTGAAAATTGAGGTCGGCGTAAGCGATGCTTCGGGCCAGCAATGGTTTCGTCGTAATTATGCGCAGTCAGTAAACCGTTTCGCGTACGACGCCGAAATAAGACGGCGCAATGAACCGTTTCAGAATGTGTACACGCAGATTGCCAACGACATGCAAGATTACCTGTCCCAACAAGAATTGAGCAGACTGAGAAGCCTGCGTGGGATCACCGAGTTGCGCTTCGCTGAGCTGTTTGCGCCGCAGGTGTTCGGCGAGTACCTCAGCCGCGATAGCGGTGGCAAAGTCACCCTGCGGCGTTTGCCTGCAGACGGCGACCCGCACCTTCAACGCATCCGACAGATTCGAGCACGAGATCAGATGTTCGTCGATAACCTGCAAGGCAACTACGACGCTTTCGATCGAAATATGACGCTCCCCTACGACCGCTGGCGCGAGCAGAGTCTGGCCGAGGAAAACGCGGAAAAAGAATTGAAGTCGCAGGCTCTGACGCGAAAGATTGGCGGCGCGTTGGCGGTTATTGGCGGTATTCTGGCGCAAACGAGCGGCAATCAGGCGGTCCGTACGGCGGGCGTTATTGGCATAGGGGGCGGCGCATTGGCCGTGAAAAGCGGCTTCGATAAAAGCAGCGAAGCGCGCATTCATACCGAAGCGATGAAGGAATTGTCTGACTCTCTTAATCGCGAAGTACAACCGCAAACAATTACTCTGACCGATCAGACGATAGAGCTCAGCGGTACCGTTGAACAACAATACGCACAATGGCAGGCGTTACTGCACAAAATTTATTCGCTTGAGACCGGGCAGCCAGAAGTGGTTCATTAGCGTCGCTAAGCGTGGGGCCGCGAATTGCACCGGACAGATAACTGCTCGAATAGCGCAACGATGTCGCATGGTGCGCTGAAACGAGCTGCCTGGCAGACTGTGACCGAGTGCTTGGCGACCGATCGTTTCGAACAGGGTATGGCCCAAGAGTCGACTATCTTTTCCGACATCGCGTGGCGCTCGTTGGGTGTAAGAAATAGCCGCGATGCTATCGGCATTAACGGGTGGTGTTAGTGGTGGGCATTGGCACGGCGAGGTGCTTGGAAGGGGGCAGGTCGGGAGCGTCAATCTGTGTCGACGCCGGCTTCGGTCGATGCCGGTTTCATTTGCACAAGCCATGCGACAGACCCGAATTCCTATGACCAAACCCCAGCAAGAATCACCGACGAACGTGCAGGAAACTGTAACTGCGAAAAACTTTTCGATCTCCGAAGACACTCAGGGCACCGCAAGATCGGGTAACCAGATACGTTACGCGGTACTCACTGCGATCATTGCCGTGTTGGCCCTGCTCACTTTCGTCGTGGTTGTTTTATTACCGCGCTGGGTCGCGTTGCCAGACGAGCGCAGCAGCGTCGCAACGCCCGAGATCAGCTCATCGAGCGTACCCAATCAATCGCCGGTCGTTGGGATAACCGACACCGCCACGTCATCCGGGGAAGCACGCGAGGACACCCAGGAACGCTTGCGCGCCGCGCTGGAGAAACTCGCGATGCTTGAAGCATTGCAGGGCGACGAATGGGCGAAGACTGAATTGTTCGATATTCGCGTTCGTATCGGTGAAGGTGAGAAGGCGTATCGGGAAAACCGCTACGTCGCGGCGCAAAATATCTATCTCGAAACGAGCGGCCGAATAGACGCACTGCTCACCCAGGTGCCCGACATGATCGTCAGTCAGCTTGACGCCGGAAATCTCGCTATTAGCGCTGGTGATTCGTCTGCTGCGCGAAGTGCTTTTGAAACGGTGCTGAAGATTGCACCAGATAATTCCGCTGCAGCGGCCGGCCTGGCGCGGACGGCGACGCTCGATCAGGCGCTCGCCTTAGTGCTTCAAGCCGAAGGTTATGAGCGAACGAAGCAACCGGCTGAAGCCGCCAGAACTTATCGCGAAGCGTTAAAAATGGACCCTCTTCTGACCACTGCCGACGCAGCCGTACAGCGCATCGAGCGTGACCAACGCCAGCGGGCTTTCCAATCGGCCATGTCGGACGGCTTACGCGCACTGGACGATGATCGATTCTCTGTGGCACGCGAGGCATTTAGCCGCGCTGATGCGCTTGACCCTGGCCGCGTGGAGGTACGCGCGGCACAGCGAGAATTAGAGAACCGCGCAACTTCTTTTCACGTCGAGCGGCACATCACGGCAGCGCGCAGCGCAGAATCAGCCGAACGTTGGGACGCAGCGCATCAACACTACAGCGCTGCACTCAAGCGCGACGCGCGCTTATCAAGCGCAGTCGAGGGCCAGACTCGTGCGGCACTGCGGCGCCGAATCGACGCTCGTATGCTGGCCTATCTGCAATCTCCCGAGCGCCTGGTAGATGCGAACGTGCAGACAGAAGCAATGCAGGCCCTCGCTGATGCGCGCGCACTGCAGGCCGCAGGGAGGCGTATAACGGCTCAGATAGATAGCCTGGCGCACTCGATTCAGCTTGCCCGCACGCCGCAGGAAGTGGCACTACATTCAGACGGCAACACACTGGTGTCCATTATTCGCGTAGGCAGGCTGGGCGCGTTCGTCGAGCACGCGCTAAAACTTTTGCCTGGCAACTACACAGCGTTGGGTCAACGTGACGGCTATCGTGACGTTCGCGTGGAGTTCGTCGTCGAGCACGGTGTCACAGTACCCATTGTGACCGTCAAATGTTCTGAAAAATTTTCTTTCGACAGCTAACGTGTGAATCAATTGACCGAACCATCCGCCGGGCTTGATCAGCGTCACGCTTACATTGAAGCGGCAAACTTCAAACCGCCTGCTGGCGGCGCGCCCCTCCCTCGACCACGCATCCCATGGTTGGTTGCAAGTCTGACGACTTTCTTCCTACTTGTGTTTTGGGCGATGTGGTTCGTCGTCACTGCGCGATCGGTCGGCCTTGTCGCCAGTCCGGACTCCGCGTCGATCACGGTCGAGGAATGGCCGGCGCCGCGAGTTGGGAAACATTGGCTGATGCGTGAAGGCGCGAGACGAGTCGTCGTAGAGGCGCCGGGGTACCAATCTTTTAACGGCGAGATCGAAGTAACGGACGCCCAGATTCAGTCTCACGAAATCACCCTTGAGCGTTTGCCGGGTAGTCTCAACGTTCAGTTGAGCCCGGCCGTCGAAGCTGTACTGTGGCTTGATGGTAAAAATTTCACTGCGCTGCCCGGCCTCGCCACCGGTATAGCCGCCGGAGACCACTTAATTGAAATTCGCGCCGACCGCTACCTGACTTACCAGGCCGAAATAGCGGTGGAGGGTAAGGGCATCGTGCAGCACCTCGAACTGACTCTCGATCCCGCTTGGGCCGACGTCACAATAGACTCTGTTCCAGGCCCGGCCGATGTGCGAGTCGACGGCGAGGTGGTAGGCAGAACGCCCGTTGTCGTGGAGGTGCTGGCTGGTCCGCGCGTGCTCGAACTCGACCATCCGGGCTACAAGCGCTGGCAGCAAACGCTAAAAATAGCCTCGGGGGTTGCCGTCGATATCGGTGAGATCGTACTCGCGAAAGCCGACGGACGGCTGGCGCTCACGTCACAACCGACGCGCGCAAACGTCACCATAAATGGGGAGTTTCGCGGACAAACGCCGCTTGCTATCGAACTTGAAGCCGGGCGTAAGCACCGCCTTGAAGTACGCAAGGAAGGCTATTTGTCACAACGTCGAGATCTGAGTCTGGAATCGGCAAAGGCAACTACGCTCGAAATGCTGCTGAAGCCCGAATTGGCCACCATTCAGTTCATCACCACACCGTCTGATGCCGAACTACTGATCGATGGCAAATCCAGAGGGAACGCGACGCAAACGCTTAGCTTGCCCACCCACGAACATGAGCTAACCGTGCGTCGGGCCGGCTACGCGACCTATCAGACTCAGGTGACGCCGCGTAAGGGTGTCAAAAAACGCTTCCGCATACGCTTGAAGAAGGCCGACCAATCAACGTCTGGCAAAGTCCGGCCTGCGCCCACGGCGATACCCAAAGGCTATCTGAAAACTTTTGCCGGCCAAGAGATGAAACTCTTTTCCGGCGGCAAGGCGACACTCGGAACCGGCCGCAATGCGCCGTACCGACGTGCCAATGAAAACCAGCGTGATGTGGTGCTGTCACGACCGTTTTATCTGTCACTGAAAGAAGTCACCAACGCTGAGTATCGACAATTTCTGGCAACGCATCATTCAGGCGAATTTAGCAAGCACTCGCTGGACAACCCTGCCCAGGCCGTTGTCAGCATCACTTGGGGGAACGCTGCGTTGTACTGCGATTGGCTCAGTCGAAGCGACGGCTTGAGTGCTTTTTACCAAATCAAACACGGCGAAGTGCTTGGCATAAACCCTGACAGTAATGGTTACCGTTTGCCAACTGAAGCGGAATGGGAGTGGGCGGGCCGCTGGCCCCCTGCGGGTAAGCCAAGCCAGTTTCCATGGGGCGACACCTTTCCACCGCGTGGTCGCTCTGGCAATTATGCTGACGTCACTGCCGCCAGTATCATGGACGAAGCGCTGGCAACTTATAACGATGGTTTCGCAGTCGCGGCCCCGGTCGGAAGCTTCGCCCCCAACCTCAAGGGACTCTACGATATGGAAGGCAACGTGGCTGAATGGGTGCACGATTTCTATGTTGCAGCGCCTACCAGCAGTGCCGCACCCGATCCGCTTGGGCCTCAGACCGGCCAGGTCCATGTAGTCAAAGGCGCGAGCTGGACCGCTAGCTCCGCAACCAAACTGCGCTACAGTTTCCGAGATTCTTCCGCACAAGGACGCCACGACCTCGGCTTCCGTCTGGCCCGATATGCACAATAAACTTCAATCGGTTCGCGTAATTATGCTCCTGGCTATGGCGGTCGCGATATGCCCAACCGTCGGTGCCGCAGAGAGCGCAACCGATGAGCGTGAGACGACTGAACAACACACACAGCCTGAATACCGGGCCCGCCCCCAACCCGCCGATACTTTCGAACCCAGCGAAGACGTGTCGGAAGACTTCGCGGTCCCCTTCCCCGTCGACATCTGATGCCTGGCACATGAAAAACAACCCACTGACCGAATTCTTCTTTCAATTGATTGCATTGTTGCTGGCAATCATCCTCGTGCATGCCGTCTACGTCACGCTGGTACGTCCAGCCGCGCAGGAGGTTCTGCAACAACAACGATCCTTGCAAGCAGAAGGTGCAACCGATGATATGGAACGCTCGATCTACGTCATTATCAAAGACTACGAACAAGAGGCGTGTTTCGTCTTAATGCTTTGGGCGACGTCGATCATGGGCTATAAAGCGCGCCTGGTGTTGCGTGAAAGGCGCCACCTTCGTCACCCTGTACTTAACATCGACGCGGGTACACGAGTGCTACCGGAGGACGCGCGCAAATACTCCCGCGCAGTGCAGGCGCTACCTGAAATCGAACGGGAATACCTGTTACCGCGCGCATTACTTACGGCGCTGCAACGCTTTGGCTCAACGCGCAATATTCAGGACGTCGCCCAAGCGATTCGAGATGCCTGCGAAACCGAAGCGGAGCGCCTTGATACCGAACTGTCCATGGTGCGGTATATCGTATGGGCCATCCCGTCAATCGGCTTTATCGGTACGGTAAGGGGGATCAGCCAAGCCCTTGGCCAGGCCCATCGCGCTGTCGAAGGAGATATCGTCGGCGTCACAGTCAGCCTCGGGGTCGCTTTCAATTCAACCTTCATCGCGCTCATCATCAGTCTGTTCGTGATGTTTCTGATGCACCAACTACAACTGCTGCAGGAACGCCTGGTACTAGACACTCAGAGTTACTGCGATGTCCATTTGTTGCGCCATTTGAGCGCCCGCTAGTGGGTTCGTTTAAGTAGCGGCAATGGACATGTTGGCGAATCGCAGCGCGGGAGACGACTAGTGGTTTCCTGGGTGATAGAACTGAACGACTGCGACATCTGTGTTATCCAGGACGGCGTTGAGATCGATCGCGGCCCGGGTATCGCAGTACTGCAAGCACGACAGCTGGTAACCGGCGCGGACGCGGCGGCGCAACAATATTCCAACCCGCGCGCTGTCTACAATCGTTACTGGCAACAGCTCAATGAAGCCTCTTTGATCGGCGCAACGCGCCAGGTGCGACATCACGCAGATCTGGCTTATCACCATCTTGCCGCGATCATCAAAAGATGCGGTCGCCCCGACCAGCTGATTTTCTCGGTACCGGCCCATTACGGCCGCGACGAACTGGCGCTGCTTCTGGGTATATGTTCTGCACTGAATTTGCCGGTCGGCGGATTTGTCGACAGCAACATTGCAGCTGCAGCCGGTAGTTGCGCGCAGGGACGTTTCCAGATTCTCGATCTTTTCCTGCACCACGCAACGCTCGTCACAACTGAAGTTGGTGAATCGGTTGTCCGTGGCGATGTGGTAACGCTCGAACACACCGGCCTGGCGCGCATCGAGAAGGCGTGCACCGCACTCATCAGCGATGCGTTTCTCGAACAATCCCGTTTTGATCCCCTGCATGAGGCGGCTAGCGAGCAATTGCTGTGTTCGCAACTCACAGCGTGGTTACGTAAGGCAGTTAACAGTCCAGAGATTGATATGGCACTGGACTACCACGGCACACACTTCTCAGCCCACATACAGAGTCGCGAACTGGAACGCGTCACCGCAATGGTTCTTGCGCCGATTCTAGAAAACCTGGATCAAACGGCCTGCATTATGCTGTCGCACACCCTCGCCGGATTGCCGGGTTGCCGCGCCATGTTTCGTGGCGCGCAAACGTTCGCCGAACACGCCAGTTCCAAGGGCATCGCTGAACATCTGACGGCTGTTAACGACCCGAATCACAATATCGTCTTTGCGACGACACTGCCGACAGCTGGCACACCAAGCATCGCCGTTGACGGCGAGCAGAACCGCAGCGTCGCAACCGCTACCCCGGTTGCTAGTCATGTGGTCTATCGAGGACTCGCTTTCGCGATCACCGAACAGCCGCTCCTACTGGGCCCAAACCAGGCTCCTCGCGTGACCAGCGGTACCGGCGACGAGTCCACGATAGCGCTCCTCGCTGGCACCCCCACGTTGTATTCGGGTAGCGCGAATGTCGAGGTCAACGGCGAAACGGTCGTGGGTCAGCGAGCGCTTGCGATTGGCGACGCAATCATCGTTGCGGGAACTCAGCCGCCATTTACCGTGATCTGCGTGCAGTAAGCTCGTGCGCCGAAAACGTACGGAATTTTCCGCTTTTAGTCTGTCGTTTCTGGACATCATGTCGTGTGGCTTTGGCGCTGTCGTGTTGCTGTTTCTGATTATCAAGCATCAGGTGGCCGTCGAAGCTGCGCCACCGGTCTACGATTTGTCCGTTGAGGTGGAAACGCTCCACGAGCAAATAGCAGCTGCCCAATTGTCATTGGCGGACAAGCGCAGCAGAGCGGCGGCACAGGACGAGGAAATAGCCGGCGCGCAAACACGGACGGAACAAACCCGGCGGGCACTCGACCAAGCCCGAACGTCCGCCGCTAAACCGGATGCAACTGATTCTGAAGAAATTGCGGAACTGCGTGCCGCCATCGAACGCACTGAATCGGACAAACGAAAACTTACAGCCCAAATTCATGAGAAGTCTCGTAACGTCCGCACCTTCGTTGGCGACGGTAATCGCGAATACCTGACCGGCATGCAACTGGGCGGCCACCGCATTCTGATTCTGCTTGATATCTCAGCCAGCATGCTCGACGAAAGCATCGTGAACATTATTCGCCGGCGCAACATGGATGATGCCGCTAAACGACGTTCCGCTAAATGGCAGCAAGCCGTCGCCACTGTCGACTGGATCAGCGCGCGCTTCCCGGCGCAAAGCGAATACCAAATCTACGCGTTCAACACCAAGGCCGGACCTGTCGTATCGAACACGCACGGCCGTTGGCAACCCGTTTCGGACGCTAAGGCGCTCGACCGTACAATAGAGGCGGTTCGCCAGATCGTGCCGAATGGTGGTTCGAGCCTCGAGCGGGCCTTCTTGGCTGCCAGCCAACTCAAGCCACGGCCGGACAACATTTATCTGATCACCGATGGTTTGCCGACTCAGGGGCTGAACCCGCCCCGCAGTACAACTGCCACTGGACGACAACGACTAAGTCATTTTGAGATCGCGGTCACGCGGATTCCGCGCGGCATTCCGGTCAACGTTATCCTGCTGCCGATGGAAGGTGATCCGATGGCCGCATCGGCGTTCTGGCGAATAGCGATGTTCACGAAAGGATCATTTTTAAGTCCAGCGAGTGACTGGCCGTGAAGCTCAAACGGCGCGGTTCAGAGGCCATCAGCGTGGCTTTTCTGGATGTGATTACCTGCGGTTTTGGCGCCATCATCCTCCTTCTGATGATTGCTCAATTCGGCGACCCGCCGGAACCGGAGCATCCGGATGATCCGCGCATCGGAAAAATATCCGCGTTGCAACGAAGCTTGTTCGACCTGCAGCGCCAGGGCCGAGAGTTGGAGGGGCAGCACGCGGCGAGAGCGCAGCAATTATCCACCTGGGATGCTGAGCAACGTCGTCTCGGGAAACAACTCGCCGACACCGCGGAACATGCGGCACTGAATCGCGATTCCGCGGCCCGTAATGCGCAGATTTCCGGCGAACTGAAAGTCGCCCACCAGCGATTAAGCGAAGAAATGCGCCGCCTGTATCAACAGCGAGATCGCTCGCGAACGGATCTTGTGGGTGGCGTGCCAATCGATAGCGAATACATTATTTTTATCATCGACACCTCCGGCAGTATGTTCACCCACGCGTGGCCGAAAGTCATCGCGCAGATCATCGATACCCTGGCCGTCTACCCGAAGGTCAAAGGTATCCAGATCATGAATGACATGGGGGCGTATATGTTCCCGAGTTATCGCAGTAAATGGATCCCCGATTCTCCGGCGCGGCGCAACGCTATCGTTACCCGATTGCAGACATGGAATGCATTTTCCAATTCGAGTCCGGTCGAGGGAATTACGACGGCCATTCGCTCTTTCTACAACGCCCGCAGCAAGATCAGCTTGTACGTTTACGGCGACGAGTTCACTGGGGGGTCGATTCAGAACGTCGTGGAATATGTCAAATCGATAAATTCTAAAGATGCATCAGGTACACCCCTGGTACGCATCCACGCTGTCGGCTTCCCTGTCCAGTTCCTGAATCCCCCTCATCTGCAGCAGACTGGCATCAAGTTTGCGACGCTGATGCGCGAGTTAACGCGTAACAACAGTGGCACTTTCGTCGGTCTGAATTCACATCGCTAAAACTCACGCGGGTTCACTGCACATGCTCCATCCCGTATCACGGCCTCGAGTACTGAACTGCATGCAACGCAACGAAAACCACCGAGTAGTTTATTTTCACCCGTAGCGCGCGCATACTCGTACTCACAATACGTTTCAGTGCAGCGCCGCAGTAGTTTCGCAGCAAGCGAACTGATGCCATACAGGCACAACAAGAAACGAACTAACCTGGCATCAGACCGGGGTCATATCCGATTGCAAAGGGAGTGCAAACGAATGGCAACAAACGATCCGCTATCACCACCGTTTCGAGTCCTCATCGTCGACGATCACAGAATCATTGGAGAGCTGCTTGCCAATCGGCTGGTCGCTGACCACCAGATTCGCGTGCTTGGCATCGGCAACAACATCAGTAGCGCGGTGCATTTCATCCGACAGCAAAGCGTAGATATCGCACTTGTTGATATGGAAATCGGTGAAGAGTGCGGAATCGAGGCGAGCCGGCAATTGCTTGAGATCAATCCGAATCTGCGCATCATTGGCCTGTCCGCACACTTTGAAAGTCACTATCCGATTTCACTTCTCGAGGCTGGCGGCAGAGGGTTCATTTCCAAACGCTCGTCAGCGACTGACATCGTCGATGCCATTCGGCGTGTTGCGCGTGGCGATCTCGCTATTAGCCCGGACGTAGCGCTGCATCTGGCCACTCAGGTACGGGAGACCGGCCCCGTCAAACGCCTCAGCTTACTGACCGGTAAGGAAACTGAGGTATTACAGTTATTAGCGGTCGGGCATTCGGTCGACGAAATTTCAGCGCACCTGAATATCTCCGTGAAAACAGTGCAATCACATCGCGCCAATATGAAGAAGAAATTGTCGCTGACAACCGATGTCGAGTTGTGCCTGCTGGCGCTGCGCGCCGGGATTATCCGCGTGCATGACGGAAAATCACCAGCGCCAGAAAGTTAGCTCAACGATGCGGTAGCGAACCGTGCGCCGCTGCCACGCGCTTCGCGGTAGGTCACAACATCACTTGGCGCAGTCGTCGGATTGATTATTCAACCACGCACACGAGCGTGGGCGATACCGAAGCCGCGCATCGCGGTCAAACCATCGGTGCGCTCGCCGAGGTGGGTCTGTTGTAGCTCTTCGTCGAGCGTTATCGTGATGACATCAAAGCCACACTCGTTCAGCAGTGCGGTGATGCTTTGTTCGGTATGGAAGCTGATGTATCGCTCGCCCAGACGTGCCGTGATCATGCCAGCCAGAAATTTCGCGCGGCCATTCTCGGGGCTGAGCGAATTGTCGGGCATCAGGAAATCAAACAACAGTTCGCTGCCCGGCGGGGTCGAGGAGGAAATCGCGGTTAGGGTGTCCTTGATCGCCTCCGTGGAGAGATAGTAAATAACACCCTGCCAGGCGAACAATGTCGAGCGATGCCCCTGAAACTCCGGCCTGGCTAAGCAATCGGCGAGACTCTCAGTTTCGAAATCTATCGCGATTCTGGAAAAATTATTCGCCGGTAAGGGTGCCCCAAGTCGTGCCATGCGCTCGATTTTGACGGCCTGCGTGGCGGGATGATCGACTTCGACAATATTCAGACTGCTAAGCCACTGTGGGCGCCGCAATACGCTTGTATCAAAGCCCGCCCCGAGCACAACAAACTGTCCACCGCCTGATCTTATATACGCCTCGACCACCAAATCCGTGACTAAGTCGCGGCACAAAATCCAGCCGTGCACCGGACGCAGACTGCTCAACAATCTGCGAATAACAAAGTGGTGCAGCCACCTGCTTCCGAATATGGTTCGCCACAAACCGCTCGTTAACGCCAGCGCGTAAGGATCCGAAAACACGAGCGGATCGTCGTAGAGATAATGGCCGGCGCGAATCGCCGCTGTTATCTCAGCTGTTCGGCTATGTGCACTTTTACGCATGCAGTCCTGAGCCTGTAACCGCTATATGTGCGGATTGTGGTTCCCGGCGTTATTGCGGACTACGCTGGCGCAATCTCGCTCGGAAAGACTAATTCCGTTGCAATCAGCTAGCGAACTCCGGCATCACATCTTTGGCAAACATCTCCTGGGTTTCGGGAGATGACATAAAGCTGATGAAGTAAGTCATGCCAGTTTCATCGATACGCTTGCGCAGCTCTTTGCGAACCTCCTCAGGAGTGCCAAGCAACGCAACGGGTGAGGCTTGCGCAGTCTCGTAATCAGGAAATCCCAGTTGGCTGGCCATTTCGCGCAAACCTTGATCTTTGGCATCCGATGACATGCCGACAAGACACAGGCCGCCGAGTTCGATGTCAGACGGGTCGCGTCCTGCATCGCGCATAAAGCCGTGCAGTTTTGCGATGCACTGCTTGAGTCGTGCCATGTCGAACTTCAGGGTCGCAGCCGGGTCGTTGACGAAATCCTTACCGTTACCGGTCGGCGGAATCATGTTGATGATGTCAGCTTCGCGCGCCGCGATGCGTAACAACCCGGTCCCTGAGCCGCCAAGCATAATCGGCACTTTCTTCTGTAGCGGGCGCGGATTGTTATACGCATTCTCAATCGAGAAATGTTCGCCCTGATACGACGGCGCGTCGTCGTTGAACATCGCTTTCAGAACTTGCAGGGTCTCGTCCAGTTGTGCGAGGCGTTCGGCGAGAGGCGGAAAACGATAGCCGTGATTGATGTACTCCTTATCCTGCCAACCCGCACCGAGCCCGCACACGAAACGGCCTGCACTTGCGATATCGAGTGTCGAGACGATCTTGGCCAGTAGTGCCGGAGAACGAAACGAGGCGGCGGCGACTGCCGGTACGAGTTTGATCTTCGAAGTCACAGCAGCCACTGCGGTCAACGCAGTGAAGCACTCCAGCTGCGGTGTTTCCGGTCCGCCGAGGGGGGAATAAAAGTGATCGTTGGTCGAAACTGAGAAAAAGCCATCGCGCTCGGCGCTCACGGCGGCCGCCTTCGCCTGGTCGAGGTCGCCGGTTGGCATGAAGTATCCGAATTTAATATCGCGCATGAGCTGTCTCTGTCATTCGTGGGTGTTGGTTCCGACCCGCATGACGCTTGGCATCGCGGGTTTATGCAGTGGTATTGTCATGGTCGTCGTATTCTATGTTGGAGCATTGGCAATGACTACACATCGACTATCTCATGCTGGTGGGCAATATGCTGGCTTGCTACGACCGCGCCGATTGTTCACTCTCGCCGTCGCCTTGACGCTCACCTTCATCAACCTGCCACCGGTACACGCGCAACCTACCGATATCACCGTGCGGGTGCTAAGCCGCGATGCGAAGTTTATTGGCAGTAGCATGGGTGGCGCGAAAATAACTTTGCGCGACGCTCACACCGGGCAGGTTCTCGCCACCGGGCTGACCTCGGGTAGTACCGGCAACACCGGCACCGTGATGCACGACAAAGGCGGCCGCCGTGCGCGTTTAACCGATAACGATGCCGCAAAATTTGTCACCACGCTCGATCTCGATGCGCCGACGCTGCTCGAAGTCGAAGCATTCGCCCCGCTCGCACAACCGCAATCAGCCTTGCGGGTGTTGTCCAGCCAATGGGTCATACCCGGCAAGCATTTGTCCGGCGGCGATGGTTGGGTTGTCGAAATGCCGGGCTTTGCGGTGGACATCCTGAATCCGCCGGCGCCTAAGCGGCTCACTGGCGCCAGTGCAGAAATACGCTTGGTCGCCAGCGTCGTGATGATGTGCGGATGCCCGATTGAACCGGGTGGTCGCTGGGATGCGAATCGGTTCGAAGTGCGCGCCCTGGTCGAACGTGATGGCGAGCCTGTCACGGAATATCCACTTGCTTACGCGGGTGAAATCAGCCAGTTCGCCGTGAATCTCCCTCTGCCCAGCCCGGGCCTGTACGACGTAACGGTCTACGCCTATGACCCGGACACCGGCAATACCGGCCTCGATCGGACGACTTTTTTTGCACCCTAGCCGGCAGGCGTGCCCCGCCCTAGTGCAATTCGTTCAACTGGTGAAGAATCATGATCTTCTGCCAAATCTTGCGACTCAATCCGGTCGCAAGACTTTCGACTTCATTAACCGCGCTCAAGACCACGGGATCGTTCATCGTTTGCGCGTAAATAGCCGCGATTTTGCCGGTCAGGGAAAGCATCTCGGTGCAGTAATCGAGATAGCGAATCATCTCGAAGGTCGTCATTTTGACAGGTTGAGATGATGGCGTTCGGACTACATCGATTTCCCGTTGCCCGGGATCTTTAGTCAATTGATGCATGTCGATGACATGAGCGATGGAACGCAGCTCGTGTAGCGCAGCGAGGGCCCGCATGCGTTTTATGCGTCCCTCTGCTGAAAGAAGAAAAAAGATTGCAGCACCGATCAGTACAACTTCATTGGTGGCAGCATCGATAACCTGTACCAACTCGCCGGCCGTCAGGCTGGCGAAAGTCAGGTTCAACGCCGTCACGCTGTAAACCAGACCGGCGAGCGTCGCCAGCACCACCACAGACAAGGTCAATCGCAGAAGGATATTGGGGCGCGCCATTTTCTCCGCCCGTACTTTACTAAGTTGCACGAGTTCACTCAGTTCGGCACAGACCTGAGCGAGACCGGAAGCCGGGAACCGTTCATTGATACGTTGTTTCAGGCGCTCAACGGTGACGTGGATTTGGTCACTGTCCAGACTGCTATACATGAAACTGCTCACCCGAACTCATCACGGACGCAACGCCAATTCCGCGCGGCGAGCGAGCCGGGCCAGCCGGCGGAAGTTGTCGACGCGGGATGCAACGGCGCCCGCATCCGTCACCTTCGATAGCTGCGTTGCCCGGTCACTCCCATCCAACCGATGACGTAGCGAACCAGCGCCGGCACCGTCGTTTCCATCGATTCGGCCAAACACCCTGCTGCTTCGACCTGCCGGGCGAGGCCAGGCCATGCCATCAGCAACAGGGCATCGCCCAATCAAGCTGCCCTGGTCGCCCCCAGCACCAGCGGCTGATTAACCGCACTCAATATGGCGCGCAAGGAGGCTTCAACAATATCGCTGGAGCGCCCGACTCCGCAATAACGCCGGCCGTCGACATTCAACTGCACGTAGGTCACTGCCTCGGCGCCAGCGCCATCGGCCTGGTTAAGCGTGTGTTCGTTGTACTCAACCAGCACGATGTTCTTCCCGCAATGTGCTTCCAGCGCGTTGACGAATGCCCCAACGACACCGGAGGCGCGGCCTTTGAGCGAAATGCTCGCGCCGTTTTCGGTCAGGCTCGCAATCAGTTCGTCTTCATCGTTCTGGCGCGCAAGTTGATAGCCGGTTAGTACAAACGGTGCTGCTGAACGGAGATACTGCGCATCGAACAACTCAACAATTTTCTCTGGTGCGACTTCAGCCTCACTGTCTTCGGCGAACTTCTGCACGACGGTACTGAAATCGACCTGCAGCCAGCGCGGGATCTGCAGACCCTGTTCCTGCTCGAGCACATAGGCGATACCGCCTTTGCCAGATTGCGAATTAATCCGAATCACTTCCTGATAGGAACGCCCGAGATCAGCGGGATCAATCGGCAAATAGGCGACTTCCCAAGCTTTAGCCGCATCCTGTTTGGCAAGACATTTCTTGATTGCATCCTGATGACTGCCGGAGAAAGCAGTAAAAACGAGTTCCCCTGCCCACGGATGGCGCGGGTGCACCGGCATCTGCGTACATGCCTTAACACCGCGAATAATCTCATCCATGTTCGACAAGTCGAGCTCGGGATCAACACCCTGGCTATAGAGATTCATGGCCATCGTCACGATATCCATGTTGCCGGTGCGCTCACCATTACCGAGCAAGGTGCCTTCTATGCGATCGGCACCGGCCATCACGCCAAGCTCAGCGGCCGCCACGCCACAGCCGCGATCGTTATGCGTATGCAGACTCAACACCACACCTTCTCGCCGTTTGATGTGCGTCGACATCCACTCGATCTGATCGGCGTAAATATTCGGCGTCGACATCTCCACGGTTGCCGGCAAGTTGATGATGCACGGTTTCTCGGCAGTCGCATCCCAAATCTCAAGCACGGCATCGCAGACTTCTACTGCGTAGTCGAGTTCTGTGCCAGTGAAACTTTCCGGGGAATACTCGAATGTCCACGCCGTGTTCGGGTACTTGGTCGCTTCAGCCTGAATCAAGCGCGCGCCTTCGAGAGCAATATTCTTCACGCCATCACGATCGAGGCCAAACACTTGCTCGCGCTGGACTGTGGAAGTCGAATTGTACAAATGCACCACCGCGCGTTTGGCACCGACCAGGGCTTCGAACGAGCGCTCGATCAATTCTGGCCGCGCCTGGGTGAGGACCTGAATCGACACGTCAGCCGGAATCAAATCGTCGTCAATCAAGTGGCGGACAAAATCGAAATCAGGTTGCGATGCGGCAGGAAAACCGACTTCGATCTCTTTGAAGCCGACTTTGACCAGCAATTTGAACAGCTGCAGTTTCTGCGCCACGTTCATCGGTTCAATCAGCGCCTGATTACCATCGCGCAGATCCACACTGCACCACTGCGGTGCTGTACTGATGACTTGATCGGGCCAGGTGCGGTTGCTAAGGCCGACGACGGGGTAAGGGCGATACTTGCGGTGATCGAAATTGCTCATGGGATGTCTCTGGGTTAACTCGTTATTTCACTAGCTGGCGCATGGTTGCCCTGGCAACCTCACTTCCAGGCGAAGAAGTATACGAGGAGCGACGTAGAGAATGATTGCGAATTATCCATTTATTCTCGCTACAACGCACTACATTATCTAATTTTGATCTAATATTTGGCGTATATCTCCAAACATTGATAAATCGGCAATGGCTAAAGCAACTCAGCGCAGCAAACTACTGGTACTTGACCGTATCGACCGCCGCATCCTCACCCTCATGCAAGACGATGCGCGCATCACCAATCTGGAACTCGCCGACAAAGTCGGCCTGTCTCCCACGCCCTGCTCGCGCCGGGTCAAACGGCTGGAGGAATCAGGCCTTATCACCCGCCACGTCACGCTGCTCAACCAGTCGCTGCTCGGGCTCAACATCACTGCGATGATTAGCATCACCATGGATCGCCATACGCCCGATCGCTTTGAGAACTTTGAAATTCAGGTCGGCACTTTCCCGGAAGTGATCGAGTGCAGCATTGTCACCGGGCAGGCAGCTGATTACCTGCTCAAGGCTGTGCTGCCGGACATGACCTACTACGAAGAATTTCTGCTGGGGCGATTGACACGGATCGAGGGAGTCACAGGCGTTCACTCGAGTTTTGTGTTGCGAAAAATTATTGACCGCACGGCACTGCCACTCGATCACGTCGAATAGATTGATGAACATTTGCAGGTGTTCATTCCGCCGGTACCACCAAAGTGCTTCCGTCAGATCGCGCCGTTGGTCAGCGCACGATGGCAATAGCCGCCTGCGCAGCTGACAATGCCTGAGCCTTTAAGTTGGTCAAAAAGAGGGAGCATCAGGCATGTCACAAGCTTTACCCACTGAGCGGGCTGCGAAACGCGTGGCCTTGATGTCCGCGGTCGATAGCGTTCGCGAGACGTTGCTGGCCGACATTACCGAAACGGAAACGGGACGCACGCTTGCAGCAAGCTCGGTTAGTGCGCTCCGTGGGGCCGGATTATTTTCGCTCAAAGTACCTGCCGAGCTCGGTGGCGCCGAAGCCGATCCGGTGACTCAGATTGAGGTACTCGAGGCCGTCTCCTATATCGATCCGTCAGCCGGATGGAGCACCTTACTCGGCTGCGGCGCAATGACCATGTCTGCTTATTTGCCGCAAGCCGCTATCGACGAAATGTGGTCGGCAGGCCGTATCCCGACGGCTGCAGCAGTCATCATGCCGGGCAAGGGTTCGCGCGTCGCCGGCGGCTTCGAAGTAAGCGGCACGTGGTCCTGGGCTAGCGGCGTGCGTCATGCGGAATGGATTGGTGTGCATATTCTGATCGACTCGGGCGCTGATGCACCGCCCGAGTCACGGCTGGCTTTTTTCCCGGCTCGCGATATTGCGATCGACGACAACTGGTATATGTCGGGTTTGAAAGGCACTGGCAGCTGCAATTTTTCGATCGACAAGAAATTTGTGCGCGAAGATTTTACGTTTGACTTCCACAGCATGACGCCGCAGCGCGGCGGGGCGATGTATACGCTCGGGGTGCCGGCACTGCTGGCCAACGAGCTCGGCGCGTTCGCGGTTGCGGTCGGCCGGCGGGCGATTGATGAGATAGCGACCCAGGCGGTCGCCAAAAAACGTGGCTACGTTGCGAAATTGAGTGTTGCGGATCGACCTGTGTTTCAACGTTTGTTAGGCGAAAGTGACTTCAAGCTGCGTGCAGCACGCGGCTTGTTGATGGAACGCTATGAACAAGCCTGGCAGACCGTCAGCCGGGGAGAAACGCTGACCGCAGCTGAACAAGTCGACCTGCGCGGCGTGGTTGCCTTTACGCTGCATACCGCCTGTGACATCGCGCAACAGCTGTTTCGCTATGGGGGCGGGACTGCTGCGCGCCTCGACAACATGCTGCAACGCTGTGTCCGTGATCTTGAAGTCGCCTCGTTACACCTGTTTGTGACTGACGCCATCTACGAAGAGCGTGGCAAAACCCTGCTTGGCGACGAGAACCCGAATCATATGGTGTGAGTTCTGTGCGTGAATACCAACGCTATGCAGTAGTGGGTAACTAACGTAGACCCTAGCGCTCGATCAACGCGGCATAGCGGTTCAAGTGCCTGCGCGCGTGGCACAGAGTGTGCCGACAGCAGGCGTACACGAAAATAGATTCAGCCTTAAACAAGACCGACCCAAAATGCACCACTACTGCCACTGGATTTTTGACCTCGACGGAACCCTGACGGTACCGCAGCACAATTTCGAAGAGATTCGCCTCGAGCTGGGAGTGCCACCCGGCACGCTGATCCTGGAATACCTGGAACAACTGGAGGCCTCGCACGCGCACGGGATCCGCGTGCGCTTGAATGCGCTGGAAAGCGCCCTCGCTAATGAAGCACGAATCGCCGACGGTGCACGTGAGGTACTCGAGATACTGCAGCGACGAGGTGCCGACATTGGCATCCTGACCCGCAATACGCGGCAGAACGCGTATAACGCCCTCGAAAGTATTGGCCTCGCGTCGTTTTTCGATACCGCACACGTACTTGGCCGCGAAGAACACACCCCGAAGCCGGCACCCGACGGCATTCACCATTTACTTGAACAATGGCGGGGGCAGCTCGCGCAGACGGTGATGGTCGGTGATTTTCACCTGGACCTCGAAGCCGGCCGTAACGCGGGCGTCGGGACTGTGCATGTGGCCCCATCAAGCGCGCCGCGCTGGCCGCACTTGACCGACCATCGCTTCAACTCTCTTGAGGAATTGGCCGCTCTTTTGGCTACTGGAGCCTGACGCGCTTAATCCGCCGTCTTGATGTTGCGGATTTTGTAGCCGCCGGAGCGCTCATCGAGTTCGAGCATTAAGTGACCGCGCGATTGCGCCTCTTCCAGCAAGGTGCTGAACGAACGTACCCCATAGTTACTTTCGTTAAAGTCAGGGCGTCTGCGCTTCAATGCCTGTTTAATCATCGAGCCCCACAAGGTGGTGTCGTCACCGCGCTCATCCTTAAGTGCTTCGGCAGTCTCAACAATGAGGTCGATCGCGCCCTGCAAGGCGTCATCCTGTTTCGATTTCGGCGTCTCTGCTGAGGTCGCCTTGCTCGTGCGTGACGATGCGCGCTTGCGACGACTGGTCTCGTCCTTGGCGACCAAATCATCATAAAAAATAAATTCGTCGCAATTGCTAACCAGCAGATCCGAGGTTGAATTCTTCACCCCGACACCGATGACCGTCTTGGCGTTTTCGCGCAACTTGCTCACCAGCGGCGAGAAATCAGAATCGCCGCTGATTATCGCGAAAGTGTCGACATGCGACTTGGTATAGCACAGGTCCAAAGCATCCACGACCATGCGGATATCGGCAGAATTTTTGCCCGACTGGCGTGCGTGCGGGATCTCAATCAGCTCAAACGCCGCCTCGTGCATCTGCTTCTTGAAATCCTTGTAGCGGTCCCAGTCGCAGTAAGCTTTCTTGACGACAATGCTGCCCTTAACCAGCAATCGCTCGAGAGCGAATTTGATATCGAACTTAGCGTAGTTCGCATCGCGAACCCCGAGCGCAACATTCTCGAAGTCGCAGAACACCGCGAGGTTGTGGTGTTCATAATCATTTGCCATTAGTTGGGTAATCCTTAAGTTTAACGTCCAATCGGACAGAAAGCCACGTCGCCAACTGCCTCATCGGTGGCCTCGTCGAGATCGGTGAGAAAAGTTGCATGGAAGCGATTGACCATCGCTGCTAATCCAATCGTCAGGCACAACTCAACCAGTTCGTCCTTGGAGAAACGTTCGCTCAACTCGGCATACATGGCATCGTCGACACGATTGTCGCGAGTCAACCCTTCGGAGTAACGCAGCACGAGGCGATCGGTAGCGTCGAAAGTTTCTAATTCAGCTGGAGCAGCCATGGCTGCGATTTCTTCACGCGATAATCCGACACTCTGACCGAGCATCACATGCGTGGGAATTCAGTAGTGACAGGCGTTGATCTGCGACGCGCGCAAATAGGCGAGTTCGCGATAGCGCGCTTCGAGCTTCGGGTTTTCATACAGAGCCATAGCCATGCGCGAAAATGCGTCGAGCATGCCGGCGTGATTGCCGAACATTTTCAGCACGTTCAGGAGCGGAAAGCCCATCGCTTCAAGCGCATCATATGACGCGTTGACTTCGGGACCGGCATCGGCGCGTTCGACCACTGGGATGCGTGACATTAACTTAGACTCCAGAGAAGCAGGACGGGCTAGGTTATCAGGCTGTTCCCCCGGTTACAAGCAAGGTCTGGCGTGCCTGACTTTGCGTATACTGTCGGCACGTTGGGGAATGGCTCGCTGCTGTCGGCGCCGGGATACTGAAATGATAAAACTGACCATCTGGGCCGTACGCCGAGCCGATCTGACACACGAACAATTCGAAACCTATTGGCGTGAACAACACGCGCCCTTGATTAAAAGCGTGACCGAGTTTAATCGTCATATCCGTCGCTACGTTCAGTGCTATGCGGTGCCTTCCGATTTACCCCTTGGGGCAAGCGGCGAATACGATGGTATCGCTGAGCTGTCATTCGACAATGTCGCCAGCATGACAACCGCGTTTAATGAACCGCGCTATCTTGAGATTGTCCGCCCCGACGAATTGAAATTCGTCGATCTCGAGAAATGCCTGTCCTATGTGAGCGAAGAACTGCAGGTTATCTAGCTGTTCACCATACCGACCAACGAGCGCACCAGCGAACGTGCACTCCAATCAGATAGAAACTGCCCATGATCGAATTCGAGCGCGCCCTCGAACGTGTACTCGTCGACAAAGTAGCTGGCTGCCACGGGCTGCAGTCCGCCAGACGTTTGTCGGGCGGCGCGAGTCAGGAGACTTACGCCGTCGAAATCAACACCGATAACGGGATTCGTAAGCTTGCGTTCCGGCGCGCACCGGGCGGCGAGGCGGACCCGACAGCGTACGGTCGCGCGGGGCTGAACATCGAAGCGCAACTCATTGAACTCGCGGGCCAACAAGGTGTGCCGGAACCGCAGGTGCTTTTTACGCTTGCCCCTGAGGATCAACTCGGGGTCGGCTTCGTGATGTCGTGGGTCGACGGTGAAACGCTCGGCGCTCGCATTTGTCGCAAGGATGACTTCGCCAGCATCCGCCCTCAGTTGGCGCGACAGTGTGGGGAAATTCTTGCGCGCATTCATGCCATCGATGTGAGCGCACACGGGCTCGACAAAACACTGGAAACACTCAATCCGCGCGCTTTCATCGAGCAGCAGCGGGAAATTTATGAGGGCTTTCAAACGCCGCAACCGATGATCGACTACACCGCGCGCTGGTTACTCGAGCATCTCCCGGACGGCGGCCCACTAACTCTGGTCCACAACGATTTTCGCAATGGCAATCTGATAGTCGATCCTGAACAGGGCGTCGTCGCGGTGCTTGACTGGGAGGTTGCCCACATCGGTGATCCGATGCGCGATCTGGGCTGGATTTGCACCAACTCATGGCGTTTCGGGGTGGCGGACAACGAGGTCGGTGGCTTCGGTCATTTAGCCGACCTGCTGGCCGGCTACGAGGCGGTCAGTGGACGCAAGATTGATCATTCAATCGTGCGCTACTGGCAAGTGTTCGGATCATATTGGTGGGCCATTGGCTGCCTGAGCATGTTTGAACACTATCGCAGTGGCCCGGACAGTACCGTCGAACGCCCGGGCATCGGACGACGCAGTTCCGAGTGCCAGGTCGACTGCGTCAACCTCATCATGCCCGGACCGGTCAGCCTTCCGGAAGCGGTCGTAGACGATGAGTCAAACATGCCACGAACGGCAGAATTGATTGAAAGCGTACGGGACTTTTTGCGCCACGACGTGAGCGCAGAAACGCAAGGACGCACGCACTTCCTGGCCCGTGTCGCGGCGAACTCTCTTGATATTGTCAGTCGCGAGAACTCGTTCGGGCCAGCCCAGGAGACCGCCGAGGCAGAACGCTTGCGCGCGTTGCTGAACGAACGCGGATCGCTGGAAACCTTGCGCTGGTCATTATGCGAGCGACTGCGCGCCGGCACGTTAGCGCTTGAGGACACTCGGTTGATTGAACACCTGCGCGCCACGGTCGTTGCCAGAGTCGCCATCGACCAGCCCAATTACTCGGGCTTTAAGCGTGCGCTGGAGAGTAACGTCAACGTCTGATGTGTCTTTGCGGTGGGCACGCAATCAAGATCAATTGAGCGCTGCCCGACCCGTGACCCGGCGACCTGGAACAATTGCTCCAAGCCACCGCCTGACGGCCATCACCGACATTAACCACAGTTCAATTGGCAGCGCGGAATGCCCGCTCGCGGATCGGTGTTGTTCATCGCTTTCGACTTCCCTATAGAATTCACCGGCCGGCAACGCAATCCCGCTTGCCGTCAAGACCAGCAACAGGATGCCAACTATGTGGGATTTCGAGACCGATCCGGAGTTTCAAGAGCAACTCGACTGGATGGAGCAGTTTGTACGCGCAGAGGTCGAGCCGCTCGACCATGTGCTGGGTAGCCAGTGGAATATCCACGATCCACGCTTCGTCAAACTCGCGCGTCCGCTGCAAGCCAAAGTGCGCGAGCGCGGCCTGTGGGCGTGCCATCTCGGTCCTGAACTTGGCGGCAAAGGCTACGGCCAGGTGAAGCTGGGTTTGATGAATGAAATTTTTGGACGCTCACGCTTCGGACCGATTATTTTCGGCGCGCAAGCGCCGGACACTGGCAACGGCGAGATTCTTGCCCACTATGGCACCGCCGAACAGAAAAAACGCTTCCTCGAGCCCTTGCTCAACAACGACATCGTGTCATGTTTCTCGATGACCGAACCGCAAGGTGGTGCCGATCCGCTGGTGTTCAAGACAAGTGCCGTCCAGGACGGCGATGACTGGGTCATCAGCGGCGAAAAGTGGTTCTCTTCGAATGCGCGCTTCGCCGACTTCTTTATCGTCATGACAGTGACGGACCCGGATGCTTCACCGTATCGGCGCATGTCGATGTTCATCGTGCCGCGGGAAACACCGGGCGTTGAGATCATTCGCAACCTGTCTTTCTATGGTGAACCCGAGGCCACCCATGCCTACATGCGTTACGACGACGTGCGGGTCCCTGCCGAAAACATGCTCGGCGGTCGTGGCGATGCATTCGTGGTCGCGCAAACGCGTTTGGGTGGCGGGCGCATGCATCACGCCATGCGCACCGTCGCTCAGGCCAGCCGGGCGCTCGACATGATGTGTGAGCGCGCGGCGTCACGCGTTACTAAAGGTGAAATGCTTGGCAACAAACAAATGGTGCAGGAGAAAATTGCCGACTCCTGGGTACAGCTACGCCAGTTTCGTTTACTCGTTCTGGAAACAGCCTGGATGATCGACAAGCATCAGGACTACAAGAAAGTGCGTAAGAATATTGCCGCGGTTAAGGCTGTCATGCCGGGCGTGCTGCATGACATTGCCTCGCGCGCCCTGCATTTGCATGGGTCAATCGGCATCTCGAACGAAATGCCGTTCGCCGACTGGGTTATCAATTCCTTCCACATCGGCCTTGCAGACGGCCCGACCGAAGTGCACAAGGTCACCGTTGCGCGTGAAATCCTCAAAGAAGTAACGCCAAGCGAACAATTATTCCCTGATTACCACCTACCGTCCGAAGAAGCCCGCGCGCTGGACCTGTATGGCGAGTTGCTTGACCAATTGGCTGCCAACGCTTGAGCGGAATAGCTGCCCTGCCTTCTCCTGTAGCACTGAGACAACATTTATGATCATCGATCCTGCCAATGTCGACCCGGTTAGTTCCTACAAACTCATGATTGGATCTATCACGCCGCGACCGATCGCATTTGTCTCCACCACCAGTCCCGAGGGCATCAACAACCTCGCACCATTCAGCTTTTTTACTGGCGTCAGCGCGAATCCGCCGGCTATCGGGTTCACCCCGGTCATTAATGGTGAAGGACGCCTGCGCGACACACGCCTCAACATCGAAGCGACGGGGGAATTCGTCGTCAACGTAGTGTCCGAGCATTTTGCCAAGCAAATGAACGCTACAGCAGTCGACGTCGCGCCCGAGGTCGATGAGTTTGAGCTGTCGGGGCTGACACCGGCTAGTTGTGAAGTCGTCGCCCCGCCCCGGGTCGCAGAGGCGTATGTGAGCATGGAGTGCAAGCTCATTCAGGTGGTCGAGATCAGTAACAAGATTCTCGGTGGATCGTTCGTAATCGGCGAAATCGTGCGCTTCCATGTGGACGACCGGGTGTTCGATGATTACCGTATCGATGCCGACTTGCTCGCTACCGTTGGGCGTATGGGCGGCAACACCTACTCGCGTACCGCCGACCGCTTCGACCTGCCGCGCCCGACGCTGGACGACGTTAAGCCTGCATCCACTTGACAGAGCCATTGTCGTCGAGCCGCCCAAACGATATCGCGCCTATTCGTTATACGTCGCCAGAATCGTTTTGAATTGCGCGGCCTGCCGACACTCATTTTTTGGGCGGCAAACGAACAAGCCCCGCTGCGGCAGAACGCGCAATTCGCCGCCGCCTTTAATTTCGCGCTGTTGATGCAGACATATCGCTGACACTCCGTCTGTCCGCTAACAGAGTGATTGCCCCAACGTCCCGATAGGGAATCGCGGCGAACGCGGCGCAGTTCAAAAATGCAGGTCGGCGCCAGAAACGCCCCGCTTCGCCCGGTGCCCGAAGGTGTGGCGGCTTGTGCCCCAATCGTTATAGTGCGGACATGAACGAATTGAATGCGCCTCCCGCTGCCATCGACGTTGACACAGCCAGTGCTACGGTCGTAGCCACAGTCGAAACGGTTCTACGGGAGCTACATGCCGGGCGCACGACACTACCGAGTGTGCGTCTGGATAGCTCGCTCGATCACGAGTTGGCGCTCGACAGCCTTGCGCGCGTCGAGCTCGGCAGTCGACTCGAGCAAGCTTTCGATGTCAGTCTCAAAGAGCAGCTCGTGTTCGACGCGACAACACCGCGAGACTTGCTCAGATCAGTATTAAAGGCCAGTGGCGGGCGTCCTCTGACACTGCGTACCGTCAGCGACTCACGTGTCCTTGCGCCTGCTGAAGGTAAACCGGAGCAAGCCCAAACCCTGGTCGAAATGCTCGAATGGCATGTCCGGCAACACGGCGACCGGCCCCACATTCAACTTTTTGATGACTACAGTGACGGAGAAGAGCTCACCTACGCGGCCCTGCATCGCGGTGCGATGGACGTGGCGGCGAATTTACAGCAACACGGCTTAATGCCCGGCGAGGCAGTCGCATTAATGCTGCCGACCGGTCCGGCCTACTTCCTGTGTTTTTTCGGCATCCTGCTCGCTGGCGCTGTACCGGTACCCATTTATCCGCCGTTGCGACGGCAACAACTCGAAGATCATTTGCGCCGCCAGAGTCGCATCCTCGCTAATTGCCAGGCAGCGATGCTAATCACCAGCACGGACGCTTTAACGGCCGCACGGCTGCTCACAATCGCCGTCGACAGTCTGCGCAAGGTGCTCGATGCACACGTGCTGCTCCGGGCCGACGCTCGATACGAGGCGGTGATTCGGCGACCGCAAGATACCGCCTTCCTCCAGTACACGTCCGGCAGCACTGGCGACCCAAAGGGCGTGGTCCTTAGCAACGCCAACTTGCTGGCTAACGTGCGCGCCGACGGCCACGCGATGGCTGCCGGTGATCGGGATGTATTCGTCAGTTGGCTACCGCTTTATCACGACATGGGTTTAATCGGCGCATGGCTCGGCAGTCTGTATCACACAGTACGCTTCGTGGTGATGCCGCCAATGACGTTTCTCGCACGTCCGGAACGTTGGTTGTGGGCGATTCATCGCTATCGCGGCACCCTGTCTGCGGCACCCAATTTTGCTTACGAGTTATGCCTGAACCGGATTGATGACAGTGCCATCGAGGGCCTTGATTTATCGACCTGGCGGGTCGCCGCGAATGGTGCAGAGGCCATCAGTGCATCGACCATGAGAGCCTTCAGCGCACGCTTCGCCGCGCATGGTTTCTCAGCGCAAGCGATGCTGCCCGTCTACGGACTCGCCGAATGCAGTGTCGGGCTGGCGTTTTCTCCGTTAGGACGAGAGGCGCTGGTCGAGACCATCAGGCGCGATACGCTCGCAGACAGCGGCATCGCAAAGCTCGTCGAGCCCGACACGGCGGGCGCCGACAAGCTGGAAATTGTCGCATGTGGGCAACCGCTGCCGCGGCACGAAATCCGCGTCGTCGATCGCGGTGGGCGGGAGCTTGCGGAGCGCCATGAAGGCCGCCTGCAGTTTCGCGGCCCATCCGCGACCGCAGGCTACTTCGAACATCCGCAAGCTAATGCAGAGTTATTCGAAGACGGCTGGCTCAATAGTGGTGACCGGGCGTATCTGGCCGCTGGCAATATTTTCATCACCGGACGTAGCAAAGACGTCATTATTCGGGCAGGACGAAACATCTACCCGCCGGAACTCGAAGACGCAATCGGCGACATCAGCGGCATTCGAAAAGGTCACGTCGCTATATTTGGTGTCACAGATCACGACAAGGCTACGGAACGAGTGGTGGTGCTCGCCGAGACCCGACAGCGTCACGAGGAGCAGCATCAGCGGCTGCGCCTGGCGATTAATCAGCTCGCCGCAGACTTGATTGGCGGGCCTCCCGAGGAAATCGTATTTGCGCCGCCGAACACAGTGCTGCGCACCTCGAGTGGAAAAATTCGCCGCCACGCGTGCCGAGAACGCTATGAGCGTAACGAAATTGGGCAACGCGACAGCGCCCTCTGGCTACAAACAGCGCATCTGGCCCTACGTGGCGTCGTGCCGCAATTGCGCAGGCTGCTGCGCGGGCTGCGCGCCTGGTTATTTGCGCTGTGGTGCTGGCCTGTGTTCGTGGCGCTGGCAACGATTGCGTGGGGGGCGGCCTGGTTGCCGCTGCCGCGGCGATGGTTATGGCAAGGCGTGCGCAGTTTAGCTCGTGGGACCGCGTTTGTTACCGCTACCCGCGTCCGGCTTGACGGACTGAATTCCGTGCCGGCTGAAGGCGAACCCTGCATCATTGTGGCCAACCATCAAAGCTATCTCGACGCCATTCTATTGCTCGCGAATATCCCGCGACCGGCCCATTTTCTGATTAAGGGAGAGCTGAGTCGCTCAATCCTGCTGGGGCGTCCACTGGCGCGGTTGGGTGGCTTGTTTGTCGAGCGCTTTGATGCCGCTGCGGGTATCGCGGGCCTGGAAGAAGCCGCTGATGTCCTTAAGCATGGCGGCTTACTGGTGGTGTTTCCGGAAGGTACCTTTAAGCGTATGCCAGGCCTGCTGCCCTTTCATATGGGCGCTTTCAATATCGCCGTGAACAGCAATGTCGGCATGCTTCCCGTAGCGATTCATGGGACTCGTTCAATACTTCGATCAGATTCGTGGTTTCCTCGCCATGCTGACATCGCAGTAAACATCGGCCAAATGCTCTTGCCGAGTGGTCGCGCTAGTGTCTGGTCGCAGGCCCTTGAGCTGCGTGATGCTGTGCGCGCTTATATTCTCGAACACAGTCACGAACCTGATTTGGCGCACGAATCCAATGAGGTCAACGCGTGATGGCTGTCTGCCGGAAGCGGGGGCGGGCTTGCGCCGGATTAGGAATGAGCAACGAGAGGTAGATGTTCTCGTCTGTCGCCCCCGTTATACCCAGGTTTGAGGGAAGCAGAACGCGCCGGGCCAAGGCCGCGCCGATTAATACGCAGGACTGAACCAGAGTCCTTCAACCAAGACAAACATGACGCGCCGATCGGCATCGGTCTTGTTCGCCCAGGTGTGGTTAGTAGCGCGCCTGGCCAGTGGATCGCCAGCCTGCGTCTCCGCTGAGGCAGTAACCGGCACCGCTAGATGGCGGGATAGAAACGGACTATCGGCGCGTATGAATGTAGTCGGATTTGATCGTCACTATCGACGTGTACCATTTTTGCATGCCCGCCGCGTCCAACTGCGACCAGTCGGGAATCTCCTCAACCAGTGCACGTCCGAGCTGATTGCCGAAGCGGACCAGATTGTTGTTCGCTGTTGTGCGTTCCGTATTCCACATCGCCAGCGCCTCGTCGATCCCGGCGCCAGAGGCAAGCGCCGCGCCGAGACTCACCATGTCGTTCATACCCTTGAGTGCCCCGGCCCCGCTGTGTGGACGTGCGAAGGCACCGGCGTCACCGGCGAGGCAGATCCGCCCTTTCACATAGGCCGGCACTTCGCAATCGTAAATAGCGTAAGCAAAAGTGTCGGGGCTTTTATCGGTGATGTCCGCGTAATAGCTGGGCAGATTTCGTCGCGCGGCAGCTTTGAGAGCCTGTTCAGTGTCGGGAGGCATGGAGCCCGGTGGCAATGAGCCTTGATGTTGTTGGCCACTTCTATCCGTCATGAACGCCGCCAATTCGGCAGCCGGCACCTGGCAATACACCCCCCAGTTGACCAACCGCGAGCCTCGCTCGAGCACATCGCCAGGACCGGGAACGAAATAGAAAATTCCGTGCCCGCCCGGGTGGCCCACGCAACGTATGCCATTTTCAAGGGCGGCTGCATCCTCAAGCTGGTCCTCGGCGATAAATCCACGCCACAAGACGTAGCCGGCATAGGCCAATTCAATCTCTGGAAACAACGTGCTTCGACCCAGCGACGCATAGCCGTCCGCGCACACAACGAGATCGAACGTCGCAGTGCTGCCGTCTGCCAATTCAACGACCGCGCCATCATTGCCGGACTGATGGAGTGCCACAACGTGTTGGCGCGTGAGATAGTGCTCGTCGTCGACTCGGTCGCGCAGATTTCGATACAGCGCACCCCAATTCAGCGCCGCCAGATTGGCAGGCTGATCCCAGGCCAGATAACCCAGGCGCGATTCCTCATCGGTTCGCCAAATTCGTGAAAAAGAGCGCGCGGAAATGTTCGGGATGTCGGCATCGACCAGATCACGCGCAATGAACGTATCGAACTCGCCCGAGGGCACGCCAATGCCTGCGCCGCGGTCCTTTAGCTCGTCGCCAGAACGCTCAAACACAGTCACGTCGAAGCCGCGCCGCGTCAGCTCGATTGCTGCACAACACCCTGCTATCGAGCCCCCGATAATTCCGATTTTCATAGTCTGCATAGTCGTGCGCCGCACCCGTCATCCGCTTTTTTCACGGTGTTCGAAAGTGTATGCGAAGTCGCACCTTGGACTGTGTCTTTTTTTGCAGTGCTCGATGCCGGCGCAACGCCGCAGCGCATCACGACGACCGCAAAGATGCCCGTCGTTGCGGGCGCAGGTCCTGATCACTCGCGGTCCCGCGCGTTCAAGTCAGGGGTTTGACGGCAATAATTCGCATCGCTATCTTCCTCGCAAATGGCCTCAATCATGCGAACAGATGGGAAGCAGGTACAATCTACAAGGCACGTCGAACGGCTGACAGAATTACTCTTTAGCGAAGTGAAAAGGAACATGAACACATTGCCTCAATTGCATCCAGTCCGTCGCGGCACCGACCGAGCGGACACAACTTTATGCTTGATACGATGTCGTCTTTTCGCGCTGGGTCTTCTGTGCCTCAGTGGGCTTCCGGGCGTAAGTATTGCCGAGACTGTCGACATCGATAAACTCGATGACGCGGCCGTCGTACAGGAAGTCCGACGCCTCGCAGAGGATGGCGATGCAGAAGCACAACTCCATCTGGGGCTCATGTATGCAGCTGGTTCAGGTGTGCGACAAAACGACGAAGAAGCCGTCATTTGGTTCGAGCGCGCGGCCAAGCAAGGCCATCCGGCAGGCCAATTCAATTTCGGTTATATGTACGTCCTCGGTAAAGGCGTGGCGCAGGACAGCGCCGCGGCAACCGAGTGGTTCCGCCGCGCAGCTGATCAAGGCAACGCAGCGGCGCAACACAATCTGGGCGTCTCGTACCTGCAAGGAACCGGGGTCGCTGAAAACGTGTCCGCGGCAGTCAAGTGGTTCACGCTCGCCGCCGAACAGGAGTTCGCCGCATCGCAGCACAATTTGTTTCGCCTATATGCTGACGACGAGGGTGTTCCTCAAGATGATGTTGTGGCACTCAAATGGCTTAACCGGGCGGCAGAAAACGGCAACGCGGGCGCCCAGTACAGTCTGGGCGACATCTATGGTTCTGGTGGCCACGGCATGCGCGCGAACTATGTGCTGGCCTATGCCTGGTGTGGCACAGCTGCGGCCGCCGGCTCAGCCGATGCGGTCACGTGTTATCTGGGCGCAGAGCAATATCTCGGCGACAGCGAGAAAGAACGCGCACGCGCATTGACCCTGGAGTTTCGCGAAAAATACAGTGAGAAATCAGCTGAAGACAAACGGCTGGTCGCTGACCCGCGAATTTTCCTGCAGCAACGCACCAAAAAAGTTGAGGCGCCGCACCGCCCGTACTAAGGCCGAATTACCTCCGCGCCTTTCGGTCACGGCACGACTTTGACCACAACACGGCCCAGCGCGCCGAAATCAGCCTCGTAAGCACCAGGCTCCCCGAGATGGATGCCCGTTTGGTTTCCGGGGATAACGACCTGACCTGCACGAATCTCATAGCCTTGCGCGAGCGCGAATTCGTTCACTACCCACAAAACATTAGCCCACAGATCACTGGCCTTACTCAGATCTCGGTGACCCAATTCGACCGCCCCGCGCCGGGTCACAACCGGAATTGACTCAAGTTCGAGGGTTGCCGCGGCAACCGGGACGCCAACGAGCAGATTCTTGAAAGCGACGTTTAGTGGTATGAGCGCTTTACGCAAATGCACCAGATCGCGCTTGACGCTACCGAAATCTGCCAACGCGCCATCCGCTATTTCAAGTGCAGGGACGATCTCGCAGACCACGTCTTTAAGCGCAGCGATGTCCGCCAGCGGTGCACTAACATCGGCGCAAAAGCGGAATCCGAATTCTGCTTCGATGATCAGCAGGTGAAAGTCCGAAGCCTTGACCGTGATTTCGTTTTTCAGCAGGCCACTCGCGAGCACGACCCCGCCGACGGGGGCAGTCGGGATGAAGCCGCCCTTGAAGCCCGCGATCTGATCGCCGTCACTGAGATAACGCGACACGACGTTTCTCTGCACGGCGTAAAGTTGCTGTTCATCCAGCTGCGGATGAATACGATAGAAATCCGGGTAGAGCGTGGCACCTCTTTTGGCTGCATAGACTAAGGCGCCCATATACTCCGTATCGACCGTTGGCTCTTCCGCGCTACAAATCGTACTGACAAGCGCCATAACCATCGCCGCACATAACGCTCTGGTTACGCGCATCACGCCCACTCAGCCTCAATCTCGTAACCAGTGAATTTGCGCATATTGATCACCCCGCTATCGAACAACAAATACTGTCCCTTAATACCTTCAAGCGTCCCGGCCACCTCCGGTTTTTTATCGAAATTGTGCGAAACGATTTTCTCAGGGAAGCGGGTCACGGGGTAATTGATATCGAGGACCGCTTCGTCAAGTATCGTCACCGAATCGTCACCATGCTCGGCGACAATTTCCTCAATCTCCGCGGCATTCTCCTGCAGTGCCGTCGCTGCAAGCGCGGCTAAATCCAGTGGTGCAGCATTACCCTTCAGAATGGCCCGCCAGTTCGTTTTATCGGCCAGCGTGCGCGCCAGCGTCACCTCGATAAGTCCCGCGACGTGACGCGTGCTGGCGCGCAAGATCGGCAGCGCCTGGGTAGCACCCTGATCCATCCAACGTGTCGGAACCTGGTTGAGTCGCGTAATACCGACTTTCAATCCGGAGGTATTGGCCAGATACACCAATGTGCCGGTCATGCAGTGTTGCTCACCCCAGGCCGGCTCACGACAGGTTCCGGCGGCGAAGTGGCAGGTCTCCGGTTTCATAATGCACATATCGCAGCGCGCCAGCGAGCTCATGCAAGGATAACAATGGCCCTGTGCAAAGCTCTTATTGGTTCGTCGCCCGCAGGCGTCGCAGAAAATCTGCCCGCTGTAGCGCAGCTTGAGCGGTTTACCGATACCCTCGTTCAGCGCCAGACGGTGTTCGCCAAGAACCAGTTCGTAGTGCACAACGTCGTCCAGACGGGTCGTCATTTTGCTCAATGTGCCACGCATTCTTACCAGCTCCGTACAACGAAAATTGGCGCATCATTATGGCGTACTGCGATGGTGAAACAAGCGCCTGCCGGCTCGCCCGAGTTGGTGCATAAGGTCCGGCTGAGTTTTGATGATCGCGTTGCGCAATCGGTTGGCGCGGCAGGTGCAAACGAGCAACGGCACGCCATCGATTCTACAATAGCCTTCGCGTCGTGAGACCCAGACCAAAATTGATCCACTCGCTCCCGGGCTCGTGTTGTGCAGAAGCTGATCGGCGATAAGACCGAGCGATACTACCGCAGCGCCATGTCATACCTGGCCAGCCACGAACATCACGCGACAGGCAATGGCGCCTGCGGAACCTCAGCCCAAAATTCCGGATCGTGTCCGAACATCAAACGCGCACCGCTACTCTGCAAAGCTTTTAGCCGAGTCAACGAATCCCGCATGGCAAGCTCATCGTTGACCGCGATAGGCGCGGGTAAACGCATCTCTTCGAGGCTCTGGCGCAAATAGCACGCATCACCGCACAACACGACTGGACCAGTCTCGGTTTGGAGTACAAGCGATTGGTGCCCCGGGGTATGACCGTATGTCGGCATGCACACGACCGTGCCGTCGCCAAAAATATCGTGTTCGCCGCGAGCTTCGATGCGACCGTGTCCGTGATCGAAATCAGCTGGGTTGTAGTGATTTGCCGCGCGTAGCTCCGGCACGTGAGCCGCTTCCCACTCACGTTGCTGAATAATATGGCAAGCATTGGGGATGAGTTCGTGGCCACCACAGTGGTCGAAATGCAGATGGGAACTGACTAGATAATTAATGTCCGCGGGGTCCACTTCCAAACTTTCCAAGCGCGTAGACACTTCCTCATTGGGCTCGTAGAAAATCTCGAAAAATGGTTCCAGTTCCTCACCGAGCGCTTTGGCACCATCTTTCTGGACACGTAACGACATGCCGGAGTCGAACAGTACCGTGCCACGCGGATGGCGAATGAAGTACGCAGGTACAGGGATTCGACAAACCCCCTCTGTGCCGTCTATCAAAAAGGGCATCGGCATGCTCAGCCAGCCGCACGTCATCGCGTAAATACTAACTGTCAAAGTCTGGCTCCTTTTCATTGTGATATCCGCCATCTCAGCTTACGCTAGCGCCCTGTTGCGCGCGAGTCGGTGGCCATGGTCGGATCGACAGTGATCAGGTCACAACGGGAATCCTTCTGGCCGCGAGCAACTCGGCTTCGCGACTGGAATACCGCAGGCTGAAACAGCGCAATGCTGCTTCGCCAGCGCTGCAGACACGATCGATAAAGCATGACGACAGGAGAACATCTATGCGGTGGACAGTTTACCTTTCCGGCGAAATTCACAGTGACTGGCGCGAACGGATAGCGGACGGTGTAGCGGCGCGTGGCTTACCCATAGACTTTAGTGCGCCGGTGACCGATCACGCCGCAAGTGACGCCGCCGGCGATATGCTGGGCAGTGAAGACACCGCTTTTTGGCGCGATCACAAGTCCTCCAAAGTCAACGCAATTCGAACGCGCACGCTGATTGAACGATGTGATGTGGCCGTTGTTCGCTTCGGTGATAAATACAAACAATGGAACGCTGCTTTTGATGCCGGATTTTGTGCGGCACTAGGTAAACCGTATATCACTTTGCACGATGCAGAGGTCGGACACGCACTAAAGGAAGTCGATGCGGCCGCCCTGGGGTGGGCACAGTCGACTGAACAGGTTGTCGAGTTACTGGCGTATGTCGCGCGGAGCTAAAGACGCTTAGTGCGGTGGCGGCCTCATAGGCCGGTCGCGCGGCGCTCCGGGCCCACCCGGGATGCACGCGACGCCCCCGACAACTGCAAAACATTGCCCTGAGAGAACGCCCTGCGGCGCAGTAAATGAACATGCGTCGCCAATACCAAGTGACGCGCAAGCGTCGATGGCGAAAGACGGCGGTGGCGGTGGCGACGGGCGACGCGAAAGCTCCCCCTGCTGTTCTGCGCTGGGCGGCCGCCCAGCAGGGACCGGCATTGGGGCGTTCTCTTCTATGTCTTGTGCGATTGCGCCCTCATTTCGCGGGCCGCGGCCAAATCGCGGGGTAATATCAGGTCTGTTTGGCTTGGGCGCAGACACTGGCGCGTTAACGGCAGTCGGTGGCTTTGATTCTTCCGGCCCAATCGACGTCCAGCCACCGAGCAGGAAGTACAGGCCGAGCACGGCAATTGTGGCGGCGGTAAGTGCCGCAATAAGCGGCACGCGGGATTTACTCGCTATGATCCCAGGTCGCCGGACGCTGCTGAGCGGCGCAGCGCCAGCCTCGATTGCGGCATCCAGTTCCGCGCGGAACTGCGCAACGGATTGTGGGCGCTCGTCAGGTTCAACGGCCAACGCGTGCGCTAGCGCCGCATTCAGCGCCGGTGTGATCGAAGCGTTGATCGACATCGCATCCTGTAGCGTATCTTCCGTTTTACGTTCCAGGCCGTCCGGCGGGCGAACCGCAGTCAATGTGTAATACAAGGTCGCAGCAAACGCGTAAATGTCTGTCCACGGCCCCTGATGACTACGCCGCAGGTGCTGCTCATAGGGCGCAAAGCCCCGCGAGATGATCACCGACAAGCTCTGCGTCCCCTCCCCGAAGGCCTGTCGTGCAGCCCCGAAATCCAGCAAGATTGGTACGCCAGCTTCAGTCAGATAAATGTTCGATGGCTTGATGTCGCGATGTAAGTACCCTTGCTCATGCACAGTGGCCAGTCCATCAAGAATCGGTAGCATCAACTCCAGCGCACGAGCCGGGGCTAAAACTTTTTTGTGGGTGATGAGGAACTCCACCAGCGACTCGCCG
This sequence comes from Proteobacteria bacterium UBA981, assembly GCA_002292285.1. Classification (GTDB taxonomy): domain Bacteria; phylum Pseudomonadota; class Gammaproteobacteria; genus UBA981. The sequence goes on from DBBP01000011.1 coordinate 56,374, forward strand.
CGATAGTAATCCATAACCAGATAGCCGGTGCCGTTGGCAGTGAAGAAATCCCTGACGCGGGCGATATTCGGGTGGCTGAACTTGACCAGGATACGCGCCTCGCGGATGAACTCCTCAAGACCGGCCCGGAATATCTCGTCATCGTCGTGAGTGTGTGCGCTGACACTCACCTCGCCGGTATCGCGTCCCGCGATTTGAGCCGGTAAAAATTCTTTGATCGCAGCGGTACTTTCGAGCACTACGTCGAAAGCGAGATAGGTGATTCCGTAACCACCGGGCTTGCCGAGCACCCGGCCAATATGGAAGCGCTCGCCCAAAAGTGTACCGAGCGGCAATGCCAGAGCATGTCGCTCTGTCGCAGCGTCAAAGCCGCATATCGTGCACCGGCCGGGACTGTCAATCGGTGCCATACAACCGGCACAGCGTTCGAATCGACTAGTCACGGTAAGGGTGCTGGTTACTCAATCGGATTTACTGCTCATCACCTTAGAGCTTGCCAAGCTGGGATGCGAGCACGATAACGCTTACCGAGAACAATCATTGGTCAGCTGCCCAGCGCCTGCCGCAGCTGGTGCATAGTCAGCACGTGTTGATCAATACCGCGCCATGACGTGGGTCGAAAAATCGCTGAATACGCGACGCGCTGAATCCATCGGTGGTAGCAAGGTAATCTCCTTCAGTCCGGCGCGCTCAGCCTCTTTGAGCGTCTCGATAATGGCATCGGGCTCACCGGCCAGGATCCATGTTTGTATCGCTTCGGGCGTAATAAATCGACGCTCCTCCGGGACCAGGTAAGAACAATGACCATCATGAATTTGCAAATAACGCTTGCTCTCGGCAGTCGACATTTTCGTCACATAAGCGCAGTACTCATCCCACAGATTGCGCACCAGTGGTGGTATAAACGAGTCATCACCACTTTGCTGCCAGTTCTCATAGCAATAATGCAATGCAGCGGCGACCTGCGAACCGCATTGCTCGATAACGCGCTCCGAGGTGAGTTTCTCTTCCGGCCCCAACACGACTGCCGTCGTTAATGCGGCGGTGTGGAAATCGTCGGATAAGGTTCGCCCAACCGCCTCAGCGCCGGTGGTCATGGCGGCAATGCTCATGGCGGCCATTTCCGGCGGTTCATTGAGCGCCGAGATTCGTCCATCGCCATAGGCGCCGGCCGCACGCAAAGCACCCGGTCCGTTTGCCGCAACCCAAATTGGAATCGGCTCTGCGATGTCGATGAATTTTCGATCCAGGTGCAAAAATTTTATGTCGCGGGTTTCGTCACCGAGGCTGTAGCTCACTTCTTCGCCATGCAGCAACCCACGCACAACGCGCAGGTATTCGCGGAACGCTTTCGGCTTCATGGGCTTCATACCCATTACACGCATGGCGGTATGGCCCGTACCCATGCCGAGGAAAATTCGTCCAGGAGCGAGGGCCGCTATGCTCGCGATGGAGTGCGCTGTAACCGGCGCAATGCGGGTCGGCGCTATCGATACGCCTGTACCCAGCTTGATGCGCGAAGTATTCGCCGCAGCCAAGGCTAACACCGCGTAGCAGTCAGACCAGATCATCTGTGAATCCGGTACCCAGCCGTGATCGTAACCGAGGTCCTCGGCGAGTTTCAGAAGCTGCCAATCCTTGATGTGGGTCGCAACCATGGCTCCAAATTTCATCTCACGTTCTCCGTTTACAGGCTAGGGAAAAATGACTGCGCCATCCGTTTATAGCGTCGCACGTTCGCTGAATTCTTCAACAATCGGTTAAGCAAGTCGGCAAATAGTGCGATCGGCGGCCGGTCACCGTGGGCGAGGTCAGCGATCGTGCCCAATGGACAAGCACTCCTCGAACAACCATCGAAACTCGGCGAAGGTATCGACAATCGCGTCCGGCTTGTGCGGATGCTCGGCGGTACCGGGAAATATCTTTTCAAGCCACTCATGGTCCCAGCCTGCCCCGTTGAACAGCACCGATGTGATACCCGCGCGTTTCGCTGCGATGACATCGGTAGAACTGTCGCCGAGGTACCAACAAGCCAGATCCGCAGGCTCTTTGAGAACCTCCAGCGCCTTGTAAATCGGTTCCGGGTTCGGCTTGCGGCGAGTACTGTCATCCCCACAAATGGTCACGGCAAACAAATCGCACCATGCCCCATCATCGAGCTTGGCCAATTCGTGTTCAAAAAACTCGCGCTCGCGGTTGGTCAGGATGCCAATCGTGACGTCGAATTCATTCAGCTCGCGCAGCAACGCCAATTCGCCGCCCTCGAATGCGTGGACTTCACCATAATGCCGTCGGTAGGCGCGGTTGAACGCTTCGTGAGCGGTGTGTTTCGCGTCCTCATCGTTGCCGAACAGAATCTCGAAAATATCGGTGCGTGAAATCTTACGTTCACGCTTAATGCGCGGATGCAGCTTCAAATGCTTGCTGACATATTCAACGAGACGCGCATCTTCAGACGTTTTGCACAACGCCTAGGGCATGATGAGATGGTAAAGACCGAGCTCACGCAATCGCGGCAGCGTTTCGTCGACTGCCTCGTACATCGCATCAAGTGTATCGACCAGGGTGGCGTGCCAGTCGAACAACACGACACTAGGGGCGACAAGTTCGCGGGCGGCGTGGTCGAGGTCACGGATCATGTGGGGCTGGACACCTGGGAATGCCGATTAGAAGGCGCGTCTCTGTCCGATGAGTTGCAGAAACTCGGAGCGGGTTCGATCGGACGTGAGAAAGGTGCCCAACATCGCCGAGGACACCATGCAGGAATTCTGTTTTTGCACGCCACGCATCATCATGCACAAATGGCTTGCCTCTACGACTACACCGACACCGTGCGGCTGCACGGTTTCGAACACCGCTGTCGCTATCTCGTGAGTGAGTCGTTCCTGTATTTGCAGACGTCGCCCGAACATATCGCTAATCCGTGCCAGCTTGCTCACACCGACAACTTTTCCATCCGGGATGTAGCCGATATGGCAGCGACCGAAAAACGGCAGCATATGGTGTTCACACAAGCTGTAAATCTCGATATCCCGAACAATCACCATCTCGCTTGATTCAGATTCGAACAAGGCGTCGTTCACGACTTCGTGCAAATCCTGATTCGCCCCCTGGGTCAGGAATTCCAGCGCTTTCGCTGCGCGAGCAGGGGTTTTCAGCAAGCCCTCGCGTTGCGGGTCTTCGCCGATGGCTTCAATAAGTTGCCGATAGAGGTCTTGCATGTCGATATCCTATCACTAGGCACGTCGCTGGCGGAACTGATAGGTGCTCACCCTACCAACGGTGGTCAATTGTACGATGTCGAAAGTATGAGTGATTGGAGGTGCTGAGTCCGCCGCTGGAATTTCATCTGCGCAGCGAAACTGCCGTTATTTTTTCAATACCACATAGCCGTTCGCAATCACCGGAGCGCCGCTGTCGCTATCCACTGCGAACGGCACTATGCGGCCGTTATTATCCTCAAGCGGCTCCCAGCTACGCTGCTGCAAAGTCGAGGGCAGTAACACCATACCGCGAAACTGCCCGCCGATACGGGTGACTTGATGCGGATCTCCGTCGGCAAACTGTCGCACAATTTCGGAGACAGCGAGCGCCAGGGTGGCACTGCCGTGCAAGATAATATCTGGCAGGCCAGCCTCTCTGGCGACCCTCACATCGGTATGAATCGGATTCCAGATGCGCGCGCATTCGGTGTATGTATGCGCCAGGCCGGCGGGCACCGCGAGTGGGCTTACCCGCGCAGTGGTAGTGGATAGCGAATGCATCACGTCGGGGCTGGCCGGTACGGCAGTTCGCGGGCTGTGGTCCGCCATGTCGCCGTTGCCGACCGAGTTCAATTCAACGCCACGATACAGATTACTGCTGAACGTACGGCACACCAACTCAGCGTCCTGGTCGAGCGTATCGAAACACGTTGTCACCAACGCGCCCGGGCGGCGCGCCTCGATGCTAACGACGGTTGCGCGAGTTGACAGCCGATCACCCGGGCAAATGAGGCGGTAAACGTGGCAATCCTGGCTGGCATGCACCCCGCGCGGAAACTCTTCGGCAGTAAGCCCGCGCTCGCGCAACTGATCGCGGGAAGCGAGTGCGACTGGCCATTCCGGACAAATCGCGAACAACGGATGGGCAACGACGCCGTCAGCCCGAGAAGTATCAACATACACCGCGTCGTGGTCACCAAGCGCGGCGCTGTACGCCATGGTCCAGCGCTCATCGACGGCATGTTCGATGGGGTCCGTGACAAGACCGATTGCGGCGGTGGTTAAAGGCATAGGGGCGACCTCGACAGTGGCGACAGCCTAGTGCTGTGCGCGCATCAATGTTTCAGGCCGTAGCGGCCGGACGTGTGCGTAAGCGGCCAATAACGCGGGGGTCGGTGCCACCGGCGACGATGCGGCCTTTACTACTGTTGTCGAAATCTGCCATCTCCGCGCCCTCTAAATGCATTGCCGCCTGCCGCTGTGGAGCTCCGTATTATGGCAGCTCATCGCTGTCCGTCCAGAAGCTGCCAACACATCTGCGCTGGTCCACACCAGCGCCTTTCGAGGGAGTTGGGGCGCGCGGCTTCGCCACTCTTCTGACAGGCGCTGGTCGCGTTACAGCACGGTATGCGAGAATCGGAAACACTACCGCACGAGCCGGCTACCGACGCAATCGCTGCGGTGCGAGTTGCGCCCGGCGAACCTAGCAGGGATACCTTCAATGAGTAATTTTTCTTTCCCGCGCCCCAGCGATCCGGCGCCTGTTCAGGTCCGTGAAGCAATCGCCGGCAGCTGTGACGCTTGCAGTGCCGAGGACCTCATGCGTTATCCGGTCCTCTCCGAGGGGGGCTGGTTCATGACCGTCAAATGCCAGTCCTGTCTGCACTCGCAAACACGCGAGAAGTGGACTCGCCTCGGCCATGTCGTACTCGCAACCGACAGCCTGTAACAATGAATTTTAGTGAGGCGACCCAGTCATGATGGCAGTTGATGTAGGCGGCACTTTTACGGATGTCGTGGCGGTGAAAGACGGACTCATCCACACCGCTAAAGTATCCACCGATGTGCGCAACACTGATAAAAGCGTCGTAGCGGGCGCAGCGGAATTAGGGGTTGCGGGTATGCCGGTGTTTAACCACGCCAGCACCCACGGATTGAATGCGATCATCACACGTTCTTTGCCCAAAATCGGCTTTCTGACCACTGCCGGTCATCGCGACATTCCTGACATCGGTCGCACCTGGCGACCTACCGCAGCGCTCACGGACCCGAGTTGGCGGCGCACGTTCGGCGATGCTGGTCGACCACTGGTGCCACGATATCTGCGACGCGGCATTGTCGAACGCATCAAAGCTGGTGGTGGCATTTTCACGGAACTGGACGAACAGCAGGCTCGGGCGGAATTGCAGGTACTCAAGCGCTGCAATGTGGAGGGCATTGCCATTTGTCTGCTGCACGCCTACACCAACAACGTGCATGAGTTGCGGCTGCGGGAACTGGTGCACGAAGAGCTGGGTGATATTCCGTGTTCTGTTTCGAGCGATATTTCACCACTCGCCAAGGAATATGCACGCGCGTCGACCACGTTGGTGGATGTGTTTATGAAAATAATCTACGAGCAATACAGCCTGCGTCTCGACAGCGGCTTGCGTGAGCTTGGCTTTGACGGCCAACTCAATTTCGCCGACTGCACCGCGAATCTGATCCCCGCAGCGGACGCGATGCAGGCACCTTTCCAGGTGGTGTTCGCGGGACCGGCTGCTGGCACGGTCGGCAGCGCCCACTTCGGTGAACTCATTAGCAACGGGAATTTGCTGTGCGCGGATGTTGGCGGTACGTCTTGCGACATTTCACTGGTCACGAACGGTCAACCCTTTGTAAACACCACCTTCGAACTGGAACACGACTTAATCGTCAATGCCTTGTCGAACGACATCTCCAGTATCGGTGCCGGCGGTGGCAGCATCGTTGCTGTATCACCCAGCGGTGACATTACTGTCGGACCGCAAAGTGCGGGCGCAGATCCGGGACCAGCTTGTTATGGGCGTGGTGGCAGAGCGCCGACCATGACCGACATCTGTCTGCTGGCGGGACTGCTCGATCCGGATGGCTTCGCGGGGGGCAAAATGAAGCTCGACACCGGGCTCGCCAAAACGGCCTTTGAGAACCTTCAAACGCCGCTGCCGTTCGCCACCCGAATCCGTTATGCGTGGGACATCGGCCTGAACAATGTCGCCGAGGGCATATTTAATATCGCCATCAAACACGGCATTGATCCGCGCGACTACTCTCTCATGGCATTCGGCGCGGCCGGGCCGCTCTTGTTACCGGCACTGGCGGACATGGTGAATGTGAAAAGTGTCATCATCCCGCCCCACCCCGGACTGTTTTCCGCGCTTGGCCTGCTCAGTGCCGACCAGGCTTACGGCATTAGTCAAAGTGCGTACACCATCTTGTCACCAGATAATGTCGTGGCCATTGCAGACATCTACGCGCGCATGGAAACTCGCCTGCGCGAACGCCTTGGCGCTAACCAGGATGTTGAAATTGTGCGCGCATTCGACGCCCAACTGGTCGGGCAGACATGGGAAACGCCGTTTGTGCCGGTGCCAGACGGGTCATTTACCGCTGCCACGATCACGACCATGATCGAGAATTTCCATGTCGCGTACGCCGCGCGCAATGGCAATCGCTTCGACGCCATCCCGGTACAAGGCGTGACCTATCGTTTACGCGCAGTGGTGAAAACGGACAAGGTGAGTTACGCCACCCTGGCTAAGCGTGATGGTGAACCGTTGCGACCAGTTGGCACCAGCGTTTTACGACATGTCGCCGACGCCGAAGAGCTTGCGCAAATTTATGCGCGCGACGACTTGCGCGCTGGCGATGAAATCAAGGGGCCGGCGATTGTGCGCGAAGCGTTGTCGACGACCTATATTACCCAGAACCAGATCGGCCGTGTGGGACGATATGGGGAAATCAACATTCAGCGCAACGCGTAGGGAATGCGGTTATGAGTACTCAACCAGATGTCGATGGCAAGCTTGATGGCACATCAATAGGCCGCTTGCGCGATTTTACCCCCGAGCAGTTCGAAGCAACCTACCACTGCGACCGCTTCACAGCGATGGTGTTGTCCAATCGCTTGCGCTACACCGTAGATCACATGAGCACCGGGCTCATGTTCAGCGCTTTTTCCCCAATCATTCGCGACTGGTACGATTTTGCAATCACTGTATCTGGTCCGCCGGACATGGATTATCCGATGCCGGCCGTATCAAGTTCGTTACTGGTTTTCCTGGGTACCATGGAAGACGCCGTACGCAATATCGTCGAGGAATTTGGCGTCGAGAATTTGCAACCTGGCGACGTACTGATTTGCAACGATCCCTACCGCGCCGGCAACCACGTTAACGACACCTGTTTCATCCGACCCGTGTTTTATCAGGGTCGGCCAATCGCTTTTATGAACGCCCGCGCGCATCAACTGGATATGGGCGGCATCACACCAGGCGGCTTCAGCGGCACGAAAGCCAATGTCTATGAGAACGGCCTCGTCATCGGCCCAATGAAACTATTCGAGAAGGACAAACCGGTTCGCTCGACGTTTAGTCTGGTATTCGATAACACCCGCTTTGCCGGCTTCCTGCAGCCCGACTTCATGACGATGGCCGAACAACTCAAGCTCGGCGAGAAACTACTTCTTGAAAGTATCGAACGTTATGGCGAACAAGCCTATCGCGGCGCCGTACGCTATTGCTGCGACGCTTCGGCGGAAGCCATGGGTGATGCGCTTGAACGTGTCCCCGACGGTATCTATCACGCCGAAGGTTCTATCGACGCCGACGGCGTTGACGCTGAAGAACCGATTGTGGTGCGCGCAAGCCTGAACAAAAAAGGGCGCCGGCTAGAGGTCGATTTAAGTGGCTCTTCGCGGCAGGCACGAACGTGCATTAATGCTGGGCCGCTCGACGCGAAAACCGCTGTCGGCGCCGCGTTCAAACTGTTAGTCGACCGCCACACCCCGTTTACCTCAGGCGCTTACCGTCACATCGATATTGTCGTGCCGCCCGGCACGGTGCTTTCGGCGATGCCACCCGATGGCGCAATTATGCTGTATTGGGAGATTTCCTCAGTGCTGTTGAGCGCGATAGTCGAAGAGCTCGGAAAAGTTCTGAGTGGCGATGCGTTTGCAGGCGACTACGGCACGGTCTGCGTGCACAACGCGCACGGCAAGCATGCCGACGGTAGTGCCTGGCAAAGTATCGGCATTGTGGGTGGCGAGCACGGACCGTGGGGTGCAGATCGCCATCGCGACGGAGAAAGTTATACCGTGCCGTATATGGTCAACGGCCTCGATCCGTCGACCGAAGCCTCAGAGCTCGACGCGCCAACGCTGCTCATGCGCAAAGAATATGTGATCGACTCGGCTGGCGCGGGTTACAACCGCGGCGGCGCAGCAGTGCTAAAAGACGCCTATTGGGAACAGTCGGGTGAGCATTACAGTATTCCGATTCGGCTCAAAGAAGCGACTGGCTTTGGTGTCCAGGGTGGTGCGGCGGGTCGCGCAGGAGCCTGTTGGTTGTTTGAACCGGAGGACGAACAGCTGCAGGTCGCTGGCAAGCTGCTCCCGGTCAGCGATTCGGTCTACGCCCAGTCGACTCCAATGGCAGGCGTACTTGATAAGCAGAGCAAGGCACTCGATCCCGACGGCGAATACTTTTACTTCGCTCGGCAGTCCGTCTGGCACACCCGTCCAGGTGCTTACTCGCGTTACATCACGAATGCTGGTGGCGGTTATGGCGAGCCCCGTACCCGTGAACCAGAGCGAGTACTCGCCGACGTTCGCGATGGCTACGTTAGCATTGCTGGCGCACACACCGACTATGGCGTGGTCGTAATCGGCGACCCCGACTTCGACCCAGAGGGCTTAAGCGTCGACGCCGTCGCAACGGCGAAACTACGCAGCGCCTGAGTGGGTCGACTTGATCTTGCCAACTCGTGGCCTCATCTATAGCGCACTAACACCAGAGCAACGAAGAGAACACCATGAACCATCCTGACATCAGTAGTGCGACGACCAGTGAGTTCCCGCGCGCGGTGCTGGAACAGTCACGTTCAATTCCGGTGTTGGTTGATTTCTGGGCCGACTGGTGTGGACCGTGTAAATCTCTGGCGCCGACCCTCGAGGCTCTGGCTGCGAACCATGCTGGCGCACTTAAGATTGTCAAAGTCGATACTGACGCCGAGACAGCTATTGGGACTGAGTATGCGGTGCGAAGTCTGCCAACTTTAATGATGTTCGACGACGGTGCGAATGTCGGTCAGCTAGTTGGAGCCCAACCGCTGTCAGAGCTCGAGACATTCGTCGCCAAGTGGCTGCCTCGAGCATCGCAACAGTTTGTCGTGGCGGCGGAAACTGCCCGCTTAAGCGGCGACATCGCCACTGCGATCGAAGCGCTGGAGACCGGTCTCGCCGCTGATCCGCTGGACTTCACCATCCACCCTCTGCTCGGCGAACTGTACGTTGAGGCTGGCCGTGTTGAGGATGCGCAACGATTGCTGCGCGATCTTCCTGCCAACATCGCAGTCGACAAGAGTTTTGATGCGCTGCGCTCGCGTATCAACATGGCCGCAGCCACCACAAGCGTCGAAGGCGCAGACGACGAAGTCGGGCAAGCTTTTTCTGCCGCAATTGGCGCCGCTAATGCCGGCGACCATGACGCTGCAGTGAGCGCGCTGTTGGGCTTGCTCACCCGCCATCGCGATTGGAATGAGGGCGCAGTACGTAAAGCGCTGGTGGATATTTTTAATGTCCTGGACGGCGACCCTCGGATTCGTCAGTGGCGCACCCAAATGGCTCGCGCACTCAACTGAGTCGAATCGCGCGAACGCCCGTCTCATGCACGCAGTTATCGTCATACCGCGCGACGATTACGTTCCTACCTACGGCCGCGCAACAAAGGCGCGCGGAGCGCCAGCCTAAGAAAAGAGCCTTTCCCTGAGGCTTGCAGAGCAACTAAGCATAGACATCAAGACAACAGTGATGGCACGCTTGGGTCACACATAGTGCGTCTGAAACGCGCGCGATAGGAGTGCTGCGCATGCGCGGACGACAGGTCTTTATGGACAGTTTGGTAGCCCACGGTACGCAGGCTATTTTCGGCAACCCCGGCACCACCGAAAATCCCTTGCTCGACAGCCTCCTCGACTACCCGGACATCACCTACTACGTGGCCTTGCATGAAGGGATCGCGGTCGGAGCTGCTAGCTACTACGCCCGTGCGAGCGGGAAAACTGCGGTGGCGAATCTACATGTCGCGCCTGGTCTTGGCAACGCAATAGGCATGATTTATGGCGCTCTTAAAGGCGCAGCGCCGATGATAGTCACGGCTGGGCAACAAGATACGCGCATGCGTTTACGCGATCCTGTGCTGCGCCATGACTTGGTCGCCATGGCGCAGCCCGTGACCAAGTGGGCAGTCGAAGCTCAGTACGCTGACGAGATCGCGCCCATCATGCGCCGCGCCTTCAAAATCGCCATCGAACCGCCAGCTGGTCCAGTGTTTGTCGCGCTGCCGATCAACGTAATGGAGCAAGAAACGGACATCGGCGCCGTCACTGCCGGCGAGCTGTATCCGCGTAACCTGCCTGCCGCTGACGGCGTCGCGCGAATTGTCGAGTTGCTTGTTGCCAGCGAGCGGCCCGCTATCGTCACCGGTGACGAAGTGGTTGCTGCGCAAGGTAGCACCTTACTTACCCGCCTCGTTGAGCTGACGGGCGCGGCGGTGTTTACCGAGTTCCTGCGCACCAGCCAACCGATTGCCAATCACCACCCAAATCTGCGCGGACGCATTCCTCCGGATGGGGCCAGCATCGCCCAACTACTGAGCGCCTATGACTGTGTGCTTTTGCTCGGCGGCGCATTCTTTGAAGAAATTTGGTTCGACGCCGGGGACTCTCTGCCACCGGGCATCACAGTCGCGCAAATTGAGTCCGCACCGTCACGACTAGCGCACAATTATTCCCTCGACGCAGGCGTTGTCGGCCACCTGCCGGAATGCCTTCGTGCGCTCCTGTCGGGCCTCGAAGAGAAGGTCGACGACACCTACAGAAGTGGTGCCCGGCAACGCAATGCGGAATTTCTAAGCGTGAACAGGAGCGAGGCGGACGACTACGCAACCCAATTCGAAACACGCCGCGGTGCGGCGCCTATGTCACCCGGGGAAGCTTTCCATGCAATCGCCACAACGCTGCCGGATGACGTTCTGATTGTAGACGAGACGGTCACTAGCGGGACCGATATGGGCCGCGCTTTTGCTCTCGATCAAAACAACTTTTATTCCGGACGCGGCGGCGGTATCGGTCAAGGCCTCGCGGGGGCACTCGGCGTATCAATCGCCCGTCCGCAACACAAGGTAGTGGTGTTTTCGGGTGACGGCAGCGCGATGTACAGCATTCAGGCGTTGTGGACCGCCGCGCATCATGAGCTCGATATCCTGTTCGTTATTCTTTCCAACCGCGAATACCGCGTACTCAAGCACAACCTAGATATCTATCGCTCGCGTTTCAAAGCACTTGCCGAACGCCCTTACCCGCACATGGATTTGACTCATCCGGAACTCGGCTTCGCGAACATGGCACGCGGCATGGGCGTTGAAGCACGCACGGTAGCCAGCGCGGACGACATCACCAGCGCACTGGCGGTCGCGCAGTCTCAGGCTGGCCCGTTTCTTCTCGACGTGCTGATTGCCGGTAAACCGTAAATCGTGGCCCGATGACGTGTCGCCATATTGTCGCCATGGCAATGCGATAGAAAATGCTTTCCTAGCGGCGCGTACCGGCACCGAGATTTTGCACGACCATCACCTCAATCAAACGGGGACCGCGAGTCTTCATCGCATCCTTAAACTGCGCTTCGAACTCGAGCACGGTGGTCGCCTGCGTTGCCGGAACCTGCATACCCTGAGCAATCTGAACCCAGTCTATGATCGGATTAGAGAGGTCAAGCATAGACAGTGTTTTCGCGGTCGGTTCGTCGGTCTTTAGCCGTTCCAGCTCTACGTTCAAGATGGCATAACTGCTGTTGTTAAGTAGCACGACAGTCACATCAGTGTTCTCACGGGCCATGCTCCACAATGCCTGCACGGTATACATCGCGCTGCCGTCGGCCTGGAATGCGACTACTTTTCGATCCGGACATGCGAGGCTGGCGCCAAGACTCAACGGCAAACCCTGGCCGATGGAACCACCCGTGATCGCTAACCAATCGTGTTGTGCGGCACCCTGAGTGCGTAAGAACAACTCGAGTCCACAGGTAATCCCCTCGTCCGAAACGATAGCGTTGTCGGGCAGGTGTGCGCTGATAACATCACCGATGGTAGCGGGGGTGAGTTCGCCGTCGACGATTTCGGGCGCGACTGCGGGTTGGGTCGGAAATGATTTCGGTGCGTCGAGCACTGCAGCGAGACCGAGCGCCGCCGCCGCTACGTCATCATCAAGGCCCGCTAAAGTGACCATCGCGCATCCTTCCGGTGCCAGGACGCTGGCAACCCCAGGATATGCAAAGAATGCAACCGGTTGCGTGGCACCAACCAGGACCATCTGTTCGTATGGCTTCAGAAACTCAATCGCTTGTTCAGCAAAATACGGGATGCGTTGCAGCACTGCGCGACCGACCCCGCGCTCGAGGCGGCGCGGGAATGTCTCGCATAATAGATCAGCGTCAGTGGCGTCGGCGACGCGTGCGAGTGCCGACAGAGCCGGATCGCGCAACGCATGGGCGCCAATCACGATGGCTGTCTTTTTTCCGTTACGCAATGCTGCAGCGGCGTTCGCAACCGCATCCTGGCTCACTTGAGCAAGCGGCGGCGGTTGCAGGCGGTCAAAGGATTTCTCTGCCGATTCCCAAGCATGATTGGCCGGCACGATCAGCGTTGCCACTTTGCCCCACCCCGCCATTGAGGCCTGCACCGCCTCAGCACCAGCAAGAGCAAGATCATCTCCCGACTCCGATACCCGTACCCAATGCGATTGAAGCCGGGCATGGCCGGGAACATCTGAGGTTAGTGGTGCATCGTACTGGTGATGCCATACGGCATGATCTCCAACGATATTGACGATCGGTGAGAATCCTTTGCGTGCGTTGTGCAAATTGGCCATGCCGTTTGCGTAACCGGGGCCGAGATGCAGCAACGTAATCGCGGGCTTGTCCGCCATGCGCGCGTAGCCATCGGCAGCGCCGGTGACAACGCCCTCGAACAAGCACAACACGGGACGCACCGACTCTGTTTTTCCGATTGCGGTGACAAGGTGCATTTCCGACGTACCGGGATTCGCAAAGCAGATCTCGATCCCGGCGTTAACCAGTGAATCGAGCAAAGCGTGTGCACCGTTCATAGACGTTCCTTGCAGTTGCTGATTGGCAGTATGCATTTTACGATAGCGGTGAGTTTTAACCACCAGAGAACGCGCGATTCTGCGCCGAGCGATGACCACTGACTGGGCGTACGCTAGTCCGACCGCAACACTGGAGTGCAAGCAGTGAAAACGCAATTATTGACGCTGAGCGAATATCACGTGTGGGCTTTCCAGTCCCTGTACCGTGCACTGCTCCCCATGAGCGAGGACCACTACCGAGCAGATTGCGGCTTGTTCTTTAAGTCTGTCCACGGCACGCTGAATCACTTATTGGTTGGCGATCGCGTCTGGTTTGGGCGTTTCGCGGAAGAACCTTATGCTGTTGATGGCCTCGATCAGGAATTGGAAAGCGACCGCAACGAGCTCGAACAAGCGTTATGCGCGCATAGCTACCACTGGCGCAACTGGATCGATAAGCAAAGCGCTCATCGCCTCGATGCAGATATCAGCTACACCAACATGAGCGGCGCCCTGTTCAATAACCCGTGCGCAGCAACCCTCCTGCATGTGTTTAACCACGCCAGCCATCATCGCGGGCAGATCTCCGCCGCGATAACCCAATTTGGCTACCGTGCGCCTGAGCTGGATTTGATTAATTTCCTGCGCTCGCAAAGCGGCGCGCCCACACCCTGACGATTCCGCCAATTACTCCCGCACGGGGACGATAGCCGCAATCAAAGCCTCTTCGCTGACCACCCGAGTGCGGTGACCTTTGCCATCGATGTCCTCAACCAGCAGCGTTGACCCGGCCTTAACAATGCGTTTTTCACCGTCACCGGTTTCAATTTCGAACGTGCCCTGCAGGACAATGACATATTGCTTGGCCGGGGCCGGATGCCAGTCGCCAAACCACCCTGAAGGCATGGCAAGAAACGTCAGCGCTTTAGCCGGGAGCGGAGTCGACACTGCAATCGGGGCAGTCGGCGGCGCGAAATCCTTCATTGATAGCGCGACTGCGCCGTCCGCGAAGTGCGTCAGCTTATCGTCGCCAGTGTAGATGCGCGTCACCTCGATGAGCGGTGCCGGCTGGTCGTTGGCAAGCGCGGACAGCGCCATACAGATCAGAAGCGGGATGCATAAAAATCGCATAGATGGAACCTCGTGTGAAAAAATCTCTCGTCAATGCCGGCAGCACAGCGCAGACCGCCGCGTACTTTGCTCGCACCCGCCCGAAAGCGCTCCAGTCGCCGCCCGTCATCGTGGTCATCGTCGGCCTGGGGTTGCCCCTGTTCACTGACCGGCGCGCCGCGCGTTGCGTTGTACTAACAGGCAACACATTCAGCCAGACGAACCATCAGTGCGTCGAAAGGGTCGGCAGGGTCGGGATCGAGCAGTTCGAACCACCGGTGAGGAGGGACTGTCGCCCGTGGCCGCGGCGCTCGTGACATGCCGAGCCAGTCAGTTGTGCCAGGCGTATGATCAATCGTCGAGCTTAAACGCTAACGCACTCGGCTCACCGCGCGCCACTGCTGCCGAGTGTTCGTGAAAATTCAACATCGCGATCAAATTCTCGCCGCTCGCCATGCGCTGACGCAGTTCAGCTTCCTTGACCTGAATGTCCGCCGCGCCAGCTAGCAGCCCGTCGATTTCTTTCGCGCTAACGGCGACCACGCCATCATCATCTCCGACCAGGATATCGCCCGGCTCAATCACCACGCCGCCACACTGTACTGGCACCTGCGTTTCCATCAGTTTCATTGTCGTGCCCGCGCACGGGCAATATGAGCGCGCATAAACCGGAATGTCGAGCGACGCGATGGTGCGCACATCACGCACTGGACCATCGACGATGATACCGGCGAGGCCGCGTCGCTGTGCCTCGATGGAAAACAATTCACCCAATACCGCGCGTGTGCTCGAGCCAGTGTCGATGACCAGCACTTCGCCGGCCCGCGACTCGTCGAGGCCTTTGATCACGGTCAGGAAATCTTCGCGGCAGCGTACTGTTCGCGCCACCCCGGCGAGCTTACGCCCGGGTGCGATTGGGCGCAGCCCGGCATCGAGTACGCGGAGTGATTTGTCGACGTCAGTAAGTGAAGAGGCATCGAGGGCAAGTAATCGTTGACGTAGCTCTGGAGTCATATCGGTGATACCTGATTCTTTAATTCTGCCAGCATGGTTTGGTTCGCGGCGGCAAATACAGCGACGTCTGCACCACTGCACAGCAGCGTAAAGCCCTCATCCTGGCGCGGCTTCAGCGCGGCTGGCGTGCCGCCAAAGCAGCCCATCCGCATGCCACTGGCGCGACAAACCTCGCGCACGTGCGCAACAGCAGCGACCACTTCAGGCGCATCCAGCTGGCCGGTCTTATTGAGACTCGCAGACAGGTCGTAAGTACCTATCAATACGGCATCAAGGCCCTCGACCGCGCAAATTTCCTCGATGTTTTCGACTGCGTCGATATGTTCGGCCTGTACTGCAACCGTGGTAGAGTCATTCGCCTCAGCGAGATAATCGTCCATCTTCATACCGTAAGTACTTGCACGGCTCAAGCCAATGCCGCGTGTTCCGAAAGGTGCGTACTTCGCGTAACTGACGATTAAACGCGCGTGGGCCGCAGAATTAACCTGCGGCACGATGATGCCGGCGGCACCGGCATCCAGTGCGCGCTTGATTGAAACCTCGTCGCCGCGTGACAACCGAACGAGGCATGGCATTGCTCCGGCCGTACGAACGATGTTTTGTACTGCGTTCGGCAATAACGGTGCATGCTCAGTTTCGATGAACAGCCAATCGAAGCCGACGTAGCACAAGGCCTCGATGAGTTCCGGGGACTCCACAGTCACCATAGTGCCGTAGAGTTTATCCCCAGCCCGTAAGCGGCGGCGAAATTCGGCGTGCATGTGCGGGATAACTCCGAGGCGACCTGGTTCGATTCTAGCAGCCCACGAGTGGTGATGGCCGATACGCTCGGGGTGGCTGTGAGCGAGGCAGCTATCGAGCTGAGTAGACAGCACTACAGAAGTAACGACACCCGCGGTCCGTCGCCGTTGGGAAGTCAGCGACATTGAACGCGCAACAGTGCTGCGCTTGTGATGGCGCAGCTAGCTCTTGATGTCGAACTGCTGCTGCCAGGCAAGTCCTTTCGAATCGACCACCTCGGCGCGCAATTCGGCGGCGCCATTCGGTTTAAAGAAGAAACGAAAACTCGGATCGGCTGAAACTGAGAACCCGGTTTCCGCAATCATGATCAACGCATCGCCCTGGAACAGCTTCACTGTTTTCACATAATGCTCTGGTCGAAACAACTGAGTCTTTTGATCTTTCTGCATTCCCGTAACATTCGGGTGGCTAAGCAAAAACTGACCAATCATGAGGTCGTCCGATTCCGCGCTTGGTACGGCGCGAAATTTCATGTCACCAATACGCTCCATGGCGGCTGCGTAATCAGCCGCGAGCGGCGCGGAACAGCCACCTTGCGCTTTGACGAAATTGGTCACCAGATGATGCTCGCCGGTATTAAGAACCGCCACTGCGCGAATGTTCGTATACATATCGACGCGTACCCGCATCGCCAAATCGGCGCGCCCTGTGTGCGGGCTTAATGCAAACTTGCCGACCAGCGGCTGTGGGTTTTTTTCGACGAATAAATAGATCTTAGCGATGTATTGCGCGGGCGTTTGTTCGATTCCAGCGGTGATCGAAACTGGCGTAAATGCCGCATCTTCAGCTCGATAAGGCGTCTTCATATCGATTATCGAGCGCCCTTCAATCAACACAGTATCGCCAAAGTAGGTGGGCCTGAGCAAAGACTCCCACACATCAACTTCCGATTGCTCGGCACACAACGTTGGGCTGGCAAACATCAGCACCAGGAGCGCGCGCACATATCGGTACGGATTATTTGATTTCATCGGCTTCTCCAGAATGAGCAGCGCAAGCGGCAGTTGATGTTTACCCGGAAACCGGGTCACCACTCGCGACGATGGCGTCTTTATCAAGCAGCCTGGTAACGAGCAGTGTTGGCGCGTAAGTGCGACGCCGGACCTTGCAAAATTGCCAATGTACGGCAACGATATGCGTCAATTATGCACCGAAAAAACACAATCCTGGCGCGGCGCGCATGAGGTTCGTCTCGAAATCTCTGGTCGTGACCGTTTTCGCGCTCGCGACGATGTTGTTCCTGTTGTTGTCGGCGATTCCTGAACCGCCAGAACCAATCCCGGATAGTGAACAAAAGACCCAGCTACCGAGCGCGATTGAAACGTCGGAGCCGACTGTTGGGCCACAAAGTGCGATTGCGAACGAACCGCCAGCCGCAGCGCGATACTACTTTGACGTCGTGGATCACAGTGCAGATGACTTCAAGCAACTGTTGCGCCGGGCGCATATGATCTACGAACAATCGCCCCTCGATCAGCGCGAGGAGCTGGAGGTCGTATTGGTTTTACACGGGCCGGATATTGCCTATTTCAAAGCCGAAAATTACGAGCAGCACCAGGAAATCGTTGATTTAGCCGCCAAACTTGACGCTTTCGGTGTGTTCGATTTCAAAATTTGTGCGCGCAGCGCTTCGAAACTCGGGGTACTGGAAGATGAAATTCCGGCGTTTATCGAATTCGTGCCTTACGGACCATTAGAAATCAGCCGGCTCGAAGAGGCCGGTTATATGCGCCTGTAGGGCGCGCGCCCCAATCGACTTACCTGAAATGGCGATAGCCGGAGACATCCGGATTCTTGACCGGTAACCCGTCCGCATCGCGACACGTCACCCCTTGCCCCCCTACGACTTGACCGATCACCGTTAATGCGTCCCCGCATTGGCGGGCCGCGTGTAGAACTGCGGACAATTGTGCCGGCGCCACGCATAGTGCAAGTTCATAGTCATCGCCGCCAGTCACCGCATAAGCAAGTGCCTGCGCGCGAGGACAGTGCTCGACCAGTGCAGGAGAAATCGGTAGCAGCTCTTGGTCAATCTGAATCGCGACACCACTGGCGGCGGCGATGTGCCCGAGATCGGCAAGCAAACCATCCGAAATATCTATCGCGGCATGCGCGAGTTGGCTCACGGCGTGAGCCAACTCGACCCGCGGCGTCGGCCGCCAGTAGCGGGCCAGCAAGTAGGTCTCATGGTCAGTGGATTGTCCGCCATCACTGAGTAGGTCCAGCGCCGCGCGCGCATCGCCGAGGGTCCCGGAGACCAACACATGATCGCCGGCGCATGCGCCACTCCGTAATAATGGGGCGCCCTGCAATGCACCGATCAACTGCAGCGATATCGTCAGCGGGCCGCGTGTCGTGTCACCGCCAACCAGCGCGCAGTTGTGGCGTGCCAGCCCTTCGCCGAGGCCGGAAGAGAATTCTGTCAGCCAGAGCTCGTCGGCGCTCGGCAAGGTAAGCGCAAGCGTGGCAAAACAAGGGGTCGCGGCCATCGCGGCGAGATCACTCAGGTTGACCGCCGCAACCCGAAAACCGAGCTCGCGCGGTGGCGCGTGCGCCGGAAAGTGGCAACCCTCGACCAGGGTGTCGACTGCCAGAACCAATTCTCGACTCGGACTGGACACGATTGCGCCGTCGTCACCGATGCCCTGGGTAACGTCCTTGCGAGCCCCGCCCAGCGGCGCGAAAAATCGTTCGATGAGTTTGAACTCATCCATCGTGCAGGAACGCCGGGCTCAGGTGCCAGCGCTAATTTCGGTACCGCGCTGGGACTGCGCCAAACGATCGAGAACACCGTTGATATAGCGATGGCCATCGACTGTGCCGAACATTTTGCACAACTCAATGCCTTCGTTAATGACAACCCGATATGGCATTTCGAGACAATGGCGCATCTCGTAGGCGCCGATCAGCAGCACGCTACGCTCAACCGGATCGAGCTTGAGCCAGTCACGGTCGACACACGCCTCGAGGTCGCTTTTAAGCGCTTCGAAATGACGAGGGACTTCGCGCAACAAAACTTTGAAGTAGTCGAGATCAACGCTTATCACTTCGCGATCAGCGAGAAATTCGTTAACGATATCGTTCGGTTCGAGCCCGGTCATTTGCCACTGGTAGAGCGCCTGGACAGCGCAGCGGCGTGCTCGGATGCGACCGCGAGTTGCTGGTCGCCCGACCATGTTCAGAGCTGACGCAGCAAGGAGATCATTTCGATTGCCGTCGCCGCAGCCTCGGCGCCCTTGTTGCCGGCCTTGGTGCCGGCCCGCTCGACAGCTTGTTCAATGGTATCGGTAGTCAGGACGCCGAATACGACAGGTACACCGGTCGTGTTTCCGGCGTCAGCCAGGCCGCGAGTACAACTCCCTGCGACGTGCTCGAAGTGGGCCGTCGATCCGCGGATGACTGCACCGAGCGCGATCACAGCGTCGTACTTTCCGGAACTTGCCAGCTTGTGCGCTACCAGCGGCAATTCAAACGCGCCCGGGGCGCGCACGATGGTGAGCTTCGGTTTGACAGTTGCCGCGCGTTGCAGAGTATCGACACATCCTGCTTCCAGGTGGTCAACGATGAAGCTGTTAAAACGTGCGCATATGATCGCAACGCTTGCGGCCTGGTCGAGGACCATTTGCCCTTCAATGGTGGTGAGGTTTTCCATGCTTGGTCCCCTGTCAGGTTACGTATTCAACGACTTCAAGACCAAAGCCTGAAATTGCGTGATATTTTCGCGGATTACTCATCACCCGCATTTTGCGCACCCCTACATCGGCGAGGATTTGTGCACCCAGTCCGATCTGCCGCCAGTCCATGGGATTCGTTTCGCGTTTGGGCGCCGCTTCGCCTGACTCATCGCCCAGACGCCCCACCTGAAGCATTAAATCTTCATTGTTGATCTGGTTGCCAAGTACGACGACCACGCCTTCGCCGGCCTCGCTGACCCGCTTGAGTGCGTCCCGTAATGGCCAGCCCGCATCCTTGCGGATACTGGCAGTAAGGTCTTCGAAAGGGTTGTAGATATGCACACGGACCAAGGTAGGCCGCTCAGGATCAATCTCACCTTTGACCATAGCCATATGCACGTCGCCGTGAATCGCATCTTCGTAAGCGTAGACGGTGAACTCGCCAAACTCAGTTGGCAGGATGGAAGTTGCCGCCCGCTCGACGGTTTTCTCGTTCTCAATACGAAACCGAATCAGGTCGGCAATCGTGCCAATCTTGACATCAAAATCCTTGGCAATCTGTTCCAGGTCAGGACGTCTGGCCATGGTGCCGTCGTCCTTCAGGATTTCGACAATCACGGCAGCCGGCTCCAGGCCTGCAGACCGCGCAAAGTCGCAGCCAGCTTCAGTGTGCCCGGCGCGTGTGAGAACCCCGCCAGATTGCGCCATCAGCGGAAAAATGTGGCCAGGTTGAGTGAGATCGGCCGGCCCAGCTCCCGGGGCCACCGCAGCTTCTATGGTGCGTGCCCGATCAGCGGCAGAAATGCCGGTTGTCACACCCGTCGCGGCCTCAATGGATACGGTGAAGTTGGTGCGATGCGTGTAGCGGGTGTCCTGCACCATGAGGGGCAGATTCAGCCGCTGACAGCGATCTTCGGTCAGCGTGAGACAAATCAGGCCGCGTCCGTATTTGGACATGAAATTGATGTGTTCAGCTGTGCAATGCGATGCGGCGATAATGAAATCGCCCTCGTTTTCACGATCTTCATCGTCCATGATGATGATCATCTTGCCGGCGCGGATATCGTCGACGAGTTCCTGGGTTGAGTTTAGTGCCATGATTTACTGCGGATCAAAAATACCCGCTGATTATAAACGCTTGCAGTACCTGCCGTCCGCGTCGAATTTGCCCGCCTGCTCGCTGGCCGGCTCGGTGAGGGTGCAAGAATCTTAGTCGCCGGGCTGGACCATTCCGGCAGCGCTGAGGCCGGCCAATGTCAAGCCACCCTGATCGCGCTCTGAAGTTTGCATGAGAAGCCGCTCGATGTAGCGGGCCAGCAGGTCAACTTCGATGCTGACTGTATCGCCGGGTTGCAGTTGACCTAGCGTCGTGCGTTCCAGCGTATGTGGAATCGTGAGCACTTCAAAGAATGCCGCGCCGGCGGCGTTGACCGTCAGACTGACCCCGTCAATGCACACCGAACCCTTGCTTGCCAGGTAGCGGGAGAGCTCGGCAGGTATGGAGACTTTCAGGCCCAGGTACTCACCACGGGGCTCGAGCGCATCGAGGGTGCCGACGCCGTCAACGTGCCCACTGACCAAATGGCCGCCCAGGCGCTCATCGAGCCGCAGTGCTTTTTCGAGGTTGACCGCAGCACCGACGGCGAGACGTCCGAGCGCGGTGCAGCGCAGGGTCTCTCCGGAAACATCGACTGCGAAGCTGCCTTTATCGAATGACACAACGGTCAGACACGGGCCCGAAACCGCGATCGAATCGCCAAGCGCAACGTCACTCAGATCCAGATCCGGCGCGTTGATACGTATGCGCATAGCCTCGCCGCTGGCGACTATCTCAGCAATGCTGCCGACGCTTGCAATGATTCCGGTGAACATAGCTAATCCTCTGTTTCTCGATCCCTGGGCCTGAAGGTAAGCGCAATATCGTCACCTAACTGCTCGGATGTATGTAGTACCAAGCCAGCTGCGTCTGCGAGCTGTAGCGGAGAATCGACATCCAAAGCACGTCGCGCGCGCTTACCGAGCAGCTTGGGCGCGAGGTGGATAATCAGTTCGTCAAAACAACGCGCGTCAATGCACTGACCGACCAGCGTCGGTCCGGCCTCAACCAGGATCTCATTGACCTCAAGTTCAGCAAGGCGCCTGAACACACCCTTTAGCTGCGGGCGTCGGCCTTCCGCAATGCGCTCTACTTGAGCACCAGCTTGTTCCAGTGCCGCTGTTTGGGTGGCATCGGCGCTCCCAGTGAATATCAGGGTTTCACCAGGCAATGCGAGTATTTTCGCCCCTATCGGTGTGCGCAGCGTGCTGTCGAGAATTACCCGTCGCGGTTGCCGGCCAGCCATGTCGAAGCGCGCATCGCGAACGGTCAGTGATGGGTTGTCCGCGAGCACAGTGCCGACCCCGGTTAACACTACGCACGCCTGCGCGCGCAGACGCTGAACATCGGCACGCGCCTGCGGCCCTGTGATCCATTGACTCTCACCACTTTCGAGTGCGGCGCAGGCGTCGAGACTCATAGCGAGCTTGATGCGCACCAGTGGGCGGCCGGTCTTCATGCGCTTGAAAAAACCGGCATTCAAGACACTTGCTTCGGCGGAGCAAATTCCCTTCGTCACCTCGAGGCCTGCGCCGGTTAAAAATTCGCCACCCCGCCCCGCTACAAGTTTGTTCGGATCCTCAAGCGCGTAGACGACACGCACTATTCCTGCGTCGACCAAAGCCTGAGTGCACGGTCCGGTGCGCCCTTGGTGATGACAGGGCTCTAGAGTGACATAGGCGGTTGCGCCGCGACTTGCGTCGCCGGCATCGCTGAGCGCAACAATCTCGGCGTGGGGTTGTCCGGCCCGGCGATGATAGCCGCGCCCGACAATTGCGCCGTCTTTGATCAGCACGCAACCGACACAAGGATTCGGTGACGTCGAATAGCGACCCTGTTCGGCGAGCGCGAGCGCGACACGCATAAACGCCTGATCGTCAACTGGATAAGTCACACCTGGATAGGAAGGCTGCGCGTGAACGCCCGCTTCGTCAGTCCGGTTTACCCGGCTTTTCCGGGTCCAGCAGTTCGAGTTGTTGGTCGCGAAGCGCCGGCGGCAAGTCGTTTTCCAGACGTTTTATTTCGTCGAGGAATGCGCGCACATCCTCGAAGCTTCGATACACAGAGGCGAAGCGCACGTAGGCCACCTGGTCCAGCCCACGCAACTCGTCCATCACCAGCTCACCGATGCGAACGGTATCGATTTCACGCTCGCCCGTCTCACGAATACGGCGTTTGATTTGATTGAACGAGTTTTCAACCCGCTCCATCGGCACGGGGCGTTTTTCGAGCGCTTTAACCACCCCACGACGAAGCTTTTCGTCGTTAAACGTTTCCCGCCGCCCATCGTTCTTAATGATGCGGGGGAGGCTCAGCTCAGCTGTTTCGTAAGTCGTAAAGCGCGCTTTGCAGCTCTGACATTCGCGTCTGCGTCGGATCTGGTCGCCATCGCCCAACAAGCGGGAATCAATGACGCGAGTATCGGAATGGGTGCAAAACGGACAATGCATTCAGGCGCGCCTGGCTGGCCCGAGGGTACGCCGAGGACGTGCCGGCTCAGACCGATTCTCGTGGCAGGGACACGGCGGGCGGGTCGACTCGATCATGGGTAAAACTCTCACTCGGCGTAAACCGGGAAACGACCGCACAGTTCTTCGACCTGGCCGCGTACACGCGCAATCACCTTATCGTCTTCCAGCGCATCGAGGACGTCGCACATCCAGCCGGCCAGGCTACGCGCTTCGAACTCGCCGAATCCGCGTGTGGTCATTGCTGGGGTACCGACGCGAATACCGCTGGTTACGAATGGTGATTGCGGGTCATTAGGAACGGCATTCTTATTCACGGTGATATGGGCGGCGCCAAGCGCAGCATCGGCTGCTTTTCCGGTTAGCCCCTGCGCACTGAGATCGATCAAGAACAGATGATTATCCGTACCGCCAGACACCACGTTGTAGCTGCGCGACATGAAGGTCTCGGCCATTACCCGTGCATTGACCAACACCTGCTCTTGATAGGTCTTGAACTCAGGCGCCATGGCTTCTTTAAATGCGACCGCCTTGGCCGCAATGATGTGCATCAGGGGACCGCCTTGCAGACCCGGGAATACTGCCGAATTTAATTTTTTCTCGAGTGCCGCATTACTTCGCGCGAGCAGCAGTCCGGAGCGTGGCCCACGCAACGTTTTGTGTGTCGTCGACGTCGTCACATCCGCGAGCGCGACCGGGCTCGGGTAAAGCCCGACCGCGATTAGGCCAGCTACATGCGCAATATCGGAGACCAGATAGGCACCGACATCATCGGCAATCTGGCGAAATAGAGCCCAATCCACGATCCGGGAATAGGCCGAGAAACCGGTCATGATCATGCGGGGTCTATGTTCGTGAGCGAGCTTAACCACCTGGTCGTAATCTATCTGCCCCGTGGCCGGATCCAGTCCGTAGGATATTGCGTTATACGTCTTACCGGAAAAATTTACCTTGGCCCCGTGGGTCAGGTGGCCGCCGTCGGCGAGACTCATACCGAGCACCGTGTCACCCGGGTCGAGTAGGGCCAGATAGGCAGCACCGTTGGCTTGCGAGCCTGAGTGCGGTTGGACGTTAGCGTAGTCTGCGCCGAACAATTTACGTGCCCTGTCGATGGCAAGCTGTTCCGCGATGTCGACAAATTCGCAGCCACCATAATAGCGTTTGCCCGGGTAACCCTCTGCGTATTTGTTGGTCAGAACGGTACCGGCTGCTTCAAGCACTCGCAGGCTGGCGTGATTCTCTGATGCTATCAGTTCGACGTGCGTCTCCTGACGAGATTTTTCCGCGTCAAGGGCTGCTGATAATTCAGGGTCGAAACCAGCGATGGTCATATCGCGCGAGTACATGTTGGGCCATTCCTCCTATGAGATGGGCATTGAGCTACGTGAGCCGGACGCCTTACCGAATGCGCCTTGCGCTGCCGGCATCGTTCTGGCCGAGTGCTCAAAAATCCTCATGCAATATCCGTGGCACGACGAGCGACCAGGAAGCTCTGTTGAGCGGGACCGGGCAGACCATCTGCTCAGTCGGCTTCAGCACCGCCGTGCCGTGAGGCTTTTTCGATGGCTCGCAGATGACCCGAAAAAAACAGATCATTCCACCCGCCACACCGCAGCCGTCGGGCAGCTGGATTATCCGCGATTGGCTGTGGAGACACAATTGAAAAGCGTTGAATTATCAGGCTTTATCGACATTAACTGCGCACCGCGCTGACCGGACAAGCGCATCAAGTCGCACGCCTGCGTGCTGCCGAATACGGCGCTAGGTGGTGGCCGATATCGACATGGCCAGGCATCCGCGGTCCGCTATTCAGGCCGGTTGCGGCAAGATCTCGCCCCGGATAAAGAGCGACACAATGTTTGGCTATCTCGCAACGGATGGGATTTCGCTGCGCGCCGGCGACTTAAGCGATGCCATGCCCATCATCGAGTGCGAGCGATCCGCGCGCATTCGCCAGACCGACTGCATCGACGTGCGGCGTGACTGGACGGTATTACTTACACGGCGCGCATCGAGGCTCAGTTTTTCACCGTTGTCCGCAACGTTCTTTACTTCGACGCAGCGAGCCCCTCATTTGCGCGGTTGGGCGTGCTGACGGCGAAGCTCCGCGGGCAGCGCTATGCAGTAGAATACGCGTCGATTCAAAGCCCCCGGATAACCCGATTTGAGCAAAGCGGACGATTTTTTCGCGCGCGCCGAACAGCTGGTCGAGCGCCTCGAGCGACTCTTTCCTGCGCCCGCAGATGGTTCCCTCGAGGATGCTATCGCATGGCGCTGGCGAACCGGCGGCGGACCGTCGCGATTGGAGCCGATCACCCGCTTCAACGCGGTAACGTTGACAGATTTGCTGCACGTTGAGCGCCAGAAAAAAGCCCTGGAGCGCAATACCCGGCAATTTCTGGCGGGTTTGCCCGCCAATAATGCGTTGCTGTGGGGGCCCCGTGGTACCGGTAAATCGAGCCTGGTTAAAGCATTGTTAAACGACTATGCCCCGCATGGTCTGCGCCTGGTTGAGGTGGATCGACTTCATTTGGTCGATCTGCCGGAGATTATCGATCGCCTCAATGACCCGCAGGCTCGCTACGTCATTTACTGTGACGATCTTTCTTTTGACGACAACGACGCAACCTACAGGGCGTTGAAAACCGTGCTCGACGGCTCGATCCTCGACACCCCCGAGAACATCATCATTTACGCGACCTCGAATCGTCGACATTTGCTGCCGGAGCATCAAAGCGACAACCAGAGCGCGCAGATGATCGATGGCGAGCTCCACCAGGCAGAGGCGGTCGAGGAGAAGATATCGTTGTCGGAGCGGTTTGGCCTGTGGTTGTCATTTCATCCTCTCAATCAGCAACGTTATCTCGACATTACTCAACACTGGCTGGCTACGTTCGACAGCAACTTATGCGATGCTGCCGAGGTCCGGGCCGCTGCACTTGAATGGGCACTGTCACACGGCTCGCGAAGCGGCCGTACCGCATATCAGTTCGCTCGCGATTGGGCCGGGCGACAAGCTTTGGAACGCGCCGATGAGCGATAAGCAAATACCTGCAGGGCTGGAAAACGTACGGCGCGATGCGCGTTGTCTTGCGGACAAGGCAACCGTCGAGGCCGCTTGTGACCGGATGGCAGTTGAGATTACCGAAAAATTGAGCCCGGCGAACCCACTCTTACTCGGTGTTATGAATGGCGGATTGGTGCCGCTCGCCATGCTGATGATGCGACTCGAATTTCCATTGCAAGTCGATTACACCCACCTGACCCGCTACGGTTTGCGCACCACCGGGGGTGAACTGCGTTGGATTCGCCGTCCTCCTGCCGCGGTCAAAGATCGCACGATACTGGTTATTGACGATTTGCTTGATCACGGCATTACGTTGCAGGCAGTCGTTGATGCGTGTCACGAACTTGGCGCCGCAGAAGTATTCACGGCGGTGTTAATTACAAAACAGGTGGAAGATCGAGCCGGTTTGCAGGCCACCGACTTCTCAGCACTGACGCTCCCCGACGATTATCTGTTCGGTTACGGCATGGATTACCAGACTTATTTGAGAAATTCGCCAGGCATTTTCGCGGTCACTACACCATCATGAAAGTTGCGCTGATCGGTGGCAGCGGATTGTACGATTTCGAGAAAATCGAACGCATCAGTGTCCGCCGGATAACAACCACCTGGGGCGAACCGTCGGCACCCGTCACCTGTGGCACACTCAACGGAACCGAGGTGATGTTTTTACCACGCCACGGCCCCGGTCATCGGATTCCGCCGCATTTGGTGAATTATCGAGCGAACGTCGCCGCTCTGGCTGAGCTGGGAGCAGACGCCATTGTGGGCACCGCCGCCGTAGGCGGCATCGGCCCGGGTACTGGCAGCATCGTCATACCGGACCAAATCATCGATTACACCTATGGGCGCGAGCAAACCTTTTCAGACGGTTCGCAACCGCAGCCGCAGCACATCGATTTCACCGAGCCATACAGCAACACCTTGCGAGAGAATCTAATCGCGGCTGCGACATCGGCCGGCATCCCGGTGACCAGTACTGGGGTATACGCGGCAACTCAGGGTCCGCGCCTTGAGACAGCGGCGGAAATCGACAAACTTGAGCGTGACGGCTGCACGCTCGTCGGCATGACCGGAATGCCCGAGGCCGCGCTGGCGCGTGAACTTGAGATAGATTATGCAAATATCTCACTGGTCGTAAACGCGGCGGCAGGGCGCTCGGACGGCCCGATTACGATGCTCGAGATTGAGCGCGAGCTGGCTGCGGGCATCGTGCGCGTGCGCGCCGTATTTGAACAGCTTGCCGCAATTCTCGGCTGAGCCTGCGGCCGCACACTTCAATTAAACAGCAGCGTCCTCAGGACGGGCTGGGCTCACCGGGAGCCGAATCGTCCGGCGCCTCATCCTCGGAAGATTGTTCGACCGGGACTGGGATCAAATACGGTGAGACCTGCACAATCACCCCAAACAAAGGATGATCGAAGTAGTGAATTTCACGTAGCTTGGCTTTTCGTGTTTCTGCCAGGCGAATCGGACTGCCCTCGTGGTAATAGAGATAGTCCACTTCGATGTGCAGCAAGCGCGAAACTTTGATACTGACAATACCTTCGAGATGGCGCTCCCGCAGCGCAGCGTCCGAACCGGGCTCCGGCTCAGCAGTCAAGCTGCGCAGATCGGAGTCGGTCAGGTACACACGACGCGCTCGGCGCACGCCGAAACTCGGTTGCCGCCACGCGGTGGCCGACAAAACTTCATAGCTACTGCTATTGCGCAGGCGACGCTCAACGCCCGCCAGATGCATCTCGCCCCGATCGAGCTGGCGAAACGCGATGGGCGTCGCGTGTTGATCGGCACTACCTGCACTCACGGGTTCGTCATCCATCTCAGGCAAATCGACGATGAGGTCAACGGTGTCCGAAAAATCGGGCAAAGCCAGCAACTCGGGCCACTGCTCGTCGCCGGTGCTCAGACCGCTGGCGTGCTGAAACGTGATGACTTCGACCTGATACCAGCGGGCTGAAGCGGAAGTGGCTACCACCGTTAGTAACAGCAACGTGAACAGGCGTACCAGATAATTAGGCCGCATGGCGCTTACCAAATCTAACGAAGAGCGCGTCAATTTCTGCAAATCTCGACTCAGCATCTGGCAATTCCTTGGCTACCTTCAACTTACTACCCCCTTCCATTCGATAGTCTGCGTCGGTCTGAACCAGTTCGATAACACTCATCGGATCGATGTCTGGGTCCGGGTGGAACTCGATGCGTCCCCCTCTGCGGCCCAGGTCAATCCGGCTAATACCAAACTGCTCGGCTGCAAGTTTCAGCGCACTGAGCCTAAACAAATTGTCGACTGGCGTTTCATAAATGCCGAAGCGATCGACGATCTCTTCTCGCAAATCATCGAGTTCCTGACGTTGCCTCGCGCTCGCGATGCGCTTGTAAAGGAGCAATCGCGCATGCACGTCGGGTAAATAATCTTCCGGCAGCAACGCGGGAATGTGCAGTTCTACTTCTATGCGAGCGTCCATCGCCGCTTCGAGATCAAGGCCGCGACCAGATTTTAATGCAGCCACAGTTCGATTTAGCAGCTCGCTGTACAGACCAAACCCGATTTCCTGGATATGCCCACTCTGCTCGTCACCGAGAATCTCTCCGGCCCCACGAATCTCAAGGTCGTGTGTCGCCAAGGTAAAGCCGACGCCGAGTTCTTCCAACGATTCGATAGCCTCGAGACGTTTTACCGCATCGGCCGTGATGGCTTTGCGGTGAGGTACGACCATGTAGGCATAGGCCCGGTGATGAGAGCGCCCCACACGGCCGCGCAATTGATAAAGCTGGGCAAGGCCAAATTTATCTGCGCGGTTAATGATCATCGTATTCGCATTGGGGACGTCGATTCCGGTCTCGATGATCGTCGTGCAAACAAGCACGTTACAACGACCGTGATAGAAATCGAGCATGATGCGCTCGAGCTCGCTTTCGCGCATTTGTCCATGTGCGACGGAGATCCGGGCTTCGGGAACAATTTCTCGAACCGACGCCGCCATCTCTTCAATATCTTCGACCACGTTGTGAACGAAAAACACCTGCCCGCCGCGCGCGATTTCACGCAATATCGCCTCACGCAGAAGTGGCTTTGACCACTCCCTGACAAACGTTTTGATTGCCAGGCGCTTCTGCGGAGCGGTAGCGATGATGGACAAGTCCCGGGTACCCGACAACGCCATGTTGAGCGTCCGCGGAATTGGCGTGGCGGTCAAGGTGAGGATATCAACGTCGCTGCGTAGCGCTTTAATCTTCTCTTTCTGATTGACACCGAAACGATGCTCCTCGTCGACAACAAGCAGTCCGAGGTGCTTGAATTTCACATCCTTGCTGAGCAATTTGTGCGTACCAACAACGATATCGACTGTGCCGTCGGCGAGGCCCGCGAGTGCCTCACGGGTCGATTTCGCATCACGAAAGCGCGAAAGCTGCTCGATTCGAACCGGCCAATCAGCAAACCGATCACGCAGAGATTCGTAGTGTTGACGCGCGAGCAACGTTGTCGGAACCAGTATGGCAACCTGATGGCCGTCGTTAACTGCAACATAGGCGGCGCGCATCGCAACTTCAGTCTTACCGAATCCGACATCGCCACAGACAAGGCGATCCATCGGCTGCGGGCTTTGCATATCCTTAACAACCGCCTCTACCGCCGAGGCCTGGTCGGCTGTTTCCTCGAAGGGAAATCCTTGTACAAAGGCGCTGTAAGCGGACGGTTCAACCACGAACGCATGTCCGCGGCGCGCGGCGCGGCGCGCATGAATCTCGAGTAACTCCGCCGCAACATCGCGAATTTTTTCTGCCGCTTTGCGGCGCGCTTTATCCCACTGCCCCGAGCCCAGTTTGTGCAACGGAGCGTGATCGGGATCAACGCCCGAATAACGGCTGATCAGATCGAGCGCTCCGACCGGAACATACAAGTTGTCGCCATCGGCATATTCGATTTTGATGAACTCGTTCGTCACCCCGCCAGCGGTGAGCACTTCCAGGCCTCGATAGCGCCCAACGCCGTAACGCTCATGCACAACCGGCGCGCCAACGTGCAGCTCAGTGAGATTTCGGACGATCGCTTCGCTGTCCGTAGAAGCGCGCCGACGACGGCGACTTTGTTGCGCGCGCTCGCCGAAAAGCTGCGCCTCGGTCAGGATACTAATCCGAGGATGATCAATCTCCGCACCTTCCACGATAGAAGCGACGGCAATGCCGACTGGAAAGTCGCTGGCGAGGAATTCCGCCCAGCTGTCGACCGCGCGAGGGCGAAACGATTGCGCCTGAAACATCTCCAACAAAGTTTCGCGGCGTCCAAGTGACTCGGCGAGAAACAGCACGCGCATGCCATCTTGAGCAAGGTGTCGCAACAGCAGCGCAAAAGGCTCCGCAGCACGTGCATCAATTGGAACCCTGACCGGCGTGCGCGCCGCAAAGCTCTCCACGTCGTGTTCGGCGATATTGATGCCGCTGACGTTTATGCAGCTAAATGGCGTAAGCGATTCACGAAATGAGTCGAAGTCGACAAACACTTTCGCAGGCTCCAGTACCGGACGTTCTACATCGTGGCGTAGCACTTCCCATCGCTCAGTAATCGCGTGCGAAAATGTCTCCGCACCAAGGTCGACACCCTCGTCGACGACCACGACTGCGTTGTCCGGGAGATAGGACTGCAACGTATCCAGCTCATCGAAGAAAAGCGGTAGATAGTATTCGATGCCGGCGGGTGCGAGGCCCTGCGAGACGTCATCATAAAGTGATGCATTCTGTGCCTTGCCATCAAACTCGAGGCGCCAGGCTCTGCGAAACTCCCGCACCGCAGCCTCATCGAGAGGAAATTCGCGGGCAGGCAAAATCTCCAGAACCGGGACAGTATCTGTGGACCGTTGCGTTTCGATATCGAAAAGCCGCAGCGTCTCGATTTCGTCGTCAAACAGATCAATCCGAAACGGTTGTTCCGTACCCATTGGAAAGACATCGATAAGCGAGCCGCGCACAGCGTAGTCGCCGTGCTCGCTGACTTGGGTGCAAGCGCGATAGCCCGCTGTTTCGAGCTGGCGGCGAAATTCATCGCGGTCCAGCGTATCGCCCTGGCGTAAGCTGAACGCTCGCCCGTCCAGCCATGCGCGCGGCGGTAGTCGATGAAGAGCGGTTTGAATCGCCATAATCACCACGCCATGGCGCAAACTTGGCAGAAGACTTAACGTCGCGATACGTTCGGAGATGATGTCCTGATAAGGACTGAAACGGTCATAGGGCAGCGTCTCCCAATCCGGCAAGTGGTAGCGCGGAATATCGGGAGCGAAAAACGCCAGTTCTTCTTCTATCTGCGTAGCACTCGCAACGTCACCTGCGATAATGACAAACGGGCGTTGTTCGGCGCTGGCTGCCGCCGCAATAACCATCGATTTGGTCGTGCCGTAAAGACGCGTCCAGTGCGCCTGTTCACCAGCGGCGGCGACCGCAGGTGGCGTTAGAGGACTGCGTAAGGAAGGTTCAGTGGACATCTTCAGAGTGGCGCTTGAGTTTCGTATCCGACGTTAACGCGAACGTGCGTTACTGCATTCAAGCCGGATTTCGGCCAGCGCGTCATTCGGGACAGCGGCTCGCGTTATTGGCCGGCCAATGACCAGATAATTCGCTCCGCTACGCATGGCTTCAGCAGGTGTCGCGATACGATTTTGATCATTGCTACTGCTACCGGTCGGGCGGACTCCGGGAGTCACCAGATTGAACGTTGAGTCGACGTTTTGACGCAAACCCGCGATTTCCAAGGGCGAGCAAACGACACCATCGAGACCGCAAGACTCTGCCAGTGTCGCCAGCTGGATGACCTGTTCGTCAACTTTATTTTTCACGCCGACTTCGTGTAACGCCACGCTGTCCAGACTCGTCAGGACTGTGACTGCGACTAGTAGCGGCGGCGACTCGAGGGTTGTCACTGCGTCGGCTGCAGCGTGCAGCATCGCGCGTCCGCCACTGGCGTGAACGTTCAGCATCCAAACGCCAAGATCAGCAGCCGCTCGGCAGGCCGCGGCGACCGTGTTTGGAATATCGTGAAACTTCAGGTCCAGGAAAACATCAAAGCCGCGCAAATGCAGTGCGCGTACGCTCTGCGGTCCCACGCGGGTGAATAGCTCTTTGCCGATTTTCACCCGGCAGCTTGCCGGGTCCAGCGCATCGGCAATTGCGAGCGCTTGATCGAGCGATGAAAAATCGAGCGCCACGATAATTGCAGGGTCGGTATCGTTCATAACTATAGGCAGGCTTCAAAGGCAAGTTAAGTAGCGCTGGCCGACTTCCTGGCTCAAGCACGCGCGTCAATCCTTGGGCCTGAGCTATTCTCCCTCGATCCCATGGACGGGCTTTACGGAGTTCCAAAATTTACAGCCCGGGCATTGCCAATGCAGGGTACGCCCCTGGAAACCACAGTTCCCGCATAGATAACTGGATTTATTCTCGATGAGGCTAACGGTGAACTCTTTCAAAAGCGTGAGATTCTCCCGCGACTCGCGACTCGCACCGACGAGCGAGTAGTCCACTAAGCGATTTATTCCGCGTACCGTCGGCCGCTTCTGCAGCTCGCGTATCAATCGTGCTTTGGCCTGCTCGTGCTGCCCAAGCTCACTCATCATCTCTGTCAGCATCAGCACCGGGGTAATACCCGCATGCAATCCGCACAAATGCTCCAGGTAATCGACCAGCTCGGAAACCCGATTGAGCGCCCGGTAGCTGCCAACCAATGGCGTAATCGCCTCCGGAAGAAACGCTATGTCCTGCGATTCTATCCGCGTCAAATGTCGCAGTGCGGCTTCGTAGGCGCCGGCGGTCGTGGCAATGTCTGCCTGCATGAGTGAGGCGCGGACGCACTTCGGATCGCTCACCAGTGCCTCGCGTAAAATATCACTGGCGTCTTCGACGTCACCGGTCTCGATCAAAGCACTCGCCTGTTCGCATAGAAAATGCGCACGTCGTGCACCGAGATCGCGATTCGCCAGTTTCTCGAAGCGCTTGGTGTACTCGAGCGCCTTTTCCCAATCGTGTTCCTGCTGATAAATGTCAACCAAATTATTGATTGCCTGGCGCTGATGCGCGCCCGTATCAAGGAGTTCTTTAAAAAGACTTTCGGCGCGATCGAGTAATCCCGAGCGCATGTAATCAAGGCCGAGTTCGAGCAGCGCCGTGGTGCGCTGGTCGAACGCCAGGCTCGGCTTCGCTACCAGATTTTGATGGATACGAATCGCTCTATCGACTTCGCCACGGCGACGAAACAGATTGCCCAGCGCGAGATGGGTTTCAACCGTTTCGCTTTCTACTTCGAGCACTCTGATAAAGACCTCAATGGCCTTGTCCGGTCGGTCTTCCAGTAAGTAGTTCAGGCCTCGAAAATAGTCAGAAGACATGCCGCGGTTAGCGCCATTAGCGCTCTTCGCTGCGCTCTCACGGCGCCCCAGAAACCAGCCCGAAAGCGCGGCGACTGGCAATAGGCAGACGACTATCGCAAATAGATAGTCAACCGCCATCTTTGAGCGCCGCCGAACGCAATACCGTCAGTTCGCGTTGAAATTTTTCGCTCTGGCGGTTCAAGCGTCGACACTCGGCACGCGCGCGCAACAACGAGGACGCCATTGCGACAATGCCGCAAACTGCGCCGACTACGAGGGTGGCGACGACTACCCAGGAAAGCTCAATAGTAAGTTTCGAAATAACGAAATCGACATCAACTTCCTGACGATTACGCACGTGAAATATCAGTCCTGCGACGGCAACAAGAAGTACGAATGCGATGGAAAATACGCGCGCCAATGCCCTGTCCTTATGTAATACAGATCCCGCGGAAATGGACGGAAACGCCCGCAATCAGTGCGGACGTGCCGCGCTAATCGTTGTTACCCTCGCCGTCACCTTCAGAATCCCCATCCGAATCTCGAGCAAGCTTAATCTCGGGCGCTGTTGCGACACCGAGGTTCACGCGTTCGCGTAACTCTTTGCCGGGCTTGAAATGGGGCATGTATTTGGCAGGCAGCGAGACCGGGTCACCCGATTTAGGGTTGCGGCCCACGCGTGGTGGTCGGTAATGCAAAGAGAAGCTTCCAAACCCGCGGATCTCGATGCGTTCCCCGGATGCAAGGGTTTGCCCCATGTGCTCCAGCATCGTCTTAACCGCAAGCTCAACATCTCGGTAGCCGAGCTGGGACTGTTTTCTTACGAGCGATTCAATAAGTTCTGACTTCGTCATTATTATTCTCGATAGTATCCAGTCACAGCTCGGGGATTAACCGTATGCGTTCGCGTTATTGCGAATCGAGCTGCTCCTTCAGCAAGTCACCAAGCGTCGTCCTCGTATTCTCGTGCTCGGCACTGTATTCCTGCAAGGCAACCGCTTCTTCTTCGCTCTCTTTCGCCTTAATCGACAGATTAACGATACGGCGTTTACGATCAACACCGACAATCAGTGCTTCGACATTCTCGCCCTCTTTGAGGAACTTGCGTGCATCATCGACTGCATCGATGGAGATTTCGGAGGCTCGTAAGTAACCCTCGACGCCCTCAGCGAGTTCGACCATCGCGCCTTTCGTGTCAACTTCGAGGAGCTTACCGACGACCCGCACACCGCGGGTATATTCGGCGAGAAAGGTCGAGAAGGGATCTTGTGCCAGTTGCTTAACGCCGAGCGAAATCCGCTCACGTTCAGCGTCAACGGCCAGCACGACCGTCTCAAGATCGTCACCCTTCTTGTAATTGCGAACCATTTCTTCGCCCGGTAAATCCCAGGACAAGTCGGACAAATGCACCAGACCATCGATGCCGCCGTCGAGGCCAATAAATACACCGAAGTCAGTGATGGATTTGATCTTGCCCGCGACACGGTCGTTCTTGTTGTGAGTAGCGGCAAACTCTTCCCAAGGGTTGGCGCGGCATTGTTTCATGCCGAGTGAAATACGCCGACGCTCCTCGTCGATATCAAGAACCATGACCTCGACTTCTTCGCCCAGATGGACGACTTTTGAGGGATGCACGTTCTTGTTCGTCCAGTCCATTTCCGAAACGTGAACGAGGCCTTCAACACCTTCTTCGATTTCAACAAAACAGCCGTAGTCGGCGATGTTGGAAACCTTGCCGAACAGTCGGGAAAGTTCCGGATAGCGACGCGCGATATCGACCCACGGATCGTCGCCCAACTGCTTGAGGCCAAGAGAGACGCGTTGGCGTTCGCGATCAAACTTGAGGACTTTGACCTCGATCTCGTCGCCAATGTTGACGACTTCTGAAGGATGCTTGACGCGGCGCCATGCCATATCGGTGATATGCAGCAAACCGTCGATGCCACCAAGGTCAATAAACGCACCGTAGTCGGTAAGATTCTTGACCAGGCCTTTGATCACTGTTCCTTCGGTCAGCCCGTCGAGCAGCGCTTCGCGCTCGGCTGAATTTTCGTTCTCGACCACGGCACGGCGCGACACAACGACATTGTTGCGCCGGCGGTCGACTTTAATAACTTTAAACTCGAGCGGTTTGCCCTCGAGATAACTGGTATCACGAACAGGCCGCACATCGACCAGGGAACCCGGGAGGAACGCGCGGATAGTACTGATATCTACAGTAAAACCGCCCTTGACCTTGTCTGTAATGACGCCCGTAACAGTGGCGGTTTCTTCGCAGGCCAGTTCCAGCTCTTCCCACGCCTTGGCGCGCTTCGCCTTCTCGCGTGACAGCTTGGTTTCACCGTAGCCATCTTCCACCGCTTCCAAAGCAACATCGATTTCGTCGCCGACATTGACGTCTACGACCCCCTCGTTGTTACGAAACTGGTCTATCGGGATGATGCCTTCAGATTTCAGGCCGGCGTTGACGACTACGAAGTCTGAGCGTACCTCCACAATCGTACCGAGTACGATCGATCCGGGTCGCATCTTGGCCTCAACCTGACTTTCTTCAAATAGTTCTGCGAAACTCTCCGCCATAGTGTGTTTTTATCAAGAAAGTCCGATGTGCTGCGATTAAGTCATCGGCAGCTAAACAGACGATCTCATCTCCTGAATTGTGGTTAATTAAATAGCTGCACCCGCCGGCTTAACTGATGGCGCGCGCAAGCCCCCTGTCTGTCACTAAACTTTTTATGTGGGATTCAACGGCGCGAATATCGGATCGGGTCGTATCGACAATGACGGCATCGGTGGCCGGTCGTAGCGGCGCCACGGCGCGCTCTTCATCACGCCGATCTCGCGCTGTAATCTCCCCCAAAAGCTGCGCGAGGTTAACACTGATTCCTTTTTGTTTCAACTGCTTATAGCGCCTCTGGGCCCGTTCCTCAGCGCTCGCAGTCAGGAAAATTTTGAGTACGGCATGGGGGAAAACAACGGTCCCCATATCGCGGCCATCAGCGACCAGGCCGGGGTTTCTGCGAAACTTTTTCTGCCGTTCAAGCAACGCTGAACGCACCGCCGCATGCGCAGCAACGCGAGATGCCGCAGCACCGCACGCCTCAGTTCTGATGGCATCGGTAACATTGCTCCCGGCCAATAGCACCCCGACGCCGTCGTCCTGCTCAATAAAATCTACTTGCAGTGCGGCCGCCGTCAGAACCAGCGCGGGCTCATCGTCCAAATCCACCTGGCTGGTCTCGGCCGCATAGCCGAGAATTCTATAAAGTGCACCAGAATCAAGAAGATGCCAGCCCAACTCGCGCTTTAACCAGCGCGCCACCGTACCCTTGCCAGTACCACTTGGGCCATCGATGGTGATTACCGGGACGGCAGAATTGTCCGCTTCGGTCACGAGTCAGAGATCCTGAGGCCTGCCGTGCGCGCCTGGTGCGCGAATTTTGGAAACGAAGTGGCAATGGCTGCAGCGTTGTCGATGGTTATTGCGCCCTCGGAGCGCAATGCTGACATCGCAAACGCCATGGCTACACGGTGATCTCCACATGCATCGACGGTCCCGCCATGCAATTGCCCGCCTTGAATGGCGATACCATCAGGGAAGGTTTCTGCGTGAATGCCTAATTTCTGCAGCCCGTCGGCCATGACTGCTATACGGTCGCTTTCTTTCAAGCGCAGCTCCTCTGCGCCACGCAATACGGTGGTGCCTTTTGCGCACGCCGCAGCGATGAAAATGGCTGGGAACTCGTCAATCGCGAGCGGCACCAGATGCAGCGGGATGTCTATTCCTTGCAGCTCAGACGACGCCACCATTAGATCGGCAACCGGCTCGTGGCCATAGCTGTACTCACGTTGAATCTGGATGTTTGCGTTCATCAATCGCAAGATATCAACGACCCCGGTGCGGGTCGGATTGATGCCAACGGCCTTCAGTTCAACCGCACTACCGGGCGCGATTGCGCTGCCGACGAGAAAGAATGCTGCTGAAGAAATATCAGCCGGAACTCGGATGTCACTGGCGGTCAGACGTTGCAGGCCAGCCAGACTGACTCGACCCGGCGTGGTTTCTATTGCCACTCCGAAGGCACTGAGCATGCGCTCGGTATGATCGCGCGTGACAGCGGTTTCACGTACCGTCGTGCGGCCCTGCGCGAACAATCCGGCAAGTAAAACCGCCGATTTCACCTGCGCACTGGCAACGGGCAATTGGTAGTCGATTCCGCGCAGTTGAGCACCACCACGTACATTTAGCGGCGGGGTTCCCGCGGCAGTCGTTTCGATAGTGGCCCCCATTTGTGTCAAGGGAACGGACACGCGGCGCATTGGTCGCTGGCTCAAAGACGCGTCACCACCCAATGTGGCATCGATGCCGCTGCCGGCAAGAATGCCGCACAACAATCGCATCGAGGTACCTGAATTGCCGAGGTCAATTGCCTTGCTTGGGGTAGATAGGCCATCGATGCCGACGCCATGAACGATAAGTTCGTCGGCGCCAGAGATCTCCACCACAACACCCATGGCGCGAAATGCATCCATAGTTGAGACGACATCTTCCCCCATCAAACAGCCCCTCACCGCGCAGGTTCCGTCAGCCAAAGCGCCCAACATGACGGCGCGGTGGGAGATAGATTTATCGCCCGGGACAGTCACGGCACCGCTAAGCGCTCCACCCGGGGACACCCGCAGCACGCTACTCACCATCTTTGCGCACCTGAACTATGTTGCGATTGCGGGTGTGTCGGGCGCTTTCAAAAATTGCGAGCAGGGCCTCGCTGTCGCCGCGTTCAAGCGCCAGTAGCAGTGCTTCAAAACGTTCGGCATAGTCACGTCCAGAGGCCAACACTGCATCCCTGTTCGCGAGCGCAATCTCGGTCCACATCTGCGGGCTACTGGAAGCGATGCGGGTGAAATCCCGAAATCCACCTGCCGCAAAATCGAAAATGCTTTCGCCGTCCTCGTGTTGCGCAAGCATGTCGACGAGATTGAACGCGAGAAGATGAGGTAAGTGGGAAGTCGCCGCAAGGGCACGGTCATGCGCGTCGACCGGCATCGAGATCACATCCGCCCCAACCGCGGTCCACATCGCGCCGACCTGTGCGAGCGCATCCTGGTCGGTGTCGGGTTCTGGCGTCAGGACCACCTTGTGATCGACATACAGATCAACGAATGCGGCTCCGGCTCCGCTGTGTTCAGTGCCCGCAATGGGATGGCCGGCAACGAATCGCGGGAACCTGTCACCCAGGGCAGTGCGCGCGGCGGCGACGACACTGCCTTTTGCGCTACCGACGTCAGTGATCACGGCCGATGCCGGTAATGCGGAACGGACGGTATTGAATATCTCACCGCTGGCACCGACAGAGACTGCGATGACCACCATGTCTGCCTGCGTGACGGCCTCAGCGGCATTGGTTGTATAAGCATCGATAATTCCGCGCTGCTCGGCGAGTTCGAGGTTCGCCAGACTACGCCCTACTCCGGTGACGTGCCCGACTTCTCCGGCCCGCCGCAGGGCAAGCGCCAGCGAGCCGCCAATCAGCCCGACCCCGATCACAGTGAGGCGTTTTATCATTGTTGAGCGTACGTTCGAAAGAAATCAGAAGACAGCGCGCGGACAGCTGCCCAGCACTTTGAACATGGCAGCGAGGGATTCAATTTCGCCAAGTGCGTCAGCAACAATCGGGTCGTCGGCGTGCCCGAGGAAGTCTACGAAGAACAAGTAATCCCAGAGACCGTTACGTAGCGGTCGCGATTCGATTCTCGACATGCTGATATTGCGTCCGGCGAGTACACCAAGAATCGCCGCCAGCGCGCCGGGCCGATTCGACATACTGAACATCACCATC
The DNA here is from genome assembly GCA_002292285.1 of Proteobacteria bacterium UBA981. Classification (GTDB taxonomy): domain Bacteria; phylum Pseudomonadota; class Gammaproteobacteria; genus UBA981. The sequence goes on from DBBP01000011.1 coordinate 96,163, forward strand.
GTGCGGTCATCGCTTGTCGGCAACGGACGATTCCGGCCTAACACGACAAATCGGGTCGTGTTGTGCGGAGTATCTTCAATGTTGCCGGCCAACGTATTCAGCCCGTACAACTCGCCTGCTTCGCTACTCGCAATCGCGGCGCTTTTAGGTTCATCCCGCGCGCGGCAAGCGGCGGCTGCGTTCGAGCCGAGGGCAACTTGCTCAACGCCGGGTAAATTGGCTAACAACCAGCTTCGGCATTGTTGCAAGGCTTGGTCATGCGCATAAACGCGCTCAACTGCGCCCAGCTCAGTGCCGCTACTCAATAGCTGATGATGGACGGCAAGGACAATCTCACTACAGACGCCCAAAGAGGTCTCGCCCAGACAATCGAGGGTCTGATTAATCGAACCGCCGACCGAATTTTCAATCGGCACGACACCATAATCGCAACTGCGGGCTTCTACCTGACGAAACACATCGGCGATACTTGCCTGAGTTACCGGGGTTACTGCGCCACCGAAATGCTTCAATAGTGCCGCATGCGTATACGTGCCTGCAGGGCCTAAATAGGCGACCGTCAAAGTCTGCTCGAGAGACAAGCAGGTTGAGATCACCTCGCGCATCAGGCGCAGTAAATCGTCGTTTGGCAGCGGACCGTCGTTATTTGTACTGAGGCGCCGAAGAATTTCGGCTTCACGTTCCGGGCGATAAAAATCGACCTCACCGCCAGCACTGCGTTTGAGGTCGCCGACCTCAATGGTCAGCCCGGCGCGGCGATTCAATAACGCCAGAAGTTGGTCATCAACCTCGTCGATGGCGTCGCGCAGTTGGATAAGGCGCTGATCGTCTGACACGGCCGTCGCCTCCCGGCAAACTCAGGCGTCGCTGCCTGAATCCGGCTCGTCGGTGGCATCCTCGCCATCTGCCTCGTCATCCCCACCACCCAGATCTGCGATCGGGGCAATGCCGATAAGACTTTCACTCTTGGCGAGTGAAATCAGGCGAATCCCCTGGGTGTTGCGACCAATGACTGACACGCCAGCCACAGGCGTGCGCACTAACGTGCCTTGATCGCTGATTAACATCAGTTCGTCATCGTCGCTAACGGAAGTCGCACCAACCACAGCACCGTTACGCTCGTTAGCCTGTATCGCGATTACGCCCTGACCGCCGCGCCCTTTGCGAGGAAACTCGGCGTACAGGGTGCGCTTGCCATAGCCGTTAGCCGTAGCAACGAGAACCGTGCCCTCTCCGACGATTGGGATCAGCGAAATCACTTCGTGATCAGCGGCGAGCCGAATACCGCGTACACCACGCGCCGTTCTTCCCATCGGTCGCAGCGCCTGTTCCGGAAAACGTATGGCTTTACCACTCGAGCTGATGAGCATGATGTCACTGGCCCCAAGCGTCAGAGCAACGCCGACCAGGTGATCATCATCACCCAGGTCTACAGCGATGATTCCCGAAGCGCGCGGACGCGAGAAGTTCGCCAGAGAGGTCTTTTTAACAATCCCGCGAGCAGTCGCCATGACGACGAACAAATCCGGATCAAACTCCTTGATCGGCAGCACGGCTGTAATCCGCTCCCCTTCACCCAGCGGCAGCAGATTGACCAGTGGACGCCCCCGCGCTGTACGGCCGGCCTGGGGCAATTCGTAAACTTTGAGCCAGTACAACTTGCCGTTGTCGGAGAAACACAACAAAGTGTCGTGCGTGTTGGCGACGAATAGTTTGTCGACGAAATCTTCGTCGCGTGTCGTTGTCGCTGTTTTGCCTTTACCGCCGCGTCGTTGCGAGCGGTAAACGTCGAGCGGCTGCGATTTCGCGTAGCCGGCGTGTGACAGCGTCACCACGACATCTTCCTCGGAAATCAGATCTTCCAGCGACAGGTTTTCCTGCGTATCACTAATCTCGGTACGTCGCGCATCACCGTACTGCTCGCTGACTTCCTCAAGCTCGACACGAATCACATCCATCAACCGTTCGGGACGCTCAAGGATATCGAGCAGATCGTCAATTCGCTCCAGTAAGGCGCGGTATTCGTCGAGGATTTTGTCCTGCTCAAGTGCCGTCAGGCGTTGCAGACGCATCTCAAGAATTTCTTTAGCCTGACGGTCCGACAGATGGTAGCCATCGTCGCGCAGTCCAAGGTCGGCGGTCAGATCCAGCGGCCGCGATGCATCAGCACCAGCTCGCTCCAGCATGCCCAAAACGATACCTGGCGCCCACGGTTGCGCAGCAAGACGCTCGCGAGCCTCGGTTGGAGACGGCGACGTCTTAATGAGTTCGATAATCGGGTCAATGCTGGCCAGAGCCACAGCCAAGCCTTCAAGAATGTGTGCACGGTCGCGCGCTTTGCGCAATTCAAACATCGTGCGACGGGTCACCACTTCACGTCGGTGGCGCAAGAAGCAGTCAATCAAGTCATGCAGATTGAGCGTCTTTGGCTGCCCATCGATAAGCGCCACAACGTTAATGCCGAACACCGACTGCATTTGCGTCTGTCGGTACAAGTTGTTTAGCAGGACTTCGGGGCTCTCGCCGCGTTTGAGCTCGATAACGATGCGCATACCGTCTTTGTCAGATTCGTCGCGAAGGCCGTCGGGCCGAATGCCCTCGATCTTCTTTTCCTTGACCAAATCGGCGATTTTTTCGATCAAGCGCGCCTTGTTCACCTGATAGGGCAGCTCAGTGACGATAATCACCGGGTGATCGGTGTCGCCGTTCTCGATCTCAGCCCGTGCCCGTACATAAATCCGCCCACGGCCAGTGCGGTAGGCCTCACGAATGCCGGCAGCACCGTTAATGATGCCGGCAGTCGGAAAATCCGGACCCGGAACGTGTGCCATCAATCCATCCAGATCGATATCGGGGTTATCCACCATCGCAATGCAGGCGCGAATCACCTCGTTCAGATTGTGCGGCGGAATGTTGGTCGCCATGCCGACTGCAATACCGCTGGAACCGTTGACCAGCAGATTCGGGATACGCGACGGCAAAACAGTCGGTTCGAGCTCTTTACCGTCGTAATTGGGTGCGAAATCGACCGTTTCGCGATCGATGTCAGCGAGTAACTCGCCCGCGATACGGTCCAGACGGCATTCTGTGTAACGCATCGCAGCGGCGGAATCGCCGTCGACCGAACCGAAATTACCCTGTCCGTCGATGAGGGTGTAGCGGAGCGAAAAATCCTGCGCCATGCGCACCAGCGTGTCGTAAATAGCGCTATCGCCATGCGGGTGGTATTTGCCCATTACGTCGCCAACCACGCGCGCACATTTCACGTACGGGCGGTTCCAAACGGTGTTGGCTTCGTGCATCGCGTAAAGGACCCGGCGATGGACTGGTTTAAGGCCATCACGGGCATCGGGGAGCGCGCGCCCAACGATTACGCTCATCGCGTAATCCATGTACGACTGACGCATTTCGTCTTCGATATTGACGGGTAGTAGTTCGCGTGCGAAATCGGCCATTAGCGGCAAAACAAGCTATTGATTATGAAAGGAAAATCCCCACGTTCGGGGAGCGCTTATTATAGCACGCAATGGGCCGGTTAGGCACCCCTGACGAGCACTTTTTTCAGGAAGAGAAAAGCGCGTCTATCGAAGCCTTGTCGGGCGCCATGATGACACCCGCTTCAGTGACCAGCGCGTCAATTAAATGCGCCGGGGTCACATCGAAAACAGGGTTCAGGGCGGTGACCCCGGGCGCCGCGATTTCGTCCCCGCGAAAGTGAGTAATCTCGCTCTGGCTGCGGTGCTCGATAGGAATATCGCTGCCGCCGGCGATCGCTCGATCGATGGTCGACAGTGGCGCCGCGACCATAAATTTCAGGCCGTGGGCGCGGGCCAAAGTTGCGAGACCATAAGTGCCAATTTTGTTTGCCGTATCGCCATTTGCCGCAATGCGATCGGCCCCCGTGATGACCCATTGGACCTTGCCGCTTTGCATCAGATGCGCCGCCGCGCTGTCGACTAATAAAGTCACGTCGATGCCGTCCTGCATTAACTCCCACGCGGTCAAGCGTGCGCCCTGCAACCAGGGCCGGGTTTCGCAGGCGTAGACCTGACTCACCCGCGCTTCGGCATGAGCACTGCGAATCACACCCAGGGCCGTCCCATAACCACTGGTCGCGAGAGCCCCGGCATTGCAGTGTGTGAGAACGCCGCAACCGGGCGTCAGCAAACTTGCACCCAGTTTCCCCATGCGTTGATTGGCCGCGAAATCGGCGGCCTGTAGCTGTTGGGCCCTGGCCAGCAGCGGTGGAAAGGGATCAGATGAAGTAGTCGGGATAGCCTGGCTCATCTCGTCCAGAGCCCAGGACAGATTGATCGCAGTTGGGCGCGCTTCAGCCAGTTTGGCGATATCGGAGATCAGAGCTGCCCGCCAGCCTGAAGTCGTGCGGGCAAAATGCGAGCGCGCGGACAATGCAACGCCGTAAGCTGCAGCGATGCCAATCGCAGGTGCGCCGCGCACCACCATGTCGCGAATAGCGGTGTAGACCGCGTCGGCGCTATCGCAATGGACGTAGGCGATACGCGCCGGCAAGCAAGTTTGGTCGAGCAGGACCAGCTGACCGTCGCGCCAGGCGATGGGGTGGGTAATCGAAATGCTGTTGTCCATTGAAGATCTCGTCGTCCAGTGAGGTCGGAAGTCCGATGCGCTGGCGCACCAGCATTGTCGGGTGGGGTGCACCGCCCTGCGCCGGCGGGGTCGCTACATCGTGATCAAAAATTTCCGCGATACGCGTGCGGCTGATGGTGCTGGACCGCTGTGGTACTTTAATCCGAATTTCACCGCACGCAAATTCAATCATGGCTACGCTGCAAGCAATCCACGCGGGCTGGGTCATCCCGGTTGAGCCACACGGCGCGGTGCTGGAAAAGCACACCGTCGTCGTCGAGAACGCCCTGATTAGGGCCATCGTGCCGACCACGGAGTGGCGCCCCGATGGGACCACCGAATTAATAGAAATAGATTGCCGCGAGCACGCGCTTATCCCAGGACTCATCAACGCCCATACGCATGCGGGCATGAGCCTGTTCCGGGGTCTCGCCGACGATCGGCCGTTAATGGAATGGCTGGAACAGCACATCTGGCCTGCAGAGGCTGAGTTTGTCGGACGCTCATTCGTTCGTGACGGCACTCGCCTGGCGGCCAGTGAAATGCTGCGCGGCGGCACCACCTGCTTCAACGATATGTATTTCTTCGGCGACGAGGCGGCAGCAGCGGCGATAGAAACCGGTATTCGCGCTGTCATCGGCATGATTGTTATTGGCTTTCCGAGCGCGTGGGCCGGGACAATCGATGATTATTTTCGCAATGGTCAGCAAATCCATGACCAATACCGTGATCACCCGCTGGTCACGACAAGTTTCGCCCCGCACGCCCCGTACACGGTCGATGACGCGGCCTTACTGCGTATTGCTACGCTCGCAGAAGAGCTCGATTTACCGATCCACATGCATCTACACGAAACCGCCGACGAAGTTGAACGCGCGGTCGCCTCCAACGGTGCCAGTCCGCTCCGTCGCCTGGAGGGCCTCGGCCTGCTCTCGCCCCGCCTACAGGCAGTGCACATGACTGCGCTGACAGACGATGAAATCACCGCCGTCGCACACGCCGGGGTTAACGTTGTCCACTGTCCCGAGAGCAACCTCAAACTTGCCAGTGGTTTTTGTCCGGTCGCGAAGTTGCTCAGCGCGGGCATCAACGTTGCACTCGGCACCGACGGCGCAGCGAGCAATAACGACCTCGATATGTTTGGTGAGCTGCGTACTGCCGCACTACTTGCTAAGGGCGTGGCGGGTGATGCGAGCGCATTGCCTGCTGCCAGCGCGTTGCGGATGGCCACGATAAACGGCGCCAAAGCGCTCGGCCTGGAACAGCAAATCGGATCCATATCGGTTGGCAAACTGGCTGATTTGGTGGCGGTCGATATGAGCCAGCCTGACACTCAGCCTCTCTATGAACCGATATCCCAGCTGGTCTACGCCGCCCATCGCAGTTTGGTACGCGAGGTTTGGGTCGGCGGCCGCCACGTCGTGCGCGGCGGTCAACTTGTCAGCGTTGACGTGATGCAGGTTGTGGAGAATGCACGCCAATGGCGCGATCGCATTGCGCCGCTTGCTACCTCGACCTGATATGACTCAACCCGAAGGCTTTAGCTGCCGCCCTGCCGATAGCCGTCCCACATATTGACGATTTTGCAAAACAAATCTGCAGTGCGCTCGGCATCATAGATGGCCGAATGGGCGGCCTCGGAATCCCACTCAAAACCCGCCGCACGGACCGCGCGAGCGAGAACAGTTTGCGCGAACGCAACCCCGGACAGCGCGGCTGTGTCGAAGGTGCAGAAATTGTGAAACGGGAAATCCTTGATTCGTGCGCGCGCCGTCGCAGCTTTGACGAAGGCCAGATCGAAGGCCGGATTGTGTCCGACCAGAATCGCTCGGGTACAGCCGTATTCGTGTACCTGCTGACGAACAAGTTCGTAGACCGACTGCAGCGCAGTTTCTTCATCAACCGCCAGGCGAAACGGGTGAAAAGGGTCGATCTTGTTGAACTCCAGCGAACGTTGGTCAAGGTTTGCGCCGGCAAACGGCGTCACGTGGTGGGCAATTGTTTCGCGACGCCGCCAGCCCTCGTCCGGGTCATACTCAACCAGCACTGCGGCGATTTCGAGTAAGGCGTCGGTTTCGGCATTGAAACCGCCGGTCTCGACGTCGATGACGACCGGGAGAAAACCACGAAATCGATTGGTGGCGCTGTACTCAGACATGTTGAGGACGTAAGTATGGCAGTGTTGAAGCTTGATCCATGGGGCGGGCAACGTCCAGAACAAACAGGCATTTAAAGCTATCGCGATGCGTAGAAGCAAACTCGGTAAATCTGACCTGCAGGTGAGCTCGTGGTGTCTGGGCACGATGACCTTCGGCAGTCAGACCGCCGCGCCAGTCGCTTTTGATCTATTGGATCTTGCACTGGAAAACGGCATTAACTTTATTGATAGCGCGGAGATGTATCCGGCCCCGGCCCTGGCGAACACTTACGGCGAAAGCGAACGGATTATCGGACGTTGGCTGGCCCGGCGCGGTCGACGAGACGATGTTGTTCTGGCCACAAAAGCGAGCGGACCCGGCGCGTTCGTTCCGTGGATTCGCGAAGGCCGCTCCAATCATTGCGCTGCTCATCTAACCGCCGCAGCCGATGCAAGCCTGGCGCGGATGGGAACAGACTATATCGACCTCTACCAGCTTCACTGGCCCGACCGCGCGGCGAATTTCTTTGGCCAACTTGGCTTTAAACCAGCACGCCAAGAGGCGAGCTTTGATGTTGAGGAATCTGTAGCAGCCCTTGCCGCGCTGGTTAGCAGCGGCAAGGTTCGCCATGTCGGGCTGTGCAACGAAACTGCTTGGGGCACGATGCAGTTTCTAAATGCGGCACGGCGTCTTGGTGTGGCGGAAATCGTTTCGGTGCAAAACCCGTTCAACTTGCTCAATCGCAGCCTCGAAGTCGGCCTCGCGGAAGTCACCTGGCGCGAAGGTTGCAGCGTAATCGGTTATTCACCGCTTGCATTCGGCATGTTGACGGGCAAGTACCTGGACAACAGCGCCGCAGCGGACGCGCGCCTGAATCGACATCGGCAATATCGACGCTACTCCAGCAAACGTGCGCTGGCGGCCACGTCACGCTACCTCGCGATTGCGCGCGAGGCCTCACTTGATCCGACTCATATGGCACTCGCCTGGAGCGCATCGAAACCCTACGTTGGCAGCGTTATCATAGGCGCCTCAGATTGCCGCCAGCTGCAGCACAATTTGCTGGCACACGACCTCGAATTATCCCGCGATGTGCTCAAAGCAATAGACGCGGTGCACGAGGAAATTTCCAATCCTTGCCCCTGACCAGCCTTATGACTGAACCATCCATGCGCAACGAACTCACTGCGGTATCCCCTCTCGACGGTCGTTATGCCCGCCATACTGCTCCGCTAACGAGCGTCGTTAGCGAATTCGGATTGATCCGATATCGCCTGCAGGTCGAAGTCGAATGGCTGAAGACGCTGGCAGGAGAAAAAACTTTTGGCGGCCTGCGTGCGTTCACACCTTCGATGACCAAGCATCTCGACTCGATCGTCGATGACTTTGATGTTGTCGGCGCGGCGCGTATCAAAGAAATCGAGCAATCCACCAACCACGATGTGAAGGCAGTCGAGTACTACTTGCGCGAAGCCGTCGCTGGCAAGGCGGATTTTGATCCCGCGCTGCCGTTCATTCATTTCGCCTGTACTTCGGAAGACATCAACAACCTGGCCTACGGCATGATGCTGAAAGAGGCGCGCGATAAGTGTCTTGTGCCCGCATTCACGGGCGTAATTACCCGATTAAGAACGCTGGCGACGGAATTCGCCGACGACGCCATGCTCGCGCGTACGCACGGACAAAGCGCCACGCCGACGACCGTCGGTAAGGAACTCGCCAATGTGGTCGCCCGACTGGAACGCCAGATGCGCGGCTGGGACACCGTGTCTTTAAGCGGTAAATCAAACGGCGCTGTTGGCAACTACAACGCGCACCGGGTCGCCTGTCCGGACACGGATTGGCCACAGGTGACCGAACGGTTCGTGAATAGCCTTGGTCTTGAGTTCAATCCCTACACCACCCAGATAGAACCGCACGACTGTATCGCTGAATACGCGGATGCGCTGGCCCGCCTGAACACCATCCTGATCGATCTCAGTCGCGACCTGTGGAGCTACATATCGATTGGCTATTTCAAGCAACGTACAGTGGCCGGCGAAGTCGGCTCCTCGACAATGCCGCACAAGGTCAACCCGATTGATTTTGAAAACGCCGAAGGAAATCTGGGTCTTGCCGCTGCGATGCTCGATCACTTCGCGCGCAAGTTGCCGTTGTCCCGACTGCAACGTGACCTGACAGATTCAACGGTACTGAGAAACCTCGGTAGCGCGCTTGGCTATAGTTTGATCGCCCTTCGTTCACTGGACAAAGGTCTTGGGAAACTTGAACTCGATCGGGTGGCGCTGGCTGACGATCTCGACAAGGCCTGGGAAGTGCTGGCTGAGCCTGTACAAACCGTTATGCGCTTCCACGGCATCGCCGACTCCTACGAACAACTCAAAGAACTGACCCGTGGGCGCGACATAGACCGCGTGAGTCTTCATCGGTTCATTGACGGGTTGACCATTCCCGACGATGCGAAGGCGACCCTCAAAAGCCTGACGCCCGCCACCTACACTGGCCTTGCGAGTGGCCTAGCGCGAGATGTCTGAAGAACCTCAGACGAGCGCCCTGAAGCTCGGCGAAGACAATCTGCTAGTCGAGATCGATACACGCGAGACTCTGGCATGGCACACGCTTTCGATGGCGCAACAATGTAGCCGCCACCTCGATATTGTCAGTCGTCATCTTGACCCGCAGCTCTATGACACAGATGACTTCAGCGCGGCGGTAAAACGCCTCGCGCTAAGCAGACGCCGCGCACGGGTACGCATTATGGTTATCGATGCTCGTCCTCTCGTATCGAAAGGACACCGGCTTATTGATCTGTGCAATCGATTGCCTAGTTTTGTCGAAATGCGTGCGCCGGGCAGGCAACATCGCTCTTACAACCAGGCGGTGATGCTGGTTGATGGCCACGGCTACATACATCGTCAATTTTCCGACCGCTTCGAGGCGCAGGCTAATTTTGCCGACCGCCGCGTCGCCAGCAGCATGGGTGATCGCTTCGAAGACATGTGGGAACGTGGCGTGCCAGAAACCCGCTTCCGGAGACTACACATATGACTTATCGATCAGCATTACTCTTGAGCTTTCTGCTTACGTGTTCGCTGCCGGCGGCGAGCGAACAGATAATGGAAGTCGTACCCCTCAAACATCGATTGGTAAGTGACGTGCTGCCAACCATGCGTCAACTCGTCAGCCCTGGCGGCTCGGTCATGGGTTTGCAAGACAAATTGATAATCCGTACGACGGCGGACAACCTTGCCGATCTGAAATCCGTGCTCGCTGCACTTGATACCCGCATGCGTCAGTTACGCATCACCGTGAGTCAGGACATCAAGACGACGAGTCGCGCCAGGGAAGATCAATTATCCGCGCGCTTCAATTCTGGCAACGTTAGCGCCGGTGTCGGGCAGGCATCGCGCGCGCGCGATGGCGCGCAGATCGATATCGGCTCGGCTGAAAATGGTATCCGCTATGACGGCCGCGTTGCCCAGCGCTCTGAGTCGAGTGGGAACAATCATTTTGTTCGCGCTCTGGAAGGGCAGGCGGCTTTCATCAATACCGGGCAGGCGGTACCGCTGGTACAACGCTCAGTACATCACAACGGCTACGGCTCCACGGTGCAGGACACGACTCAATTACATAATGTGGGTAGTGGCTTCTACGTCACTCCGCGCCTGACCGGCGACGACGGCGTCAATCTGGAGATTTCCCCGCACGCCGATAATCTGAACGCACGCGCCGGCACGATTGAGACACGCGGTCTGTCGACCATGGTCAATGGGCGCCTTGGTGAGTGGATTGGCATCGGTGGCGCCAATCAATCCTTCAACGATTCTTCCAACCGCGCACTAGGTCGCGCAACCAAACAAGGCAACGACAGCTACGATGTCTGGGTAAAAGTGGAAGTAGTCCCGTAACTCCACGACAATAGGCGCCGAACACTCCACTCAATCCAACCCAGGACGACGACCTGATGCTGCTGCTGCAGGGAAATCTTGCTCATTCACCTTTTCGCCTGACCAAAACGCTTGCCGAACTCCCCCTCCCGCTGCCCCCCATGTGCGAGGTTCGAACCCACCATCTATTCGTGGCCTGGTTCGATGATGACGCTGTCGTTTCCAAAGCCGCTCGCGACCAGCTGCTGGCAGTAACGGGCGCACACAGCTTTGTCACGGCGAACGCGAGTACGACAAACCGCTTTCTGATCGCACCGCGCCGCGGAACGATTTCTCCGTGGTCCAGTAAGGCGACAGATATTTGCCGCAATTGCGGACTAACGACACTGCTGCGCCTGGAGCGATTGACGGTCTGGGAAGTTCAGGGGCTGGACACGGTCAAGCTGGCAGCGATGGCAGCCGGCGTACACGACCGCATGACCGAAAGCATATTGCTGAACGACGCTGAAATCGCTCAACTGCACCGGCAAGCGCCACCCAAATCGCTGTCGCGCATTACGCTTGGCGAACACGGCCGCAGCGCCATCGAACGGGCCAATCTCGATCTTGGCCTCGCTCTGGCGAGCGACGAAATCGATTATCTGACGCTACGCTATAGCGAGCTAAAACGCGATCCAAGCGATGTCGAATTGATGATGTTTGCGCAAGCAAACTCCGAACATTGCCGTCACAAAATTTTCAATGCCGATTGGACTGTCGACGGCGAAGCGCAGGCGCGCTCCCTGTTCGACATGATTCGACATACCTTTGCAAGCAACCCCAACGGTGTGCTGTCTGCCTATCGCGACAATGCGGCAGTCGCGCAGGGCTATCCGGCTGCGCGACTAATGCTCGACGCCAGGTCGCGCCTGTACACGTCCCAGGTCGAAAATATTCACATTCTGATGAAAGTTGAAACGCATAACCATCCGACCGGCATTTCGCCGTTTGCCGGTGCCGCTACAGGTGCCGGCGGAGAAATTCGCGATGAAGGTGCCACCGGCCGAGGCGGAAAGCCCAAAGCCGGATTGAGCGGGTTTAGCGTCTCACACTTGCGACTCGGGCCCGGCAACGCGCCGTGGGAAGTGACGCGGCCATTGAACCCGCGTCTTGCCAGTGCTGCAGACATCATGCTCGAGGGCCCAATCGGGGCGGCCGCTTTCAATAATGAGTTCGGGCGTCCCGCACTAAGCGGCTACTTTCGCAGTTTTGAACACCACGACGGAACGACCACGCTGCGTGCGTACGACAAACCCATCATGTTGGCAGGTGGGCTCGGCAGTGTGCGTGACGGCCACGTCGAAAAGCTGCCGATCAGTATCGGCGCACGAGTCATCGTATTGGGCGGACCGGCCATGCTTATCGGCCTCGGTGGCGGTGCAGCATCGTCAGTCGACTCGGGGGCGATTGATGCCGAACTGGATTTCGCCTCAGTACAGCGAGACAACGCAGAAATGCAACGACGTTGCCAGCAAGTTATCGACGCATGCTGGGCAGCGGGTACGGAAAACCCGATCGAGATGATTCACGATGTCGGTGCGGGCGGCTTGTCCAACGCTATTCCGGAGTTGCTCCACGACAGCAACCGCGGCGGCGTCATCGAGTTGCGAGACATCCCGAGTGCCGACAGCGGTTTATCGCCGCTGGAGATTTGGTCGAACGAAGCGCAGGAACGATACGTTCTCGCGATTCCAGCCAAAAATATCGACGCCTTTACTCAACTGTGTGAACGTGAGCGGTGCCTGTTTGCCGATGTTGGCATCGTCACCGAGCGTGAGCAGCTTGTGCTCAGCGACCGCCTGCTTGGTGAGGCCGCCATTGATATTCCGATGGACGTTATCTTTGGGAAGCCGCCGCGCATGTCACGTCGCGTCCAACACGTTGATGCAACGTCCGTACCTTTTGACGCCGAGGGAATCGCAATCGACGAAGCCGCTGACCGCGTGCTGCGCTACCCGGGAGTCGGCGACAAAAGATTTCTCATCACCATTGGTGATCGCACGGTTGGCGGATTGTCGGTGCGCGATCAAATGGTCGGTCCCTGGCAGGTGCCCGTCGCAGATTGTGCCGTGACGGCCAGTGGCTTCGATGATCTGGTTGGCGAGGCGATGGCCGTTGGCGAGCGCACGCCGGTTGCCCTAATCGATGGGCCGGCGTCGGCGCGTCTGGCGATTGGCGAGGCGATTACCAATATCGCAGCGGCAAGAATCAAGCAACTTGGCGACGTCGTATTGTCCGCCAACTGGATGTGCCCGGCAGGTCACCCTGGTGAGGACGCGCGGCTGTACGACATGGTCCGCACAGTCGGGATGGAAATGTGTCCGGCATTGGGCATCAATATTCCCGTCGGCAAGGACTCGATGTCGATGCAGTCAAACTGGCACGATGGAGAAACGCAGTGGCAAGCCGTGTCGCCGGTATCGCTGGTCATTTCTGCGTTCGCGCCCGTTACCGACACCACCTTGAGCCTGACTCCGCAATTGCTCGATGAGGAAGACACCAGCTTGCTGCTGTTCGACTTGGGATGCGGGCGCAATCGTCTGGGTGGCTCGATTCTGGCGCAGGCCTGGCAGCAAATGGGCAGCGAAGCACCCGATTGCGATGACCCCGCTTTACTTCGCGAGTTCTTTACCTGCATCCAGTTACTAAATGAACAAGGCTATTTGCTGGCCTATCACGACCGCTCCGACGGCGGCCTGTTCACGACTGTCGCCGAGATGGCGTTCGCTGCGCGCCTCGGTGTCCGTCTGGACGCCGCAGTACTTGGCCCTGACCTGGTTGCGAGTTTATTTGCTGAAGAATTGGGCGCGGTCGTACAAGTTCGTAATCGCGACCTCCCTCAGGTGATGCGCTATCTGGAGCAGTACTCGGCACTAGCGTCCTGCGTGCACGTCATTGGTGCGCCCGCACACGATAAACATCTGACCATTGTGCGAGGAGACAAGAATCTCCTCCGCCGATCACTACAACAACTGTTAAGTGCCTTTTCATCCAACACCCACGCCATGCAACGTATTCGGGACAACCCGGAATGTGCCGATGAAGAATTACAAACGATTCTCGATCTGGAAGACCCAGGTCTCAGCATCAAACTACCTCCGGCGCACACCGACAACCATTTATTCATAGCGCGTAGCGGCACTCGGCCGCGCGTTGCGATTCTGCGAGAACAAGGAGTTAACGGCCACTACGAAATGGCAGCGGCTTTCACCCGCGCAGGTTTTGATGCCATCGACACTCATATGACCGATATTCTTGCCGGCAAAGAGGATCTGACCGGCATGTCGGGTCTGGCTGTGTGCGGCGGATTTTCCTACGGGGATGTCCTCGGCGCCGGACGCGGTTGGGCTGCGACCATACAGTTCAATGCACGAGCGCGGGAAGTCTTTCAGCGTTTCTTTACGCGCCCCAAGACTTTCACCCTGGGCGTTTGCAATGGCTGCCAAATGCTCGCCGAACTGCAGGCATTAATTCCGGGCAGCGATAGCTGGCCGACGTTTAAGCGCAATCGTTCTGAACAATTCGAAGCGCGCCTGGCGATGGTAGAAGTCACTGCCTCACGGTCGATATTTTTCGATGGTCTGGTCGGTCTACAGGCGCCCGTGGCGGTGGCGCACGCTGAAGGTCAGGCGGTCTGGAACAATGGCTTCAACGAGCAGGACGTGTGTTTACGGTTTGTCGACAACTACGGTGCAACCACAGAACAATATCCGGCCAATCCGAATGGATCGCCGCAAGGTGTTACGGGACTGACATCGCTGGATGGTCGCGTTACTTTAATGATGCCGCATCCGGAGCGCATCTTTCTGTCCCGTCAGATGTCCTGGCATCCGCGCGATTGGCTAGCTACAGAAAGCCCGTGGATGGCGATGTTCAATAACGCGCGGCATTGGAATGACAAGCAGTAGCATCGACAGCAGGCTCGTGACCAAACTAACTCTGCCTATGTAGCGGCAGGGATGTCGGTTCTTTTTCTGCAGAGGAAAATGCAATGGCACGCGGACTATTGATGATCGATATCCAGAATGACTATTTCCCCGACGGCGCGATGGAACTGGTAGGAATGGACGCGGCAGCGGCCAGTGCAGCTGCGCTGCTGATGCGTTTTCGCAATACTGGTGAGCCGGTATTTCACGTCCAGCACCTCGCCTCGCGATCCGACGCAGGCTTCTTTCTACCCGGCACCGCTGGCGCCGAAATCAACGCCAGCGTGGCACCCGCGAGCGGCGAGTCGGTCACCCGGAAACATTTCCCGAATGCGTTCCGTGAAACACAACTAGAAGACTCATTGCGCCACGCTGCCATCGACGAATTGATCATCTGTGGCGCCATGAGCCATATGTGCATCGATGCGACGACGCGCGCCGCGTTTGATGCAGGCTTCGGCTGCGTGGTAGCGACTGATGCCTGTGCGACGCGCGATCTCGTGTACGGCGACCATACGGTCAGTGCCGATAAAGTTCACCACGCGTTCATGGCGGCGCTTGGCAGTGTCTACGCCACGATAATCGAATCAGCCACGTTTTCCTGAGAAGCTGCGGACGTGGCAAAAAAAGATCCTCCCGGGAAGACGCAATCCACTTTCGCACAGATGGTCGGAGAAGTGCGTCGTCTTGAGCACGATACGGTGGTCTTTGATCGCCCCCCGCCTAGGCTGCGCAAGCACACGCACAGTACGGATGAAGCGCCTCCGACAGACGACTTTAGTCAATTCGACGTGGAGCATGATGACGCCGAGGAATTTCACCGCAACGGCCTGCAAACGGGTGTTTTACGTCGTCTCAGGCGGGGAGACTTTCCGATCGACAGTGAAGTCGATCTGCACGGACTGACAATTACCCAAGCGCGCGCGCATCTGCACAATTTTTTACAGCACACCGGAACGTCAAGGCTAATTTGCGTGCGCGTCATTCATGGCAAGGGGCTGTCCTCGCCAGATGGGAAAGCGGTACTCAGACCACGTGTCCGGCATTGGTTGCGCCACGACGCGAGGGTCCTCGCATTCGTTCCTGCGCAAGCTCGGGACGGTGGTAGCGGGGCTTTATACGTCCTGCTGCGCAGGCGCCCTGACTAAACGTCGCCTATAGCAACCGCCCGGCCAGCACCTTAAATGTGGCCATTCAAGGTGCAGTAGTTCGGCGCGTAGAAAATCGCGCGAAAGCTCCCCAGCAAGATCTCACCAACACCTAGTGGTCTATCTCAATCAGGCACACGGCAGTCGCCGCGATGCCTTCCCCACGCCCGGTAAAACCCATTTTCTCAGTCGTGGTGCCCTTCACATTGACAGCGTCGACGGAAAGCCCGGTATCCTCAGCAATGTAGGCGCACATCTGTTCGACGTGGGCCGAGATCCGCGGCCGCTCGGCAATGACAGTGGCATCGATGTTGACGGCGCGAAAACCGCAACGACCTAATAACTCGACGACGCCGGTCAGCAGCTTACGACTGCTGACACCTTTGTAAACCGGATCTGAATCCGGGAAATGCCGGCCAATGTCGCCAAGCGCCGCCGCACCAAGCAAGGCGTCGCAGATCGCGTGCAGCAGCACGTCGCCATCTGAATGCGCGGCTAATCCGCGCTCGAAAGGAATTTCTACGCCACCCAGAATTACCTGATGACCGGCGGCAAAGCGATGGGCGTCATAGCCCTGGCCAATTCTTAACATGTCATTCTCCGGAGATGCGTCCCTGGGCGGCGATGATCATTTCCGCCAGATAAAGATCTTCGGCCTGGGTAATCTTGAGATTGTCACCATGCCCAGCAACAACGCGCGGTGCATGACCCTGTAATTCGACTGCCTGCGCTTCGTCGGTAACGATTCGTCCGGCCCGCAGTGCCGTCTCGATAGCCTCTTTAAGAAGCCCTAGCCGAAACATCTGCGGCGTCAAAGCGTGCCACAGCGAGCGTCGATCGACGGTCCGCTCGACCGTGCTTCCGCTGCCACAAAACTTCAAAGTATCGCGAACTGGCACTGCGAGAATACCGCCAACCTCGCTGTCCGCTAGTTCCTCCAGCATACGATCAATGTCTGCGCTTCTCAGACACGGACGGGCAGCGTCGTGCACCAAAACCCAATCGCGAGCGTCGGCTGAATCGGACAGGTAGTCCAGGCCCGCGAGTACTGAATGGCAGCGCTCCGCACCGCCGGTTACCGCGACGCAGTTGTCCGGCAGCGAGGCACGCAGTGCAGTGAAAATTTCGTCGTCCGGGGCAACCGCGATCACAACCTGCTGAATGCGGGCATACCGGGCGAGGCGTTCTACCGTGTGTTCGAGAACACTTTTCCCGGCAATCTGAAGATACTGCTTGGGCATTGCTGCACCCATGCGTTTGCCGACGCCGGCAGCAGGAACGACCGCGAAAACCTTAGCGGCTGGTGTACTGACGGTCATCGCGGGGGCTTTCCCATTCTACGTCCCGGGTGCTCAATCATCAGGTGCCTGAGGCTCATCTGTGCGGGGCTGGTTGGTACGGAAAAATATCTCATCTTCCTTAATCATCCCCATATCGCTGCGCGCCCGTTCCTCAATCGCTTCCAAGCCCTGTTTCAGATCGATGACTTCCGCAGCGAGACTCTGGTTGCGCTCGCGCAATAGCTGAATCTGCGCCTGTTGTTCAGCGACTGCGGCGCGTAATTTTTCGACGTCTGGAACACCGCCACGTTGAAACCACAGGGCGTATTGCAGATAAATCGTTATCGCAATCAGAAGCGCGATGAATACGCGCACAATGCAGACATCACATGCCGAGGTTATAGAACGCCGAGCGCCCCGGGTATACCGCCCGCGAACCCAGCAGCTGCTCGATGACCAACAGGCGATTGTATTTAGCCACCCGGTCGGAGCGTGACATGGAGCCCGTCTTAATCTGACCAGTCGAATAGGCGCATGCTATATCAGCAATTGTCGCGTCTTCGGTTTCGCCAGACCGGTGCGAGACGACTGCGGTGTAACTCGCAGTGCGGGCCAACTCTATCGCCGCAAACGTTTCGCTGAGCGTGCCGATTTGATTGACTTTAATTAAAATCGAATTCGCCACCTGCGTGTCGATACCCCGTTGCAGCGTCGCAACATCGGTAACAAACAGATCATCACCAACGAGCTGGACTTTGCTGCCGATCTTTTCAGTCAGCTCACGCCAGCCCGCCCAGTCATTCTGATCCATACCATCTTCGATGGTCAGAATGGGATAGCGCTCCGACCAGTCTTTGAGCATGTCCGCCATGGCGCTCGCGTCCAGTTTGCGCCCTTCCGATGCGAGGTCGTATTCGCCATCATGATAAAACTCGGAGCTCGCAACATCTAAACCCAGAACAATATCCTCGCCGAGCCGGTAGCCGGCCTTCTCAACAGCGCGAGCGATGAGTTCGAGCGCCGCTTCGTTGGATTCGAGATCTGGCGCGAACCCACCTTCGTCACCAACCGCAGTGCTGGCGCCTTCGGCGTGCAGCAAACCCTTAAGCGCGTGGAAACATTCGGCCCCGTATCGCACGGCCTCGCAGAACGTCGGCGCACCGACCGGTAAAATCATAAATTCCTGCAGATCGACGCTGTTGTTAGCATGCGCACCGCCGTTGATGACATTCATCATCGGTACCGGCATAAGGTACTCATCGCTGTCCCGCAATGACTGGAACAACGGCTTGCCTTGGACATCTGCTGCTGCATGCGCACATGCCATGGACACCGCCAGGGTCGCATTGGCGCCGAGGTTTGCTTTATGCGGCGTGCCATCAAGCTCCAGCATGACCTGGTCGATACCACGCTGATCGGTGACATCGTGTCCGCATAAGGCGCCGGCGATCGGACCGTCAACTTTGGCGACCGCACTCAACACCCCTTTGCCCAGGTAGCGATTCGCATCGCCGTCGCGCATCTCAAGCGCCTCGCGTTCACCAGTCGATGCCCCGGACGGCACGGCTGCGACCCCGCTCTTGCCGTTATCGGTAACGACTTGCGCACGGACTGTCGGGTTACCGCGCGAATCGATGATTTCGAGCGCGCTGATGCTCGCTATTTTTGCCATAGTTAGTGGAATTCCAGTGTCTGTCTTAGCCGGCGCGCTTGACCAAACTATCGAGCGCCTTCAGTGTTTCCAACAAGGCCGGCATGTCCGCCAGCGCCAATGAATTAGGGCCATCGCTGAGGGCCTTGTCCGGCTCAGGATGGGTCTCGAGAAATACGCCGGCGACGCCGACGGCCACGGCCGCGCGTGCCAGAGCCGGAACAAATTCGCGCTCGCCGCCGGATGCCTGCCCCTGCCCGCCCGGGAGCTGTACCGAATGGGTCGCGTCAAATACCACTGGGCAGCCTGTTTCACGCATCGTCACCAGGCCGCGCATATCAGAAACCAGGTAGTTGTACCCGAAACTTGTTCCACGCTCGCACACCATGATGTTGTCGTTGCCGGTGGCGCGTGCCTTTTCGACGACGTTGTGCATATCCCACGGCGCAAGAAACTGCGCTTTTTTGATATTGACGGGCTTGCCCTGGCGCGCAACATTCTGGATGTAGTTAGTCTGACGGCAGAGAAAAGCAGGCGTCTGCAAAACATCAACGACAGCTGCGACCTCGTCAAGCGGTGAATCCTCGTGCACGTCGGTGAGGACAGGCACACCGAGTTCGTTGCGCACGCGCTCGAGAATGCGCAATCCGGCTTCGATTCCAGGGCCACGAAAACTCTTGTGTGAAGTACGGTTGGCTTTGTCGTAAGAAGCTTTGAAGATAAACGGCACGTCGAGCGCCGCTGTCATATTCTTCAGAGCTTCGGCAATTTCCAGGACCAGGCTTTCGCTCTCAACCACACAGGGGCCTGCGATCAGAAATAATCCTTCGCTTGCCCCAACCTCAAAGTCACACAATCGCATCAATTGCCTCGGCACTACTCGCAGTTTTGTAGGTCAGTGCGGCGCTGATAAACGCAGTGAACAAGGGATGTCCATCGCGTGGAGTGGATGTGAATTCCGGATGAAATTGGCACCCGACAAACCACGGATGTCTGGGTATTTCAACGATCTCAACAAGGTTGCCGTCGATTGACCGCCCGGCGATGCGCAGTCCGGCCGCCTCAAGTTCCATCATGAACGTGTTGTTGAACTCGTAGCGATGGCGGTGCCGTTCGTTGATCAAGTCAGTGCCGTAAGCTCGTGCTACGTAGCTGTCCGGCGCCAGCTTGCATGGTTGGCCGCCGAGTCGCATGGTGCCACCGACGTCGCCGTCAGCAGCGCGGTTCTCGATCGATCCCTCAGCGGTTTTCCACTCTGTGATCAAAGCGATAACCGGATGCGGAGTGGCAGGATCGAACTCCGTACTGTGCGCGCCCGCGAGGCTCGCCATATTGCGCGCGAACTCAATGACGGCAGCCTGCATACCGAGGCAAATGCCGAGATACGGCACAAGATGTTCGCGGGCGTATTGGACCGCCAAAACCTTACCCTCAATACCGCGTTCCCCGAAACCACCCGGGACCAGAATGGCATGCATGCCGTCGAGCGCGGAAAGCCCTTCGGTTTCCAGTAACTCTGAATCGACGTAATGAATTTTGACCCGTGTACGGGTATGAATCCCGGCATGCGTGAGTGCTTCGGAAAGCGATTTGTAGGATTCGGTCAGGTCGACGTATTTGCCAACCATTGCAATATCGACCGTGTGCTCCGGCTCCTCGAGGGCGCGCACGACCTCATACCATTGCTCAAGATTTGCTTGTGGAACCTGCAAGCCCAACTTTTCGACCACAATGTCGTCGAGACCTTCCATGTGCAACATCATGGGAATTTTGTAGATCGTGTCCGCATCCAGGGCGCTGATCACCGCGCGCTCTTCAACGTTAGTAAAAAGGGCAATCTTGCGACGTTCGGCGGGCGGTAAAATGCGGTCGGCACGGCACAACAGGATGTCTGGCTGAATGCCAATTGAGCGCAGTTCTTTCACCGAGTGCTGGGTCGGTTTGGTCTTCATTTCACCGGCCGAGCCGATGTAGGGGACCAGGGTCAAATGGATATAAAGGGTATTCTGGCTGCCGAGTTCAACCCGCATTTGGCGAATCGCTTCCAGAAACGGCAGTGACTCGATATCGCCGACGGTACCGCCAATCTCGACCATCGCGATCTCGGCCTCGCGTGCACCTTGCTTGATACCGCGAATGATTTCGTCGGTGATGTGCGGGATAACCTGAACCGTGGCGCCAAGATATTCACCCTGGCGCTCCTTGCGGATCACGTTGGCATAAATTCGGCCGGTTGTGTAGTTACTGTTGGCCGAAGTCCGGCAGCGCACGAAACGCTCATAGTGGCCCAGATCGAGATCAGTTTCCGCGCCGTCTTCAGTGACGAAAACCTCGCCGTGCTGAAACGGGCTCATCGTGCCCGGATCGACGTTAATGTAGGGGTCGAGTTTGACCATCGCGACCTCGAGGCCACGGGCTTCGAGGATAGCGCCCAAAGACGCGGCGGCGATGCCCTTCCCAAGCGAAGAAACGACGCCCCCGGTAACGAATATATAACGGGTCATGCAGTATTTATTTCTGGTTTCAGGCGCATGGCTTCAGGCTTGCGGGCGCCGTGGCGGAAAAGCCATTCAAGTGCGGACGAAGCTACCAGAACCGCCTGCGATTCTCAATGCCGGAGAGCGGGTCTGAGCCGTCTCAGCTGCTAAGTGAGTACCCCGCCTCGACATCGGCGCGACGTATGACGCCGAAGGTGCGAAATGTCAGCGGCGCTAGTGGCCGTCTTACATAAAGCGCCTCGACGCCTTCATTGACCATAATCGATCTGGCCTCGAACAGCGTGGCCTGCAAATGTACGGGCTTCAGTTCACAGCGTTCAGCAGGAATAGCCAACAAATCGATGTCACTGTCGGTGCCGGGATGATTCTCATAATAGCGCGCCAGGTCGGCTGCAAGGAGTAGCTGCGGGCGTTCTGTCTCACCTTCGATGACCAGCCACTGCGGTCCACGCAGGAGAATTTCTCGAGTCGTCGCGATGGGCAGGCTGCGCGCACAAGTCTCGAAACTGCGATTCATCACCGCGGCTACCCCGATCCGCCGTAGTCCTTGGGAAACCGAATCATGGCGATAATCCAGCCCGCTATCGCGCATCAAATGGGTAAAGACGGACTCTTGCTTAAATCCGATACGCGCAGTCAGCGCAGCTGCAACCACCGCCAGCATCGCCGGCATCGCCGGCATGATGATGTGGGGATTGCCGGTCATCTCGAGCAGCGCTAACAGGGCGGCCAACGGTGCCTGCAATACAGCGGCCATCATCGCTGCCATACCCAACATGACATAAATCGCCGACTCCGACCCAACCCCGGGTAATGCGTGGATGAGGTCTGCGTAGACGCCGCCAGCCAGGCAACCGAGCAACACCGTCGGACCAATCAATCCGCCGGGAATACGCGCCGAAATGCATACCACGGTAGCAGCAAATTTCGCGTCAAAAATGACTGCAAGTGCTGCCAGACCACACTGGCCCGCCAGCGTGGCGCTGACGGTGTCGTAACCCAGGCCCAACACTTGTGGTGCGAGCAAAGCGAGCGCGCCGGTCGCGCAGCCGGCGCCGATAAATTTCACCCCGAGGTGCAAGTCAGCGATGCGAGTGGAGAGCCAGCGAACCGATTTCACGAACGCAGCGGACAGGGTCCCGACGGTAACACCCATCACGGTGATGTAGGCCAGTTCCCATTGCGAGGCCAGACCCAGCAACGGCACCAGAAAAGTCGTGTCCGCGCCGAATGCCTCTCGGGTTAGTGCCGTGGCCGCGACGGCAGCGAGGATGACCGGGACGAAGCCGGCGATGGTGTATTCGACCATGATCACTTCCATGGCAAATACCACACCGGCCAGGGGGGTGTTGAACGACGCGGCAATAGCCGCTGCCGTACCGCAGGCAACGAGAGTTCGAATGCTGTTATTGGGCAACTGCAGACGCTGCCCGAGTAATGCGGCGATGGCCGCGCCGATATGCACACTGGGGCCTTCTCGGCCGACGGAATGACCGCTGGCGAGCGCCGCGGCGCCGCCGAAAAATTGCACAAGGAGATTGCGCAATGGCATGTGACCCTGATGGTAGTGCAGGCGCTCCAGCACATGCACCACGCCTACGACCCGCGCGGACGCGGGTATCAACCAGTACGCGAGTGCAAGTACGACGGCTCCAATAACCGGGACAGCGAAATGCATCGCCGGGTCCAGAATCTCAAAGGCCTCGTTCGGGAGATCGGGCATATAGGTGTGCTGAATCAGATTCGCACAAGCCCGGAACGCGATAATCATCAACCCTGCGGCGACGCCGCTGAGAAGCCCGAGGAGCGCAAGAAATCCATTGGCCTGCGAGGAACCAAGATGCAAACGATATTGCTCGAGGCGCTCTGCGCAGTAGTCGAGAACCCGTTTCACAATAAGGTTTTCACTTGCTTCCCGAGTGCCTCGCTCTACTCATAGCAACTTTCTGCTCGGTACCAGAAGCGCGCTACTGACTCCCGTTAATTCGCCGTCAGCACGCATTTGAATTTGATCCTTGCGTTCCCGCAGACAGCGTGATGTCGGCGCTATTGTGACGCCAATTCGATAGTGCCATTAATGGACACGGACAGTGTTTGCTGGCCTGCATCGAGGGTTGGCGCAGCTACCTCAGCCTTCATGGCCATGGCTCGTCCGCTGTAAACGACGCCCGGCGGTTGGCCGCCGGCAGTACCGATATTGATGTTGACGAGATTGTAGTGCGAGCGCTGAAACGCCGCGGTAACACTCGCGGCGCGAGTTCTGAAGCGTTCAATAGCGGTGTGAATCAGCTCTTTCTCGACCGTCTCTCGAACAGCTGTCGAGACTTCATAGGCGACCGATTCGACCCCGAGGCGTTGCTGCAGAACGCCGAGCAAAGCGCTTAGTGCCTCATGATCAGCGCTTTCCATGCGTAGCGATTGACGGGTCTGCCAGGCGGTAATCTTGCGTTTGTCGTAAACCGGATTCGTGCGGTAATCAAGCGTTTGTGCCTTCACCACTGAATGCTTGGCAATTTCCGCCAGGCCCCAGGACATGTCCTTATTGACCTGGTTCGCAGCCTGCGCTTGCTGGCGCGCCTGATGTTGGACAAAAAGCCGCACCACTAGCAAGTCACTATCGACTTCAGCATTAGCAGTGACCCTGAAACTCACTCGATTGCTGTCTGGCGCCTTCTCTGCGGCACTCAACGCACAGGCAGTGCTGAGCAGAAAAAATAGGACTAATAATGATCGTGACATCAACATGCTCCGGAAAGGGTTTGGCACGGCCAGCCAACCGCGCGACTGTGACGCTGCGCAAGCGTGACAGCTCACCGCCGCAGCATCGATGGGTTTATGCCTGCGCACCGAAATATCCTGTAGCGCGCAGACGACTTCCTGAAATCCAGGCACGTTCCTCAAGCCTGGCGAATAGCCTGCCACGCCGCCTCGACATGGTCACGTGTTGTATACGTTTGGCCTATACAAAGGCGCAGCGTAAATCGGCCGTCGATGAGCGTGTGACTCATGAACAGGCGCCCGGAACGATTGAGACTCTCAAGCAAAGCGCGGTTACGGGCGTCGTCACCGATTGCGCGAAAACAAACAAGGTTAAGCGAACGCGGCCGCGCGAGCTCGAAATTCGGGTCATCTTCAATCCAGCGCGCAAACTCGCTGGCCAGGGCGACGTGGTTGCGTACGAGTTGCTGTAATCCTGAAACGCCATAGCTGCGAATTACGCACCATAACTTTAAAGCGCGAAAGCGTCGTCCAAGCGGAACTTGCCAATCGCGGTAGTCGATTGCTGCACCGCGGTCGGTCACGCTGTTGCGCAAATACTCGGGCATGACCGATAGCGCCCGCACCAGCGGCTCGCGATCGGCCACGAAAAAACAATCACAATCGAAATTCGTCAGCATCCACTTATGTGGGTTGAAACAGTAACTGTCCGCATGTTCGAGACCGTCGTTGAGGTGGCGAAATTCCGGACACAGCGTCGCCGTCCCGGCCATCGCGGCGTCGACGTGTAACCACATCCCGTGGACTCTGGTGATTTCTGATATTTTCGCCACCGGGTCCACGGCCAGCGAAGACGTTGTCCCGACCGAGGCGCAAACAAAAAACGGCCGCAGGCCAGCATCAATATCGGCCTCGATGGCTATGCGCAATGCGGTTACCTCAAGCGCCGAATTCTGATCCGTCGGAATTTTACGCAGTCGTTGCCGCCCAAGGCCTGAAATTGCGGCGGCCTTCTCCAGTGACGAATGAGTTTCTTCAGAACAATAGGCGATCAGATCCGCATCCGTGCCGACTTCACGCGCGCGATAATCAGTCGCGCGCTCACGTGCCGCGAGTAGCGCGCACAGGGTGGCACTTGACGCCGAATCCTGAAGGACCCCACCGCCGAGTCCGTCGGACCGAAACCGCGCCGGTAGTCCGAGCATGTCGACCAACCAGTCCAGCACATGGGTTTCGAGTTCGGTACACGCTGGGCTGGTTTGCCACAACATGCCCTGTACACCTAATCCGGCACAGAGAAGGTCGCCAAGAATTGATGGGGGGGAGGTGTTAGCAGGGAAATAGCCGAAGAAATTCGGTGACTGCCAGTGCATTAAACCCGGGACCAGGACGTCGCTGACGTCGTTCAGAATGGCATCGAACGATTCACCGACAAGGGGCGCTGAGAGTGGAAGCTGCGCGCGGATATCGCCGGGCTCGGTAGTCGGCATAACGGGGAGGTCGGCAACCCGTTCTGCGTAGTCTGCCAACCAATCGATAACAGCGTAGCCGGCACGCCGGAATTCTTCGCTCGACATATGTCGGACTGGTTCTTCGGGCTCCGCCATCTTGTCGTCCGCAGTGGTCATGCTGGATTATCAGGCCGACGATATACGCCGACCCGATAGTCACCGGTTGAAGTGACGCCTACAAGTTGCTGAGGATGTTCTCGGCAGAACTTTCTTTGACGTCTGAAGCTGCTGCTTCGCAGTGCAACTGCGACACGACGCCGTCGTCGACGACGATTGCAAAACGTGACGCGCGAGTGCCCATGCCGAAGCCGCTGGCATCGAGCTCAAGTCCGAGGGCCTGAGCGTAAGCGGCGTTACCATCGGCAAGCAGCGTGACCTTATCACCAGCGCCCTGATCTTTAGCCCACGCTCCCATGACAAACACGTCATTGACCGACAAACAGGCAATGGTGTCGACGCCTTTCCCTTTAAGGGCATCTGCGTTCTCGATAAAGCCCGGCAGGTGCTTGGCGGAGCAGGCTGGTGTAAACGCGCCAGGTACTGCAAACAAAACGACCTTTTTGCCTTTGAACAGCTCGTCGCTGGTCACGCCGCCGGGACCCTCTGCCGTCATGACACCGAATGCACCTTCAGGCATTTTTTCACCAACTTTTATAGTCACGTGGACCTCCGCATGGATTAAATTCAACAACCGCGCATTGTGCCACTCGCGTGGCGGCTATGGTAGCGCCGCAGACCGCTGTGCTCGGCGTTCGGGTTCTGCCAGAGTGCGGCACGCATGTTCGCCCTGTTTGGACAAACGCGCACCAATAACTCCTACCCGATCGCCTGCTCGATATCGCAGAGCAGATCATTCGGATCCTCCAGCCCGACCGAGAGCCGCAGAAGCCCTTCGCCAACATTCATGCTTTCGCGATCTTCAGCGCTCAGACGCCCGTGCGTGGTGGTTGCCGGATGCGTCACGATACTTTTCGCATCGCCCAGATTGGCCGTAATTGAGAACAGACGCAGGTTATCAACGATTCTCCATGCGGCAGCGCGGTCGGCAACGTCAAAACTGACAATGCCGCCGAAATCGCTTTGCTGCGCGCGCGCCAGCGCGTATTGGGGATGCGACTCGAGCCCTGGATAATAAACCCGCCGCACTGCCGGGTGCTCATCCAGCCAACGAGCGACGACTGTGGCCGAGCGGCTATGCCTTTCCATGCGGATTTGCAGGGTTTCCAGCCCCTTTAGAAAAACCCACGCATTGAATGGACTCATTGTCGGCCCAGCACTGCGCAAAAAAGGAACCAATCGCTCTTCCATCAGCGCACTGCTACCGACCAGTGCGCCACCGAGGCAGCGTCCCTGCCCGTCGAGGTATTTCGTTGCGGAGTGCACGACGACATCGGCTCCGAATTCCAAGGGCCGTTGCAGTACCGGAGTACAAAAACAGTTGTCGACGACCAGCTGAGCCCCATGCTGATGGGCCAGATCAGCGAGAGCCTGCAGGTCCGCGACGTCGGTCAGCGGATTTGACGGCGTTTCCAGAAACAACATCCGGGTGCGTGATGTCATGGCGCGTTCCCAGGCATCCAGATTGGTCATATCAACGAGTGTTGTGACGATGCCAAACTTACTCAATACGTTCTTGAACAAATTCACCGTCGTACCAAAAACGCTGCGCGAAGCAACGATCTCGTCACCGCTCACCAGAGTCGCCATCACCAGACTCAGAATTGCACTCATCCCCGACGATGTGCCGATCGCTCGTTCGCCACCTTCCATCGCCGCCAGGCGTTGCTCGAAGCCACGCACGGTCGGATTGGTGAAGCGACTGTAAACGTTGCCCTCTTCGTCACCCGAAAATCGAGCCGCAGCCTGAGCTGCTGACTCAAAGCAAAAACTTGAGCTCAGAAACAGCGCTTCGCTCTGCTCCAGTTCGCTTGTCTGATATTGGCCTGCCCGACATGCCAGGGTGGCAAGGGCCAGTTCTTCGGGTATGTCCGTCATCGCATTTCTCAACCACAGTCGTGTGCTAATAGCTTGCGGCGGTCGAAAAAAAACCCGCGATTGGAGGATCCAAAGCAGGTTTGGATCGCTTTAGCCGTTTTTTTATAGCGCCCGCAAGCTGAATTCAAATCGGCGCGTTTCAACATCGCGCAGGTTAGCTATCGCGAACCGACGTGTCAACGATTTCGATAACCCCACAACTAGTCGGTAGCGGTTTGGTGCTAATAGATCTGATCCGTGCCTCGTATCAGCAATGCTGAGGTTGGCTGTCTGGCAAGTGTGGACGGCCTTGGTGGCTGGGCTGTGTGGCTAAATAAAATGCGGTCGCGTTTTCAGATGTCGATGGACACTTCATCGGAGGTGTAGATCTCTCCCTCCGAATCATCGTTTGCGAGGTGTCCTTCCCTGGCGTCATCGGCGCGCAGGCTACTGATGCGTTTCAGGTAAACTTCGCTGACGTCGCCAGTGACATACTGACCGCTGAAGCAGGATTGTTCGAACGCGGTGATCGATTCGTTCCCCCGCCGGGCCGCCTCAACGAGATCATCGAGATCCTGGTAAATCAGGTCGTCCGCACCAATTTCCTTACAAATTTCTTCGACCGAGCGATTGCAGGCAATAAGCTCTGAACTGGTTGGCATATCGATACCGTAGACGTTCGGGTATCTGACCGGCGGCGCGGCTGAGGCGAAATAGACCTTCTTCGCCCCGGCCTCGCGCGCCATTTCGATAATCTGTCCGGACGTCGTGCCTCTGACAATTGAATCGTCGACGAGGAGAACATTCTTGCCCTCGAATTCGAGATCAATTGCGTTTAACTTTTGACGCACTGATTTACGCCGCAAGGCCTGCCCGGGCATGATGAATGTGCGCGGGATATAGCGGTTTTTGATGAACCCTTCGCGATACTTAACATCTAACGCGTTAGATAGCTCCAGAGCGGCAGTACGCGCCGTATCAGGAATCGGAATGACGACATCGATCTCGTGGTGTTGCCATTCCTGTGCGATCTTCGCTGCCAGGGTTTCGCCCATTCGCATGCGCGCTTTATGCACGGATATGCCGTCAATAATCGAGTCGGGACGAGCAAAGTAAACATGCTCAAATATGCACGGGGAAAATGGTTTACTTTCCGCGCACTGCTGAGTGTGAAGCTGCCCTTCCTTACTAATGAATATAACTTCACCCGGAGCGATATCGCGAACCAACTCGAAGCCAAGTGCATCGACCGCGACAGATTCGGAAGCGACCATGTATTCGTCGCCATCAGCGGTACTACGCTTTCCGAAGACGATGGGTCGAATCCCGTAACTGTCTCGAAAGGCGACAATTCCAACGCCGGTAATCATCGCCACGACCGCAAAGCCACCGCTGCAACGTGCATAGACGCGCCGCACTGCAGAGAAGATATCGTTCGCGTCGATGCGCAATTTACCTAGCCGTTGCAACTCGTGGGCGAAAACATTCAGGAGCACTTCGGAATCGGATTCGGTGTTGATATGTCGTAGTTCGTCTTCAAACAATTCCTGTTTCAGCTGTGCTGAATTAGTCAGGTTGCCGTTATGCGCAAGGGTGATGCCGTACGGAGAATTAACGTAGAACGGCTGCGCTTCGGCGTTCGAGGAAACCCCGGCCGTCGGATAGCGCACGTGGCCGATCCCCATTCGTCCGCGCAGGTTGAGCATGTGCCGAGTGTGAAACACGTCGCGCACCAAACCATTTGATTTGCGCAAAAAAAGTCGGCCGTTGTCGTACGTTGCAATTCCCGCTGCGTCCTGGCCGCGATGCTGGAGTACAGTCAGGCCATCGGAGATCAACTGATTGACCGACGATTTGGCAGCGATTCCTATAATTCCACACACGATGGGCGACCCGTTTTAGAAGCTGAAGTATTTCGCCAAATCCGGCGGAATCCAGTTGAGAACATACAAGGCCGCCGTTTCGAATGGCGCCAATAGTTGTGAAGTTTGCCACCACGCCTCGCCGGGAATAGTGGTTAATCCCGCAGCGAGCACTGCAATAATGACGATCGCAGCCCCGCGCGCCAGGCCGAACAAAGCACCGAGCATACGATCAGTACCACTTAGTCCGGTCTTCTCCATAAATTGACTAATAAGATGGTTAACTAATCCGGCAGCCATCAAGGTAAGGATTAGCACGCCTATAAACGCCAAAACGATGCGCGCGGTAGGGATAGTAATGTAGGGTTCCAGCAAGACACTGGCGCTAGCGCCGAAGGTCGACGCCACCCAAAATGCGGCCACCCACGCCAGTAGCGACAAGACCTCGCGAACGAAACCTCTAAACACGCTGATTAGCACGGATATCAGGATAATGCAGGCGATCGTGATGTCGGCCCAGTTCATGGCGAGTCCGCTGCCTGAGACGCCCGCGAGTGTAGCATCATGAGTTATGCCGCTGTAGCGTTGTTGCGATGAGAGCGTTATTGATAGCGCAGTAACATGCCCTTAAGGGCAAATTTCTGCTGCAGCTGTAGCAAAACTTTTTCGGCCTCGTCGCGCCGAATCTGCGGGCCGACGCGGACCTTAAATTCGGTGGCGTCTGCCCCCGCCTGCCGCTGCAGGTACGCGGGATAACCGTCCGCTCGAAGTTTTTCGATCAAACGTTTGGCGTTCGCGTCGTTTGCGAAACTGCCGAGTTGCACAGTCCATGCCGCCACGCCCGCGCGCGGTGATGGCACGGTGATTTTTTCCATGGACGGCTCCGCGGCTGGCGTGCTGTCGGTGGCCATTGCTGCGCTTTGGGCTTTCGTAACGTCTGTGTCGCTGTTGAGCGGTGCTGGCTCTGGAACTGATTCCGGTGGTCGCGGCGGCGTCACATTCGCACGGCTGCGTTGCTCCAACGCGTCAATGTCGGATTCGCTCAGTGGTACGACCCGCGATGAGAAGTTCGTTTGTGGCAGCGGCGGAATCGAAGGAACTTCCGGCAACTCACGTTCAACCGAAGAATTGTCCAGAAAAAGAGGAATGAAGATCACCCCAACCATCACCAGCACCGCCGCACCGACAACACGTTGCCTAAGTTGGCGGTCCACTAGTCAAGTTCCTTCAGTTGAGTATCGAGTACGCGCAGCATCTCACCAACGGTGAGACAAGAACCGATGGCCAAGATTCTATCGCCGCTATCGGCGCTCGCAAGTACGCCAGCATGAGCCTGTTCCACCGAAGCGTATGCGTTAACTTCGGCGCCACGCTCGAGGGTCGCCAAGCACTCACGCAATGTTTTTGCTGGCGCCCCGTTTGCCGCCGGCAGGTCGGCAAAGTGCCAGCTATCTATCTTGCCGAGCAAGGGGCGTAGGTACTCGCGGTGATTCTTCGTATTGAGCATGCCGATAATAGCGTGTGTGCGAGGCGCGTTCGGCATGGAATTCAGCGTCGCGACGAATATTTCAGCCGCTTGCGGATTGTGTGCGACGTCCATGACATATTCGTAACGGTTGCTCACACAATGAAAGCGCCCAAGTAAAGCAACATCGCGCAGCCCGGCATGCAGATGGGCTTCCTCTACAGGATGGCGCGCGGCAAGCAGGCGCACGACTTTCAGGACCCCGGCAGCGTTGCGCAATTGATGCGTCCCATTCAGCGCCGGGAGCGGGAGACCGGCGTAGATCTCGTCTTGCGACCACCAGGTCCAACATTCGCCGTCCTGCTCGTAGGCGTACTCGACGCCAAGCAGGTGCAAATCAGCACCAAGGGTTCGCGCAGTATGCGAGATCGAATCTGGTGCGGCGTGATCCGAGCAAACCACCGGGCGGGAAGCGCGCATGATCCCTGCCTTTTCGCTGCCAATCTGTTCACGTGTTTCTCCTAGCCAGTCTTCGTGGTCCAGGCCAATAGCAGCAATCAAGGCAACGTCCGAATCGACGATATTAACTGCATCCAAACGCCCGCCTAAACCGACCTCCAGGATCGCGACATCAAGTTCGGCATGTTCGAACAGTAGTAGTGCAGCTAAAGTCGCGAACTCGAAATACGTCAGCGCAACATCGCCCCGCGCCTGCTCAACCGAGGCGAACGCCGCGCAAATTGATCGATCGTCGAGCGCCAGACCACCGATGTGCATGCGTTCGTTGTAGTTACTCAAGTGGGGTGAAGTGTAGGCGCCGACCCGATAGCCGGCGGCGAGCCAAATTGCCTGTAACAAAGCAACACTCGAGCCTTTACCGTTGGTACCGGCAACGGTGACTACGGTCGGCGCGGGCCTGGTAAGGTCGAGCTTTGCAGCAACCGTTCGGCAGCGCTCAAGCCCAAGGTCAATCGTCTTTCCGGAACCCGACTCAAGCCAGTCCAACCACTCACGCAGCGGCGAATCAGCGCGCGGTACAGCGTCTTCATGATATGTCACGATTTCCGCTTCCCGAGTTACCAAGAGTCTGTCCTGCTCAACTCACTCGTCGTCGCCACTTGCGACGAGCTCTGCGGTGGCTGCGGCGCGCGCTGGTCGGTGTGCCAGCACGCCAAGCAAAGAACTAATCGTGCTCGCCATTTCGCGGCGGTCGACGATCATGTCGACGGCACCGTGCTCGAGAAGAAACTCACTGCGCTGGAAACCCTCGGGTAAAACTTGCCGGACGGTTTGTTCGATGACGCGCGGGCCTGCGAATCCGATCAACGCACCCGGTTCGGCAATGATCACATCGCCGAGCGAGCCGAGACTGGCCGATACACCGCCCATGGTCGGATCGGTCAACACCACGATATAGGGCAAATGCTGTTCGCGCATCTGCGCGATTGCAGAACTGGTTTTCGCCATTTGCATCAGGGAGACCAGTGCTTCCTGCATGCGCGCACCACCGCTGGCGCAAAAACATACAAAAGGCAGGCGTGCCTCAAGGCACCGCCCGACAGCCCGCACGAAACGTTCGCCAACAACTGAGCCCATCGACCCGCCAAGAAAACCGAACTCGAAAGCTGCGGCGACCACGGGCATGCCATCCACCGTGCCTTGCATGACGACGAGCGCATCAGTTTCCTGGGTCGTTTTCTGGGCGCTGGTAATTCGGTCACGATAGCGCTTGCTGTCCTTGAACTTCAAAAAATCAAGCGGCGTAACTTCAGTCGCAAATTCCTCCTCACTGCCATCGTCCAGGAATTTAGCGAGGCGGCGTCGCGCATCGATACGCATGTGATGACCGCATTTGATGCACACGTCGTAGTTGCGCTCCAACTCTGCACGATAGAGTACGGCTTTACACTCTGAACAACTCGTCCATAGCCCCTCAGGGATCGAACGTTTGGTCGCGCCATCAGTACGTATGCTGGTTGGCAGAAGTTTCTTAAACCAATTCAATGCAAGGATCCTGTGCTCGAGATAATGCCGGGTCGGCTAGGCATCGATGGCTTCGCGCAGTGACGCGGTAAAGGTTTCGATCGCGCTCGCGCCGGTTTCGCTGCCTGCGTTGGACTCAATAAGTTCGACCAGCGCACTGCCGACAATAATGGCGTCCGCGATGGCAGCCGCACGAGCCGCAGCTTCCGGCGTGCGTATACCGAAGCCGATTCCAACTGGCAGGTCAGCCATTGCACGCGTGGTCTCGATAAGCTGCTGAACGTCACCGACCGCCGCAGCTTTACCGCCAGTTACGCCTTTAACTGCAACAAAGTACACGAATCCTGATGCTAGTTCACATACCCGCGCGATTCGACTTTCTGAGGAATTGGGCGCGACCAGGAAAATCTGATCCAGCCCCATCCGGGTGACTTCCCGGTTTAATTCGAGGGCCTCTTCCGGCGGCGCATCAACAACTAATAAGCCATCCACGCCCGCTTTATGTGCAGCTTGGGCGAACGTTTTTGAGCCCATCCGTTCGATGGGGTTCAGATAGCCCATCAATACCACTGGAGTGGTTTTATCCTGGGCGCGGAAGTTGGCAACGCAGTCCAGGACTAGACCAAGACTGGCGCCGGCCGCCAGCGCGCGCTCGCTGGCTCGCTGGATGGTTTCTCCGTCTGCCATGGGGTCTGAAAATGGTACGCCGAGTTCGATAATGTCCGCCCCGCCGCGCACCAGTGCGTGCATAAATCCCGGCGTGGCGTCGAGATCAGGATCGCCGGCCGTGATAAACGTGATGAGGCCCTTGCGTTGTGACCGTGACAACTCAGCAAAAGAATCCGCGATTCGACTCATTAACAAATACCCACCAGGCCAGGCGCCATCACAATGTAATTTTGTTCAGCGCCGCGACCGTTTGAATGTCTTTATCACCTCGGCCAGACAGATTGACGACGAGGAACTTGTCCTGCGCCATCGATTGCGCAAGTTTCTGCGCGTAGGCCAGCGCATGAGATGACTCGAGGGCCGGCATAATACCTTCCAGCAAAGTCACTCTTGCGAACGCCTCAAGCGCCTCATCATCCGTTACAGTTTCGTACTGGGCCCGGCCACTATCTTTCAGCCAGGCGTGTTCGGGCCCGACGCCAGGATAATCAAGGCCAGCTGAAATCGAATGCGTGGCTTCAATTTGCCCGGATTCATCCTGCATCAGGTAGGTCCGATTACCGTGCAGGACGCCGGGCCTCCCCGCACTTAGTGGGGCCGCATGGAGGCCACTAAGAATGCCCTCCCCGCCAGCTTCCACGCCAATCATCTCGACCTCCTCATCATTTATAAAAGGATAGAAGAGGCCGATTGCGTTCGAGCCTCCGCCGACGCAGGCCACTAGCGCGTCCGGCAATCGCCCTACCTGATCCAGACATTGCATGCGTGCTTCCCTGCCGATCACGGATTGAAAATCCCTGACCATAGCCGGGTACGGGTGGGGGCCTGCAACTGTGCCAATGATGTAGAAAGTGTCATCAACATTAGCCACCCAATCTCGCATCGCTTCGTTGAGGGCGTCTTTCAAAGTCCGCGACCCCGAATTCACGGCCTCGACTTCCGCGCCCAGCAGTTTCATGCGAAACACGTTGATCGATTGCCGCTGAATGTCGTCTGCGCCCATATAGACGCGACAACTCATACCTAACCGTGCCGCGACAGTCGCGGTCGCGACGCCATGCTGTCCCGCACCGGTCTCCGCTATGACACGCGGTTTCCCCATCCTTTTGGCCAGTAGTGCCTGGCCCACAGTGTTGTTCACTTTGTGGGCCCCTGTGTGATTCAGGTCCTCACGCTTCAGGTAAATTTGCGCGCCTCCGATTTCCTGTGACCATCGCCGCGCGTGATAGAGAGGGGACGGGCGCCCGACGTAGTGGCGCAAGTCTTCGTCAAGTTCGTTCAGAAACGACTCGTCGCCCATGTATTTGTGATACGCAGCTTCCAGTTCGAGCAGAGGCCCCATCAAGGTTTCGGCGACGAATCGACCACCATAAGGACCGAAATGCCCGTTCGCATCCGGGAAACCGGTTTGGTCGCCCAATGAAGCGCTCAAATACGGTTCAGAGTTGGCGGTCAAAATCTGTCACCTCGCGTATAAATCGTTGCATCTTGTCATGGTCCTTTAAACCCTTGGCACGCTCGATGCCGCCACTGACATCAACCGCATAGGGCCGCACCGAATGAATAGCGGACGCGACATTGTCCGGGGTGAGTCCACCGGCGAGGATAACCGGGCGAGAAATTGTCTGTGGAACCGAACTCCAATCGAAGGTTTTGCCGGTTCCTCCAAAAGCCTGCGCATCATACGCGTCGAGAAGCAAAGCGGCAGCCCCAGGGTACTGCTCTTCTCCACGTTCGATATCCTCTTGGCTTCGCACCCTTATTGCCTTAATCCACGGTAGCGAGCACGCACGACACTGTCGCATCGTTTCGTCACCGTGGAACTGGACCACATCAATACCACTTTCAGTGATCGTGTCCTCCACCTCTCGCGGGTCGGCGTTAACGAATAACCCAACCTTGGACACCAGCGGCGGAAGGTCCGCGATAATTGCGGACGCTTGTGCTCGTGTTACGTGCCGCGGACTTTTAGCGTAGAAAACGAAACCCAAAGCATCCGCGCCGTAACTAACCGCAGCCTGCGCATCGGCGCTATTTGTTATCCCGCAAAATTTTATGCGCACCCGTGCCAACGCCGCAGCCACCTTTAGAGTCCGTTGAAGGCCGGTAATTATCGCACCTCAACCAGAGAACCGATAGGCGTCAACTTAGCCTGGAAAGGCCACACCGGAGTAGCACGGGAGAACTGGTCTACGACCATCGGCTATGGGTAGGCCAA
This sequence comes from Proteobacteria bacterium UBA981, assembly GCA_002292285.1. Classification (GTDB taxonomy): domain Bacteria; phylum Pseudomonadota; class Gammaproteobacteria; genus UBA981. Next base: position 131,735 of record DBBP01000011.1, read on the forward strand.
ACTCTTCGGGGTAATGTACGGCCGTGAGGTACAAGCCGTGTGGCGAGGCGGTAACGCTCGCGCGAGTACGGTCGCGGAAATTGAGCACTTGCGCCGCCCACGCCGGTGGGTGCTTGCCCATGCCGATATCCATCAGCACGCCAGCGAGGTTTCTCACCATGTGCTGCAGGAAGGCGTTCGCAGTGATGCTCAGCACGACGAAACCTGTACTCGCCGTGACATCGAAAGCGTAAATAGTGCGGACCGGATGCCACGCCTGACAGCCTTTGGCTTGAAACGAAGAAAAATCATGTTCACCAATCAACAAGTCTGCTGCCATCTGCATAACGTTTGGGTCGAGTGCTTGATGTTGCCAGCTGACCTTCGAGCCCCACAGAGAAGGACGTGATTGGCGATTGCAAATAACGTAGTCGTAAGAGCGTTTCAATGCAGAAAAGCGGGCATGAAAGTGATCGGCAACCGGAAGCGCCCACAACACGCTGACGTCGGCCGGCATATTTGTATTGCAGCCCAGAACCCAAGAGCGAGCGCTACGGTCTGCTCCCGTATCGAAGTGGACAATCTGCTGACTTGCATGCACGCCAGCGTCTGTCCGGCCGGCACAACATACCGTGACACTCTCGTCCGCGATCTTGCTTAGTGCGGCTTCGAGTTGGCCCTGAACAGTTCGCGTCCCGAGCTGGCGTTGCCAACCGTGAAAGGCACTGCCGTCGTACTCGACGCCCATCGCTATGCGCATGATTTGATGAAGTCGTTGCTTAACCCGACGAGCCTGCGCATGGCGGCCAAGTCAGGAAATTTGAGTCCCGGGTTATTTCGCTCGCCGGGGGCATCCAGCGCGCCAACCCGGCGCTAAGTTAGTTGCGAGAGCAGAGATTGGGCTTCTGCCTGCTGGATTTCGTTACCTTCCGTCGCTACTTCATCGAGAATCGAGCGCGCGCCGTCGCTATCGCCGAGCTCAATGTAGGCTTTTGCGAGATTCAGTTTAGTATCAGCCTCGTCAGCGTCACTCTGGCGCTCGACCGGATTGGATACCGGCATAACGAGCGTCTTATCGTCTGCATCTTCCGTTTCGCCATCATCGCCGGGTTCCATGGCAACCGTCTCTAGATGGTCTAACTCGCTATCAATTTCCCCGTCAACTTCAAGGCCGTCCAGGTCCAGCGAAAATGCGTCGTCGTCGCCGCCGCGCTCTTCCAGTTGCACGGCCAGCTCATCGAGCGATGTTCCAATGTCCGTATCGAGGCTAATCTCGCCGCCATCCTGTGTGCTCACAGAACCCATATCAAGCGTTTCGTCTGCGCCGATGGAGTCCATTTCCGTAGTGCCGTCAAGCGCGAAATCGAACTCTTCGTCGTCTCCAAGGCCGAGTGATATCTCGCCCAGCTCCTCGCCCTGGAGCGCAACATCTCCGTCTACGGGATCATCGTCAGCGGAACTCATGGTTATTTCAAGACGCCCGTCTCCGTCGTCTTCCTCAACCACATCGAGCGCACTATTCAGCTCTTCAGAACCCATGGTGATATCAAAATCGAGCTCAGCTCCTGAGTCCACAGAAGCGCTCTCTTCGGACAGCGCCGAATCCAGATCGACAGTGAGAATGGCATCTTCATCGAGTGCCTCCAGACGGCCGTCGACCATAGTCGGCGCCTCAGGATCGATGTCTGAACTATCAGCATTCAGAGCCCCGATATCAAAATCCATCAGAGCGTCGTCACTGTCCTCAGCGCTACCTCCCCCGGTGAGGTCAAGTATGTCGTCCCCGTCGGTAGCATTCGTTTGTTCTGTAGCCGTCTCCTCGTCAAATGCTGTTGCGACCGTTTCACTAATGTCGAAATCGAGCACCGACTCCTCCGCGGTATCGGTTATCTCTAAGTTGACATCGAGTTCCGGCTCATCGGCGGAGAATTCTTCGTCACCGCTGAGTCCGGGTGAGGTCACATTCAGTAAATCGGCATCATCGAAGCTCGACACATCGCCAGTCTTGGTGACATCCAGCAGATCCGTGTCGTTGTCTGAGGCAACGTTGAGCAGGTCAGAACCCATTGCTGCATCGGTGTTGCCTCCTGAGGTCACTTCGAGCAGATCGACCTCGCCACCGCCATCGGTCAAATCGAGGACGTCGTCGTCGCCCGTGGCAGCCGGCTCCTCATCTTCGCCTGCTGTCAGGTCGAAAATACCATCATCATCACCGAGGGAAAGATCAAGGACATCGTTCTCGCCGGCTGTAGCGGTTAAATCGAGCACCTCGTCATCATCTGTGTCTGCTGTCAGGTCGAGCACGTCGCCAGCGTCCGCCACAGTAGAATCGATCGTATCGTCACTTGCCGGGCCAGTAGCAGGGTCGTCTTCTCCTGCTCCTGCCGTGAGATCAATCATCCCGTCGTCATCCCCGACCCCAGCCGTCACAGCATCTACTGCGCTGCCATCATCAACAGCGGTCAGATCCAGGACGCCGTCGTCGCTGGCTTTCGATGAGGCGCTTCCCGGGACCACTTCTACGGTATCTTCGGACGCAGTTAAGTCGACTACGGCGCCGCTGTCATCGCCCGAAAGGTCGAAATCCACATCGTCATCGTCTCCCGGGGCGTGCGCAACGGTATCTTCGCCGGGCTCTGCATCACCCGTGATATCAACAAAAGCGCTCGCCTGCTCTTGCTCGGGCTGCGCTTGCGCGTCGCCGCCTTCTTCGAACAACGCGCGATCAGGTGACATCTCAGACCACATCGCAACAGCACTATCGCGCAGCGGGTCACCTTCGCTCACGACATCAAACAATTCACGCGCAGAGGTTTCATAAGCCCCTCGGTCGTTCGACGAATAGTAGACCTCGAGCAACCTCAATTTGTAGTCGTGTCGGTCTGGATGCTCACCTATTACGCGCTTACACAGCTCTTCAGCTTGATCGAACCGTTCGTAAGCGAGGTAGACATTCATCTCCTCCAGAGGGTCTTCCTCGGGCTCTTCGTCTACCGGTGCATCGCTTGCCGCAAGCGGAACCTCGGTAATGGCTTCGTCGTCCGCTGCTTCGGCTTCAACCGTCGCATTGGCGTCAAAACTTTTGTCCGAAGCGCCGATTTCGGTGACCGCTTCCGCGCCATCGTCAAGCGACCCGGCGGTAATCGTCGCGTCTTCGTCATCGTCCTGTTCTTCGGCTACTGGCGACGCACTCGCCACCGGAGTGGGTTTGCCGGCGCCGCGTCGACGCATCAGAAATCCAACGATTACGCCAAATAGCCCGAGTATGAGGAGCGTGATCACACCCAATATCGTAATTGCCCCGCCCGGCACTGCGGCGGCAAGATGGGGAGGAATCAAATTCGCCGGGAATCCGGGTGCAGCCTCTGGCGCAGGCACGTAGTCAACAACAACTTCGTCTACTTCATCGTAAGCGGCCGCGTCCTGGTCTTCGTCGACTTCGACCATGGTGTCGTCAGAATCGACCGGCGTGGCAGAGTCACTCTCAATCGCGGTTCCATCGTCTTGTTCAGCTACTGTCGAATCTGCGTCTGCGCCCGTCTGAGCACCGTCATCGGTGGCCTGCCGGTCAGCTACTTCAGTGCCTATCCCCGCCCGCTGGCTAAGCGTATCGTCGCCAAGTTCGACACCGAGTGTTGCGAGCCGCGCCTGCAAGGCAGCAAGCTCGCTGTCCTGAATATTGACCTGACTCTGCAACAAATCGATGATTTCTTCGGCTTCGAGCAATTTGCCGGTCAATTCGGCATTGTCTTGTGTGGTCGCATCAAGCGCTTCGGTGAGTAAATCTTCACCAGCGCCGGAGCCGGGGGCAGCGCCGCCGTCTTCGCCTTGGGGAGCGACTAGCTCAAGACGCGCGTCGCCGTCGGCTACTGGCGTTGGTGTGGCTGGCCGTGCGGGCGGGGTGGCTTCGGCCCCGATGAGCTGCGCGCTAGGCTCAGCGGTGACCTGATCACGGTATTGTTCCCACACTTGATGTTGTCGGCGTGCTTCTTCGAAAGCCGCCTCGGCAGACACGCCGCCAATGCTTGCTGCTTCAGGGAGTCGTAAAATCGCGCCTCGACGCAGCAAGTTAATGTTTCCATCAACGAATGCATCAGGGTTCTCGCGCAACAAAGCCAGCATCATTTGCTGTACCGAGACCGCTTCGTCGGGTCGGTTCAGGGATGCGATAGACCACAGCGTATCGGTTGCAACGATTGGCCCAATCTCGCGGCCAGCGCTATAGGGCCCGGTCACAGAGGTTGACCGCGCGTTGTCACTCGAAGCGATCGGAGTGCCTGCAACGGGCGGCTCCGACGGACTTTGCGTTGCGGGGGCTACGGCAGCGACTTCGGGTTGGCTACGGCCACGATTTTCGTCGTATAGCGATGGATTAAGAAGAACGGTGTACTCGCGTAACAGGCGTCCGTTCGCCCAATTCATTTCAACCAGGAAATTTAGATAAGGCTCCCGAATGGGATCTTTTGACGTGACGGAAATGAAATTATCGCCGGACTCGTTCTCTTCTACGCCAAACTTCAGCTTGTAGAGCAGCGGATGCAACGCGATACCCGCGCGGTCGAATTGGTCGCGGGCGGCCAGGCCAACTTTCAGCGCATCAAAGTCGTCGGCGGTAGCACCGAGAATTTCGATTCGCCCGTCGAAGGGTTCATTTAACGCGGATTCTGAATGCAGAGAGCCGAGCCCGAGTGCAATTACCAGCGGACTCGCAACTAGGCCGAGTATCAGGGCGACGGCTCGATTCCGTAGCATGACGTCATTCCTTAAAATCGGTTTGCCTACTATTGAATATCAGTAGAGCGGCCAAGCGCTTGTACCGCAGCATTGACGGTGTGCGTTGAGCCTCCCAAGAGACGTTCGAATATTCTTTATAATTAGTGGCTAACTATAGCTTATAAATGGCTTTTTACCAACAATTCCGCGATTTGGATGCTATTCAACGCCGCACCCTTGCGGACATTGTCTGAGACCACCCAGAGGTCAATTCCGCGCGGGTGGGAAATGTCTTCACGAATTCGACCGACAAATACCGGATCGGCGTTAGCGGCGTCGCTGACCGCGGTCGGATAGCCGCCATCTTCGCGCTGATCAATCAAGGTCACCCCAGGGGCGACAGCCAGCAGCGAGCGAACCTCGTCAGCACTGATGTGCGAGCGGGTTTCAATATGCACAGCTTCAGAATGCCCGAAGAAAACGGGCACCCGCACGCAGGTCGGATTGACTGCAATCGTATCGTCGCCAATGATCTTGCGGGTTTCCCAAACGAGCTTCATTTCCTCTTTGGTGTAGCCGTTGTCCTGAAAGACATCGATCTGTGGCAGACAATTGAAGGCGATCTGGCGTGGATAAACCTTGCTGACTGCTTCCTGACCGTTGAGCAGGCTCGCGGTTTGTCCGGCCAGTTCTTCCATAGCGTCTTTACCGCTACCGGAAACCGCCTGATAAGTGCACACATTAATACGCTCGATTCCAACCGCATCGTAGATTGGCTTCAGCGCGACAACCATCTGTATGGTTGAACAGTTCGGATTGGCAATGATGTTGCGCGAACGAAAATCTGCCAGCGCATCCGGGTTCACCTCGGGCACAATCAAAGGGATGTCGTCGTCGTAGCGGAACTCGGAGGTGTTATCAATGACAACACAACCCGCCTGCGCAGCCCGTGGAGCGTGAATCCTGGACACCGCAGCTCCGGGCGAGAACAAACCGATATCAATGCCTGCGAAATCGAAATTATCGAGATCCTTTACGACCAGCTGGCGGGTGCCGAACGCAACCCGCGAACCTGCGGAACGCGAGCTCGCTACCGCGTGAACATCAGCCACAGGGAAGCCACGCTCCTCGAGTATCTGCAGCATGGTTTCACCGACAGCGCCGGTCGCTCCAACAACAGCAACGTTATATTTCTTACTCATTTTGGTTTTGACTAACCTGCAATTTAATCGAGTGCTGCGACGACGGCCTTGGTCATTTCGCCCGTGCTCACCGTGCTAGAGGCGGTGCCCGCGATGTCCGCGGTCCGCGCACCATCGGCAAGAACACGCGCCACTGCACGCTCCACTTTGTCCGCAAGATCTGCTTCGGCCAAGGTATAGCGGAGCATCATTGCGGCGGACAGAATGGTCGCCAACGGATTTGCCAACTCCATGCCAGCAATGTCAGGCGCAGAACCGTGCACAGGCTCGAACAGTCCCTTGCCCTGCCCATTCAATGAAGCCGATGGGAGCATCCCGATCGACCCCGTCAACATTGCAGCAAGATCGGAAAGAATGTCCCCGAACATGTTCGTTGTCACAATGACGTCAAACTGTTTGGGCGCGCGCACTAATTGCATCGCGGCGTTGTCGACATAGAGATGCTCAAGCTCGACATCGGGATATTCCCCAGCAAGTCCTTGCACAATCTCGCGCCACAATTCGGTCACTTCCAATACGTTTGACTTATCTACAGAACACAGGCGTCCGGACCGTTTGCGCGCAATTTCAAAACCCTGTCTGGCGATCCGTTCAATTTCATGGTCGCGATATTCAAGGGTATTGAATCCCCGCCGGACACCGTCAGCAAGCACCTCAATTCCGCGCGGCTGACCGAAGTAAATGCCGCTGGTCAGCTCGCGGATAATCATCAAATCAAGTCCCGATACGACCTCTGGTTTGAGCGTCGAGGCATCGGCCAACGCCGGAAACAGGGCTGCGGGACGCAGGTTGCAGAACAAATCGAGTTCCGCGCGCAAACGCAACAAACCGCGCTCAGGTCGAATGGCCCGCTCGACTTTATCCCATTTCGGTCCTCCGACTGCACCGAGCAAAATAGCATCGGCCGCTCGAGCCAGGGCCAGCGTTGCTTCCGGCAGAGAATCCCCGTGTGCATCGATCGCACAACCGCCCATCAGCGCGCGCTCGAATTCACATTTGAAACCGAATCGTTCGACGAGCGCCGTGAGTACTGTCTCGGTAGCGGACACAATCTCCGGTCCAATTCCGTCGCCGGCGAGAAGCAGGATTTTATGTGTCATGACGTCACTCTGAAGTTAAAAGCGGCGCAAGAATACAGTAAAGGACACGGGCATAGAACCGCGACGCGGCCGGTTGGGGAGACTCTATATGCTGCACCGGCGAGATTGTGGCGGCCGTACCTACCGGTGCGGAACTTTCCGATATACTCCGCCGCTCGCACGCCGCTGAACATCAGCCTATGAATTCGGGATTACATCACCTCCAGCCTTACCCTTTTGAGCGCCTTGCGGGAATCAAACAACGCGTCGCGCCTGCAGCCGGGCGGAATTTAATCGATCTGTCGATTGGCGAGCCACAACATCCGACACCTGCGTGCATCCGGGATGCGCTGATTGAGGCATTAGATGGAACGGCGCGCTACCCAGCGACACGCGGGATCAGTGAACTTCGGGAGACGATTTGCGACTGGGCAAATCAGCGTTTCAAGCTCGAAGTCGGACAACTGACGGCAGATGCCCACGTGCTACCAGTCAATGGCACGCGCGAAGCGCTGTTTTCGATTGCGCAGGTCGTCGTCAACGCGGTCGAGCGAGACACTCTGGTCGGAATGCCCAACCCCTTCTATCAAATCTACGAAGGCGCCGCCTTGCTCGCCGGTGCTGAGCCGTACTATCTGCCGTGCCCCGCCGAAAACGGTTTTCTTCCGCACTGGGATGCGGTACCGGCCGCCGACTGGCAAAAAATGTCGATGGTCTATATCTGCTCACCTTCTAACCCTGCCGGCAGCGTCTTCAGTGACGAGGATTATGCCCGCCTTGTCGGCCTGGCTGACGAGTTCAATTTCATCATCGTCGCCGACGAGTGCTACAGCGAAATCTACTTCGACGAGCGAGTACCGCCGAAAGGACTATTGCAGTGGTGTAGCGAAACGGGACGCATATCCTTCGCTCGTTGTCTGGTCATGCACAGCTTGTCCAAACGCTCTAATGCGCCTGGCCTGCGCTCTGGCTTTGTTGCCGGGGATGCCGATTTGATTCGGGCGTTTTATCAGTACCGCACCTATCAGGGTGGCGCGATGCCGCTGCACGTCCAGCATGCGAGTATTGCGGCGTGGCGGGACGAAGTGCATGTGCGTGAAAATCGCGCTTTGTATCGCACCAAATTCGAAAAAGTCACGGATGTGCTGAGCGGAACGATCGAGTTCTCCATCCCGGCAGCAGGTTTTTATCTTTGGCCGGAGCTCGACATCGACGGGGTTTCAGCCTGCGAACGGCTGCTCGGCGAGGCAGGTGTCCTGGTCCTGCCGGGAGCGTTCCTGGCACGTGAGACCGATGGCATCAATCCAGGCGATAAGCGCGTGCGTATTGCCTTGGTCGCTGACGAGCGTAATTGTGTGGTCGCTGCAGAACGGATGCGCGACCTGCTAGCGCGCGGGTGAACGGCGTTCACAGCAATGTTTGTGCGCGCCAGCATGCGAAAAATACAGCCGATCCAGCCCGTCTATCTGGGGCACGCGTGGAGATCCGGAAAGTCCGGCGCGAACGTAGCGACGTTGACCGCGAGCAAACGGACTTCGAATGTTCGGACTACGAGAATCACTCAAAACCTACGTAACTATTGCGGAATAACTGGAGACCCATCATGAAAGATGTTGCTGCTGTCGTAGAGCGCGCATTCGAATCACGTGCGGAATTTGACGCCAACTCGGCGGCACCCGAAATCCATGAGGCAGTCGAAGAGTGCCTTGCCCGCCTGGACGACGGTAGTTTGCGCGTGGCTGAACCCACCGATAACGGTTGGCAGGTCAACGAGTGGGCCAAGAAGGCCGTGCTCTTGTCTTTCAAATTGAGTCTCAATGATGTCATGCCCGGTGGACACACTAACTACTTCGATAAAGTCGCGATCAAATTCGACGGTATGCAGCGCGAAGACTTTGAAGCCATCGGAGCACGCGTCGTGCCCGGCGCGACAGTCCGACGCGGCTGCTACATCGGCTCAAACGTGATCTTGATGCCGAGTTACGTCAACATCGGAGCCTACGTCGATTCCGGCACTATGGTCGACACTTGGGCAACAGTAGGCTCGTGCGCCCAGATAGGAAAAAACGTACACCTGTCCGGTGGCGTCGGAATCGGTGGCGTGCTGGAACCCATCCAGGCTGCCCCAACCATTATCGAAGACGGCTGCTTTATCGGTGCGCGCTCAGAAATTGTTGAGGGTGTCATCGTCGGCGCAGGCGCGGTGATTTCCATGGGTGTCTATATCGGTCAGAGCACGAAAATATATGACCGCGAAACGGGAGACGTGTCACACGGTCGTGTGCCGCCCGGCGCGGTGGTCGTGTCCGGCAATCTACCGGCAGAAGATGGGAGCCACAGTCTCTACTGCGCTGTAATCGTGAAACGCGTGGATGCCAAGACCCGAGCTAAGGTCGGCATCAACGAACTACTACGGGATGTCTAGGTCGAGGCGATGTTGTCGGATCGCACACGGTCCAAATCGTAACGACTAATTCAGACGATGAGCGGGACGCTTCGCAGTCCCGCTCAGGCGGCCGCACCACTTGTTGCAGTCTCGACCTCGCGAGCCAGCTCGTTGGCCAACGCATCCACCTCGCTCCCGTCGCGACCCTCAACCATCACGCGGATAAGCGGTTCGGTACCCGAAGGACGCAACAGCACGCGACCGTTGTCACCAAGATGCTCCGTTGCCGCTGCCAATGCGAGCTGCACCGCCGGGATTGCCATCACGTCCATCTTTTGTTGCATTCGGACATTCACAAGCTTCTGCGGGAATTTGTTCATCCCGATTTTCAACTCCGCGAGCGTCTGCGAACCGCCGGCCATGGCCTCGAGTACTTGTAACGCAGAAATAATGCCGTCACCGGTGGTGGTCAGATCCAAGCAAATAATGTGGCCGGAGGATTCGCCGCCTAAGGTCCACCCGCCGTCGCGGAGTTTTTCCAGTACATAGCGGTCGCCAACATTAGCGCGTTCGAAACCGAGCCCTAAAGTTCGAATAGCTTGTTCGAGACCGAGATTGCTCATTAATGTGCCGACCACACTGCCTCGCAGCAGACCTAGATTCTGCCGGCGGCGGGCGATAATAAACGTGAGCTCGTCACCATCGATCACCTCGCCGTTTGCGTCAACCATGATGAGGCGATCGCCATCACCGTCGAGGGCGATTCCTACGTCGGCACCCAGCTCTACGACGGCGGCCTGCAGCGCAGCTGGTTCAGCAGCGCCGCATCCATCGTTGATATTAAAACCATCGGGACTCGCGCCGAGCTCGGTCACGTTCGCGCCTAATTCCGCGAAGACGGCAGGGGCGATGTGGTACGTAGCGCCGTGGGCGCAATCCACCACCATATTCAATCCGTCGAGGTTGAGAGTCGCAGCAACTGTACTTTTACAGAACTCAATATAGCGCCCTGCTGCGTCCTCGATCCGATGCGCCTTGCCGAGCATTCGGGACGTGACGGTGGACATGGGCTTGTCGAGCTCCGCCTCGATCTCAAGCTCGATATCATCTGGCAATTTCGTGCCTTGATGCGAAAAAAACTTGATGCCGTTGTCGTCAAAGGCGTTGTGAGAGGCGCTAATAACGATGCCAGCCTGGGCGTGAAACGTGCGCGTCAAATAAGCGATACCCGGTGTCGGCATGGGGCCGAGCAGATGGATATCTACGCCCGCTGCCGACAACCCAGCCTCGAGCGCAGACTCAAACATGTAGCCCGATACGCGCGTATCTTTTCCTATCAAAACCTTTTGCTGACCGGGAGCATGAGCGCTCAAAACGCGGCCTGCCGCCCAACCCAGCTTCATGACGAAATCCGGGGTTATTGGCGGTACCCCGACTCGCCCACGAATACCGTCAGTACCGAAGTACTTTCTCTGTCGGTCGCTCATTAATTCGTCCCTCGATAGGCGCGTGCCTTCGGTTTCAGCATGGCTGCCGAAACGATCGCCAAGCGCATGCGTTGAACTCACGTTCGCTTGTCCACCCTTGCCGACCTGCGGCGGTCGCGAGGGTTTGGATAGTCGTGAAGGTCATTTGACTGGCGGACTACTTAGGATGCTGGCGCACGAGCGCGTGCCGTGCATTTTGCCATTCGGCCGCCAGACGATGCGCACCAGGGCACCTAATGCAGGCTGGCCGGCCCACCTATTTTGCCGTCGCTGCCGGGGCTCTCGTCGCTGCCAGGCGTCTCATCGCTGCCCGTCGAATCCTCGGTCGTCATACCGGCACCACTGCTGGTGTCGTCATCCATCCAATCTTGCGGAGGCCGCACGGGTTTGCCGCTCATGATGTCATCTATCTGCTCGGTGTCCAACGTCTCGTATTTGACTAACGCATCAGCCATCGCATGAAGCTTATCGACGTTGCCTTCCAGAGTCTCACGCGCCCGCGCATAGTTCCGTTCGACGATATCGCGAACTTCCTCGTCAATCAGGTGTGCAGTCTCATCGGAAACAGTCTTGTGCTGGGTGACAGAGTGACCGAGAAATACTTCGCCGTCGTCATCGCTATAGCTCATCGGACCGAGTTTGCTGGAAAGTCCCCAGCGCGTAACCATATTGCGTGCAATATCTGTAACCCGTTCGATATCATTAGATGCGCCAGTGGTCACAGCGTCGCTGCCAAAAATCAATTCTTCAGCGAGACGTCCGCCGAACAAGCTCGAAATCTGACTTTCGAGCCGTTGCTTGCTATAGCTGAGACGGTCTTCCTCAGGCAAAAACATCGTTACACCGAGCGCGCGGCCACGCGGGATTATCGAGACTTTGTAGACCGGATCGTGCGCGGGCACGAGGCGCCCGACGATCACATGGCCGGCTTCGTGATAGGCGGTCAGTTTCTTTTCCTCATCGCTCATCACCATGGAACGGCGCTCAGCGCCCATCATGATTTTATCTTTCGCCTTCTCGTATTCTTCCATGTCGACCATGCGCTTGTTTCCGCGCGCAGCGAACAATGCGGCCTCATTCACCAGATTGGCCAGATCAGCACCGGAAAATCCGGGGGTGCCACGGGCAAGAATGGCCGGTCTTACGTCGTCACCGGACGGCACTTTGCGCATGTGTACTTTCAAAATTTGCTCACGCCCACGAACATCCGGCAACGGCACAACGACCTGGCGATCGAAACGTCCGGGACGTAACAATGCCGGGTCGAGGACATCCGGACGATTGGTTGCGGCGATAACAATGACCCCTTCGTTACCTTCGAATCCATCCATTTCTACAAGGAGCTGGTTCAAGGTTTGTTCGCGCTCATCGTGTCCACCGCCGAGGCCAGCGCCGCGGTGGCGCCCGACGGCATCAATTTCGTCGATAAATATGATGCACGGAGATTGCTTTTTAGCCTGCTCAAACATGTCACGAACGCGAGAGGCGCCGACGCCGACGAACATCTCCACGAAGTCAGAGCCGGAAATCGTAAAAAACGGTACTTTCGCCTCCCCGGCGATTGCTTTGGCGAGCAGCGTCTTACCGGTCCCGGGACTACCGACCAGAAGTACACCACGTGGGATTTTGCCGCCGAGCTTCTGAAATTTGCCAGGGTCTTTGAGGAAGTCCACGAGCTCTTTAACTTCCTCTTTGGCTTCTTCAACGCCTGCAACGTCGCCAAAGGTCACCCGAACCTGGTCTTCGCCGAGTAGGCGAGCACGACTCTTGCCGAACGACAAGGCACCGCGGCCGCCGGCGCCACCCTGCATCTGCCGCATGAGATATATCCACACGCCAATCAAGAGCAGAAAGGGGAACCACGAAATGAAGATCTGCATCAGCAGGCCCTGGCGGTCCGGTGGCTGGGCCTCGACGCGAACCTGATTGTCCAGCAAGGTACCGATCAACGGGCCGTTATCGGATTCAGGGCTATAGGTGTGAAGCCGGGAGCCGTCGTGCATTTCCAGCTCAATCGTCGGCCCGTCCATAGTGACTTTAGCCACACGGCCGCTTTTCACTTCACTAACGAAATCAGAGTAGTCGAGTGGTCGAGATACACCATGACGCGGCGTGAAATTCTGGAACACCAGCATCAACACGAGCGCGATGACAATCCAAAGAACGAGATTCCTGGCCATAAACTACCTTGCTGGTACGTAATTCGTCCGACTAAGCGGAGCTACCCATGAATGGTTAAGGCCGCGCGCAGTGCGAAAAACTATAACCCAAATTGTTTAGCGACAACATAAAACTCGCGGGATTTTGCCCGCGACGCGTCCGGTTTGCGACGCACTACCGTACGAAACAGGCGATTCACGTCACTCAAAATCGCATCTGTCTCTCGAGACTGAAACAACTTCATCAAAAGTGCCCCGCCCGGGCGCAAAAATTGCTGCGCTATCGTCAGCGCAGTTTCCGCCAGCTCCGTGGCCGCAGCCTCATCGCGGGCACTTATCCCCGTTATATTGGGTGCCATATCAGACATTACAAGGTCAACTGCGTTCGCGGTAAAAATCTCCGCGAGCTGAGACTGCACGTCGGGCACAAGACAATCGCCGAGAACAACCGTAGCGCCTTTGACCGGCTGCATCTCCAGAATGTCGAGAGCGACCACCTTCCCTGCGCCGCCGACAGCCAAGGCCGCCACCTGAGTCCAGCCGCCGGGCGCAGCACCAAGATCCAGCACCACAGAGCCGGGTCGTATCAAGCGCTCGCGCTGATTGAGCTCAAGAAGTTTGTACGCAGCTCGCGAACGGTAACCGTGCCCGTCTCTTTGTTTAACGTACTTGTCTTTGGCCTGACGCTCCAACCAGCGATTGCTTGAGGCGCCGCGTGCCATGCTTATTCGTATCGAACGGCGAGGATGTCGTATTCGATTTCGCCACTAGGGGCCAGGACCACCGTCGCATCACCTTCCTTCTTCCCGATAAGAGCGCGCGCGACCGGTGAATTGACTGACACCATGCCGGCTTTGATATCCGCCTCGTCTTCGCCAACTATCTTATAGGTGACTTCTTCATCGCTCTCGATGTTGCACAACTCCACCGTTGCACCGAATATGATTTTGCCGCCCGCATCAATTTTTGTGACATCGATAATTTCGGCATTTGAAAGCTTGCCTTCTATGTCGGCGATGCGTCCTTCATTGAAACTTTGTTGTTCACGGGCCGCGTGGTACTCGGCATTCTCTTTTAAGTCACCGTGGGCACGCGCTTCTGCGATGGCTGTGGTTATCCGTTGCCGGTCTTCGGTTTTCCGGGTGTGCAATTCATCGCGCAATTTGACCGCACCAGCATTGGTCATGGGGGTTTTACTCATCACACATACTCCTCGTGCAAATCCTGTAATCGGCGGACGCGAGCCGGGCCCTCATCGCTTAGCGCCATAACTGCCGCCATCGCGCCGGCAACTGTGGTGGTGTATGCGACACGCCGATTCAGGGCGCTGGCGCGAATAGAAAATGAGTCCGCGATCGAACGCTTTCCACCGGTTGTATTGATAATCAGGTCAATACCGTCATTTTTAATCAAATCGACAATATGCGGCTGCCCTTCGGCGACCTTATTCACACGTGCGCATTCAATGCCAGCAGACTTGAGATATTCCGCGGTACCCGCGGTTGCGATCAACTTAAAGCCATTCGCTGACAGCGATTTGGCCAGCGGCATCACGGCCAATTTATCTTCATCCCGAACGCTCACGAACGCCGTGCCGGACGTCGGTAACGGCATGCTCGCCGCCATCTGAGCTTTACCGAATGCCTCGCCAAACGAAGCACCGATCCCCATCACCTCGCCGGTTGATTTCATCTCGGGACCCAGCAACGGATCAACGCCGCGAAATTTCGCAAAGGGGAAAACTGCTTCCTTGACAGCGTAATAAGGCGGCACACGTTCGTCGGTGACATTTTGCTCGGCAAGTGTCTCGCCAACCATACAGCGTGCCGCGATGTAAGGCAGAGAACGACCGATAGCTTTGGAAACGAACGGCGCCGTGCGCGACGCCCGCGGATTCACTTCCAGCACGTAAATATCGGCGCCCTGGATTGCGAACTGGACATTCATCAGCCCGATAACATTCAGACCGAGTGCCATGGTCACCACCTGGCGACGCATTTCGTCCAGCACCTCTTTGCTAAGTGTGTGCGGAGGTAGTGCACAGGCGGAATCACCCGAATGAACGCCAGCCTGCTCGATGTGTTCCATGATGCCGCCGATCAGGACATCGTGACCATCACAAATAGCATCCACATCCACCTCGATCGCGCTGTCGAGAAAGTGATCAAGTAAAACCGGCGATTCGTTAGATACCGCAACCGCAGCCTGCATATAGTTTTCGAGATCGGTGTCGTTGTAAACGATCTCCATGGCGCGCCCACCGAGCACGTAAGAGGGGCGGACAACCAGAGGATAACCAATCTCAGCCGCACGAGCGGTCGCCTCATCAGCGCGTTTGACGGTACGATTAGGTGGCTGCTTTAACTTGTTTTCACGTAAGAAGATCTGGAAACGCTCACGGTCTTCTGCGAGATCGATAGAGTCGGGCGAAGTGCCAATAATGGGCACGCCGGCAGCTTCAAGATCGCGCGCCAACTTCAGTGGTGTCTGCCCGCCGAATTGCACGATCACACCGCGCGGTTGCTCCAGTGCGACGATTTCCAGTACGTCCTCAAGCGTAAGCGATTCGAAATAGAGACGATCGGAAGTGTCGTAGTCGGTAGAAACCGTTTCGGGATTGCAATTGACCATGATTGATTCGAAACCCGCATCGCGGGCTGCGAACGACGCCTGCACACAGCAATAATCAAACTCGATACCCTGGCCAATGCGATTCGGTCCACCACCCAGGACGATGATTTTCTCGCGCGCAGTCGGTCGGGCCTCGCATTCTTCTTCGTACGTCGAGTACATGTACGCCGTTGTCGCGTCGAACTCCGCAGCGCAAGAATCCACGCGCTTGAATACTGGGCGAATCTCAAGAGCATGCCGCAGATCACGTATTTGCTTCTCGTCGCACCCGACACAAGCCGCGATACGAGCGTCTGCAAAGCCTTTGCGTTTGAGCTCCAACAGATAGTCCCGGCTTAACGATGGCAAGCCGCCTGCACCCATCTCGTGTTCGAGCTGCAAGAGCTGTTCTATCTGAGTTAAAAACCAACGATCGATATGGGTCATGCTGTGAACTTCGTCGACGCTACGACCCGCACGAAAAGCCTCACCGACATACCAGATACGCTGCGCACCAGCCGTGCTGAGTTCCTGTTGCAGTTTGTCGTCACCAACCGGGACGCCATTGGCATTGATGGGATCGAGACCAAATACGCCCACCTCGAGGCCGCGTAAGGCTTTCTGAAACGACTCCTGAAAAGTTCGTCCCATAGCCATCACTTCGCCGACTGATTTCATCTGCGTAGTAAGCCGGTCTTCAGCTTGGGGGAATTTCTCGAACGTAAAGCGTGGAATCTTTGTCACTACGTAATCGATAGAAGGCTCAAACGATGCGGGCGTCGCCCCGCCCGTAATCTCGTTCTTGAGCTCATCGAGGGTGTACCCGACAGCGAGTTTGGCTGCCACTTTCGCGATAGGAAATCCCGTTGCCTTTGAGGCCAATGCTGACGAACGCGAGACCCTGGGATTCATCTCGATAACAATCAGCCTGCCGGTGTCGGGATTCACCGCGAACTGGACGTTCGAGCCTCCGGTATCAACACCAATTTCTCTCAGCACCGCGACTGAGGCGTCGCGCATGATCTGATATTCCTTATCTGTCAGCGTTTGCGCAGGTGCAACCGTTATCGAATCGCCCGTGTGGATTCCCATCGGATCGAGGTTTTCGATGGAGCAGATAATGATGCAGTTATCCGCGCTGTCGCGGACCACCTCCATTTCGTACTCCTTCCATCCGAGCAGCGACTCTTCGAGGAGAATTTCGGTGGTCGGCGAGGCGTCCAGGCCGCGCATGCAAATCTCGTCGAATTCTTCCTTGTTGTAAGCAATACCCCCACCACTACCGCCGAGCGTGAAAGACGGCCGGATGATGATGGGGAAACCGAGTTCAGGTTGGGTAGCGCGCGCTTGTTCGAGGTTTCGGGCAATGAACGAACGTGCAGATTCAAGACCGATGTTATTCATCGCGTGACGGAATTTTTCGCGATCTTCTGCTTTGTCGATCGCTTCCTCTGAAGCACCGATTAACTCAACAGAGAATTTTTCCAGAATCCCTTCTCGACCCAAATCGAGAGCACAGTTCAGAGCGGTTTGCCCACCCATGGTCGGCAATATTGCGTCAGGCCGTTCGCGTTCAATGATTTGCGCAACGCTACGCCATTCAATCGGTTCAATGTAGGTGGCATCCGCCATCCCTGGATCCGTCATGATCGTCGCTGGATTCGAATTGACCAGAATGACCCGATATCCTTCGTCGCGAAGCGCTTTACAAGCTTGCGATCCGGAATAATCAAATTCACAGCCTTGCCCGATAACAATGGGGCCAGCGCCGATAATAAGTATCGATTCGATGTCGCTACGTTTCGCCATTGGAAGCCTTAACCTTGGGGTACCGCCATTAGTTCGATGAAGTGATCGAAAAGAGGCAGCAGATCGTGAGGTCCCGGGCTTGCTTCGGGATGCCCCTGAAATCCAAATGCCGGCTTCTCAGTGTGATGGATGCCCTGCAGGCTGCCGTCGAACAACGAGTGATGCGTTGCTTTCAATGTCGCGGGCAGAGACTTCTCATCGATTGCGAAACCGTGATTCTGGCTGGTAATGTGGACCCGACCGTCGGCGACTGACTTAACGGGATGGTTGGCACCGTGATGGCCAAATTTCATTTTTACCGTTCGCGCCCCACATGCCAGGCCCAGCAATTGGTGGCCAAGGCAAATGCCAAAAACCGGCACCCCCGCATCGACAATCTCGCGTATCGCAGCAATCGCGTAATCACACGGCTCCGGATCCCCCGGACCGTTCGACAAAAACACGCCATCCGGGGCGCGCGCCAGCACGCTGGCAGCATCGGTGGTCGCCGGCACAACCTCGATCGCGCAATCACGATCAGCCAGTAGACGCAAAATATTGCGTTTAGCTCCAAAATCGTATGCCACCACGTTCCAGCGGCCCGCTGCATGTTCAGGATAGGTATCCCCATCCAACGACCAACTCCCGTGCGACCAGCGATAAGGCGCCTGGGTTGTGACAAGCTGCGCTAAATCCGTGCCCTGAAGACCGGGGAAACTTCGCGCTTTTACAAGTGCCTTTTCCACGTCCAGTTCCGGACCCGCCATCAAGCAACCGTTCTGAGCCCCTTTTTCGCGCAAGTGACGCGTTAGTTTGCGCGTGTCGATGTCTGCTATCGCCACGATTTTCTGGGCGACCAAATAATCGTGCAATGAACCAGCAGCGCGCCAGTTACTGTGCACCATCGAGGAATCGCGGATGACCAAACCGGCGGCGTGGGTCTGGTCGGCCTCCGCATCGAGGTCGTTTACCCCGGTATTACCGATGTGCGGATAGGTCAGGGTAACAATCTGCTGAGCGTACGAAGGGTCGGTCAGAATTTCCTGGTAGCCCGTAATCGCCGTGTTAAAGACAACTTCGCCTACGCTTGCGCCATCAATACCAATGGAGCGCCCACGAAAAAACGTGCCGTCGGACAATGCTAAAACAGCTGAATTAGTCACAGTAGTACCCATACGTGCGAAAGCGGGAGTCAGTCGGCTGACTGATCCCGCCATGTGAGCCGATATTGTACGTGAGCAGCGAGGTGCAAGAAATGGCCGGACGAAAAAAAACGCTCCTGACGCACAGCTCCCGGACTCGGTCAGATGGTCGATACCTCGCAGCTCACACCGGACTGTCCGGTAATCGGGTCGCTGAGCATCGATTTCGAAGATCGGCAGTCGCGGCCCGTTCCGAAAAAGCTAGCGCTCAGGGCGCTTGCTGGGGGGTTTCGTGGGTAGCGCGATATCGATTGATGCGATGGGAAATGCCGATCGCCAGCGCAAGTGCCCGTTTACCGTCTTCCCCGGTTACGCGCGGCGTACTGCCGTTGCGAACAGTGGCAACAAAAGAACTGATTTCGTCCATCAGGACGTCGGTACCAGACACCGTCTCAGTTTCGAACGTCACCTCACTAACGCCGTGTCGTTCGCGACCGTCCTTGATTTCTCCGATTTCCAGTTCGTGATTCATGAAGTCGAGGGATACGTAGCCGCTGCCTTCAAAAACTTTCATCGCGCGAGAAGGTTGCTGAGACACCCGACTCGCCGCGAGCTCTGCCACCAAACCATCCTGAAACTCGATGCGAGCGTGCGCGATATCGATATCCGAAGTCACGACGGCTGTACCGGTCGAATGAATAGCCAGTACAGGACTGTCGGTGATACTCAGAACGATATCGATGTCGTGAATCATCAGGTCCAGAACCACATCAACCTCGGTCCCACGCTTCTTGTATGCAGCAAAGCGCTGCGCTTCAATCAAATGCGGCTTAGCCACATGCTTGCGCATCGCCAGGACCACCGGATTGAATCGCTCAAGATGTCCGACTTGTAAAACCAGCCCGTTTTCCTCGGCGCAACGAATCAGTTCTTCGGCCTGCTCTACGCGCTCGGTAAGCGGTTTCTCTACGAGCGTATGGACGCCGGCACTGAGGCAATTGTTCGCGATATCGAAATGGCAGGCGGGCGGGACTACGATTGACACTAAGTCGACATCGGGGAGTATCTCGGTGTAGTCAGTTACCGCCCGCGCGCCATATTTCTCGCCGATCTCAGCCGCCCTGCGCGGGTCAGAATCGACCACGGCGTAAAGTTCGACGCCGGCTGCTTGAACGTACTTTTGCGCGTGGAAGTTGCCGAGATAGCCGACGCCTATGACCGCTGCGCGGAGCTTAGCCACGGGCGAGAAGATGGGGTGGCATTAAATTGTTAGGCAACAAATGTTGCAGTAAAGCGAAGCAGAAATCAGTGGTGGGAGGCGAGCGGAAGGTCGCGGCCGAGGTGAGACCGTTGCGAACGGTATTGTTTGTCATAGCCATGTTGATGTTCGCTTCCGAGTGCCGGCGCGACTGCAATGATGGCGGCAGTATACCCTAAGCGATAGCGGAGTCTGACGTTTCCTGGGGCAGGGTCATCCGCGCAATCCGAGCACGTCCTGCATATCAAACTTCCCGCTTTGATGCCCCATAATCCAACGGGCAGCGCGCAAGGCGCCACCGGCGAACGTTGCTCGATTGGCCGCGCGGTGAGTAATTTCTATCTGCTCACCAGCGCCAGCAAACAGCAGTGTGTGGTCGCCGACAATCTCGCCGGCGCGGATGGTTTCGAAGCCTATCGTCTTGGTGTCGCGCGGCCCGGTCCGGCCCTGACGCCCATAGACAGCGCATTCCTTGAGATCACGGCCCAACGCGTCGGCGACAATTTCGCCGAGACGAACGGCAGTGCCCGAGGGCGCATCGATTTTGTGCCGGTGGTGAGCCTCAATTATCTCGACGTCAAAATCGTCGCCTAAAACTTGCGCTGCCAGTTCTGCGATGCGAAAGCAAAGATTAACTCCGACGCTCATGTTGGGCGCGAACACAACCGCGATATCCGACGCCGCATTTTCAATTTGCGTCGCCTCTTCCCCGAGGCCAGTCGTCCCGATCACCATACGACGGCCCGCGGCCCGGCAAATCGCGACATTTTTGAGGGTGGATTCCGGTATCGTGAAATCGATCAGCACATCAAACTCATCAACGACAGCGTGAAGATCGGCGACGATCTCGATACCACAGGCATCAACTCCAGCCAGCAACCCGGGGTCGCTGCCCACGAAAGGCGATTCGTGCCGCTCTATGGCCGCGCACACCTCAAGGTCTGGGATCTCGGCGCACATCTCGATCAGTGTTCGGCCCATGCGCCCGCCGGCGCCCGCGATAGCTATCCTGGTCATGACGAGGTACCAGCCAGCGTGCGAAACGTACTCATGAGAATTTCATTTCCTCGAAGAATTTTTTGACACCATCCAGCCAGGAACTGGCGCGTGGGCTGTGTTTATCGCCATTACCGGATAGTGATTTGGAGAATTCTTTCAGTAGCTCCTTTTGCTCTTTCACCAAGTTAACAGGAGTTTCTACGACCACGCTGCATATCAGATCCCCAACGGCACCACCACGCACCGAGCGAACGCCCTTGCTACGCAGGCGGAACATTTTTCCTGTTTGCGTTTCGGCCGGGATCTTGAGCATGACCCGACCTTCAAGTGTGGGCACCTCTAGTTCCCCGCCGAGCGCTGCGACCACGAAATCGATCGGCACTTCGCAGCGAAGATCGCTGCCGTCGCGCGAAAAGATGGGATGCGTCTTAACCACGACGTTGACATACAAGTCACCGGGCGGACCACCACTTTGCCCCGGTTCACCCTCACCGGACAGCCGAATACGGTCACCGTTATCGACTCCAGCAGGTACCTTGACGGAAATCGTTTTGTGCCCACGCGCCTTCCCGCTACCACTACAGCTGGCACAGGGATCGGATATTAGCGAACCAGAGCCACGACATTTCGGGCAAGTCTGCTGCACTGAAAAAAATCCCTGCTGCATGCGGACCTGGCCAGCACCACCGCAAGTGCCGCATGTACTTGGTGGCCGACCGCTACGAGATCCTTTGCCGCTACAGGTTGTACAGCTGATCAACGTCGGCACACGAATCTTAATCTCGGTTCCGGCAACCGCGTCTTCCAGCGACATTTCCAGGTCATAGCGCAAATCTGCGCCGCGATAAGCGCGTGAGCCGCCACCGCGGCCACCACCGAAAATATCGCCGAAGACGCTATCGAAGACATCGCCAAACCCGGCACCACCGGCGAAACCGCCGGCACCCGCCGAGGGGTCGACACCCGCGTGTCCAAACTGATCATAAGCCTGTCTTTTGCGCGAATCGCTCAGGACCTCGTAGGCTTCCTTTATCTCCTTGAAGCTCTCTTCGGCGTCCGCCTGATCTGGGTTTCGATCGGGGTGGTGCTTCATCGCCATGCGGCGATATGCCTTCTTCAGATCAGCTTCCGCAGCATTGCGGTCAACACCGAGAACTTCGTAATAGTCGCGCTTGGCCATAGAGATCCTGATTGATATTAAGCTCGCAAAACGGCAAAACCCGAACAGGCGCTCAACCTGCTCGGGTCACTGCCATCGTAGCGTAGTCGAGGTTACTTCTCGTCTTTCACTTCCTCAAAATCGGCGTCAACGACATTATCGTCGGCCGCAGATTCCGGGCCCGCGTCGTCCCCGGCCGCACCCGCTTCGGCGCCTTCTTTCGCCTGTGCTGCTTCATAGGCTTTCTGGGCAAGTTTGCCTGACACCTCACCGAGCCGCTGACTGGTCTCGTTAAGCTCAGTAACATCGTCGCCCTCAAGCGCTTTCTCCACAGCCGCTGTTGCGGCCTCGATTTCCTGACGCTCTTCGTCGGTCACCTGATCGCCAAGGTCGGCAACGGATTTCTTCGTCGCATGAACCAGCGAGTCGGCCTGGTTGCGTGCGTTGACGAGCTCCTGAAATTTACGATCGTCCTCAGCGTGAGCTTCGGCGTCTTTCACCATATTCTCGATTTCCTCGTCAGAAAGACCGCTCGAGGCTTTAATAATGATGGACTGCTCTTTACCCGTCGCTTTGTCCTTCGCGGACACATTGAGAATGCCGTTCGCATCGATGTCGAACGCGACCTCGACCTGGGGCATGCCACGCGGCGCCGGAGGTATATCAGCCAAATCGAATTTGCCGAGTGATTTATTGGCATCGGCGCGCTCACGCTCACCTTGCAGAACGTGAACTGTTACCGCCGTCTGATTGTCGTCAGCAGTTGAAAAGACCTGCTGCGCTTTGGTCGGTATGGTGGTGTTCTTCTCAATCAGTTTGGTCATCACACCGCCCAGCGTTTCGATGCCCAACGACAGCGGTGTCACGTCGAGAAGCAGAACGTCTTTCACATCGCCGCCCAACACGCCGGCCTGGATAGCGGCGCCCATCGCGACCGCCTCGTCAGCGTTGACATCCTTACGTGGTTCTTTGCCGAAGAAGTCCTTCACCACTTCCTGGACTTGCGGCATGCGCGTCTGACCACCCACCAGGATGACGTCATCGATGTCCGAGGCACTTAAGCCCGCGTCCTGCAAAGCAGTACTGCACGGGGCTATGGTCCGTTGCACGATGTCATCAACCAACGACTCAAGCTTTGCTCTGGAAATCTTCACGTTCAGATGCTTGGGTCCGGTGGCATCGGCGGTAATGTAGGGCAGGTTGACATCCGTTTGCTGACTCGACGACAGTTCGATTTTCGCTTTCTCGGCAGCTTCTTTGAGACGCTGCAGGGCTAAAGGATCGGTATGGAGATCAATGCCCTGGTCCTTCTTGAACTCATCAGCAAGAAAATCTATCAGGCGGAGATCGAAATCTTCACCGCCAAGAAACGTGTCGCCATTGGTCGAAAGAACTTCGAACTGATGTTCCCCGTCAACTTCGGCGATTTCGATGATCGATACGTCGAACGTGCCGCCGCCTAAGTCGTAAACTGCGATTTTGCCGTCGCCCTGACCGCGGTCGAGACCGTACGCCAGCGCCGCTGCAGTCGGCTCGTTGATAATGCGCTTGACGTCGAGCCCGGCAATGCGGCCGGCGTCCTTAGTTGCCTGACGCTGAGAGTCGTTGAAATAAGCCGGCACTGTGATGACCGCTTCAGAGATATCTTCACCAAGATAATCTTCAGCCGTCTTCTTCATTTTCATCAGCACCCGCGCCGAAACTTCAGGCGGGGCCATCTTTTTGTCTTTTGCCTGCACCCACGCATCACCGTTGTCGGCCTTCACGATGGCGTAAGGGACCATGTCCCGATCGCGAGCAACAACGTCGTCGGTGTATTTACGCCCAATCAGGCGTTTCACAGCGAATAAGGTATTGGTCGGATTGGTGACGGCCTGTCGTTTCGCAGACTGGCCAACCAAAACCTCGTCGTCATTTGAGAAAGCGACCACTGACGGCGTTGTCCGGGCCCCTTCGCTGTTTTCGATGACTTTCGCTTTGCCGCCTTCAAGAACCGCCACGCAGGAATTGGTCGTGCCGAGGTCAATACCGATAATCTTGCCCATGATGTGCCTCTACTAAAAATCTCTTGGTTATTCGGGACCTTGGTAGCCCGAAATGGTTATAGGGTAAGTGGGGATAGTGCTCGCTATTTCAAGCGCCTTACGCGTCGTCGACCTTCGATACGACGACCAGCGCGGGGCGCAGTAGGCGATCATTAAGCAGGTATCCGGTCTGCATAACCCGCAGGACCGTGCCGGGCTCAACGTCGTTCGCCGCCTCAGTCATCATCGCCTGGTGGAATTCCGGGTCGAAACGTTCACCTTGCGGATTAACGGGATGAATTTGCAGTTTGGTGAAAAACTCACCGAACATTTTGGCGCTCATGGCCATGCCTTCCTTAATGCCCTCAAGGTCGGTCGCAGTGGACGCGGCGTCCAGACCAAGATCAATACTGTCTTTCACGGGTAACAGCTGCTGGGCGAAGCGCTCCTGTCCATACTTGTGGGCTGCTTCGACATCCCGTTCAGCGCGCTTGCGAGCGTTATCCACGTCCGCGCGGGCACGTAGAACCTCATTCTTCAACTCGCTGATTTCGTTACGTAAGACTTGGATTTCGTCGCTGGGCTGGGCGTCTCCAGGCGTCTCGGAGGCTACGTCAGTTGGCGCTGCATCGCTGTCAGCGGCCGTTCCCTTTTCAGCGATCGTTTCGGCATTCTCTTCTGCATTCACTGGATTCAACACACTCGCTCTGGTTCGGAAGAATTTTGGACACGTAATCCATGCGCAGCCGCGCGCAGCGAGCGCGCGAAGCTAATGGGTGGTCCGCAGATGGGAACTAATTTCTGGAATTCAAGGCTGTGCTGAGAATCTTGGCCGTCAGGTCGACGATCGGGATAACCCTCTCATAGGCCATTCTGGTTGGCCCGATAACCCCAAGAACGCCAAGAGTGCGGTGTTCATCTGCGTAGGTCGCAGTCACGATGCTGCATTCATCCAGGACCTCGTAACCCGACTCTTCACCGATAAATATCTGTACGCCAGACGCGCTAAGCGCTTGATCTAATAGGTGAAGAATGTCTCGTTTCTGATTAAAAGCATCGAACAGATTGCGTAACTTTTCCATATCAGAAAGCTCATTAATGTCCATCAGATTGGTCTGGCCGGCCAGTACATAATCCTTGCTCGAATCAGCCTCAATGAAAACTTTCTGGGATATCTCTACGACCAGCGCCATCAGCTGATCCATTTCTTCGCGCGTGGCAGACATTTCGCGGATCAGGCGCTGCTTAACCGCTTCTATGTCCCGTCCGGCAAATGCTGACGTCAGATAATTCGCGGCCTGGGTCAATTCGGACTGGCTATAGCTTCGATTGGTTTTGATGATGCGGTTCTCGACCTCTCGGTCGTTGGTCACCATGATGGCGAGCACGCGGTTGTCGTTTAATGACAAAAATTCCACCTGTCGCAAGGCGCGGCTGTCGGTTACCGGAATCATCACCAATCCCGCCAGGCTGGTTACTTCAGACAACATCCGAGACGTGTTATTCAATAAGCCCTGAATATCGTCGTCAGGTTCCAGCGTGGTTTCCATCTGCCTGATTTCGGTGCTGCTGAGGTTACGGAAGGTCACCATCTGATCGACGAACAGTCGATAGCCCCGCACCGTCGGGATTCTCCCGGCAGAGGTGTGGGGAGACTTGATGAGGCCGAGATCTTCGAGATCGGCCATCACATTTCGAATCGTAGCCGGGCTGAGTTCGAGTTTCGCGTCGCGGGCGAGCGTGCGCGAGCCAACGGGTTGCCCGTCGGCGATATAGCGTTCTACCAGTACTTTAAAGAGGTACTGCGAACGTTCGCTCAAAGCGATCCCGGAACTCAATCTGGGCATAATTTCTGAACTCCGGAATAGCACCCACGTTCGCACAAAAATCTATCACTGTCGCTGACCGTGTGCAAAATTCGCATTGCTCGCTGAAGAGTCGAAATGCTAACTTGGGGACATCGATTTAAGCGAAGCTCAAGCAATTATGTTCACCCGTATCGGGATTGTGTCAAAACTGCACGAACCAGCAGTGAAGGACGCTATTGAGAGTGTAATTCGGGTTCTCAATGAACGGGGCTGTGAAGTTTGCCTCAGCTCAGAGAGTATTCCTCTGGACATTAGAGGCGATTATACGACCAGCGCAAATAGCGACCTTCCGGAACACTGCGATCTAGTCATCTCCATCGGTGGCGACGGTACGTTGTTGCAATGCGCCGGCCTGATTTACCCGCGCGATGTCGCCCTGTTGGGCATAAATCTAGGGCGCCTGGGGTTTCTCACCGACTTACCCCCAGAGGACATCGAGACCGGGTTAAATGCGGTTCTGGATGGCAGTTTTATCAGCGAAGAACGCGCTGTGCTCGGGTGTGAAATTGCCCGTGACGGCCAGGTAATCGCTTCTGAAGATGCGCTCAATGATGTCGTTGTGCAGAAGTGGAATACCGCGCGGCTGATCACGCTGAATACCTATGTCGACGGTAGCTTCCTGCATTCGCAGCGGTCCGACGGCATGATTGTGGCTACCCCTACAGGCTCAACCGCCTACGCAATGTCCGGTGGTGGCCCGATCCTTGACCCCAGCATCAATGCGCTGGTGCTCGTCCCGGTCTGCCCGCACACGCTCACCAACCGTCCAATAGTCGTGAGCGACGCGGCCATGATTGAAATTCAGATCGCCACAGATCGGGATGACGAATCTCGGGTAACTTGTGATGGCAATTCGATCCAGGAGCTGTTGCCAGGAGATCATGTCCGGGTATTTCGCCGCCAGCAGTCGATTCGACTCGTGCATCCGGCTGAGCACAATTACTTTGCGACACTGCGCGCGAAACTCGATTGGGGTCGCGATCCATGCTGACCACGCTGCATGTCCAAAATTTGGTTGTCGTTCGCGAAATAGAGATCGAGTTCCGCGCTGGCCTGACCGTGCTGACCGGAGAGACCGGTGCCGGAAAATCCATCCTGATTGAGGCCCTGTCTCTCGCCCTGGGAGAACGTGCCGATAGCCAACTGATTCGGCACGGCTGCGAGCGCGCGGTGATTAGCGCCAGTTTCGATATCGAGAATCAGTCCGGTGCACTCAATTTTTTGCGTGAACATGCGCTCGACGACGGTACTGATTGCATTTTACGCCGTGTGCTCAGCAGCGATGGACGCTCCAGAGCCTTCTGTAATTCGACCCCGATTACGCTGTCGATGTTGCGCGAGCTGGCGTCATATCTGATTGATATCCACATCCAGCATGCTGGCCAACGCCTGTTGCAACGCGAAGTTCAGCGTCAGCTGCTCGACGGTTATGGCGACCTGCAGACTCGCCGAGAAGCAGTCAGCGGCGCATTTGAGGCCTGGAAAGCACTCAACGACAAACGGGTTGAACTCGAAGCGATGGAAAGTGATAGCGCGCGAATTGAACTCGTTCGCTACCAGCTCGAGGAACTAAACAACGCGAAACTCGATGTCGACGAGCTCGATTCCATCGAAAGCGAGTACCGGAAACTCGCAAACAGTCACAGCAATCAGGACGATTGTGCAACGATTCGCGCGGCATTAGTTGATGAACAAGTCGGCGCTGGTCGAGCGCTGGAAGTCGCGACCGCTTGCGCGCGAGGGCTGAGTAAAACGAGCGCGCAGGCGATGAACCTGGCGACCGTCCTCGAGCAAGCCGATGTGGCGGTACGCGAGGCGCTGACTGAATTGGATAGTCTTGAATCCGATTTGAAAGCTGACCCGCAGCGCCTGCACCAAATCGATCAGCGCTTAGCTGAGTTACATGGGCTGGCGCGCAAGCACCACGTGGGACTGGCAGAACTCGCCGATACGGCCAGCGCCCTTGCGGATGAATTAGAACGTTTTGATTTACGCTTCCAGAGCGTGGAAGAACTACAAGTTGAGCTGCAAAAAGCACACAAAAGCTACCAGGGGGCGGCGGCAAGTCTGTCGACCGCGCGTCGTAAGACCGCTAAGAAGATGGACAAAGACATTACTGCCCGAATGCGCGAACTGGGCATCCCGCACGCGGTTTTTTCGGTGTGCCTGTCGAACAATGACAACGATATACCCACTCACCATGGCCAGGATCGGGTCGAATTCAGGGTGTCGACGAACCCGGAGCAAGCTCCTGGGGCGCTCAACAAAGTTGCATCAGGCGGGGAACTGTCCCGCATTACATTAGCGATCCAGGCCGCAACTGCGCTCCATTCCGGCGTCCAGGTTAGCGTTTATGACGAAGTCGATACCGGAATAGGCGGCAATACGGCGAACATTGTTGGACGAAGTTTACGCGACGTTGCCGAGCACAATCAGGTGTTGTGCATTACCCATTCGCCGCAAGTTGCGAGCGCAGGCGAACACCACCTGCTAGTAGAAAAGCGTGTCGTGGAAGGGCGCTCAGAGACGAGCCTGTGCGAACTTAACACCAAGGCGCGCGAGCAGGAAATCGCTCGCATGCTGGGCGCAGCCCAGAACACACGCTCGAGCCTGGCTCACGCGCGGGATTTACTCACCACGGCGCGGAGCTAAAATCCTCAAGCAGCGCTCAGTCGGTCGGCTTACCGTCCAGATTGCTAGGGCGAACGTAGAGAACCAGGCTGTGATCTTCGAGCACGTAACCGTGCCGGGCGACGATTTCTCGCTGGAGTCGTTCGATTTCTTCGTCGAAAAACTCGATCACCTCGCCAGTATCCATGCGCACCATGTGATCGTGGTGTGAAGATTGATTCATCTCGAACACAGCGTGACCGCCATCAAAATTGTGTCTCTGGACCAGACCGGCCGTTTCGAACTGCGTGAGCACGCGGTAGATAGTGGCTAGCCCGACGTCCTCTCCGGCCTCAATCAACGCCTTATAAACGTCTTCCGCGCTCATATGTCGGGCGTTTGAGGCTTCCAGAATTTCGAGGATGCGCAACCTCGGCAAAGTTGCTTTCAGGCCAGCTTTCTTGAGTTCTTGGGTATCCATTCAGTATTCGGGAATTTGCGTCTGCGAGTGACCGCGAGCATAACACTTTCGCTCGCCTGAGCTTCCATGTGCTAGCATAAGTCGCCTAACAAACACGGGCACCAGACGACTGTCAGGTGCCGCCAGCAACGTGTTTTGACGATTATTCAAGTGCTGCCCGGCCGGGCACAGTTGCGGTTACATTACTCATGCACCATATCGTTTTCCTCGCGTTGGTTACTATCCTGGCAGGAGGTTGTTCCAACGCCCAGGTTCCGTCGCTCAGCGGCCTGCCGAGCCCGCGCGACCTACCCTTTATCCACAAAATTGACATCCAGCAGGGAAACGTCATTACGCAGGATATGTTGGCGCGGCTACGCCCGAAAATGGACAAAAAGAAAGTTCAATTCATCATGGGCACGCCAATCATTCTCGACACCTTTAATGACCACCGCTGGGACTACCTCTATACCTATGAGCACGGTGGCGGGCACACTGACCGCCGGCATGTAACGCTGATTTTCGTCGACGATTTGCTCGATCGCGTCGAGGGCGATGTCACGCCGGCAGCGACTCAGTTGGTTGTCGATCTGCACCAGGACACGCGGATAAAGGTTCCAAGCTTTAAGAAGAAGAGTCTGGCAACGCGAATTAAGGACAAAATTCCGTTCACCGAACCGGCTCCCGAAGAATACGAGCTTGACCTACCCGACTCCAAGGACGAGGTGGAGTCGCTGGACCCGGACAAAGAAAAGGCGATTGCAGAGGTCTTTACCTTCGAAGAAAAGCAACCTGTAAACCCGTACGCGGACATCCAGGAAGCACCAGGCAAGGGGGTCATCGTCCCACCTGATGCGCCGACCCTGGAATACGAAAAGGGCATTTTTTCGCGATTTTTCGACAGCATCGGTCTTGGCGCCGGGTCTGAGGAAGAAACTGAAGAGCCAAAGGACTACGAACCGGCGGATCCGAAATATCGCGACATCACCAACCAGGACGACGTTTAGCCGCAAGATGCTTCGCTGGTGAGCTAGTCGTCCAGCTGTTGGGCCGCGGCGCGACGACGGCGCTGAGACTTTGGATCAGCACTCAGCGGCCTGTACAACTCAATCCTGTCACCGGCGTTAACCAAAGTCTCTGGCGCGCGAAGCGTACCGAATACCCCAAAACGACATTCGCTGATAACAAGTGAGGGCAAGTGGTCTGCAATCCGCGAGCGCTCCACCGCATTCAGCACCGTCGTTCCTGTCACGACCTCAAGTGCAACGACATAGGCCTGCTCTGGCAGCGCCAATACAACCTCTACCGCGATCCTTTCAGTGCTCATAGATATCGTGCGCACGCGCCTTGAAAGCATCGACCATCGAGTCGGCAATCGGCCTGAAAGCGGCAGCCAGCACGGCCCCAAGGATGCGACTGGAAAACTCGAAATCAACACTGAAGTCGATGAGACAGCCGCCGTCGGCCGCGGCGAAATCCCACACGCCGTGGAACTTGCGAAAAGGTCCGTCGATTAGTTCAAGGTTAATGGTTCGTCCTGGAGTGAGTTGATTGGCAGTCGTGAGGACGTAGTCCAGACGACCCTTTTTGACCTTCAGCCGAGCGTTCATCACCTCATCGGTGAGGCTCAAAACCACGGCCGTTTCGCACCACGGTAAAAATTGCGGGTAGGCCTCAACATCGTTGACCAACGCGTACATTTTATCGGGAGGAAACGGGGCAAAAGCTGCCCGACGAATGATAGTCATTAGGTTCTAGTTAACTGAACAGCGCCGTGGAAACTGCGGCGAGAAAACTCCCCACAGCACGTCGCAGCCCCGTCCCTTCTGCGAAAACAATTGCCACGCCTAGCGGCGCGACAAATAGTATCAATCCAAGCCAAGTGCGATAACCGACTGATGGTCCGGTTCCAAACTCATCCATGGAACTTGCCAGGGACAAGCGCCAGCCAGCAAAAATCGCGACCAGCATACCTCCCAACGGCAGCAGGATTGTGGTCGAAATAAACTCCGCCCAATCGAAAAAATTTCTTCCGCCGGGCGTGAAATCCTCCCAGTAGTTGAATGACAACAACGAGCCGATGCCGAGTAACCATGCGCTAACGCCGCCGATCAGAGAGGCCTTGAGTCGGCTCCAGCGTGCCGATTCCACGAGCCACGCTACGACCGGTTCCAGTATCGAGATGGCTGACGTCCAGGCTGCGACGGTGAGCAAAATAAAGAATAGAGCGCCAAAGAACTGCCCGCCTGGCATATGCCCAAAAGCGATCGTAAGGGTGATAAATACGAGGCCTGGCCCTTGCCCAGGCTCCAGACCATAGCCAAAGACTATCGGGAAAATCGCGATGCCAGCCAACAGCGCAACGACAGTATCAGCGCAGCCGACGATGATAGATGTCTGCGCGATTGAAACATCTTTCGGAAGATATGAACCGTAGACCATGATCGATCCCATCCCCAGACTCAGGCTGAAGAACGCCTGCCCGAGGGCTGCCAGAATAGTTGCACCATTGATCTTGCTGAAATCTGGCTCGAACAGATAACGCAGCCCCGCTGCAGCATCTCCGGTCGTGAGCGAGTAACCGACAATGACGAGCAAAATGCTGAACAGGGCAGGCATCAACAGTTTGACGGCCTTTTCGAGCCCGCCACTTACCCCGCGCGCAACAACGAACATCGTCATCGCCATAAATGCTGCGTGCCACAACGTAAGGCGCGCAACTGAACCGGTAAGTTGATGAAATTCACCCTGCGAATCGGCAATCGTAGCGTCATTAAAAACGCCACCAGCCACATAAAAGATATAGGCCAGCGACCATCCCGCGACAACCGAGTAGAACGACAGGATCAAAAATCCCGCGACAACACCCATCCAGCCCACATAGGCCCAGCGCGAACTCAAGCCTTCATCGTCGGCTAGAACACGCATCGTGTTGATCGGACTTTGTCGGCCGCGACGGCCGAGCAGAATTTCCGCAGCCAGTATCGGAATCCCGACGAAGGCCACGCAAGCCAGGTAGACCAGGACAAACGCGCCGCCGCCGTTTTCCCCTGTGACGTAGGGGAAGCGCCAAATATTGCCCAGGCCGACGGCGGAGCCGGTCGCGGCTAAGATGAAAATCCAGCGCGACGACCATTCACCGTGCATTGATTTTCTTGCGGCTGCCATGCGGACTCCAGACGATTACTTCGAGTGAGCGCATTCTGGTTGATCACCGTCGTGGCGACAAGCCAACGCCCCGCTTTGGACACACTAAAAGACACGTCGCCGACGATTGAATAGACAGGACGTTTCACCCTGCGCAAGTGCAACTAAAGTTCCCCTGCCACCACGGACTCAATCGCAAGAACTAAAGCGCCAAAGTCTTCATGGAGTGCCAAGCAGGTCCAGCACAGACTAAAATTTCGCAGACTCATCGGTAACAACAGGACAAAAGCCGCAGTTCCGCTGAGCTTTTTGGACGTTCCTAGCAACACCATCGCGCCAAACTGCAATCTATTGCCGCACTATTCGTCTGCGCCGGACGTGTGCACTGCTATACTCTGGCGCCAACCCGCTGCGCTGCCTGTTGTTTGAACGCGGCGCATCTCCAACCCGCGACGATCGCCGAGATGAGCAATAACACCGCCAAGAAAAAGAAAGCGGCCTCAAGCTCGATTGCCCAGAACAAAAAAGCCCGCCACGACTATCACATCGAAGATCGCTACGAGGCTGGTCTGGTCCTCGAAGGATGGGAAGTGAAAAGTCTGCGTGCGGGCAAAGTTCAGTTGCGCGATGGCTACGTCCTGCTCAAGGGTGGAGAAGCTTTCCTGTTCGGATCTTTAATCACCCCCCTCCCCTCGGCGTCAACGCATATCTCTCCAGATTCGCAACGCTCCAGGAAACTGCTCCTGAACCGTCGTGAAATTGACCACCTGCGCGGCGCGGTGGAGCGGAAAGGCCTGGCCGTCGTGGCGCTTGCGCTGTACTGGAAGAAAGGCCGGGTGAAAGTCGAAATAGGCGTCGCCCGTGGTAAGAAACAACACGACAAAAGAGCGGTCGAGAAAGACCGTGACTGGCAGCGCGAGAAATCGCGCATCCTGAAATCCAGCTAATCATGCGCGGCGAACTTCGCGGCGCCTCTATTGTCTGTATACTTCGTACCAAGGTCGGCACACAGGAGTGATGCTGGCAAATCTCCTCGGGGGCGTCATGGCTTCGACGTGGGTCACGAAACCGAAGGGGCATGCCGAGGGGCAGTATCCCTCGTAAATCCAACTGCAAACAATTTAGTTGCCAACGACGACAACTA
>DBBP01000010.1 GCA_002292285.1 Proteobacteria bacterium UBA981
GATGCCTTATTCAGACATTCCTTAACCCCTCCCCTACACCCAAAAGACCGACGAGAACCTCGCAATTGGTCAGAAAAAAAACGGACGAGAATAAGTAATTTCGCCACGGCACCTCGAGTCCGGACTGTCGCAACCTATCGAAAACAAACACGGACTGTAGGCTCATTGCGCAAAGCCCCGATATGCGCAATTATTTGGGCTCACTCAAACCGGTACCCACGCGATGTTGAACCGATCAGATTTCATGACGCCGTTGCCCAAACTGCCCGTGGGCCTGTTAGTGGCCTGCCTGTCGTACGCGTGGCTGGGCAATGCAATGGCTGACGACACGAGCGATTGCGAACCGGTAAATGGTGTTACGCCGATTTGTGGATTTGACAGTCCGGAAGATCTCGAAGTGATGGCCGGCGACCGACTCATCATTGTCAGCGAGTACGGCGGTCTTAGTGGTAAGTACCCCGGTGCATTGTCCAGTTATCACACCGAGCACGGTCACGTCGTACGCCTGTTTCCGAGTCCCGACGCAGGCATTGGGACTCCAGGAGCACAGACCTCCATGTGGGGAGATAAGAATTGTCCGGGACCTCCGTCCGCGGCGTTTGACCCGCATGGTATTCACCACCGCGCCGACCTCAACCCGGAGCGGCTGCTCGTCGTCAATCACGGCGGGCGCGAATCAATCGAAATCTTCGAGGTTAAATTGGATGACGCCGGTGACAACGTCTCGCTGACCTGGCGTGGCTGTATCGTTGCCGCACCCGGCACGTGGATGAATGATGTCGTTGGCTTGCCGGGCGGTGGCCTCGCCGCGAGCAATATGATGCCGCGTGACTTTACCCGCGAGCAGATTTTCGCAACCGAGGCATCGAAAGCCGAATCGGGCTATGCGCTGGAGTGGCACATTGACAGCGGTTGGCGCCAGATCCCGGATACCGGCGGCGCTCTGGTCAACGGCATTGAAGCCTCAGCCGACGGCAAAATTCTCTATATCAACTTTTATTTGAGCAACAAAGTCGCCGCGGTAGAACGCGAGACCGGCAAGCGCTTATGGACGATTGAGCTGGAAGGACCGGATAACAGTAGCTGGGCACCGGACGGCAAGCTACTCGTCGCTGCGCATCGAGATACGACGCTCAAAACGATTCTTGAATGCGCTGAAACGGACATCCCGTATTGCCCAATCGCCTACCAGATCATGGCTGTCGATCCGGCGACCGGCGAGCATTCCCTACGCTACGAGGGCGCGGGCGCGCCCATGGCGGCGGCGACGGTTGGTGTACAAATCGGCCAGACGCTGTATCTGGGTTCTTTCGCCGGGGAACGCATGGGGCGGGTTGAATTGACACCTTAGTTGCGCGATGGTTATCGGAATAGGGGCATGCTGGTCTGTCCCCTTTTCTCAGTCGGGCGCCTTAGTTGCGCAGGGCGTATCGGAACGTGCGGCAGGTCAATCTGCCCCGCTATCGCAGAGCACTCTGCTTAGATAAGACCAATACCGCTTTGATCGACATCGATGTCGACAAGCAAATTAACGCCGCTATTTTCGTAAACTTTGTAGCTAACGGTATCAATAACGACCGGGTCGGTCTGCAGCGCCCAGTCGTCCGTCGTAGACACACTGTCTCCGGCGATGCCGTCGAAGCGCAGCGTTCGAGTATCCGACAAGGCCAGCACATCGCGCAACTCAAGGTGGGCGCTGTTGTTTACGCCACCGCCCAAATCGACCAACTCGAATCCGGTGAAACTCAAGTCATCAAGCAGCGTGAAGTCGAGCACGACGTTGCTGCCCACGACCAATAGGGTATCGGTGCCACCGTCGCCCTCAACGCGGAAATCCGCAGGGTCATAGTTCACCACATCGTCGCCAGCACCGGCCTTGATCACATCGCGCCCTGCGCCGCCGTCTATCGTGTCATTACCCGCGCCTGCAACAATGATGTTGTCCTGCGCGTTCCCTTCCAGCTGGTCAGCGAGAGCCGAGCCGGTGATGTGCGACGCGCCATCGGCGTGTCCGTATACGATGTAATTGTCGGTCGTGCCGTGCGCGGTACTCATGACAATATCGTCGTAACCATCGCCATTGATGTCACCATGACCTGCAGTCGGCTGGATGCGATCGACAAACCCTTCGCCGACCAGAACGAATCCAAGGTCCTCGTCCAACTCGCTGATATCGAGCTGGGCGCTTGGCATGTTTTCGCGACCATAAATTACATAGACCAAACCCTGCTCACTGACCGAACTGCCGCCGCTGCCGGTTCCGTGCGTACCAATGCTGAACTGCCCTGCCGGCAGGCTTAAAGCGATATCAGCGTAACCGTCCCCGTTCAAGTCCCCGAGGGCATGCGTCCGAAAGCCAGACGAATCGCCGAAACCACCGACCGAAAAGCCGTCAGATGGCGTCATTAAATCGAGGCGCATGTCCTGAGGGAAGCCTTGATCGGTTCCGAAAATGACATGCACCTGGGGGTTCAGGGACAGCCCACTAAGGATGATGAAGTCGTTGAACCCATCGCCGTTGAAATCGCCCGCCGCGCTGACCGCAGACCCGAGTTGCTCAATGCTAGGGTCCAATGAGTAAATCCAAAACCCGTTGGCGCCGTCCAGATCGATCGAGCTTAGGGTGTCGGCCAGGTCAGCACCACCAAACACAACAAATGCTGCCCCACCCCAGATGTCCTGCGGATGACTTCCTCCCGGAGCGATATGCGAGCCATCCCAGGCTCCGACGATGAGGTCCCCAAATCCATCACCATTAATATCACCGATCCCAGCCGCGCGGAGACTAGCACCGGAGCCTGCTCTCAAGAATGTGAAACCATCGAAGGTAGCCGGGTCACGCAGATGAATCCCGTCCGGAATCCCGCCCTCAACACCATAGATCACGTCGACGAACGTGCCGTCGCCCCACACACCGAGATCTTCTATCCCATCTCCATTGATATCACCGACCGAACCAACGTCCGTTCCGAAGGACGTTGCGAGACCGCCCGGCACCGAAAAATCGGCAATGTCGATACTTTGAGCATACGCGCCGGTATGTCCGTACAGAACTTCTATCGTGGGCGGATTCGGATGGAGCTCGCCACGCTGAATGATGAGGTCAGGAATAGCATCGCCATTGAAGTCGCCATTAGCGATTACGTTGACCGGAATATCGTCAACAGACTCAATGAGAAATCCGTTGCTGCCATTCAATGGCGGATACGGCGTGGCCGATTCCGGCGGTGATGCCGAGCCGAAGACGATTGCAGCAAAGTCCGCGCCCGAATGCGCGCGCTTGCCCGTGAGAACGAAGTCGTGGAACCCGTCCTGGTTGATATCGCCGATGACGTCGGTGATCACGCTACTCGAGGAGGACCACGTGTTCGAAATCAAATCTGCAAACGTGACCACTGACTGCTCGCCAGCACCCAAATCGCTCACGTTCCGATGCGGAGTGGCACTGAACGACAAGCCGAATTGTAATTCGACCGAAACGCTGCCGTTGGTCATTGTGCCGAAGTAACTTTCGGTATCGGTGTCCCAGACTTTAGTGCCGTTACCATTCCAGCCGTAGCCCGAAAAAACGACGTGATTACCGCTGCCGCCGTAGATACGGCCAGTAGCGGAACCACTGAACAGCGCGGTAATTGCCGCCTCGTCGAGATATAACGTGTGCGAGTCGTTTTCGTCGAGGTCAACGCGCTCGAAATTCGTAACGTTGGTACGGCCACCACGTAGATCAACTGTGCTTGACGCGCCAGCGAAGCGCAGGATATCGAAACCGGTACCGCCGTTCGTCGTGCTGTCCGCCCCGTCTATGACGACACTGTCGTTACCATCGTCGCCATATTGCTGATCACGGCCAGGACCACCATCGAGCAGGTCGTTTCCAGACCCGCCGCGCAAGGTGTCGATACCATTTTGGCCGAACAGGCGATCGTTGTGCGCGTCGCCGAACAGGCGGTCATTGTGGTTGCCGCCGTATAGCGTGTCGTTTTGACTACCACCGCGTAACACGTCGTTATGGTTCTGCCCGTACAGGCGGTCAACACCGCTGCCACCGTATAAAGTGTCGTTCTGATTGCCACCGTACAGACGGTCGTTGTGGTTCTGCCCGTACAGGCGGTCAACGCCACTACCGCCGTACAAAGAGTCGTTCTGATTGCCCCCGTACAGACGATCGTTATGGTTCTGCCCGTACAGGCGATCGGCGCCAGAGCCGCCGTTGAGGTAGTCGCTCTGATTACCGCCGAACAGGCGATCGTTGCCATTTAAGCCGTAGAGGCGATCATTCCCATTGAGGCCCGACAGGGTATCTGCAGAATTCGTGCCGCGTAGAAGGTCGCCCCGCGATGTTCCCCGTTTCGTAACCATGATTAATCGAGCTTTAGCGTTCTTCCGTTCTACCTAAGTCGAGGGCTACCGAATAGTCACCGTCGGTCACTACCGACGCACGCGGGCGTATCGCGATGCGCCAAGGCTGACAAATCAGCTCCTGCCACAATCATTTGCCTGGCATTTTGCGCTGAGCCCAAGGCACAGCATACTTATCTGCAAACACCTGAACCATCGTCGGTTTACACCAGCAAACAAGTGAACCCGTCTAATTTGCCCGATTTTGGACTCGAACGTTAAATTTCGTAAGCTCCCCACGAGCCGGGACGCAGCGGGGGCACCTCCCTCAGAGCACTTGTGGTGTGGAGCGCGCGGTGTGCCCGCGCCCAAGCGCAAGTTAATCGACGCCTCGGCGAAAACCATATCTGTTTGACCACAACCGGGAAGCTGATGCGTAATTCGATTCCGCCAGGCAAGTTTTACAGCCTGGACGACTCATTTTGTTAATACCCACGACTAAGGCCGGGCAGGCTTTTGCCATCGCGTTACTGGCCGGGATCATCCTCGGCACCGCAGTAGCTGTATCGCGTTACGCCTACGACGCCGGAGCCAGCGGCATTGTCGTTGCAATCGTGCGTTCAGCGGTCATGACAATTGCCGTAGCGATTGGACTTCGAGCAGCCCGTATCGATTGGCGTCTGCCCCCAGAGCTGACCGCACTGGCTGCGCTAAACGGCACCCTTATGGCGGCGATGACTTACGGCAACATCGGCGCGGTCGAGTTTATTTCAGTCGGGCTGGCGTCGCTGTTATTTTTCACCTTTCCGATCATCATCGCGGTGCTGGTTGTGGCGCTTGGGATGGAACAGATACGCCCGGCCAAACTCGCAACGATTGTGCTGGCGTTCGTTGGTCTCGCGATAACGCTCGGCGCGTCATTCGGCAATGTCGATATTCGCGGGACTACGCTATCACTCGTCGCTGCGCTCGCGACCGCAGTCAACGCGATAATGGTGGTGCGTCACTTCCGTACCACCAACGTCTTCGTTGCCACGCTCCACTTCAGTATTTACAGCTTCTTGGTCCTGGCATTGATTGCGGTTTTCTTTGCCGACGTGCGCTTGCCCGACACCCTATTGGGTTGGGG
Source organism: Proteobacteria bacterium UBA981 (assembly GCA_002292285.1). Classification (GTDB taxonomy): domain Bacteria; phylum Pseudomonadota; class Gammaproteobacteria; genus UBA981. The sequence continues at coordinate 5,468 of DBBP01000010.1, forward strand.
CGGGGTGTTCGGTGTAGGCATTTTGCAGACGATTGGAACACCGATGTATTTGTTCGCTATTGCGCAAATTGGCGCGCTCAAGGCTGGCATGGCCACAAACATTCAACCACTCGTCGCGATTATCGAAGCCTGGTATTTATTCGGCGAAGTACTAACGCCGGCCCAAGCTGCAGGCGGGATGCTGGTATTGCTGTCGATTGCGGTGATGCAGTGGTTAGACCTGCGCCGCGTACGAGCTGGGACACAAGCAGTACAAGCGAAGTAGCGCTGCATGCGGCAGCATGTGAGCGTCGACGCGCTGACAGTTCGAAAGTCCGCGCCAAACCGCCGTATACTCAGACGCTCGCACAGTTAAGGAATCGCTATGCCCGGCCCTCTCGACGGTGTTCGCATCGTAGACTGTTCTGCAGTTGTCTCCGGCCCCCTCGCGACTATGATGCTCGCGGATCAAGGGGCAGACGTGATCAAGATTGAACCGCCGAAGACCGGTGACATTACTCGCTCGCCATGGTTCTCGCGCGGCGGCATTGCAGCATTGTTTGCGAACGCCAACCGCGGCAAGCGCTCGGTCGCCCTCGAGTTACATGAGCCGCGCGGCCAGGAGCTGCTGAAGAAACTCGTCGCTGAGGCGGACGTCTTTGTGCAAAATTTTCGCCCAGGCGCGATGCAACGCCTGGGGCTCGGCGAACCCGAATTACGCGCTATCAACCCGGACTTAATCTATGTCTCGATTAGTGGCTTCGGAGAAACCGGCCCCTACTCTGATCGCCGCGTTTACGATCCTGTGATTCAGGGTATGACGGGGCACATCGCAGTCCAGCGCTTACCGTTGAACGCCGGACCGGTGGATCTTGTACGCAACATCATTTGCGACAAAACCACGTCGTATACGGCGGCACAGGCGATTACCGCCGCGCTGTTCGCGCGCGAACGCGGACAGGGCGGCCAGCACATCACGTTGTCGATGATTGATGCCAGCCTGGCCTTTTTCTGGTGCGATGGCATGATTGCGCACACCATGATTGGTGAAGGTGTTGAGCCCGCCGCAGCGCTTTACGATATCTACAAATTGCGCGAAACCGCAGATGGACCACTGGTGGTGTTTGCCGCCTCAGATTCAGAATTTCAGGGTCTGGCCCGCGCGTTGAATCGCCCCGACCTGATTGAGGACGAACGTTTCACCAGCCTCGCCGACCGCATCAAGAACATCGTCGCACTCGAGGACATCCTGGCTGGCGAATTCAAACGCTGGAATTCGAAAGAGCTGGTCGAACGAGTCGTCGCCGAAGACGTCCCCGCCGGACCAGTAAGCTCGCTGGAAGAGGTGCTGGTCAACCCACAAATCGTGCACAACGGCGCCATCGTCGAATCCGACCATCCCACCGCCGGTCGCATGCGCCAACCCGCGCCGCCTGCCCGCTTCGATCGCACGCCGTCGCAGGCCGGCGAACCTGCGCCCCTGCTCGGCCAGCACACCGATGAAGTCCTGGCAGAATATGGTTTAGGGGCTGAAGAGCGCGCAGCGTTGCGCCGCGATGGCGTCATCGCGTGACCACCAAGCACTAGCGAACGTGACCCAATCGAACGCGTTCACAACGGAGCAGCTTGCGCTGTCGGTTACGCGCTACTCCAACGTGGCACGGGTAATGTTGTCGACAATCAAACGCACAAACGTTTCCGGGTTAAGGAAGCTGTTGCCCCATACTGCGTCGTAAGCAGCAGTGGGCTGGGCCGCAACGATCTGTTCGACGTTATTCCCAGCGACCATCATTGTCGCGATAGCATTGTGGGCCCCTGTCAGCATCGCCAGATAGGCCTCCAGTCCGCGTTTATCGGTCAGAGCACCGTGGCCTGGAATAATCTTCGTGTCGCCGTCGATGCGGGCGAGAATGTTTTCCACCGCCGCGATCATGCCGGTAATTGAACCGCCCGAGCTGCTATCAATGAACGGGTACCGTCGATGGAAAAAGAAGTAGCCGGTGTGGACAACGTTGGCGTTCTTGAAATGCACCACCGCATCACCGTCGGTGTGGGCATTGCGCACATGAAAGACATGGATTTCTTCGCCATTGAGATGAAACGTCACGTCCTTCTGAAACGTCACAACCGGCCACGCTGTGGTTGGTGCCGCTGGCCGCTCTGCCTTGAAGAATTCAATGAACTGATCAGTGCTTAGCCGTTTACGGACATTCTCGTGCGCCACAATGACGGCGCCCGTACTCTGCATCCGCTCGTTGCCGCCGGAATGATCATCATGCCAATGGGTGTTGAGCAGAAACTTGACCGGTTCCGCGGACATCTGCGCGAGCGCCTGTGCAATGACTTCATACTGCGAGGCGTACTGCGCGTCGACGATAATGACGCCATCATCGCCATTTAATACCGCAACATTGCCGCCCCGCCCGCTCAGCATGGAAAGCTTACTGGTTACCGCCACAGTTTCGATAGGCACAACGTCGGCAGCAAAAACAGGCGTTAGCCACATGGCGACCAATAACGGAATACACAAGCGGAAGAATGTCGACGTCATAGCAAACCTCTAAACATCACAGCGTACTTGAGTATAACGACTCTTGATGTACTCGCTGCTACGTGGTTGCCGGACCGCGTTAGCTATAACGCAGGCAACGGTTGAGCAGCGCGAACACATTAAGGATGCCGATGCGATTCACTTGCGCTCTGGCGTACCGGCGAAACCCGCCGCAAGGGCCTGCCCTGCCGAGGCATTGCGCGAAGTTCTGCGCTAGGCATGAATCCACCAGAGCCCACGCTCCTCGAAGTGCGCGCGCGCCGTTGTCGAGCATGCGTATACCGGTTTACTTCCCGTCGCTAGCTATACACGCGCTGGTAGGCGGGCCTTTGCTGCAGCTGAGCAAGATACGTTTGCAGGACGGGATGGTCGGCAATAAGACCCGTGAGATCTGCCATGAAGCAACTATGCCCAATGACGATATCCGCGCCGGAGAACTGCGCACCAGCCAGATAATTACGACCTTCGAGCGCCGCAGACAGCGCCCGCGCACGTTCGTCAAATTCTCGCTTCCCGCGCGCCGCAAGCGTCGCGTCGTGCTGGGCTCCGGCCGGGCGCATGGATTCGAGTGGCCGCAGGCTGTTATCAAAGTACATCATGATGGCAGGGTCGATTTCTGCACACGCGAAGATGCTCCATTGATAGTAGTGAGCACGCTCGGCAGTCCCGGGCGCCGGCGCCAGTTGCACCTCAGGATGCTCGTCGATCAACTGCAACACAATCGCGACCGACTCGAAGAGTGTATAGCTATCGGTTTTTATCGCCGGCACGACGCCAAGCGGATGAATCGCGCGATAGGCCTCGGCATTCTGGTCACCCTCAGGCAAGTTCACGACCCGGCTCTGATAGCCCACGCCAAGCTCCTCCAGGGCCCACTTGCCCCGTTGCGAGCGCGTCGGCGGAAACTCAAACAATTCCAACATGTCGATAACTCCGGTTACTGCCAACGGGTGAGCCTGAGCGTATACGCTCGCCACTCAACTCGGAAAAACTTGCGCAAAAGCGGGACGCTCAGCGAGACGTGCGTAGTACGCCTCAAGTCCAGGATGAGCGCCGATCATGCCGGTGTAAGCGGCCCAGTTGCAGCAATAGCCAAGCACGATGTCGGCACCGCTGAATTGTTCGCCGAGGATGTAGTCTCGGTCCTGCAGTGTAAGCGCCAGCATCTGCGCGCGAGCGTGGAAACGCTCGCGACCGCGCTCGGCAATCGCTGGCACACGTTGCGCCGAGGCAAGATGCATCGTGTGCAACATGACGTCGGCAAGCGCCGGGTCGAGTTCAGCACTCGCGAACACGCACCATTGATAGTACGCAGCGCGCGCGGGCGAAGCCGGTGGCGGGGCAAGGCCACTATTCGGGTGCTCATCGATCAGCTGCATCACCGTTGCGACAGATTCGAACATGGTGTAGTCCTCGCACCGATAGGCGGGCACAACTTCCAGCGGATGAATCGCCTTGTAAGCGTCGGAGTGGTGTTCACCGACGCGCAGATCGACGAGATGGCTGGTATAGGCGACATCGAGTTCGAGCAATGCCCATTTGACTCGGTTCGAACGGGTCGGTGGGAATTCGAAAAAGTCTGGCATGAATAATCTCTCCACAACCTGGAGGCCGGAGTGGCCTTAACACGTTACTGAACTAATTGGTTCACTATTATGCGCGCTCTTGGGTTATAGTCAACCAAATGGTTCATTAATAAACGCATCATGCCCGACCTCGACAGCACATTTGCCGCGCTAAGCGATGCCACGCGACGCGCCATCCTGGCGCAACTGATGCCCGGGGAAATGCGCGTTTCCGACCTTGCTCATTCCTTCGATATGACCCTGACCGCCGTCTCCAAACACGTACGGGTACTCAACAAGGCCGGGCTTGTGGACGTCGAGAAGCGCGGCCGCAGCCGCCATTGCCGCTTGAATGCCGACACGATGAAAGAAGCCTCCGACTGGCTGGCCGAATACGAGGCATTCTGGACCCAGCGCTTCGATAACCTCGCGCGCCATCTGCAGGCGCAGGAAGACTAGCAGTGGACTTTGCGCGTTCTGAACCCGGTGCCGACCCGATCGTCATCGAAGGTTATTTTGCAGCGAACCCCGCGCGCGTTTTCCGCGCCTGGACAGATCCGAATGCGGTGATGAAATGGTTTGGACCGACACCGAACTCATTGCACTCCGCCAGCATCGATTTGCGCAAAGGCGGGGCTTGGCGTTTCGTGGAAGCCGAAGTGGGAGGTCGCTCGGTTGGTTTCGAGGGCGAGTATCTACACATTCAGACTGACACGCGGCTACTGTTCACGTGGTCGAAAGTTATCGCTCACGCGAACGGTGAACGTGAAGCGACGCCACCATCACAGGTCGAAGTGATTTTTTCTGCCAAAGGCGCCGGGACCGATGTCCGCCTGGTTCATTCTGCAGTCGATAGTGACGCGATGCGTAAAGGATTTCGTGGCGGCTGGACGTGCGCGTTCGGCACGATGCTCGAACTCTTTACCGAACACTAACAAGCACACCCGACTGGCCCCTGCCTCGAATTGAAGAGTTTTCTTTCTCGGCAGGCGCGAGTCGGATGCAGAACCGGACATTTTCGACTTAAACTAACGCTATCGTAAGCATTATCAGGCTGAGGGAAATGGTGTCATTGAAGTACTACAAGTCAGATTCGCCTTTGCAGGACATTCATCAAACGATCCAGGAAGACGGTTGCGCGGTGATGACGGATGTCTTGGGAAACGAGGCTTTAGATTCCTTTACAAACGAACTCGAGCCGTACCTGAGCGCAGCACCTAAAGGGCGCGACGATTTCACAGGGACAAAGACTCAACGTACCGGGGCGTTGATCGCCAGAACGCCGATGTGTCGTGAATTCGTAATGGACAGACGTATTCTCGCTTTAGCGCACGAATTTCTCGGGCCTCACGCCGAAAAACTGACGCTGAATTTGACACAAGCAGTCGCGATTCATCCAGGTGAGGGAACGCAAATGCTTCACCGGGACCGCGAAGCGTGGGGAACAAACATTCCCCGGAGCGTTGAACCGCAGTTCAATACGCTGTGGGCAATTACGGATTTCACAGGAGAAAACGGCGCTACACGAATTGTCCCCGGGTCGCAAAAGTGGGCGTGGGATCGTGAACCTGCGCATGAACAAATTCTGCAGGCGGAAATGCCTAAGGGTTCCGTCTTGCTCTATACCGGAACGGTGTTACACGGCGGCGGTGAAAACAAATCGAGCATTCCGCGCTTGGGTCTTATCATTACTTACTGTCTCGCATGGATGCGCCAGCAAGAGAATCAATACCTCTCTTGCCCGCCCCACATCGCAAAAGATCTCGACGAAGAATTGCAGGAGCTTTTGGGGTACACCCAAGCTACCTACGGGCTCGGTTACTATTCGGATCCCGAGGCACTGCCGGGCGAGTTCGATCCGCTGGTCCCCGAGCTTGCATTAGGCCGCGGCCCGCGTAAACGCGAACGCTTCAACATAGATCAGCTCGCAAAAGTGACATAGAAATAGTCTCAACGAAGCGCTTGTCGTGAGACTCTCCGTCACCGCATCGAAATCATTCAGATATTGCTGTGACGCTCAGCTTGTGATGACCCGGCGCCCTCTTTTCGAGCATTTTAATCGCGGGCTGCTCGATTTACGGAGCCTGAATAAAAGGCTATTGAACAGTTCCGCATCGGCGCCTGAATTGACCCAATTCCATACCGAGTCCGATGCTTTTCCCGGGCAATCTGGCGCAAAGTAGTCAGCCGAGCGCCTCAGCAATCGCTAGCCCCAGTTCGCTCGTCGACGCGTTACCGCCGATGTCTCTCGTCAACGGTGCTGCGTCTGCACCAGCGCTGAGTACCGTTTCAATCGCCGCGAGTACGGCATCGCCGGCATCTACATGCCCCAAATGCTCCAGCATCATCGCGCCACACCAGATCTGTCCAATCGGATTGGCGATGCCCTGGCCGGCGATGTCTGGCGCCGAACCGTGCACGGGTTCAAACAAACTCGGGAACAAACGTTCGGGATTGATGTTTGCCGACGGCGCGACCCCGATGGTGCCGGTACATGCCGGGCCGAGATCGGACAAAATATCGCCAAACAAATTGGACGCGACCACAACGTCGAACCAATCGGGGTGTAAAACGAAATTGGCAGTCAGGATATCGATATGAAACTTGTCGACCGTGATGTCCGGGTAGTGTTCGGCCATCGCCGCGACGCGTTCGTCCCAATACGGCATGCTGATAAACAGGCCATTCGATTTCGTTGCTGAAGTGAGGTGCCGCGCGGGGCGTCGTTGGGCTATTTCAAATGCGTACTTCAGGATTTAGTATACGACCGGTCGCATTTAAACAAAAGGTGTGCCAAAGCGCACGTTCGGATCTGTCAGTAAAGGGTGCCAAAGTGAATCAAAAAGTAGTTTAAGAAACGACTCGAATAGTGTCGAAAAACAGGGTCCGGCCAACCATGTTCGCAGCGATCTGTGCCGTCCTTATTGCGTATGTTGGCTCGGTTAATGCTCGACCAGCAGATTTGCCGGGGCTCCTGGTGAGGTTCTGGCTGAATGCGTTAGTGGTACTTGCTGTGTTCGTGATCCGGCAATCAATTCAAGTGTGAGTTTCTGTAGAGTTGCGATCGCAAAAAACATGCTGTGTCGGGATGCAGGTGCATTTGACACCGTGTACGCCGGCGCCCGGGTGACGAAGACATGTGGCCCCTGTGCAGAAGGATTGACATGCTCTGCATGTAGAGCAGTTCGGCATGCATAAGGTACGCCTAGGTTAAGTGGTTTTGTTAACAGCTGCTTCGGACATCAAAAAAAGTAGATTGAGTAATGCCTCCTCTAGCCGCGCGCGTTTTGCGTGAAGCTAACGGTCGTCGAATAGCCCGCCGCCGGCCCAACTACAGCTAGGTCGAATATGGCGTGCGTATCACGTTCACTGGTGTGTGCTCGCTTGTCATGCCAGGGTATCTGTCCGCGGAATCGCTTCATCGTGGCGCGGCCTGAATGATTGGGTATTGTTCGTCAGTACATCAAAAGGCATATCAGGCTCGAACGTGCGCTAATTTGCAGATGGACCGACATCCATGCGGCATTGTGTATTCGTTAGTTCAGATCGAAACTCCGATTTGAACCCGAAGGTTAAAGTCTGAGTTTGACCACAACATTCGAGTTGTGGAAGGCAGCCAAAGTATTGCGGCAACCGGTGGCACAAGTGTCATCAGATAGACAAGCCCAGGGCCTGCGGATCTGCGAGTAAGTGTCCTATGCAACTGAGAAATCGCGCACCATCGGCGCCGTTGATAAGACGGTGGTCGAAACCGAGCGTGAGGGGTAACACTTGCCTGCTTCTAAACCCTTGTCCGTGGGAGAAAACAACTTCTTGTGCCGCAGCGACACCGATGATTGCAGCCTCCGGCCAGTTCACCAGTGGTTGGATGGCGCTCACGCCGAGCGCGCCGAGATTACTGATAGTGATCCCCGCCCCGCGTAATTCGCCTGGCTGAAGTTGTTGGTCGCGAGCTGCAATGCTCAAGCGCTGAAGTTCGTCGGCGATAGCAGGCAGGTCGCGCGCCGCGACATCGCGAACGACCGGCACCATCAGACCTTCCGGCGTATCAACCGCGACACCGATGTTGCAGTACTCCCGATAGACAATGTCCTGGCTCTGCTCATCGATTGCTGCATTGAAACGCGGGAACTCGGTCATGGCATGCGCCATCGCCTTGCACAGAATCGCCGTCAGCGTCATGGGTGCTTGCTGTGGTGGTTGCGCTTTCCGCACTCGCCGACGCAACGTTTCCAGCTCAGTCACGTCGGCACGATGCTCGAGCCACGCCTGCGGGATCATCGCCGCTGAACGCGTAAGGTTGCGTGCCGTTACTTTATCCACGCGACTCAAAGGAACACGCTTTACCGCGCCGAAGGCGCTCAGATCAGGCAGCTCAACAACTGGCGGGGGCGATGTGGACGCCGCCGATTGCATGATGTCACGCACGTGGCGGCGAACATCACTGGCCGAGATGCGGCCCCTCGCGCCGCTGCCTTTAACGTCGCCAATGCCGATCCCAAGCTGGCGAGCTTCACGGCGCGCGGACGGTCCTGCGGGCAATGCTGCAGCCTGAACGGCTAGCGACGCGACGTGCGTGCGCGGCGTTGGTTGCGTTGCCGGGGCGGGCACCGCTGCCGCTCGCGGAACGAACGGTTGAATAGTGTCGGCGCCTGATACATTCAAGGTTGGTCCAGCGTCGTCCCGCATGCGCAATACCACATCGCCGGGTTGCACCAGCGCATCGACGGCCACACAGACTTCTTCCACCACGCCGGCGCGTGGTGCCGGTACTTCCAGCGTCACTTTATCCGTTTCAATTTCGAGCACACCCTGCCCGGCCAGCACCGTGTCGCCGGCCTGCACGAGCAATGCGATGACGACACCTTGTTCAACGCCCTCGCCCAAATCGGGAATACGTAAATCAGCCATGACTATAGTCAGTCGGTCGCCGCAGGTTTCTCTGCGTCGATGTTCGAATCCCGCAGGTAGCTCGCGACACGGTCGCTGTCGATCTCCCCGGTCCTCGCGAGTCCGTCCAGCGCCGCCAGCACCATATGCGATACGCCGATTTCGAAATGCTCTCGCAATGCTTCACGTGATTCGGACACACCGTAGCCATCGGTACCCAGCACGATGTATTCGCCCGGGATCCACTTAGCGAGCTTCGCACCCAGCGCTTTCATGTAGTCGGTTGCGGCCACGTACACGCCGCTTTCGTGCTCCAGCAAAGTTTCGACATAGGCGCGTTGCGGGCTATCGAGCGGGTGCAGGCGGTTGTGGCGTTCGCAGGCAATGGCATCGCGATAAAGCTCATTGAAACTGGTGACGCTCCAGACATTGGCGGCTACACCGAGTGCCTCCAGTTCAGCCGCCGCCGCTTCGGCCTGTATGACAATCGGACCGCTGGCAAGCAGCTGTGCCTGCGGTACGTCGCGTAACGCGCTGCGTCGATAGCAGTACATGCCGCGCAAAATCCCCTCGCTCGGATCATTCTCGGGCAAGGGCGGCATCGGATAGTTTTCGTTGTACAGGGTGATGTAGTAGAAAACGTCTTTCTGCAACGCGTACATCTGATGAATGCCATCGCGGATGATGATGGCGAGCTCGTAACCAAACGCCGGGTCGTAACTCTTCAGGTTAGGCACAGTTTCGGCAACCACATGCGAATGACCATCCTGATGCTGGAGGCCTTCACCGTTGAGGGTTGTGCGACCAGCCGTGCCACCCAGCAGAAAGCCGCGGCACAGCATGTCGCCGCAGGTCCAGATCATGTCGCCGACGCGCTGGAATCCGAAAATCGAATAGAACAGATAAAACGGGATGGTCGGAATGCCGTGCACCGCATAGGCCGTGCCGGCAGCGAGAAACGATGCGATCGCACCCGTTTCACAGATGCCTTCCTGCAGAATCTGTCCATCGGTCGCTTCCCGGTAAGGCAACAGGGAATCGGCATCAACCGGGTGGTAGTTTTGTCCCGCCGGAGAATAAATACCCGACAGGCGAAACAGGCTGTCCATGCCAAAGGTACGCGCCTCGTCCGGCACAATCGGCACAATGTAGCGACCGATGTGAGGATGCTTGAGCAAGCGCGCCAACAGCCGCACGGCCGCCATGGTGCTCGAAGCGCTACGCTGCCCGGAGCCCTCCAGTAGTTCCTTGAAATTTTCCAGTTCAGGCGTTTCCAGGCGCGGACATTGCACCTCTCGCCGGGGCAGATACCCGCCCAGAGCCTCTCGCTGCGCTCGCAGGTAAGTCATCTCTTCGCTGTCTGGCGGCGGACAATAAAATTCTGCGCGAACGATCTCCTCATCGCTGAGTGGAATGCCGTACTCGCGCGCGCAGGCGATGCGTTCTTCGGGTTTGAGGTTCTTCTTCTGATGCACAGTGTTGCGGCCCTGCACCGCACCCATGCCGTCACCCTTAACGGTTTTAACCAGAACCACCGTCGGCTTGCCTTGCGTTTGTTGCGCCCGCTCAAAGGCCGCATAAACTTTCTTCGGATCCTGGCCGCCGCGTTTAATGTCGCGCACTTCGTTGTCGGTCAGACTGTTCATCATCTGCGCGAGGCGCGGATTGTTCTCAACCCAATGTTCGCGCTGAATGTTGCCGGGCGATACCGAGTACCACTGATAGTCGCCATCGACCGCTTCTTCCATACGATCACGCAGCACCCCATCAGCATCCTGTGCGAGCAGGCCGTCCCAGCCACTACCCCAAATCACTTTGAGGACATTCCAATCCGCGCCACGGAAACCGCGTTCCAGTTCCTGAATGATCTTGCCGTTGCCACGAACAGGCCCATCGAGGCGTTGCAGATTGCAGTTCACCACGAGCACCAGATTATCGAGCTGCTCGCGTGCGGCGATCTGGATCGTGCCGAGAACTTCCGGCTCATCGGCTTCGCCATCGCCGATGAAACACCAGACCTTGCCACCGTTGGCTGGCTTCAAACCGCGATTTTCAAGGTATTTGGCGAAGCGCGCCTGATAGATGGCCGTTGGCGTCGACAGTCCCATCGAGGCACACGGGACCTGCCAGAAATCACGCATTGCCCGTGGATGAGGATAGGAACACAGGCCTCCGTCAGGTCGCAATTGGCGACGGAAATTGCCTAGTTGAGCTGCGCTCAGACGACCTTCGAGAAAAGCGCGCGCGTACACGCCAGGCGAGGCGTGCGGTTGCGGGATAACCAGATCGCCGCCGTAGTCGCCAGTACGCCCGCGAAAGAAATGGTTAAAGCCGACTTCCATCATCGTCGCGGCTGACGAATAGGTCGCAATATGTCCCCCGACCCCACTGCCGTTATCGGCTGCGCGCAATACCATCGCCATAGCGTTCCAGCGGATGATGTTTTCAACCCGTTTTTCGATATCGATGCGGCCGGGATAGGCGGGCTGTTCCGGCAGCGGGATGGTATTGATGTAGGGCGTGTTGAGCGTGGCCTCGTTAATCGCGACCCCACGCAACAGGGCATGGTTCTGAATCTCACGCAGGAGCGTTTGAACGCCCGCAGAGCCGTGCGTGGCGAGCACGTAGTCCAGTGAGTCGCGCCATTCGGCGATATCGACATCTATCTCGTCGCGATCTGCGAATACGCTCGACATGCTGCTCCCCTCACGGCCAGATATGCTTCTACGATAACCCGGAGGTGACGCAACGGGATTGCTAATAGTGCCCTTAAATTGCGATCATGAGGCACATAAAGTCTGTACCTGGGTAACAATTAGCACGCTATGCCAAATTTTAAACTTGACCGCACTGACTACCGAATCCTGCACTTCATCCAGAACGACGGACGGATAGCTAACACCGAGCTCGCCGAGGCGGTGGGTTTGTCCCCATCCCCGTGCCTGCGTCGAGTGAAAGCGCTGGAGAGTGCAGGCGTGATCAAACGCTACGTCGGCATCGTCGATGCGCACGCGGTGGGTTTACCCATCAACGCGTTTGTCAGTGTGTCATTGAGCAGCCAAAAGGAATCCGCACTGGACAAGTTTCAGACCCAGGTCACCACTTATGCGGAAGTCATGGAGTGCTATCTCATGACCGGGACTTCGGACTACCTGCTGCGCGTGGCGTTGCCGGATCTGGAAAGCTATGAACGCTTTCTGCTCGAGAAACTCACGAAAATTTCCGGAATCGCGAATATCCAGACCAGCTTCGCCCTGAAGCCCATCGTACAACGCACGGAGCTGCCTCTGCGTGAGCCCGCCCGCCAGGGGCGCCCGATCTGAATCGACGCCAGGGACTCGCAACCGGCGCTCAATCAAGGCAGGATCGTGAGCATCACAGGAGGACACACTATGTCGACGACCCAAACCCCGAATCTACCCGGTCAGCTCGGTTCCCCCGCGCTGGCGTTACGCGATGACCCGCGCGCGGACCCACGCATGATTGCTGCTCTGGCGCCCTTTGGTCTGGACGGACCGCCGCCAGATGCGGGCGTCGACGCGAACTCGTCGCTGGACGCGCTATACGCCTACGTTAACGCTGCCGAAGCCGGCTTCGAGGCTTTTAATGCAGCCATCTTCACGCCCCTCGAGCCTGTTGCGGGCGTGACGTCACGCACCGAGATCATCAAGGGCGTAGACGGCAACGATGTCGCCCTTTACATCCATCGTCCTGAAGGTGACAGCGGTCCGTTGCCATGCATCGTGCATACGCATGGTGGCGGCATGGTGTTTTTGAAAGGCTCAGCCCCGGGCTATGCGCGCTGGCGCGATGAACTCGCAGCAGCGGGCATGATTGCCGTCGGCGTCGAGTTCCGCAATGGCGGCGGCGCGCTGGGTAATCACCCCTTCCCTGCCGGGCTGAATGATTGCGCGAGTGGTGTGCAATGGGTGCACGAAAATCGTGCTGCGCTCGGCGTGTCGAAAATTATTGTGTCGGGAGAATCCGGTGGCGGTAATCTCAGTATTGCGACCGGCCTGAAGGCGAAAAAGGAAGGTTGGATAGATCAAATTGATGGCATCTATGCCCAGTGCCCGTATATATCCAATGCCTGGGCACCGAAGAATGGCGACCTGCCCTCGCTATTCGAGAACGACAACTATTTGATCAACGTCAATTCGATGGGGGGAATGGCGAAAGTTTATGACCCCGAAGGCAAGAACAGCAGCAACCCCTTGGCCTGGCCTTATGCTGCAACAACGGCTGATCTCACTGGTCTGCCACCGCATGTGATCTCGGTCAATGAACTGGACCCGCTGCGCGATGAAGGCCTCAAGTTTTTCCAGAAACTACTACAGGCTAATGTGCAGGCGGTCAGCCGCACGGTCAACGGCACCTGCCACGCTGGCGATTGTCTGTTGCGCGCCGCGCTGCCGGATGTCTATCTGGCGACGATCCGTGACATCAAGGGCTTCGCAGAATCAGTCTGAATCCAGACGCTGCCATGACTCTGGTGCCGCGCGATAGACATCTAGCGCCGGCATCGGAGCAACGCCCGAAGTTAATGCAGCGCTATGCTGTCGAGGGCTTGAATGCCGTGCGCAGGCCGGCTTGCTCAAGCAAGGGCAGGACGCGTTCGCCGAAGTATTCCAGCTCCTGGAGATAATCGAGCCAGGTCAGGATCAAGCCTTCAACGCCGAGCTGATGCAGCTCAATCATTTGATCGACAACCTGCTCTGGCGTTCCGATTAGGGGATAACCGCCCCACCCGGCAATAAAGCGTTCGCCGTATTTTTTTATCTGTTCGTTAAACGATCCGCTTTCCATACCGAGCAGACTCAAGACGTTGTTAGCCGCCTCCCAATCCCCTTCATCGACAATCCGCTGGTACAGCGCCTGCGCTTCCGCCTCGGTATCGCGACAGCACACCAGCGCATAACTCATCACGCCACACTGTCGTTTATGTCCAGCAGCACGCGCATGAATGTCACACACGAGTTCGCCAGCTTGTTCGGCAGTCGCGATGGTAATGAAATTAAAGTCGACTTCGCGGGCCGAGAATTCCCGCCCCTCCTCGGAATTGCCCGCATTCAATAACACCGGATACGGTTGCTGCACAGGCTTGGGCGATAGATACCCTTCCTTGATCGTGAAGTAAGGCCCATTGTGATTGAAGTCCTGTTCCGTCCAGGCACGCTTGACGCAGGTCACCCAGTCGCGCGCCATCTCATAGCGTTCCGCATGGGGTAGTTGTTCTTTGCCAAACATTTCGATTTCGGGGCGAAACCAACCGCAGACGATATTCAATCCGAAACGACCATTGGAAATGTTGTCGATGCTGGCGCCCTGTTTGGCGGCAAACAAGGGGTGTGCGGTTGGCGTGTGGGAGGTCGCGCAGACCATGATGTGCTCGGTATTGCACGCCATCGCAGTGGCCCAGGTATAGACCTCCATATTGTGAGCGTTGAACTGCGTGGTGCCGCCAAAGTGTTTCCAGCGCCCGACCGGCACGAGCATCTCAAAGCCCAATTGATCGGCGCGTTTGGCGATGGCGACATTGTGTGCGTAAGTCGGTTCGAACGTTGTCTCGGCGTGCGTCATCGTGCAGCCATTACTGCAATTGGCCCCGAAGATGCCGAGTTTCAATGCGTTGCTGTTGTACGCCGGCACGTGCGCCTGACGCCATGCAGCGATGTCGTCAGCGTGCATCCGGTCCATACGGTTTTCCTGAATGGTGTTGATTAACAGCGCGCAGCGCGATTACTCGCGCGGCAACTGATGCTTAACAATTTTGCCGGTGGCATTGTGCGGCAGCTCTGGTACGAACCGAACCGAGCGCGGCACTTTGAACTTGGCGAGATTCGCCTGGCAGTGCTCCATCACCGCCTTTTCGTCCAACTCAGCATCTGCATCGACCACGATGAATGCTCGCCCTACTTCGCCCCAGGTTTCATCAGGGACGCCGATCACAGCGCATTCCGCAACGCCAGCCAACCCGTACAGAACATTTTCAGTTTCCGCAGGATAGACATTCTCACCGCCAGAAATATACATATCCTTCCAGCGATCAACGATGTAATAGAAACCTTCTTCGTCGACGTACGCGGCGTCGCCGGTGCGTAGCCAGCCGTCGACAAAACTAGACTCATTCGCCTCCGGCCGGCGCCAATAACCCGGGGTAACCTGCGGACCGCGGATCTGCAGTTCACCGGTCTCACCGGCCGGCAACGGCTCATCCTTGTCGTCGACAATACGCAATTCGTTATGCAGAACTTTGCTCCCCGACGAGCCAATCTTGGTCAACGCCTCTGCCTGATCGAGCAACGTCCCCACTGTGCTGGTCTCGGTCATACCCCAACCCTGCTGAAGCAGAAGATTCTTCTCAGCCCAGGTCTCGAGCAGACTGAGCGGCGCCGCAGCACCGCCGATACCAATGCTCACCAGATGACTAAAATCAGCCTGGGCGAATTGCGGCAATTGCGCCATGAACAAAAAGTTGGTGGGTACACCAAACGTGTGCGTGACACCGCTGTTGGGATCGGCAAGCAGCTTCAAACAGGTAGCGGCGTCAAACTGGCGCATGATCATCGTGGTCGCGCCAAGGTGAAAACACGGCAAGGCGTAAACGCATAAACCACCGACGTGGAACTGCGGCAAAAACACCAGGGTCGTTGAATTGCGCGTTAACTCTGCTTTCATCGTGCAGTTGATGTTGTTGAACATCTGATTCTGGTACGACAGCTGGGCACCTTTGGGTCGCCCGGTCGTGCCTGAGGTGTACATCAACACCCAAATATCTTCGAGGGACCGCTCGACCTGCTGATACGACTG
Source organism: Proteobacteria bacterium UBA981 (assembly GCA_002292285.1). Lineage (GTDB taxonomy): Bacteria > Pseudomonadota > Gammaproteobacteria > UBA981. The sequence continues at coordinate 21,263 of DBBP01000010.1, forward strand.
CGCATCCGCCGTCATAATTTGCTCGAAAGCACTGTCGTCACCATCAAGCTTGTGGACCGTGTGCACGATATTGCAGCGCGAGCGCAGCTCTAGTGCGGCATCCGAGAATTCATCGCTGTAGATCAGCAACTTCGGCTCGGCATCGTTCAGAATGAACTCAAGCTCCGGCACTGCAAGTCGCCAGTTGAGCGGCAGCACCATCGCACCGACCCGTTGGCCAGCGAAAAATATTTCGTAGACGTCAGTGGAGTTGTGCGCCAGAACGCTCACGCGATCGCCGGCCACGATACTCGCCTCGTTCTGCATCCACGCGGCGAGTCGGTCAACGCGGTCATGCATCTGCGCATAAGTGAAACTGCGCCCGGAGTGCATGTCGATTTGCGCAGTTTTATGCGGGCTGAATTCAGCGTGATGGGCAATCCAGTCATATTGCGGCAATGTCATTTCAACTCCTCATGCGCCGGCGTAGCCAGCGTCTCATTCCTACTAATCAGTAATCTGCATCCAGCAGCGCCGGGCTTACTTACCGGCGCTTCGCGCGCGAGCCTGACGAGCAACGCCGAAACGATGCGCCAGCGCCGGCGTAAACGTCAGGTCCAGCAGCCAGGCCACCACCAAAGTCGCTGCGGCGAGAATACCGAACTCTGCCTGACTGCGTAACTCGCCGACGATCAAGGTCACAAATCCCAGCGCCAGCCCGGCGGTTGTGAAACTAACCGGGCGAATAATACCGATTAGCGCGCGTTCGAGCGCCTCGCCATCGTCGTCACAATCGCGTGCGGCAGCACGCAAGCGCGCAAAGAAATGAATGCTATCGTCAACCGCAATGCCAAGCACCACAGAGGCAACCAGACTGGTGGTCAAATTAAGCGTAATGCCACTAAAACCGAGAATGCCAAAGAACGCGAGAATCGGCAGCACGTTCGGGACCAGAGCCAACAGGGCCAGCCGTACGGAACGAAATAGCGCGACCAGAATAAGAAAGATAGGAATGAATGCCGCCCCCAGGCTTTTGACTTGTCCACGCGTGACATCGTCCAGCGTTCTCGCAATCAAATACGAACTGCCCGTCACGGCACCGCGCAAATCCTCAGGGAGTGCTGTCAGGCGTTGTTCAATGCGCGCAGATAGGGCGTTCAAGTCGGCGCTCGCAACAACCCGCGCGCGCACTTGCAGCAACGTTGAGGTAAAGCCGGGTTCGGCAAAGCGGCGTATGTCCTCCCCGCCACCGAGCAATATCAAATGACTGGTAAGACCTGCTGATTCAGGGACCGGGTCATCGTCGATTAGCTCCGGCGCCAACGCCCGCTCCAGCACCCCGATGTAATCTAGCAGCGTGTAAACCCCGCCAATCTCCGGCTGCAACAGCAGCCACTCTTTCAGTTTGTTCACTTCACGGAGTGCGCGCGGCGTTTTCATCACATCCACCGTGTCGCTATCAAGAACTATCTGCAGCGGTACGGCACCGGAGAAGACTGAACTCATGCGCTCGAAGTTCTGCCGCAAAGTACTTTTTTCAGCGAAGTTATCAAGATAATCCGTACCCACTTCGATGCGCGTGGTCCCGTAGACCGCCACCAAAGTAAGCAGGATCCCCGCAGCCAGCATGGGACGCCCACGTTTCTGTGCAGTGCTTGCGAGCCACACGGCCAGTTTGCTGGATGTCTGAACTGCCTGGCCGGTCGTGGGCCGCGCAGGCATCAACATCAGCCCTGCCGGGACCACGCTAAGGGTCGCGAGCCAGGCGAGCAGCGTCCCAAGGCTTGCGTACAGACCGAAGAGTCGAATGGACGCTATGTCGCTAAACGTCAGGGAAGCGAACCCAATCGCCGTCGTCAGGGCGGTCAGGGTCACTGGCATAGCCACCTCTGCGAGTGCCGCGGCCGCGGCAGCGGCTCGGCTAGTACCCACATGGAAGTGGCGATCGAAATCGCTGACGACATGGATAGCGTACGCGAAGCCGACCACGTAGATGGTCGGCGGCAGGATGACCGTCACATAGTTAAGCGTGTGGCCGTTCGCGACGAAAATCGCGAGCGTGCCGACCAGTGCAGCAATGTTTGATAACAGCGGTAGTAATAAACCACGGGCGTGGCGAAAGCCAAGCGCCACGACGATTAAGGTCATTGCGATTGCGAGTGGCATGACGCGATACAAATCGCGCAACAACAAGCGGCTGATTTCGAGGCGCACATAGAGGGGCCCGGACAAGAACTGATCAACCCCGGCCGCTTCATAGCGAGATGCCTGTTCGATATCGGCGACGATCCCGATAAGCGTTTTAGCCGACAGCTCCGGGTCGAACCGAACTGCCAGCATCGTGCCTTTGCCATCGCCAGAAACCAGGTAACCCGCGTAGAGCGGATTGTCGAGAATTGCATCGCGCACGGCCTCGGCCGCCGCGATAGTTTCGGGCAGGTCGCTTAAGTAGCCGCGGACATCGGAGTAGTCCTCGTAGACTGCGACATGCAGAGCCGTCGCGAGGCTCTCCACATCTCGGACGCCCGGCATGCGCTCGAGTCGTCGCGTGAGGCGCTTTATTGCCGCCAGTCGGGCCGGAGTAAAAAGGTCGTCCGCAACCCACGCCACAAGGAGTAAATCATCGCTGGTGTAGCGCTCTCGAACTGACTCAAACGTTGCCAACTCTGCGCCATCGAGCGGCAGCAAGGCGCGTACCGACGGGTCGACCTCGAGCCGTAGGCTGCGATTCGGCCAGTCGATCAGACTCGCCAGCGCGGCAGCGCTGGCCAGCGCAACCACAAACAAGACCCACGCCGGGTGCGCGAGCAGGTGGCTCTGCCAGGCTTTCAGCACAAGCGCCTCAGGCCGGCGCCGAGTTCAGGCACCGGGCACTGTCCGGATCTTGAATCGAGATCGCCACCTGGGAGTAACTTTCTAGTTGCTGCGCATCAACTCGGTAAGATTGAACATGGCGTCGCCCAATTCAGGATCGATGACTACCTCTTGCACAACAAACTCGGTATGAGTGTTGTGTTTGAAATCGACCATCGTCGTGAGATACGGAATCCAGCGTTCCTGTTCGCGCTTAATTTCGCCACGATTGACCAGTAGTTGCTTGCGTAAGCTGCCATTGACGGCGAAAAAGTCCGCCCGAATCGGCATGCACAGTTCCTTGTCAACAAAAAAACGCACGACGTCGTATGTGGCATTCTCATCCTGCTTGATAGTCTCCAGCACATAGGCCGGATGTCCGTCGACTACATCGTCATCCATGCGTTGAACTTTTTCGCGTTCATCGACGCGATAAAAATGTGCAAAATCTTCGTAAGTAAAGTCGGTGCCAAGAATGGAACCGAAAAATGACTCGCCAGTTACCCGGCGCACGCGTTTCAGGCGCGGTGAATACATCGCATAGTTCGGATCTTCGAATTCATAGTCCTGAATCAACACCGCCAGGCCTTTTTCATCCGGTGGCTCAAGGACTCTCACCAGAACGCGCGCGTCATCGCCCTCGAAGCGCTTCCAGTACAACTCGCGAATCGACTCACGAACGTAGCCATTGGCACCAGCTACGCGCACAAGCTGTACCTGGCTGAGCGTGTTCTCGGGAATCGAGCGCTCTGCACACTCGCGAACCTCCGGGTCCTCGATGCCCGAGGTGTCGAACGCCGGCGATTGGAAAGACAACGTAAGAAAAACAGTCAGCACGGCCAACTGCAGGCGAATTGCTTTGGGAGCCCAAACGAATTGAGTTGTCATCGGGCAATTCTATGCGCTAACGGCCGGACGGCAAACCGGCAACCGCCGGAATTGCGGTTCAGACTTATAATCAGGCAACGTTTAGCCCGTTTTCACAATTACAGGAGAAAAAGCGATGGATCCAATAGATCAAATGAAGGCTGCCGCGCGCGAAGCCTGGTCCACATTCGGACCGTTTGAATCAATCACGGGCACTGCTGCGCCGGATCTCGTTCGCTTTGCTGGTATCGATAGTTCGATGCACGTCCTCGATGTCGGCTGTGGCACGGGCGTGGTGGCACTGACGGCGGCCCGGACCGGCGCGCGCACAACCGGCGCCGATTTATCGCCGGTTTTACTCGACCGCGCGCGAGAAAACGCGGCGCTGGCTAACCTCGACATCGATTTCCATGAAGCCGACGTCGAAGCGCTGCCGTTTGCGGATGGCGAATTCGATGCCGTCATCAGCCAATTTGGCCACATGTTCGGGCCGCGGGCGGACGTTACCCTTAGTGAAATGCTGCGGGTGCTCAAACCCGGCAGCACGATCGCCTTTTCGACCTGGCCGCCGGAGCTGTATACCGGTCGCATGTTCACTTTGCTTGGTAAATACCTGCCCGCGCCGCCGCCGGGGACAGACTCACCGGTCGCCTGGGGAGAGCCTGCAATCGTTCGCGAACGCTTGAGCGGCGCCGTCGACAACGTCACGTTTGATCGCGGCTGTATGCGATTTCCGGCGCTGAGTCCGGCCCACATGCGTCAGTTCCTCGAAAGCAATGTCGGACCCGTCACGCGTGCCGCGCAACTTGTCGCCGAGGATCCGGCCAAACAGACGGCATTTCGCACAGAACTGGAGGCACTCATCGGGCAATATTTTGGCGACAACGTCGTTCGTCAGGACTTTTTGGTCACGCGCGGAACGAAGCGCTGATCTACCTCGCCCGACGGACATGCCGATGGGTAGATGACACGGGCGACTAGTCGACCAATACCAAACGCGGGTGGGCGTGCGACGACACGCCACACCAGGCTATGCGTCCTCAGGCGAGGTGTTTTGGTTCGGTAATGCCTCGACGCCGCACGATTCGGCGTGGTTGTTGTCGCGTGGTCGGACCGATCAGGGAAACGATGACCCCGGAGCCGGCGATGGCCGCTGCGGTTGCGCGCGATTCACACTTGACCGGTTAAGCCCGCGCATTAATCGCGATCGATAGCTTTCATTAACGATGGCGGATAGCGCTCGCCAGCAACCTTGTCCGACGCAAACATCTCGTCCAGAAGCTTTACCGCAGCGTCATCGAGATCGAGATCCGCAGCGCCAATATCCTCCTCCAGATAGGCCACGCGTTTAGTGCCCGGAATCGGAGCGATATTTTCCCCTTTGGCCAGCAGCCACGCGAGAGATACTTGCGCGGCGGTGCTGCCGAGCGTTTTTGCGAAATCTTGCAGCTTAGCGACCAGAGCGAGGTTGGCACTGTAATTCTCACCGACGAAGCGCGGCATATCGACCCGCAGATCATCGTCTGGAAGACTCAGCCCCGGCCCCAATACGCCCGTCAACATCGCGCGACCGACCGGGCTAAATGGTACAAAGCCGATGCCAAGTTCGCGACATGCCGGCAGCACGTGGGATTCCGGGTCTCGCGTCCACAGTGAATATTCCGACTGCACCGCCGAGATAGGATGCACAGCATGTGCGCGTCGCAAGGTCGCGGCTGAGATCTCCGACAAGCCCAGATAGCGCACTTTGCCCGCCTCGACCAGCTTACTCATCGCCCCAACGGTGTCCTCAATCGGCACATTCATGTCGCGCCGGTGCAGGTAGTAGAGATCGATGACGTCCGTATTCAGACGTTTCAGACTTTCTTCGCAGCGCGCAGCAACCTGCTCCGGTCGCCCATCGACACCGCGCGTGCCGTCGTCGTTACGGACAATGCCAAATTTAGTCGCCAGCACGTACTCCTCCCGACGTGCTGGCAGAATCTTGCCAATCAAGTCTTCATTGCGACCGGCACCATAAGCGTTGGCGGTGTCGAGGAACGTCACGCCGGCATCGAGCGCCCGATGCAGTGTCCGTTCCGACTCGGCCGGATCAGCCTTGCCGTAGGATTGTGACATCCCCATACAGCCAAGCCCAATCACCGAGACTTCGAGGTCGCCCAGCTTCGTTTTTCTCATCATCGCTGCCCTGATTCATTGTGCGAAATCCACTATAGCACTGCTTTCGGACGCGCTTCGAGTGCGGAACGTGTCGCACCCAAACAGACTATTCGATGCTCACAAATGAGTGCACTGCATAGCAGCTCGACGCGCACACGACGTTGAGCTGCAGCGCATAGTGCGCCGCCAGCGCGGGGATTGGGGAGTTCAACATAAGACAGACGTGTGACACAGGCGCAGGGTGAAATGACGGTAGCGAAAGGTAGCGTAGTCGATGCAGCCGATGGCCTCACCGTCGGCGCAGGTATGAGCTGAATTGACCAACCCTGGCGAATCCTGCAACTGGAGCGGATTACTCTGCCAGGAATGTCGCGGCTACGTCGTAGAGCTGGTGCCGTTGCGTCTCCAGCAACATCGAATGCGTTGCCGCGCCGATTACCGTGTAGCGACGCGTCGAGGTCCCGCGCAGACGATCGAACACCTGCAATCCCTGCGCCGGACTGGTTTCCCGGTCCCATTCGCCGACAACAATCTGTACCGGGCAGCGAATCAGTCCTGGATCATAAGTTGGCTGTCCTTGCATCCAGTAAGTCTGCACATCTTTAACCACGCCGGCAGGTGCGCGCAGGCGTGGCGGTTGATGTTGGAGTGATTGTGGGTCCGAGGCGATTGCAGCGCGCGCCCAGCGCGCGATGTCGCCAGATGGGGCGACTACCGCCTTCTGCGCTTCTTCGAGTCCAATGAGCCAGCGGCTTTCGATAGCCTCAGCATCCACTGTGCGATACGCGCCAAGCGTGGCGCCGGTCCGAATTTGCGGTGCATCTTCTAGCAGCCACAGCGCGCCGCCTAAAACGAGACGCCGTACAGTCTGTGGAACGTCGCCGGCAACTTGACCACAAATCGCGCTTCCCCACGAGTACCCCAACAGATCAATCTGTGCGCAGTTCCGGCGCGCAAGGATGTAGTCAATTGCTCGTTTGACATCGCCGACCGCCTCCTCGGTGTCGACCAACGGAGCGTTAAGACTCGCGTCAATCGACATTTCTGGCGGCCGATCGGCAGCCCCGTAACCGAGCAGGTCAACGCACCAAACGTCGAAGCCGGCACGTGCCATCCAATCGAGCCAGGAGACACCGCCAATGGCGTAGTCGAACATGACAGTCGACGGATAGGTCGCACCGTGTACAAACAGTACCGGGGTCGTTCCGACCGCAGTACATTTGTTGCGCAGCATGATGCTGAGTCCGGCACGACCACTTGCCACGCGATGCTCGCTTTGCATGATGTCCGTCAAGCGTGTTCCTCCATTGGAGTGCCCTGTGCCATGTCGTTTAAAGCTCGGCGAAGCGCGCTACAGTGTCTTTCCATTTCAGAACGTCGCCCGGATTCTGAATACCGCTATCGAGCCCGGTCAGCGTTGTTACCGGCACCAGCACCCGGCTCACACCGAGGGCCGCATAGTCGTTCAGCAACTCTGGATCGGCCGGCATGCTCACGGTGATCTCAAGCGTCGCCGGGTCGCGTCCGGCGGCACTTGCTTGCGCCTGCGCGTACTGAATTATTTCCGCAGGCGCCTCGCGGGCAGGAAAGTACCCATCTGCGAAGCGGCCAGCACGCCGTGCTGCGGCTTTTGATTGCCCGCCGACAATAATGGGTACAGAACCCTGGGCTGGTTGTGGCCGGCAGTAGGCATTTTCAAAATCAACGAAACGGCCCTTGAAAGTCGGTTTGTCCTGCGTCCATAACGCCCTGATCGCTGCGATGTATTCATCGGTGCGGGCACCACGCTCGGCGAACGGTACGCCGAGGGCCTCGAACTCTTCGCGTAGCCAGCCCACACCAATACCGAACAGCACGCGCCCACCCGACATCACGTCGAGAGTAGCGACCTGCTTGGCGATGACGACGGGGTTGTGCTGCGGCAGGATAACAATCCCGGTCGCGAGCTTTAGGGTTGTTGTGCGGCTGGCCACGTAGGCCATCCAGATGAGGGGATCGGGTAAGTCCACATCGTCCTGGCCACCGGCCATTTTGCCGTTTGCCGAATACGGATAAGGAGAGGCATAGCCTTCTGGAACGACGGTGTGTTCGACTGTCCACGCCGAGTCGAATCCCGCCTCTTCACCCGCCTGAACTAACTCAATAGCCGCCACCGGGTCGACATAGGGCCCGGTATTGCAATAGCGCAAACCAAATTTCATCAGCACATTCCTGAATCACCAGCCAGCACTATAACGCCCCGTGGCCGCGAGCTGATGGACAGATTCGAGACGCTTTAAGGCCTCGGTCAGCTGCGCGACGCTATCCGGATCGGCGGGCGCGGCACCGAAACTACCGACGGTAATGTCAGGTCCGCTCTAGGCAAGGAAATGAATCATCACACCGGCTGCGACAGCCGAGCCGATGACGCCCGCAACATTCGGGCCCATCGCGTGCATCAGCAGATAATTGTCGCGGTTAGCTTCCAGGCCAACGCGGTTCACCACACGCGCCGCCATCGGTACGGCTGACACCCCGGCAGCGCCGATGAGCGGATTAATCGGCACTTTCAAAAACAGATTCATGAATTTTGCCATCAGGATCCCCGCCGCGGTGCCCAGCCCGAATGCGACCATACCCAAAGCCAGAATTGCCAGTGTGCTCGGTACCAGAAATTGGTCAGCCGCCAGTTTCGAGCCAACCGCAAGGCCAAGGAAAATCGTCAGGCTGTTGATCAATGCGTTTTGCGTAGTATCCGACAAGCGCTCGACGACGCCGCACTCGCGCATGAAGTTGCCAAAACAAAACATACCCAATAGTGGCGCGGCGCTCGGCAGTAACAAGGCGACTAGCAGCAACATCACTAAAGGAAACAGGATTTTTTCGACGCGGGAGACTTCGCGCAGCTGCACCATCACAATTTCGCGTTCACGACGCGTGGTAAGCAGGCGCATGATGGGTGGTTGGATCACCGGGACCAGCGCCATGTAGGAGTATGCCGCGACTGCAATTGCGCCTAATAATTGTGGCGCCAACATACTGGCGACATAGATAGCAGTCGGCCCGTCGGCGCCACCGATGATGCCGATCGCAGCCGCGTCGCTCAGGCTAAAGTCCGTAATCCCGGAGCGAGTCAGAGCCAGCGCGCCCAACAAGGTCGCGAAGATACCGACCTGCGCAGCCGCGCCGAGGAACAGCGTCTTGGGATTCGAGAGTAGCGGCCCGAAATCCGTTAAGGCACCCACCCCCATAAAAATCAGCAACGGAAATACGCCGGTTTCGACGCCACCGGCATAAAACACGTGGAGAATGCCACTGCCGGTCGCGAGCGTCGCGCCGGGGATGTTACTGAGCAAACCGCCGAACCCGATCGGAATAAGCAACAGCGGTTCAAAACCTTTGTGGATCGCGAGGTACAGCAAGGACATCGAAATCAGCATCATTGCCGCATGCGGAAGCGTAATCTGAGCGAGCCCTGACCCGAGCCAGAGCTGATAAATCAATTCCATGCCAGTTATTTCATGCTGCGGTTAAGTGAAGCCATGCCGCACTACGCGACGGGACTTGGAGAACGGCTCAGCATCGCTCCACCGGAGGGCTGCCTATTGACGTGCCGGTGATAGACCCGGCGCATTTGATGCGTTCGCATGAGCTAACAGAATGCCTAGGCAGTCAGGTTAATCAGCAGGTCACCGGAGCCGACTTTATCCCCAACCGCAACCGCGACACCGGCCACGGTTCCTGACGTCGGAGCGCAGACGGCCGTTTCCATTTTCATTGCTTCCAGAACGAGCAACACCTCGCCTTCGGCAACGTGCTGCCCGGTGGCCACCGGAATTTTGCTGATATTGCCGGAAAGCGGCGCGTTGACTGCCCGGCTCGTGCCGTTTGATGCGACCGGCGCAGGGGCCGCGACCGGCAAGCTTGGTGCAGCTGCGTTTGCGGGCGACGCACCAATTGCCTGGACATCGCCACCATCGCTGACCTGCACAACGTAGCTTTGGCCTTCCACGGTCACCGTATAGATATTGGCTTCGCCGGCGGACGGCGTTGCCGCTGCTGGCGCGCTCACCTCTTCGCCCGTCGGAACCGGTTCGAAAGCGTCAGGATTATCGCGGTTGGCGAAGAAGTTCGTTGCGACCTGCGGAAACAGGGCGTAAGTCAGTACGTCGTCAATCCGAGAGGCTGCGAGGCGCAACTGTTTCTCTTTCGCGAGCGTTTCCAGTTCGGCTTCGAGTTGGGCCATTTCAGGTTTGAGCAAATCGGCTGGGCGGCAGGTAATGGGTTCAGCACCATCAAGAACCTGCGCCTGGAGTGCGGCATTCAACGGTGCAGGCGTCGCCCCATATTCTCCTTTCAGCACGCCGGCAGTTTCGTTGGTGATCGATTTGTAGCGCTCTCCCATCAAGACATTGATGACGGATTGGGAGCCGACGATCTGTGAGGTTGGCGTGACCAACGGGATGAAGCCGAGGTCTTCACGCACTTGCGGGATTTCTTCCAGCACTTCGTCGAGCCGGTCGGTGGCGTCCTGTTCACGCAATTGGTTTTCCAGATTCGTCAGCATACCGCCCGGCACTTGAGCGACGAGAATGCGAGAATCGACGCCGCGCAGCGACCCTTCGAACTTGGCGTATTTCTTACGCACTTTGCGGAAATAAGCCGCAATTTCTTCCAGCTTGACGATGTCGAGGCCGGTATCACGCTGGGTGTCCTCGAGAATCGCGACCAGCGCCTCGGTCGGTGAATGGCCGTAAGTCATACTCATGCTCGATATCGCGGCGTCGACGTTGTCGATGCCCGCTTCAATGCATTTGATATAGGTGGCCGTCGACATCCCGGTCGTTGCATGACACTGAATGTGCACCGGAATACTCAGTGATGCCTTCAGCCGGCTCACCAGCTCAAACGCGACATAGGGTTTCAACAGACCCGCCATATCCTTGATGCAGATCGAGTTCGCGCCCATGTCCTCGATGCGCTTGCCAAGCTCGACCCACATGTCGACCGTGTGGACCGGCGAGACAGTGTAGGAAATCGTACCTTGCGCATGGCGCCCTTGTTTGAGGACTGCCGCGATGGCAGTTTCAAGATTGCGCATGTCGTTCATGGCATCGAAGATGCGGAAAACGTCCACCCCATTCACTACTGCGCGCTCGACAAACTTCTCCACCACATCGTCGGCATAGTGCCGATAGCCGAGAATATTCTGTCCCCGCAGGAGCATTTGCTGCGGCGTTTTCGGCATCGCTGCTTTCAGTTCACGAATGCGCTCCCAGGGATCTTCACCGAGGTAACGAATGCAGGCATCGAATGTCGCACCGCCCCAACTCTCGATGGACCAAAACCCCACCTCATCGAGCTGAGTGGCAATCGGCAGCATGTCGTCGATGCGCAGGCGGGTAGCGAAAAGCGACTGATGAGCATCGCGCAACACCAGTTCAGTGATGCCCAGCGGTTGGGCGGGCGTGTTTTTCAATTCGGGATTAGTCATGGTTCACATTTTTCGCGCGGTGCGCGTGAATAGCAGCGGTCACGATCGCAATGAGCCGGGCCTGCTGTGCCGAATCCGATGTGGCCGACGCAGATACAGGCGGTGGTGTCGGGGAGAAGGTGGTGACCAACTTCGACATGAGCATGGTCGCAAAGACAAGGGTAGTTAGAAAAGAGAACACTGTACCCATCCCAACCATCGCAAGCTGAAGGCCGTCTGAGAACAGGGGCAACGAAGCATCCATAGGCGGTCAAAATCTATAACTATATGAATTTAATGGCAAAGTCGCCGACGCAAGGCACTAATATACGCATCGTGGCGGGACGCCGCAATCGGCCCGTGGCGCGATCTCATCTGCATCTGTCCCAAGTTGGGGCCGCGCTATCGCCCTGCGCGCACGCCAAACACCGAATTTGTCTTGTCGCAGCCTAAATCTTGCCTTCGATGCCCTACCAGGCCATCGCACGGCTGCCGCGGCGGGGATCCGCACCGGCTTCAAGTTGCCCACTGCGCAAGTCTTTCTTGACCGCACACAGACCCGCCATCCAGTGTGTCCATTCGGCTACTCGCTCAATTTTGTGCCCGCGTTTACCGAGTGCCGTGCAGGCAGATTCTGCGACCCGCCCTTCCACGGTCACGCGGCCCGCAGCGCTCCGGTTTGGGGCAAAACTATCCGGTTGTGAATGCGTCATTAATCGCGGCGCCTCGATAGCGTCCTGCAACGGCAGCTTGAAGCTCAGATGATTGAGCAACAGCTGGAGATTAGCCTGGACCTGCGTGTCTCCTCCCGGAGTCCCGAACGGCATGATCCAACGCCCCGCAACGCGCGCGAAACAGGGGTTGGGCGTCAAACGCGGGCGTTTGCCCGGCGCCAGACAGGCCGGATGCCCGGCGACTGCACGTGACTGGGAGCCGCGTGAAGAAATTACCAACCCCGTACCGGGTACGACCGGCGTGTCCCAACTCGGATCGGATGGCGTCGCACAGAAGGAGTTACCTTGTTGATCGATAACCGCAACGATCGACGTATCCGGCATCGGGCGGGTAAGTCCCTCGTCTGGCTGGCTCAGGAATGGTCGGTAGCCATCGATGATGCCGGGCGCCGGCAGGCCGGGACTGGCATGCCGGAGATCGATACGTGCACGCTGACTAGCCCCGTAATTTTCGCTCAGCAACGCTGCGAGCGGCACGTCGACGAACGCCGGATCGCCGATGTACGCCTCACGATCAGCGAGCGCGAGTTTGAGGGTCTCGGCCAGGATATGCAGATACTCCGCCGAGTTGTGTCCCAGTGCCGTCACCGCAAAACCTTCGATAACGTTCAAAGCCGCCAGCAACGTTGGTCCTTGCGACCACGCACCGCACGTATGTACTTCAACAGCTTCGTCATTCAGGCACACGCGTCTGGACAAAGATGGCGTGACTGCGCAACGAAACGATGCCAGATCAGCAGCACTCAAGAGGCCGCCGTGATCACGGACGTGCGAGATCATCGCGCTCGCGATATCGCCGCGGTAGAACGCATCGTGAACGGCGTCGAGGCCCGCCAGCCGACCACCTGCCGCGGAACGCTCCTGGTCGCACAGGAACTGGAGCGTGGCAGCCAGGTCACGTTGCACGAATCGGCTGCCGATGGCGGGTACCTCCCCACCCGGTAACCAGATGTCCAGATTGTCCGGCCACTGTCGATAGTCGCCTGCGAATTGCTGCAGATAGTCGACCATGACGTGATGGCGCGGAAAGCCATCGCGCGCATAACCGATCGCACGTCGCGCCACATCGCTATAAGTCAGCGTGCCCCATAGGGACAACGCTTGCAGACAGGCATCCGGGGCGGCGGGAACCACGCAACGTTGCACGCCGGGCGGAATGCTGCCCCCGTGCGCAGCGATGAAACGTTCGACCTCGAGTGCCTGGGGCCAGCCACCCACACCGGCAACCGTCCAGGTTTGGCCGGACTCGGCAAGGTGGACCATCATCGGTGCGACCCCCGCGATGCTCACCTGGTCGCTGTAGACCACGCCGAGCGTCAGTACGGCTGCGACTCCGGCGTCAATGGCGTTGCCGCCACCCTCGAGCACTTCAACGGCAGCCTGGGCCGCGTACTCATGCCCGGCACTGACCGCGTAGTGATGGCCGTAGGCTGGTGCGACGATAGACATAGCGACTCCCGGTCAATATCTCGTTGGAATCAGGTTATGTCGGTGCCGACCTGCCGCGCAAACCGCCGATGCGCCGGGAGCCAAAGATGGCCGTCGGCGAGGGTAAAAGTCACTGCGATTGGGCTGATTACCATCGCCAGAATAAGTGGTAGGGTAGTCAATCGGCCGCAATTTGAGGGGGATGTTATGTCCGCAAGCACTACCGTAGGTTATATGGAGCGCACGCGTGAGTATTACGCCGCGTATGGTTACGAGGTCCCGTATAAATGGGCTCACTTCGACTCGGTGCCTTTCTCTCCTCTCAAAAAACCGCTCAGCGAGTGTCGCGTGACGGTCGTCACCACAGCGATGCCGGACCCCAGTTACACAAAAAAAAGCCGCCGTCTGGCAAACCTCGATCCACTTGCGTTGCCGACATCCCTGTATACCGATGAACTGTCCTGGGACCACGAGGCGACGCACACCGACGACGTGCAATCATTCCTCCCCAGCGAGCAGCTTGAGCGTCGCATCGAACAAGGTCAGCTCGGCTCCCTCTCGCGCCAGTTCCACTGCATTCCGACCACTTACAGTCATCGCCAGACGATTGAACGGGACGCACCAGCGATTGTTGCAGCGTGTATTGAAGACGCCGTCGATGTTGCCCTGCTGATTCCGTTGTGACCTGTCTGTCACCAGACCGTGAGTCTGGCAGCGCGTGCATTAGAAGAGGCAGGTATCGCGACCCTGGTAATCGGTTCGGCACTCGACATCGTCGAATACTGTGGCGCACCGAGGTTTTTGTTTACCGATTTCCCACTCGGCAATCCCTGTGGCCGACCTTACGACGACGATTCGCGGCGCATCATCATGGACGCCGCCTTAACGGTGTTAACCGAAGCAACCGAGCCGGCACAAACGGTCAAAACGCCGCTTGTCTGGAGTGCTGATGAACACTGGAAAGACGCATTCTTGCGCGTCGGCCCCGATAACATCGATGCGCTGCGCGCAGCAGGCGATCAACGACGCGCCGAACAAGCGGCACTCAAGCAACCCGGGCAGGCTTCTTCTGCCGGTTAGCAGGCGGGACTGGAACAAGACAATGACAATCCACAGGCAACCCATCACGGACGCCAGCGCATGGCATGGCAAGGACGTTGAGCGCGATCGCGCTTGGGAATTTGTACTCGACGCTCAGGACATTGAGGAACTCGAGAGCGCCCTTGCACAATGTCAATCACGCGCACTCGAAATTACCGGTATCTGCGCCGACACTTTTCCATTACCGCGCTTGGGCGCGAAACTTCACCAGCTTGCAGAGCATTTGCGCAGCGGCCAGGGCTTTGCGCTGCTGCGCAATTTTCCTGTTGCAGACCATCCGCTCGAGGACCTCGAGAAAATGTACTGGGGTTTGTGCAGCCACATTGGCGTCGGTAGAACGCAAAATGGTGATGGCGGTTTAATCCATTACGTCACCGACGGCGCGCTCAGGCCTAATCAAGGCACACGCGGCGTCGGCTTTCCACAGGAAGCGAAGTTGCACGTCGATTTAACTGATGTTGCTTCCCTGCTATGCGTGCGCCAGGCACCTGACGACCCACTCAGTCGTTTTGGTAGTTCGACTGCGTTATATAACGAAGTCCTACGGCGCCGGCCCGAACTTCTGGAACGACTTTATGCCGGCTTCGAATGGGATCGCATGAATGAACATGGTGATGCGGAGTCGCCGACCTCCGGTTACCGCGTGCCGTTTTTCAGCCATACGAACGGCGTCGTGTCGTGTCGCTACAACCGCGCCTGGATTACCAACGCGATACGTCGTCGCGATGCTGAGATGAGCGCCGCAGATCGCGAGATGCTCGATTTCATCGACGACGTCGCACAGGAAATTTGTTTTGAGTTTCCATTCCGCAGTGGCGACGTCCAATTTTGCAATAACTACACGGTCCTACACGGGCGTGCAGCACACGCCGTGGTCGACGACGAAGCACGCAAAAGAATGTTGTTGCGCATCTGGCTCGATCTTCCCGACATCCGCGAATTTTCCGACGCGGCCATCGTCCGTTATGGGATTGGCTATCACGGCCGCCTCGGCTGGAGTGCGCAAGAATTGTTGAACGGGACGAGCGAGTTGCCGCGACGACGACGCCCAGACGGTGCGCTGGCTATCGAACAACTCGCCCCTTAATTGCCTCGTCTGTTAACAACCCCGAGAATTGCAGAAGTGCTTAAGCGAGCGTCGGTGCAACCAGAGCACGGCTGACTGTCACCGCCAACCATACCCCGCCGGCGGGGACCAAGAGCGCGGATAAGAACAAACTTAAGACGGTAGAATTGCAGTTGCGCATAGCGGTTCTCCTAAGTGAGGCCACAGTGTGGCGTCGCCAGGACGTTTGTACGTTCCGCTTGTTGCTATGTCATTGGTATCAGCCTGGCGTGATGTATTGACGCTGGGTCAACACTCCCGCGTGCGAGATTTATCCGCCGGCGTTGTTCAGTGCTACACGAGCAGTAGCAACGGGCAGTCCCGCAACCTCAGTGCGTAAATGATAGATACCACCACCACGCTCTGACCCCGTGCCCTCAGAACCGGACACGACATACAAATCCTTTCGATCCTCGCCACCAAAACACACGCTGGTACACATCGGCGTGGCGATTTCGACGAATCCTTGTTCGACCCCGTCGGCACCATACACCGCAACGCCATGTCCGCCGTCGGCCAGCGCCACCCACACGGCACCATCTTCCGAGACGACCAGACCATCGGGAAGGCCGCGCTGCGGTTCTACGAAACGGGTTTTCTCGCCCAGACTGCCGTCGTCCTCGACTTGATAACAAAACACCGCATTGCGGCGGGAATCCGAGTGATAGAGCGTGCGACCGTCAGGTGAAAAACCCAAGCCATTGGTGAGCATCACGTCGGGCGCGACGATGCGCGCGGAACCATCGATGTCGATGAGATACAGGTCACCGGCGCGCGGTTCGAGGCCATCATCAAACACCGGGCTCGAACCGAGCGAGCCCGCATAGATTCGACCAACGCTATCAGTTGTGATGTCGTTGAAGCCGACTCGACCGTTCTCCGGATCGTGGTCGAACACCGTAACGGTATCGCCACCCACAAAAGACTTAAAGGCGATATTCCTGCCGCTCACGATCAGACCGCCCCGCTCATGCAATGCCATGCCGCCGATGCCACGGCGATGTTCGAAGACCGTTGTTACGTTCCGCTGGTCATCCAGGCAGTACACGCCACCATGGACCACATCGCTGAAAATCAGTCCCCGAGTGGGATCCCACACGGGCCCTTCAATCAGACCGTAACCGTCACACAATAATTCAGCGCGCATAAATTCCCCCAAGCAGGCCGCGTTAGCCGCGCATCAATCCGCAGGCTCAGCGAGGCCGGGCTTACTCTGACCCCATTTACCGAAGTGAGTTTTGCTAATCGCAGGCTCGCGCGTCAGTGGACCGAACTTGCCGGTCGGAAAGCCGATCGGAATGACGGCAACGACGCCATGCGTCTCCGGGATGCCATAAAATTCATGCATCTCTGGTTCGAACATTTGATGCATGGTGGTCAGGCTTGCGCCGAGGCCGAGTGCGCGACAAGCCAGCAGGACATTCTGCACTGCCGGATAGATGGAGCCGTAGGAAGGCGGCGCAAGACCAACGCGATCTTCAGCGGCTACGACAAATGGCCAATCACGCTTACCAAGGCAAAACAACAACGCCGGCACTTTGTGCATGTTCTCCGACAAATGCAGGGCCGCTTTGACCGTGCGCCCCATCGGCGTTTCGTAATCTATGGTCTTGAGCGTATCGCCGAAGCGGTTGCGCATCCAATAGTCATAACGCTCTCCGAAAAATTTCTTGCCTTCTTCGTCAGTCACGACCAGAAATGACCAACGTTGCAGGTTTTGACCACTCGGTGCACATACCGCGGCATCGAGAACTTTCCTGAGCATCTCATCCGGTACCGGATCGGGCTTTAAGCGACGCATGGCGCGCATGCTGTGCATGGCTTCGAAAAGATCAGGTTGTTCATTCATGCCGTTTTCTCTGCGGTGGATCAGTACGCGCCCAGCATAATAGATTTCGCTGAGCGCGGCACAAGGCGATCGCGCTAGACGTTTTTTTCGTGCAATACGCCGGCCTTTTTGAGCGCACTCAGTTCGTCATCAGACATGCCAAGCAAATCCGACAACAGTGCGTTGTTATGTTCTCCGAGCAGCGGTGCATCGTAATCGTTGTTGGCTGGATAACGATTGGAGTGGATTGGGTGGCCGGGCATTTGGAACTCACCCGCGACGCGATCGTTGACGGTCCGTACCGTGCCACGCTCAACCAGATGTGGATGGCTGATCGTCTGCGCCACGCTGAGTACCGGTGCGCACGGCACGCCGTGGGCTTCGAGGCACGCGATGGCACTGTCAACATCGGCAAAATTTTGTAACCAGTCTTCTATTGTGATGATGACCTCTTCAGTGTGGGTCATGCGCTCGGCATCAGTTTTCCAGCCGGCTTCATCGACTAGCTCCGGTCGCCCCATCGCCGCGCATAAATCGGCCCAGTGCTGCGCGAAAGCCATGATGACCACATCGCCACCGCTGGCGCGGAACACACCGGCCGGACAGATGTAGCCCATGTGACTGCCGTTACGTTTATGCGAAATCTCACCGTTGCTGCCACTGTACTGATGCACGTTCACTTCATGACAGTGGTAGTAGCAATCCAGAATGGCGACATCGAGATGCTGGCCAAGACCGGTCTTGTAGCGATCGAGTAGCGCGGCTGCAATCGCGAATGCGGCGGTGACACCTGTACTCACGTCACCGATTGCTGCTGCCGGGATTGACGGCGTGCTGTCAGGATCGCCGATCATGGAAGTAATGCCTGCGTACGCTTGGGCGATGTAGTCGTAGCCCGGTGATTCTGCCAGCGGACCGGTCTGCCCAAGTGCCGAAATCGAACACAAAATGATGTCCTCGCGCAATTCACGCAGGGCCGCGTAATCGAGCCCCATCCGCGCCATGATGCCGGGCCGAAAGTTTTCGACCACCACATCACACAGCGGTACGAGTTTGCGCAAAATGGCCATCCCGTCCGCGTCGCGAAGATTCAGGCACAGACTTTTCTTGTTCAGGCTTTGTTGAATCATATGCAGGCTGCGCTCGCTGCCGAACTTCGAATAGCCGCGCGTCATATCGCCGTCCGGAGCAGCCTCGACCTTGATCACTTCCGCGCCCATCTCGGCAAACATACGCGTGCAGGTCGGCCCCGCAATGGCGCGCGTCAGGTCAAGAATACGAAAGCCGCTGAGCATGTGTGGGTTGGGATTAGTCATAACGAATACGGGTTTCCTTAAAGCTAAAGTACGGCGCTGGCGAAAGCGTCAAGCGCGTCGCCCACAAGCAGACTAACAAATGCCGCGCAGGGCTCGGAAGCTGCCCACTCTCGACATCGCGCCGGCGGGCCTTATGACGCTATCGAGTCGAGGTCGCTCTTGCGCGCTGCACAACATTGCCCAAGGTGCCGGTATTCCCACCAGCGTGGGCCGCATCGCCACCCCGCCTCGCGACAGCCGGGGTGGCGACCATGCGCGGTACTGGAACGTCGCAAAAGATTAGGCGACGATGGTCGCTCAATGTTCCGGGGGAGTGAGCTATGAGTGCGCTGTTTGAAGGCTTGCGAGTCGTCGAGATTGCGAGTTTCGTCTTCGCGCCAGGTGCGGGTACGGTGATGGCCGATTTTGGTGCCGAGGTGATTCATGTTGAGCCGCCCGGCATTGGCGACCCGATGCGGGTGTTATACAAACTGCGTCCGTTGCCAGAGTCGGAGGAAAACTACTGCTGGATGCATGAATCGCGCAACAAGAAAAGTATCGTACTCGACCTCAAGCAGGCGGCCGGCCACGACGTCGCCGTCGACCTGATTCGCTCTGCCGACGTCCTCATTACTAACTATCAGCCATCGGTGCTTAACGAGCTGAACCTGTCCTACGAAACCGTGCGTAAAATCAATCCGCGCTTGATATTCGCGCACGCCACCGGTTACGGCGAAGCGGGTGACGAAGTGGAAAAGCCCGGCTATGACGCGACCGCCTGGTGGGCACGTTCGGGAATGATGAATGCCGTGCGCCCCGCCGACGCCGAACTCGCGATGTCCACCGCGGCAATGGGCGACCACCCGAGTTCCATCAGCCTCCTGGCCGGCATTTCCATGGCCTTGTATGCGCGCGAGAAAAGCGGCGAAGGAACCAAAGTATCAAGCTCTTTGATGGCGAACGGCGTGTGGTCCAATTCACTTCTTATCCAGTCAGCTTTGTGTGGTGCACCGCCATACCTGCCACCTACCCAGGCGACAACCTCCAACGCCATGCTGAATCACTATCGCACTTCTGACGGGCAGGCTTTTTTTCTGCTGCTCATTAAAGAGGCGGACGAGTTCGGTACATTCTGCGATGCGATCGGGCGTGAGGATCTGGCGCGCGACGTGCGTTTCGCCGAACTGAGTAATCGTCGTGCCAACAGCCAGGCGCTAGTGGCGATACTCAGTGAACTGTTTGCTTCGCAACCGCTGAGTTACTGGCGTAAGTTGCTCGATGAGCACTCGATTACTTTCGGCATCATCGCGTCGAACGAGGAAGTCGTCACTGATCCGCAGATGCACGCCAATGACGTGTTCGCCGAGTTCGCCGATAGCCCCGGGCAGCAGGTTGTAAACAGCCCGATAAGTCTGGCTGATTACCCCAAGGTTGCACCGCTTCTACCGCCCACTCTTGGCCAGCACAGCGACGAAATTCTGACCAGCCTCGGCTACGACGAAAACCGGGTACGCACGCTCAAGGAAAGTGGCGCGGTGGTGGGTAAGTCCACATTGTGACGTCCCACCCGCAAAACACGACCAGGTCTGCTATCTCTGACAGCTACGTCCTGGTGCACCCTCAACAACGGAGAAAATTCCATGTCTGATTCAAATACCGAACTGAGCTGGGCCGAACTTGGCAAACTGACCGCGGAAGTCCTTGCCGACGACGGACCTGGATCGAAAAACTGGCGCGCGGAAGGATCAGACACGAAGCGCATTAATGAGCGGTTCATGCAGGCACTACGTGATAACAACGGCAAGGTGCCGGGTGAACTCGCCGACGTTCCGGGCCTGATCATTACGACTACCGGAGCGAAGAGCGGTGAAAAGCGCGCCGTCCCGCTGGCCTACCAGAACATCGACGGCCGGGTAGTCATCATCGCCTCCATGGGTGGCGCCAAACGCAACCCGCCGTGGTACTACAACCTGGTTAAGAATCCGGACGTGCTGGTGGAAAAAGATGGCGAGAGCTATATGGCCAAGGCCGTCGTAACCACCGGCGCCGACCGAGACCATCTGTACGAACAGGTGTGTGCCGGCATTCCGGTGTTCGCCGAGTATCAGGCGCGTACGGCCAGGACCATCCCGGTGATCGAATTGAAACGCAAATAAGCACTGCATGATGTCGGGGCCGCACACCGTAATGTGCGGCCAACGGCCTTGTCACCCACATCATTGGCGATCTCGGGTGGACCTACTACCGTCCGCGATGGTTGCTATCAGCGACTGTTCGGAGCCCAACTGAAGATTCGGGTTCCATGCTATCGTCGTCCTCCCCATGACTGACCCTACAGATACCAGTGCAGCGGCGACACCACAGCGGAAATGGCGTCAGCTGCTGTTGCGCGCCATCACCTGGCTGTTAGCGCTCGGCTGTTTCTACCTCGTGTTCGGTAAAATTCAATCCGCTGGTGCCCGCGAAGGTTTAAGTGGGCTGGCCTATCTCGCCCGATTCTTTGGCGATGCGAATTGGCCCGTATGGCTGGCCCTGATGATCCCCTACTCGTGTTTCTTTTTCATTGTCGATGCGCATGCGACCTGGCGCGTGGTGCGTTGGTTTAACGTCGATGATTTCAAGTTCCGCCACATGCTGCCGATCCGGGCCAGCGCGTACATTCTGTCGCTGGTCAATGAACAAGTCGGCAAAGGGGCTATAACGCTGTATCTATGGCGACGCCACGCCGTACCGGCCTGGCAGGCGCTGTCCAGCATGGCTTTGCTCGGCATGATGGAGGTTTATCAGCTGTTGTTGTTCTCGGCGATTGGGACGGCGCTGTATTTCAACCTTGTCGTCGAAGCCTCGACGCAACTGCCACTCAGCACCATTCTGCCGGCTGTTTTCACGCTCGCAGCCCTCTATTTCCCGCTCCATCTGGCATTTTTTAGCGGTGCCATTTTGCCGCACGCTAAATTCCGCGATGCACAGATATTCCGTGCCTTTCGGCGCGCCTCGTTGAAACACTACGTACTGGTCGTGCTCATGAAAGCACCGAACTTACTCGGCGCTGTGGCGGTTTATACACTGGCACTGAATCTGTTTAACGTCGACGTGGCTTTCGGCCAGGTGCTGGCGTTTCTGCCGGTCATCTTCTTTGCAGCCGCATTACCGTTACCGTTTCATGCCGGCGCGTTGCTGTTGTGGACCGTGTTGTTCCCGGATTATCCGGAGATTGGTGCCTTTAGTCTGGTGATGCACACCTTTTTCGTACTCTTCAACGCCCTCATCGGCCTGGTATTTTTGCCGCGCGCGAATCGCGAACTGTTTGATGATCCCACTCCGGTTGCCTCCTCCGACTAGCGTTGCAGATATTCCTGTGCGCTAAATCGATGCTGTCATCGGGATCCTTATCCCCGGAGCCGATGACGCCAACTAAACACCGCCCGTTCGACGATTGACGAGAGCGTTGTCGCGATCAACATCCAGCACAGGACCAACAAGACGGTTTGTACGAGGGTACCGGCAAGAAAGTGATGAGCAACCAACGCAACCCCAACCACGACGTAATAGCCGATGCCGTTCCAGCGACCCATCTGCGACGGTCGTGGTGCCGCACTAGCAGCGGCCCGCCCGTCGCGGGCGTATTGCGTAAAAGCGATAGCGATCACAACCGGCAGCAGCATCGGCACGAGCCCGTGGGTGCTCAGCAGCGCCGCACTGGCAGCGACAAATACGGCGTCACAACCATGGTCGAGCAGAGTGCCAAAACGACTCACCTGGGCGGCGCGGCGTGCCAACTTGCCGTCGAGCACATCGCTGGCAACGACCAATACGAACACTGTTACCGACAGCACGCCTGCCTGTTGTTCTACAGCCCAGAACAGTGGCGCAAGCAGGATCAAACGCGTGACGCTCAGTGCATTCGCGAGAGTCAGGCGAGCTACCCAGACGTTATCGGCTTGCGACATGTCCGGCAGTGTACCGCCAATGCCATCACTGACCGACCACGGCAGACTAGGTGTCAGGCATGAGCGGCATACTTGTCACGGGCGCGAATGGCCATCTGGGTCGCCGGCTGATTCGCGAGCTCGTTCACGACGTTGCGGTGACTGCGCTGGTACGCAGCGAGCGCGCCAAGCGAGTGCTGTTAAAACACGTAGCCCCATGCGACGCACTCACAGTGGTGGTTGCTAACCCATGTGATGTGAACGCGCTAATCGATGCGGCCCGCGGCTGCACGCAGGCCGTGCACCTGATAGGCACGATTCGCGCGACCCGCAAGGCGGGCTACGAAGACGCTCACGAGCGGCCAGCCGGCGCGCTGCTCGCAGCGCTCGCGCAAACGACCCTCAAACATATCGTGACCATTAGCATCCTCGGTGCATCGCCCGCGAGTTTATGCGCGTGCCTGCGCTCACGGGTCGAGACTGAACAGCAACTATTAGCGGGGCCGGTGCCGGTTTCAGTGTTACGAGTTCCGATGGTGCTTGGCGAAAAAGACCGCGCGAGCACCGCGCTGCGCAAACGTGCGCTCGCCAAGCGCGTTCTGTTGTTCCGCGCTGATTGCCTCGAGCAGCCCATTTATGCCGGTGATGTGATCGCAGCGATGCGCAGCACGCTCAATCAGCCCCCGCTCGTCAATCAGGTTCTGGAACTGGCCGGGCCAATTTCTGTCACACGTCGTGAGCTGATTGAACGTGCTGCCGGCCAGTTGAATCGGCAGCCCGCAATTTATTCGCTGCCACTATGGGTTGGTATGGCGGCGGCTGCGCTACTCGAGTTCGCGATGGCCAATCCGCCCGTCACTCGTGACATGTTGCGCCTATTCGATCACGACGACGCCATCGATGCGCAGCTTGCGGCGCGGCGACTGGCTATCGAGCTGACACCGCTGACCGATATGCTCGCACGCTGTATCGACAATCAGCAGGCTTAGTCCGCAACCTGGTAGCGCAACAAAACTCGCGAACCGTCGGCCAGCCCGTCATGGAAACGCGGTCCCCATGAACCCCATTCAGCGGCATATTTGGCACCGAATACATCGAGCACTGACTTGTGTACGCTAGCCTCTGCTTCCAGACGCCCGGTAATTTCAAGGAACGGCGCAGAACGATAGCGATCGTTGGCAGATTTCCAGGCGCCAAACTCACCGATCCAGATCTTGGCCGTAGTGAAGCCTTTTCGCACTGCCTCCGCGCGCCAAGCGTTCGCCTGAGTCACGACATATACCTCACTCTCGTGGTGCACGAACCAGACCTCGCCGTGACAGGCACTTTCGCGCCCGTCGCTCACCACCGGGGTCAGGTAAATGAGCGCCGACTTGTCGAGCGCCGCCACTGCAGGGGAAGGGGCCGCGCTTGCGAACCTGGGACGCGCTCCGCCTGCAACTAACAAAGCCGTGCCGGCAATCAACATTCGTCTGCGTGAAATCATCATCGTTGAACCTCCTTTTCAGTGTCTCAGAGACTAAACCAGAGCCGCCGCGCTGCCCAGCACCACGATCACACGCGTTATACTGCGGGGCTATGTCAGACACTCCAGCTCCAGCCAGGCCCTCAGCGTCCGTCGTGATTATCCGTGACGGCGATCATTCACTTGAATATCTGTTGCTCCGTCGTAACGACAAAATTGCCTTTCATGGTGGCGCGTGGGTATTCGCCGGGGGACGGGTTGACGATGCCGACCAGACTCCGGCCGGTCTCAGCGAACTCGACGTTGCGAAAAACGCTGCGGTGCGCGAGGCCATGGAAGAAACGGGCCTCAGCGTCAGCGCTACCGCGATGACGCCATTCGCACACTGGACCACGCCGGTGCAGTTGCCCAAACGCTTTGCGACCTGGTTTTTTGTCGCACCAGTTAGCGGTAATCCGGAAGTACGAATCGATAATTCAGAGATTGTCGACTTCCAATGGCTAAGCGCAGACGCCGCACTTGCGATGCACCATGCCGACGAGCTGACCCTGCCTGGCCCGACCTACGTCACGTTAACCCGCTTTCGGGAACTCGCCTCAAGCACAGACATGCGCAGCCACCTCGAGAATCATGAAATCCAGACTTTCGTGCCGCGCATCGCCAAAATTGACGGCGGTCGTTGTGCGATTTACAGCGAAGACGCCGGCTACGAGACGGTGGATATGGATGCGCCGGGAGCGCGGCATAGACTGCTGATGCGCGGCCAGAATTTCGACTACCAACGGGATTTCTGACGCCAAAGCAGCCCCCGAACATTCTCTCGAGGCGAATCTGTCCAGATCGGTTTGACGACACAACTGCGAGGCCATCTCCATGTCCCGAGCGATAAAAATAGCCGCTATCGTTGGTGCCTTGTTGGTGGCCGTCGTCGCGGCACAGATCATTGCCTCTGAAAGCGGTGAAGTCGTTGTGCTTGGTACCACTGAAGCCACTGGCGAGGTTAAAGAAACACGGGTGTGGATAGTCGAGCAGGACGGACAGCTGTGGCTGCGCTCGGGGTCGCCGACCTCAACGTGGTACCTGCGTCTGCTCGCCAATCCGCAAATAAGCATCGAGCGCGACGGTCATCTCGAGCGTGCTATTGCAGCGCCTGATCCAGCCAGACAAACTTCAATCAATCAACTTATGCGCGCTAAGTATGGCTGGGCAGACGTCCTCATCGGGTTGATGCATGGCCGCGACGACGCGATTGCAATTCAACTGATTCGCATCCCGGACCCGGATTCCGCCTAAGCGGCTGCTGCATCGTGTTGCGTACTGAGCGCGCACGGCAACCGGCGCGCGAAGAGCTTCTTGAATAGGGGTGAGTGCGCGATTAGTACGAGGGCGATTACGACTACTGCAAAGAGCCGCCCGTCAGCCCCGCATCGGCGTTATAGAAAATGCTTAACGGCCAACAACGCACTTTTTTTAACGCGACTTGTGGCAGTGACCGATGCGCGCGGCGCCATCGCAGCACAGGACTGGCGAAAATCCTTTTCGGTCTTGCACCGTGAGAGGCCGTAATCAGTACCTGCAATCTGCTTGGCCGCGGACTCGGCAACGCCGCTGAAAATGCACATATCGTAGCCGCAGGCGCGGCTCGCTTAAACGGCGCCTGGCCGGGAGAGGGTCTCCCCTCCCCGACTAAGCCGTCTGGACTAACCGGCAGATTGTTCTGCCTTATCGGCTTTCTCTGCCGCAGCATCGAGGTAATGCGGCATCACTTCAGTGCCGAAACGCTCCAGCATCCGCTTCACGTCATCGACCGGCAAATAGCCCTGGTCACCCTGCCAGATAAACCATTCCGGATTGGCCGCTTCGACGAGTAGGTCCATTTCCTTGCGTACGTCACTGGCATTGCCGGTGAGCGCGAAATGTTTCTTCTCAAAGCGTTCCATGGTCGCCTCTTCGCGCGGCAGTTTCTGGTCTTTGTACTTGATGTCGTCTTCCGGCAAACGGAATGCATCGGTAAAGCCAAAATCGTGCGCCCAACCTGGCCAGCCGGTCCCCATCAAGCCGCGCATGGCAATCTCACGCGCCTTGGCGCGGTCATCGGCCATGTAAACAGTCCGGAACACGCCGAGGCTTTCGCCCAGCGCAAGTTCGCGTCCATGCTTAGCCGCTTCTTCGACGTGCAAGTCAGCGAACGCACGCAAATCGTCCAGATCGGAGGTCAGCAGCGTCGGGATGATGCCTTCCTTCGCGGCCCAGCGAATCGTACCCTCGCTCTGCGAGAACGCCTGGAACAGTAGCGGATGTGGTTTCTGGTAAGGCTTCGGCACGACGTTGATCATCTGGATATTGCCGTCGTCATCGATTTCGCCGGGCGTGCCGTATTGACGGGTCCAGCTTGCCGCGGGCCACGGCGTACCACCTTCATACGGATAGGGGTACTCGTAGTACTTGCCTTTGTAGCGGAACGGTTTTTCGGCCCACGCCAGTTTCAAAATCTCGAAGACTTCCTGGAACGCTTCGCGATTGATCGTGTCGTTGTCCGGGCGCATCGCATCGTTAAGTGCACTAACCCCGTGCAGGTGTTGCGCCATCGGGTTCAGCCAGCGCGCCTGATAGCCGCGCGCAAAGCCAGCGATGGTGCGGCCCTTGGTGATTTGGTCGAGCCACGCCATTTCGAGCGCGAGGCGCAGTGGGTTCCACCCCGGCAGCACATAACCAATAGGGCCCGCGAGAATCTTTTTAGTGTTTGCCAGCACGTGCTGGGTCAGCACGGGCAGGGAGCCCATCTCACCGCCTTCGCCGTGCAGGTGATGCTCCGGGAAAGTTACCGCGGAGAATCCCAGGTCTTCAGCCATCTGCGACAGCTCGACAATTTCGTCGAGCATTTGCTGGAACCGATCGGTACGCGCTGCAATCGGACGCAGTTTTTCGCGGTCGTCCATGGTCGCCGGAATCGCCGGATAGAAGAAAAACATAAACTTCATCGGGTCCCCTCCATATGGGAACTAGTGGAATATAAATCTGGCTTGGTCGCAGAGGCGGAGGCAGGGCAAAACCGTTCAGAAACCAATTCAGTCGACCTGCTTGACGCGGCCAGCGCGCGTATTTTGCCATGATTCAGGCGCTGATAGGTGCATAACCTGGGGCGTATGACCTGCATTTGACGATCTAAACAACAAGTGGACCGAACGATCGCAAAGCCGTGAGATTCGATCTGTCATAGCGAAGAACTGGCGGGCCAGACCTGGCTATTTTCGCGTGTTGCCAAGCATATTGAGATCGCCCGCGGCGGTTGGCGGCGGGGACGCTTGGGTGTCCCACTCTGGTCGCGGCAGCGCCTGCGAATACGTCCGTAAATCGGGGCGTCAAGTAGAGTTGCCCAAAGTCCGTCGTGCTTGCAACCTAATTGACGGGCTAACCCCGGCAGTATGCGAGCTGCCAGAGTTGCGAAGCGGGGTCGTGATGGTCTGCTTCGGGAACACGGGGTCTACCTGCGGATACTGCCATCCGCCAATTCCGGCGCAAGAGCGGACAATAGCGCCACAAAAAAAAGGGGCGATGAATCG
>DBBP01000023.1 GCA_002292285.1 Proteobacteria bacterium UBA981
TAAATTGGAAGATACAAGGCGAATTTCGTTTGCCCGATGTTTTACGGACGTTATACATAAAATAGAGGCTTACTAGCGTTCCTGATATCACCCAAAAGCTCATCACGCCTATCCAGCCGTCGACGTTGTTCATCAACCACACGTCATCAAAAATCGTTGTTTCTCGTCTGCGGAGCAAAGTCCAGCTTTGCGAGTACGCTATCGCTCCCACCCCGAACAGGCCCGCCGAAGTGACATAGAGGATCGAAATCGCGAGACATTGAAATCGCGACAGAGCCTCACCCATGAAGTAAGACACGGTCAAAAACGCGAAGGTCAACGATACCCACAAGCTCGCCCATGTGGCGACCATCGTGCCAATATCAGTCAGCGCGGAAATTGTGTCAGTTTCGTTCATTGTTTTGGCACACCAAATTTTTCACACACGGTCGAACAGAATATCCGAGGAGCACGGTGTCGTGAACTTCCGCTATTGGCCGATTACTGCCTGCACAAGATTGAATGCGACCGTCTGCTTACCGGCCGTGAACCGCCGTTCTGTTATTCGCCCTGAACGACCGAAGCGTGTCCTGTGCTGTCCCTTTAGCCGCCGGGAAAAACGTCTGTGGGAAGTACTCTTAGTCACCCCGGATGTATAAATAAGCGCCTCGCCTTCAGGTCTTATTCTGTACCTGCGTTAGACTCCTAAAAATCCCGACTGAAGCTCAAGGAACAATTAGTCATGACGCAATCATCAACGGTATCGCTTATCGGAATCGGCGCTATGGGTTCCGCTCTGGCCTCCGCACTCCTCGACGGTGGTCACAAAGTTTCGATCTGGAATCGAACCGAGTCGAAATGTGCTCCCCTTGCGGAAGCTGGCGCTATCGTCGCGGATTCGATTCCTGACGCAATAGCCGCGAGTGATGTGATTATTGTCTGCGTAGCCGACTATGCCACGAGCGATAGTCTTTTCCGAAATTCAGATGTGGAGAAGCTGCTCGGTGGGAAAATACTAGTACAGTTGTCATCGGGTACGCCGGACGAGGCGGCCGCTGCGAATCGTTGGGCAGAAGAGAACAACATCGATTATCTGGAAGGTACGATTTCCGTTTACCCACGCGATATCGGGACAAGTAATGGCATTGTTCTTTACGCGGGACCTCGAAAAACGTTCGATAAAGCGCAGAAGGTTTTACGTAGCCTAGGCGAGAGGACACACCACGTCGGGGAAGATATAGGACTATCCTCTTCTCTGGATGTAGCGCTGGTTGGATCATTCTGGGCTGGTGCACAGGCGGCGTTTTTACACGGCGCGGCAATTTGCGAGTCGACAGGGGTACCCTTAAACACCTATCTGGAGATTGCGTTAGGGCACGTTCTACCGGTTTCGATCCTACCGGCGCTAAAGGAGAGCATCTCAGCGATAGAACGAGGAGATTACAGCGGTGACCAGGCAACAGTCGACGTTTGGGAAGCCGGATTGAGTCATTTCCTGGAAGTCAGCAAACAGTCCAATGTGGATTCCTCGTTACCCGAAAATCTCCAAAGGTTACTCCAGGTAACGTCGGCAAATGGCCTTGGCGACAAGGACGTCGCAGCCATTTATGAAACGCTACGACCAAAAGGGCCACGCAGTAATACGACCTAACAAGTTGTGTACGATCGCTTTACTTACTTTGAAACGAAGAAATGATGTAGCTAGTTGGAATAGTTTGCAGTCGCATGCAAATTAATTCGAACCTGCGCTACCGAGAACACGCATGACTCTTGTTGGCCGATTTATTGGTAGGACCGTACGTCCGCTAATAAGCGGGAGGCCGGTGCGGCATTGTGTATGCGTCTGGCCAGTTCGAAACGACGGTTCGAATTCGTCGATTGAAGTCTAAGCTTATACAGTTTTCCTTCAACCTTTCTTCGCAAAGTGCAGGCGGGTTTACCGATCTTTGATACCCTGAGGTCTCTTGCAGACCGTAAGAGCGCCGCGCCATGCTACCGGGGCGTTAGCACGCGAGTTGAACCGTCCTTCCACGCCTCACTCTGCGGCCCCGTCTCGGCACACCGAAACGCCGACGATATTCGTATGATTCACTCGCCAAGAGTTCTTGCGACCCGAAATCCCAGATTATCGTTGGTTCTTTTCGGCGCTACCTTAAAACGATCTGACGACCGCAACTGATTAGGAAATTGATCCCAGCTGCCACCGCGAAAAACACGCTCGTTGCAATCGCCATTGGCGGCATCCTCCCAGACGCGGCCGTCACTTGGCGCATTGTTGTAGTTCGCGTACCAGCAGTCCGCAGTCCACTCCCACACGTTGCCGCTCATATCGTGCAAGCCGAACGGATTGGCTGGAAACGATCCAACAGGCGCTGTTTGGGTACCGTCCCAGCGGCTTCCGCACTCCTTACAATTGGCCATCGCCTCACCGCCGCGCGCGGCGTACTCCCACTCTGCTTCGCTCGGTAGACGGTATTGTGCTCCTGATTCCTCGGACAACCACGCCACATAGGCTTGCGCATCGTTCCAGCTAACGTAAATTACGGGACGGACACCTCGTCCCCAACTCTTATCCTTAGGCGGCTTCTTTTTCGTCGCAGCGGCGAACAACGCGTACTCATCAAAGGTAATCTCGAACTTGCTAATCGCGAACGCAAGAACTGAAACCTTGTGTCGGGGACCTTCGCGGTCAATGAAACCACGTTCGCCCGGCGCAGCACCCATTGAAAAACTTCCCGCTGGCAGAGCGACCATTAGCGGCCCCTCCCGGTTGACCTCAAGCTTGTCGCGAAAGGTTTCGAGCGGATTGGGGTTAAACCGCCTGACCTTACTGCGCCGTTCTGCCTCGGCCGCCACCGCACCTTCGAGAACATCGCAGTATTGCGCGACCGAGCCTGGGCTGGGCTCATGTTGTGAAGTAGGTAACCAGCGCAACTAAAGATTCAAACGCCGCGTTTGAGATCCACCGCACGCCACAAATACCAACTTGCAACGCTGCGGTAAGGGCGCCAACGTTCCGCGTAGACAGCGAGCTTCTTGCGTTCGGTTTCGCCCTGACGCCCGACGATGATCGCGTGGCCCTGGCGCAGTCCCAGGTCATCGACCGCCAATACATCTGCGCGCCCGAGACGAAACATCAGCATCATCTCGACGGTCCAGCGTCCGATGCCGCGCACAGAAGTCAGTGCTTCGATGATTTGTTCATCGTCCATTGTGCGTAAGCGGCGCAAGGTCGGTACAACGCCGCTAATGGTCTTCGCAGCCAAATCCTGTAGTGCGAGCACTTTGTTGTTCGACAGTCCGGCGGCGCGCAGTTCGGCGTGGCTCAGGGGTACTAGTCCCTCCGCGCTCAGACCGCGCTCGCCACCGGGAAACAGCGCGCACAGGCGTGAAAATATCGTCCCGGCCGCCTTACCGCTCAGTTGTTGATAGACAATCGCGCGAGCAAGGGCGACGAACACACTTGTCGTTACGCTCATCTGAAATTTCGGCGGGCCGATTTGCGCGATGACTTTCCCCAGTTTCGCGTCGGCCTCGCGCAAGGTCTGAGCGGCGACAAACGGATCGTAGTCGAACCCTGGGAAGGACACGTCCTGAACGCCTTCGATGCGGAGCATGCAGCTTTTGGTCGTGAGGCCTCCGGATGCCGAAAAGCCACCGCCGCCAGTGGCCGCAGCCAACACGCGATGGCAGGGAATAATGATCGGGATGGGATTCGCCCCCAGTGAGCGGCCGACTGCCCGCATCGCCTTACCGTTACCAACATTTCTCGCCAGTTCACCGTAAAAAAGCGTTTGGCCGCGGGGAATCTCGCGGGCGTGTTGGTAAACTCGCCGACTGAACTCGCTGCAGTCAGACATATCGAGCGGAATAGTCGATAGATCACGCGAGCGGCCATCCAGCAGGCCGACTATCGCTTCTGTCGCCTTCTTCATGTCAGCGCGCGGCGTCAGCTCGGACAAGTCCGGGAAGCGCGACTGGAGGCGCGCAGCGGTTTGATGCGGTGTCAGCTCTGGCAGTTGCACACCGCGTACGCCATTCGCGCCCCACGCAAGACCGCAGCGACCGATGGACGTATCAAACAAACTGTAGCCCGGCTCTTTCATGCGCTCTTACCCACGTTACGGTCGCCGAAGTATACGGTAGCGAAGCGACTGGTGACGTTGCGCTCGCCGCGCAGCGAGTGTGGCATGATCGCCGTTGCACAACAGCACAGGCGGACATAGTGATCTACCAACTTGAAGAACGTCGGGTCAAAGCTGACGGCGACCATTTCATCGCGGACAATGCGATTCTGATCGGTAGTGTCGAACTTCATCGTGATACCAGCATCTGGTTCGGGGCTGTTGTGCGCGGGGACAATGAACCGATCATCGTCGGCGCTGGCTCGAATGTTCAGGAGCACTGCGTTCTTCACACGGATATTGGCGCGCCGCTGATTATCGGGCGGAATTGCACGATAGGACACAAAGCCGTGGTGCATGGCTGCACGATTGGCGACAACACTTTGATCGGCATCGGCGCGATCGTTTTGAACGGCGCGAAGATTGGCAACAATTGTCTGATCGGCGCCGGCGCGTTGATCACAGAAGGCAAAGTGATTCCGGACGGGTGCCTGGTGGTTGGTGCACCGGGGAAAGTGGCACGCGAATTAAACGCTGAACAAATCGCCGGCTTGACGCAATCGGCGGTTAATTACGTCAATAACTTCAAGCGCTACAACGCCGGTTTGCAAGATCAGGCTGGGGTTGATCCGCTGGCTTGATCATACGACCGTATTACGACGCGCAAGTACTTCGTTTAACGCCTGAGTTCTGCACATTGGTATCGCCATGAATCCTACCGCATCGGACACCCACCCAATTGAGAAGGCTGCTGATGAGTTCGGGCGCAACGTTATCGAAGCGCATGCCGAGCAGTGGAACAGTAATGGCACGGTGCCGCGAGAATTTTTTCAACAGGCCGCCGAGCATAATTTGTGCCGCTTGTTGGTGCCCCACGAACTGGGTGGCGCGGGGCTTGATGTCGGTGGCTTTACGCGCGTCCTCACCATCCTCGCCCGCCACTGTCTCGCGTCGACGTTCGCCTTGGTGGTTCACAACAACCTCACTGCCGCCATCGCGCGCTCTGGTATCGAGCGTCATATCGACAGTTATTTGCAGGCCATGATGAAGGGCGAGAAAATCGGCGCATTTCTGCTCACTGAACCCGGTGCGGGGAGCGACGCTGCGGCCATTAGTACGACGGCGAGACGCCAGGGTGACGACTGGATATTGAATGGAAGCAAAGCGTGGATCAGTAACGCCGTGCATGCCGACGTATTAAGCGTCTACGTGCAAACGAACGAGAGCAGTGGTGCCCGCGGTATCGCAGGTTTTCTGCTCGACGCAGAAATGGCAGGCGTCAGTCGCGTACCGCCCTACGATTTGCTTGGCGGTCACGCGCTTGGGACTGGCGGCTTTCAATTCAACGACTGCCTGGTTGCGAACGGCGCACTTTTGGCGGCACCGGGAGAGGCTTTTAAAGCCGCTATGCACGGTATCAATCTTGCCCGTTGTGGCGTTGCAGCGATGTGCGTCGGGTTGATGCAGCGTGCGCTGAGTGAGGCGATTAACTACACCGGGCAACGCACAGCTTTCGGTGCCCAGCTCGGTGATTTCCAGGGCGTGCAATGGATACTCGCTGATTGCGCGACCGATTTGGAAGCCGCGCAGGCGCTGACAGCCATAGCGACACGTCTGATTGATAGCGGCGGCGATGCAACCCTGGCTGCTGCTCACGCAAAGAAATTCGCGACCCGTACAGCTTTTAAGTGCGTCACCGACTGTATGCAGGTGATGGGTGCCGCAGGCTTATCGCGATCCTACCCACTCGCCCGCCATCTGGAAGCCGCCAAGATGGCGCAATATCTTGACGGTGCGACGGAAATTCAAAACGTGGTTATCGCGCGCCAGCTCAAAGCCGTCTACGCGGATTAAGGTCTACTGGCCGGCACAGGCGCCGGCCAATATCTTACTCTGGGTTGCTTAGGCGTCGGCGTACTGGCGAATAATCTGCTTGCCAAGCGCCATCATATGCACCTGATCCGGTCCATCCGCCTGGCGGCACCAACGCGCGTAGTTGAACGCTTCGGCCATAAAATAGTCTGCCGTTAAACCACCTGCCCCGTGAATTTGCATGCACCGGTCAATCACCGTTTGCGCCATCAACGGCACAGTGATTTTGCTCGCCGCGATGAAGTCTCGTGCCTCAGATGCGCCGAGTTCATCCATTTTTCCAGCGGTCTTTAAAGTAAGCAATCGTGCTTGTTCGATTTCGGAAAAACACTTGGCAATATCTTCGCGAACCGATTGGTGCTCAGCCAGGGTTTTTCCGAACGTCGAACGCGACACGGCACGACGACATGCGAATTCGAGCGCCCGCTGTGCGCAGCCAATGAGTCGCATGCAGTGATGGATGCGGCCTGGCCCAAGACGGCCCTGCGCGATTTCGAAGCCCCGTCCCTCACCGAGCAACATATTGGATGCGGGGACGCGCACATCCTCGAACAGCACTTCGGCGTGGCCGGAAGGCGCGTCGTCGTAGCCAAGCGTGGTCAAGGCGCGTTCGATGGTAATGCCGGGGGTGTCCTTCGGTACCAGGATCTGAGATTGCTGCAGATGTCGGTTGGGATTGTCCGGATCGGACTTGCCCATGACGATGAAAATCTTGGTGCGCTCGTACATCGCATTGGTGATGAACCACTTGCGCCCATTGATGACGTAATCATCGCCGTCGCGTAACACCGAAGTCTGCACGTTGGTCGCATCGGACGAAGCAACGTCCGGTTCGGTCATCACAAACGAGGAGCGAATTTCGCCGGCGAGCAGCGGCTCGAGCCACTGTTTTTTCTGTTCTTCGTTACCGTATTTAATGAACACTTCCATGTTGCCGGTGTCTGGCGCATTGCAATTGAACACTTCCGGGCTCCACATCACGCGCCCCATGATCTCTGCCAGTGGTGCATAGTCGGCGTTGCTTAAGCCCCCATAGGCTTTGGGCATGAACAAGTTCCACAGGCCCTCATCGCGCGCTTTCTGCTTCAACTCCTCCATCAACGGCACGGTCGAAAAGCGATCCTCCAGTGCGTGCAGTTGCTCGTGGTAAAGCGTCTCGTTGGGGTAAATGTGCTTGTCCATGAAGGCCTGCAGCTGGTTCTGCAGTGCCTCGGCCGACGCGGTGATATTTGCGTACATGTTCGAAGTTCCGAGTAAAAGTCGCGCGATTCTACCGCCTCCAGAGACATTGATCCCGGCGTCTCGTGCGCGCTGCGAGTGTCCGTAACACGGTCGGCATCCTTTCTGATGCCGCGGGAAGGCAGTGACCGGACCAGAACGGTTCGCTGTTTTGGGCGCGATTTCGGCATCGGCTACCGACACGAGGACGCCGCGAGCCGGCCTGGGGGCTACGTTACTATGCCTGTCATGGATGCCACTCAAACGACTTCTCGCGCCCGCTTTCTGACCCTGTTTGCCTTGATATTGTCCGGCGAGATGATTTTCAGCTTGCCTTTCCATTTACCGCGCTATTTCCGCCCGTCAGTACTTGAAACGTTCAATCTCAGCAATGCGAATCTTGGCGATATCTTCGCCCTCTACGGGATTACGGCGATGCTCGCCTATTTTCCCGGTGGCCTGCTCGCCGATCGCATCGTACCGCGTAAGCTCATGGCCGCCTCGCTTGCGGCGACGGCTCTCGGTGGCGTTTATCTCATGACCCTGCCCGGTCATTTCGGACTCCGCGTGTTGTATGCCTATTGGGGCGTGACGACGATTTTCATGTTTTGGGCCGCGATGATCCGCGCCACGCGACAATGGGGCGGTAGCGACGCACAGGGGCGTGCGTTCGGGTTGCTCGAAGGGGGGCGTGGTCTTGCCGCAGCCGGTTTCGCGTCGATTACCGTCGCCTGTTTTGCTCTGATGCTGCCTGCTGCAGGAACAGACATCGGGACACTCGAACGCCAGCGCGCGATGCAACTGGTGATTGCGATCTATAGCGCGATCACTTTTCTGGTCGCCGTCCTGGTCTGGGTGTGGTTACCGGATCAGCAGGAGACGCGCAGTTCACGGGTCTCTTTCAGCGCCGTCGTTGAGGTGCTGCGTCGGCCGCTGGTATGGCTACAGGCGTTGGTCGTGGTGTGTGCCTATTGCGGCTACAAAGGCCTCGATAACTACGCCCTCTACGCCCATGAGGTGCTCGGCATGAGTGAGGTGGAATCGGCGGGGTTTACGGCATCGGCGGCCTATTTGCGCCCGCTCGCGGCCGTCGGAGCCGGGTACATTGCCGACCGGGTCGGGGCCGCACGCAGTATTACGGCGCTATTCCTGTTTTCAGCGGTGAGCTATCTGGTCCTCGCGCTTGCAGACGCGGCTCCGGCCACCGCGAGCTTTGTCTACGCCAATATTATTGTGACGTTTGTTGCTGTGTTTGCGCTGCGTGCCGTTTATTTCGCGTTGCTGGAGGAGACTCGTGTGCCACCCCATTTGACCGGTACGACGGTCGGGCTCGTTTCAGTGATCGGATACACGCCGGACATCTTCTTCCTGCCCGTCGCGGGTCGGCTGCTCGACGGCGCGCCTGGGCTTACCGGGCACCAACACTACTTCTGGTTTCTGACCGGTATCGCGATCGTCGGCTTAGTCGTGGCAGGTGGTTTGGCGCACGTCACGGGCAAGGCCCGGCGCGGAGCGACATGATTAAATAGTCTGACCGACATTCCGGTCAGCTGGAGATTGCACAATGACTCAACCTGTATGCGCCATCGTTGGCGCCGGTGACGGACTTGGCCAGGCGCTTGCCGCGCGCTTTGCCGCCGAAGGCCATGATCTTGCGTTACTGTCACGCAGCCCGGCAGGTAGCGCGGCCGCCTTGGCAGCGGCCGAGAAGGCAGCTCCCGGCGGCAAGCATCGCTATATCAGCGCCGACGCGACAAAGCCGGAAGCCCTGGAAGCTGCACTCGGACAAATCGATGGCGAGGTCGATGTCTTAATTTATAACGCACGCGGTGGTTACCAACTACGCGATCCGCTGTCGATGAGCTATGCCGACCTGGACGAAATTTATCAACTTGAGGTCGTCGGCGCTTTTGCCGCTGCCAAAGCTGTCATGCCGGCCATGATTAAGCGCGGACGCGGAAGCGTTATCTATTCCAGCGCCACCGCGGCGCTACGCGGATCGGGTACGAATCCGCTCTATGCCATCGGCAAGTTTGGCTTACGTGGCCTGTCACAAAGTCTCGCCAAGGCCTACGCCAAAGATGGTATTCATGTCGTCCATGTGCGCCTTGATTGCGCGCTCGACGTGCCCATGATTCGCGACTATATGGGCGATAAATTCGATCCGGAACTGACGTCCAACTGTGACGATGTAGCGGAATCTTATTGGTGGGTGCACCGACAGCCGAAATCAGCCTGGAGCAACGAAATCGAAATCAGGCCCTACACAGAAACCTGGACCTACTAGCGCGCGCGGGTTGGCGAATATGACTCAGTCCCTGGCAGGAAAAATCGCAGTTGTTACCGGTGCTAGTCGCGGCATCGGCAAATCCATTGCACTTGAACTGGCGCTGGCCGGCGCGCGGGTGGCCTGCATGGCAACGCGCCCAGAAAATGCTGCCCAGATCGTAGTAGATATCGAGGCCGCCGGCGGCGAAGCGCTCGCGGTCGGTGCGCAGGTAGAAGTCGGCGAAGACGTGACGCGGGTTTTCTCTGAAATTGCTGAAAGCCTCGGCCCGGTCGATATTCTGGTCAACAACGCCGGTATCTCGCGTCCGATGCTGACTATGGAAATGACCGAAGAGAACTGGGATTTGCACATGGATGTGAACTGCAAATCGATTTTTCTGTGCTCCCAGGCCGCCGCCCGGCAAATGAAAGCGAATGGCGGCGGCAGCATCGTCAACATCGGTTCGATTCTGGGGCGCAATGCCTTTCCGGCCACGCTCGGCTACTGCGCGTCTAAAGCTGCCGTTGATCAAATGACACGGGTCATGGCGATCGAATGGGCCCGTTTTGCGATCCGCGTGAATTGCGTTGCGCCCGGGTATATACGCACTGAAATGATCGATCAGTTGGCTGCCGAGGGCAAACTCGAACTTGGCGATTTGGAGCGGCGCACACCACAACGTCGCCTCGGCAGTGGCGAGGATGTCGCCAAGGCGGTACGTTTCGTCGCCAGCGAGGATGCGGGTTTCATGACCGGTGAGACGATGGTGCTCGATGGCGGCTGGACGGCTTTCGGCTACTACCAACCCCGTTAACCCGGCGTGCCAGTATGCGGGAATGGAATACCTTCAAGCAGGTCTACACGCCCCGCCACTGCGCCGGTGCCGGACCGGCTGGAACCTTCAAATTCCACGCCACAACATGCGCAATCGCAGCTTGGGCTTAAACTGGTTTAAATACACCGAGGCACCGTAGTCACGCTGCCCTGAAGGAGATTTGACGATGCAATTGGGCATGTTGTTACGCAATTCTGGACCACCCTCGAACGCCGATTTTATCGCGGACTGCGCGCGCGCTGCGGATACGAGTGGCCTCGACCATGTTTGGGTCCTCGATCACATCGCGATCCCGCCCGAGGAGTCCGAGGGGTCTGGCGGGCGCTACGTCGATGCACTCGCGACCCTCGCCTTTGTCGCTGGCATTACCGCGCGGATTGGCATTGGCACTTCTGTACTGGTCGTCCCTTATCGACCGGCATTGGCGACCGCGAATTGGCTGGCGGCGATTCAGGAACTCTCGAAAGGGCGCCTGAGTGTCGGCGTTGGAGCCGGCTGGATGGAGACCGAATTTGTGGTGGCCGATGTGGCACGTAAAGATCGCGGACGCATCACCGACGAGACACTCGCGTTCATCCGCGAGTGCTTCGCGAACGACCACGTCACCCGTCATGAACACACGTTTATTTTCAGCCCCCGGCCGGCGCAACCACCCATTCTGGTTGGCGGACAGGGCGAGGCTGCGCTACGGCGCGTGGTGGCTTACGGTGACGGCTGGATGCCAACCATCGGTGACCCGGACAAATTGCGTGCGCCGATTGTGGATTTGCAGACGGCTATGGCCGCAGCAGGGAAACCGCCGGCGACCATCATCCCACTCACGCAAATCGATCTGGATGATGACGCACACGGTGCCGAACAAATTGCAGCACTGGCTGAAGTCGGTTGTACTGGTGTCGAGCATGCCGCCCGCTATGAGACTGTTGATGACTTTCAACGTATCGCCGAAGATTTGCTGCGAGTACGTCAGCGTGCCGGTATTGGCTAAACCGGACTTGGCTGTTAGCGCCGTTGCCCCACCCGTCACGCGGGCTTGGGAGAGCGGCTTGTCTCAAAAGCTTGCAGGAGAATAAAACCATGCCTCTGAGCACTGAATCGCAGGCGGTGCTGGATATCCTTGCCAAGCAAGGAGTGAAAGCGTTCGACGAACTACCCGTCACCGAGGGGCGCGACTATTTCAATAATCTGTTTGCGGCCAAAGCTGAAGATCGGGAATCTCTCGCGCGCGTCGAAGAACTCACCATCGAAGTAGACGCTGGCAGCATTGCGGCGCGCCTATACGCGCCGGCGAGCGACACACCACTACCCGTACTGGTGCACTATCACGGCGGTGGTTGGGTATACATGAATCTTGAATCCCACGACGGCTATTGTCGCAAGCTCGCGAAGCGCAGCGGTTGTGCAGTCCTCGCGGTCGAATATCGCAAAGCGCCTGAGTATCCGTTTCCGATTCCATTCGAAGATTGTTATCAAGCCCTCGAGTGGACCCAGCTCAATGCCGCCATCCTCGGTCTCGATGCAAACCGATTAGGGGTGGTCGGAGACAGTGCCGGCGGAAATCTTGCTGCAGCGGTAGCGATAGCGACGCGCGACCGAGGCGGCCCGCCGCTACGCGCCCAAATTCTGACCTATCCGGCAGTGGACGCTACGGCAAGTCAACCATCCGTCACCGAGAACGAGCACGCACCACTGCTGGGCAAGGCGCAAATGGATTGGTTTTGGGGTCACTACGTTGATATCGGAACCGATAAGAGCGAGGCCTACTTATCGCCCTTGCACGCGCCGAATCTCGACGGTCTGGCAGCGGCTCTGGTAGCGACGGCAGAGTTTGATCCGCTGCGTGATGAGGGCAATGCCTATGCCAAGCGACTGATGGACAGTGGGGTGGACGTCGAGCATCTGACTTTTATGGGCGTCTTCCATGGCTTTATGTTGATGGAAAAAATTATTCCGCAGGGTGCACAATTAGTTTCCGCTCAAGTGGCATTTATCAAACAACATTTACTCTGACGAGATCCTGACTGCCAACAGGCCGACGCTCCACCCTTATGCCGGCCGGCGGCCAGAAGACCATCCCGGAACCAGGAAATTCAATGAAACTAGTCGATGACATCACCCAACGTTTGCCAACCCATGCTAATTGGCGGCAGGATATTCATGCGCACCCGGAACTCGCCTACAACGAACACCGCACTGCCGAGTTGGTCGCGAAGAAGCTCGAATCTTTCGGGATAGACGTGGTCCGTGGGCTGGGTAAAACGGGCGTCGTCGGCACGATTAAGGCCGGGAATAGCGACCGGTCTATCGGTTTACGCGCAGACATGGACGCGTTACCGCTGCAGGAGATGAACGACTTCGAACATAGTTCAACTCACGACGGTGTCATGCATGCCTGTGGTCACGATGGCCACACTGCCATGTTGCTTGCTGCGGCCGAACACCTGTCAGCCAATCGCGACTTCGACGGCATTGTGCACTTTATCTTCCAACCCGCTGAAGAAGGCGAAGCGGGCGCGAAGGCGATGATGGACGATGGTTTGTTCGAGAACTTTCCGATGCAATCGGTTTATGCCTTACACAACTGGCCAGGTCTGGCAGTCGGAAAAATGGCGATGCGCAAGGGCGCGGCGATGGCAGCCATGGATATTTTCGAAGTCAAAATCAAAGGCATCGGTGGTCATGCTGCGCTGCCACACTTGGCGGCCGATCCGATTCTATGTGGGGCTCAGGTCGTGCAAGCGTGGCAGGGGATCGTGTCGCGCAATGTGAAGGCGATTGACCCAGCGGTCCTCTCGGTGACTCAATTCCATGCCGGCGAGGCGTATAACGTCATTCCGGAAGAGGTCATTTTGCGCGGCACTGTGCGCTGCTTTTCGCACGAAGTACGCGAACTGATCAAAACCCGGATGCAGGAGATTAGCGCGGGGCTGTGCCAGGCAAATCGTTGTACTTACGATTGGCACTATGAGCACCGCTTTCCGCCGACTGTGAATAGCGCGGAGGAAACCGATTTCGCGGCCGCCGCGGCGATCGCGGTATGTGGCGAAGAGGCCGTTAATACGAACGTCGAAATGGTCACGGGCTCAGAAGACTTCGGCTATATGCTCGAAGAAAAGCCTGGCTGCTACGCGTTCATCGGCAACGGCCCTGGCGATGGCGGTTGTCTGTTGCACAGCCCACACTTCGACTTCAACGACGAAATCATTCCGATTGGGGCAAGCTATTGGGTCAGACTGGTCGGTGATCTACTCAGTCCCTAGACCGTAGCAATATATAAACAACGGATTAACGAGCAACTATTCAGGAGCAAAGATCATGAACAGCGAACAACGTAAACAAAAGCATCTTGATGCCTTCAAAGCGTTTGGCGACGGCGACCCGGAACCGTTGATGAACCTGTTCGACGACAAGGTGCAGTGGACGATTATCGGCGACACACGTTTCTCGGGCACCTACAACGGCATGCCGGACGTGCTTGAACGCTTACTGGGCCCGATCGGCGCCCTCATCGATGGCCACATGCACATCACCCTCGACAATCTCATTGGAGAAGGCGACTACGTGGTTGCTCAGGGTCGTGGTGAATCAAAAACGCTTGCTGGCGGCACGTACAACAATACCTACTGCTGGGTTTATAAGTGGTCCGGCGATAAGGTCATCGGGGTTACTGAATACCTGGATACGGAAGTCCTTACCGCTTCTTTCCCAGCTTAGCGGCTGCCCTGCCCGGCCGTCGCCTCAAGACGGTTGGGCAAGCGCTACCTTCGCCTCGCCTCGCAAACTGAATACGAAGCCTAACAGCGCCGGCATGAACGTGATGGTCACCACGGTCGAGAACAGTAAGCCAAACAAGACTATTGCACCGAGTCCTCGATAAAGTTCAGTACCCGGCCCCGGATTAAGAACCAGCGGCGACAGGCCGAACACCGTGGTCGCGGTCGACATCATGATCGGGCGCAGCCTCGAGCGCGTCGCTTCCAGTATCGCTTCGTGAGCGCCGAGTCCAACGTCCTTTAGATTCTTAACCGCGCGCTCAACGAGCAATATCGGGTTGTTCACTACGGTTCCAATCAAGACCAGGAACCCAAGCATCGTGATGACGTCGAATGATTGTTGAATAGGCGCCAAACCCACCATCGGCAATGCCGCCCCGACGTAGTTAAGCAACCACAATCCCGCGATGCCTCCGCTGATCCCGATCGGCACCGACATCAGAATCAGCAGCGGGTATCCCCAGTGCGCGAAAATAGCGACCAGCAGCAAGTAAGTAATGACGAGTGCAATCATGAAATTGCCGCTCAGCGCGTCACGCGTCGCACGCAATCTATCGTTAGCACCAGAAATCTCCATATGAATTCCCGCACCGATGTCGCCCGAGGCATGCAGTGCATCGATTAATTCCCGTTGCACCCGATCAGCTCCAACCTCGAGCGGAATGTCGCGCGGCGGAATAATGGACAGTGTTATCGTGCGTTGGCCATCGACGCGGCGGATGGTTTCGGTATTCACCGTGGATTTGACGTTGGCGATGGCGTCCAATGGAACTACTCCGCCGGTCGCTGAGTAGAACAACACATCGCCGAGATCCTGCGGGCCGCTTATAGCGCCTTGAGTGGCGTAGATAAACATGTCGATCTTGTCGTCGTCGAGGAAAAATTCATCGACATACGCGCCATCGGAGTACGCCCACAAAGCGTAGCCGAGATCCTGTGCATTGATATCAAGTTCTGCTGCACGCTCCCAATCAGGCCTGATCTCGATCAACGGTTGGCCCATCGCCAAACTGGATGGTTGCGGCCTGACTTGCGGATTGACGAAAATTTCCCGGGCACGTGTGAACGCGAGTTGGCCTGCGGCAAACAGGGGCTCGAGTTCTGGTGAGGAGATATCCAGATTGATAGAGCGACTACCGCCGACATTGCTGGCGAAGATCGAGCCCCTCGATGCGAATGAAATGACGCCTGGGACTTCGCGAAAGCGCTCCGTGACCACAGTTTTCAGGGCATCAGTCTGGTCTCGATCAGTCGCTTCAGGAATCAACAGCACCATTCCCGCGCGCGCGTAGCCAATCATAAAATTCAAGGCCGGAACGTTGCTGTCGCCGGCTGTAAAATCTGCCGGATCGGCACCTATAAAGGGTACGAAGTAGGCGTTGATGTCCTTCAGAATTTTATCCATCACATCGATGTTGTAACCCGGCGGCGAGAACATGAAGGCGAATATTTTTTGCTCCTCGCCCTCCGGCAGATATTCCGCCTTGGGCGACAACTGAAAGATGATGACGGCCGTCAAGGCCAATACGCTGATGATCATAGCCAGGCGGCGCCAGCTCTTTGAGATAATCCAACTAACCACCCCAAGCGTCTTGTCCGACCAGGATGATTTAATCCGACCTGCCTGTGGGCCGGTTGCAGCGTCGCTGCTCACCGGTCCCAACCAACGACTCGCCGCTGCCGGTACGACGCCGGTGGCGACAAGCATCGACATCATGATTGAGGCGGAGATGGCGACTGCG
The DNA here is from genome assembly GCA_002292285.1 of Proteobacteria bacterium UBA981. Taxonomy (GTDB): domain Bacteria; phylum Pseudomonadota; class Gammaproteobacteria; genus UBA981. Next base: position 15,813 of record DBBP01000023.1, read on the forward strand.
ATATCGGAGTACAACTGCCCGGCCTCTTCGGCGACGAACATCACGGGTAAAAACACCAGGACGGTTGTCAGCGTGGCGGCTAATACCGCCGGCCAGACTTCGCGTACCCCGTCGACGGCGGCGGCGACGCGGGTTTTGCCCTGTGCCATGTGCCGGTAAATATTCTCCAGGACGACGATACTGTTATCGAGCGTCATCCCAATGGCGAAGGCTACGCCGGCCAGTGAAATCACGTTGATCGTGCGCCCGGCGATCATCAGGCCAAGGAAAGCTGCAATGGTACAAACCGGGATGCCTATCGCACCGATAATCGTTGCCGAAGGTGAACGGAGAAACAGAAAGAGCACGACTACAGCAAGCCCTGCGCCGATAAACAGATTGCGAGCGACCACCATAACGGCGTCTTTAACGTATTGAACGTCCTCACTGCTGAGTGACACCCGCAAGCCGCGCGGACCCAGAATAGCTGCGTTCAACTCTGCCGTTTTCGCCATCACGCCGTCCATGGTCTCCACCACGTTCGCGCCGATCATGCGCCGTACGCCGAGAGTGATGTTGGGTTCGCCGTTGGCATAGGAAACGTTACGAATCTCGAAACTCCCCATCGCCGCGTGACCAACATCGCGCAGTCGCACGGATACGCCGCTGCGGCGCGCAATAATAAGATCCTCGATCTCTCGGACGCTCTCGAAACGCCCGATCGTGCGCACGATGTAGCGACGCTTACCGGCGTCGAGATCGCCACCCGATACGTCGCGATTACGCGCTCGAATGGCATCCCGTAGCTCGCGCACGCTAATGCGCCGATCCGCGAGTTTTACCGGGTCTACAAAAATTTGAATCTGTCGATCTGTGCCGCCCCAGACTTCAACTTCCGACACCCCAGGCACACGTTCCATCTGGGTTGCGACGTGATCCTGGATGAAATCACGCATGCGATGTACATCGACCTGCTGTGGATTTCCAGGCAACGGCGTGACGCGAAAAAACATAAACGGGTTGTTCGAGTGTGAACTCGTAATGATGCGTGGTTCGTCGACGTTCTCCGGATATCCGGGCACTTGCGAGAGTGCGTTATTAACCAGAATGAGGATCTCGTTCAAATCTGCGCCATGTGGAAATTCCAGCTGGATCTGCGCCGAGCCGGTGCGCGCCTGGGAAATCATGCGCTCAAGCCCAGTGATGTTGCGCAGATAATCTTCCTGCTCAACGACGATCTCTTGCTCGACGTCCTGGGGCGTCGCGCCGGGCCAGGTCGTGCGCACGGTGACCGAGCGCACATCGAGATCGGGGATCATCTGCTTGGGAACGCGATCAATGGCCGTGAGGCCGAACAAACACAGAATCAGAATAAAAACCGTCACGATGATCGGTTGGCGAACGGCGAACTCAAACACGGCTCTGCGCCTTTTGAGCCGTCGCTGAAAGTGGCGCTTTTCCCTTCAATTGGGTTCGCTTTGGCAACAGCAAAGCCGTATCGACGAGCGCACGTGCGCCGCGGCAGCGATTAGTGTGCCAATGGCTAAAGTGTCGCGCTGTCATCTGCGGCTACGGAGACCGATTGACCCGCACGTAGGATCTCGTTGCCGCGCACGACGACCTTATCGCCGGGTAGCAATCCGCCATTGATAACCTCAATCTGATCGCGATACGCGCGGCCAATCGCAATCGCTCGCGGCACGGCTTTTGTGACACCATCTTCGGTTTCGATAACCCATACACTGACCGATCCATCGGGTTTGCGCACCACGGCATCGCGGGGCAGCATCAAAACCGGACGGTTATCGGCGGGCGCGAGTTTCAACACCACCCGAGCCGACATGCCCGGTGCGAGGGTGCGCGCCTGATTGGGCACATCAATGCGTACGCGGAAGGTGCGTGAAGCAGCATCGCCGATGGGGATCTTGCGCGTCACCTGGGCCTCAAACAACTGCTCTGGCATGGCATCCATGCGGATGCTGACCTGCGTTCGTTCATCGACAGCGGAAAAGTAAGCTTGCGGGACCGGCACTTCAAGGCGCAGCACTTCGATATCAACCAGTTCGAGCAGCGCCGTGCTCGATTCGACCCACTCACCTTGTTCGACGAGTTTGCGGCGTACGACGGCGGCGAACGGCGCACGCACTGTGTGTTGGGACAGGATCTCGCGACTCCGTTCAAGATTCGCCTGAGTTTGTTTTAGTAAGGCACCATCCACGTCGACCTGGGCTTTTGCGGCCGCTACTGATGTCTGCGCTACATGGTTGGTCTGGCGTAACCGAGCAAGTTCCTCATGACGCCGCAGCGCTTCGCCATGCCGCGCGCGCGCTTCGTCGACACGCGCATCAGCAGCGTTGCGTTCGATCGCGGCGAGGCGTGCATCAAGCCGCACCAATACGTCGCCCTGCTCAATCACATCACCGTCGTCGACCAGGATTTCTTCGACGAGGCCGTCCGTCTCGGTGGATAGGCGCGAAGTCCGTTGTGCGACGAGACTCCCCTGCAAGGCGACTTCTTCGGCGATGGTTGCCATGCGCGCGCTGGCTACGGCGACAGGAACAGGTGTCTGTGCGTGGGCGGCCGCACTAAATGCGGTTGCTACGCTCAGCATCGTAACGGCTGCTAGTAATCGAGACGTCGGGGTTGGCATGACGCCATTATGGGCGCACGCCATTTTGCAGGCCAGAGATCAGCCAGAACAATCGAACGAACCGGTAGTCTCGGCTTGGAAATCTTGCGATGGTGAGCGCCAAGACCAACCGGGAACCGACATCAGTCCAGAGCAATGTTGCGCAATCTTGCCGAGTGATATGTCGCTGCGGCCGCCTTGTGTTGGCAGCTGTGATCTTCTGTTGATGGATTCTTTTTCGTCCCGAGCTGGCGAATCGGGAATACCCTGCTATGCTTAAATTACGGTGTGTAGAGCGCTAGCCTGACCGGCGAGACAGCGCTCAAACTCCGGTAAAAGACGCGTCAGGAAAAGCGTGCACTTTTGAAAATTGCACTTTAAGGCCTTGCTAAGTGAGGTCAAATCGCCGGCCCAAACCCCGCCTTAGTGCGGGGTTTATTTTTGCTGCCCGCGACGCTCGGGAATCGCGGCCGATAGGGTGTGGGTGGCGTCCGACGCGGCGTAGCGACTAAAAACGACGGACACCGAGAATTGCGCCCCGAGTTCGCATCCGTTCGAGGATGGCCTGCCCGGCCTCGAGCAATTTAGCCTCTGAGTGACCGGCAAGCTGTTGCATGGCTATGCTGAGCAGAGCGCGTCCACTACGGGCATGGCCATCCAGTAGCACCTGCAACAACTGTGCAGCGGCGTCATTGAGGTCGAGGAAGGCGTAGAGGTTATCTGGCGCACGAAACGCGGCAATACGAGTCGCCTTAGTGGGAGCCCGCAAAGGTTGAAAATCTGCGTCAACCACATGCACCGGAAATCGATACGTGACTAGTTGCAAGGTCGGGTTAAGCACGAGAACACCGCTGAGCAGGTCACCATCGCGGTCGAGGCGCTGGAGCTCTTCTTGCAGTTCGCAGGGATCTGCGCCGACGCGGGTTTCAAGCCAATCGAAATGAGCCAACTCGCACAAAAACGGCGGATCTGCGGGCGCGTTCCGTTCGTCCTCAAGATAGATAAGAAATTCTTTCGGCACATCGACGAAAGCACTGGCGTCGCTACGATGCCGCACGATGTAGTCTCGAATCATGGCGTGCCAATCGTTGTCTGACATGACGCCTCGGATGCGTGGGTAGTTATCGGCCATCAAGCCCTCAACATTTGCGTAGACTGCATTGCGGTATATCGCCACCCGGCGATCTTCGAGTGAAGGCGGCGCTTCCACGGACGCCGGGTCACGCAAATGACGCGCAAAGGCGCGTTGCCGACGAATAAAATCGGGTTCTTGTTGAGTGGATTCAGGCGGCGGCATGGCCGGTATTCTGTGCGTGCAGCTGCAACTGACGGATTTGTTCCAGTTCGAGCAGAGTCGCTTCTAATGGTGGAATGTCGAGGTCGCGTTCGAGCAGAGTCGGGAAAACGCCAAAGCGCTGGTAGGCGAGTCCAAGCAAGTGCCACACGGGGTCGATCACATCCTCCCCATGGGTATCGACGATCAGGTCGTCAGCCGTGTGCGTGTGGCCGGCGATATGTGCATAGGCGATGCGCTCAGCAGGCAAGGATGCGATGAATTCGGCCGGGTCATATTGATGATTCACGCTGTTTACGTAAATGTTATTGATATCGAGCAGTAATTCGCAATCCGCTTCCTCCAGCACGGCGCGAATGAACGTGACCTCGTCGAGGTCATTGGAAAGTGTGAGGTAGTAGGACGCGTTTTCAACGGCGATACGCCGTCCCAGCTGATCCTGAACTTGGCGGATGCGCGCAGCGACGTGGATTATCGCTTCCTCAGTAAACGGAATGGGTAACAGTTCGTACAGATGGCCCTGCTCTGCGCAGTATGAGAGATGGTCGCCGTATAGCAGGACATTGTGGCTTTCGAGAAACGCCTTCAGGCGTCGAAGAAAAGATTCATTCAGGGGATCGGGGCCGCCGAGGTTGAGCAGGAGCCCATGGCAGACCAATGGCCTTCGGCGGGTTATCTCGGCAAAGGCCTCGCCCAGACGGCCACCGACGTCGAGCCAGTTTTCAGGTGCAGCTTCCAGAAATTCGATGCTGGCGGGAATATCACTTAGCAGTGAACCCAGATGGGTCCGCCGCAGGCCGAGACCGGCACCGCTTACACGATAGCTGTTCTGCACCAAGGCCAGTTGACCCGGTCACAGAGTCGATTATTCCTTCGTTATATGTGGCATGGAACAGCTTTCGCCAGCGAATGTTCCACACACAGCCGGGTCTTTAGCGCCCGTTGCGAGTTTGCCGCTCGCGTAAGCTCCTTTTTGATCACCACCGTAGGTGAACCCCGTTTCGTCATCAATCGTCACCTTGTTGCCTTGCATGTCCATCGCTTCGCCGGCCACACTGACCCCTTCGCCGAATTCAACCATCTGAAACGGATTGTCAGTCGCGCTAGCGGTTCCGACCAACGCGATTGCCAGCGTTGACCCAAATGCTGCGGCGACGGGCTTAAGGTTATTTTTTTTCATGACTAAACTTCCTCCACTCGGATTCTTCGTATTTGGGGCGCCGGTAGCGCAAACTATCGCCCGCCTGCGCATTTCGCCCCAGACACCACAGAACGCGCCGAGGGCAGCTCGATGGTAGCGATAGCCCTGAGATAAGTCTAGGACAGCCCGGACGTGCGTAAATATTTGAAATAGTGGAGAATTTCGTGTCGCTCTAAGGAATTCAGGGCGAAAAAAAACCCCGCGGCGACAAACACCGCGGGGCTACGCGAACATAAAGCGTAACGCTATCGCTACACCGCCATGTTAGCTCGGCCTGCGTTGCACACCTTGGGAATATTTCCCAGATAATATAGGCCAAAAGCCTAAAGCGTAATGATTCGTAAAGCACTGATTCTGCTAATTTATTTGGTCTCTCTTAACGCATTTTGCGCTTCGGATGACGGCGCGGCGGCTTATGCACGTGGTGATTTCGAGAGTGCGCTGCGGCTGTTCAAGGCGCAGGCCGACAGCGGCGATCGGGGCGCGCTAAACAACTTGGGGGTGATGTATCTCAAAGGCCGTGGCGTGCCTGTAGATTATGGCCGCGCTCGCCGGCTATTTGAGTCGGCCTCGGAACAGAACCTGGCAGGAGCGATGTTCAACCTCGCCATCATGCACTTTCGCGGTTACGGCCAGGCGGTGGATCAGGCACAGGCCCTGACGTGGTTTCAACGTAGTGCGGCCGCGGGCGATCGCGAGGCCCAGTTCTTTCTCGGCTTGATGTTTGCGAAAGGAGAGGGCGTGCAAGCCAACGTCGACACCGCCCGAGAATGGTTTTCTCGCGCGGCGAATCAGGGTCTGGCCGCCGCTCAGTTCAACTTAGCCATGTTACATCTGGGCAACGAAGACGACCCGCAAAGCGAGGCGCTGGCGGTGAAATGGCTCACTATGGCAGCAGAGCAAAATCATCGCGATGCTCGACTGCAGCTCGCCAAAGTACATCTTTCGCACATTGACGACCCGATGCGAGCTGAACGTGCCGCGCAGCTGATGCGCGAGCTGGCAGATACCGGCGACGAAGAAGCACAAATGCAACTGGGGTTGATGTATACGTTCGGGCACGGCGTCGAGCCCGCACCGGAGGAGGGACGATTCCGGTTGCGGGAGGCAGCATTGCAGGGATTCACGGCGGCGCAAATTAATCTCGCCGCTCTGTATGCCCAAGGGATCGGCACCGTCCCCGACGCTGTTCGAGCCTATGCTTGGTTAACGGTGTCTGCAGAACACAGCAACGAAGCGAAGCATGCGCTCGACGATCTCATTGCTGAGCTCGATGCCGAGCAGCTCAGCGCGGGTGATCGCGCCGCCGATGCCCTGCGGGAAAAGATGCGTATTGATCTGCCGTGACTGCCTTGTTCTGAGCGGTCGTTAGTTCGCGGTAGCAGTCGTTAATGCAGGGTTCATTCAAACGGAACATAATCCGGTGATGTAATCAGGGAATCGGTTCATGACGGGATCTCGCTTCGAATCAACAATGTCTGGCGCTAAGTACACGGCGCGCGCACTCAGCGTCATTTTTCTTTTGTGTATCGCCGCTCCGGTAAGTCTGGCGGCGGATAAAAACTCATCGGCCCGCTCTGCCGAGAATAGTTCATTGACTCAGGAGCCCAAATGCGTGCACGGCTGCGAACGCTGGGGCAAAGTGTGTAATGTCGACCCGCGCGGGGCATACAAATGCCGCCGAAGATGCGAAAAGTTCGGCAAGATTTGCGAGTGACGAACGCGCTTGCCGGGTCGTCCGGAGCGAGTATTCCGGACACCTGTGTGCTCGATATGGACGGCACCTTGCTGGATTTGTATTTTGACAGTCAGGTCTGGAATGAGTGTTTGCCACGCCACTATGGCCAACGTTCAGGACTATCAGAGTCTGCGGCGCGCGAGCATGTGGAACAGGTCCTGACACGACAGCGCGGGACTTTAACGTGGTATTGCTTCGAACATTGGAGCCGGGTGTTCAGGCTGGAACTGACACAAATAGAATATGAGCTACGCCATTTAATTACTGTCCGTCCAGGCGTCACGGAATTCCTTGAAGCGCTGCAAGCCCGTGGTATTCGTGCGGTATTAGCGACTAACGCGCATCCCAAAAGCCTGTTGCGCAAACTCGAGATCACCGGCATCGGGCGCTACTTCGATGCCATCGTCAGTTCGCATGAATTTGGCTACGCGAAAGAGCACCAGAAATTCTGGTCCGGCTTTGCCGAACGTTACCGCATCGGCCTCGAGCGCACGCTTTTTATCGACGACAATCTGGCGGTACTGCTGGCCGCTCAGCGCTTTGGCATTCGGGATTTGTATGGGATTGCACTACCTAATAGTCGCGGAGAACGCTTGAATCACGAAGGTTTTGAATGCCTCGAGAACTTTTCAGATCTTACTCACAGGCTGATGACAAGTTAGTTTCGGGGCTGCAGCGATTTCAAATACTTCGCTCCCGGCAGCAAGAGCGCGCGCCTCAAAGCGAGTCACGACGCGCAAGTCCGGTCGGGGTGCCCATCTCCCCAGACCTGCAAGATTTAGCCATTCGGGCGCCGCCTCAATCGCTTCGAGCGCACTGTTCGCATAGTCTTCGTTGTCGCTTGCGAACAGAAAGCAGGCGTTCGGTTTGCTGGCTCTGGCCAAATGCCGGAGAAATGGGAGCTGGAGTAAACGGCGTTTGTGATGGCGTTTCTTCGGCCACGGATCGGGGAAAAACATCGCGATGCGGTCGAGCGAGTGCGGGGGCAGGCGGCGCAACAGATCAATAGCGTCAGCCTGCACGATGCGCAGATTGCTCAGTTCCTCATCATGCAGGCGCTGCAACACGTGTCCAAGCCCTGGACGATGCACCTCGCAGCCGAGGAAATTTATGGCTGGCGCCATCTTCGCGGCTTGGACGACGTTGTCACCATTACCGATGCCTATTTCAAGGTGCAGCGGCGCGCGCCTTGCGAAGGCTGCAAGGGGATCGCGTTGCTGCGCTTGGTCGAGCTCGTAGCGCGGCAGCAGTTCTTTCATCGCGCGGAGCTGCGCAGGCGTCATACGACCCGTGCGAATGACGAAACTTCGAATTGAACGAGAATCGTCAGACTGGGACACAAGCAATACTCTCGGAAATTTCGCGCCAGGCCGGCAAGAGGTGCATTGAAAACAGGATATAGAGGGGTCGTGGTAGCTGAATTTGCGGTACCCGGTTTGTGCGCAAATTAGCTCTGATAGGTCCTTCTAGCGCGGTTCGGGCGAGAAGACCTTCGGCCGGGCCGGAATGCCCATCAAGCGGCTCAAAGTTCGACTTTGAGACCTTCTCGACCGACATGACATTCCATATCGGCATTTCGTTCACGGATTATCTGCAGGCAGTCCCGATGAATCGCCGCGACCTGGTCGTCGTTATACGTCGGATCGTGGTGGTACAAATACAGGCAGCCGACACCAGCATCGATTGCAAGATTCACCGTATCGACATAACAGGAATGTCCCCAACCGCGTTTCTTGCTGTAGTCGTGCGGCGTGTACTGGGCATCGTGAACCAGAATGTCGACATTTTCGATCGCCGCAAGTTCGGCTGAGCGTTGCTCAGAGACCATGCGCTCAAGTAGCTCGTGCTCGTCCTCGTCAAACTCATGGATGCGCTTGTCGATTGAAGTTTTCAGGAACTGAACTTCGTTGTCCGAGACGTAGACCACCCGTTTACCGGCCACGTCCATGCTGTATCCGTACGTAACCCCTGGATGGTGGACGTTGAACTCCGTGATATTTATCGGGCCGTGACTCAAGCCATGGGCTTCAGGCTCGATGTACTCGATGTCAGCCATCCAGGTTTCAGTTTCTACAGGAAAATAGGGCGCTTTCATTTGATCCGAGAGCCGCTTCTCGATGTCTGCAGCAGTATCTCCCGGGCCGAAAAATTTGATCTTCCAAGCGGGCGAAAATGCCGGTTGGAAAAAAGGCAGGCCACAAATATGGTCCCAGTGGTAATGGGTGAACACGACCATCAATTCCGCGATGTCGCTCTGCGCCATCAACTCTTCGCCAAGAGAAATGATGCCGGTACCGCCGTCACACACCAATAAGTGATCGCCACTGCGAATCTCTACGCAGGACGTGTTGCCACCGACTCCGAGGTGGGTTTCGTGGGGAGCTGCATACGAACCTCGAACGCCCCAGAATCTTAGGTAGCTATCACTCATTCAGCTTGCGCTCGGATCGTTACCTACGTATTTCTCAATCAGCGAGCGGATGGCCTTCTTAGAGATCGGCTTGGCCACAAACTCAAGTACACCAAGCTCTTTGGCGGCTACCCGGTCTTGGGCGTAGTCTTTTGAACTGATCATCACTGTTGGCGTGTCGCTATGAAGATCCTTGCGACGCAGCTCTTTAAGGAATGTGTAGCCATCCTTGTTCGGCATCATGACGTTCAGAAACAACAGATCGGGCCTTTGGGTGTCGAGGAATGTCAAAGAATCGTCGGCAGAATCATAGACGTGCAATTCAAAATCAGATTCGCCGGCAACTTGCTCAAAGAACGCGCGCATAGCTGCGCTATCCTCGACGAGAACGATGATGGGTTTGCTTGTTTGCATGCGTTATTGCTATCCGAATCCCCGGTGCTTGTTCCTCACCGCTTAATGTCGGCTTTAAGCTGTCGCCCTAACCGCATGAGATAAGGGCCATTATAGGACAGGGATTCTGCGATATCCCGCCTCACGGAACAAGCTCAAAATACCTATCACCAGCCGTTCGCGCCAATAATACCGCACCCGCGAAGGTAAAAGTATGCCGCCCCCGGCGTGATTCCCGGCACAACATCAATGATCACGCTGTTGCCCTTCCGGTGTCGGCCTACAAACCATAGAATTCCCCTTCGCGCGGGTGTAGTTCAACGGTAGAACATCAGCTTCCCAAGCTGAGAGTGTGGGTTCGATTCCCATCACCCGCTCCACGCGACTTTGTGGCAGCAGCACGGCCTGGAGGCGACGGTAGGACGATGGAAGACTGGATTAACGGTCGCGACCGGGCCCAACTCATCACTCAGCGGGTGGTGCGTAACGTCCTGCCTCATACGTTACTAATATAATTAATCGCCCGATTGAATCTTTGCGCGATCTCGACTTGGAGAACCGTGCGGCCGGGCTTTATTCACCCAAACTGCCGTATCACAATTTCGACCATGTCCAGGAAACGCTGACGGCGGCTGCGATTATTGCGGCTCGTTGCAAGGTTGAAAATATCCATCTCGACACCAGCGTTGTCTACTACGCATTGCTGTTTCACGACGCTGGCTACGCCGAAAATCACGTCGAGCTCGGATTTGTCAGTAAGGAGGCCTATTCAGCCAAATTGGCCGATGACGTTTTGGCCGAATTAGCAGTGGGACAGGCGGTGCGGGAGAAAACCGGGGCGGCTATTCTGGCCACCGAGCGCGATGCGACATTCGTAAGTGCTGAGCAAAAAGCCGTACGCGCGGCGGATTTGTCCGGTATGGCCGCTGATTATCCAGAGTTCCTCGTCAAATCGCTCAAGCTAAAGCGAGAGTTTGAGGTTCTGCATGGCAGCGCTATCGATTGGCCCAGTTGGCAAGTTAATTCGAGCGAAGTTCTGAATTTTTACCTCGCTCAGGAAATTAAACTGACGAGCTTCTTCCATAACGACAAGGGCGAATCCCAGTTCCACAGTGCCTTACGCGAAAATATCCGCTTGTTGCTCGCGGAGGAAACTGAACCGCCGCTCGGTTAGCGGTGGTTCCCCTACGACGAGTAACGCCGCGCGGAGCATCCAATTCAACAGCGGTCGATGTGGCAGTTAGCCGGCCGACTCGCCGCCAATGCGCAGAAGAATGAAATCCATATCGTTCTCAAGCAACTTCATGCGTAATTCCCGAATCTTACCGACATCCGAGAGCGGTCCGAGGTGGACCCGGAACCAGACATCCTGACCGTTGATGACAACGCGTTGAATCGTCGCCTGCAAGCCACGCAGGGCAAGATTAGCTTTCGCGCGATCGGCGTCCTCGAAGCGTTTGAAGGAGCCAACCTGGAGTAGGTAAGTACCTTCCTCCAGCCCACTGTCCACTGCTGTGGTCGGATTTTCGACCGTTGTTTCGTCCCACGCGGGCGTGGGGACTTCCATTTCCGGCAAAATTTTGTAGAAGTCGAATTTGGGTCGGGGCATCTCCGGTTCGGAAGTCTTAATGTCGTCCACAAACGGCTGGTCGTTTTGCAGGCGAGTCTCAACGCCATCGATAAGCGTGGCAGGCGGTGGCAACTGACCTGACCACAAGTAAACGCCGAAGGCGATTAATAAGCCGACCCCAAGACCACTAATAAACGACAACCAGCTCCCCGGCCGTGGCTGCGGTTGCGTTTTTTTGGGCCGCCCGGAGTTGTTCTTGTAGTCCCTTGGTGTCATTTGAACTACATCGATTCCGGTGCACTAATGCCGAGCAGAGCGAGTCCGTTCGCCAGGACCTGGCGGACGGCAGCAATCAAGTGCAAGCGGGCAGTACGGACGCCACCATCGTCCACCAGAATCTTGTTGCTGTTGTAGTAGGCATGAAATTCCTGGGCGAGGTCGCGCAGATATTGCGTGAGCGCGTGCGGTTCGCGACCCATGGCGGCACTCGTAACGAGGTCGGGAAACGTCGCCAGGAGCATGGCCAGTTTGCGTTCGGCGAGAGTTTGTAATGCGCTGGAGACGACCGTCGCATTTGCATCGTTTTCAAACGGACTTTCGCGTAACTGGCGAAACACACTGCAAATGCGTGCGTGGGCGTATTGCACGTAGTACACGGGATTGTCGTTGCTCTGGGCGGTGGCCAAATCGAGATCGAATTCGAGGTGTTGGTCGGCGCGGCGCATCACGTAGAAAAATCGCGCCGCATCAACGCCGACTTCATCAATCAGCTGACGCAAAGTCACAAACTCGCCCGAGCGAGTGGACATCGCTACCTTCTCCCCGCCCCTGACCAGCGAGGCGAACTGTACCAGGACAATGTCGAGCGCTTGCGGATCAGCGCCGAGGGCCTGGATTGCGGCTTTCACGCGCGGCACATAACCGTGATGGTCGGCGCCCCAAACATCGATAATTTGGGTGAACCCACGCTCGAACTTGTCCATGTGATAAGCGATATCGGAGGCGAAGTAGGTCTTTTGGCCGTTTTCCCGGACGATCACGCGGTCTTTTTCGTCGCCAAGCTCCTGAGATCGAAACCACCGCGCGCCGTCCTTAGTATAAAGATGACCGTTGTTCTCCAGCTGCCCGATCGCGGTGTCGATATGCCCCTCGGCGGCCAGCGACGCCTCGGAATACCAAACATCGAAACGCACGCCAAACGCTTCGAGATCGTGGCGAATTTCCTCCAGGATGAGGTGTGTGGCATGGCCGCGTAAGTGCGCATAGGCTGCGTCGCCGAGCGATGTGCGCACTGCGCTGATTAGCAGGTCAAGAACGCGTTCCTGATCGTCTTCATCCGCAGCGGCGCTAAAGTTCGGCGCAGGCGTGCCACCTGCAGGTAACTGTGCACCGTAGCTCGCGGCGATGGCAGCAATGTAGTCGCCCTGATACCCGGATTGAGGAAAGCTAATCGCGTGATCACACGATTGCAGATAACGCAGGAACACACTCATTGCGAGGATGTCCATCTGCCGGCCGGCGTCGTTGACGTAATACTCGCGGCACACGTCGAACCCCGATGCGGTTAACAAGTTCGCCATCACCGACCCGATTGCAGCGCCCCGACCGTGCCCAATGTGCAACGGCCCGGTGGGATTGGCCGAGACAAACTCGACCTGAATCTTTCTTCCGGCGCCGATAGTGCTTGAACCAAAGCCTACCCCGGAGCGGTCGATCTCATCCAGGACGGCGAAGATAAACTCGTTCGCGACGGTGAAATTGATAAATCCGGGGCCGGCGATATCGACCTGATCAAACAGCTCATCGGTGCCCAATATGTCGCACAGGGCGGCAGCGATGTCGCGCGGTGCGCGGCGCAGCGGTTTGGCCAGCAGCATCGCAATATTGGTGCTGAAGTCTCCGTGGTCGGCGCGCTTGGGCGTTTCGACCTGGTAGTCGACACCGCCATCCAAGATCAGCTCACCGGACGCCAGCAGGCGAGCAACCGCCGCGTCGATTGAATTGCGCAAAAGCTGTTTCAAATGATTCGTACCGTAATCTGGTGGTCGACGTAGCTGGGGGCGAATTCTATCTGCTCTCTACTTTTGACGCACTGCGCAAATCGTCTCCAGGCAAGGGACTGCGTTTGAGAATTTGCATTCTTTCAGCCTTACCACCCATGCAGCGCACCCGTGGCAGCGGCGTGCCTGTGCCTGCCGAACGACGGTAGCTCACAAGTGGCTAGAGGGTGTCTTGCGGATCAATATCGAGTGACCAGCGCACGCGTATCTTGCGCGCCAAGGCATCAACCTGCAGTAACGACTCACTCAAAATTCGCCCGATCTGCGCCCGATGCGGATTCCGAATGACGATCAAAGCCCGATAGCGGCCTGCCCTGCGCTCCATCAGCGCGGGTAGCGGATAGCTGATTTCCGAATTGGCGGGCTCGTTGCTCAATAGCAAGTTGCGGACTTGCTGCAGAAACTCACTGGGCCGGGTCGCGACCGGGGACTCTGCCCGCACGATAGCCATAGCGGCGTACGGCGGTAGCTGGGTTTCACGGCGCTCTTGCAATGCAACGCGCGCGTAGGCCTCATAGCCATCGGCAATAATTCGCTGCAAGACTGAGTGCTCGGGCTGATGGGTCTGAACCAGAACAGTACCGGCTTTGGCGGCACGCCCCGCGCGGCCGGCGACCTGGATCAGGAGCTGCGCGAGCCGTTCCTCGGCGCGAAAATCAATGGAATGTAGGCGGCTATCGGCGTCAACAACGCCGACCAGCGTGATGTCGGCGAAGTCGAGCCCCTTCGCGACCATTTGGGTACCAATCAGAATGTCGATGCGATGTTCGGCGACGGCCTGCAAGATTTCGTCCAGGGCCCCCACGCGTCGTACGCTATCCCGATCGATACGGCAGATATTATGCTCGGGAAATAATTCACGGACGGCTTCTTCCAGTTGTTCGGTTCCCAGACCGATCGGGACCGTCTCTTCTGCTTCACAACAGCGCGTCATCCAGCGCAACGATCGATGACTGTCACAATGATGACAGCGCGCGGCATTGATGTGCTTGTGATACACGAGATACGCATCGCAGCGATCACAGCGCCGCAATTCGCCGCAACTGCGACAGATTAGCAACGGCGCGTAGCCCCGCCGATTGAGAAAAAGCATCACCTGCTCGCCGCGCGCCAGATGCTCGCGCATTGCTGTGACAAGATGATGACCCAAACCACCAATGAGTTGCAGTCCACGCACATCCACACAATGAATCCGGGGCATAGCCGCCGCCTGGGCACGTTGATCCAGGCGGACCCGGAGAAACTTCCCGCGCTCAACGTTAGCTAACGTTTCGAGTGCGGGTGTTGCCGAGCCAAGAACGACCGGCACGCCTTCAAGCTGGGCGCGTACAATGGCAATGTCGCGCGCTGAATAGCGAAATCCGTCCTGTTGTTTATAGGACGAGTCATGCTCCTCATCAACGACGATAAGACCGAGATTGGGTACTCCGCTCCACACTGCAGAGCGCGTTCCAATCAGCACTCCGATTTGTCCACGGCGACACGCGTCCCAGGTCAGGGCACGTTCGCGGTCGCTGAGTGCGGAATGAATCACCCCCACCTGGTTCCCAAAGCGGTCCTGGAAGCGGGCGACGAGTTGTTTGGTCAGTGCGATCTCGGGAACCAGTACGAGTGCCTGCTGTGCAGCCGCAAGCCGCTGCGTTATTGCCTCGAGATAGACTTCCGTTTTGCCACTGCCGGTGACGCCCTGCAATACAATCGCTTTAAAGCCCCCGACATGCGTTTCGATGAGATTAGCTGCGGCTTGCTGCTCTTCGTTCAGGGCGACCGTCGTGGTTGCTACAGGCTGCGGTAACGATTGCCGATCATTTTCAATTTGGTGTTGCTCAACCCAACCACGCGCCAATAATCTGCGCATCACTGGCCGCCATCCGGACGGCTCGTCCGCCAGAACCGCGGCGCTTGTCACCGACTTGCGAGACAATAACCGCAATAAGCGCACCTGGCGTTCACCACTGACCTGTTGATTCTCGACTGCCTGTTCGCCGTGCTCGGTGAGCGTCCAGCCGTCCATGACTTGCACCGGCAGTCCGCGGCGACGGCGTAGCCATGTGGGCAGCATCGCTGCGATCACGTCGCCGGGTGGATGCTGATAGTAACGGGCGGACCATGCCGCCAACTCAAGAGCCTGCGCGGTCAGTAGCGGCGGGTCGTCGAGACACTCGAGCACTGCCTTTAATTTCTCGACTTCGGTCGCGCTACTCTCGCGCCAGGCCAGCACGACGCCAACTCGCTGACTACGTCCGAACGGCACCCACACACGGGCGCCGATCGCGGGCACAAGCTCATCACGATCGCCATCAAAGCGGTAATCAAAGCACTGACGTAAGGGTGCGAACACCGCCACGTTCAAAATATAGACGCGCGCAGCTTCAGGGCTCAAGAGCAAGCGTGCGGCGCAGCGGTTTGCGCGTCCGTTGGGGCGAGTAGTACCACCGTTCAGATTGCGGCGGTCGTAGAATCCGGGAACAGAATCGCGGACTCGATAGTGCCGGTCAATGTACTGAGCGAGACCCGTTTGACAGGTCTACCATCGAGCGCACTCAGCGGGTGATGCCACGCGCCGCGTTCGGGAAACACACTCAGGTCGAACGCCTCACCGCCAAGCATCACTTCGAATTGAGGCAGTGGCCGAGGCGTCCTGTCCTTGGGGAAACTAAACCAAGCTTCGACGAGTTCGTAATCGATGCGCCGCCCCAGCAAAAATCGTGTCACTGCTTCAGTTTCATCGCTAATCAGATGCAATGCGATAGGTGTCGCTTCAGTTGCAGTACCTGACCAGACTGGCCCGCATAAACGCGGATTGAAATCCGCCAGCATCTCCATCGCGCGTTGCGCGACCCGGCGTAGTCGTGACACGCGCTCGAGTTGATTGTCGTACTCAAATAAACTCAAGTGCTCGATTAACGCACGATGTATCTCGAGGTTGGACGGCTCAGCTTGTTTCGCATCGCGTCCGAGCACATCCTGCGCGTAGCGGCGCGCATGGTCGAAATCGCGAACGCTATCGTCGGCGATGGCGCGCGCAGCAATCCCCGCTGCTTCGGTATTAAAATTACGACCGGTCTTGCGCGTTCGACGCGAGTTCGAGCGCACCTAAATTCGACTGCCAGGTAGAGTCGTTTGCAGGCGCAGTGCGCGCGCACCGGCGTGCTGAACAGGAAGCCCCCGCCACACTTGGCTAGTGAAAGTTGCCTGCGCCGCGATGACGGCGATCGTTTTATTCCGCATCAGGATTCAGAAAAGTTGATCGGGGATCAGCTTGTCTCGCGCCACGCCCGAACTCGTTTCCTCAGCACGTGCCGGTACCTGGCCGGCACGAAATGATTCAAATATTGCGCTCGGATGGTTGGCACCAGCCAACAACCCGGTCGCCGGGTCAATGCGAACTGTAATCAACCCTGGTGGCTGTTCGAGGGTTGATTCGGGTGTTCCTTGCAGAGCTACACGCATAAAGTCGATCCACATCGGCAGTGCCGCTTGCGCTCCCGTTTCGCGCTTGCCGAGCGGCGCTACCCGATCGAACCCGACCCACGCAGTGGTCACCAGATCGCGATTGAAGCCGGAAAACCACGCATCTTTCTGATCGTTTGTAGTGCCCGTTTTACCTGACAAATCCTGGCGCCCTAGCGCGCGTGCCTTGCGTCCGGTGCCAAATTTGATCACGTCTTGCAAAATGGACGTCATGATCCAGGCGTTTTCCGCGGATACGACCCGTGGCGCGGAAACCTCTGGTGGCAGTTCCTGCATTTCCTGCAGCATCGTGAGGTCAGCCGGTTCTCCTTCGTCGTCGAGTTGCATGTCCTCGCACACCCGACACACCGTAGCGGGCCGGGCCTGATAGACAATAGCGGCGTTCTGGTCTTCGATTCGCTCAACAAAATGCGGCGCCACTTTATAACCGCCATTGGCGAGAACTGCGTAGCCGGTGACAATTTCCAACGGAGTCACTTCACCAGAGCCAAGCGCAAGAGAAAGATTCGACGGCAGCTTGGAAGGTACAAAGCCGAATCGGGATACGTAGGCTTTCGCGACGTCGACCCCAATGCTGCGCATCAGTCGAATCGAGACCAGATTTCTAGATTTTGTCAGTGCCTCACGAAGACGCGTGGGGCCAAAATATTTGCCGCTGTAATTTCCCGGTCGCCATGCGCTCTCGAGTCCAGGCGCGTCGAAAACGATGGGCGCATCGTTAATAAAACTTGCTGCAGTGAAACCGCGCTCGAGCGCCGCAGAGTAAACGAATGGTTTGAAATTCGAACCGGGTTGGCGGGCCGCCTGAGTGATGCGATTAAATTTACTACGCTGGTAATCCAGGCCGCCGACCAGCGCCTTGATAGCGCCGTTGCCCGGGTCAATTGAGACGAGCGCACCCTGAACTTTAGGGATCTGGGCTAATCGCCAGTAGCCGCTCGGCATCACCTCGGAGTCTTCCTCAACGAGATCGGGTTGGTACCAGTGAACTCTTACAATGTCACCGTTGGATACGATCTCCGAGGCCGTTTTCGGCGTCCCATCACGGCGGTCTGGCGAGCGGTATCGACGTGCCCACTTCAGGCCGTCCCAAGGCAATGTGAGCGCGCCATAGTCGACGGTCCACACGATGGCTTTGTTTTCCTCGACTGCGATGACCAGGGCCGGGTGGAATCCGCCAACCTCACGATAGGCGGAAACCGTCTGCGACCAGTCTTCCGAATCTGCATTGGGACTGAGTTCGGTCTGTGCCTCGACACCACGATAGCCGTGGCGACGGTCGTAGGCTGTGAGGTTTCTGGCTACCGCCTGATTCGCACCCGTCTGGAGCTGACTGTCGATGGTTGTAAAGACGACGTAACCGTTGGTGTACGCGTACTCGCCGAATCGCTCAATAGCGAATTCACGAACCATTTCGGCGATATGGGGAGCGTGCGCCTGCAGTGCCTGGCCATGCCAACTAGCGCTGGTAGGTGCTTCCTTCGCTTCGGTGAACTGGGATTGATCGATGTAGCCCAGCTTCAACATGCGAGACAGCACATAGCCGCGACGGTCGCGCGCTGCTTCGGGATTACTGATGGGATTCGTTCGCGATGGCGCTTTCGGAAGTGCAGCAATAGTGGCAATCTCAGCCAGAGTCAATTGATCCAGAGTTCTGCCGTAGTAAACCTGAGCAGCGGCCCCGACGCCGTACGAGCGATGGCCGAGGAATATTTTGTTCAGGTAGAGCTCCAGGATTTCATCCTTGCTCAGTTCGCGCTCTATGGTCATTGCCAGCAGGACTTCTTTGAGCTTTCGTTCGTAGGTCTTCTCGGGCGAGAGAAAGAAGTTCCGTGCCACCTGCATTGTGATCGTACTACCGCCCTGATTCTTCTCTCCCGTTTGTAATAACTCGACGACCGCACGGGTGATGGCGATCCAATCGACCCCTGGGTGTTCGTAAAACCGATCGTCTTCAGCGGCAATGAACGCCTGTTTCATCAGCAACGGCACATCGTCGACGGCCACCGGCTGACGGCGCTTCTCGCCGAACTCCGCGATCAACTTCCGATCGCGGGTATAGACCCGCAATGGTGTTTGCAGATGCACTTCTTTGAGGGATTCGACGTCTGGCAACTGCGGCAGCAGATGGGTAAGCAGCAAAGTGCTCGCGACCACAGCTAGCAGCGCAAGGCTGAGCAGGGAATAAAAAATAAAGCGCAACATCTAGTGTGTTACCGCCGGAGCAAGTCCCATATATGATGTATTTTCACTTTAAAAAACGCATGTAACAGTCTATTTCTATTGAACTTTATTCGAAAAACGTTTGTATTTTAGAAATCGTTTGTCTATAGTTAGCCATAACTTCTAAGGTTAATACGCAATTTAATCTTATAACTCTTTGAATTAAAGGTGTTTATGGTGTCAATTTTCAGTCGCGCAAACGCACCAATTTTAGGGATCGATATCAGCTCGACTTCGGTCAAAATACTTGAGCTGTCGCGTAGCGGTGGCAAGTATAAGGTCGAGACCTACGCGGTCGAGCCGCTTCCGCCGAACTCGGTTGTCGAAAAGAATATAACGGATGCGGAGCTCGTCGGCGAGGCAATCCGTCGCGCTGCAGCAAAGACTGCGACCAAGACAAAATCAGCCGCTTGCGCGGTCGCAGGTTCGGCTGTCATCACTAAAGTCATCACGATGCCGGCCGATCTTAACGATGACGAGATGGAAAGCCAGATTCAAATGGAGGCGGATCAATACATCCCCTACCCGCTTGAAGAAATCAGCATGGATTTCCAAGTCTTGCAGCCGTCCGACAGCGAACCTGACAAAGTTGACGTCATGCTGGCTGCCTCTCGCAGTGACAATATCGATATTAGGGTGGCCGCGCTCGGCGTCGGGGGGTTAACAGCGAAAGTCGTTGACGTCGAAGCATTCGCGCTCGAAAACGCCTTCCTTCTGCTCGCCCAGGACAATGAACTGATTAGCGATTCGCACGTCGTCGCCGTGATGGACGTCGGTGCGACAACTTCGACATTGAGCGTCCTCGAAGACTCCAAAATCGTATACACCAGAGAACAGTCGTTTGGCGGCCGCCAACTAACCGATGAGATTCAGCGCCGCTATGGATTGTCTTATGAAGAGGCTGGACTAGCGAAACGCCAGGGTGGCCTGTCGGATAACTACGAGCCCGAAGTATTGCAGCCGTTCATGGAATCGATGGCTCAGGAAGTGAACCGTTCGCTGCAGTTTTTCTATTCCTCGAGCCAGGTTGGTGCGGTCGACCACGTTGTCATCGCCGGAGGTTGCGCCTCGATAGCAGGCGTCGACGCACTGATTCAATCCAAGATCGACACTACGGTAACTGTAGCCAATCCATTTCAATCGATGGCGGTATCGTCCCGAGTGAAAGCTGAAGCACTCGCCAACGACGCGCCAGCGCTAGTGATTGCATGCGGGCTGGCCTTGAGGAGTTTCGACTAATGGCACGCGTTAATTTACTCCCATGGCGCGCCGAACTTCGCGCGCAAAAACGCACCGAGTACCTGAGCATATTGGGTGGGTGCGCAGTCGTCGCGATCGCTATCTGGTTCGTCGTTCATTTGTATTTTGGCGAACTCATCAGCCAACAAGAACGTCGCAACTCGTACCTAACGGGGCATATCGCGGAACTTGATAAGAAGATTGCCGAGATTCAACGCCTCGAAAAGGAAAAGGAAAGCCTGATCGCGCGAATGAAAGCGATTGAAACGTTACAAACAAGTCGACCAATCATCGTGCATTCATTCGATGAACTCGTGCAGACCCTGCCGGAAGGCGTGCACCTTAAAGAGGTTACCCAGAGTGGTGAACGGATCACCATTAAGGGGGTCGCTCAATCCAATGCGCGCGTCTCGAATTACATGCGCAATGTTGAGTCTTCCGACTGGCTGACCAACCCGAAACTGTCCATCATCCAGACGAAAAGCGAGGATCGACGGCGGATTTCAGATTTCACACTCACTCTGCAACAAGCTAAGCAGAAAACTCAAAGTGATGAAGAGGAAGACTTCTGATGACTCTTTCTGAACTTAACAATCTCAACGCTGAGAATATCGGCAGTTGGCCCCTACCCGTAAAAATATTCGGTGGCTTACTGGTATTCGCGCTGATCGGTTTCGGAACCTGGAAACAAGACATCCAGCAACTGCAGATTACGCTCGAAGATGTGCGCAAGAAAGAGCAAACGCATCGAACGTCGTTTGAATCGAAGCAGAAAAAGGCGGCGAATTTATCGGCCCTGAAACAGCAACTGGAAGACATTGAGGAAACGTTCGGCGATCTGCTCAAGCGCTTGCCGAACAAGACCGAGGTCGCCGAATTGCTGGTCGACATATCGCAGCAGGGCCTGGGGTCGGGGCTTGAGTTTGAGCTCTTCCAGCCGGGCAATGAAAAACCCGCAGATTTTTATGTCGAACTGCCAATCAAGATTCGAGTTGTCGGCGATTATCATGAGTTCGGAAATTTCATCAGCGGGATATCCGATCTGCCGCGAATCGTTACCAGCCACAACATCAAGATCCAACCGTCCGGAACGAAGCTGTCCTTGGAAACCACGGCCAAGACTTATCGTTACGTCGACGAAGATGAAGAATGAAGAGGCTCGCAATCATGATCAACTCCTATTTGCGTAGACCACTTGTGTCGCTGAGTGTGCTTGCAATGGTCACGACACTTGGCGGTTGTGTCTCTAAAGACATGACCGATTTGGAGGATTACGCGGCTGAGGTCTTGGCACGCAAAGGCGGCCGAATTGAGCCTTTGCCACCGATCAAGCCCTCGGAGCGCTATCTCTATCAGGCAGAAACGCAGGGCTTACGTGATCCCTTTCAGTCGTTCATTGCCGCAGAAGAGGCCGATCAAGTTATCGACAAGGTGACTGACGAAAGTCAGAAAATCTACGCGATCGAGATTCAAACCCACAACCCCGAAGAGCTTGAGAATTTCGAACTCGACGGCTTGCGCATGGTTGGTGTGTTGGAAAACACCGATGCGGTGTGGGGAATTGTTCTCGACCAGGAAGGTGTCGTTCACCGAGTGACGACCGGCAACTACGTCGGAAGAAACTACGGAAAGATAACGAACATCCAGGATGACCGGATTGACTTACGAGAAATCACTAAGGACTCGCAGGGGCGCTGGGAAGAACGTGCCGCATCACTGCAGTTGTCCGAGTAGTAACCCAAAAAGGGGTAGAAAGATGAGCATTTTTTCGAGCTTTAACCTAGTCAAACTTGCCGACATCCCGGCGCGCGCGGTGCTGCTCCCGTCGCTACTGGCGACCACGCTTCTGGTCGGGTCAGCCAACCTGGAAGCCGCAACGCTCGACAATATTGATTTTTCGACGTTGCCTGGCGAGCGCGTGCAAATCACGATGAAATTGTCGGAAGCAATAGACGCGGAACCTTTGAGTTTCACTATCGATAACCCGGCTCGAATCGCCATTGATCTGCCAGATACGAGTATCAACCTCGATCAACGTAGTCAGTCAATAGGTGTTGGCTCTGCTGATAGCTTTAACGCAGTCGAAGCGGACAACCGGACCCGGGTGGTCGTCAACCTTGCGCAACTCGTCCCTTACGAAATCACCTCCGACGGCAATGTCATATCGATAACGCTTGATGCACTGCCAGCAAGTATTGATACCGCACCAGCCCTGGCAGCTGCGACTCTCCCGGGAGCCGCGAGTGGAGCCAGCATCACTGATATCGATTTTCGGCGCGGGGCCAACGGCGAGGCACAGATTGTTATCGACCTTTCTGCGCCAGACGTCGGCATCAACATTACCGAACAGGGCGAAGAGATCTTTATTGATTTCGCTGATACGAGTCTGCCCGAGAACCTGGACCGCAAACTTGACATCACCGACTTCGCAACCCCGGCTCAGGAGATTGATACGTTTCCGCAGGGTAACGGCACACGCATGGTGATCAGACCAACCGGACTCTATGAGCATTTGGCATACCAGTCAGACAACGTGTTCACTGTTGAGTTACGTGAGCTGACCCCGGTCGAGGAAGAGGCGCTTAAGAAAGCCAAATTCGGTTACAGCGGAGAACGTTTGTCACTGAACTTTCAGAAGATTGAAGTCCGCGCCGTGCTGCAATTGCTGGCCGACGTCACTGAGAAAAACCTGGTCGCGAGCGACACGGTTGGCGGCAATGTGACCCTGCGCTTGAAGAACGTTCCCTGGGACCAGGCTTTGGACATCATTCTCAAAGCACGCGGACTCGGCAAACGCGACATCGGCAATGTCATGATGGTCGCACCGCAAGAAGAAATCGCTGCACGCGAAAAACTTGAACTTGAATCGCAAAAGCAGATTCAGGAACTTGCGCCTATGCGCACCGAGTTTATGCAAGTTAACTATGCGAAAGCCGGTGATATCGCCGCGCTGGTTAAGGACGAAGCCAACAACCTTTTGTCTGAGCGTGGCAATGTCACGGTGGACGAGCGCACCAATACGCTGCTCGTCCAGGACACGTCGGAAAAGCTTAGTGAAATTCGCAATGTTGTCGAGGCCCTCGATGTCCCGGTGAAACAGGTGCTCATCGAGTCGCGCATCGTCGTGGCGAACGAAGATTTCGCGAAAGATTTGGGCGTACGCTTTGGCTATAGCCACACCGGCAACGCGAAACATAATGAGATCGACGGTAGCGGCCGCGGAGATTTTCAATCGTATCTCGGTGGTGGTCGGCCAGGTGACATTACCTATCCTTCTACAACGGCTTTCCATACTGATGGTAACGAGAACTACATCGTGGATCTCGCAGTGGCAGGCGCAGCAGGTAACTTCAAATATGCAGTCGGCAAAATTGGCAGCTACTTCCTGCAACTAGAACTAACAGCACTGCAGGCCGAAGGTCGTGGTGAGGTCATTTCTGCTCCGCGCGTTATCACTGCCAACCAACGTGAGGCGACCATCGAGTCTGGAACGGAAGTGCCCTACCTCGAGGCCTCTTCCAGCGGCGCGACTTCAATTTCGTTCAAGAAAGCTGTGCTGAGCCTGACCGTGACGCCGCAGATTACCCCTGACGATCGGATCATTATGGACCTCGCGGTTAATCAGGATTCGATTGGACAAGTGTTCTCAGGCATCCCAAGCATCGACACCAATGGTTTGACCACGCAGGTACTGGTGGATAACGGTGAGACGATAGTTCTCGGCGGTATCTACGAGGCGACCAATCGGGATGATAAGACCAGCGTGCCATTTTTCGGCGAGCTGCCCTATCTTGGACGCCTGTTCAAACGCACGCAGACCAGTGTGTCGAAGCAGGAACTATTGGTCTTCGTAACGCCGAAGATCATCAAAGAAACGCTGTCCTTGTCAGCACGGTAACCTGACTACAGCATGATGCGATGATCAGCGGGAGCCTTTGCTCCCGCTTTTTTTTTGTAAACCAGTGCTAAGCACGGAATATTATCTGTTGGTCACCGATCCGAAGCTGCCCAGTAACGTGTCCGAGAACTCCCGAATCTTTTTGATTGGGCCGATGGGAACCGGCAAGACGACCATTGGCGGGCAATTAGCTCGCGCCCTCGATTTCAATTTTCTTGATACCGATCAGGAACTTGAAAAGCGCACCGGCGCCAGTGTGTCGTTGATATTCGACGTTGAGGGTGAGAGCGGGTTCCGGGAACGTGAAAGCAAGCTGGTCGAAGAGCTGACGAATCTCGAGCGCATCGTTCTAGCTACTGGCGGCGGTGCGGTCCTTGGCGAGCAGAATCGTCAGTTACTGAGCGAGCGTGGGCAAGTCGTTTATCTCAAAAGTGCCGTACCGGCCCTCATCGAGAGGATGCGCTTTGATCAATCCAGACCGTTGCTGCAAACCGCCGACCCGGCCGAAACGCTGAGAGAAATTATGAAAGTTCGTGAACCGCTTTACTCAAGCATCGCAGATGTGACCATCGACACTGGCAAACTTTCAGTAAAACAGGTGATCAAGCGTCTATTGGGTGAATTACGTTGACCACCCGAGTCGAAGTCGATTTGGGAGAACGCAGCTACCCGATATTTATCGGCCCTGATGTCGGCGTCGAACAGAATTTGATTTCGAGCACTGTCCAATCAGATACGATCGTGATCATCAGCAATGACATCGTGGCGCCGCTGTACCTCTCTCGGATTCGTGATCAGTTCAACTCGCGAAACTGCCTTGAGCTAATTTTGCCGGACGGCGAGGCGCATAAAACACTCGGCAGTTTTGAGCGGATCATGACTTTCATGCTCGAGCATCGGGTAGATCGCAGCGCCACTATCGTTGCACTAGGTGGCGGTGTGATTGGTGATCTCGCTGGTTTTGCCGCGGCCAGCTACCAGCGCGGCATCGCGTTTGCCCAGATACCAACGACCCTACTAGCCCAGGTCGATTCCGCGGTCGGCGGAAAGACCGCGGTGAATCACCCGCTTGGTAAAAATATGATCGGCGCCTTCTACCAACCGTGCGCCGTATTCGCCGATACCCGAACGCTTGCAACGCTCCCCGATCGCGAACTGAGCGCAGGGCTTGCTGAGGTAATTAAGTACGGGCTGATTCGAGACCGGGAATTTCTGAAATGGATAGACATTAATCTGGACGACCTGCTCAAGCGCGACGATGACGCGCTGACATTTGCTGTTCAACGTTCGTGTGAGAACAAGGCGGTGGTCGTCCACGAAGATGAACGGGAACAGGGGAATCGTGCAATCCTCAATCTCGGCCACACCTTTGGCCATGCCATCGAAACCGCGCAAGGCTATGGCAACTGGCTACACGGCGAAGCAGTTGGTGCCGGGACCTGCATGGCACTGCGTATGTCGCACAGGCTTGGTTGGCTGGACGAAGTAGATATGAAGTGGGGGATAGATTTGCTCAAACGCGCGAACCTGCCGACGCGAGCGCCGCGTGACATGGGCACGGATGATTTCATGCAACTCATGGCACGCGACAAAAAGAATATCGGCGGCAAAATACGACTTGTTCTGCTCACGGACATCGGAGCCGCGGTCGTCACCGGGGACTACGACGCCGGCGCGCTTTCCGCGACATTGGCGGAGGAAAGGGCCCGTTCCTAGGGACATTACAGTGGAACACAATTCCGCCCTTGCCCCGTATGCGATCGATTCCAAGGCCAGTCGGGGTCGGCGAGTCAACGAATCTCCACCTGCTTGGCGGAATGAGTTTCAGCGCGACCGTGACCGGATTATCCACTCGTCAGCTTTTCGCCGCCTCGAATATAAGACACAAGTCTTTGTGAATCACGAAGGCGACATGTTTCGGACCCGCCTCACGCATTCGCTGGAAGTCGCGCAAATAGCCCGGACTGTCGCCAGAGCGCTACGAGTGAATGAAGATCTAACGGAGGCGATCTCGCTTTCACATGACCTCGGCCACACGCCATTCGGCCATGCAGGACAAGATGCCTTGAACGCTTGCATGCAAGACTACGGCGGCTTTGAACATAATCTGCAATCGTTGCGGGTTGTCGACAAGCTTGAGCAGCGCTATCAAGCGTTCGATGGCCTCAATCTGCTATTTGAAACCCGTGAAGGGATACTCAAGCATTGTGATAAATCCAAAGCGCGCGGCTTGGGTGAGGTCGGGGCGCGCTTCCTGGAAGGTCAACAGGCCTCGGTCGAGGCCCAGATCGCTAATCTGGCGGACGAGATTGCGTACAACCATCACGACATCGATGATGGACTGCGCGCTGGCATTCTCTTACCGGAGTTGTTCAACGAACACCCCGGTCTAAAAGACTCCCTGGAGATCAGTGAACAACGCGATGGATTGGATACCAAACGCCAGTTCGATATCGCAATTCGCGAGATGCTCGGCACATTCGTCAATGATCTCATTGTCACCAGCGCTGAGCGCCTGGCAGGGCATTGCTCCGGCCTGGCCGATGTACGAGCCCTTGGCACGCCGGTGGTGGATTTTTCCAGTGCAGTTCGGGCGCAACACATCCAGTTGAAACGCCTACTTCATCGAGAGTTGTACAGTGACGCCCGGGTCAAAGTATTCGCAACTGCGGCCGGCATTACCGTGACGGAGTTATTCGAACAGTTTTTCCATCATCCTCATTTACTGCCACCGGATCGGCAACCACATCGCAGTCGCGACGAAGTCGGTCACGCTCGCACCATCGCAGACTATATTGCCGGGATGACGGATCGGTTCGCGATTGCCGAACACCAACGCCTGACCGGTTCGGCCACCTGGCCGGAACCGATTACCAGTAACTCAACGGCCAGATATCGATAGACGAATGACACCTTCGGGAAAAAAAGCTCGTTCCCCTCGGGACTCTGTGTTTACCTCAGGGCTTCGCCAGCGACTCGAATTGGTGCGCCACCTCATCGAGTTCGGTCCCCAAACTATTGTCGTGCGCGGGCCAGTCAGCAGTGGTCGCAGTTTCTTTCTACGCATGATCGCTCTGGAAGCGCAGCCGCACTGGGCAGTCGTTGAGATTAATGGCGCCCAGATCAGCGGTGCCAAACAACTCCTTAGCGAACTGCTGACAGGGCTTGGCGGCGAACGCGATCTTGATGTCACCTCTCCCGAGAAAGGGCTCGAAGCGCAGGTGATTCAGCGTCTGGCGCTATTGCGGCAACGCGATCAGATCCCATTGCTCATTGTTGATGATTGCGACCAGATGTCGGCATTGATTGTCGAGTTCGTTACCCGTATTACCGAATTCGGCCGGCCAGGAGACAACCTGCGTACGGTACTGGGATGCTCTGTCGATTCAGATTTCATTGCCCACGTTGCAGCAATTTCTACAGCCGGTTCGTTACCTCATCTCGTTGACCTTTCGCCGGTCGACGAGCGCGCAGAGCCCGCGAATTGGAATACGCCATGGGCCGGGCTGGACGAGAAGGAAGTGCACGATACCTGGGATGCCCCATGGTCGGGGCACGGACCCCCACCGAAGCCGCCAAGTGCCCCTGACTCGGAACAACAGAAAGTTTCTGACCAACCGGACACCCCAACGTTCTTACCCCAAGCGACGCAGTTAGCCGCTGCCGCGCTGGGTCGGTGGCGAACGTCTATTGCTAACTCAAGGAAGCTGGTCGGCGGTATCGTGGTGGTTTTTGCAGCGCTGGCGTTATTGGCGATCGGCGTTTCGTTGCAACGTGAAAACGTTGCGGAGCAGCCATCGACTGTCCTCGAACTGACCTTACCGGTGCTTGACAG
The DNA here is from genome assembly GCA_002292285.1 of Proteobacteria bacterium UBA981. Taxonomy (GTDB): domain Bacteria; phylum Pseudomonadota; class Gammaproteobacteria; genus UBA981. The sequence goes on from DBBP01000023.1 coordinate 43,756, forward strand.
TGCGCGGACAGTAACCGGTTCCGCAGCACCGCGTTCTCAAACGGCAACTGCCACAGCTCCCCCGCCGCTGCTGAGCGTACCAAAAGTACCCGCAAACGGGGCCGAGGGTGGCCGGAACGTCGTTTCGAAGGCGACGCGTGACGCGGCGCAATTTGGTCAAGGCGACCCGGCCATATCTTCCGGCGAACAGCCTGTAACTGGTGCATCAGAATCGGAGCGTTCGCCGTCGATTGGCCGAAATGTCGACGACAGGATTATCGCCCACAAAGACTGGGGACTGATTCGCAATCCCGCCACCTACGGCGTGCAACTATTTACCGCGGGTTCTCAACAGGAAGATGTTCCGACGGCTGCGCCTGGGGCACTGCAAACTGACCAAGGCGCGCTCGACATTGGCGCCGGTAGGGCCTCGCACGCTCACGCTCCGGTTGCCATCCGACCGAAGCCAGCTGGGCGCAAGCAAAACGTCTCAGCTGTGCCGGACACGGTTGCAACCAAACAGTCAGCGCCTCGTGTCCTGATCGCAGTCCAGCCAGATTCGTCCGGGGCAGTGCAAGTCGTGCCGGTCATGCCCGACACGGCTACTTCCAAACAATCGGCGACCACAGTCTTGGCCGCGGTTCCGCCGAAGGTGCCCGAAGTGCTACAACCCGCCCAAACTGTGCCCGACACACGCCCCACTGAATTGGTAGCGGACACAATCCCAATCCCCAGCTCGCCAGACCTGCCCAGGGTGCCGCCGATTGCTTCGGTCGCGACCGAAAAAAGTTCCCTTGAGCGGCCGCCGGTTAGCGCTGCAGAATCAGTAAGCTCGCTATCGACAAGCAGAGATAGTGAGATAAGTAGTGCCTATAATTCGAAGTGGTTACTTACTCAGAAATCTAGTAACTACGTTATTCAACTGTTCGGGACGAGTCAACGGCCCAATGCGGAGAAGTTCCTGCGCGAGCACGAACTAAGCAAACAAGCGGCCATTTTTGAACTCGAGCATGCCGACAAGCCGTGGTATGTCGCAGTGACGGGACTCTATCCCGACCGCGCCAGTGCGCTAAATGCCATTTCAGCGCTCGATCGCAGCTTATTCGGCAGCAAGCCATGGCCTCGCTCCATCGGCTCGCTGCACAAATAGAATTAACTTTCAATAGTTTAAACAGCCGGCAGTCGATTTTTCGGCGGTCACGCCCTGCGCATTTGTGCTTCTCGCTGCAGATGACACTTCGAGCAACGTCGGCATATAATCGCCGTCCTTTTGCGCGCGGATCTGCGCGTACGGAAACTTAATCGGACCCTGGAGGCAACGCTCCCGATGGAACAGGCTCGCACTCGATTTCCGCGCAGCAACCCAAACGGTGGGGTCTATGATGCGGACTATGAACACGACTCTTGTGGGGTCGGGTTCGTGGTCGATATGAAGGGTCGCCAGTCCCACGCCATCATTGAACAGGCGCTGACTGTACTTGGAAACCTCCTGCACCGCGGCGCGTGCGGCTGCGAAGAAAACACCGGAGATGGCGCAGGTATTCTGATACAGATGCCGGAGCTGTTCCTGCGCGAGGTGTGCGCGCAGTCTGGCATCACGTTGCCCGGCTTTGCACAGTTTGGCGCGGGCTTTGTTTTCCTGCCACGAGATCCCGAACAGCGCGATCTCTGCATGAGCGAGTTTGCTCGCGTTATTGACGAGGAAGGTCAGACCCTGCTGGGCTGGCGTGACGTCCCCACTGATGACTCGATGATCGGCCCGAGCGCGCAATCTGCGGAACCCGAGTTCAAGCAGATATTCATCGGTCGCGGTAAAGACGTCGATTCCGATGACGCATTCGAACGCAAACTGTACGTGATTCGCAAACGCATAGAGCACGCTATCTGGGACAGTGCTCTGACTGAAAAATCACTGTTTTATCTGCCCAGCCTGTCCCATCGCACACTCATCTATAAGGGCATGCTGATTGGCAATCAGCTCAAACCGATTTTCCCCGATCTCGCAGACCCGCGAGTTGTCTCGGCCCTGGCCCTGGTGCACCAACGCTTTTCCACGAACACCTTCCCTTCCTGGCCGCTCGCGCAACCATTCCGGTTCATCGCGCACAATGGCGAGATAAATACCCTGCGTGGCAACATCAACTGGATGCGCGCCCGCGAGGCACTATGCGAATCCGATCTGTTCGACAAAGATCTAGAAAAGCTGTTCCCGATCGTGCTGGAAGGCAATTCGGATTCCGCCGGGTTCGACCAGGTGTTGGAATTTCTGCACATGGCGGGACGACCCCTGCCATTGGCCATCCTGATGATGATCCCCGAGGCGTGGTCAGGACACGAGTCGATGGACCCCGCGCGCAAAGCGTTTTACGAGTATCACAGTTGCTTGATGGAGCCCTGGGATGGCCCAGCATCGATCGCCTTTACTGACGGTAAAGTGATTGGCGCAGTACTCGATCGAAACGGTCTGCGGCCGTCTCGCTACTACGTCACCAAAGACGATCTGGTCGTGATGGCCTCTGAGGTCGGTGTCCTCGATATCCCGCCGGAAGACGTCATCATCAAGGAACGATTACATCCCGGCCGCATTTTTCTGGTCGACACTGAGCAAGGACGCATCATCGATGATGCCGAATTGAAACAGCAATACATCGACGAGTATCCGTACGCAGACTGGTTATCGGCTAATCAGGTTGCGATTGGCGACCTGCCGGCACCGACTTCTGTACACGAGCCGAACCACGAGACAGTTCTACAGCGCCAACAGGTGTTCGGTTACACGCATGAAGATTTGCGTTTGCTGATGTTGCCAATGGCTCAGACAGGCACAGAGGCGACGGGCTCGATGGGTACCGACGCCGCGCTGGCAGTCCTATCCGATCGGCCGCGCCTGTTACCCGATTACTTCAAACAACTGTTTGCCCAGGTCACCAATCCGCCGTTGGATGGAATTCGCGAAATTCTGGTGACCCAGGTGCTCACGCCACTTGGCCCCGAAAGCAATCTGCTCGAACCAAGTGCCAAAAGCTGTCGCCAGATAAAATTAGACTCCGCTGTCCTTGATAACGTCGACCTGGAGAAAATCCGCAGCATCGACGTCCTTGGATTCAGCACCCACACTATCAGTACGGTCTACCGAATCAGCTCAGGAGCGGCGGGACTCGAGGCCCGCATGGAGCAAATTTGTGCCGAAGCGGACAAGGCAATTGATGGCGGTTGTACGTTCATCGTCCTCTCAGACCGCGCAATTGATGAGGACAACGCGCCCATTCCAGCTGCACTGGCAACGGCAGGTGTACATCACCATTTAGTCGCCAACGGCAGACGCACTCGCATCGGTCTCGTCGTCGAATCCGGCGAGCCGCGCGAAATCCACCATTTCGCTGTTCTGCTCGGCTACGGTGCTGGCGCTATCAACCCGTATCTCGCGTTCGAAACACTCGACGACATGCTCCGTCAGGGCCTTCTGGACATTCCACCAGAACAAATTGCGGCGGGTAGTAGTGCCCACGACGTGGCTGTTCAGAATTACGTCAAGGCAGTCAACAAAGGCTTGATTAAAGTGATGTCGAAGATGGGCATCTCGTCTGTGCAGTCTTATCGCGGCGCTCAGATATTCGAAGCCATTGGTCTCGATAAACAGTTTGTCGATAAATACTTCACCTGGACCGCGACTCGAATTGGCGGGGTTGGACTGGATGTTATCGAACAGGAAGTGGCGCTGCGGCACCATCACGCTTATCCACCACGGCTGAGTAACAAACCTGATCTCAAGTCAGGTGGTGAATATCAGTGGCGCCGCGACGGCGAGTATCATTTGTTCAACCCGGACACCGTATTCAAACTGCAACACGCGACCCGTTCCGGGCAATACAAAGTGTTCAAGGAATACACCTCGCTTGTCGACGACCAAAGTGAGCAGCGCGCCACGCTGCGCGGACTGTTTCGGTTCTCGCCTGAAGCGAAGCCGATTGATATCTCTGAGGTCGAGCCCGTTGAGGGGATCATCAAGCGTTTCGCCACCGGCGCGATGTCTTATGGATCGATCAGCGCCGAAGCCCATGAAACACTCGCGATCGCCTTGAATCGGATTGGCGGGCGCTCCAATACAGGTGAAGGCGGTGAAGATCCAAAACGCTTCAAACTAGATGCCAATGGTGATTCTCGCCGCAGTTCAATTAAACAGATTGCGTCCGGACGCTTTGGCGTCACCAGCGAGTATCTGGTCAACGCCGATGACCTGCAGATAAAAATGGCGCAAGGTGCGAAGCCAGGCGAAGGCGGGCAGTTACCGGGGCATAAGGTGTTTCCCGAGATCGCCAAAGTTCGTCATTCGACTCCCGGGGTTGGCTTGATATCACCGCCGCCGCATCACGATATCTACTCAATTGAAGATTTGGCGCAGCTCATATACGACCTGAAAAATTCCAATCCTCTGGCCCGGGTGCACGTCAAACTTGTCGCCGAAGTAGGCGTAGGAACGGTTGCGGCAGGGGTGGCAAAAGCCCATTCGGACGTTGTGCTCATTTCCGGTTACGACGGCGGCACCGGGGCATCCCCGGTCACGTCTCTAAAGCATGCCGGCGTGCCATGGGAACTTGGACTGGCGGAAACCCAACAAGTGTTAGTCGAAAATCGACTTCGAGATCGCATTTCTGTTCAGGTTGACGGACAACTCAAAACGGGTCGCGACTGTGTGATCGCGGCCATGTTGGGAGCCGAAGAGTTCGGTTTCTCTACCGCACCACTGGTGGTCATGGGCTGCGTGATGATGCGCGTGTGCCATCTGAATACATGCCCCGTCGGCGTGGCTACACAAAATCCCGAATTGCGGAAAAAATTCGCTGGCAAACCCGAGTTTGTTGAGAACTTCTTCCGTTATATCGCTGAAGAGATTCGCGAGTACATGGCCCAACTCGGCGTGCGGACCATCGATGAGTTGGTCGGGCGGGTCGATTTGCTTGACGTCGAACCTGCAGTGGACCACTGGAAGGCACGCGGCCTGGACTTATCGAAAATCCTTTATCAACCAGAGACCGGTGAAGGCGTGGCAATCCGCTGCATTCGTGAGCAAGATCACGGGCTTGATGAATCACTTGATCGGACGACGATTGTGCCGCTGTGTCAGGACGCCCTGGACGACGCCAGGCCGGTCGATGCGATACTGCCCATTCGGAATATCAACCGCACAGTTGGAACGATACTCGGCTTCGAAATCACGTCTCGCTACGGTGCGGTCGGATTGCCGGAGGACACCATCAAGTTGCACTTCAACGGGTCGGCCGGGCAAAGCTTCGGCGCGTTCGTACCCAACGGCGTGACCATGACTCTGGAAGGTGACTCCAACGACTACGTCGGTAAAGGGCTTTCAGGCGCAAAGATCATCGTCTATCCGCCACGCCACGCCTCCTTTGTCCCCGAGCACAACATTCTGATCGGCAACGTTGCACTGTACGGTGCGACCACTGGCGAGGCCTATTTCCGCGGTATCGCGGGTGAACGATTCGCGGTCCGAAACTCTGGGGCCCAAGCAGTCGTCGAAGGTGTCGGGGATCATGGTTGCGAATACATGACCGGCGGTCGGGTGGTTATCATCGGGCCGACGGGGCGAAATTTCGCGGCCGGCATGTCGGGCGGTATTGCTTACGTCTACGACCCGGAAAACACGTTTACGGCGCTGTGTAATACCGAAATGGTCGATCTGGAAGCTGTAGAAACTGACGATGACGAACAAACCGTGAAGGGTCTTTTGAAGAATCATTTGCGTTATACCCAGAGTGCTGTTGCCCAAAGCATCCTTGACCGATGGGATGCTAATAAGGAGAAATTCGTCAAGGTTATGCCGAAGGACTACAAACGCGTTCTCGAAGCGAAGGAAATGGCCAAGCGCACCGGCATTCCGGAAGAGCAAGCTGTGATGGAGGCTGCGCATGGCTAAGGCGACTGGATTTCTCGAAGCCGGGCGCGAGAAACAACCCTACCGCCCGGTTGAACGGCGTTTGAGTGATTGGAATCAGGTCATGTCTGATTACGCACCGCAGGCTCTCAACACGCAGGCGGCGCGCTGCATGGACTGTGGCATTGCGTTCTGCCATCAATCTTGTCCATTGGGCAATCTGATCCCTGATTGGAACGATCTGGTCTATCGCGATCGCTGGAGCGATGCCATCGACCGGCTGCATGCAACAAATAACTTCCCTGAATTCACCGGCACGTTGTGCCCTGCGCCGTGCGAAGGCTCGTGCGTGCTGGGTATCAACGATGACGCGGTAACGATCAAAGGTGTCGAACTTGCCATTATCGATCGCGCGTTCGATGAAGGCGGGGTTGTTCCGCAGCCACCGGCAAATGAGACTGGTAAACGGGTCGCCATCGTCGGCTCGGGGCCTGCCGGGCTGGCCGCAGCGCAACAATTGCGCCGCGCGGGACACGACGTCACGGTATTTGAGCGTGCCGACAGAATTGGTGGCTTGCTTCGCTACGGCATTCCTGAATTCAAAATGGAGAAGCGGGTACTTGACCGGCGCCTCGATCAAATGACCAGTGAAGGCGTCAAATTCGAGGTCAACGCCAATGTGGGCGTTAACCTTCAGGCAGAACAATTGATTGAGGATTTTGACGCGGTGGTGCTCGCTGGCGGCGCAACGGCGTCGAGAAATTTGCCTGTTGAGGGACGCGAACTGTCCGGGGTCCACTTCGCGATGGAGTTTCTGCCACTGCAGAATCGTCGTTGCGAAGGGGACCACATCGCAGATGAAGATTTCATCAGTGCAAAAGACAAACACGTTGTCATTCTTGGCGGCGGAGACACCGGCGCAGACTGTATCGGAACTTCACATCGGCAAGGCGCCAAATCAGTTACATCACTCGAGATCATGGAGAAGCCGGCCAACATCCGTACCGACGACAATCCATGGCCAGAATGGCCGCGTATCTATCGTGTCGCATCAGCCCACGAAGAAGGTGGTGAGCGCCTGTACGCAGTGTCAACGAAACGTTTTGTTGGTGATAGCGAAGGCAAGGTGTGTGGTCTGGAACTGACCGAGGTCGACATGAACGTCAGCGAGGGTCGTGTTTCATTTGATGAAAGAGCTGGCTCGTTGCGGGAAATCCCGTGTGATTTGGCGTTGCTGGCAATGGGCTTTACCGGTCCCGAGCAGGACGGCGTCATCGCCGAACTCGGACTGGAGTTGACGGAGCGCGGAAACGTAAAGCGCGACGAACGATGGATGACTTCACGCGAGGGTGTGTTCACGGCGGGCGACATGCAACACGGACAATCGTTGATTGTCTGGGCGATCGCAGAAGGGCGCTCCGCGGCAAGCTCCGTCGACCACTATCTTATGGGAACCTCAGATTTGCCCGCGCCAGTATAGGCGGCACATAGTCGCCACCATCAGGCAATCTGTGACCACCAGCTCGTGAACGATCGCTTTTTACGTGCGCTGGCGCGCCAGCCAGTCGATCGCACGCCAATCTGGATCATGCGTCAGGCCGGTCGCTATTTGCCTGAATACCGCGCGACGCGGGAGCGGGCCGGTGATTTTCTGACCCTGTGCAAGACGCCGGAATTGGCCTGCGAAGTCACCTTGCAACCGCTTGCCCGATTCCCACTTGACGCCGCGATTGTGTTTTCCGACATCCTGACTATCCCGGACGCAATGGGGCTCGGCCTATCCCTTGAAGAAGGGGTCGGTCCGCGCTTTGCGCGCCCGGTGCGCAGCCGGGCTGCTATCCGGGCGCTCGCGGTTCCAGATCCGGAAACTGATTTACGCTACGTGACCGATACTGTGCGGCTGGTTAAATCCGAGCTTAATAATCGCGTGCCGCTAATCGGATTCGCGGGCAGCCCATGGACGCTGGCAACCTACATGGTCGAAGGGCAGAGCAGCCGAGACTTCGCGATTATCAAAAAGCTTGCCTATGCCGAACCAGGCGACTTGCACGTCTTACTCAATACGCTCAGCAACGCGATAACACTTTATCTGCGGGCACAAATAGCTGCCGGGGCAGACGCGATCATGATTTTCGACACCTGGGGAGGTGCGCTTTCGTCGGCCGCCTATCGCAGCTTTTCGCTCGATTACATGGCGAAAATAGTTCACGACCTGAAGGGAACTGGAATTCCCATCATTGTGTTTACCAAAGGCGGTGGTCAATGGCTGGAATCGATCGCAGCGCTGGGATGTGCGGCGGTCGGCCTCGATTGGAGCACCGATATTGCCAAGGCGCGCTCGCGCGTTGGCGACACGGTTGCACTACAGGGAAATCTCGACCCGGCGGTGATGCTGACAACGCCCGAAATCGTTGCCCAGCATGCCCGCGAAGTTCTCGATGCTTTCGGTCCTGGCCCGGGCCATATCTTTAATCTCGGCCATGGCATTACGCCGCAGGTCCCGCCCGAAAACGTCGCGGCACTGGTTGAAACCGTACACGAATACAGCCGTCGCTATCATCAGCATGCCTCTTAAGCGTGCTCTCGTCGTTGTGGCGAAAGGTTTTTGTATGGGTGCAGCCGATGTCGTGCCCGGTGTTTCGGGCGGCACCATGGCTTTTATCCTCGGCATCTACACGCGTTTTATCGACGCAATCAAGTCGTTCGATCTCGTTTGGGCAAAGGCATGCTTGCGCCTGGACTGGCGAATCGCATTCAATCGCCCGGATTTTTCTTTCCTGCTTCCATTGCTGGCCGGCATTTTCGCCGCCATCTTTTTTTTCACCCATGTTGTTCCTTTGCCGCAACTCCTGGTTTCACACCCGGAGCTGGTCTACGGTGTATTTTTCGGTCTGATTGCTGGGTCGATAATCATTCTGCTTGCAGAATTTCGCCCTTTATCGATTCGCGACGCGGTCCCGCTTGTATCAGGACTCGGGATCGGATTGATTGTTGTGACCGCGATACCGGGCACGACGCCAGACGCCTGGTGGTATGTGTTTATTGCTGGCGCCCTGGCCATTTGCGCTATGGTCGTGCCGGGAATCTCAGGATCGTTCGTGCTGCTGATATTAGGCAAGTACGCTTACGTGCTCGATGCGCTTGGAAACCTTAAGTTCGAAATTATTATCCCGTTCGCAGCCGGCGCAGCAGTCGGATTGATTTCATTTACGCGATTATTGTCGTGGACGTTGCATCACTTCGAGCGGCAATCGCTCGCCACTATCAGCGGTGTGCTGATCGCGTCACTATGGGGTATATGGCCATTTCAGGAACGCGTCTATATAGTCGTCAGAGGCAAATCACGCCTCGTCGAATCGTCACCATTACTCCCTGAGTTGACGACTCAGGCATTGCTCGTTGCGGTCTGCGCGGCGTGTGGCTTCGTCGCCGTTATTGGTTTACAACGTCTCGCCGCGAACGCAGGCCGACAACAACGCTGATCGCGAGCAACATACATACCAAAATCAACACGGGCACATCACCGAAGCGAACATACGGTGTAGCACCGGTCCTCGCCTGAAACTGCCCAGCTACGGTCGCCTCCACGAACTGCGGTCCGCGGGCAACGATGATCCCTCGCTCATTGATTATCGCGCTGATGCCTGTGTTGGTCGCGCGAAGCATGAAACGGCCGCTTTCGAGTGACCGCATCCGCGCCATTTGGAGATGCTGGTGCGGGGCGATAGTGTCGCCGAACCATGCATCGTTACTGATGTTAACGAGGAATGCGGCCTGCGGCAGCCCATCTCGGATTTCGTTGCCAAAGGCGTCTTCGTAACAGATCGAAATTCCAGCGCGGTGTCCTGCAACGTCTAGCGTCGTAGCCTGAGCGCTGCCTGCCGAGAAGTCAGACAGTGGGATGTTCAGCAACATGGCCAGCCCGCTAATCAAATTCTTGAACGGGAAAAATTCTCCAAACGGTACAAGATGCCGTTTATCGTACTTGCCTGGCGTGAGACCAAAGTCGACAATTGAGTTGTAGTAGCGGCCATTGCGCGGCTCGCCGGTTGGCATACCGACGAGTAAATCGACGCCGTGCGCGCCCGCGGTTTCGTTGAGCTCAGCGACGTACTCTTCTACTTCATGAGGGAACGCGGGTATAGCGGTCTCAGGCCACACGATGACGTCCGCGTCCCAATGTGGCTCACTCAACTGAATATAAGTCTCAATCGAGGCCGCTCGTAACTCCCGACGCCATTTAAGCGCCTGCGGTATTGCGCCCTGGATCAGCGCCGCGCTCAGTTCGGCTTCTTGGATCTCGGTGAATTCCAGATTCGAGGTGGCTTGGCCGGCGACACCAAGCGCAACCGCCAGGGCCAGCCACACTGCCCGCATTGCAGCGCTGCTGTCGACACTCTGCACCAACAGGGTGGCCTGAAAAATCAGCACCGCCGAACAACCAAAGACACCAAACAGCGGTGCGATCCCAGCTAATGGACCATCGGTCTGGCTATACCCCAATGTCAGCCAAGGGAAACCAGTAAACAACCAACCACGCAGATACTCACATCCGACCCACAGCGCCGGCGCAACCACCAGTATGGGTGCGCGAGCCCGCAACGAGCGTGAAAGGAGCCCGGAAAAAAGCGCAGGATAGACTGCCATCCCTGCAACAAACAAACCTGTAACGCCAACGGAGAAAATGTAATAAGGGACGCCGAACTGATGAACGCTGACCTGAATCCACCACACCCCATGCCCAAACACGCCGAGCCCGAAACACCAGCCAACCAGCAACGCTGAACGTGGGCGCACCGTTCTAACTAGCAATAGCAGGCAAGCTGGCGATAGGACGGCGAGCGGCCAAAAGTCGTAAGGCGCAAACGCGCACGGGAGTAACACGCCGCTGAGCAGGGCTGCGCCACACCGCCACCAAATCGACGTCACCCGATTTGCAATGTTACGGGCGAACACAGACCACGGCCCCTGTGTAAAAGTAAATGAACGGAATAAGCACGATCACACTTGGCGTTCGAACGACGCTGTTCAGTTCGGCTGAATGCCGACCGCAATACAAAGAGCGCAGAAGTGCGTTGCCGGCCCCGCAACTTCCTCACAGACTCCCTAGTCGGCGTCTGCATCGACAGCTGCTGAAGAAGTATTTCGAATGGCTCGCAACAGACGCACGCGGCGATGATCGGCGCGCAGCACCTTGAAGCTGAAGCCCTCGTATTCGACCTCCTCACCGCGCTGAGGCAGGTGGCCGAGTTCACTGATGACCAGGCCGCCGACTGTGTCAAAATCCCCGGAACTCCAGTCGACATCAAAAAACTCGTCGAACTCTTCGATAGTGGTCCGCGCTTTAACGGTGTAGCGCTGATCACGGTGACGGCGAATATTGTCTTCCTCGGCCAGGTCATGCTCGTCATCAATCTCACCGACAATCTGTTCGATCACGTCTTCAATCGTGACGAGTCCGGATAATCCGCCATATTCATCCACTACCACCGCGAGATGATTCCGCCGTTCGCGAAATTCGCGTAGCAATATATTCAGGCGCTTGCTCTCCGGAACGAAGGCGACAGGGCGCATGATGTCGCGGATCTTGAAAGATTCGCCAGGATCACTCGCTAGCGCGAGTAAATCTTTCGCCAGTAGAATCCCCAGGACGTGCTCATGCTTGTCGTCGAAGACCGGAAACCTGGAATGTCCTGTTTCGATAATTTCAGGTAGAAAATCCGCTGGCGTTGCATCTTCGTCGATGAATACGATTTCCGAGCGCGGCACCATGATGTCGCGCACCTTCATTTCTGAAACCAGTAATGCACCTTCCATCATCGCGACAGTATCGGGGTCGATAGCATGCCGCGATTCAGCATCGTGGATAGAACTGATCAGTTGTTTACGTTCATCGGGGTTCCGGAAAAATCGGCCCAGAAACCGGTGCAGCCACGCTGCGAGGTTTCCGGGCTTCTGCGAGGGAGGTTCAGCGTTCATCAGTAAGTGCTGGCCTCAGTTTTTTGGAGGGATGTTTTGGCAAAGCAGCGTGTTCGGTGCCAGCAACGTGCCGACCCGGTCGATAGCCTGATAGCAACAGGCGAATTCATGGCTGGTAGGGGTTGGCGATGCCAAGCCCAGATAATATCGCGCGTTCTCGGGCTTCCATAATTTCCGCCTCGTGATCATCTATGTGATCGAATCCAAGCAAATGTAGCACTCCGTGCACAACCAGGTGACTGATATGCGCGCCGCAGCTCTTCCCTTGAGCGTCTGATTCGGCGCGCGCTACTGGCGCGCAAATCACAACGTCTCCGATATAGTCCGGCAGTAACTCTTCGAGACCTTGAGCCTCAAAGGATAGTACATTGGTTGGGGCATCCACGTTGCGGAACTGTTGGTTAAGCTTGCGCGATTCGGCTCGAGCGACAACTCGCATTGTCAGACTCGCGCGCTCGCGCTGACCCGCGATTGCAGCGCAAACAGCCGACCGAAAAATATTTTCAGCGGGAAGACCACGTGGCGATAGCGCGACTTGAAAATCCATTATCACATCAGGCGCTGCGATCGTGTTTCTGACTCGGCGATTCACACGCGCTGGAGGTCAATCGTGATCATCTCGCGGATCGACTCCTTCGTGCTCCGAGTAAGCGTCAAGAATCTTGGCGACCAGGGTATGCCTGACGACGTCGCGTGACTTGAAGAACGTAAAGCTTATGCCATCAATCTCGGTGAGAATATTCGTGACGTGTATTAGCCCGGAAGTCTTGCCGCGTGGCAAATCAATTTGCGTTACGTCACCGGTGACCACTGCGCGTGAACCAAAGCCTATGCGGGTCAAAAACATTTTCATCTGTTCGACGGTCGTATTTTGCGCCTCGTCGAGAATCACGAACGACTCGTTTAAGGTACGTCCGCGCATAAACGCCAGCGGCGCGACTTCAATGACATTTCTTTCGATGAGTTTTGCGACGCGCTCGAATCCGAGCATTTCGTATAAGGCGTCGTACAAGGGGCGCAGATAGGGATCGATTTTCTGTGCCATATCACCGGGTAAAAACCCAAGTCGCTCGCCGGCCTCTACGGCTGGTCGGACCAGACACACGCGTCGCACGCTATCCGATTCAAGGGCTGCAACTGCGCTCGCAACAGCGAGATAAGTTTTGCCGGTACCGGCCGGCCCGATGCCGAAACTGATATCGTTTTTGCGAATCGCCTCGAGATAGCGTCTTTGATTGGTACCACGCGGCCGCACCATGGTGCGACGGGTTCGAATGCTCTCATCTTCCTGATCAGTTTCGTCGCCCTTGTCCGCGGCGCAATTGCGAATCTCAAGATGTACGTCATTAGCCGAAATCGATTTCGACTGGGTCAGGCCGTAGAGCTCGCGGATAATACGTTCGGCGACGACTACGGCGTCGTTCTCTCCCGACAGCTTGAAGAGATTCCCGCGGTTTCCAATTTCAACCCCCGTACGACGCTCTAGTAAGCGCAGATTCTCGTCGAACTGACCACACAAGTTTGCCAGCCGGTCGTTGTTTGCTGGCGCTAAAGTAAGCTCGATATCAACGCTGCTCATCCGGTGCAATCCGCAATCTCAAAGAGCCGTTCCCCACGAAGGGAATTGGGCAGCGCGGCGGTGATCCGCACGTCAACAAATGTACCAACCAAATCCCGATCAGCAGCGAAGTTCACTACCCGATTGTTCTCCGTGCGGCCACTCAACTCTGTGCTGTCTTTCTTGGACAGGCCGGTCACCAATACCCGTTCTACGCCACCGACCATGGCTGCACTGCGCTGATCTGCTAGTTCGCCAATGCGACGTTGCAGGATGGCCAGACGATGCTTCTTTTCTGCGGCAGTGACATCGTCATGGAGTCCAGCAGCGGGCGTACCAGGACGCGCGCTATAGATAAAGCTAAAGGATTGGTCGAATCCGATGTCATCGATTAGCGCCATGGTGCGTTCGAAATCAGCCTGTGTTTCGCCGGGAAAGCCGATAATAAAATCGGAAGAGATAGCAATGTCCGGTCGCACTTGCTTGAGCTTGCGAATGGTCGATTTGTATTCGGCTGCCATATGCCCGCGTTTCATTAGCGCCAGCACCCGGTCAGAGCCACTTTGTACTGGTAGATGGACATGATTTACCAACTCGGGAACATCAGCGTAGGTCGCAATGAGCCGATCGCTGAACTCAACCGGATGAGAGGTTGTGAATCGGATGCGATCGATGCCGTCGATGGCGGCGACATAGCGAATCAGCGCGGCCAGATCGACGATGCGTCCATCGTGCATCGGGCCTCGATAGGCGTTGACATTCTGGCCGAGCAGGACAATTTCGCGCATCCCCTGATCAGCCAGGGCGCTAATTTCCACGATGACGTCGTCGAACGGCCGGCTAAACTCTTCCCCGCGGGTATACGGCACCACACAAAAACTACAATATTTGCTGCACCCTTCCATAATTGAAACGAACGCGCTTGGCCCTTTTTCTTTTGCGACCGGAAGCGCATCGAATTTCTCGATTTCTGGAAAACTGATATCGATTACCGGTCCGCCGCCACGTTCAACCTCGGACACCAAGGCTGGCAAGCGATGCAATGTTTGCGGACCAAACACAATGTCGACAAAGGGTGCACGCTGCCAGATTTGCTCGCCCTCCTGACTTGCGACACAGCCGCCCACGCCAATTATCAATTTCGGATTGGCTTCCTTTAAGGGGCGCCATCTACCAAGTTCGGAAAATAGCTTTTCCTGTGCCTTCTCTCGCACTGAGCAGGTGTTCATGAGCAGGACACGCGCCTTTCCCGGCTCCGATACCGGATCGAGGTCGTGGCTATCTTTGAGCACAGCGGCCATTTTGCCCGAATCGTATTCGTTCATTTGGCAGCCGAACGTCTTTATAAATATGCCGTTGGTCATGATGGTGGCCCTTGAGGGGGCGCATAAACTACACCGATGCCCAGATTTTTCAAATCCCGCCACAGTCCAGTTCGAATGACTATCGTTTTGAGTATCATTGCGCCAGGTTTCTTCACGAGCGGGCAATCAGTCCTTTATGGGACGATCGAGATCGACTCGAATATTGTCGATGAGACGGGCGCTACCGAGCCAGGCGGCGACTAATACGATCAAATTCTGGTCGCCTGCTCCGGCCGGCAACAGATCATCCTGGCGTCGAACCGAAAAATACTCCGGACGCATGCCAGCTGCAGCTAGCGTGCGGGTCGCCTCGGCCTCGATGTCCGCGAGCGCTCGGGATTGTTCTCGCACAAGCGCCGCCGCCGCAGTCAAAGTTTGGAAAATTAGCGCTGCAGTATCCCGTTGTTCGCTATCGAGATAACTGTTGCGAGAGCTCATTGCTAAGCCGTCGGCTTCGCGAATGATAGGCATCGCCACGATCTCAGTTGGCACGAGCAGGTCGCGTACCATGCGCCGAATTACTTGAACCTGTTGATAGTCCTTTTCCCCGAACAGCGCATAGTCCGGCTGAACATTCGTCAACAGCTTGATGACGACCGTTGCAACGCCACTAAAATGTCCTGGCCGATACTCGCCACACAAAATGTCTGACAACGCTGGCACTGTTACGCGCGTGTCTTCTTCGGTACCCGCGGGGTACAACTCACTCAGATTCGGCGCAAATAGCAGGTCGAGTCCGGCGCGCTCAAGTTTATTCAGATCATCGTCCAATGTGCTTGGATAGTTCTCGTAGTCTTCGCCCTTTCCGAACTGAATCGGGTTAACGAAAATACTCACGACAGTGCGATCTGCGATCTCGCGCGCACGCGACAACAGGGAAATATGTCCTTCGTGAAGGTTTCCCATCGTTGGCACCAATGCCACCGTGAGTCCTGCACTTTTCCAGCGCTGCACGCGCTCGCGCAGGGACTTGAGATCGAAACTCGTATCCATGGTCAGATTCTGTTCTCGCAGTTAATAAATCCCAGCATCAATTGTAGTCGACCCCAGGGTTCAGCTGTGCCTCCATGGCACTCGCTCGACGGGATACCAAGCGGTAATTTCGGGCCGCAGTTTAATGCACAGCGAAGTGCCAACGAGCTGGCTCGCGACGCTGTCGATTTCGGGTTAAGGAAAGACATTCAAGTCGTGTACGGTACGATTGAGGTGCAATCGAGTTGGCCAAGCAAGCTTTCAACTGTGCCGAGTCCAGGCACTTCAAATTGACCTGCGAGTTCGGCGAGCGGTACTAATACGAATGCTCGTTCGGCAATGCCGTAATGAGGAATCTTAAGTCCCGGCAAAGACACTGACTGGGAGCCGAAAAGCAATAAATCCAGATCAATATTACGGGGACCCCAGCGCTGCCCTTCGCGCACGCGCCCCTGTTGCTTCTCGATGTTTTGCGTCTCGTGGAAAAGCTCAAGTGCCGAAAGTCCGCTTTCAACTGCGGCAACCGCATTAACGTACTCGGGCTGATCCTGCGGTCCCATTGGAGGGCTTCGGTATAACTGAGAACACGCTACCTGGACGACGCCCTCGATACGAGCGAGGCTCGCGACTGCGCTTTTAATCTGTTTCTGTGGTCCATCAAGATTACTGCCCAGACCGATATACGCAGTTACGCTTGCGCTCAAGCTGCATCCCCGTCCCGGCGGCGTCGACGCGATCTGCCGCCCGAATTCTTTTTTAGTCCACTGAGCATCGTCTCGCGCTCGTTTTCATCGACTTCCTGAAAGCGAGTCCACCAATCGCACAGCTCGGCAAGCCTGGTATCGTCGGCCGCCCGCAGGAGTAAGAAATCGTAAGCAGCGCGAAAACGCGCATGCTCATAGACCTTGCGTGATCGAGCTGGCGTGCGTCGCTCAAGGCGACTCTGCAACGTCCAGATTTCTCGCGTCATCTGGGTAAACCTGCGCGGGATCGCAACCCGGGCAGTTTGTCGGGAAATAACTTCGTCGGCCGCTATGGCAAGCGAGTCATGTGGTGACATCCCGTCTTTCTCGAGCTTCTTACAAGCCTTCATGGCGGCGTCCCACAATAGTGCGGCAACGAGGAACGCCGGCGTGACGGATTTTCCCTGCCGAATACGGTTATCAGTATTCTCTAGCGCGCGCCGTACTAGCGAGTCAGTGCCGCCGTTCGTCCCGGCTAACGTGGATAGTGGGAACAGGCGCGTAAGCAGACCATGTCGATCGAGCGCCTCGAACGACTCCTGCGCGCAACCGCCGTGAAAAAGTTTGAGCATTTCGTCAAACAGCCGCGCCGAGGAGATCTCTTCGAGCAAATGACCATTCTTGGCAATCGGGGTTGCAGCGCTCTTGTCGATTTGAAACCCGAGCTTTACTGCAAAACGAATGGCGCGCAGCATGCGCACTGGATCTTCGCGATAACGAACATCGGGATCACCGATTAAACGCATCACACCTTTTTCGAGATCTTCTACCCCGCCAACATAGTCGATGACGGAAAAGTCGGCGATGTCGTAATACAGGGCATTGACGGTGAAATCGCGACGCCACACATCATCGTCGATGGTGCCGTAAACGTTGTCACGTAAAATCCGTCCTTCGTCATTTGTGCGAGCCGCGCCGTCGCCAGCAACATGTGCGGCACGAAACGTTGCGACTTCGATTATTTCCGGGCCAAAGCGCACGTGCGCCAGACGAAAGCGTCGCCCGATCAGGCGCGAATTGCGAAATAACTTATGCACTTCTTCGGGTAGCGCATCGGTCGCTATATCGAAGTCCTTTGGTTCTCGCCCAAGTAGTAAATCGCGTACTCCGCCTCCGACCAGGCACGCGCGAAAACCGCCCTCATGCAGACGGTTGAGCACCTTCAAGGCGGCTGAAGAAATCTGCCGACGCGAGATCGTATGCTCGTCGCGTGCATAGCGCCGCGGCGCAGGGAATTCAGGTGCGGGTTTTTTCATACCGGTAAGGCCGTCACAGACGCGACGAACTTGACGAGCGAATGGGCGCAGTGCGGGCCATTTCATCGGCGGTCGAATTGTTCGAATATCAAAGCTTTTTTACGCTGTTTTCCAATCGCTATGATACCATTCGCCGCGCTTGCCGGGCTCCCTTCGTCTAGTGGCCCAGGACGTCGGCCTCTCACGCCGAAAACAGGGGTTCGATTCCCCTAGGGAGCGCCACTATTCCTACGCAGGCTTTATTCAAGCCACACGTCAATTCGATATTAAGGATGAAGCTTAAGCGTGTCGCTGATCCACGCTACATCCCCGGTACCAATTCTCGCACTCATTGAATCCGCTCGCGGCGCTCTGGATTGTTGTGTTTTGCGCACTCTCTCCAGTAGTAATTGGATACCAAACGCCACGACGTCTGGCTGTTCGATATGGATATGGTGCCCCGATTTTTGTGCGCGAATGGGTCGATGCGCTGTTCGCCGAAGCTAACTCGATTTGCAGTTGCAACCAGAGCGCCTCCAGCAAAAATCGCTTTTCACTCAAGTCATCCTCGACCTTGCCACGCCTGATAACCAGCAATGGCAAATTGGCCAGGTCGGGCGATTGCCTCACCTGCCGTGCACTATCGCGAAAACTGAGCAGCTCATTGCCAAGGGTGCGGCGCGTCCTGCGCATCGCTGCACGTCGGCCAATCTCTCGTTTAATCGCCTCCGGCAAGGCCACGCGCGCAGGCGGCGGATCGCGATACTGGACGATGCCGTAGCGGCTGCTTGGCGCCGTCAGCATGTTGAACGGGGTGGGGGCGAGAAAGCGCTTCACCTGGTCCGGATGTGACGCGTCAACAAGGACCAGGGCTGCGGTCAGGTAGCGGTACCGCCGCGCGAACAGAGCTGTATTCAGGCCGCCAAAGGAATGCCCAACGAGCACATACGCCCTGCGCGCGCCGGCATTGTCCAGCAGAAGAAATAGTTCGTTTGCGATACGCGAACTGGAACGCGGGATGGCGCCCGCGTCGCTGGCCCCGTAGCCGGCTCGGTCGAACGTGCAAACACGCGTGAGAGGTTCTAAGTGCTCTTTAACGTAGACCCATTCCAGCGACGAGCTGCCGAGGCCGGAATCAAATTCGATTGTCGGGCTGCGTTCGCCCGCGCGGTCGATATGCAGACTCCGTCAGTCGATGAGGATATCATCAGCAGACCCGGCGAACGCCCAAAACCCGGCCGACGCCAGAGTCAACCATTGCAGGCCTTTGCGTAAACGAGCGGTCTTAAAATCCGAGTACATGCGTACCATCTTAGTCATATGTGGTTGCCGCTTCGGCGGCCCTGCGATGGGTCGCAGATTCCCCGTTTCAGGGATTGATTACGCGGCCAATCCGGATACTGAAGAGTCTTCGACCCCCAAACTGTCTTATGCCGAATCTCGGCACCGCCCAGCTTGGTGCTGCAAGCCGTGAACACCACCCTTGCGAGAGTTTCCTTTCGAAGGCGCCTGGGTGCGCTACTTTACGACAGCATAGCTGCGTTCACGGTGCTCTATTTCGCCGCGTTTATACCCGTATTAAGCGCGGGAACTGCACTCACAGAGCAAAATCCTTTATTTACGCTCTATCTCATCGCCGTTTTGTTTTGTTATTTTTGGGCGAGCTGGTCACGTGGCAGTACGCTCGGGATGCAAGCATGGAAAATCGAAATCCGCACGATTGATGGGCGGAATCCAGGCTTGCGTGAATGCGTGCTGCGTTTTTTGTTCGCCGGATTGTCTGGGGTATGTTTTGGCCTCGGCTACGCCGTGGCCCTGCTCGACCAGGAGCGGCGAGCCTGGCACGACCGCATGTCAGGCACTCGCTTGGTTCGTAAAGGTACTAGCGCAGACGCAGATTCATAGCGACGCCGAGTACAAACAGCAGCGCAGTTGGCCCCAGTGCACTCGCCCAGGGAGCCAGCCCGAATACAACACCGACGTGCGCTGAGGCTTGATTCAATACGTGAAACCCGAGGCCAATGAGCGTGCCAATCAGAATCCGGCGCCCGGTAGTGACCGAACGAGAGGCGGCGCGCAGCACTAACGGGATAGCGAGGAAAACCATGACGCCAGCGGACAACGGGTAACCCAGTTTTATCCACAGCGCGTGCTCCCAACGCTGCGCATTCTGCCCGTTCAGACGCGCGAATTCGACATACCGACTGAGCGCAAGTAATGAAAGGGTGTCGGGATTGATCGCCACCATTTCAATCAAGTCCGGATCGAGCATGGAATCCCAGCTCGCACGTGCAATGTGCCGTGCCTGCATCTGATCGCCGTCGAACTCAGTCTGCCTGATCTGCCGTAACTCCCAGCGCCCGTCGATGTAGTGAGCGGATTCGGCACGCGTCGAGATCCGTAGCCGGTTGTCGTCATCGAACTCGAGAATGTTGATGTCACGAAATTCCTCGCCAGGCAAGATCTCGCGGATATTGATGTAGCTCTCGCGATCGCGCGCCCAAAATCCATGCTCCCCGGTGGTGGCCACTTTGTCGGCGATCGCAAGGGCCCGCATGTCCTGGGCTTTGCGTTCCGTGAACGGGAATATCATTTCACCAATAAAAACGGCCACAACGACAAATACGAAACCTGTCTTCATCACCGCCCAGATCACCCGGGTACGAGAAACGCCTGCACATCTGACGACCGCGATCTCATTTCGCTCCGACATCGCACCCAAGCCAAGCAGCACGCCAAGCAATGCAGCGATTGGAAACAGCTCATAAGCGAGACCAGGCAAACTCAATCCGACCACAAGCGCCGCTTTGCCGAGGGTATAGCTACCGCGGCCAATGTCTTCCAGCTCTTCGATAAAGGCGAAGAAAGTAAAGATCGCAAGGAGGACCAACAGAACCGTAAGCGTCGAGGTGATGAGGTTGTGACCGATGTATCGATCGACGATTTTCATAGGTGTTGTGCGGTGACCGGAACTGTTTTTCGAAGCGCGCGGCGCTTTGCGCGCCTCGCGCCAAAAGCATACACTGCCGCGCAAGCCAGCGCAGCTTATCGCGCACTTCGATATTCACTATTCAGAGAGCCTTGAAGGCGACGAGGATCGCAATGGAATTTTCTGTAAAGCGCGGTTTGGCGCACCAACAAAAGACCCCTTGCATCATCGTCGCGGTCCACGCTGGGAAAACACTTGGCGACATTGGCAGCGCGCTCGATAAGCGATCGCGCGGAGCGATAAACCGGGTCGTGTCGCGCGGCGACATCACTGGCAAAGTGGGCGAGACACTATTATTGCCGGATCTAAGTGGTGTTGATCCAGAACGCGTATTGCTGGTCGGCGCGGGCAACGTGAAAGGTGTGACCGCTACGAGTTACCGTAAAATCGTCAACGCGGCGGCAAATGCGCTGATTCGCTATAAGCTGGAGAGTGCACTCAGTACGCTTCTCGATATCAAAGTTCAGAACGGTGACCAACTGAGTTGGAAAACTGATGCCCACGTCTGTTCCATTGCAGCGGCGGCTTATCGGTTTAACGAGCACAAGTCCAAGCCAGTTCGAAGTAACTTAACGCGCTTCAGCCTTCTGGCTAGCGACGAGGAGTTCGCGGGAGTTCGCGATGCCGTCGCGCGCGCGCGTGCGCTTGCCAGTGGCATTGAGATGAGCCGCGATCTTGGCAATCGCCCCGGGAACGTCTGCACCCCAAGCCACCTCGCCGAATCCGCCGTCGCGCTCGCCGAGATGCATCCCGCGCTGAGCGTTACCGTACTCGAAGAAGAAGACATGGAAAGACTCGCAATGGGGTCTTTGCTGTCAGTGTCACGCGGGTCACGCGAACCGGCCAAGCTCATCACGCTTGAGTACCGGGGTAGCGACGAATCCAAACCGCCAATCGTGTTGGTTGGCAAGGGCGTCACCTTCGATTCCGGCGGTATCTCGCTGAAAGGCGGCGCCGGCATGGACGAAATGAAGTACGACATGTGTGGCGCAGCTAGTGTGCTTGGCACACTTTCGGCCATCGCAGAAATTGGTCCGCCCATCAACGTTGTCGGCGTTATCCCGGCCACCGAGAACCTTCCTGACGGCGACGCCAGCAAGCCCGGTGACATCGTCACTAGTATGTCCGGTCAGACTATAGAGATACTCAATACCGATGCGGAAGGGCGTCTGATCTTGTGCGATGCACTAACCTATAGCGCACGCTTCGAGCCCGAAGTCGTTATCGATATCGCGACGCTGACCGGTGCTTGCGTGGTTGCACTGGGCGCGCAGGCCAGCGGGCTGATGAGCAATAACGACGCCCTGGCTGAGGACTTGCTTGCTGCGGGCGAGCGCACGAATGATCGCGCCTGGCGGCTACCCCTGTGGCAGGAGTATCAACGCCAGCTCGACAGCAATTTCGCAGATATGGCGAACGTCGGTGGGCGCGCTGCGGGGACAATTACGGCAGGATGTTTCCTTTCGCGCTTCACGAAAAAGTATCGCTGGGCCCACATCGACGTCGCTGGCACCGCTTGGACATCGGGTAAGAATAAGAGCGCCACTGGACGTCCTGTCGCCCTACTCGTCGACTATATTCTTTCGCGCGTTAGCGCTTGAGGCAATGACCCGTGTCGACTTTTATGTGCTTGCCAATAGCAGCGAGCGTGATCACGAACGCATGATTTGCAGGGTCGTCGAAAAAGCTTTCCGGCATGGGCACGAAATCTACGTGCTGTGTTGCGATGCGGCGGAGGTCAAGCGTTTTGATGAAACATTATGGCGATTCCAGGATACGAGCTTCGTCCCGCATGTGTGTGATAGCGGTGACGCACCGGTCGTGATCGGCACAACCGCATCCGATATCGCTAACCCTGACGTTCTGGTGAATCTCGCCAACGAGGTGCCGGACACCGTCAGTAGTTTTCAGCGTGTCATCGAATCAGCCGGGTTCGACGACCCAACGCGCGGTGCTGCTCGTACGCGGTACCGGTATTACCAGGACCGCGGGTTCCCGTTGCATACGCATAAAATCAGCGCCTGAGATGGCCGACCGCCCGGTCTCAGCAGACGGCGCGCCAGCACCGCGCCTGACCGAGCAGGTTCACGATACTGCGCCACCCCGATTGACGGAACGGGTCGATCGCGCGGAGGCCGCAGCCCCGACGCAAGCGACCCCGGGTGCCGGGCTGGGTGACGACCTTAAACAATGGGTACAAGACAGTATCGCAGGCGCCATCGCGGACATTAAAGACGAACTGAAAAGCGAACTTTCGCGCACAGCACAAACTGTCTCGAAGCAAGACGAAACGAACCACGACGGCGCAGTCTCAGCAAAGGCCACAACAGTGACGCAGAACACACCCATGGAGAAGACTTACGACCCGCAGTCGATCGAAGCCGGTCGCTATCAGGCATGGGAGGAGGCCGGCTATTTCAGTGCGCGGCCCGATGGCACACCTTATTGCATCATGCTGCCGCCACCCAATGTGACAGGCAGTTTGCATATGGGCCATGCGTTCCAGGACACATTGATGGATGCGCTGATTCGCTATCAAAGGATGTGTGGCGCAAGTGCGTTGTGGCAGTGCGGAACCGACCATGCCGGTATCGCAACCCAGATTGTCGTTGAACGTCAGCTCGCTGCCGAGGGTCGCAGCCGCCATGAAATGGGTCGCGAAGCCTTCGTCGATGCGGTGTGGGACTGGAAGCACGAGTCGGGCGGCACCATAACCCGTCAGCTGCGACGCATGGGCGCCTCGATGGATTGGACCCGCGAGCGCTTCACCCTCGACGATGAACTATCCCGCGCAGTCCGCGACGTATTTATCTCGTTATACGAGGAAAAACTGATTTACCGCGGCAAGCGCCTGGTCAATTGGGATCCGGTTCTGCACACGGCGATTTCAGATCTCGAAGTTATTGCGCACGAAGAGCAGGGGCATTTGTGGCATCTGCGCTACCCATTGGAAGATGGCAGTGGCCATGTCACGGTCGCAACGACCCGCCCGGAAACGATGCTTGGCGACAGCGCTGTGGCCGTGAGTCCGAACGACCCACGCTACAAACGCATCATCGGCAAGCGCGTTTCATTACCGCTTACTGATCGCACAATTCCGATCATTGCCGACGATTATGTGGACCCGGAGTTCGGTTCTGGCTGCGTCAAGATAACGCCCGCGCACGACTTCAATGATTACGCCGTCGGACAACGTCACGATTTGCCCGTCATTAATATCTTTACTGATAATGCGGCAGTTAATGAGAATGCACCCGAACGCTTCCGCGGGCTCGATCGTTACGAAGCACGCGCACAAATCATCGCGGAATTTGAAGCGCTCGGCCTGATGGCACGCATCGACGACCACAAACTTATGGTCCCGCGCGGCGATCGCAGCCAGGCAGTCATCGAACCCTATCTGACAGACCAATGGTTTGTGCGTGCTCAGCCGCTCGCGGAACCAGCGATCGCGGCAGTCGAAGATGGGCGCATTCGCTTCGTGCCGGAAAACTGGTCGAAAACCTATTTCGAATGGATGCGAAATATCGAAGATTGGTGTATTTCCAGACAGCTATGGTGGGGGCATCGCATCCCGGCCTGGTACGACGACCACGGCAATATTTATGTCGGGAATGACGAAGCAGATGCGCGTAAGCGGGCCAATCTGTCAGACGATGTCCCGCTTCGGCAGGATGAGGATGTTCTCGACACTTGGTTTTCGTCTGCGCTGTGGCCATTTTCGACACTTGGCTGGCCGCAGAAAACGCCCGAGTTAGAGCAGTTCTATCCGACCAGTGTGCTGGTCACTGGATTCGACATCATCTTTTTCTGGGTTGCCCGCATGATCATGATGGGCCTCAAGTTCATGGGCGACGTACCTTTTCGCGAGGTCTACATCCATGGCCTGGTGCGTGATGCCGATGGCAACAAAATGTCGAAATCCAAAGGCAATATCCTTGATCCGCTCGATTTGATTGACGGTATTGAACTGGAAAGTCTGGTCGGAAAGCGCACCACCAGCTTGATGCGCCCGGAAGACAAACCACGGATCGAAGCCGACACCCGCCGCCAGTATCCAGACGGAATATCTGCGCATGGTACCGACGCCTTGCGGTTTACGTTCGCGGTGATGGCCACCCAAGGGCGTGACATTCGCTTTGACCTGGGACGCATCGGGGGTTATCGCAACTTCTGTAACAAAATCTGGAACGCATCGCGATTCGTGATGATGTCACTTGAACAGCATCGAGGTGACAGCGCGCCCCAAGACCTTCAGTTCAATATGCCGGAACGCTGGATACGCGGTCGCTTCGCACTGACGGTCGACCGTGTGCGTCACGGTTTCGAGCAGTATCGTTTCGACTTATCTGCTCAGGCGTTGTACGAGTTTATTTGGGATGAGTATTGCGATTGGTATATTGAGATGGCTAAGGTTCGCCTCTATGACAGCCGCACGACGCAAGTCGAGAAAGACGCCATCTGCCACGTGCTGCTCGAGATTCTGGATGGATTGTTGCGCGCCCTGCACCCGCTTATGCCCTTCATTACCGAAGAAATCTGGCTCAAATTGGCCACACATCTGGGCATCGACGAACCAACCCTGATGACGCAAAGCTATCCACAAGCGCATCACTGTAATGACGCCGACGCGGACGCGCACGCATTTGCGTGGATGCGCGATTTCATCCTTGGTGTGCGACGTATCCGTGCCGAATACGATCTCGAACCTGCCAAGCGATTACCTGTCCTGGTACGAGACGGCAGCGCCGAGGAACATGCGTGGCTACAAGAGCACGGTTACATGATTGAGCAGATCGCGCGGACTGAGAAAATCGCGGCGGCGGCGCCCGAACCCGGCGATACCGCGACCGCGCTGGCGGGCACCATGACCGTGCTGGTACCGCTCGCCGATCTCATCGACAAAGAGGCGGAGCAGCTCAGACTGACAAAAGAGCTCGCGAAACTCGACGGCGAAATATCACGGGCGAATGGTAAACTTTCGAATCAGAGTTTTGTTGATCGCGCACCCGAGGCCGTGGTCAACAAAGAGCGCGAGCGACTCGCCGAAGCAAGCGCCGCGCGCGACAAGCTCGCCAATCAATTCGCGCAGTTATAGCGCGGCCGCAAGATCCGTGGCGTCGTTATCGACTTATCCGCCTTCGCCAACCGCGATAGCGAGAACAAATTTAACGACGCCGAACACCACGGCGACGAAAAGTAACGTTGCGATGACACCAACCACGACATACTGCGCGGCGGAACCGCGCCGGAAATCCCGTTCCTGATCTTCGCGACTGCGAATTCCGATTGCGGCTGCAAACACTGCACCAAGCACCTCCCGAAGGCGCGGCGGCGCGTCATCGTCATCTTGGTGTTTTTGTTCGCTCATCGTACTCAGTTGCTGTGTTGCCAACGGGTCGCCGCTCTGCTCGTGCGCCTCGCGATGGGGAAGACGGCAGTAATCAGGTAGGATCGCTGGCTAGGATAAGGCGTAATCAGGAGCCGGAGCGGTGTTCGAGCGTATCAAAGAAGACCTGAGCTGCGTGTTTGATCGAGATCCGGCGGCGCGGCACACCCTTGAGGTGATCACCTGCTACCCCGGTGTCCACGCAGTGTTGATGTATCGCCTTAGCAACACATTGTGGCGAGTTGGACTGCGCTGGCTGGCGCGCTTTGTTTCGCATGCGGGGCGTTTCCTGACCGGCATCGAGATTCACCCCGGCGCAAGCATAGGTCGCCGCCTGTTTATCGATCATGGCATGGGCGTCGTCATTGGTGAGACTGCTGAGATTGGTGATGACTGCACGCTATACCATGGTGTGACGCTTGGCGGCACCAGCTGGGAGAAAGGCAAACGTCACCCAACGCTCGGCAACGGCGTTGTAATTGGCGCTGGCGCGAAAGTTTTGGGACCCCTGATTGTCGGCGACAACGCTCGCATCGGATCGAACGCCGTCGTTGTACGCGACGTTGCTCCGGAAACCACTATTGTCGGTGTGCCTGGCAGAGTCGTCCAGGCAGCTGTGACAGACAAGTTTCGTCAACGCGAAGAAACCGCACGCAAGTTAGGTTTCGAGGCCTACGGACAGGTCCGCGATATGTCCGATCCGGTCACTCAGGCGCTGGACTCCCTGCTTGATCATTCCCACGACGTTGAATCGGAAATCGCTGAGCTCAAACGCCAGCTAACCGCGCTTCAGGCCAACTCGGCTACATCCAAGTCTGATATCGATTAAATTCCCGCCTGCTGGCATAATTGTGCGCTGCAATACTTGACCAAATTAGTTGGTTATACAACAATACCCGAGTAATTTGGTCGGATTAGCCGATCTGGCACCGAGGAGGTGCGCAGCCATGAGACTCACCACCCGCGGACGCTATGCAGTCACTGCCATGCTCGACCTTGCATTGCACCACGAGAATGGCCCGGTCTGCTTGGCTGATATTGCTGAACGCCAGGGTATTTCCCAGTCATATCTTGAGCAGCTTTTCGCACGGCTGCGCCGAAACGGCCTCGTTGACGGCTTACGCGGACCGGGTGGCGGATACAAACTCGGCCGTCCCGGGAGCGCGATTTCGGTCGCAGATGTGATTGACGCAGTTGACGAAAATGTCGATGCCACACGCTGCGGCGGACAACGCAACTGCCAGGGCGACCGGCCTTGCCTGACGCACGACTTGTGGGCCCAACTCAGCTGCCAAATCCGGAATTTTCTCGTCGATGTCAGTCTCGACAATCTGATCCACGAAAAAGGCGTTCAAACCCTCCATCGGTTGCAGGACGACACATCTTTCAGTTCCAAGGCGACCCTGTGAATCTTGTTTCAGGAGAATCTCTATGAGCATTACATTAACGGAACGCGCGGCAATTCACGTGCGTGACTTCATGGCCCGCGAGAATAACGCCAACGGCTTGCGTCTGGCAGTAAAACCAACCGGTTGTTCAGGCTACATGTATGTCGTTGAACTGGCTGAAAACCGCCAGGATCACGATGCGATCTTTGAGTCTCAGGGCGTGGCGCTGGTCATCGACCCCGAAAGCCTCAAGTATTTAGACGGCACCGAAGTCGACTATTCGCGCGAGGGTCTTAACGAGGGCTTTCGTTTTGCGAATCCGAATGTCAGCGCCACGTGTGGCTGTGGCGAAAGCTTCAGTCTGTAATCTGCGAATCTCCTTGAGGAATCCCCATGGCGACTAACGCCCAGGACATCGACGCATTTGTGGATCGGAAGTACGACGCCGGTTTCTACACTGACATCGAACAGGACACTGCGCCCCCTGGCCTGAATGAAGACGTTATTCGTCTCATTTCGGGCAAGAAAAAGGAACCGGAATGGTTGCTCGAATGGCGCCTGAAAGCCTACGCGCGATTTCTAGAGCTGCGCGAACCCAATTGGGCGCACGTCGAATATCCGCCAATCGATTTTCAGGCCATCTCCTACTACTCCGCACCGAAAAGCGACGCGGACCGCCCGCAAAGCCTGGATGAGGTGGACCCGAAGCTGCTGGAGACCTACGAGAAACTCGGTATCCCGCTTGAAGAACAGAAGATGCTCGCAGGCGTCGCCGTCGACATGGTGTTCGACAGCGTATCCGTACACACCACTTTTCGCGACAAACTGGCCGAGGCGGGCGTTATTTTTTGCTCATTCTCCGATGCTGTTATCGATCACCCGGAGCTTGTTCGAAAATACCTCGGCACTGTTGTCCCCACGACTGACAACTACTATGCGGCGCTCAATTCGGCCGTGTTTTCGGACGGCTCGTTTGTTTACATCCCGAAAAACACCCGCTGCCCAATGGAGTTGTCGACCTATTTCCGCATCAACGCAATGAACACCGGCCAGTTCGAGCGCACCCTCGTAATTGCTGAGGAAGGCAGTTATGTCAGTTACCTCGAAGGTTGTACGGCGCCAATGCGAGATGAGAATCAGTTGCACGCAGCAGTGGTCGAGCTTGTCGCTCTCCAGGACGCCGAAATCAAATACTCAACGGTGCAGAATTGGTATCCGGGTGACGAAGAAGGGCGCGGCGGCATTTACAACTTCGTGACCAAACGCGGAGACTGCCGCGGTGCACGTTCGAAAATTTCCTGGACCCAAGTCGAAACCGGCTCCGCGATCACCTGGAAATACCCGAGTTGCGTGCTGAAAGGTGAAAACTCGGTCGGCGAATTTTACTCGGTCGCTTTGACCAATAACCTTCAGCAGGCCGATACCGGCACCAAAATGGTCCATATCGGTCGCGGTACGCGCTCGACAATTATTTCCAAAGGAATCTCCGCCGGGCGAAGTCAGAATGCCTACCGCGGGCTGGTGCGCATCGCCGCCGGGGCCGAGGGCGCGCGCAATTACACCCAGTGCGATTCGCTCCTGCTCGGTGACCGCTCTGCCGCACATACGTTTCCGTATATCGAATGCAAGAATCCATCGGCGCAGATTGAGCACGAAGCCTCGACGTCCAAGATTAGTGACGACCAGCTGTTCTATCTGCGCAGTCGTGGCATCAAACAAGAAGACGCAGTCAATCTGATCGTGAACGGGTTCTGTAAGGAAGTGTTTAAAGAACTGCCAATGGAGTTTGCTGTCGAGGCGCAGAAATTGCTTGGCATCAGTCTCGAAGGCGCGGTCGGCTAACGACTGCGAAAGACGAAAACTAACCGGATACGTCCATGCTTGAAATTAGAAATCTTCATGCCGAAGTCGATGGGAATGAAATCCTGCGCGGCATCAATCTCGATATTGCCCCCGGTGAAACCCACGCCATCATGGGTCCGAACGGTTCTGGCAAGAGTACTTTGTCTCACGTTCTGGCTGGCCGTGACGGCTATACCGTGACGGCTGGGACAGTGCACTTCAATGGCAAGTCACTGCTCGAACTTGAACCGGAAGAACGCGCTGGCGAAGGCATATTTTTAGCTTTCCAGTATCCAGTCGAAATCGCCGGCGTAAACAACGTCTACATGCTCAAGGCGGCCCTAAACGGGGTGCGTGCCTATCGCGGTGAGGCTGAACTTGGCGCGGTCGATTTTCTGAAGCTGGTGAAAAGTCGGGTCAAGGCTGTGGGCCTCGACGAATCTTTGCTCAATCGCCCCGTTAATGAGGGCTTTTCGGGCGGTGAGAAAAAGCGCAACGAAGTGTTTCAAATGAGTGTTCTGGAACCGCGTCTGGCGATACTGGACGAAACCGATTCAGGGCTCGATATCGACGCTCTGAAAGCGGTCGCTGAAGGCGTGAATGCGCTGCGCGATGCGGAACGGTCGTTTATTGTCGTCACCCACTACCAAAGGCTCCTCGATTACATCGTGCCCGACCACATTCATGTGCTGTCGAAAGGGCGCATTATCAAATCTGGCGGCAAAGAGCTCGCGCACGAACTCGAAGCGCGCGGCTACGACTGGCTGACCAGTGAGGCAGCGGCGTAGTGGAGAAACTTGACGAAATCTTGCGCACCGCCGTGGACCTCGCCGCGGCTGCACCCGCGTGGCTTGGCGACCGCCGTCGCGCAGCGGCTGCTGTCGTAGAGGAAGGCCGTTTGCCCACCACGTCCGACGAGGCCTGGAAATACACGAGTCTGAAGGATATTTCCGACCAACCGTACCGCCTTGCCACCGCAGCCGATGCACTCGGGTTTGCCGAAATTGACCTCACACACTTTGAGCACGCGGGTTCTGACGGCCCGTTCGCAGTCATCGTCAACGGTCATTTACGCGCTGATTTGAGCCGCCTCGACAACCTGCCTTCAGGTGTCACGCTGCGCACCCTCGCCAGCTTGAGCGAAGCAGAACTCGGACCGTTAGTCTCGACGCTTGATGGGGTCGAATCAGCGGCGTTCAGCGCGCTTAATTTGGCGACCTTTGGCGACGGTCTGCTTCTGGATGTCGCAGATGGAGCCAGCGCCACAAATCCGATTGCACTGATCTTTGTCGCCGACGGCCAGGCCCCATTACTCAGCGCACCGCGCATTGTCATCAACGCAGGGCGAAATTCCAGCGTGCGCGTCATCGAGCAGTATTTGAGTGTTGCAGGCAACTGCGGCCTGACCAACTGTGTCACCAATATTGAGCTTGCGGAAGGCGCCTGCGTTTACCATCACCGACTGCAGGATGAAGCTGAAACGAGCGCCCATATCGGGCGCATCGACGCCAAGGTATCCAGTAATGCGAACTTGCATTCGGATTCCGTTGCTTTCGGCGGCAGACTCACTCGCGTCGACATCGAAGTAGCGCTGGCGGGGCGCGGCGCACGCTGCCGGCTCAACGGTTTGTTCGCCACGCATGGCGAGCAGCATATCGATCACCACACGACAGTCGACCACCTGGTTGGCGACACTCATAGCGAAGAGCTTTATCGCGGAATTCTCGACGGGCACAGCCGCGGCGTATTCAACGGTAAAGTCATCGTGCACAGAGATGCCCAGCAAATCAGCGCTCGTCAGGCGAGTAACAATTTGTTGTTGTCACGGCAGGCCGAAATCGACACGAAGCCCGAACTCGAAATTTATGCTGACGATGTCACCTGCGCGCACGGCGCAACCGTTGGCAACCTCGACGAAGGCGCGTTGTTCTATTTGCGCTCACGCGGAATCGGAAACGCGGAAGCACGCGCATTACTGACTTATGCGTTCGCTGAACAAGTCATCGAATCGATACCGCTCGACAGTGTGCGGCGCGCGATTGAACAGCGCTTTATCGGCCACACTGACATGAGCACTCTGGCCCAGGGGATTCAACCATGAGCTCAGCGCCATCGGAAATTACTTCCGCCTCGACAACGTTTGATATCGCCGCGATTCGGCGTGATTTCCCGTTATTAGATCGGAGCGTCAACGGGAAACCACTGGTCTACGCAGACAATGCGGCAACGACCCAGAAACCAAACGTTGTCATCGAACGGATAAAGCGCTACTACGAATACGAGAATTCGAATATTCATCGCGGCGTCCATACCCTTAGCGAAGACGCGACTGAAGCCTACGAAATCGCTCGCAGCTGTGTAAAACAGTTCCTGAACGCTGCACACGAAAGCGAAGTAATTTTCACCAGCGGTACCACCGAATCAATCAATCTCGTGGCACAAAGTTACGCGCGTACAAATCTTGTCGCCGGCGACGAGATCCTGGTTAGCGAACTCGAGCATCACGCGAATATCGTGCCGTGGCAGATGGTTTGCCAACAAACTGGCGCGATTCTCAAAGTCGCACCGATCAACGATGCCGGTGAGATTATTCTTGAAGCTTTCGCCGAATTACTCAGCGCACGCACACGTATTGTCGCCGTTGGGCATATTTCAAACGCGCTGGGGACCGTCAACCCGGTTGAAAGAATCATCGAACTGGCTCACGAAGTCGGGGCAGTGGTACTCATTGATGGTGCTCAGGCGAGTATTCATACACCAATGGACGTGCAGGCCCTGGATTGTGATTTTTATGCTTTCTCTGGCCATAAAGCACTCGGTCCGACCGGTGTAGGCGTACTTTATGGGCGCGCGTCGCTGCTCGAAGCTATGCCCCCCTGGCAGGGTGGTGGGGACATGATCAAGGTTGTGACGTTCGAGCATACGGAATACAACACGCTGCCCTATAAATTCGAGGCCGGAACCCCGAATATCGCTGGAGGACTCGGACTCGCCGCTGCTCTCGAGTACTTCATGGCGCTCGACATCACTGCGGTGATGGCGCACGAACATGCCCTGCTGAATTGCGCAATCGCACGTGCGGCGTCTATTCCGCAACTACAGCTGGTTGGCACGGCCGCGGATAAAGCTGCCGTCGTGTCCTTCAATATCGAGGGTGTCCATCCGCATGATCTTGGCACCCTGCTCGACCAGCAAGGGATCGCCATTCGCACCGGGCACCACTGTGCGATGCCGGTCATGTCCCGCCTGGGACTATCTGGTACGGCACGCGCGTCGTTCGCTTTATACAACACCGAGGACGAAGTGCACGCTGTATTCGATGCCATCGAAAAAGTCCTCCCCATGCTTCTCGATTGAGACAATCCACGATGAATCAAGCCCAGGATTTCACCAACCCAATAGTAGTCAGCAGAGATTGTGACGCCATTCTTATCCCGGACGGCGCGACTATCACGCTCAAATCGGGCTCGGAAGTTTTTGTTACCCAGGCGCTTGGCGGTTCAGTGACCGTGAACGTGAACGGGAATCTGGCCCGAGTCAGCTCTGAGAATGTGGATGCGCTGGGCATGACGCCGGCGGCCAGCCTGTCGGAAAGTGTCCTGCATAGCGATGACGGCAGCGTTAATGACGAACTGGTGTGGGAACAGTTAAGCACCTGTTACGACCCCGAGATTCCCATCAACATTGTAGAACTGGGGCTGATATACCGTTGCGAGGTGGTCCCCTGCGATCACGGCAATCGGCTCGAGATCGACATGACGCTCACCGCGCCCGGTTGTGGTATGGGACCGTTTTTGGTCGAGGATATTCGGGCCAAGGTGGTGCAAATTCCAAATGTCGCAGATGTCGCCGTGGAGTTGGTATTCGATCCTCCCTGGAGCCCTGACATGATGTCCGAAGCGGCGCGCCTGGAAACCGGCTTCTACTAACCCACGACCGCAAACCCCCGATGCTGACCGGGACCTTCGAAGTCCCGCCCTTTGCGCTGGCCTTAGGCGCCTCATCAGGCGATAATGCGACCCGTTTTTTTAAAGTTTTATCAATAAGTTAGGGAGTACTTTAGATCATGGCAACAGAACGCACACTTTCGATCATCAAGCCCAGTGCTGTGCGTGACAATCACATCGGTGCCATCCTCGCCAAATTCGAGGCGGCCGGCTTGCGCATTATCGCGGCCAAAATGACCCAGTTGACACAGGCGCAGGCCGAAGCGTTCTACGCGGTCCACGCCGAGCGCCCATTCTTCGCAGAATTAGTTGAATTCATGACCTCGGGTCCGGTCATGGTGCAGGCCCTTGAGGGTGATAACGCGATAAAGACTAATCGGGACGTGATGGGTGCAACGAACCCAGCCGAAGCGGCGCCCGGTACGATACGAGCGGAATTCGCAATCAGCATGACCGAGAACGCCGTGCATGGCTCAGACGCGCCGGATACCGCAGAAGAGGAAATCAGCTTCTTTTTCACCGCCAGTGAGATTCATTCGGCAGGCTAGATGATGACTTCGCAAGGCCAGATTAATTTGCTCGACCTCGATAGTGACGCCTTAGGTCATTATTTTCAGGAGATTGGCGAGCGCCCGTTCCGCGCCCAGCAAATTATCAAATGGGTTCATCAGCAGGGAGTCACCGATTTTTCGGCGATGACGAATCTGAGCAAAGCTTTGCGGGACCGTCTCCTAAGCGAAACGGAGATCCGCGCGCCCGAGATTGAAAGTGAACAACTCTCTGACGACGGTACGCGCAAATGGCTTGTGCGCGTGGACGGCGAGAACTGCGTCGAAACCGTTTTTATCCCGGAAGGCGAACGCGGTACGTTGTGCGTTTCCTCGCAGGTCGGTTGTCCGCTGGCGTGCAGCTTTTGCGCGACGGCGCGCCAGGGTTTCAATCGCAATCTGTCGGTCGGAGAAATTATCGGACAAGTTTGGCTCGCCGCACGACAGCTTGGCCAGCTACCCAAAGAAGGGCGCTACATAACGAACGTTGTGATGATGGGAATGGGCGAGCCGCTACTGAATTTCGAGAACGTCGTGGCAGCGATGCGGCTGATGTTGGATGACAACGCCTACAATTTGGCGCGTAAGCGGGTTACGTTGAGCACCGCCGGCGTAGTGCCAGGAATCGATCGCCTGGCAGAGCGGTGTCCGGTGAGCCTTGCCATTTCTCTGCATGCAACAAACGACGAGCTGCGCAACGTACTGGTCCCGATCAATCGTAAATATCCGCTCGCCGAATTGTTGGATGCGTGCAGACGTTACGCTAACGTCAATCCGCACAGTGAAATCACTTTCGAATATGTCATGCTCAAAGGGATAAATGACACTGTAGCTGAGGCACGAACGTTAATCGGACTGCTCGAAGGATTGCCCGCAAAGGTCAACTTAATCCCTTTCAATCCGTTCGAATCTGCCGGCTATGAACGATCAACCGATGCCGCGATCGACGCGTTTCGCGACAAACTCGTGAGTTCGGGTCTGGTAACTATCACGCGTAAAACTCGCGGCGACGATATCGATGCGGCCTGCGGACAACTGGTTGGCGAAGTGCAGGCCAGAGCGTTGCGGCACCGCAAACGCGTACACTGATACGCAATGACGCTGGAGCCTGAGAGATGCCGATTCGCCCGAACCATCTAGTTAGCGCAGGAATAATTCTCCTGCTGACCGCGTGTCAACAAGTTAGTCGTCTCTCTCAGCACATGTCCAACCCGGCTAAGCTCGCCGAGATCAACACCGAACTTGGCTCTCAGTATTTGCAAAAGGGCGAGTATGAAATCGCGCTTAAGAAGCTCGAGAAGGCTCTCGACGCTGATCGTAATTATGCCGACGCTCACAATACCCTTGGCGTTCTGCGCAGCCGCCTCGGCCAGTTCGATCAAGCCGAAAAAAGTTTCCGCCGGGCGATCAGCATCGACTCCAATAATTCTTCGGCACTGAACAACTTCGGCCAGTTTCTGTGCCAACGACAACGCTATGAAGAGGGTGAGGCACAGTTTTTGCTGGCGGTTGAGAATCCGCTCTACAAGTATCCTGCGCAGGCCTATAGCAACGCCGGCAGCTGCGCGCTGGATGCGGGGAAGTTGGAGGTCGCGGAGCGCCATTTCCGCAAAGCGCTGCAGCTCGATGGCAAGCTTGCACCCGCGCTGCTGCAAATGGCGGACATCAGTGTTCAGCGCGAGCAATTTTTGCCCGGGCGCGCCTATTTACAACGTTATTCCGAATTGGCGCGCATGAATGCACGCGCGCTGTGGCTTGGCGTTCAGGTCGAACGAGAGCTTGGTGATCGGGATGCCGTTTCGAGCTACGCGTTGTCGTTGGAGAAAAATTTTCCGGATTCTGACCAAACCCGCTTATTACGCGAATCCAGGGACCCGTGACCGGTAACAACAACAATCACGCTGACACCCCGGGCAGCGATACTGAACAGGCCAAGCCAGGCGAAATGATTCGTCACGCGCGCGAGCTGCGTGAATTGAGCGCAGAGGATCTTGCACGTTGCCTGCGTCTGGAACCAAAGATTATTCACCACCTTGAAAGCGAGCAGTTCGACCAATTACCTGCGCCAGCTTTCATTCGCGGCTATGTCCGTTCCATCGCCAAAGAGCTGGACATCGACAGCGCTCCGTTGATCGATGCACTTGCCCTGCGATTCAACGGCGCACCGCCGCCCCTGGCGGATTTCGAGTCGCGCGCACCCATCGAGATCACCAGCGACAGCAACGTCATTCGATATACGACCTTCGGGATAGTCATCGTTATTCTCATGCTGGTGGCTTTATGGTGGCAGGCGCACAACGAACAGACCACCAATCCGGCTGCAGCGAGCGAACCAACGGCCGCTGCAGAGAACATCCCGGCGACCGCGCCGCTGCCCTATGACTTTGAGGTTGTTGTTCATCCCGACACGCCGTTCTACCGTCTCGCTCCAAGCCCTACGACTCAAGTCGCCATTCCGGTCCTGGAAACGGCGGCACCAACGTTTGATTCCGCCCTATTAGCGGCGACTCCTGACAGCGCCGTGCTGATCAAAACTCGCGAAGACGCCTGGATTGATATTCGTGATGCGGACGGAACACGTCTGTTTTACGACCTCGCCCGTTCGGGCCGCGAAATATCACTATCCGGCAAGCTGCCCTATTCTCTGACTCTTGGTAATGCACAGGCGGTCAGTGTCGAGTTCCGTGGCCAGCAGGTGACAGTCGCGGATTTCATCGAGGCGGGCATTGCGCGATTCAAACTTGGAAACTCTACCCCGTGAGCAATCTACTGCAGGCCATTCGTGGCATGAGCGACATTCTGCCAGCCGACACGGTCCGCTGGCGCCAGCTCGAGAAAGACATCATTGGCGTACTGTCGGCCTACGGGTATGACGAAATCCGCATGCCAATTGTAGAGGCGAGCTCGGTATTCCATCGTTCAATTGGCGACACCACCGACATCGTGCAAAAGGAGATGTACTCTTTTGACGATCGCAACGGCGATAGTCTGACGTTACGCCCGGAAGGAACCGCAGGGTGTGTGCGGGCGGTGTTGCAGCATCGATTGCTCCATCAATTGCCACAACGTCTTTGGTATATGGGTCCGATGTTTCGTCACGAGCGACCGCAACGGGGTCGCCAACGGCAGTTCCACCAAATCGGGGTTGAGGTATTCGGTGCTGAAGGTCCCGATATCGACGCTGAGCTGATCCTGATGACAGCCCGAATGTGGCAGGCGCTGGGCTTACGCAATTTGCGCTTGGAAGTGAACTCTCTCGGAACGGCCGCAGCGCGTGCTAATTATCGCGCCGTCCTCAGCGATTATTTCCGCGCGCATGAGGAAGATCTGGACGCAGATAGTCAAAGCAGACTGACGCGCAATCCACTCCGAATCCTTGATAGCAAGAATCCGGAAATGGCGGCACTCATCGCTGCTGCGCCGAGCCTTAGCGATCACCTCGACACCGAGTCGCGCGAGCACTTTGACGCCTTACTGGAAATACTTAGCGATAGCGGTATCGATGCGGTCGTCAATCCTCGCCTGGTGCGTGGACTCGATTACTATTCGCGCACTGTTTTCGAATGGATCACGACGGAGCTTGGCGCACAGGGTACTGTATGCGCAGGTGGCCGCTACGACGGATTGGTCGAACTAATGGGCGGAAAACCTGTCACCGGCGTTGGCTTTGCGATGGGACTGGAACGCTTGCTCGAACTCCGTAGTGCACAAGGAGTGGAAGCCGCGCCTCCGGCCCCCGAATGTTATTTGCTCGCGACCTCCGACAGTCTCAATCGGCATGTGATTGTTCTCGGGGAAACCCTTCGGCAGCAGTTTCCGGACTGGAGCATCGTTAGTCATATCGGCGGCGGGAGTCTCAAATCGCGTCTTAAAAAGGCCGATCGCAGCGGCGCGGCCCTTGCACTGATCGTTGGAGAAGATGAGTACGCGAACCAATCCGCGACCGTTAAATCGCTACGAAACGACACTGCGCAGGTAACCTGTTCGCTAACCGAACTCAACGCTACCCTGGAACGCTTGCTCGACTGACTAATCCTATCTTCATCGGGATGCAGAAAGCCAAAACCGCTATAATTGCGCGCTTTTCCCCAACCAGCCGTCGCTAACGCCAGCGGAGAACGAAACAGTGGAACACCTTTCCTCAGAACAGGAACAAATCGACCAGCTCAAGCGCTGGTGGAAGGAAAACGGCAAGTCTTTGGTGTTAGGCCTGGTGCTTGGTATTGGCGGCCTTGCGGGGTATCGCTACTGGGATGCCAGTGAAACTGCCAAAGCGCAAAGCGCCTCGCAGAATTACGAGCTGTTCCTGCAACTGGCGACGGAACAACAAACTGACGACGCGAGGACCACCGGCACAGCTATCATCGAAAATTATGCAGGCAGTACTTACGCGCGCCTCAGCGCGCTGTTGCTCGCCAAAATAGAAGTCGAGAGCGGCAACGTTGATGCTGCCAAGGCTTTGCTGGAAACGCTCGTCACGAGCAAGGATGATTCGGAGATCGACGTAATTGCACGTACGCGACTCGCGCGTATTGCACTGTCTGCAGGCGACACAGCTGCCGCCAACACATGGCTATCGCAAATCCCAACCAACGATGACAATACACGGTTCGCTGAATTGCGTGCCGACGTGATGTCCGCTGAGGGCGACAAAAATGGCGCGCGCACAATGTATTTGCAAGCGCTCGCGCAGGCTCAATCATTGGGATTGGAACGGGGGGCAATACAACTAAAACTCGATAATCTTGGTCAGTCCTCCGCGAGCGATTGAGTATGACCAGAAAGAACATTCTTGGTTTATCCGGGTTGCTTATCGCACTGACTCTCGCCGGTTGCCAGTCGGTGTCGAATTTCGGCAATTCAGTCGGCAACTTCATCAAAAACGAGGACAGCAACGCCGTTGAGCCTTCAGCGTTGGACGAAGATTTCCTCGCCACCCTTGTCGTCAACGAAGTCTGGTCGAAACGCATCGGTAAGGGCGCCGAAGAGCTCTACCTAAAACAGACGCCTGCGGTCATTGGTGATTACCTGTTCGTCGCTGATCGCTACGGACGCCTCGCAGCAACCGACGTCGGAAGCGGTGCAATCACGTGGGAAATACAAGACAAGAACGTTCAATACACCAGTGGGCCAGGCGGCGGAGACGGTATGGTTCTGATCGGAACTGGCGACGCTCGCGTCATTGCTCGGGAGGCCGCCACCGGCAAACTTCGTTGGGTCGCTAAGGTCTCCAGTGAAGTTCTGGCGCCACC
This sequence comes from Proteobacteria bacterium UBA981, assembly GCA_002292285.1. Taxonomy (GTDB): domain Bacteria; phylum Pseudomonadota; class Gammaproteobacteria; genus UBA981. The sequence continues at coordinate 82,834 of DBBP01000023.1, forward strand.
ACGGGCTAGTGACGGCGTGACCGTTGTGCGCACCGGAGACGGCAATATCTACGGACTTAAATCAGAGACCGGTGTAGAGATTTGGAATTACGACCGTACCGTGCCCTCTCTCACCTTACGCGGCAACGCTGCACCGGTCATCGACGACGATCTCATTGTCGCTGGGTTCGATAACGGCCGACTGGTCGGACTGGATTTGAAAACCGGCGTACCGCGCTGGGACAGTCCGCTGGCAATCGCACGTGGCCGCTCGGATCTCGAGCGTATGGTCGATGTCGATGCAGAACCGGTGGTCATTGGGGCAACCGCTTTCGTGGCAAGTTTTCAGGGTGGTGTCGCAGCGATGTCAATTATCGACGGACAGATCGAATGGACTCGCGAGATTTCCTCGTATGCATCGTTAGCCGTCGGGGCCGAGCACGTTTTTGTGACTGACGATCAAGGCACGATATGGTCGCTCGACCGGGAGTCGGGTGCCTCAGCCTGGAAACAAGAGGGGCTCAAACACCGCTTCTCGACGGCCCCGATTTTTCACGACGGATATATCGTGATTGGGGATTTCGAAGGTTACGTGCACTGGTTGGATGCCACCACTGGCGAAATCGTTTTTCGCGAAAAAATCGACAAGCAACGAATCATCTCGCCTTCTATCAGCGCCGGGGATTTGGTCCTCACCTATACGGCGGGCGGCCGTCTGGTCGCGATGCGAGCCCAATAAGCCGTTGAACGGCTTGCCCAAACAAATCGCGATTAGCGGCTGATTGCAGCGATGGGGCAGCCAGCCGAACCCGATCTGCGCCCGACAATCGCGATTATCGGCCGTCCCAATGTCGGTAAATCGACGCTGTTCAATCGCATAACCCGATCACGCAGCGCTCTCGTCGCAGATGTGCCCGGACTCACCCGCGACCCTAAAGTTGGCATTGGACGATTGGGGGATGCCGGTTATATCGTCGTTGACACCGGTGGCATTGACGGCAGTGCAGAAAACGAACTGAGTGACCAGGTTGCACATCAGGCCCTGACCGTCGCGCGCGAATGCGACACGATCATTCTGGTCGTCGATGGCCGTGCAGGAATCAGCGCGGCGGACGAAACGATTGCAGAGGATCTGCGTCGCCACGGGACACCAACTTTCATTGCGGTAAATAAAACGGAAGGTCTCGACAGCGACATCGCCAAAGCGGAGTTCAGCCGCATAGCCGTCGGTCCTATCCATGCCGTCTCTGCTTCTCACGGCGAGGGCGTTATCGACCTTATCGAGACCATCACAGCCGGGTGGTCGGCAGCGTCGAGTTATGACATCGCCGTCGATGATGATCGCATTCGAATCGCTGTGGTGGGCCGTCCAAACGTCGGTAAATCGACCCTGGTTAATCGCATTCTTGGCCACGATCGCATGATCACCTGTGACCTGCCAGGCACGACTCGGGACAGTATTGATACCGATTTTGAACGACGTGGTCGCAACTACACCATCATAGACACCGCCGGTTTGCGCAAGAAAAGCCGCGCCCGTGGTATCGCCGAGAAATTCAGCGCAGTGCAAACCTTGCAAGCGCTTGACCGCGCCCACGTCGCGCTTTTGGTTATTGATGCCTGCGATTCGATTACCGAGCAAGATTTAACTTTGCTCGGACTCGTACTCGAAAGCGGCCGGGCGTTACTAATATTGGTCAACAAATGGGACGGGTTGGAATCGGATACCCGCCTACGCATAAAAGATGAGCTTGACCGGCGTCTACGCTTTGCGACTTTCGCGGAAGTTCGGTTCATTTCCGCACTTCATGGTACCGGTGTTGGCGAACTGTTCACTGGCATTGATGCTGCGTGGCACTCGGCGACGAGCGCCCACAAAACCAACAATCTCACGAATCTGCTGGAAGCTGCGCTGAGTGCGCATCCGCCACCACTGGTACGTGGTCGTCGTATCAAAATGCGCTTCGCGCATCTGGGCGGGCGTAATCCGCCCACTATAGTCATCCACGGAAATCAGGTGGACGCTGTCCCAAAGACTTATCAACGCTATCTTGAGAATTACTTCCGAGAGAAGCTTGATTTGGTTGGGACGCCTATCCAAATCGAATTCAAACAGGGGGATAACCCCTATGCCGGGCGGCGTAATACGCTCAATAAGCGCCAAATTGACAAGCGTCGCCGGTTGATGCGGCACGTTAAAAAGAAATAGCCGCGTACTAGTCCAGTTCGAACCATGGTGAAGCACAACCCTGGGTCGCGATATATCTTTCCAGGCGGTTTGGCAACACTGAATCGAGAAGCGCTTCAACACGTTCGGGAGAATTGGTCTTTTCGCTAAGATGCGCAGCAACGACGCAGCGCATTGAAGGTGAATCGATTTGCTTCAGTAGAGCGACGGCCTGGGGATTACTCAGGTGCCCATACTCTCCGCCTATTCGAAGTTTTAGCGTGCGCGGGTAAACGCTATCGGCCAGCATCCGAACATCGTGATTGAACTCAAGCATCAATCCGTCGAGGTCAGCGTACTCGCGCGCAAGGTGCGCGGTGGGCTGGCCGAGATCGGTGAGTAAACCGAGGCGCTTACCGCCGCCGGTAATGACAAACTGACACGGTTCGCGGGCGTCGTGGGGAACAATGACCGGAGCAACCTGAAACGCGCCGATGTTGAGGCGCTGGCCGGGAGCGAATGTTACGAGTTGGGGCATACCATCGAGCCGCGTACTTGCAGCGGCCCGAGTGCCAACAGTCGAGTAGACTGGAGCACCGCAACGGCGTGCAAGGGCTGCTGCGCCAGCGACGTGATCATCGTGTTCATGGGTGAGCAGAATCGCGTCGAGATCAGCGATTTCAATGCCGAGTGTCGCGGCGCGTTGTTCAACCTGCCGAACACTCAGACCGCAATCGATCAGAATGACCGTCGCGTCGTGTTGTACGAGCGTCGCGTTCCCGGCGCTACCGCTAGCGAGCGTCGCGAAACGCATCAGCGATGGATTCCGCCGACGCGCCTAAATCCTGCTGCTGTTCAGCGCATCGTGGAGCTTGTTGAGCAAAGACCCCGCCTGGTCGCCGGTTTCCCAGCGGCCGTTTTTGTCCAGTACCACGACCTCAGTCTTCTCCCCGACGCCGGTCAGGCTGACCTGTAACTCGGCGGATTTACCGCGGTCCCAGAACTTCAATTTATTCCATACACCATCGTCGCCGTCGGCGCCGTCGCTCATTGCTGCCACCGCGACGACATAAACGCCGCGACCTTTATCCGAGTCCTTAACGTCAACGCCAGCTTGCTCAAGGGCTTTGCCTGTCGTTTTCCAGGCGACCGGAAACTCGTCGGCGACAGTCAGGTAAAACTTGCCACCACCGACGCTCACGAGTTCGGCATGGCGAGGCGCGCCAGTTTCTGCTGCGCTTGTACCGACGACGTCCCTTGCGGCGGCGGGTGCACGGGTTTGGTCTTCGGAATCTTGCTCACTCGTCGCCGACGTCTCCGCGACCAGGCTCGATTCGACCTCTGATTGTACCGGCTCTCCGCCCTGGCCAATTTCTGCCTGTAGTGCCTCGACCATGCTCAGCTCAAACTCGGCATTGCGGGGCCGACGCTGCCACGCCAGATCTTCCCCGTCCGGAAGCAACTCCTGTCCTTCATGGGAAACGTACAGAATTGTGGTCCCGGTCTCGCCGCCGTCTTCAGCAAAGATCTTGAACTTATTCCTGGCCAGTTGGGTATCGTCTTCAACCCACGCCGTTTCTATGATGCCGAGTTCGACATCGTTCAAATCAAGCGCGTAGCCTTGCGCTTCGAAGAACGCAGCGAGTTTTGGCCACACCTGAATCGGCGCACCCTCAACAGCAAGTACGTGTTCATTCTCGAGTACCCGAATCGCTGAAGATTCGGACTTTTCCAGATCAGTGGTCAACTGCCGATTGGCCCGGCGTTCCTGAAACGTCGAAAAACGCGCAGCTTCGCCGCCTTCAGGAATTGCCATGCGGTCACGGATAGCCTCGGTACTTAGATCCGGGGGCACCTCGAGGTCCGGCAATGTTTGCGCCTTGGCGTAAGACTTACGGTTATCCGGGATGACTTCATCCAGTTTGGGAATAATCTTCGAACAACCGGCTGTACCGGCCGCGATGATTAACACGCCTATGAGGGCGGCTTTAGACATTGAATCGAATCCTCCTGCGCATCGTTAAGGATGCGCGAAACCGTGCCGGCATTCAGACACCGGCATGGTGCATTGCGGCGCGGACCGCAGGTTGATAATTGGATGACAGCCAGGTCATCGGCAGGCGAATTCCGTTTTCAATCAATCCCAGTTGAGCAACTGCCCATTTGACCGGGATAGGGTTCGCTTCGAGAAACAAATCCTGGTGTAACGGTTGCAACTTTTCGTCGATGCTCCGCGCCATCGCTTCGTCACCATCCAGAGCAGCCTCGCACAGCGCGTGCATTGCTGCGGGGGCGACGTTGGTCGTTACCGAAATAACGCCATGCCCGCCGGCCAACATGAATTCAAGGCACGTTGCGTCGTCGCCGCTTAGCAAAATGAATTCGTCTCCGCATCGGCGCTTCAATTCCGCTACTCGTTCGACTTCACCGGTGGCTTCCTTAACGCCGATGATATTTTTCACCACCGCCAACCGTTCGATAGTTTCCGGCAACATGTCGCACGCGGTCCGTCCTGGCACGTTGTAGAGGATCTGCGGGATATCAACGGCGTCCGCGACTGCTTTATGGTGGAGATAAAGTCCCTCTTGAGTCGGCTTATTGTAGTACGGGGTCACGAGCAAGCACGCATCGGCACCCGCGTCGCGAGCCATGCCGGTAAGACGGATAGCCTCGTGAGTCGAATTGGCGCCGGTGCCTGCGATCACGGGTACTCGACCCGCAACCTTTTCAACGATGAATTTGACCGCGCGAGCGTGTTCTTGTTCCGTCAGGGTTGCCGATTCCCCGGTCGTGCCCACCGCGACAATACCGTCAGTACCCTGCGCAATATGAAACTCAATCAGGCGCCCGAGAGCAGCCTCATCGATGGCAGTCTCGGCACCCACGCCGGCGTGCATGGGCGTCACAATTGCGACGATGCTGCCTCGAATGGACGTCATATGAATACCCCCGAAATCAGCCGAGCATGTTAGCTTTAGAACTTAGATACAACAAGGATTTAGGTCGATTTTGCAAGCGCGGCCGGACCTGCGAGGAGACACGCGCTATACTCGCAAGCAGCAAATTTGAGCAAGCAGACGTGCAATCAGGCGCTCTATTTTCGACATGAAAAACCTCGTTGCCGTATCAGCCATTGGCGCCAACCGTGATGGGCTCATCGAACCGCTGGTGAAAGCGTTCCGCGAATGCGGCTGCACCATAGCCGAGAGTCGTATGTCGGTGATGGGCGACCGCTTTACTCTGGTCGCGCTGCTATCCGGAACCTGGGATGCCATCGCTAAAATTGAGGCGGTTCTCCCGCGCCTCGGACAGGAGCTCGACATCACTTTCGTCGCGCAAAGAGCGACCGCTCGCGAACCGGCCCATGACCTGATGCCGTATGCAGTTGAGGTGATTGCCGTCGATCAGGTCGGTATCGTGCACCAAATCACACAGTTTCTCGCTCGCCATGAAATCAATATTGAGGATATGTACTCCGGAAACTACACCGCCGCACACACCGGTACGCCGATGTTCTCTTTGCATATGACCATCAGCATCCCCACCGACATCTCCATCGCCGCGATGCGTAGCGAATTTATGGATTTCTGTGATCAGCTCAATCTGGACGCGATTATGGAGCCGGTTAAATAGGCCCAATGCGCGCTCAACGCTCGCGCTAGCGCGATCATGGCCGACTTGCGCACCTACGTTCTCGACACCAATGTCCTGATCCACGATCCGACAGCCCTGTTTCGATTTGCCGAACACGCCATCTTTGTGCCCATGGTGGTGCTCGAAGAGCTCGACTCTGTCAAAAACGGGGTATCCGAAATTGCGGCTAATGCTCGGCAAGCGAGTCGTTTCCTGGACACCATCATTGCCGACGCGGATGTCCGTACGATTGCAGCCGGCCTGCCACTCCCTGCCCATGCACCTGGCGGTGAAGCTGATCCGCCGTGCGGGCGACTGTTTTTGCAAACTGCGGCGTTAGTTACAGACAAAACTCTGGAAATCCTGGGTCATTCGGCTGACAACAGCATTCTCGCCAGCGCGGTCGCGTTGGCCGCTGACGCGCCTGCAGACAGCGTCGTCGTCGTTTCCAAAGACATCAATTTGCGCATCAAGGCGCGCATTGTGGGTATCAGCGCGGAAGACTACTACAACGATAAAGTGCTCGACGATATTGATCTGCTCTATTCGGGACTCAGCTTGGTTGACAGCGATTTCCGGGACCATTGCACGCCACTCCGGGATGCCCAGGACGCTCGATTTTGCGTGCCTGGGGATGAGCTTCCAGACGTCTCGCCGAATGAATGCCTGTACCTGGAGGGTACCGACAACGAAGCTCAGGAGTTCATCGTGTGTGGGGAGCGGGACGGTGATTGGACGGTGCGGCCGGCACTGGATTTTCGGTCGTCGGGAACCGCTGTCTGGGGTATCCACGCCCGCAACATGCAACAAAATTTCGCTTTAAACGTACTGATGGACCCAGACATCGAGTTCGTTTCTCTGGTCGGCGTTGCAGGCACCGGGAAAACGCTGCTGGCCCTCGCGGCGGGACTAACTCAGTGTCTGGACATGCGCCGCTATAAAGAAATCGTCGTCACCCGTGCGACCATTCCTGTCGGAGAAGATATCGGTTTTTTACCCGGCTCGGAAGAAGAAAAAATGACGCCCTGGATGGGCGCGCTGATGGATAACCTGGAAGTCTTGTCGGAACCGGAGGGCAGCGGAGAATGGGGCCGCGCGGCGACTACCGATTTGCTTCAGCAACGCATCAAGATCCGCTCACTTAATTTCATGCGTGGGCGCACATTCCTCAATCGCCTGGTGATTCTCGACGAAGCGCAAAATCTGACCGCCAAGCAAATGAAAACGCTGATCACCCGTGCCGGTCCGGGCTCCAAATTTATATGTTTGGGGAACATCGCACAGATTGATACCCCTTATCTCAGCGAAACAACATCGGGGCTGACCTACGTCGTTGATCGATTTCGCAATTGGCCACACAGCGCACACATCACTCTGCAGCACGGCGAACGCTCGCGGCTGGCCGATTTCGCGACCCAACACCTCTAGTCCCAAGCGTGCTGAATCGATCGACGCCCGGTCAGGCGGGCGCTACCTCGGTGTTGACCTGACTCGGCCAGGCTTTGAGCAGCGATTTCACCAGCGTCGCGAGGGGAATGGCGAAAAACACGCCCCAGAAACCCCACAACCCACCGAAAATGAGCACCGCCGAGATAATTGCTATCGGGTGTAGATTCACTACATCCGAGAACAATAACGGTACGAGAAGATTGCCGTCTAATGCCTGGATGATGCCGTATGCGACCATGATCCAGATGAAATCATTCCCCCACCCAAACTGAATATAGGCCGCGACCGCGACCGGCAGCGTCACCACGGCGGCGCCGATATAGGGCACGATTACAGATAAACCGACCAGCACCGCAATCAGCGGCGCATAGGCCATCCCGAAAAACGCGAGCGTGGTGTAGGTAACTGATCCGACGATAAAAATTTCGTAGAACTTACCGCGCACATAGTTACCTATTTGGCCATCCACATCGCGCCAGACAGTGTTAAGTACGCTCCGATTGGCCGGCAGGAACGCGGTTAGCCAGTGAACGATCTTGATCTTGTCTTTAAGAAAGAAAAAGACCAGCACGGGGCCCAGAATCAGGTACACCAGGATCGTCACCATGACCGGTATAGACGCCAGAGATAGGGTGACGACACTTTGACCGAGTTCGGTCACCTCGCCCCGAATCGCATTCAGAACAGCATCGATCTGCGTCGTCGTAACGAAATTCGGATAGGTTTCCGGCAGACGTAGCAACAAGCCCCGTCCGTTCGAGATGGTGCGTGGCAAATCTTGAACGAAATTGGCCAACTGACGCGAAATCAACGGCGCAAGGCCAATGACGACGAACACGAAGACGGCGAGAAACACCGTAAACACTACAGATACCGAAACGATCCGGCTGAGTCCCCTGCGTTCAAGAAAATGCACGGACGCTTCGAGCAAGTAGGCAATCACCACTGATGCCAGCAATGGCGCCAGCATCTTCCCGAAAAACACGACGATAACGAACCCGGACAACAGGAACACAACCAGCAACACCGCTTCGGGGTGCGAAAAATGACGCTCGTACCAGTCTCGGACAAATTCGAACATGTCGCGGCGCGTTGCTTCTGTGACCAGGGTGTATCTTAATCAGAATCAAGTCGTTCTGCGCGCTGGGACGTCCCGTGGCTTCGTCTGTTAATTGGCGGCGTTAAACGGCGCTCCAGACTTTCCCTGCTAACGCGATGCCGAGATAACCGCGACATAACGGTGCTGATTTAGTTCTTGCTATGCTTGCCCGACAATACTGGCGCTGCATGACTACGCCATTCCGCCGCGTGTCGGCGCACTATCCAGGCTCGTAGTTGATTACTGAAGCATGAAAGTCATCGCGACCTACAACCTGAAAGGCGGCGTCGGTAAAACTGCCACGGCGGTGAATCTCGCCTACTTGTCCTCAGTCAGCGGTTTGCGCACGCTATTGTGGGATCTCGATGCCCAGGGCGCAGCGAGCTTCTATCTGCGCGCTAAACCTCGAGCCAAGGGATCAGCCAGCGATATCCTCGCGAGCAAGAAGAAGTTCGTCAAAGCCATTCGCAAAACCGATCACGAGCGATTACATCTCCTTCCTGCGGACACCGATTTTCGTCATCTGGATTTAGAGTTGAATGAGCACAAGAAATCGGGCGTCCGGTTGCGAAAATTATTGTCTGAGGTTCGTGAAGATTACGACCTTGTGTTGCTCGACTGCGCGCCTAGCATGTCTGTTGTCTCAGAAAATATATTCAATATGGCCGATGTGTTGCTGGTCCCGTTGATACCAACTCATTTGTCAGTTCGTGCCTTCGACCAATTGGTAGCGTTTCGTGACCACCACACCTCGAGCAGCGCGATGGTGCTGCCATTTCTCTCCATGGTGGACAGGCGCAAGCGCTTACATCGAGACGTGATTATTGAATTCGCCGGTACTCATCCGCAGGTGCTGCGGAGTTACATCCCTTACGCCAGCCATATTGAACAAATGGGTAATCAGCGCTCGCCGGTGAACGTATTCGCCGACGCCAGTCCCGGTGGGCGCGCATTTCGGGCACTCTGGGTCGCGCTCGCCCAGCGCCTGGATATCGCGCAACCGGAACCAGGCTGAACAGGGCCGGTTGCGTGGTGAAGCCCATCGAAAACGATCCCGCTACGACCGTCGCATTACTGCGCACATGGGCTACAGAGCTTGGCTTCCAGCGCCTGGCGGTTGCGCCGCTAGAACTCGAAATCGATCATCAACGGATGGATGCATGGCTCGAACGTGCGATGCACGGCTCAATGTCCTATCTCGAGCGCAACGGCGATAAACGCCGGCATCCGGACCGGCTAGTCGCCGGGACGCTCTCTGTTATCAGCGTGCGTGTCGACTATCTGACCGAACAGCCTGCTTCTGCTCTGGCGATTCTGGACCAGCCGCATACGGCTTATGTCGCGCGATATGCGCTCGGTCGCGACTATCACAAGACGCTGCGCTCGCGATTGGGCCAATTGGCCAAACGGCTGCAGGAATACATCGGTCCTTTTGGTTTTCGCGCCTTCACTGACAGCGCGCCGATTCTCGAACGTGCGTTGGCACGTAATGCAGGACTCGGCTGGATTGGCAAACATACCAACCTTATCGATCGCGAAGATGGCTCGATGTTTTTCCTCGGTGAAATTTTTACCGACCTGGAACTACCGACTGACGGCGTTGTATCGTCTGATCTCTGCGGTTCGTGTACACGCTGCATTGACGTCTGTCCGACGCAGGCAATTACCGCCCCGTACGAGCTTGACGCCAGACGTTGCATTTCCTATTTGACTATCGAGTCCCGCGATCCGATTCCAGAGCATTTACGCAAATCTATCGGCAACCGAATTTTCGGCTGTGACGATTGCCAACTCGTATGCCCGTGGAATCGCTATGCGAAGTTGACCCCACTGGAAGATTTCGCACCACGCCATGGCCTTGAAAACCGCACCTTGATCGATCTATTTGGCCTCACGGAACTGGAATTCGACGATCTCACGCGCGGCTCGGCCATTCGGCGAATTTCCCATGAACAATGGCTGCGCAACATTGCTGTGGCGCTCGGCAATGCCCCGACTACCGCGGCAGTCATAGCCGCTCTTAACAAGCGCGAAAAGCACCCGAGCGCACTTGTTCGCGAGCATGTGCAGTGGGCACTGTCCCAACATGCGCGTGCTGGTGCATGATAGGTTCGGGTGAGCTGGAGCTCGCTGCCTTTGCACAAATCAGGCGTACAACTCACCACGATGGATGACTATTTCGATTTAAACCAGCAAACCTATGATTGGTGTGCGCGCGCGTTTGAACAAGTGCGCAAAGTGCTCGGGGTGCGGATCAAGATGCACTACCAGTCGGGCCAGACCCACAACGGCGATATTTTCCTGTTCAACCATTTCGCCCGCTGTGAAACATTTATTCCGCAATACCTTATCTATCAGGACACGGGCGCTTTTTGTCGTTCAATCGCGTCGGCTGAGTTTTTCGAGGGTAACGACCGTTTCGCAACTGCGTTGCGTGATCTGGGCGTCGTCCCGAACAACCATCCCCATCTCATGGAGTTGCTTGCGACCGATATCCTGCGTGGCCGGAAAATCGTCGTGTTTCCTGAGGGTGGCATGGTTAAGGACCGTCAAGTCATCGATGAACAAGGCCGCTACAACGTATTTTCCCGTCATGCACAAGAACGGCGAAAGCATCATAGCGGTGCGGCGCGTCTGGCTCTTGGCCTGTACATCTTCAAGCGCGCCGTCGCGTACCGACACGCGCGCAACGATCGCAGCGTGCTGGAAAAGTGGGCACAGTCGGCCGAGCTCGGATCAGTTGACGCCTTGGTGGAGGCGGCAGCCAGACCTGTCAACATCATGCCGGCCAACATTACTTTCTATCCGCTCCGGATCAGTGACAACATTCTCAGGCGCAGTGCAGAGATGCTGACTGGCGGACTCAGCATGCGTGCCATTGATGAGCTGGTCGTTGAAGGAAATATTCTACTCAGGCCGACCGATATGGATATCAGTATCGGCAACACCATCGTCACGCACGATGCCTTGACCTGGTATGACCGCGCCATCGGGAATTTTCTTGCGCACCAGCTCCCGGACCTTGGGTCAGTGTTCGACATCGATTTCCTGGGTGCTCGACTACTGTGTCGCAGCGCAACTCATGGTGCCAATCGCGCCATCGGACGGGTCCGGGACAACTACATGCGTGAGATTTACCAGGCCGCCACGGTCAATTTGTCGCACCTCGCGTCGTCGATCGTATTGCGCCAGGTCGAGAAGGGCATAAAGGAAGTAAGCGCAGCGGATTTTCGCCGCATTCTTTATCTGTCGGTGAAGCATTTGCAATCGCACGCCGAAGTTCGTCTGCATCGTGGCTTGTGCAACCCGGACATCTACCAGGAAGTTCTGCAAACCGAACCTTCCGCGCTCACACAGTTTCTCGATTCTGCAGCCGCTGCTAATCTGCTTGAGCACTCTACCGAACAGCTGCGCTATAACGACAAGCTCGTCGAAGAGCACGAGTTCGATGCCATCAGATTGGAGAATCCGATAGAAGTCTACGCAAATGAAGTTGAGCCGCTACCGGCAGTGGCGAAATCGGTCGATCGCGCTTTGTTACGCAACGCAAACCTGACGGCGGCGGAACTCGCGCAAGAGTTATTTGACGACGAACGCCAATCATTGACCTGGGATCGCGCACTGTATCGAAAGGAGAAGCACGCCGAAATTAACTCGCGTGAAACGGCGAGCGCGGATCCTAGTCCGTTTCTTATGCTGCCAAAGCAGGCCCGGGATCTGGGCGTTGTCCTTGTGCACGGCTTCCTCGCGTCTCCCGCTGAGGTTCACGCCTTTGGCCAGAAACTTGCCGATGCCGGTTACAGAGTTGTCGGTGTCCGTCTCAAAGGACACGGTACATCGCCGTGGGATTTGCGCGACAGAAATTGGCGTGACTGGCTTGAGAGCGTCGAGAAAGGCCGTCGGATAATGGAAAATCTTACTGACCACTACGCCATGGTCGGTTTCTCTACCGGGGGCACGCTAAGCCTGACGACGTCTGCTGAGCGCCCGAATGGAATCGCAGGTACGGTAGCGATTTGCCCACCCATAAAATTTCGCAATCGAAACATGCGCTTCGTGCCATTTATGCACGGGGCAAATCGAATCGTTCGCTGGCTTTCGTCGTACGAGGGCGTGATGCCATTTCGTCCAAACGAATCCGAACATCCGGCGATTAACTATCGCAATATGCCGTTACGCGGATTGTATGAGCTAACCCGGCTGGCTGCGCATTCAAATAGTTTGCTGGACGCTATTGAGTCACCGGTGTGCGTCATCCAGTCAACTGACGATCATGTGGTTGATCCCAAAAGCGCAACTATCGCTTACGAGAATGTCAGCTCGACTCAAAAAGAGTTGCATTGGGTCGAGTCCGCGCGCCATGGAATCCTCAACGAGGACATTGGAGAGACACATCAATTGGTGATGGATTTTCTTTCGCGACTGGGAAATACCTCGGCCAGCCCCACCGCCAACCCGGCCAGCTGATCTTGACCCACGTGCGCCTGCAAAGGCGCACGCAGGAAAGCGTAATAAGCGACCTGGTGCGAACGCGCGCGGTGGAAATCCAGCCGCTTGAACGTGTGCGGTAATACCGATGCATCGCCCGAGAGGATGGGGTAGAGTTCGCGCGCAGCAAACCCCTTACTCTCAATGTCCCTGGTTGTAGGTGACCTGTAATGAAACTTGATCCGGTAATCGCCCCTTCTATTTTGTCAGCAGATTTCGCCCGCCTTGGCGACGAGGTCCGGGACGTCGTCGCGAGCGGTGCGGATTGGGTCCATTTTGATGTCATGGACAATCACTACGTGCCCAACCTGACAATTGGCCCCATGGTTTGCAAAGCACTACGCAACTACGGCGTGACCGCCCCCATTGATGTCCATTTAATGGTGTCGCCGGTTGACCGCCTTATCGATGATTTTGCAGCCGCAGGCGCCAGCATCATCACTTTTCATCCGGAGGCCAGTCAGCACATTCACCGTAATTTGCAGCAAATTCATGATGCCGGCTGTCGCGCCGGTCTGGTTTGCAACCCCGCAACGCCGCTGACTCATCTCGAACACGTCATGGACTCGCTGGACATGATTTTGCTGATGTCCGTCAATCCGGGATTCGGTGGGCAGTCATTTATCCCTTCGACCTTGGACAAGCTACGTGCTGCGCGACGCATGATTGATGAATCGGGTTTCAATATCCGCCTGGAGGTCGATGGTGGGGTAAAAATCGACAATATCGCCGACATCGCCGCTGCCGGAGCAGACACCTTCGTGGCCGGTTCGGCGATCTTCGGAAAGACTGATTACGCCGCGACGATCGCCGAACTGCGCGCTGCGGCGACGGAACCTGGCTCACCGTGACTGGCGGCCCGGCGCTGGCGCTCTTTGACCTCGATGGCACCCTGATTGACAGTGTTCCGGACATTGCTGATGCCGTTGACGCGGCGCTGGTGCAATGCGGACACAGCGCAATAGGCGAGGAGCTGGTTCGTGCTTATATTGGCGAGGGCGCCGGGCGTCTCGTTCATCGGGCATTGACCGGTCGGCTTGATGGTGTGGCGAAGGAAGCAGAATTTAATTGTGTGAAGACCAGCTTTTTCGCAATCTATCGACGAAATCTATTTGCGCGCAGCAATCTGTATCCGCACGTTCGCAGCACTCTGGATGCGCTGATGAACGCCGGTTGTGCGCTCGCTGTAGTGACCAACAAACCGCAACAATTCGCCGAGCCGCTGCTTAAACTGGCAGGCCTGGAAGCCTATTTCAGCGTCGTTGTGGGTGGCGACCTGCTGGCCCACAAAAAACCCCATGCTGCGCCGCTGGTACACGTCACGGACACCTTGCAAATCGAACCGACGCAGGCCGTCATGATCGGTGACTCTGTGATTGACCTGGGTGCTGCAAGCAATGCTGGGATGCCGTCGGTCGCTGTCACTTACGGTTATGGCGACAACTCAGCACTCGATAAATTTGGCGCCGATGCCATCATCGACACCCTCGAAGATCTGCCAGGCGCCTTGCAACAACTTTTTTAGAGGCTTGCTCGCTTAGCCTGCCGCTGCGCTAACGTGCGATAATCGCGCCGGTTTTTACACCGTACATCTTAAGTGGAGTCGTCTGAGCGACTATCTTGTCCACCATGATCCTGATGATCGACAACTACGATTCCTTCACCTACAACCTGGTGCAATACTGCGGCGAGTTAGGTCATGCGGTCGATGTACACCGTAACGACGCCATTACGATTGCGCAGATTGAAGCGCTGGCGCCGGCCTATATCATCGTCTCTCCAGGCCCCTGTACGCCCAATGAGGCAGGGATCTCGATGCAGGTAATCAGCCATTTTGCGGGGCGAATACCATTGCTTGGGGTGTGCTTGGGGCACCAGAGCATGGCGCAAAGTTTTGGCGGCAAGATCGTTCGGGCGCGCGCGATCATGCACGGCAAAACATCGCCGATTTACCATGCTGGCACGGGTTTATTCGCGGGCCTCGATAACCCGTTTATAGCAACCCGCTATCACTCATTGGTCGCCGAGCAGTCCTCGCTGCCGGATTGCTTCGAAATTACCGCCTGGACGAACAGGGCGGATGGTAGTTTTGACGAGATCATGGGTATTGCGCACAAGACACTGCCGATTTTTGGCGTCCAGTTTCATCCTGAATCCATTCTCACGGTCAGCGGTCATCAAATTCTGGCGAATTTTTTTGACGCGTCGGCGCAGGCGGCCTGACAGACACTGATGAATATTCAAGCTGCCTTGCGGGAACTTGTGGAATCTCGGGATTTGTCGTTCGACGACATGCACGCGGTGATGGCATCGATTATGTCCGGCGATGCGACCGAGGCTCAGATTGCGGGCTTCCTGATCGCGCTAAGGATGAAAGGCGAGACCGTCGAGGAAATCGCTGCCGCCGCGTCCGTCATGCGCGAATTTGCTGCTCACGTTGAGATTGATATCAAGCCGCTGATTGATACCTGCGGCACCGGTGGAGACGGCATCGGTACATTCAATATTTCCACGGCGTCCGCATTCGTCACAGCTGCTGCAGGTGGTTACATCGCCAAGCATGGTAATCGCGCGGCAAGCAGCGCCAGCGGCAGTGCCGATGTTCTGGAAGCGGCAGGCGCACGCATCGACCTCGCGCCGGCACAGGTGGCCGAATGCGTGCGCGAAGTGGGAGTCGGATTTATGTTCGCCCCCGCCCATCACGGGGCAACCCGCCATGCCGCAGGGCCGCGCCGCGAACTCGGCACGCGCACTTTATTCAACATACTTGGGCCGCTAACCAATCCAGCCAACGCAGACTGTCAGCTGATGGGCGTGTTTGATCGCAAATGGGTGCCGCGCGCAGCGGCCGTTCTTCAGCGTCTTGGCGTGACCCATGCCATGGTGGTGTGCGCCGCTGACGGGATGGATGAAATCAGCATCGGCAGCGCCACGCATGTTGCCGAACTATCCAATAATGAAATTCGTAGCTACGACATTAAACCCGGCGACTTCGGCCTTCAGGAATGTCCAATTGAAGCGCTTGCTGCCGCGGACCCCCACGCCAGCCTGCACATCATCCAGGGCGTGTTTGGCGGCGAAGCCGGACCCGCAAGCGACATCGTTGCCCTCAACGCGGGAGCGGCGATTTACGTTGGCGGGTTAGCGGAAAATTTGCGTGCCGGTGTGGAGCGCGCTCGCGAAGTGCTGGCCAGTGGGGCAGCGGGTGAGTCGTTTGCGAAATTTATTGCCTTCACCCAAGCGGTAGGCTGAATTGGAGAATGGCGGAATGGCAAACATTCTGACGGAAATCGTGGCGACCAAGAGATTGGAGGTCGTGCAAAGAAAACAAAACCTTCCAATCGGCGAATTGGAAAACGCTGCGCGGGCAGCATCAGCCCCGCGCGGTTTCGGGACTGCTTTGCGCGACAAGGTGGCCCGCGGCGGAGCTGCCGTCATAGCCGAATGCAAAAAAGCCTCACCCAGCAAAGGTTTATTGCGCGATCCTTATGAACCACAGCTTATAGCAGCCAGCTACGAACGGGGTGGCGCGACATGCCTTTCGGTCCTGACCGACGAGCACTACTTTCAGGGCAACGATCGGGATTTAGTGATTGCCCGCGAGCACTGTGCCCTGCCGGTGTTACGCAAGGATTTCATGATCGACACCTATCAAATCACAGAGTCGCGTGCTCTCGGAGCCGACTGCGTCCTGCTGATTGCGGCATGCCTCAGTGATAGCCAGCTCGGTGAGCTCGCCAGCGCAGCGACCGCCCTGGGTATGGATATACTGATTGAGGTCCACGACCGAACCGAACTGGAACGCGCGCTGCGCCTACGTACGCCACTAATCGGGATCAACAACCGGGACCTGACTAATTTTGTTACCGATATAGAAATAACAGTGGGTTTGCTCAAAGACATACCCGAGGACCGCTTGGTCGTTAGCGAATCGGGTATCCGGCTGCGCGAAGATGTCGACTACCTCCGCAATCATGATGTGCACGCTTTCCTGGTTGGGGAGGCGTTCATGCGTTCACAAGACCCTGGCGAGAGGCTCGCTGAATTGTTTAGCTAGATACCCGATCGGATACGCGCTCAGTCGCGTAGGAAAATGTCCTCCGGTTTGCGGAATGATTTAAATTCCAGGCAATTGCCAGACGGATCGTCGAGAAAGAAAGTCGCTTGCTCACCGGCCTCGTCTTTGAAGCGAATATGCGGCGCAATGCGGAATTCGACCCCGATGTAGTTCATGTGGTCGACCGCGCGGTGCCAGTCTTCCCAACTCATGATGAGCCCGAAATGCGGAATTGGAATCGCGTGCCCATCGACGTTTGAGGCACCAGACTTTTTCTCTCTCTCGCCAAGGTGAGCGGTGATCTGATAGCCGAAAAACTCGAAATCGGTCCACGTATCAGCACTTCGCCCAACGCGGCAGCCCAATACGTCGACGTAAAAATTACGCGCCTGTTCCAGATCGTGAACGACAAACGCCAGGTGGAACAAAGGCCGTTTTAGAAACTCCTCAACCGCTGAGGGGCGCGGCTTATTGTCGGCCATAGTGAGATCCGTAGTTTTTAAATTTTTCGATCACCGCATCCATCTCGTCGTGGTTTAACAGCATCGGCTCGCCGATTTCGCGACTCAGAATGTATTGTCGCGCGAGCTCCTCGACTTCCACCGCCAAATCAATTGCCGCCGTTGGGCTGGCACCGAGCGCAATCATGCCGTGGTTAGCCAATAGGCAAGCATAACGCTGTTCAAGTGCGGTCAGGGCAGCGTCCGACAGCGCCTGGCTGCCAAAGGTTGCGTACGGCGCACAGCGGATATCGTAGCCCCCGGCAACGGCGATCATATAGTGGAAGGGTGGCAAATCGAGGCGCTGGCAGGCGAGTGCAGTCGCATAGGGCGAATGCACGTGAACAATGGCTAGTGCATCGCTTCGCGTGGCATAGATGTCACGGTGAAAGCGCCATTCACTGGACGGTTGCAGGCGACTGTTTTGCACAACGCCGTCCATGTTCATGGCGACTATCGATCGATCATCCAGTGCTTCCGGTTTCACTCCGCTCGGAGTAATCAACAAACCGCCATCGCTGCGGGTACTCATATTCCCCGAGCTGCCTCGATTCAAGCCAAGGGATTGCAGCCGTCGCATCCCGAGACAGAGTTGCTCAGCAGGCGTCGACGAGGTCATATTGGTCTTCCATGTCGGGCGCCGCGGCGTCGCCGTTATGGCTCGGATGTTGCGCCGCGCAGGGCGTCACTGTAAGAACAACCGGTAAGCAGGATTGTTGCTTTCGTCCTCGTACGGCATATCCAGTTCAGTGAGCATATCGTCGAATCGATTCTCGTCGTCAGGGGGAACCTGCACACCGATCAATACCCGACCGTAGGCAGCGCCATGGTTGCGGTAGTGGAACAAACTGATATTCCAGCGATCGCCAAGATGGCTGAGAAAATGTAGTAAAGCGCCGGGCCGCTCGGGAAATTCTACGCGCAACAAACGCTCATGCTCTAAGCCGGCGCTGTGTCCGCCAACCATAAAGCGCACATGCATTTTGGCCACTTCGTTATCCGTCATATCGATAGGCTGATAGCCCTTGTCGCTCAGATTCGACAACAGATTGCGGCGCTCGACGTCCCGATCTTTCACCTTTACACCGGCGAACACCTGGGCGTGCTCAGGGTGGGTAAATCGATAGTTAAATTCGGTAATTAGGCGTGGCCCGAGTGCATGGCAAAATTCTCGAAAACTGCCCTGCCGTTCAGGGATTGTGGCGCCGATCAATACCTCGCGCTGTTCACCGAGTTCAGCGAGCTCAGCGATGTGGCGCAGGCGGTCAAAATTAACGTTCGCACCACTAAGAATGGCGACAAACTCCGCACCGGTTGTTCCTTCGCGTTCGACGTACTGTTTGAGTCCAGCCAGAGCGAGGGCGCCGGCGGGCTCGGCGATGGAGCGCGTATCTTCAAATATGTCTTTAACTGCCGCGCAGATCTCATCGTTTGACACCGTCATCACTTCATCGACGTAGCGCTGGGTAAGCGCGAATGTCTCTTCTCCCACTTGGCGTACCGCGGCTCCATCGGCGAATATCCCGATACGATCAAGCACGACACGGTGTCCGGCTTCCAGTGAACGCTTCATGCTGGCGGCTTCTTCAGGCTCAACGCCGATAACGCGCGTTTCGGGAGTCAATTCTTTGACGTAGGCCGCGACGCCCGCAATCAGCCCGCCGCCGCCGACAGGCACGAAAATCGCATCGAGGGGCCGCGTGTGCTGGCGGAGAATCTCCATGGCAACGGTGCCTTGCCCGGCGATAACGAGCGGATGGTCATAGGGTGGCACGTACGTCAACGCGCGTTCGCTCGCCATCACGTGAGCCCGCTCGCTGGCCTCATCGTAAGTATTGCCGTGCAATACGATCTCGGCACCGAGCTGGCGAGCTGCCGCAATTTTGATTTCGGGGGTCGTTTTCGGCATCACGATTGTGGCCGTTGTTTCGAGTACCTGGGCGGCAAGTGCAACCCCCTGAGCGTGGTTGCCTGCCGAGGCAGTAATGACGCCTTTTTGCAGCTGTGCTGGCGAAAGTGAGGACATCAGCGAATAGGCGCCGCGAATCTTGTAGGAAAAGACCGGTTGCATATCTTCGCGTTTGAGCCACACGCGGTTGTTTACCCGGCGCGAAACTCCGGGCGCCTCATCGAGTGGTGTCTCACGCGCAACGTCATAAACTGGCGCGCGTAGGATCATTTTGACGTAGTTATTCAACATCCGCTTAAGATAGCATTTGCACCATCTCTACGGCCGTATTTTTGCTATTCGGGAACCCCAATGTCGAAACAAGACGAGTATAAAAAGGCAGTTGCGAAAGCCGCTATGGCATTTGTTGAAGATGACGCCTTGATTGGCGTTGGCACCGGCAGTACCGCAGACTTCTTTATCGATGAGCTCGCCGCTTATAAAGGGCGTATCGATGGCGCTGTGGCGAGTTCACAAGCGAGTGCTGACCGACTGCGCCAACACGGTATTCCGGTATTGGAACTCAATGCGGTCAGTGAGCTGGCCATCTATGTCGACGGCGCTGATGAAGCCACGCGCCACCATCATTTGCTCAAAGGCGGGGGCGGCGCGCTAACGCGCGAAAAAATTGTCGCGCAGGCAAGTCGGCAGTTCATTTGCATTATTGATGAAAGCAAAATGGTCGCGCAGCTCGGCGCGTTCCCGCTACCCATTGAAGTCATTCCCATGGCGCGCAGCTTTGTTGCGCGGGAACTTGTCAAACTGGGCGGTACGCCCGAATGGCGCCATGATTTCGTCACCGACAATGGCAACTACATTCTCGATGTTCACCATCTGAAAATCGACGAGCCGGTCCAGCTGGAACTCGCGCTCAACGCCATTCCGGGGATTGTGACTAATGGCTTGTTCGCCAAGCGCCCGGCTGACGTTGTATTGGTAGGTAGTGCCAATGGCGTCGAACGTCTCTAAACGACACTTTCGTCAGCTTTATCCGGCGCACGATTTATGGCTCTGGTGAGTCGGTGTCCTCCGCCAGCGCGTCTTCATCGATAGTCAACCTGCACAGCAGCAAACCGATTTCATAGAGCACCCAGACCGGCAAGGCCAACATGGTCTGCGAGATGATATCTGGTGGGGTAAGTACCATCCCAAGGACGAACGCGCCTACGATGATGTAAGGGCGTTTGCGCGCGAGAGCATCCGTCGTCGAGACGCCCATACGCACGATCAGATAAGTCGCCACCGGCACCTCGAACGCCGCGCCGAAAGCCAGGAACAACTTGAGCACGAAATCCAGATAGTGGCTGATATCCGTCATGATGGTGACGCCTTCGGGCGCGATCGCAGTGAAAAACCCGAACACCAACGGAAACACGACGTAATAGGCGAACGCGACGCCGCAATAGAAAAGCAAAGTACTCGATAGCAGCAACGGAAATGCCAGTTGACGCTCGTTCACGTAAAGGCCTGGCGCAACAAATGCCCACAACTGAAAAAAGATGTAGGGCACGGAAATAAACACCGCGACAAATAACGTCAGTTTGAACGGGGCCAAAAAGGGTGAGGCGACCTGCGTGGCGATCATCGTGCTGGTGCCAGGCAGGTGTGCAAGCAACGGCTCAGCGAGCCACACGTAGAGCTCGTTCGAAACCGGCATCAGGCACAGTAACACGACGAAAATGACCGCGAGGGTGCGCAGCAACCGGTCGCGCAGTTCGACCAAATGAGAAACAAAAGTCTGCTTCGTCGCCTCCGGCTCCTCGGTAGCTTCCTCGGTGGCAGTTGAGCTTTTATCGCTCAGCGCTTTGTTCAAATCTTTCAGGGTCATTGCGCCGCGATCATGGTTTTAGCTACGCCCACTTGGAAGTGAGGGTGGCTATCAGGATTCTTTCTGGACGGGTTTGTTCTCAACAGCAGGCTCCGAGTCTGATTCTGGCTCGGGGGTCGCTGCAATATCTGCCATTTTACTGGGGTCTTTTGCCATCGCTTTCAGGCGCTGATCTTCGGCGAGAAACTCGCTGTTCAGAGCCTTGAAATCTTCCGTGTGGGCTTCCTGCTCTATGTCGCGGCGCAAGTCTCTGGCCATGCGCTGGATTTGCCCGGTCCACTGGCCTGCTGTGCGGATCATGGCCGGCATTTTTTCCGGCCCGACCACCAGCAGCGCAACAATACCGATTAGCGCGAGTTCCCAAAACCCGATATCGAACATCGTGGCTTAGTTCAGACCTGGTGCTTTTCGACTTGGGCTTCGCCCTCAATGACGCGATTGGCGTCCTCTGCAGTGGCCTCCGGCTCGACGGCGGGTTCCTCTTTCATCGCTTTACGAAAATCGCGAATCCAACCACCGACATCGCTACCGACGCCACGAATCTTCTTGGTGCCAAAAACCAGCGCCACGATGATCAGAACGACCACAAGCTCTTTTATGCCGAATCCCATTTGTTTCTCCTAAATCTGGCCGGTAAGACCTACGCAAAGCGTTTACTTCGACTTTTTGGCGCGTGCTGCTTTTTCATCCAGACCCGAACGCCCGAATCGCCGTTCCAGTTCTGCGAGCACATCGGCCGGCTCTATATCCAGAAACTTGAGCAGAACCACCGAATGAAACCATAAATCAGCGGTTTCGTATATGACCTCCCGTCGATCACCACCCTTCGCAGCGATGACCGTTTCGGTAGCCTCCTCACCAATTTTTTTTAATATTTTGTCGAGACCATCGTCAAACAATCGCGCGACATAGGACTCATCCGGGCCAGCAGAACTGCGCTCCTCAATTACCGCACTCAGCCTGCTCAGCACATCACTCATCGCCCAACTCCTTTTCCGGCGCGGTCGCGTAGATTTCTAGCGGATCCCGCAAAACCGGGTCCGTCTCCATCCATTCTCCGTCACGGTATTGCCGATAAAAGCAGCGCGCCCGCCCGGTATGGCAGGCGATACCGCCAATCTGCTCTACCAGCAACAAAATGGCATCCGCATCGCAGTCCAGACGCACCTCCAACAGGCGTTGCTGGTGCCCGGATTGTTCACCTTTACGCCATAATTTGCGTCGCGAGCGAGACCAATAGACGGCCCGGTCTTCCTGTATGCTCACCTGCAGGGCATTTCGGTTCATCCATGCCAGGGTCAGAACCTGACCGGAGGCATGATCCTGCGCAATTGCGGGCGCCAAGCCATCGCTATTCCAGGCGACGTCATCCAGCCAGCTCATAACCGGACCTCCAGCCCAGCGGCGCTCATCGCTTGTTTCGCTTGTCCCACCGTATGCTCTGCGAAATGGAAAATGCTGGCGGCAAGAACGGCATCGGCATGCCCTTTGGCAACTCCGTCGACCAGATGGGAGAGTCCACCAACTCCGCCCGAGGCGATAACGGGAACGCTAACCGCATCGGCCACGGCGCGGGTTAATTCGAGATCATAACCGTCACGCGTACCATCTCGGTCCATGCTGGTTAACAGGATCTCGCCAGCTCCCGCTGACGCCATGCGGCGCGCCCAATCGACGGCGTTAAGGCCGGTCGGCTTGCGACCACCATGCGTGTAGACCTCCCACTCACCTTCGACGTGAGGCACGGCGCGGGCGTCTATGGCAACGACGATGCATTGAGAGCCAAAACGTGTGGCAGCTTCCTGGACGAACTCCGGATGATTAACCGCCGCCGTATTAATTCCAATTTTGTCCGCGCCGGCGTTCAACATCAGACGAATATCATCGACGCTGCGAATGCCGCCACCGACGGTCAGAGGGATAAAGACTTCAGCGGCGACTGCCTCGACGACATGCACCAGCGTGTCGCGCCCGTCGCTACTGGCCGTGATATCGAGAAAGGTAATTTCATCCGCGCCTTGTTGATCGTAGCGGCGCGCGACTTCAACCGGATCGCCAGCGTCGCGGATATCAACAAATTGAACGCCCTTGACGACGCGACCGGCGTCTACATCGAGACAAGGAATGACGCGTTTGGCGAGCCCCATTTAGGGCGCCGGATTATCGCAAAGTTCATCCGCAAGGCGTTGAGCTTCGGAAAAGTCGAGCGTCCCTTCGTAAATTGCCCGACCCGTAATGGCGCCGTTAATGCCTTCATCGGCGACGGCGCACAAATTTCGGATGTCCTGTAAGTCGGTGATACCACCGGAAGCGATAACCGGGATAGTCAGCGACTGAGCGAACGCAACGGTCGCCTCAATATTGAGGCCTTTCATCATGCCGTCGCGCCCGATGTCGGTAAATACTATGGCCTCGACCCCATCTGCTTCGAAATGCTGAGCTAAATCGATGGCATCGTGACGCGACAACTTCGACCACCCCTCAATCGCCACCTTGCCCTCGCGGGCATCCAAGCCAACGATAATGTGGCCTGGGAACTCGAGGCACACGTCAGATACGAAATGAGGCGCAGTTACCGCCTTGGTGCCGAGGATGACATAGCGAACACCGGCATCCAGATATTGCTGAATGGTGTCTTCGTCGCGAATGCCGCCACCCACCTGAATCGGCACGTCCGGAAACGCTTCAGCAACGGTATGGATAATTTCGTGGTTGACCGGACGGCCGTCGGTCGCACCGTTCAGATCTACGATGTGCAAACGCCGCGCACCTGCTTTGACCCAGCGCTTAGCGACTGCCAGCGCGTCGTCGGAGTACACGGTGTCCTGGGACATATCACCCTGGCGCAGACGGACGCATTTGCCGTCCTTCAAATCAATGGCGGGGATCATTAACATTTGACAACGGACACGTACAAAGCGGACAGATTTATTTGCTAACTGGGTGCAGCGGTTGCTGGGCTAATTCAATGCGTATGCAAAAATATTAGCACAAGGGACGGGACAGAGCGCGCGCTTAATTTGCAGCCTCGGAATCAGGCTCGCACGCGCAACCCGTCGGGCATCGGGATATGTCTTTCTGGTCGATTCAGAACCCGCGACAAGATCTCCCCAAAGCGTGCTGTACCGCCTTAGCAGCCTGTTAGTGCGCCTCGTCCCAATTGGCGCCGCGACCGACATCGACAATCAATGGGACGTCCAGGTTGGCGGCGTTCTGCATAAGCGTACGGACCTGTTCTGTGATTTCGTCGACCGCGTCCTCAGCGACTTCGAAAACCAGCTCATCGTGGACCTGCATGATGAGCTGCGCTGCAGCAGAAGTTGTGTTCAGCCACTGAGCCACTTCCAACATCGCGCGCTTGATGATGTCGGCTGCGCTGCCCTGCATTGGTGCGTTGATGGCGGTACGCTCCGCATACTGACGGATCTGGGCGTTACCGGCATTGATATCCGGTAGATATAAACGCCTGCCGAACACCGTTTCAACGTAGCCGAGTTCGCGCGCAGACTCGCGAATTCGCTCCATATACTCGTGAACGCCGGGATAGCGGGCAAAGTAGAGGTCAATATAAGTTTGCGCGGCACTACGCTCGATACCGAGTTGGCGCGCCAGGCCGAACGCCGACATGCCGTAAATTAAACCGAAGTTAATCGCTTTCGCGGCGCGTCGTTGCTCGTCAGCGACGGCTTCTAAATCGACCGCAAAGACTTCGGCAGCGGTCGCTCTGTGAACATCAAGACCACCGGCGAAAGCAGCGCTGAGACTTTTGTCGTCAGACAGGTGCGCCATGATGCGCAATTCAATCTGGGAATAGTCGGCGGCGACGATCACTTTCCCGGGCGGGGCAACAAACGCCTGTCGGATGCGCCGACCTTCGGCGGACCGAATCGGGATGTTCTGCAAATTCGGATCGGAGGACGACAGCCGCCCAGTCGCCGCGACGGCCTGATGGTAGCTGGTGTGCACGCGCCCGGTGTGGGAGTTGATCTGAGCGGGCAATTTGGTCGTGTAGGTGGACTTAAGCTTGCTCAGACTACGGTGGTCCAGGATAAGGCGCGGCAAGGGATAGTCATGTGCAAGCTCCTGCAACACGGATTCCGCGGTCGACGGTTGTCCTTTCGGGGTTTTTGACAGGACTGGCAAGCCCAGTTTGTCGAACAGGATGCCCTGAATCTGTTTTGGTGAGCCGATGTTGAAAACTTCGCCGGCAATATCATGGGCTTGCGCTTCAATTTCACCCATGCGCGTTTCCAGTTCCGCACTTTGCTCCATCAGCATGCGCGCATCGATATAGACGCCGCAGCGTTCCATATCGGAGAGTACGGGTACCAACGGTATCTCAATGTCAGTGTAGACATCGCCCAGGCGTCCCGTTTCGACGATCGCGGGGTAGAGTTTCGCGTGCAGACGCAGGCACACCTCTGCATCCTCGGCAGCATAAGGTCCGGCCTGCTCGAGCGGGACTTCAGCGAAACCGATTTGTTTAGCCCCTTTGCCGGCAACGTCTTCGTAGTGAATCGTTTTATGGCTCAGATATTTCTGTGCGACGGAATCGAGGTCGTGTCGGGAGGCCGTACTGTTATGCACGTACGACTCCAGCATGGTGTCGAAATCAATCCCCTGCAATTCGATACCGTGGTTCAGTAACACGCTGCGGTCATATTTCAGATTATGGCCAAGCTTGGGTTTGCCTGGGTCCTCCAGCAACGGACGCATTTTTTCCAGTACCACATCAAACGGCAGTTGTTGCGGTGCCCCAGGATAATCATGCGCCAGTGGGACGTAGGCCGCACGGCCTGGTGCGCATGCAAACGAAAGACCTACTAGTCGCGCCTCCATGTAATTGAGGCTGGTCGTTTCAGTATCGAAGGCAATGCAGGGTGCGTCGCGCAGTTCCTCAAGCCATCGGTCCAGCGACGCCATGTCCAGGATCGTTTCGTATTCTGCTTGCGGTTCACTGGAGCGCGGCGAGGTATCGATCCCCTCGTTCTCAAGTTCGGCGAGCCAGGAATTAAATTCGTACTTGCGATACAGGTCCACCACTCGCTCACTTTCCAGCTCGGTGAGCAGCAGTTCGCTAATTTCGATACCGGTCTGAATGTCACACATAATCGTCACCAGACGGCGCGACAGGGGTAGTTGCTCGAGCGAGGCACGCAGATTCTCGCCTACTTTGCCCTTAATCTCCTCGGCGCATTTGATAATCTCGTCCAGCGAGCCGTATTGAGTTAGCCATTTGACAGCAGTTTTGGGGCCTACTTTGGGCACCCCCGGCACGTTGTCGACGGTATCGCCGATTAAAGTCAGATAGTCGACGATACGGTCCGGTGCAACACCGAACTTGGCAACCACACCGGCGTGGTCGAGTAGCGAGCCGTCCATGGTGTTGATCAGGGAAATGCGGTCGTCGACCAGTTGCGCAAGATCTTTGTCGCCGGTCGAGATCACCACGTCCATACCCTGCGCAGCTGCTTGTTTCGCAAACGTACCGAGGACGTCATCTGCCTCGACGCCAGCGACCTGCACCAACGGATAGCCAAGTGCGCGTATCAGTTCGTGTAGGGGCTCGATCTGTACCGCGAGTTCAGACGGCATCGAGGGGCGGTTGGCCTTGTATTGTGGGTACCACTCATCGCGCGTGGTTGGGCCACGAGGATCAAAAACCACGGCGAATGCAGTAGTTGGATAACTCTGCCGCAAACGTTGCAACATCGAGATGACGCCGTGCATCGCCCCGGTTGGCTGACCGTCCGAATTTTCCAATGCCGGCAAGGCGTGAAATGCACGGTACAGATAAGACGAGCCATCTACCAAAATCAGTTGTTTTTCGTTCATAAGGTCCGGGTCACGATGTTGGATTAGGGGCGAATACGCTGATTTGAGAGCCTTTCGGTGCTATTCTATTTCTTCCGAGAAGTAATGAATAACGCGCGCAGAGATCCCATCGTATGAGAGCTTTCCCTTTAGCGATCGCATTGAGTTGCCTGCTGATGTCGACCATCGGCCAGGCTGCCGAACCATTCGATGGTGAATTCGTCGAAGTGCCACCGCCGCCGCCGCCAGCGATGGTGTTCGAGGATGACGAAGACCAAGGCGACGCAGGCACTGAACCGGAAGTCACTATCATCCAGCGCGAGGACGCACTGTATGAGGAATATCGGGTCAATGGGCGGTTGTATATGGTGAAAGTCGTGCCGGTCGTAGGACCCGCTTACTTTTTTCTCGATAACGACGGTGACGGATTGTTGGAAACGCGCTGGAATACCCGCACCCGGCAACCCAGAGTGCCGCAATGGGTCTTGTTCAGCTGGTAAAACGCCCTCGCCCTGGGCGTGCTGAAAGACCTTAAGTAGCCAGAGCCCGGGAACGTCGGGCTCGAGTTTCCGGCCCAATCCATCGAGCATCCGGGATGTCTGTATTCACGGTCGTCACAAAGCCCGAGCTGGAAGCCTATCTGACGCAATATTCGGTCGGTGAATTGCAAGACTTCCACGGCATCGCCGCCGGTATCGAGAATACCAACTACTTCGTCAACACCAACCAGGCGTCTTACGTCCTGACGCTGTTCGAGAAAACAACGCCCGTTGAACTCGATTACTTCCTCGCGCTGAGCAACTATTTGTCCGCCCGCGACGCGCCCTGCGCAAGGCCGATCGCGAGGCGTGATGCGAACTATCAATCAAAGTTGAACGGTAAACCAGCGACCCTTGTCAGTCGATTGCCAGGCAAGAGCATCGATATTCCGCAAGCGAATCACTGCACCGCGATCGGAGCAGCGCTTGCTCGACTGCATATCTCGGGGAAAGGCTTTCAGCGCCGGCGGGCTAACCAGACAGATGTACATTGGGTAAACAGCCGGGCTGACAATCTAGGTGACCAACTAACCGTCGCCGAGCGAGCCCTTTTGCACGAGATCAGGAAACTTCCCGACCTGTGGTCGACCGATACGCTTCCTGGTGGCGTCATCCATGCGGACCTGTTTCGCGACAATGCCCTGTTCGACGGCAATGCCGTCAGCGGCATTATCGATTTCTATTTCGCCTGCGACGGCCCATTGATCTACGACCTTGCGATCGTTATCGCCGATTGGTGTTTCATGCCGCACCGCCGCCTGGATTCTGAGGGGGCAGGGCGTGTTTTGAGGGCCTACCACAGCGTCAGACCGCTCTCGTCAGCGGAACGGCAGATGTGGCCAGCGGCACTGGCGCAGGCCTCACGACGTTTTTGGTTATCCCGTCTGGAGGACCGGTCGTTCCCTCGCCAGGCGCACCTCACGTTCGTAAAAGATCCGCTACCGTTCAAACAGCTCGCCACGCTGGCATGTCATACGCCCGAACAATTACTTGAATTTTGGCCTTAAAAAAGAGTCCCAAAAAATGGGGTTTTTTATTAGCTTGTTGCGCACAAGCGCGGTTTTAACTCTCGGTGAACACCAGCTCGACGCAGCGGATCTCGTCCCTATCCTGCGCTGGAGCGTCAGCAACGATCGGTGTGGCCTCGCCATAACCGATGGCAGCACGTGACAAACAGATTTCGATCAGGCTCAAGGTACTGCGATCTACGCTGTCAGACGAGGAATTGGGACGCTAAGCCAAGAAACGCGAAGAACCCGACCACGTCGGTAACGGTCGTTAAAACAACGCCTCCGGCAAGCGCCGGGTCAATTTTCAAGCGTCCCAGGATCAATGGAATAGCGGCGCCGGCGAATCCGGCAGTCAGCAGATTGAGGACCATTGCACAGCCAATCACCAGGCCGAGGCGGAAATCGTCGAACCAGGTCCCGGCTACGGCTGCGACGACGACCGCCCACAAGCAACCGTTGAACAGTCCGACTGTCACTTCACGGCGCAAGACGGCGCGCTCATTAGCCGAACCAATCTGTCCCAGCGCCAACCCGCGCACCACGATCGTCAGCGTCTGGCTACCCGCAATACCGCCCATGCTGGCAACGACAGGCATGAGTACAGCCAAAGCAACGAGTTGCTCGATAGTTGCCTCAAACAATCCGATTACCCACGCCGCCAGAAATGCGGTCGCAAGATTTAGCGCCAGCCACAACGCACGCTGACGGGCCGTTACCAGTAGCGGCGCGAAAATGTCATGTTCTTCGTCTAGGCCAGCTGCGGACATGATCAAGCGCTCACTTTCCTCGCGAATGACGTCAACCACGTCGTCGACGGTAATGCGCCCTAACAGCAGGCCGTCGTCATCGACGACCGGTGCCGAGAGTAGATCGCGTTGCTCGAATACTATCGCGACCTCATGCACCGGCGTCCCAGCCGGTATTGGCGCTGCGTCAGTGGACATGATTTCAGCGGTTGTCGTGTCCGCATGCGCAATCACGAGCTTCGATAAGCGCAAAACTCCCAGAAATTTGTTGCTACGATCAACGACGAACAGCTGGTCGAGGTTCTCCGGCATTTCTCCGAGCCGGCGGAGGTAACGCAAGACAACATCGACCTCCACATCGGAGCGCACGGTGACGGTGTCTACATTCATCAAGCCGCCAGCGGTATCCGCCGGATATGTGAGTACTGCAGCCACGCGCTGACGATTCTGCTCATCCATCGAGAGCAACACTTCGTCAACCAATTCGCCTGGCAGATCCTGCAGGAAGTCGGCCGCATCGTCGGAATCGAGGCTGCTCGCCGCGTCGGCCAGCTGACTCGGGTCCATGTTCTCGACAAGGGTGAGGCGCACCGCCGCGTTGGAGTTCGAAAGCACGTCGCCTTCGATCGTGGAATCAATGTGAACCCACAATTCATCGCGCACGGAACTCGGCAATGATTCAAGGATATCGGCGATTTCAGACGGGTGTAGCTCACCAAGGAGCTCCCGCAATTGCCAAATCTCGTTCGATTCCAGGGCGTGCTGGATGGTTTGAACGCGTGCCTGATTACGACTAATTTGCTCAGCCATGACGGCGACAACCTGGTTTATAGGACGCTAGACAGGTATCGCCAGCGGATACCGCCGCTCAGTTTAGCAACTTATGAATTGGCCGCGGACAGATTTCCGTTTAACCCTGCTGACCATCCAATAAAGCCAGTAGCTCGCGCTTCCGATTGGCATCCGTTGTATTCAAAAACTCTTGGGCGTAGCCCTGAATGGATGCTCTGTGAGTCGTATTGACGAGGTGTTTGATCTCCAGCAGGGCAGCAGGATGGACACTAAACTCGGTAAGTCCAAGACCGAGTAGTAGCCGTGTATAGCGACGATCTCCGGCCATTTCCCCGCACATAGCGACAGCAATTCCGGCTTTGCTACCGGCATCGAGAGTCATCTGGATAAGTCGCAATACACCAGGATTAAGTGGGTCATAAAGGTAACTGACTGCATCGTTCACACGATCGATAGCGACGGCGTACTGAATCAGATCGTTCGTTCCGATGGATAGAAAATCGAGCTCTACCGCAAAGATATCGGCGCAGATGGCAGCCGCAGGGACCTCGATCATGCCGCCTATAGGCATGTTCTCGTCGAACGCAATATCGCGTCGTCGCAACTCGTTGCGCAGTGTCGCGACGACATCCAAAACCTGGCGCACTTCATCGATGCTTGAGAGCATCGGGATCATCATGCGCACCGGACCGAAAGCCGAGGCGCGCAGAATGGCGCGCAGCTGCGGCCAGAACAGCGACGGTTCGCGTAGGCAGAGCCGTATTGCGCGCAGACCTAACGCTGGGTTCGCGGCTAGCGAGCCTGTGTCCGGGCCTGCGTCCGTTGGCTTGTCGGCACCGATGTCAGCGGTGCGAATTGTCAGCGGAGCGCCAGCGAGCGTGTCGATCATTTGGCGGTAAACGTTAAAGTGCTCATCTTCGTCCGGATAGTCGGAGCGGTTCATGAACATAAATTCCGTGCGATATAGACCGACTCCGTTGGCACCAACGTCACGGAGACTATCGATGTCGCCGGGTAAATCGATATTGGCGTGCAAGGTAATCGACACGCCATCCAGCGTTACCGCGGGTGCCTCGCGTAACACCTGAAGGCCTGCAACGTAGCGTCGGCGCTGGTCTTGCCGTTCACGGTATTCGGCAAGAATGCGCTCGTCCGCGGCTCCAACAACCACGCCGTCCTCACCATCAACGATGACCGTTTCATCTTCTTTGATGTAACGGCGTGCGTGGTGAACGCCGACTACGCCTGGAATGCCCAGGCTGCGAGCGAGGATCGACATATGCGAGGTTTGCCCGCCAAACTCGGTGACGAACCCCGCCACACCATGGTGCTGAAGCAGAACGAGATCGGCTGGCGTCAAATCGCTGGCGAGAATGATCATCGCCTTGAGTTTCTGGTCCGGAACTTCGTGGCGCAGCTGTTGGTGACGGAGCAAATTGCGAATAATCCGGTCGACGACATTATCGACATCATCACGGCGAGTGCGCAGGTAGGCATCGTCCATTTCATCGAACACCGCCACCAGTGCGTCGCGTTGTAGTTTCACCGCCCATTCAGCGTTACAACGTGTCTGACGAACGATGCGCGCTGGCTCTTCACTGAAGGCAGCATCATCTAGCATCAGCAAATGGGTATCTATAAACGCCGCAATCTCCAATGGCGTTGAGGACGGAATGTGTTCGCGAACCTCGCGTAAGTGTTGCTTGGCCAGTTGTACTGCCTTGTGCAGGCGGACCACCTCGTTCTCAACCTCATCCTCGTCGATTCGAATCTCGGTAATTTCAAGTTGATTTCGTTCCACCACGTGCACGCGACCAATCGCTATGCCGCGCGAAACCGCAACGCCGTGCAAGGAGAAGGTCACGTCGGCTCACCAAATCGGTCGTTGATGAGCTCGAGCAGGCTTTCCAGCGCCTGAGCGCTATCGTCACCTTCAACCTCAAGAAGAATCTCTGAGTGCTGCGCTGCCGCCAGCATCATCACACCCATGATGCTCTTGCCGTTAACTTCTTTGCCGCCCTTACTGAGCATGACAGAACTACTGAAACGCGAGGCGGTCTGTACGAACTTCGCCGCTGCACGGGCATGCAATCCCAGGCGATTGATAATCGTGACTTTAGCGACCGGCATAGTGTGTAGGCTCCGTGACGACGCTCATAGATCGCGATGGCTCACGACTGGCGTCTTACCTTTGCTAACGAAATACGCAGCGACCCGCTCGGCCATAAACACCGAGCGATGTCGTCCGCCGGTGCAGCCGAAGGCTACAGTCATATAACTGCGATTGACTGACTCAAAACGGGGTAGCCAGGCATTCAGAAAGCGCGTGACGTCTTCGGCGAACTCACGCACAACGCCAGACCCTTCCAAATACTGCCGCACACCTTCATCGAGACCCGATTGATCGCGCAAACTGCTTTCCCAATAAGGATTCGGCAAGCAGCGTACATCGAACACGAAATCGGCATCTGACGGCACGCCGCTCTTGAATCCAAATGAGCGAAACTGCAGTGCCATGCCGCCATCGGTTCGGGCGCTGATAAGCTCGCGAACGGTTGTGCGCAATTGATGAACATTGGTTTCGGTCGTATCGATTCGAATGTTCGCCCGCAAAACCAAGGGTTCGAGCAACTCCCGCTCACGGGCGATGGCATCAGCAAGCGACATACCCGCCGACGACAACGGGTGGCGGCGGCGAGTTTCGCTGAAGCGTTGCAACAGCGACTGATCGCTGGCGTCGACGAAAATCAGTTCGGCCTCAACGCCATCGTCCCGCAATCCGTCCAAAGTTCGGGGTAGTTCTGCGAGAGCGGCCGCTTGGCTACGAGCGTCTATTCCAACCGCAACGCGTTCGAATTGTGGCAAGTTTTGCTCCGCCAGGTAGTTGGCGAAGCTGACCAGAATACCCACAGGCAGGTTGTCGACGCAGTAATAGCCGGCGTCTTCCAGGGCATGCAGGGCAATTGTTTTACCAGCACCGGAAAGTCCGGAAATGATTAAAAAGCGACTGCCGTCATTCATCAGCCTGCGGCGTCACAATTCACTGCAAGGGTCGGCGATTAGATGGCGAAAAACATCGCTAGGGTCGGCGCTGTTGCGCAAACCTTCGACAAACTGTCCGTCGCTGAATTTTGTCGCAAGTTCCGACAGCAAGGCAAGGTGCTCTTCGTTTGCGTTTTCGGGGACGCACAGAGCGAAAAACAAATCAACCGGGGCGTTATCCACAGCATCGAACCCAATCGGATTATCGGTTCGAATAAACGCTCCTATTGAAGCGGCATCCGTTGCGACACGCCCGTGCGGGATTGCTATGCCGGCACCGAGCCCTGTGGTGCCAAGACGCTCGCGAGCCAGCAAACTGTCGAATACAGCTTTAGCGCTAAGACCGGGGTCGGCACTAGAGAGCATATTGGACAGGCGTTCCAAGACCGCCTTCTTGCTCGACAGGTCGATATCAATCGCAACGCGCTCTGGGGCGATTATCTCTGAGATCTTCATAGCTTTTTGATCACATGCCAGCTGAGTCGCCCTTCATCGAAGGCCGTTAGGCTCTATGATTGGTCAACTTCTCCTTGTGCTTCTTGACCTGACGGTCGAGCTTGTCTATTAACAAATCGATAGCCACATACATATCCGAGTTTTCGTCATGGGCGTGAATATTGTTGCCCGCGACGTGGATGGTAGCTTCAGCTTTCTGGCGTTGCTTTTCGACGCTAAGTACAACTCGAATGTCTACGACCTGATCGAAATGTCGTTCGATTTTGGTCATTTTGTTTTCAATGTAGTGTTGCAAAGATTCGGTCAGGTCGACGTGGTGTCCTTCAATACTGATTTGCATACCGAGCTCCTGCTAATTTCCAGTTAATCCGAGTTTGCGCTTGGGCCAACCCTGGACAGTAGTGAGAACCCGGCGAGCTGGCCACTGTTGCCAACAACCGTTACGCCAGGCGTTTTCTTTCATTCGACGGCGGGATCGACATCGCCTCTCGATACTTGGAGACAGTTCGGCGTGCAACTTGTACGCCCTGGTCAGAAAGCAGATTTGCGATCTTATTGTCACTCAGCGGCTTGACGTTATTCTCCGCAGCGATCAACTTTTTGATAACGGCGCGTATCGCGATCGATGACGCTTCGCCGCCAAGCGTCGTGCTGACGTGGCTTGAAAAGAAATACTTGAGTTCAAAAATGCCACGTGGTGTGTGCATGTACTTGCGTGTTGTAACCCTGGAAATAGTCGACTCGTGCATTTCCAGAGCTTCGGATATGTCGTGAAGTACGAGTGGACGCATCGCTTCGTCGCCGTGCTCCAGGAATGCGCGCTGGCGTTCGACGATGGTTGTGGCTACTTTCAGCAAAGTTTCGCTACGGCTCTGTAAACTTTTTATAAACCAGCGAGCCTCCTGTAAATGTGCTCGCATGGATGAATTCTGTTCGCTGTTGTCAGCGCGTTTAATCAACCCGGCATACGCCGAATTGACTCGCAGTGGCGGCATGGTCTCACTGTTCAACTCGACCAACCAGCGGTCTTTGTGTTTGCGCACAAAAACGTCGGGAACGATGTATTCCGGCCGCTCTGTGTTGTACAGCGACCCAGGGCGTGGATTGAGTGATTGAATCAGACTCATCACTTCGCCAAGTGCGGGCTTACTCAATTTGAGCCTGCGTGATAGTTGGTTGTAATCTCGTGCACCGAGGAGATCCATGTGCTCGGTGCAACACCGCCGAGCTTCATTCAACCACTTGGTTGCGGGATCGAACTGCGCCAGTTGCAGGGTTAGACATTCGCCCAGATCGCGCGCGCCGACGCCAACAGGGTCAAGCCCCTGAATGAGCTTCAGAACGGCCCCAATCTCGTCTTCTTCGGGACTGTCGCCGGCATCGCTCTGCAGGGCCGCACCGATGCTTTCGATGGTCTCGGTCAGATAGCCGTCGTGATTCAATGCGTCGATTATAGTCAGTGCTATCGCGCGGTCGGAGTCACTCAAATGCAGCACATTGATCTGCCACATCAGATGCTCTTCTAGCGATCGTTCAACGGAAACAGCGGATTCGTATTCCGAGTCAGAGGCGTCGCTCTGGGAGGCCTGCATACCGGAACTCGGCAGCGTGTCGTAGATTTCGTCCCACTGCGTGTCGACCGGCAGTTCTTCCGGAATATCGCTGGCCGAGGCAGGTTGTTCCTGCTCACTGGGATCTCCGCCCCCAATCTCGAAGGGCTGCTCTTCTTGGGCTTCGTTACTTTCCGACGACGCAGTTGCCAGGTCGGCGTCCCCGAAATCTTCTGAGTCCTCAGCCAATTCCAGCATCATGTTCGAATCCAACGCTTCCTGAATCTCAACGGAGAGTTCCATGGAAGAAAGCTGCAGCAACCGTATTGCTTGCTGCAACTGCGGCGTCATCGTTAGATGCTGACCGAGCTTGAGTTGTAACGACTGTTTCATGTCCTCCAGGCAACCTGTTCCGGGGTGCGTCGCGGCTACATATTAGCGCAAGCTCAGGTGCTTCGGATCAGTGCTGACCAAACGGTTAAGCACGGCGCAGTTGCGTTTGCGTGGCGTATCGCTTGGGGAGAAAACTACAACTTGAAACTATCGCCAAGGTAGACTCGCCGCACACGCTCGTTATTAAGGATTTCCTCAGCGTTGCCTTCGGCGATGATCGCACCCTCGTTAACGATATAGGCGCGATCACAGATGCGCAGCGTTTCCTGCACATTGTGATCGGTGATCAAAACGCCAATGCCAATCTGCTTTAAGTGGGAAATAATGCGCTGAATGTCACCGACAGAAATGGGATCGACGCCGGCAAACGGCTCATCGAGCAATATGAAGCGGGGCTCAGTTGCTAGCGCCCTGGCGATCTCAACACGCCGCCGCTCACCACCGGACAACGACATGCCGAGGTTGTCGCGAATATGTTCGATGTGGAACTCGCGCAGTAGCGCGTCAAGGCGGCGTTGGCGCTGGTGCACAGTCAGCTTCGGAACGATTTCCAGCACGCCCATGATATTTTGTTCGACGGAAAGTTTGCGGAATACCGAGGCTTCCTGCGGCAGATAACCGAGCCCCTTGCGGGCACGGACGTCCATCGGGAGTTTCGTCAGGTCATCGTTATCGAGGTGAATGGAGCCACCCTCGCTGCTGACCAGACCGACGATCATATAGAAGCTGGTGGTCTTGCCGGCGCCATTGGGGCCTAGTAATCCGATCACTTCACCGCTGTGGACTGACAAACTGACGTCCTTAACGACCCGACGCGAACGATAAGTCTTGGCCAAATGTCGCACGGCCAGCACACTCATACTGTCACCATGCCAAAACGGACACAGGAAGGCTTCATGCGGTTGGCCTGAACACTTTAGCGACGGCCAGGGAAGGCCGGCAGAGATCTGACATAGAGTTTAAGCTTCATTCAGGGGTCGTCGTCGTCACGGGTTTCTTTTTCGGCGGAATAATAATCCGCACGCGACCGCTACCTGCTTTGGGTTGTTCATCAATATTCGGCTTACCGGCACGTGAAGACCGCACCGTGACGATGCTGCGCTCAGTATCGTAGTTAATTCGGTGACCTTGTGTCAGGCGCTCACCCTGCGTCACTTTCGCCTTCTCAATGAGGATAAGCATGCTTTCGAGTGCGTGGTATTCGATGAGCAGGGCTTCACCCTCGACATCTTCTTGCTGATCGTTGGGCGTCTGCTTGAAAGTCGCGAGTCGTCCCTCGAGGTAGGCATCTTTCAAATCCCGCTCGGCAGTAAAATTAACCCGCAGTCGATCACCGGTCATCCGAATTGACCCCTGCACAACAACAACGTTGCCAATGTAGACGGTCGTGCCTTCGACATCGTCGAGTTCCGCAAAGTCAGCTTCAATTTCTATTGGCTGTTCAGAATCGGTCGACAGAGCGAATGCGTTGTCCAACATGGCCCCACACAGGAGTAATACGGTGCTCAGCCAGGCAACCCGTCCGCCGAGCAGCAGAACAGGCCACGCTGCGTTAAATTTGTGGTTTGATTTCATATTTGCTTCTGACGCGTTGCACGAGCTCGAGCCGGCTGTGCGCGAAGTTCGCGCGCATACCAATGGCGTGGGTTACCGTTGCGGGGCCGACAATAATAGTTGGGTTGTCGGTCTCGGCGTATTGTTCCTTCGGCAGTACACGTAATTCGGAAGTAATCACCTCATAGATGCGTTGCCCGCTGAGTCCAAGCCGCCAGATCTCGACGTCACCCTGCAGTAACACCACGTCGTTGCCAGAACTGACCCAACCACGCTCGGCTACCACGTGCCAAGGCTCAACTTCGCCATTGTAAATCTCAAGGTGAGGACTAGCCAATTCTGTGGAATCATCGTCTGGGAAATGTTCCACCAGTTCCGCACGCAGGATATTGTGCAGTTCCCCGTCTCCGTTCGTCGTCCGGCGCACCATGTCTTCAATGAAATAGTCCGGTTCATGCGGCGCGGCCACGCGGCTTGCAACCTGCGCACTTTCGAGATTCTGCAATAGCCAGAAACTGAAAATCCCGAACAGCATCACGATGATGGCTGAGATCACGGCGTTCATGTCGAAATTTACAAAACCCGTGCGAGCAATAAATCATGCATATTCAAAACGCCAATCAAATGCTGCTGATCATCTACCACCAGCAGCGCGTTAATCTTTTCGTCCTGCATGATGCGCAGCGCTTCGGCGGCAAGCAAATCACGTTGTATGGTCGTGCAATTGACGGTCATCAGATCGCGCAGAGTTGCGGTACGTAAATCATCCCCACGTTCGACTACGCGGCGCAAATCACCATCGGTAAAAATACCGAGGACCCGGTCGTCGCTCTCTGTCACCGCGGTTAACCCCAGTCCCGAACGTGTCATCTCGACCAGGGCGTCTGCAACCGGTGCATCCGGCGATACTTGAGGCATGTCGCCTTTGGAGTGCATGACATCGTCAATCTTGAGGAGCAGCCGGCGCCCCAGTGATCCACCCGGATGGGCGCGCGCGAAATCGCCTTCAGTAAATCCACGTGCCTGGAGCAGCGCAATTGCGAGCGCATCCCCCATGGCCAACGCAGCTGTGGTACTCGAAGTTGGCGCCAGGCCGAGTGGACAAGCCTCTTCATGAACGTCGACGTGGATATGCACCGAAGCCGCTTCAGCGAGAGTTGACGATGGGTTGCCCGTAAGCGCAATTAGCGGCGTGCCGAGACGCTTGATTAACGGCAAAAGCACAGTCAGTTCTTCGGTCTCGCCAGAGTTGGATAACGCCAGGGCGACGTCCTGCGGCATGATCATGCCCATATCGCCGTGGCTTGCCTCACCGGCATGTACGAAAAATGCGGGCGTTCCGGTGCTCGCGAGCGTCGCCGCGATCTTCCCGCCGATATGGCCGGATTTCCCCATCCCCAGCACGACCACGCGGCCAGTACATTTAAGGATGGTGCGTGCGGCAGCAACGAACGAGCTATCGATCCTGTCGACCTGCGAAGCGACTGTG
Organism: Proteobacteria bacterium UBA981; assembly: GCA_002292285.1. GTDB lineage: Bacteria > Pseudomonadota > Gammaproteobacteria > UBA981. The sequence continues at coordinate 121,367 of DBBP01000023.1, forward strand.
CGTGCCTCGATAGTCAATACTGCCCGCCCCATATCAGCAAGCGCCTTGGCCTCCGCGGCGCGTGGGAAATCGGAAGAATCGGTCGCTGAAGTCATGCTGTTTAACTCGTCTTTGCGCGCTTATCCACTAATGAAAAGTACCGCCTGATAGGCGACAAAACCAAACAGCAAAATACCGCCGTCGAAACGATTGATTGTGCCGGGTCGTTTATAGGACCAGGCCAGTAAAAACAGCGCGGCAGTCAGGATGAGCATATACGGCAAGTCGCGCTGTACGACTGCCGCCTCAAAATGACTCGGCGCGATCAACGCGGGCATACTGAGTACGCCCAGCGCATTAAACATATTCGACCCGATGACATTACCGAGCGCGATGTCCGGTTCGTTTTTGAGCGCGCTCATAATCGAGGCCGCAAGCTCCGGCAAGCTGGTGCCGATGGCAACGATGGTCAGGCCGATAACGATGTCGCTGATGCCAAACATTCTGGCGATATCTACTGCGCCTGAAATCAGCAGTTTTGAGCCAGCCAGCAGTAATAGCAACCCGATAACGAGCCAAAACATCGCGCGCTTGCCGCTCATCTTTTTATCCAGCGCGTGATCGAGTTCCTCGATCAACGGGTCGCCGGGCGCGGCGTGCGATCCAAGCCACACGGTCACTGCCGCGACCACAACCAATCCTGACAACAACAAGACCCCGTCAAGGCGGTCAAGTTCCTGATCCCACAACAGCACTGAAGCGCCAACAAGCACCGCGAACATCAAAGGGAACTCGCGGCGCAGGACGGCCGAGCGTACTGTCAACGGCGCAATAAGCGCGGTGGTGCCGAGAACAAGCCCGATGTTGGCAATATTTGACCCGATAGCATTACCAATACCAAGAGTCGGGTTGCCGTTTACCGAAGCGACGGCCGAAACAAGCATTTCCGGGGCGGAAGTTGCGAAGCCGACGATGACGAGTCCAACCAGCAGGGGCTGGATGCCTAAATGCGACGCTGTAGCGGCCGCACCGTCGACGAAACGATCGGCACCATAAGTCAGTAACGCCAGCCCGCCGCATACAGCGACGATTGCGATCAACATGGCTTTGGCGTGCCTCCTTTCATGCGCGTAATGATGCCAGATTGGCTGCTTTGATGACATCGCGGCAATCCAGACGAGAATCACTTGTGATACGACTGGCTAGCTGTGTCGGAAGAGAAAAGATCACACCATCGGCCGGTTCTATGGCTATTGCGCGGCTTGATGACGGTACCGTAGCGGGGCTGCCGGGCGGGCGCATGGCGCCTGCTCGGAGTTGACGAACATCGCAATGATTCGGCGAGCTCAGGCGCCGAAAGCACGACGGATGCGGGTATCTATAATGGGGCCGAACTAGAACGCGAGGTAAACGCGCACGTGAAAGCGATGATTCTCGCTGCCGGACGCGGCGAGCGGCTCCGACCGCTGACGGATTCCGTGCCGAAGCCATTGGTCGAAATCGGCGGCGATACCTTGATTGAACGACATCTGAAGGCATTGGCTGCGGCCGGGATCGAGGAAGTGGTTATCAACGTCTCGCATTTGGCTGAGATGATTGAGACTCGACTCGGCGATGGCTCCCGCTATGGAGTCACGATCTGCTACTCGCACGAACCCGGCGAACCTCTGGAAACTGCCGGCGGCATTGCGCGCGCGTTACCGCTGCTCGGGGCGAACCCGTTTATTGTCGTTAACGCCGATATCTGGACCGACTTCGATTTCGCTAACCTGCCAACCCGAGCAACGGCCGCCCACCTCGTCGTGACTGCAAATCCACCCCACAACCCGGGCGGCGATTTCGACCTTATTTCGGGACGATTAACGCGCGCCTCGCACAATCCGTACACCTACTGCGGTATCGGCGTATTCAGACCAAGTGTGTTCGAATCGCTCACCACAGAACGAGCGCCGCTCGGCCCAGTGCTGTTTGAACTCGCCGATGGTGCGCAACTCTCCGGAGAATGTCAGACCAGTCGCTGGTTTGATATCGGGACTATCGAGCGGCTTGCGCTCGCACAAATTGCCGTCGGCGAGAGCTGAAAGCCCGCCATCCGGGCGTTGGGAGGCGAGCACCAGGGGGCACGCGTCGCCCTGCACACCATATCGGCCTGCAAACGATCGTGTCAGGGGCGACGAAGACCTTGACCTGCCGTCTACCTGCGGCCATCATCCGCCTGCGCAAAAACATAAGCCCCCACGGTGACCGCCTAGCGGACCACCCCATGCGCGCACTCTGGTTTTTAAAACTAACAGGCCTGCAATGCATTCGAAGCGTTCGAATTTGCGTTGTCCGCGCGCTTTCGGCTGGCGATTCGTCTATCACTTGACGCTGATAGCGGTAGCTTGCATAGCGCAGCCGGACTACGTCCTGACACCTGCCAGTGCGGCGCCTGCGCTCGAGATCCCAGCACTAAGAGTGCTCAAACTGCGCCACCACGAAGCCAATCATCCGCATCGCGACACGTCCGGTGAGTTTCGTCTGCTGTCTCGTTTCGCACGCCAAAACGGTCTGAATCTGCAATGGATCGACGGCATCCAGCCGTCTGAGCTGGTGGCGCGACTGCAACGCGGTGAAGGCGATATCGTAATTGCTGACGTACTTCCGGATCCTGGCGACGCGGGCAAGCTACTGTCGAGCCTGAGCATGGGGCCGTTTACGTACGCCGTCTATGGGCGCAGGGATGTGCATGCGCTCACTCCACACGACCTGGCTGGTCTTAGAATCGGCATTAATTTGTCCTCACCGATGTGGCCTTATCTGCATGCGCTGCAGCGCAAGTTGGAGGCTGTGCAGGTCGTCGTGCTCCCGGACAACACCGACCGCGAGGCGTTGCTGCAAGGGATTGATGACGATACCTATGACGCCGTCGTTGTGACTGCTCGTGTGAACGAAGACCCTGCCGCGACAATGCCGCAGCTGAAGCGCTTGTTCGAGCTTTCCACAGACAACAATTCGCTGTGGCATTTCCGCCCGTCGCAAGCCGGGCTGCGCGACCAACTCAACTCGTTTCTGCAGCGCTATGCGGCCGCGAGCGCAGTGCCTCATGCGGCCTTCGGCGACCTCGATGACATCAAACGCCGCCGTGTGATTCGTGTTATCACCCGCATCGACCCGAAGAATTATTTCCTTAAACGGGGGCGCCCGGCAGGATTCGAATACGAACTGGTACGCTCGTTTGCGAACCACAATGGTCTCGCGGTCGAATTTTTGGTGGCCGAAAATGACAGCCAAGTACTGCAATGGCTGCGCGACGGTTTTGGCGATATTGTCGCAACCCGGGTCAATACCGCCGCCGTTGCGGCGCATCCGGATCTACACCAATCGGTGAATTATTTTCATTCTGCTGATGTCATCGTGAGTCGCTATGGCAATCCGCGATTGGACACCACAGCTCTGACGGGCAAACGAGTCGCGGTGCTTGCCAACAGCATTCAACATCGTCAGCTAAGCGGCCTGGTCAGTGCAGGCATCACCCTCGAACCGGTTATCCTGGCGCCAGACACCTCTCCAGAAAGCCTGGCCAGGCTACTCAAACTTGCCGATGCGGATGCGGCTATTGTCGATGCCCACGCGCTCACGACCTTGCGCTCGGTTGACCCACATGTGTACGCAGGTGCCTCGCTGTCGAGTGAGTTCAACTATGCATGGACCTTGCGCTCGGGCGACACGGAGTTAGCCGCAACTGTCGACGATTTTCTACGCAGCAACTATCGCAAAGAAACCTACAATGTTCTCGCCCGTCGCTATTTTGGCCGCCCACACTTCGTGCGTTTCACGTCAATGCGCGAATTGTCTCCGTACGATGATTTGGTTAGGCGGCATGCTGAATCATTCGATTTCGACTGGCGTCTTATCGTCGCCCAGATGTACCAGGAAAGTCGTTTTGACCCGGCAGCGCTATCCAGCGCGGGCGCCGGAGGGCTGATGCAATTGTTGCCGAATACGGCTCGTTCGGTTGGCGTAGACGACGCTTTTGATCCGGAATCCGGCATACGCGGAGGCGTAGCCTACCTGAATCGATTACGCCAGCGCTTCGACAACGATATATCCCCACGCGAGCGAACTTGGTTCGCGCTGGGTGCCTACAACATCGGATTCAACCGCATTGAACGTGCCCGGCGCCAGGCAGCCGCGCAGGGTCTCGATAGCAACCGCTGGTTCGGACATGTTGAGCAAGTCATGCGAGATATGGGCAGGTCAGACGCCAGCTGCCACTGCGGACAAACGGTCGTTTATGTGCGCGGAATCCGTTCGCTTTACGACACGTACAGCCGCTTTGACGACAGTGCTACGGCGGGTTTGTCGCCACAGCCTGAACGTCCGGCAATTTAGGCGTCGCAGGCCAGCGCAGTTTCGAGCGCTCAGCGTGTTCGGTAGAGCGTAGGGTCGGACACAGCGGCATCGATAAACCCCTGACGACGCAACGCACACGCATCGCAGCGATTGCAGGCGTGACCCGCAGCGTCGGGATCGTAGCAACTTGTCGTGAGGCCATAGTCGATCCCGAGCAACATGCCGCGCTGAATAATCTCAGCTTTCGTCCAATTAATGAGCGGGGCTTGTATGGTCACTGACGCACCGCTGGTGGTCGCCTTGGTCGCAACTGCTGCAAGACGCTGGAATTGTTCGATGAACTGCGGTCGACAATCGGGATAGCCTGAATAGTCCACCGCGTTGACGCCGATGTGTATCGAATCGGCGGCGAGAAGCTCCGCCCAGCCGAGCGCGAGTGACAGCATGATGGTGTTACGCGCCGGCACGTAAGTCACCGGAATACCGCTACCGCCTGCTGCCGGCACCGCAATGTCACTGTCAGTGAGCGCTGAACCACCGAACTGACGGAGATCAATCGCGACCACGCGATGCTGCGTGGCGCCGAGGGCATCCGCAACGCGTTTAGCGGCGCTGAGTTCACCGGCATGTCGCTGACCATAATCGACGCTGAGGCAGTAGCACGAATAGCCGGCGGCGACTGCCATCGCCAAGACCGTGGCCGAATCAAGACCACCGGACAGCAATACCACGGCGCGCGTTTCAGCGTCCCGGTTCATCGCCCCACAATACTTTATGCAACTGAATCTGGAAGCGCACCGCAAGACGATCGGCGATGATCCAATCTGCCAGTTGAGCAGACTCGAGCTGTTCATAGCTCGGTGAGAACAAGACCTTGGTTGAACTATCGAGTTTGGTGATAAAAGCGCGGCTCCATTCGTAGTCTGCCCGATCGGCAATCACAAATTTGACCTCATCCCCGGCGTTGAGATGTTCGAGATTGGAATCCAGATTACGTGCACACTCGCCGGAGGCCGGCGTCTTGATATCGACAACTTTCATGACGCGACGATCGACCTGACTGACGTCAAGGGCGCCACTGGTTTCTAACGAGACTTTCAGACCGGCATCACAAAGCTGCGTCATCAGTGGCAGGGTGGCAGGTTGTGCGAGTGGCTCACCGCCGGTCACGGTGACGTGACTGACCGCAAATGCACAAACGGTGGAAAAGACGTCTTCGAGATTCATGTTGCGACCACCGCTGAAGGCATACGCAGTGTCACAGTACACACAACGTAGCGGGCAGCCGGTTGTACGTACAAATACGGTTGGGTAACCCACCGTGCTGGATTCTCCCTGCAAAGAGAGGAAGATTTCAGTGATGCGCAGGCTTAAAGCAGCGCTCGTCGCAACGCTCGTGCTGGCCATTTCAGGTTGCAGATGCCTCAGGGGGCTTCGGAGCGAATGCGCTGCAAACGCTCGTCTGCCAGACGAGCGGCGGCGGATGCTGGAAACCGCGCTTTCAATTCCGCCAGGACTGTCGCCGATTGCTCCGTCAAACCGAGCTCGTAATAACTGTAGCCGATTTTGAGCATGGCGTGAGATTGCTTTTTACTGGCGGGAAAGTTTTGCACCAGAGATTGGTATTGGCTGATCGCGGGCTCGAATTGACGCATCACGTAGTAAGCTTCACCCAACCAGTACTGGGCATTGTCCGAGTACTGACTCGACGGGTATTGGCGCAAATAGGCATTAAACGCCTCGACCGACGCCTCGTATTGTCCTGCCTTAAGCATCGCAAACGCGGCGCGATAGGCCGCCTCTGATTCTACGCTGTCGATGGTCGGCACCGACGGCTGGATTGAGGGCGCGGGCAACGGCGCAGGGAGCAGCGCTGCAGTCGGCAGTGGATTAGCGGGTGCCCGTGGGACCGCGATGATGGCCGCCCCTGGGGCGGCTGCGTTGATGTCGTTAATCACCGCCGTTGGTGCGGCAGCGACGGCCGCAAGCGGGGCGGCCACGGTCACACCTATCGTTTGCTCTGCAGGCTGACCGGCAATCGTTGCATCACCGGGGGCGGACAACGTAGCAAGTGGCGGATCAAGCGCGTCGCCGAAAGTATTCGATTGCAGGCCGGCAGCAGCGACCGCAGCCGGTGCACCGGACACGCTTTGTTCGAGACGAACAAGCCGCGAGTCGACGTCGAGGTAACTGCTTCGCTGAGAATTCCTTTGTTGTTCGAGCGCGAACACCTGGTTCTCCAGTTCCCCGCGCAGTTGGCGAACCTGTTCACTGAGTAATTCTATCTGGCGGACAAGATCGAGCAGACCTTTGTTATTCAGAGCAAGCTCAATGCGCGCCAGGCGTTCATGAACACCGCCCTGGGCCTGCGCTGCTGCTGCGGTGGAAAATAGCGTAGCCATCACTACACAAACAGCTATCGCCACTGGTCGGCCCGCTCGAACGCGCCCGGTTCGTGCCTCAGACATTAATAGACCAACTCAACGCGTCGATTCTGGCTATAGACGTACTCGTCATGACCATCCTCTGCTGGACGTTCTTCGCCATAGCTCACAGTACGAATCTGACCGGCAGAAGCACCCAGCAACACCAGGTGCCGACGCACTGCGAGCGCACGCCGCTCTCCGAGCGCAAGATTGTACTCAGGCGTGCCACGCTCATCGGCATGCCCTTCGAGGGTGACGCTGGCGGTCGGGTTAACGGCGAGATAATTGGCGTGCGCCGTCACCGTATCGCTAAAGTCGCTGCGAATATTGGCGCTATCGAGATCGAAATAAATCACCCGCACGGCCAGTGGACTTTCCGGATCATCCAGCGCTTCAGCCGTCAGGCTACGGTCATCGTCCAGTCCGTGGGTTTGCGCTTGAGCGTCATCTTCCGAGTCACGATTCGTGCCGCGGTCTTCAACGTTTGCACGCTGGTTGGCAGAGTCGTCTTTGGTCGAGTTTGAACTACAGGCCGCAAGCAGGAAGGCCGCCATTACAATACTGGCTAGCTTTATGCCGGCTCCTTTCATCGTTTTCTCCTAATTCCCAAGCGGTCGGGATTGTGTTGGTACTGGTTGTTGCTGGCGCGCTTCGGTCACTTGAGAAATGGCCCCCAAGCGGGTTCGCGAACTTCGCCGCGCTGAAGCGCTAAACGTTGTTTGAGACGACCATCAGTTGATGTTGCAGCCAACTCGCTGCCGCCGGGCCCCATTGTCGCATAGATTATCATCGTGCCGTTGGGCGCAAAGCTCGGTGATTCATCGAGTCTCGCGTTAGTGAGAACCTCGTGTAGATTCCTCTCCAAATCGAGCACTGCGATGTGATAGCCACTATCGTTACCGTGCACCATGGCGAGCTTTTTGCCATCCGCCGAATGCCGAGCGCGGGCGTTGTAGTTACCCATATTGAAGGTTACTCGACGCGGCGGTGCGCCATCGAATCCGACCCGATAAATTTGCGGGCCACCACCACGGTCCGACGTGAACACAATGCTGCGACCATCGGGCGCCCAGTTCGCTTCCGTATCGATTGCGGGATGACGAGTCAGTCGCGACAAACTGCGCGTACGAATGTTGTAGAGGTATATTTCGGGGTCGCCGTCACGCGATAACGTGACCGCCAGGCGTTGACCATCGGGCGAAAACGCCGGCGAACTGTTGATGCCGGGGCCAGAGATGATCTCTTCGCGCTTGCCGTTGCGCACGTCCTGTAAATAAATTGACGAGTTGCGCGCCTCAAACGAAACGTAGGCCAGTTTTGAACCATCGGGCGACCATGCCGGTGATAGCAAAGGCTCGGTGCTTTCGAGAAGTGAATGAGCGGCGTGGCCGTCAGCGTCAGCTATCTGGAGACGATAAACGGACTTCGCTTTTGCTTTCGCTTTGCGCTCGACGGTCACGTAGGCAATGCGGGTTTGAAAAGCGCCCTTCTGACCAAGTAATTTTTCGTAGATCAAATCGCTGATGTAATGAGCTGTAAGCCGCATTTTTGCCGCGGAACTCGGAATTCGATGGCCGAGTAATTGCTTGCCCTTGTAGACGTCCAGCACGCGAAATTCGACGACAAACCCGCCGTTGTTATCACTGAGGATTTTGCCGACAACGAGATTCTCCATACCCAGCGTTCGCCAGTCCTTAAAATTGACGGCGCTGAAGTTGGCGGGTTTCGAGGGCATGTCCTGCGGCGGCATCGCGGCGAACTGCCCGCTGCGTTGTAGATTGGCGCGCACGATGGCTGCGATATCCACGCTGCCGTGCATATCCCCGACTTCAGCGAATGGCACGACAGCGATTGGGAGCGCCGACTCAATACCCTGCTCAATGCGAATGGTCAGCTCCGCCTCAGCGAGGGCGACGGACGAGCTGAAAGCGGATCCGATTAGCCATACGGCGAGCAACAGGCGTACCAGGGGGTTCGGTTTATTGCGGGTCAAAGACAAACAAAATGCTCCTCATCTGTTTAAACAAACGCGGGTCGCTCGGCACCGGTAGCGGGGACGCTTTATGGACCGCGTTCTCGGCCTGTCGATCAAAGGTGTCATTGCCACTCGGTTTTACGACTTGTACCCCGGCAACTTCGCCACCCGGAATGAAAGTAATACGCAATGTGCAGGACAGCGTTTCGTGGCCCGGCAGGATCGTAAACGACTGACGCACCCGCTCGGCGATTGCAGCGACATAGCGATCGATTTCGCGTGCGTCTGCACTGTCCTGCGCGGCCGCCGCACGGGCCGCATCTTCCGCCGCAATCTCGTCTTGCAACGCGCGCTCGACACGTTTGCGCTCAGCGTCTTTCGCGGCAGCTTCGCGCTGGCGGTCTTGTTCGGCAGCGAGCGCGCGAGCCTGCTCTGCTGCCGCTTTCTCACGTGCAGCAACATCCGCTTTGCGTTGACGCTCTTGAGCTTCGGCTTTAGCGGCTTTGTTTTTCGCTGCGGCCTGTTCTTTCTTTAGACGGGCTTTCTCTGCCTGAAGTTCCTTGATTCGTTTTTCTTCGGCCTGTCGTTTGGATTCGAGTTCGCGTGTCTTGCGTTCGGCGGCATCTGCTTTGCGTTGCTGTTGTTTGCGCTTTGCGGCCTCGGCGGCCTTTAATTTCTCGACTTCCCGTTGCGCCGCAGCGGCGTCAACGACCGTAGCCTTGACGAGCGATCGAGCGGCTGGCGGACGATGCACAGATTCGGGTGTGAATTCGATACCGGCCGTAATCATCCACACGAGGCCGATGTGGAGTAGCAGCGACTGTGCCAGTGCTGAGCGCGAATACCTCGTCACCGTTTCTGGGATCTCCACGCGCGGGCTTAACGTTCGCTGGGCTCGGTGATCAAGCCAATGCCGGAGACCCCAGCGCCTTGTAAAAGTGTCATCACTTCTACGACTCGGCCGTAATCAACGCCGCGGTCGCCTTCGACTAATACTTCAGTCTGGGGACGGTACTTCAACACAGCCGCAACTCGATTGACGAGCGTTTGTTCGGAGATGGGGGCATCTGGCGTCTCACCAAGATCGATGTAAACCTGGCCGGCAGCATCGACAGAAACAACTAAAGGTTCTTGCTCACTGGGAGGTAGCACCTCGGACGGTGCCTGCGGCAAATCTATCCTGACCCCTTGTGTGATCAACGGTGCTGTGATCATGAAAATGATCAACAACACCAACATCACATCAATGTAGGGAACGACATTGATGTCGGACATCATGCGGCGTTTGCGACGTTCACTGACAGACATGGCAGGATTAACGCGTCCGGCCACTCATCGAGCGTTTACCTGACGCCGCAAAATGGCGAGAAATTCCTCGATGAAAATGTCGTAGCGGGAAAAAATTCGGTCGATATCACTGGCAAAGCGGTTGAAAGCGATGACCGCAGGTATAGCCGCGAATAAACCCATCGCCGTAGCGACCAAGGCTTCCGAAATGCCGGGCGCGACCATCGCGAGCGTCGCCTGATGGACGTTACCAAGCGCCTGGAACGAATTCATAATGCCCCAGACTGTGCCAAACAGACCGATATAAGGGCTCACCGAGCCGACTGTGGCCAGTGTCGGCAGATTCGACTCCATCGCGTCCAATTGCCGACTTACGGTGACTTTCATCGCGCGCTGGGCGCCATCCAGAATATCCGCAGCGTCCAGTCCACCGTGATTGCGCAGGCGCGCAAACTCCTTAAACCCGGATTCGAAAATCGCTTCCATCCCGGCAGCAGTTTCGCTTTGCTTGGACACGCGGTTATACAGCCCGGTGAGATCTTCGCTCGACCAGAATGCATCTTCAAAGGCCTGGATTTCCCGGCGCGCCTCGCGCATCTGACGCCGCATCGCGAATATCAATGCCCAGGAAGCTAGCGATGCAATGAGCAAAATGAGCATCACGAACTTCACCAACGCACTGGCGCCAAGGATCAGGCTGGCGATCGATAAATCAGTTTGCACCTTGGAATACCCTCATCATGTGCTCAGGAATGCGTCGCGGTCTGAGTCTTTCCGAGTCGACACACGCGACTACGTTGTGCGCACGGCAAATCTCAAGACCGTTAGCATCGTTAATGCGCTGGTCGAAATCCAAACTGACATGGCGCAATCGTTTGAGCGCGTTAACCACGGTCAGTTCCTCATCAAAGCGCGCGGGGCGCTGATAGTGCACATCCGAGTGTGTGATCACGAAGACCACGCCCTCGTTAGCAGCCAACTTGGTTTGGTTAAAGCCGAGCAGGCGTAACCATTCCGTGCGAGCGCGCTCCATATAGCGAAGGTAGTTGGCGTGGTAGACGATTCCGGCAGCATCGGTGTCTTCGTAGTAAACCCGGACCGGCCATTCGAATTGTTGCTGAAGCACGGCGAAGCCCATTTAAGTACCGCCTGAGAACAGGTCCTGGTTTTGCTGTGCGGCGGCTGGAATGTCGAGGCCAAAGTGCTGCCAGGCGGCGCGGGTCGCTACCCGTCCGCGCGGGGTGCGCATTAGAAATCCCTGCTGGATCAGATAGGGCTCAATAACGTCCTCGATCGTGCCGCGTTCCTCGCTAATAGCCGCAGCGAGGTTATCGATGCCAACCGGGCCACCGTCAAATTTCTGCATCACCGCCAACAGAATTTTCCGATCCATGACGTCGAATCCATGCTGGTCAACATTCAGCAAGTCGAGCGCGCGTGCGGTGATAGCCTCATCGAGCACGCCGGCCGCTTTGACCTCAGCATAATCCCGTGCACGCCGCAGCAGGCGATTTGCGATGCGCGGCGTGCCGCGCGAGCGGCGCGCAAGTTCGCGTGCGCCGGCGGCATCAATGCTGACCCCGAGAATGGTGGCTGCGCGGGTAACGATACTGGCGAGGTCGTCGACGGAGTAGAACTCGAGCCGTTGCACGATGCCAAAACGATCGCGCAGTGGGGATGTCAGCAAACCGGCGCGGGTGGTTGCGCCGACCAGGGTAAACGGCGGCAAATCAAGTTTGATGGCGCGCGCTGCAGGGCCTTCGCCGATCATGATGTCGAGCTGAAAGTCTTCGAGCGCCGGATAGAGAATTTCCTCGACCACGGGGCTTAAACGATGAATCTCGTCGATGAACAGAACATCGCGTTCGTCGAGATTGGTAAGTAACGCCGCCAGGTCGCCAGGGCGCTCGAGCACTGGTCCGGAAGTCTGGCGCAGATTGACGCCCATCTCATTGGCTACGATGTGGGCAAGCGTGGTTTTGCCGAGGCCGGGTGGGCCAAAAATAAGCACATGATCGAGTGCTTCACCGCGCTTACGCGCCGCGCCAATAAAAATTTCCATCTGCTCATGGACGGCCGGCTGACCGATATAGTCGGCGAGCAATTTGGGGCGGATGGAGTTATCAAGGGCGACCTCGTCAGCGGACGGTTGCCCACCGATCAGACGATCCATATCAGACACTGCAGTCCGCTCCGATAATGCTTGCGCTCATCGCGGCAAGAGGCTTTTTAAAACTTCACGGATTATCGTCTCACTCGGCATATCGTCGGTATCAAGACTGTGCACGTAACGACTGGCATCCTGTGGTTTATAACCGAGCGCAATGAGGCCGCTGATTGCATCGCTGGCGGCATCGGCCGCGCCACTACGAGCCAAGGGCGTTGACACGTTGCCAAGCTCGCCCAGGTCCACGCGATCGCGCATTTCCACGATAAGCCGCTCTGCAGTCTTTTTCCCCACCCCAGGCAGCGCTGTTAGACGCGCTGTGTCCCCGCCGTGGACGCATATCGCGAACTCGTCAGCGTTCATACCCGACAGGATGACGAGGGCCATTTTGGTACCGACTCCATTGACCTTCAACAAGCTGCGAAACAATGCGCGTTCCGACTCACTGGAAAACCCGTACAGAAGGTGGGCATCGTCACGGATGGCAAGATGGGTGTACAGCGACACCGGCTGATTAAGTTCCGGCAACGCCCAGATGGTGGTCATCGGCGCTTCGATTTCGTAACCCACTCCCTGGCAATCAACAATGATCTGAGGTGGCTTCTTCTCTATCAGAAGGCCTGAGATGCGACCGATCATGCGCGCGCACCTGCGAAGGCAAGACGCGCGATTCCGTCGCGCATGTGCGCGTGGCAAATTGCAGTTGCGAGGGCATCTGCGGCGTCTGTCGGTGGTGTGTAGTCAAGTTCGAGCAAAACTTTGACCATATGCTGGACCTGCGCTTTGTCTGCGTGACCGCGACCGACGACAGTCTGCTTGATTAGCGTGGCGGCATATTCCGAAACACCGAGGCCTGCTTTACTCGCGCACACCATGCCGACGCCGCGAGCATGCCCGAGTTTTAACGCTGAATCGGCGTTTCGATTCATGAATACTTTCTCAATCGCGGCTTCCTGCGGTTGGTGGCGAGCGATAACTGCCGAGAGTTCGTCGAACAGGTGAACCAGCCGCTCGTCGAATGCACCCGACCCGAGGCGAATGCAGCCGTCATCGATATGGGTAACGCGGTGACGTTCGACGGCAATGACGCCGTAGCCTGTAATGCGTGAGCCGGGATCGATGCCAAGAATGATGGTCAAGGTGGGGCGACGGCTATGAGTCAGTAATGGCTGACAGCACTTGATCAGAAATCGAGGCGTTCGAATAGACTTTCTGTACGTCGTCGAGTTCCTCAAGCATATCGAGCATGCGTAGCATTTTCTCCGCCCCGTTTGCGTCAAGTTCGCTATTGGTTTCTGCGCGCATGGTCACGTCGCTATTTTCTGAAACGAAGCCCGTGCCCAGCATACGTTCCTTCACATCGGAAAACTCATCTGGATCGGTCAGCACTTCGAACGAACCGTCTTCGCCCACGATAACGTCCTCGGCGCCGGCCTCAAGCGCGCCCTCGATCAAGGCGTCTTCATCAACGCCGGCATCGAAGTTCAGCAAGCCTACTTTTTTGAATAAATACGCAACTGAACCGTCCGTACCGAGATTTCCGCCACACTTTGTAAACGCGTGGCGTACCTCAGCGACCGTGCGGTTGCGGTTGTCGGTCATGCAATCAACCATCACCGCAGTGCCGCCCGGTCCGTAACCCTCGTAGCGAATTTCGTCGAAACTGTCCGCATCAACCGCGCCGGCACCCCGTGCAACCGCGCGGTCAATGGTGTCTCTTGGCATGTTCGCCGCGAGCGCGTTGTCGATAGCTGCGCGCAGACGTGGATTGGCTGCAGAATCACCGCCACCGAGACGCGCAGCAATCGTCGTTTCACGAATCAAACGTGTGAATAGTTTGCCGCGCTTGGCGTCCTGGCGGCCTTTGCGATGCCGAATATTGGCCCATTTACTATGTCCCGCCATAACCGCTGTAAGCGCGCCTCCGTGAGTCGTAATCAGAGTGGTCATTGTCGCAAATCACGCGGCACCCCGCGAGCTTTCAGACCGGCCTCAGGCGTCGTTGTTGCCGAGTACTTCTTGCTTTCTGGCCGCGGCAAATTCGAGCAGCCGTGCGATTGGCCGACGGGCGGCGGCGGCGATGTCTGCACCGACTTCGATCTCGTTATCGCCTTGCAACAGTACGTCGCGGAGCTTGGTGAGGCCATTCATTGCCATCCATGGGCACTCTGCGCAGCTATGACAGGTTGCACTGCGTCCAGCAGTTGGCGCCTCGAGCAGACGCTTGCCGGGAGCGGCCTGCTGCATCTTGTAGAAAATGCCCTTATCCGTGGCAACGATAAAAGTCGTCGCCGAACTATGTCGCACTTCGTCAATCAAGCCAGAAGTCGAACCTACATAATCGGCCTGGGCGATCACGCCTTGCGGGGACTCCGGATGGACTAATACCCGCGCTAGCGGATACTGCTCACGCAGGACGCGCAGTTCTGCACTTTTGAATTCTTCGTGGACGATACATGCCCCTTGCCACAACAGCATGTCGGCGCCGGTTTGGGTTTGTACGTAATCGCCAAGGTAGCGATCGGGGGCCCATAAGATCTTCTCGCCCCGTCGGTGCAATTCGCTCACCACATCCAGCGCACTGCCAGAGGTCACCATCCAGTCTGCACGCGCTTTTACCGCCGCGCTCGTGTTCGCGTAGACCACCACCGTGCGGTCCGGATGCTCGTCGCAAAAAGCCGCGAAAGCATCTGCAGGGCAACCGAGATCCAATGAGCAATCGGCGCCAGTATCCGGCATCAACACACGCTTTTCAGGGTTGAGAATTTTCGCCGTTTCACCCATAAAGCGAACACCGGCGACAACCAGCGTCGAGGCAGGGTGGTCATGGCCGAAACGTGCCATATCGAGGGAATCCGAAACGTGTCCACCGGTCGCATCCGCCAACGCCTGAATTTCGGTGTCAGTGTAATAGTGGGCAACGAGAACAGCGTTGCGCTGTTCTAGCAAGTCAGCGATTTCGGCTTTCAGCTGCTCCCGAATGGCGGGCTCAAGGTTCTCGCGCCGCACCGGTGGCACAACCCCGATAGAGAGATTGACGTCGCTTACGTTCACAAGATGCACTCTCCCCTGGTGCGCAGCCACTGATTGGCAATCGAAGCGCGAATCATACGTCGGCCACGGCTGCGACGCACAAACTCGCGATCACCGTCAGACTACTCGGCGGACTGACTAGTGGGCTTGCGCAGGCGAATCGATAATTCTTTAAGTTGGCGCTCACTTACGCCACTAGGTGCTGATGTTAGGGGACAACTTGCAGACTGTGTCTTCGGGAAGGCAATAACGTCGCGAATCGACTGTTCTCCGGCCATGAGCATCACCAGGCGATCGAGACCAAACGCGATGCCACCATGCGGCGGACAGCCGTATTGCAGGGCTTCAATAAGAAAGCCGAATTTTTCGTCTGCTTCGGCAGCACTAATACCGAGCAAATCGAAGATACCGCGTTGCATTTCAGGTCGGTGGATACGTATCGAACCACCGCCAATCTCCGAACCGTTGAGAACCATATCGTAGGCGCGTGACAAGGCCTCGCCGGGTGCCTTGCGAACCGTCTCCAAATCCTCAACCGGCGCAGTGAACGGATGGTGCAGGGCAGACCAGCGCTGCTCACCCCCGTCCCACTCGAACATCGGAAAATCCACAACCCACAAGGGTTGCCAACCGTCTTCCAGTAAATCCAAATCGAGCGCCAGCTTGTCGCGTAATGCGCCGAGGGCGGCATTGACCACGAGGGCGTCATCGGCACCGAAAAACACCACGTCGCCATCCTCAGCCGCACAGCGGTTGAGCACTTCCTCGACGACCTCGTTCGGCAGAAATTTAAGGATCGGTGATTGCAGACCTTCGATTCCGGCGGCACGCTCGTTGACTTTGATGTAGGCGAGACCTTTGGCAGCAAATATCTTCACAAATTCGGTGTAATCGTCAATTTGCTTGCGCGTCAGCTTGGCGCCGCCCGGTGCCTTCAGGGCAGCTACTCGCCCGTTTTCGCTCTTGGCTGGCGCGGCAAATACCTTGAACTCCACCGCTGCCATTAAATCGCCAATCTCAACCAGTTCGAGCGGATTTCTCATGTCCGGGCGATCAGACCCAAAGCGCAGCATTGATTCTGCATAAGTCAGGCGGGGAAACGGGGTCGGCAAATCGACATCGAGCACAACTTTAAACGTGTTGCGAATCATGTCTTCCATTAACCCGGTGATTTCCGCTTCGTCAGCAAATGACATCTCGATGTCAAGCTGGGTGAACTCCGGTTGCCGATCGGCGCGCAAATCTTCGTCGCGGAAACAGCGCACAATTTGATAGTAGCGATCGAGGCCGGACATCATCAGTAGCTGCTTAAACAGTTGCGGCGACTGTGGCAGGGCGAAAAAACGTCCTTCGTGTGTTCGGCTCGGAACCAGATAGTCGCGCGCACCTTCTGGTGTCGCCTTGGTTAGCATCGGGGTTTCAATTTCCAGAAAGCCAGCGGCGTCAACATAGTTGCGCAATTCCCTGGCAACGGTCGCACGTAGGCGCATGTTGTCGCGCATCCGAGTGGTGCGCAGGTCGATGTAGCGGTATTTCAGTCGCGTATCGTCGTGGACGAGGCGTTCTTCAATCTGAAACGGCGGTGTCAGGGCGTCGTTGAGGATCTCTAGATCGCGAACCAGAACTTCGATTTGTCCGGTTGCCATATCCTCATTAACCGTACCGGTCGGCCGGGCTCGGACGCGGCCGGTCGCGCGCAGTACGAATTCGCTGCGCACTCGTTCGGCAATGGCGAAACTTTCCGCGGTATCTGGATCGATGACGATTTGCGCTACGCCTTCACGGTCGCGCAAATCAATAAAAATCACGCCACCATGATCGCGCCGGTTATGAACCCAGCCACACAGGGTGACTTCCTCATCGATAAAGTGCTCGTTCAGAGCACCACAATAGTGGCTTCTCATGGACACGGGACGGGACCTGTTTGCCGGCACCGGCAGGCGGAAAGGGCGGCATCATACGGTCTGCTGCCTAGCCTCGCAATGACAATCGAGATTCGCAGCCGACTTATTCCGCGTCTGAAGATGACTTGGTTTTCGTTGTTGAACTGTCGCCGGTTTTCGTTGCCGAGCTATCGCCCGAAGTTGTCTCGCCGGTCCCTTTTGAGCTGCCTGTGTCCGCGCTCTTGGTCGTCGAACTTCCCTCACTATCGCTTTTTGCGGCAGGCGGTTTGCCACTGTTCTTGAAATCGGTCTCGTACCAGCCTGTTCCTTTAAGCTGGAATCCAACTGCCGAAATAAGTTTCTGCAGTTGATCCTGGTTGCACTCAGGGCATGTTTTCAAGGAGTCCTCAGTCATGCGCTGCACGATCTCAAATTTGTGCGTGCAGGCCTGACATTGATATTCGTAAGTCGGCATGGTCGGTCCTTAAGCGTATTCGCGTGCCGCGATCATGGCGACTGACAGCAAAATTTCAAGGGGTCTGACGAACCTTGGCTTTGGGGTCGATGCGAATCCGAACCCGCCAATGCTGCGATCGCCGTGTACATGCCTGACGGGATTCGCTAGGATCGCGCCCCGACCGCGCGGTCAGCCCCTTACGAGTGTGTTACCAACGCACCTGTTCTGGCGCACGGTCAGGTTTTTTCGTGATCAGATGACCGTGTTTTGCGGGCCGTTAGCTCAGATGGTAGAGCACCGGACTTTTAATCCGATGGTCGTAGGTTCGATCCCTACACGGCCCACCATCCTTATCGACGTTCAGACCAGTCTGCGTACCTCGAATCGGGTCGCGCACATGCCGCGACCGAAACCCGCGCGCAACGGGGTTTTGTCGCGGTTTTGGACTCGATTAGCGTTAAAAAGGCAGTTATAGTGGGCGGATCACGATTGTCCTGAACCCAACATTCAAAATTAACTCATCGGAGACAGAGCTACCATGGCGGTATCTATCATTCTGGGCTTGTCATTGTTCGGGCTGGCCACGGCATTTGTTTACTCTTCATCAGTCAAAAAAGTGCCCATCGATATGGGTGTTACTGATGGGGACACGAAGCAACGATTGGCCAAGATCCACGCGGCAATTGCCGGCGGCGCAATGGCCTTCCTCAAGCAAGAATACAAGTTCATGGCCATTTTCATGGTCGTATTCGCCGCCATTATCGCGGTCCTGATTGACGATCATCACACTGACTACGTCAACGAGGGCATCTACACCGCCGTGGCCTTTCTTTTCGGGGCCGTCATCTCCATTGCGTCTGGCTTTATCGGCATGAAAATAGCCACTGAAGGCAACGTCCGTACGACGGTTTCGGCGAACAAGTCATTATCAGACGCATTCAACGTCGCGCTCCACTCCGGGGCCGTGATGGGCTTTGCTCTGGTTAGCCTGGCCTCACTGGGATTGCTGGCGGTTTATCTGCTGCTGGTCAATATCATGCCGGCCGAGTTGCCGACGCACATTTTAATGGAAGTCATCGCCGGATTCGGGCTTGGTGGTTCATCGATCGCCTTGTTTGCCCGCGTTGGCGGCGGCATTTTCACCAAGGCCGCGGATGTAGGCGCAGATTTGGTCGGTAAGGTTGAAGCCGGCATACCTGAAGATGACCCGCGCAATCCGGCAGTTATTGCGGATAACGTTGGCGATAACGTCGGCGACGTCGCCGGCATGGGTGCCGATTTATTCGGCTCGTGTGCGGAGAGCACTTGTGCAGCAATGGTCATCAGTGCGCTCGCGTTCACCGGCAACATCGACGCGCTGCTTTATCCGATTCTAATTTCCGCAGTCGGCATTCCGGTGAGCCTGGCGACGCTGTTGATGGTCAAGGTCAACTCCGAAGACCAGGTTGGCCCCGCATTGAAGAAAATGCTGATCATTTCGAGCGTCATCATGGGCGTCGTCATGTACTTCGTCACGATTAAGTTGATTCCGGAAACATTCGAGATCAACGGCCTGGCGTGCTCTGCACTCAACGTCTACTACTGTTTCCTGACCGGCCTGATTGCAGGTCTCGTGGTCGGACTGCTTACGGAGTACTACACGGCGCACGATTACGCTCCGGTTCGCGAAGTCGCCCAGTCTTGTGAAACTGGCGCAGCGACCAACATCATTTTCGGCCTCGCGCTGGGGTACAAGAGTGCAGTCGGACCATATCTGGCTATCGGGTTGGCCATCTACATTCCATGGATGCTGGCGGGTATGTACGGCGTCGCCATTGCATCGCTAGGCATGCTCGGTACGCTCGTAATCGCGTTGACCATCGATGCTTACGGTCCCGTCGCGGACAATGCTGGTGGCATCGCGGAAATGGCCGGGATGGAGGAGCACGTACGCGAACGCACAGATATCCTCGACGCGGCTGGCAATACCACTGCGGCGATGGGCAAGGGCTTCGCCATCGGCGCCGCGATTCTGACCTCACTCGCCTTGTTTGCCGCATTCTTGACGCGTGCAGACATTCTCTTGAAGGAGAAGAATGGTCCCGACTTTGATCTGCTCGGCAACATCAATCTCCTTGATCCGATGGTTTTCACGGGCCTGTTTATCGGCGCGGTCCTGCCGGCCTACTTTTCGGCCATGACGATGAAATCCGTTGGATCTGCGGCCTACAAAATGATTGAGGAAGTGCGGCGTCAGTTCCGGGACATTCCGGGCATCATGGAAGGTACCGGTGAACCGGACTACGACCAGTGTGTGGCGATATCGACCAATGCGGCGCTGAAAGAGATGATTGCCCCAGGCGTGCTAATCATGGGCGCTCCACTGGCGACCGGGTTCTTATTTGGTATCGAGGCTACAGCCGGGCTACTGGCGGGTTCGCTGGTCTGCGGTGGCGTTCTTGCCATCTCCGCGTCAAACAGCGGCGGCGCCTGGGATAACGCCAAGAAATATATCGAGAAAGGTAACCTCGGCGGCAAGGGCACTGAAGTCCATAAAGCGGCTGTTGTGGGTGATACGGTCGGTGACCCGCTAAAAGACACATCTGGTCCTTCGTTGAACATTTTGATCAAGCTTTCAGCGATTCTGTCGCTGGTGTTTGTCCCGTTCTTCGTCCAATACGGTGGCGTCCTGATGGGCTAAGCAAGCCGGCGCTAATGTGAGATTAAGGCCGGCAACCGTGTTACCGGCTTTTTTTTGAGCTGGATGACTGCTTAGTGAAGCGACGGTGCAGATTTCCTGCAATCACAGTGCAGTGGCTGACCGGTATGGCGCAAGGTGACGAACCTAGAATCAGCCGGGTACGCCTACCCTGAGTCCATATCCAGCGCCGTCACCCAACACGCGCAAAGACGCGTACCTGCAGAAACTGCCGGGGTCCAGACACCAACTAGCTGATTATCCAACTCAGACTAATTACAACTCTCTGTGCGGCAAGGACCAGGCCAAACACCACAGTGTCTGCAAGTTCGGACGAAGGAATCGACTCTGGGGACAGTTCGGGACAGACAGGGCTCGCCGCAACGGCGGCGTCATGTCTTGGTGACGCGCACGAAAAACGCCTTAGCCGTGCCGGGGCATCCCGGCACGGCTAAGGCGCATAAGGCAGGCTTAGGGGGTGGCTCTAGATCAAGCCGCGCGCTGCAGCGGCTCGCGCTGCGGCAGCGTTTCGACGTTGTTCGGCAACTTTAACGGCTCGTTCGACGTAACTTCCGGCGCTTTCTGGAGTACTTGCGAAATTTCCCACATGCGGGCGGCAAGAAAAGCACCCACAGCTCCCATCAGACAATAACTAAAGGTGCTCAAGAGCAGTGCTTCTGCGGCTGAAGCTGATAGCCACAGCGCGCCGATTAGCGAGAGTCCAGCGCCAGTCAGTGCTGCGAGCCCGATGAGATCAAGTGAGTAGCATAGCCAATTGCGATTTTTCATATTTATTCGGTCCGTTTGTGTCGCCGGTTTATGACCGGTCTGTCTTGTATGCGATACGACTATAAACACCCGACAGGGCAATACTGTTAAACACGCCTCATCCGACGTGGATTTAACAGTTGTTATATTTCCCGGCCTATCGCGGGACTTGACGTGGGTGGCAGCGTGGCTTCCGCTCGATACTGTAGAAAGCCTGACCAGGCTTATTTCAGGTCGTGCGCTGCGCGAACGCTCTTAGATGAAGGTGTTTGTGATTGGTCTTTGTTTTCGCCTTTACAGCGTGCTCACCTTTGCGGTGCTCAGCGCCGACGACTTTCCGCCTCTAGTTGAATAATGGTGTCTTCCACCTCCTCGAGGCGAGCGACGATCTTCTGGCGCTGGTAGTTTGTTAGCCCTGCTGTTCGGCGGGCGATTCTAAGCTGTTCTGCCGCATGTGGAAACTCTCCGACGCTGACATAGTACTCAGCCAGTGAATGGTGGGCGTTTGCGATCTCCCCCAGCTGGTCCTCAGATTCGGCAAGCAATTTGTAGAACTTGGGGTCGCGTCGGTCGGATAAGCCGTAAGCGCGCAGCAACGCTTTGGCCTCAGCGCCGCGACTGACGAGTAACAACGCGTTAATGTAGCCGTATATTGCCGCACGATTCTCCGGTTCCTGCTCGTAGGCGAGTTCGAAGTGGCGCAGCGATTTCTGGTAATCGCGCACCCGATGCTCCAGCTTCGCCAGCGCAATCCTGAACGAGATAATGCTCGGATAGTCTGCCATCAGCTTCAGCAACTCATTTCGGGCGAGTTCGAAATCACCAGTTTCAATCAGCGCTAACGCGAAACCATAGCGCGCGACTTCTTCGTAAACGTAATCGCCGTTGCGCAACTCCGCTTCAAATAAATGCCGCGCCTGCATCGGGTCCTTTTCGGCATTGACCCGTAACTTCGCCCGCACGAGGTGATATTTGTAGCTGTCTTCACGAATGACGGCGGGCTTCACGGTCTCGGCCCGGCTGCGAGCTTCGGCTATGCGGTTGGTGGTAATGGGGTGAGAGCGTAAGTACTCGGGAACGTGTTTCGGATCGCTGTAGCGATTGTGACGCTCCATGCGTTCGAAAAAAACCGCCATTTTCTCTGTGTCAAAACCGGCATCGCCCAATAATCGCAGGCCGAGCGCATCGGCTTCGCGTTCGTTTGCACGAGTGAAATTGATTTGATGCTGCTGAGCCGCAGCTTGCGTGGCCATCAACGCCGCAGCACCCGCTTGCGGGTTGGCGATGGCGAGCGCCAGCGCGCCCATCATGGCGACCATCGCGGGCATACTCATCTGGGAGGCTGACTCGATCATGCGCGCACCATGGCGCTGCGTTACGTGAGAAATTTCATGACCCACCACCGACGCTAACTCGGCTTCTGTTTGGCTTTCCAGAATCAATCCAGTGTGGAAGGCAATGAAGCCCCCGGGCACCGCGAAGGCGTTGACCACCGGGCTGTCTATAACAAAAAAGTGAAAATCACCGTAATAGTCGACGTGATCGCTCAGGTTGTGCCCAAGCTCCTGAATGTAATCTTCGACTTCTTCATCAGTAACAATCGGCGCGTGCCGACGCAGAAAGCGCATATAACCCTCGCCAAGCTTGCGCTCCTGCTCGGGTGAAATGACTGCGCCGGCCGAGTCCCCGATATCGGGCAGATCAATCGATTCCTGTGCCAATACTGCGGGCGCAAATAGCAGGCAGGTGATGCAGATGAGTTGGCGAAGCGTGTTCAGTGTCATGCGTTTTCCTGGCAGCAGTCCGGTCGTGTGGAATCGATCTGGGCACCGCAGCAACGTATCCGTTTATTATTGCAGATTACGACCCGCTCGGTGGCCGAGAGTTCGCCCCGTGCGTCGAATGTTCCCTCAATCTAATTCGGATCTCATTCATGAGTGGAGAAAAACGAAACGCGTTCTACGCGCAATCGGGTGGCGTCACCGCCGTCATCAATGCCTCAGCGTGCGGCGTCCTGGAAACCGCGAGACAACATCCTGACCGCATTGGAGCGGTATACGCCGGGCGAAATGGCATTATCGGCGCGCTTACAGAAGATTTGATCGACACCTCCCAGGAAAGCCCGGCGGCAGTTGCCGCGCTGCGCCACACGCCCTCCGGCGCGTTCGGATCATGTCGCTACAAGCTCAAGGGACTAGCCGAGAATCGCGCCGAGTACGAACGTCTGATTGAAGTATTTCGAGCCCACGATATTGGGTACTTCTTCTATAACGGTGGCGGTGATTCGCAGGATACCTCGAACAAAATAGCCGAGTTTAGTGCTCGCAGTGGCTATCCAATGACCTGTATCGGCATTCCCAAAACGGTCGACAACGATCTGCCTCTGACCGACAACTGCCCGGGATTCGGCTCGGTTGCCAAATATGTCGCCGTCTCAATCCGTGAGGCCGGATTCGATGTCGCATCGATGGCGAAAACTTCAACGAAAGTGTTTGTCATGGAAGTGATGGGGCGGCACGCAGGCTGGATTGCAGCCGCCGGCGGGCTTAGCCAAACCAGCCCTGAACAGGCACCACACCTGATTTTGTTTCCCGAACTGACTTTCAACGAAGACGACTTCCTGCGCCGCGTCGATGAGTGTGTACAAAATTTCGGATACTGCGCGATTGTGGTGTCCGAAGGATTACGCGATAGCGACGGACGGTTTGTGGCCGAATCCGGGAGCCGTGATGCGTTCGGCCATGCCCAGTTGGGCGGCGTGGCACCGGTGATTGCAGAATTGATCAAACGCAAGTTCGGTTACAAATATCACTGGGCTGTGGCTGACTATCTGCAACGAGCGGCGCGTCATATCGCATCAAAAACTGATGTTGAGCAGGCTTACGCGCTCGGCGCAGCGGCGGTTGATTTCGCTCTCGCCGGCGACAACGCCGTGATGCCCATCATAGTCCGCACCAGCGACGAGCCTTATACGTGGGAAATTGGCAAAGCGGCACTGGCAGATGTCGCCAATGTCGAGAAAAAGATGCCACCCGAATACATCAGCGCCGACGGTTACGGCATCACCGAAGCATGTCGGCGCTACCTGACGCCGTTGATTGCCGGAGAGGATTACCCGCCTTACGTCGACGGGCTGCCAGATTACGTGACCCTGGCCAACATCGCAGTACCGAAACGCCTGAGTAGCAGCTTCGAACTCAGCTGAACCGCGCTTTCAATGCCGCGGTCGGCGCAGACGCGGTGCGCGCTGGTTTAATCCGCGTGATTGTAAATACGTATAGCAAACTGCAAGCACGCCCGTTCGAAACGCCCGCTGCGCTACGGGCCGGGCGCCGGTTCGTATCAAGTGCAGCAGGTACTCGACCCCTTCGGTATCTATGAATTCCGTCAGGCATCGTTTTTGAATCGTAGTTCGCCTGGCTGCATCCTGCAGCGGATCCCAATCAGCCCCAATCAAGCTGACAGGATGGAGCGAATTCCAGTCGCTGCGAGCATTTCGCAAGTCTCCGTCATCGGTAGACCGACGACGCCGGAATAGCTGCCCTCCAGGCGCCGAACAAAGGCACCACCGAGCCCCTGGATTGCATAAGAGCCGGCTTTGTCTTGCGGTTCCCCTGTGCGCCAATACGCTGCGATTGTGGCGTCCGGGAGATCGGCGAACTCGACTTGAGCGCTAACCACTTTGCAGGTCTGTGCGCTGTGCTCGTCGATCATCACGAGCGCCGTATGGACGTCATGCCATCGCCCACTGAGCGCTCGCAACATGCGCTCGGCATCAGCGAAATCAGCGGGCTTGCCGAATAGTTGCTGGTCGAGACTGACTGTAGTGTCAGCGGCCAATATGGTGTTTCCGCCGCCCACCGACTTTTGCCCAGCGCACGCTTTCATGCGCGCTACGCGCTCGACATAGTCGCGTGCAGGTTCTCCGGTCAGTACAGATTCATCGACCTCCACGTCCACGACTGTGTAATCGACGCCCAGCATGGCCAGCAGCTTGGCGCGACGCGGCGAACGTGAGGCGAGGTACAACATGCGCTTCTAGCTCGCCACTCAATACCGCGATAACGGAACGCATCGCGGTTTAGCGAGCGTCGGCGTTGCACAGGACATTCCTGCCAGAACCTCAAATGCCCGAGGATGCGATGGTCGCCCGGCTCTCGTTCGTGCACCCTGGCGAAGGTGCCAATTCGCGCGGCGAACGCCGAGCGTTGCTAAGTCAGGCACGGTGATAAGGGTGTCCTTCAAGAATCGTCCAGGCGCGATAGATTTGCTCAGCCATGAGGAGCTGCATTAGCTGATGCGGCAGTGTGAGTCGTGACACAGACCAGCTAGTAACGGCACGACTGATAACCGCCTCATCAAGGCCGTCAGCACCGCCAATGACAATCGCAAGACGCTGGCAACGCCCACGAAAATCGTCCAGCTTTCTTGCCAGTCCGGTGCTACTCAAGTGATCTGCGTTCACTTCGAGTGCGATCAACGGTGATGTCGATGCAACACGTTTGAGAACCCGCGCGCCCTCTTCGTGGCGACGTTGCGTGGCACTGAGTGCGTCACGGGCAGGGTTGATATGAACAAATTCAAGGGCAAAAGTACGTGGTAGGCGACGTGCATATTCCTGGCGCGCTTCGCTAAGCCACGCCGGCGGGCGACGGGCTACGCAAATCAGCTCAATGAGCACACCAAGTCCGTCAAACGATTTCCAACTGGGCCTGAGGCCGCTCTTCCCAAAGCTTCTCAAGCTGATAGAAATCGCGCGTGACCGGCAGCATGAGATGCACTACGACATCGCCGAGATCGGCCAATATCCACTCGGCACTCAGTTCGCCCTCAACGCCGAGCAGTGGGGCGTCGGCGTTCTTGGCTGCTTCGCGCACGCGTGAGGTTAGCGCTTTCAATTGCCGGGTAGAGCGGCCAGAGGCGATGATCATGTAGTCGGTGATGGACGTCAGCTCGTCGACTTTGACGACCGTTATATCCACCGCCTTACCGTCTTCAAGCGCGATTTTGATGTGTTCGGCGAGGGCCGTAGACGTACTTAAAACAGCGTCATTCATGAGAGATACAACCGGCGTTGTCGAATAATGTCGTCGACAGATTCAGGAACAAGGTGACGAATACTGTGGCCGTTGCGCCGGCGTTGGCGCAGATCGCTTGAGGCGATCGGCAGCAGCGGGATACTTAGAAAAAAAATGCGACCAGCGGGATTCGTACGCAGCTCATTCACATCATCAGACTGCTTATTCGCAGCTAAAAGGTCAAGTTCTGGCGGCGGCGCGCCCTGCACGTCAGGTCGCATCGCGACCACGATGTGCGCGAGAGCGAGGATGTCATGCGGGCGATGCCACGACGGCAGACCCTGATAGGCGTCGAGCCCGAGAATGAGACACAACGACCGGCGCGGATACTGCGCGCGCAGTGCCTCCAGCGTATCAACGGTATAGGACACGCCGCCCCGTTCGATCTCGCTTCGATCGACAATCAGCGGTCGCTGCGCAGCGGCCTCAAGCATGTCGCATCGATCGCTAACGCTCGCCACAGGCGGGGCCCGGTGGCCCGGTACGTTCACGGGTAACAGTCTGACCTGTTCCAGACCGAGCGCGTCAGCGGCTTCCAGGGCCACGCGCAAATGGCCGCAATGAACCGGATCGAAGGTGCCACCGTAAAGGCCAATCGGCGCATCCGGCTCAGACATGATCAAACCCGAACAGCACGTTTCTCATTGGCGAATGTGGCCATCGCCGAAGACGATCCATTTTTGCGACGTTAAACCTTCCAGACCGACCGGGCCGCGTGCGTGAAATTTATCCGTGCTGATACCGATTTCAGCGCCGAGGCCATACTCGAAACCGTCCGCGAAGCGAGTCGAGGCGTTAACCATCACCGAACTAGAGTCAACCTCAGACAGGAATCTCCGCGCGTTGCTCACGTTTTCCGTCACGATGGCGTCAGTATGCTGCGAGCCATACTGTCGAATGTGCGCGATCGCTGCGGTTAAATCATCGACGATGCGGATCGCAAGGATCGGCCCAAGGTACTCCTCGTACCAGTCGCTTTCCTGCGCCAGAGTCATCTCCGGATGGAACGCGCGCGCGCGTTCGCAACCGCGCAGCTCGACCCCTGCGTCGGCCAATGCGGTGCACACCTTGGCTAATACCTCGGTTGCCGCCGTCGGCGTCGCGAGAAGGGTTTCCATGGTGTTGCAAGTCCCGAAGCGCTGAGCCTTTGCATTGAAGGCGATTTGTTCGGCTTTGTCCCGATCAGCTGCATCATCAAGAAAAACGTGACAAACGCCGTCAAGGTGTTTGATCACCGGCATCGTGGCTTCTTTACTGACCCGCTCGATGAGTCCCTTGCCACCGCGCGGCACGATAACGTCAACAAACTCACTTAGAGCCAGTAGATGTCCGACCGCGGCACGGTCTGTAGTCGCCATCACCTGAATCGCGGCTGCCGGCAGTCCGGCTGCCTCGAGTCCACTGCGAACACAGGCGGCGATCGCCTGATTGGAATGTTGCGCTTCAGATCCGCCACGTAGAATTGCCGCGTTGCCGGATTTCAAGCACAGCGCTGCCGCGTCCGCAGTCACGTTTGGGCGCGATTCGTAGATGATGCCGACAACCCCAAGCGCCACTCGCATTCTGCCGACCTGGATACCGCTGGGGCGATAGGTCAAATCAGTAATTTCGCCAATCGGATCGGGCAAATCCGCGACATCGCCAACACCCTGTGCCATCGCTTCAACCCGGGCAGGCGTTAGTTTTAATCGATCTACTAAGGCCGGTTCCAATGCGGAGGCCGCGGCGACGTCGTGGTCGTTCGCGCTAAGAATGTCTGCACTGGCCGTGCGCAGTGCCGCTGCTATTTCACGCAATGCGTCGTTCTTACGCGCTGTTGGCGCACAGGCAATGACGGCGCTGGCTTCTTTGGCGGCCTGAGCGAGGTTCAGCACGTAAGCCGGGACATCGTCTTCAATAAGCTTTTCAGCAATTGGTGGCATTCGGGTATCCGGGATTTTCAAGCTCGAAGGCTGACACTACGACGTCGGGTAGTACCAGGGCAGAGGGCGTAACAGTACGTCCGGGCGGCAGTTTACCTATATTCAACAGGCGAATTCGAGCGCCGCGACGGGGAACTCGCTCACCGTCCGAACATACATGCTGCCGTGGCTAACACCAGCGCGCCCCCGAGCATCAACGTGACAGAGGCAAACGGCGCAATACGGCGAAACCGATGGGTGTCGCACAGATCAATAATTCGGCGTTAACCGAGCTGCGCCTTCGACTCCGCAAATTCGTAACAACAGAATTTCAATATCGTCCCAGGGCGCCCCACTGCGCCCGCCTTTAACGACGGTGTCGATGTAATTCGCATAACTCAAGATTTCAGCAAGCTCCGCTGCCTCGAGGCGTTTTAACACGCTACCGATGAGTCCCTTACGTGAACTCCAGATGTGGTACTGCTCCAGAGCTGCCGCAACGCTAGTGCCTTCCGCGACACTATTGGCCATATTCGCAAGCGGGCGCAGCTCGCGGCCCAGCGCCCATATCACCAGTACCGGCTCTGTACCTTCTTCGCGCAAACCGCGCGCGATGCGTAAAGCGCGTGGTAAATCTCGACCGAGGGCCGCATCGACCAACTGGTAAACGTCATATCGCGCACTGTCGCTTACGGCGCTCAACACATCGCGCTCGCCGATAGATTCGCCGTCTACTAACAAGCATAGTTTTTCGACTTCTTGTGCTGCCGCCAGCAAATTACCCTCAACTCGGTCGGCAATCAGGGCCGCTGCTTCGGCCGAAACTCGTTTGCCGAAGCGCGCCGCCCGCCGCCCCAACCAGGCCGGGAGTTGTGCGGCTTTCAGGTCTCGGGAGGCGACACTGACAGTCGATTTTTCGAGCATCTTGAACCACGCCGTCTTGCGTGCGCTGCCGTCAAGTTTGCCGGTCGATATCAGATAGACGTCGTCTGCGCTTGACCGTTTGGCAATCGCCTCGAGCACAGCGCTGCCGTTTTTATCAGGCTTGCGGTTGCCAAGACGGATTTCTATCAAGCGCCGTTCAGAAAACAAGGACATGGCACTTGTTTCACCGTTGACCGCTTGCCAGTCGCTGGCGCTGTCGATATCGAAGACCAGGCGTTCCACGATGCCCGCATTGTGGGCCTGTCGCCGCACCTCGTCGCCGCATTCGGACAGCTGCAGAGGTTCTTCCCCGTACAAGAAATAAGTTGGGTCGAGCTCGCCGGCGGCGAGGCGGTCAAGCAGGCGATCGACCCCCAGTTGCATCACTCAGCGATCGTAGGCGTTGCGTCTAGCTTTAGCGATTGAATTCGCAACACCATTGCAGTGGCCGCCAGCTCAGCAAGATCGCGCTGGCCAATCGCATCCTGGGCGTTTGTGCCAAGAACCGAGCCTTCGTCAAAAACGTAATCGAGCTGCCATTCGATAGTCTCACGCGGTATTAACAACGCACCTTCCTTGCCACGGACGGAAAATTCGGCCGTCAGGGCCAGTTCTATTTCGCGGACTTTACCGCTATCGGGGTCAATAGAAAGAATCCTGCGCTCGTAATGCTGCCCGCTAACCGAGATAACGGCGTCGGCGTCAGTCCGGGTTTGGGCAACCCGCGCGCCGCGATTCTTGAGTTCTCGGCGGATGGCGACGCCAATGGTACTGGCCGCGGCGGCTTGGATGTAAATGCTCAAATCAACCCGGGACTCATCCGTGCTTCCACGCAGATGCCAACCGCCGCAAGCACTCAGCGCGAAGCTGATACCCATCAAAAGACAAATTTTCGAAACCTTGGACATAGTTCAATCCGCGACGACGACGTTTACCAACTTGCCAGGAACGACCACGATTTTGCGGATCGTTTTGCCTGCGGTAAAGCGCAGCACATTCTCGTCGATCATCGCAGCAGCCTCGCAGGCTGCCTTATCAGCGTTCGCTGCGACTTGAATGAGAGCACGTTTTCGCCCATTCACCTGCACCACCAGATCCATCTCTTCGCGCTCGAGTGCGTTTTCGTCGGCTTGCGGCCAGGGAGAATCGGTTAATTCTTCAGCGTGCCCGAGCCCGGTCCACAGGACCGCTGAAAAATGCGGCACGATGGGGCCGAGCAGCTGCACTGCGGCGCTCAGCCCTTCCTGACGCACCGCGCGGCTGGCGTCGTCTTCACCCCGCATACGACCAAGGTGATTGACCATTTCCATAACTGCCGCAATAGCGGTGTTGAACTTGTAGCGCCGGCTGATATCGTCCGACACCTTAACGATCGTTTCGTGAATGTGCCGGCGTAGGGTTTTAAGCTCCGGGCTCAGCGCTGTCATCGATGCAGGACCCGGGACTCCGCCGGCAATATGCTCGCTGGTCATTCGCCACAGGGATTTGAGGAAGCGAAACGCACCCTCAACCGCGCTATCTGACCATTCCAGGGATTGGTCGGGCGGCGCAGCAAACATGGTGTACAGGCGCACTGTGTCAGCCCCGTAGCGATCAATTAGCGCTTGTGGATCGACGCCGTTATTCTTCGATTTCGACATCTTCTCCACCGGACCGATATCGACTGACGTCCCGTCGCTGCGCAGACGCGCACTAGTCACCCGGCCTTTTTCGTCAGTTTCGACGTCCACTTCGCCAGGGTTGAAATATTGCTTACGCCCGTTGGCGCCGTCGCGAAAATACGTTTCCTTACACACCATGCCCTGGGTCAGCAGCCGCTTGAAAGGCTCGTCAGATTTAACCAGACCCACATCGCGCATCGCTTTATGAAAAAAGCGCGCGTACAGAAGATGCAAAACAGCGTGCTCGATACCACCAATGTAGATATCCACGGGCATCCAGTAATCCACCCGCTCGTCGACCATCGCGTTAGCGTCCGGGCAACAAAAACGCGAAAAGTACCAAGATGACTCAAAGAAGGTATCGAAGGTGTCCGTCTCACGACGTCCGCGGCCGCCGTCAGGCAAGGGTGCATCAATGAAAGCGCTCATCGTGCTGAGCGGCGAGACGACCCCTTCACCGACGATATCTTCGGGCAGAGTGATCGGCAGGCGCTCGTCCGTCTCCGGCACGACGTTGCCGTCAGCATCGTAGAGCACCGGGATCGGGCAGCCCCAATAGCGTTGGCGCGATACCAGCCAGTCGCGCAGTCGATACTGTACCTGGCGATCGGCGCGGCCTGCTGCTTCCAATTCGCCTGCAATCGAATCAAACGCCGCTTTGAAATCGAGGCCGTCCCGTGCACCGCTATTGATCAAAATTCCGTAGTCGGCCGAGGCGCCTGCTTCGATGTCTACCGTGGAACCGTCTGCCGGGGTGATCACTTGTCGAATCGGCAAATCATGTTTGCGTGCGAATTCCCAGTCGCGTTGATCGTGGGCGGGTACGGACATCACTGCCCCCGTGCCGTAACCAATTAAAACGAAATTCGCGACCCACACCGGTAGCGGTTCACCGGTCAGGGGATGGTCAACGCTGACGCCGAGCGGCAAACCGCGCTTCTCCATCTTCTCCAGTACCGCTTCTGATGTGGATTGGTGGCGGCTTTCTTCAATGAATGCGGCAATCTCAGCGTTACTTTGCGCCGCTGCCGCTGCCAGCGGATGCTCAGGCGCGACGGCCATATAAGTCGCGCCGTAAAGCGTGTCCGGACGCGTGGTAAAGACCTCGAGTTCGCCGTCACCGCGAGTGAGGGC
Organism: Proteobacteria bacterium UBA981; assembly: GCA_002292285.1. Taxonomy (GTDB): domain Bacteria; phylum Pseudomonadota; class Gammaproteobacteria; genus UBA981. Next base: position 153,052 of record DBBP01000023.1, read on the forward strand.
GAAACGAATTGAAAGGCCTTCAGAGCGACCGATCCAATTCCGCTGCATGGTTTTGACAGCTTCCGGCCAATCGTCCATGCGCTCGAGCTCGTCGAGCAGTTCATCTGCATAGGCCGTGATCTTGAGAAACCATTGTGGAATCTCACGCCGCTCAACGGGTGCGCCAGAGCGCCAGCCGCAACCGTCGATGACCTGCTCATTCGCCAGCACGGTTTGATCAACCGGGTCCCAATTGACCACTGCCGTGTCACGGTAAACCAGACCCTTTTCGTAAAGCTGGGTAAAGAACCACTGCTCCCATTGATAATAATCAGGCTCGCATGTGGCCAGTTCGCGGTCCCAATCGTAGGCGAAGCCAAGACGCTCCAGTTGCGCACGCATATAAGCAATGTTGGAACGCGTCCATTCGGCAGGCGGCACGTTGTTCTCGATAGCTGCGTTTTCAGCGGGTAGTCCGAATGCGTCCCAGCCCATGGGCTGCAGCACGTTTTTGCCCAGCATGCGCTGGTAGCGCGAAATTACGTCGCCGATCGTGTAATTCCGCACGTGCCCCATGTGCAAGCGGCCGCTCGGGTAAGGGAACATACACAAGCAGTAGAACTTTTCTCGAGAGGGGTCTTCACTGACCTTGAACACAGCATTCTCGGCCCAATGCTGCTGTATCACCGGTTCGATCTTGTCCGGCTCGTACCGGTCTGTGAGAAGCTCCTGCATGAATTTTTCGCGCTCTTCGGCGGCCTTTCGATTGTGCGGCCAGGGCGGTAATCGAGCGCCGCGAGTTAGCGCTCGACATCGACTGGCGACAGGGAATTATTCGGGCGCCGAGCATACAGCAGGCCCAGAACGCGCGCAAAAAAAAGCCGGCGAGAAAACAACGCCGGCCAAGCCTGAGGAGGGCTAAAAACTAACGCGTTACGGATTCCCTGCGGTCAATCGCTCACGATTATTGGCAACCGTCGCTTCGCCAATACCCTTAACCAAAAGCAAATCATCAACCGACTTGAAGGGACCGTGCTGACTGCGAAATTCAACGATTGCCGCAGCCTTGGCCGGCCCGATGCCGACGATAATAGAGGCGAGGGTTTCCGCGTCAGCAGAATTCAAGTCGAGTCGGTCGGCCGCGCTGAGCGCAAGGCTCGATAACAGCAAACCGACTGTACACAGAGCTTTGAGTTTTGACATATCCATGTCTCCTTAATTTTCCATTAGTTTCGCGCTTGTCGGCCCAGTGCCGACACCGCGAACGTGTAGTAAAGCCTACCCACGCAATGAATTCGCAGCGAGCCGAAAGTGCGCCCGGCGCGTGCCCTATCTAGGGAATTTCTCCCGCATGGCGTTTCTCATTCGGCGTTGCGCGACGCCAGAAGGGCGACGAAATCGTGGTAATTTCATTAAGCTGTAGTACTTTTATTGTACGATCGATATTCCGAACTCGCTGTGAATGACTCTCTGATATGGCCAAAACGGTGCTCATCGTCGACGATGAACCTGCTATCCGGCAGGTTTTGAGCTTTACTCTCAGCGGCGAGGGTTACGAGCTTTTTGAAGCGGCAGACGCTGACGCGGCGCTGGCTGTAATCGAACAAGCGCGCCCCGACTTAATTCTCCTCGACTGGATGCTGCCCGGCTTGAGCGGCCTCGATTTGGCGCGCCGCTTGCGCCGCGATTCGAAGACCAAAGACATCGCTATCATCATGCTTACCGCGCGGGGCGAAGAAGACGACCGCGTGCGAGGCCTCGATAGCGGCGCCGACGATTTCATTACCAAGCCTTTTTCCTCTCGCGAACTCTTGGCTCGCGTGCGCGCGATTTTTCGCCGTTTACGACCGGCGGCTGAGCAATCCAGCGAACTCCAAGCCGGGCCGTTGACTCTCAATGCAGAAACGAAGCGGGTTACCTGCGATAGCCGCACCCTCGCGCTGAGTTCAACTGAGTTTCAATTGCTGCATTTTCTAATGAGTCACCCTGAACGGGTCTACACGCGCAGCCAGCTGCTGGACGGCGTGTGGGGAGAAAATACATATATTGAAGATCGCACGGTCGACGTCCATATACGCCGCCTACGCGTCATTCTCGAGCCGCACCATTGCGACGTGTTCGTACAAACCGTGCGCGGCGTCGGCTATCGGTTTTCGACGCGTCTGGGATAAATCGCGCGCCGCTTCATGTCGCACCTAAAAAGCGGGATAATCACGTCTATCGCTCGTTGGCGCTAAGGGAATCTCATGCAGTCGAGAGATTTGTGGCGGCTTGGCACGTTAATGCTTCTCGGACTGGCAGTCGGCCTGACTGTCGGTGCAGCGTCGTGGGGTTTGCTGGCCGGCGCCCTCGTTTACATTTCCATTGTGCATCGCGACCTTGCACATCTGCTGAAATGGTTACGCAACCGGAAAACCTATTCCGCTCCCGAGCGTAGCGGTATTGTCGAAGACTTGTCGCTCGAAATTGACTACCTCCGTGAACGCCACAAAAAACGCAAAAAGAAGCTCAGCGCGTATCTTCGCCAATTTCGTAAAGCCACACGCGCTTTACCCGATGCCACCGTCGTACTCGACAATCAGGATGAAGTTCGTTGGGCAAATGACGCTGCGCGTGCCGTATTGGGGGTGAAATGGCCGACCGACGCCGGCCAACGGGTGACGAATCTGTTTCGAGAACCGCGTCTGCGTAAATTCATGCAGGAGCGGGCTACGTCGCGCAGCGACACCATCGAAATCGAAAGCCCCATCGATAGCGAACGACAACTGAGCGTTGTGACCGCACCCTACGGCAGTAATCAACGTTTATTGGTGGCGCGCGATGTCACGCAAATGTACCGGGCCAATCAGACTCGTCGTGACTTCGTGGCGAACGTGTCGCACGAATTGCGTACCCCACTGACTGTGATCCGCGGTTATCTGGAAAATCTCATCGACCGCGGTGACGAATGCCCACCGGGCTGGGAGTTGGCGCTGGAACAGATGTCCAGTCATGCCACGCGCATGAGCAATTTGGTCGAGGAGTTGTTGCTGCTGTCTCGCCTCGAATCGGAAACCGCCGTGCGCGAACCGGAACGTGTGGACGTGGCGGGCATGTTGACAGAGATTCACGCTCAGGCGCGCGCTTTAAGCGGCGACAAAGAACATCTGTTTTCGCTCGAAGCCGCTAGCGATATTCACCTGAATGGCGCTCGAGCGGAGCTCTTCAGTGCGTTTTCCAATCTGGTCTTCAACGCCGTCCACTTCAGTCCGCCGCGCAGTGTGATCAGCATTCGCTGGTATCGCGACAAGGATGGCGCTCATTTTGCGGTCGAAGACAAAGGCATTGGTATCGGGGAAGAACATATCGCCCGATTGTGCGAGCGCTTTTATCGGGTTGATCCGTCCCGCCTACGCGCCAATGGTGTCGGTGGTACCGGCCTTGGGCTCGCCATCGTCAAACACGTACTGGCGCACCATCAAGCGAGCTTGAGTATCACCAGCACCATTGGCAGTGGCAGTCGTTTTAGTGCCGATTTCCCACCCGCACAGATTTACGCTTCCGAGGCCGCCGGGTCGCAATCCCGGCGTGACGCCGGTTAGCAGGCTGGGGTAAAAAAACTCCTGGGCTCTCGTCCAGCGCGTCACGCGCAGATTCGTATCGCGCAAACTAGCGATTGCGCTGGCGCAACTCCTCTTCAACCTGTTCCAACGCTACATGGCGCACGTCTTTGCCTTCGACGAGGTAAATGACGTTCTCGCAAATGTTATGAGCGTGGTCGCCGATACGCTCGAGCGCGCGCAATGCGAGTACCGCATCGAGAACCGGCGAAATGGCGCGCGGGTCTTCCATCATGAATGTGATCAGGTTGCGCATAATCACATCGGTCTCTGCATCGATTTCGCGATCTTCACGCGCGACTGCAAATGCCGCTGTCGAGTCCATGCGCGCAAACGCGTCGAGCGCCCGATGCAGCATTTGCAAAACATGGTTACCCATGGACAGCATGCCAACGTAATAAGTTTTCAGTGCGCTGGGTTCCGACAGCTGCAAAATCAGGCGTGCGATTTTCTCAGTCTCGTCGCCGATGCGTTCGAGGTCCGTAATGGTTTTGCTGACTGCCAGCACGAGACGTAAATCCCCGGCGGCTGGCTGACGCCGCAGCAAGATGTCAGTGCAGTCGCTATCGATCTCGACTTCCAGTGAGTTGACCTGGAAATCGTTGACCGCAACATACTCGGCGTTCTCAAAATCGCCATCGGACAGAGTCGCAAGAACTTTCTTCAGGTGATTCTCAACCAACCCGCCCATTGCCAACACTTTGGAACGAATATCTTCCAGCTCGTTGTCGAATTGCTGGGAAATATGGTGCGGTATCCGCGACGTGCTCATACGGTTTCCTTCGCTAACAAAGACTGCGTGACTCATTCACCAATTCGCCATCGACGGATGTGCTCACCCGTAGCGTCCAGTGATGTAGTCCTCGGTCTGTTTTTTCTCAGGCGCGGTGAACAGGGCCTTGGTGGATCCGACTTCGATCAAATCGCCCATGTACATGAATGCGGTAAAGTCGGATACACGTGCGGCCTGTTGCATATTGTGGGTCACGATGACGATGGTGTAGTCATTCTTCAGCTCGTAGATAAGTTCTTCGATTTTAAGCGTCGAAATCGGATCGAGCGCCGAGGCAGGCTCGTCGAGCAGCAAGACTTCGGGCTCGATTGCGATCGCTCGGGCAATCACCAGGCGCTGCTGCTGACCACCGGACAATCCGAGCGCGCTATCGTGAACGCGGTCTTTCACCTCGTCCCACAGCGCTGCCCGGCGTAGCGAGCGCTCCACTGCTTTGTCGAGAACCCGGCGCGCCTTGATACCTTGAATTCGCAATCCGTAGGCGACATTCTCGTAAATCGACTTCGGGAACGGGTTAGGTTTTTGAAACACCATACCGACGCGCCGTCGCAGGGTGGCGATATTGATACTGGCGTCGAAAATGTTCTCTCCCTGCAGATTAACTTCGCCGTCGATGCGCACGTTGTCTATCAAATCGTTCATCCGATTGAAGCAACGTAGCAGCGTCGATTTCCCGCAGCCTGAGGGACCGATGAACGCGGTCACCCGTTTCTCCGGGATCACCAGGTTGATATCGCGCAGGGCCTGCTTTTCGCTGTAGAACAGATTGAGATTTTTGACGTCGATGCAAATGGGGAGATCGGCTTCTTGCGTTTGCGCGCCGTGGCTGCCGCGCAGGGCGTCGACATCCACGCGGCGGCTTAAGCCTGCGTTGGCGGGATTGTTCGAGATGTCCGTCGCCTCCCTGTGTGGCTCAGGTTTCTGCTGCATTGTACCTGTCCCTCAAACGGTTTCGAATTGTGATCGCGGCAAGATTAAGCGTGACGATAATGATCACCAGTAACAATGACGTGGCATAAACCAATGGGCGTGCAGCTTCGACATTCGGACTTTGAAATCCGACATCAAAAATATGGAAACCCAGGTGCATGAACTTACGATCAAGGTGTAAGAACGGAAAGCTGCCATCCAGCGGCAAGGACGGCGCGAGCTTAACCACACCGACCATCATCAGCGGCGCGACTTCGCCGGCAGCGCGCGCGACCGCGAGAATAAGGCCGGTCATCATGGCTGGCGTTGCCATCGGCAACACCGTGCGCCATAGCGTCTCGGCCTTTGTTGCACCGAGCGCGAGGCTCCCTTCACGGATGCTGCGCGGAATGCGTGACAGCCCCTCTTCGGTCGCTACGATGACAACCGGTACCGTCAGCAAGGCGAGCGTCAGCGACGACCACAACATGCCCGGCGTGCCAAAGGTCGGGGCGGGCAGGGCCTCGGGGAAGAACAACTGATCGATCGTACCGCCGGCGTAATACACGAAAAAACCAAGGCCGAATACGCCGTAAACGACTGAAGGTACCCCGGCCAGGTTATTCACCGCGATGCGAATAATGCGTGTCAGCGTGCCCTGATGGGCGTATTCGCGCAGATAAATCGCAGCGATGACGCCAAACGGGGTCACCAGGACTGACATCAGCAAGACCATCAGGACAGTGCCGAAGATGGCTGGGAATACGCCACCTTCGGTATTCGCCTCGCGCGGGTCGTCAAGCAAGAACTCAGCTATTTTTGAGCCGTAGTGCCGCAGCTTCTCCACCACGTTCATGCGATTCGGTGCAAACACGCGCACCAGAGTCTGGACGTTCAGATCAGTCACCGCGCCGTCGATCGTGCGCACGGTGATGGTGTCGCGAACAATCTCGCCGTACAGCACCGCCAGTTCCTCGCTGAGCCGGTTGTAAATCTCGTCCTGGCTACGGCCGACCGCCTCCAGATCCGCGTACCGCGGATCGTCAGTTGGCGCACCATCAAGCTGCAGCGCTCGACGTTGCAGACGCAGGCGTTCAAGGGTCGCGCTGACCTTGCCCATGGTGTGTTTCTCGATCGCACTGATGCGCGCTTTCAGCACCTGTTTACGCGCCAGCCGTTCGCGCAAGGCTGGCCATGCTTGCTCACCACTGGCTACCAATTCGCCGGATTCCTTAACGCCTTCCAGGTAGCCGTAAAAATTCCCCCATTCTTCGCGCTCGGCAACAAAGACGTCCGGCGGATAGTCCATCCCGGTAAACTCGGCTTCGCTGAACCATTTGAAATCGAAACCGTTAACGTCGCGATTGCCAATCTTGAGCAGATAGCGGTCAACGAAATCCCGCCCCGGGGGAACTTCAATTCCAAGCGCTTTCACGCGCGCCGCGGTCACGGTTTCGCGGTCGACGATCTGCCCCAACGCATAGGGCACGTCGGTGCCTTCAATCAAATGTAAACGTGCAACGTCGTGTGGCCAGAAATGCCCCATGCCGCGCAAGGTGATCAGCAAAAGCAAACCGAACACCATGATCAAACTGAAACTCACAGTGCCGGCAGTCAGCCAGATCCATGGCATGCCAGAGCGGAACCAGCCGAGTAAGGATTTTTCCGGGTCCGGTGCTGCCATCACAAACTCGCGTATTTGCGTCGCAGGCGTTGGCGCACGACTTCAGCCACCGTATTGACCGCAAAAGTCACCAGGAACAGCACCAGTGCGGCAAGAAACAACACCCGATAGTGGGTTGAGTGAACTTCCGATTCTGGCATTTCAACGGCAATGTTTGCCGACAAAGCGCGAAAACCCTGGAAAATATTCAGGTCCATGATGGGCGTGTTGCCGGTCGCCATCAGCACAATCATCGTTTCGCCAACGGCGCGCCCCATGCCGATCATGATGGCTGAGAAAATACCCGGACTGGCGGTCAGCAGGACCACGCGCAGAGCGGTCTGCCAGGGTGTCGCACCCAGCGCCAGCGATCCCATGGTGAGTGAGCGTGGCACGCTGAATACGGCGTCTTCGCTGATCGAAAAAATCGTCGGGATTACGGCAAACCCAATCGCTATACCAACCACCAGCGAGTTTCGCTGGTCATAGGTGATGCCGAATTGATCGTTTAGCCACTGCGGCAGGCTACCGCCAAACCACCACACTTCGAGCACGCTTCCGCTGCTCAGGCTCGCCCAGGTTGCAAGTATGAGTACGGGCACCAGCAACAGTGCTTCCCAGCCCTCGGGAGTAAATCGTCGCAGCCGCTCCGGCACGCAGGAATAAATACGTGCTGCTGCAACAACAGCCAGGGGTACGACAACGAGCGCCAACGACAGGCCCAGCAATTCTCGCTCGATGAGCGGGGCCAGCCAGAGTCCAGCCAGAAAACCCAGAATCACAGTCGGCAGGGCGGCCATCACCTCGATTGAAGGTTTGACGATATTGCGCAATGCCGGTGTCATGAAATAGGCCGTATAAATGGCACCGAGAACGGCCAGCGGAACAGCAAAAAGCATTGAGTACACGGATGCTTTGATGGTACCGAAGGTCAACGGTGTGAGACTGAATTTGGGTTCGAAATCGCTGCTCGCCGATGACGACTGCCAGATATACTCCGGCTGCTCGCGGCTCTCGTACCAGACTTCCTGCCAGAGCGAGTGAAAGGATACTTCCGGATGTTCGTTCGCGATCTGGTAATTGGCGAATTCCCCGCCATGAGTCGCGATTAAGGCAGCGTCCGCCCGTGGCGATAAGGCCAGCGCCGTAGTGCCGTTGTGCCCGGTCGCCTCGCTCAGAATCAGGCGCCCGGCAGTGGTGTGATAGAGCGCCAGATTGCCTTCGCCATCGATAGCGGCGAAAGCTTTGCGGAAATACTCTGGGGCGATATTGGTGATTGCGCCAGGTAAGGCCGTAAATTCACGCACCCGCGCGACGCTGATGTTGTTGTTGGCATCCCGGACCGGAAACCACTGCGCGATGGCCCCGCTGTCGTCGCCGATCAAGATAGAGATACCCCCGGCCAGAAACGCCAGTGCGGTGACGCGTCGTTCCGGCGCGACCACCGTAATTCGGTCAAGCAGTTGGATATCAGCTTTATCACTGACATCAAACAGGCTGAGCAGACCCCCGGCGCTGACCAGATAGAGTTCGCGCTGATCGATATCGAGTGCAATGTGCGTGATCGCGGTCCCGTCGACGCTAAGTTCAGACTGCGTCGTTTCAAGCGTGACCTCATCGTCCAGAAATGAGCGCTCCACCAACACATGCAAGAGCACGACCCGCCCGTCATCGGTTATCGCGACCAGGGTCGTCTCCTCTTCGCTACTTTGACCCGCGAGCAGACGAATGCCCTGTTCCTGGGGGTCGACGACGAGGGGCTCCGCCCCGAGCGGGTACACGATGCTCGGCGTAATCGCACGCACATCATCGGGATAGCTGATGGCGTAATCGGCTTGCGCCACCGTCACCCGGCCATCAGCGGTAGCGGCGAACAGCGTGCGATTGGAAGGTGCGCCAAACGCCAACGCACTGCCCTTGTGCGCGGCCGGACCGTCGCCAAGCAAGTTACCACTCGTGATGAGCTTGCCGTCTGCGACAGAGAAAAAGCGGAAGCCCGCGGAGGGACTGATTTCGAGGCCCACCTCGCCATATTCATCGAGTGCGACGTGCGCGACTTCAGTCCCATCGGAGCGTTTTAACTGCCCGTTGAACGCGATCTCAGCTGACGCGAAAAGTGGTGCAACGACGTAGAACAGGTAGATGAATATCAAAAGTATGGCGAGGATGACCGCCACACCGCCGATACCCATAATGGTTGCAAAGAGGCGGTCTTTGAGGATTCGGAATCGTTCGCGACGCGGCCGCTCAGCGCTCAAATCGAGCGTTTCACCAAGATCCAGTTCTGGGTCAGTAGATGGCATGAGAACTCAGCAAAACTGGATGGATGTCGAGAAAAGAAGCCGCCGGGCAATTGCGCCTGACGATCCGCTAACCCCCTCCCAGACGGCCGCTAAGCGCATTGTGGTCCGCTTACTTTATCGGTGCGCTGGCTAGTCCGGACCATTGTGCAAGGTAATTGTTACAGTCTTATGACAACCTGAGAAACACGTGCCGCTGGCGCGCTATAGGGCCTATTTGAGAGCCGCGACGTAGGCAATCCAGCCCGCATCGGCGTCCGCTGACTCCACCGGGTCGAACTCGCCACTACCGGTTTCTCCGTCCTCATCCCATCCCTGCCAGTAAACGACCGAGCGTGAAAAACCCGCTTCCGCGAGGATTTCGCGAATCTCCGGCAGGGTCCATAACCGCCAATCGTAGTTAAACGCGTTCTTCATTTGTGAACCGTCAGGAAAGCGAAAATGAATGTGGCAAAGCATCTCCCCGTTGACGGGGTTGTAAGACGACTGATCCCACACATAGGTGAAATTTTCGTGCGCGGTCTTCTCTTTGAGCTCGCGAAACGCGTCGTATCCACCATAGCAATCGACAAACATCACGCCGTCATCAATCAATGCGGCATGCGCGCGTTTGAAATAATCGCGTAAGGCGTCGCGCGTTTTGAACAACCAATAACTGAAGTTCATTGCTACAACGACGTCCTGGGGTGGCGTATCCACCGTCATCACATCGTCGTGCAGCAGCTGAATGCGCTCGCGCTGGGCGGGCTTCAGCCCGGCCACGTGATGTTGTTGTCCCCAGGCCAGAACGCTGTCATCCAGGTCGACGCCGATCGCGTGATTGCCAACACGGCGACGCACCCACTCGCAAGACGAATTGCCCGTGCCGCAAAAGTCCTCACGCAGCGAATGCGCCCGACGCCCACGCAGTGCCAGAAATTCCTTTTCAACGAAATCAATCTCGGACTCGACGCCCTGCACCGCCGCCTCGTACAACTCATGGCGGTCAGCTTGGTCTGCGAGCTTGGCTTTACCGCGAGATTTATTGCTTTTGGGTTTGTTCTTTGCCATACCAACTTGTCCGTTAGGGGCGATAGTGGTGCTGCGACAGGGCGCGCAATGTTAAACTAAAGCAATGACGAAATGCACTTGGATAGCCCGCAACGCGCCGCCCCAATAAGGCCCTGCATGGATGTAAAAAACGTCGAACCTGGCGACCCTGAACTCTATTTCAATCGTGAACTCAGCCTGCTTGAATTCAACCGTCGGGTGTTGGAGCAGGCGCGCGACACGGACACCCCACTGCTCGAGCGTCTACGCTTTCTGTGCATTGCGAGCAGCAACCTCGATGAATTTTTTGAAATACGCGTCGCCGGTCTGAAGCAACAGGTCGCGTTCGCGGCCGCGCAAAGCGGTCCGGATCAGATCCCACCAGCGCTGCAGTTACGTGCGATTAGCGAGTCCGCGCATGCTCTGGTCGAAGAACAGTACCGAGTACTCAATGACGAGCTGCTACCGCTGCTGGAGAATCAATCGATTCAGTTTCATCGCCGCTCGCAGTGGAATGCCAAACAGGCGTCATGGGTGCGGCGTTATTTCAATCGCGAACTGATGCCAGTGTTGAGTCCGATTGGGCTCGATCCCTCGCATCCGTTCCCGCGCATTCTCAACAAGAGTCTGAATTTTCTGGTCTCGCTCGAAGGCAAAGACGCGTTCGGTCGAAATTCCGTGGTCGCGATTGTGCAGGCCCCGCGCGCGCTGCCACGCATCATCAACATCCCGGAAAGTCACGCGAGCGGCCCGCATGAATTCGTCTTCCTGTCATCAATTATCCACGCCCACGTCGACGATATTTTCCCGGGCATGCGGGTCAACGGCTGTTACCAATTTCGTGTCACTCGCAATAGTGATTTGTTTGTGGACGACGAGGAAGTCGAGGATTTGCTGCAAGCACTTGAAGGCGAACTACACCAGCGGCGGTTCGGTGACGCGGTAAGACTTGAGGTCGCCAGTGAGTGCCCAGAAGAAATGCGCACCCGTTTGATGCATGAATTTAATCTGTTAGAGCAGGATGTCTACAGTTGTAGCGGACCGGTAAATCTCACGCGCTTGATGGCCGTGCCAGATATGGTCGACAGACCCGATCTGAAATATCCACCTTTTCAACCCGGACGTCTGCTTCGCCTGACCCGCAACTCCGACATGTTCGAAGTCATTCGACGCGGTGATGTATTGCTCCATCACCCGTTTCAATCTTTCACCCCAATCACCGATTTTCTGTTTCAGGCTGCTCGCGATCCGGACGTTGTTGTTATCAAGCAAACGCTCTATCGCACGGGACCGGACTCGGCCATCGTAAAGGCATTACTTGAAGCGGCCAGCCGCGGCAAGGAAGTCACTGTCGTCATTGAGCTCAAGGCGCGCTTTGACGAGAAAGCCAACATCGATCTGGCAACCCGATTGCAAGAGGCCGGAGCACACGTGGTGTATGGCATCGTCGGGCATAAGACGCACGCAAAACTCATCCTCGTAGTACGCCGCGAAGGCAAGCAATTGCGTCGCTACGTCCATCTGGGAACCGGCAACTACCACGCCGATACAGCGCGTTTGTATACCGACTATGGCTTGTTTACCAGTGACAGCACCATTGGTGTCGATGTGCAAAAGGTGTTCCACCAACTCACCGCACCTGGGCGTACCGGCAAGCTCAAAAAATTGCTGCATTCGCCATTCACCATGCATCGCACGGTAATTGAGTTGATCAACCGCGAAGCCGAATTCGCGCGCGCAGGTAAGCAAGCGCGCATCATGGTGAAAATGAATTCTCTGTCGGAAGTGCAAACGATCGACGCTTTATATGCGGCGTCGATGGCGGGCGTGCGCATCGACCTGATCATTCGCGGCGTCTGCGCGTTGCGGCCAGGCGTAGAAGGCGTTTCAGAGAATATTCGCGTGCGTTCGATCGTGGGTCGGTTTCTCGAGCATGAGCGGGTTTACTCATTCCATAATGACGGGACGCAGGAAGTTTATTTGTCCAGTGCCGACTGGATGGGACGCAATTTGTTCAGCCGTGTCGAGGTTGCCTTTTTGATCGAAGACAAACGCCTGCGTCAACGGATTGTGAAGGAATGTCTCAACAATTACGTCGCAGACAATACTCATGCCTGGTTGTTGCGCAGCGACGGCAGCTACGTGCGCAGCAGTCCGGGCTCCTCGCGTCCGCGCAATGCCCAACAGCGGCTCCTGGATGCTCTCGCAGATTGAACCGATCTGGTCTTTCGGGCGATTAATCGTCGCTCCGAAAATTCTTACCGAGCAGCCGGACCGCCGGCCTGAGCCGTCTGTCGAAAGATCACCGTGATTCGGTCGACAATCTGAATGAACGCCGAACAGGATGCTGTCGGGCGTAAAAACTTCGAGCGCTTAACGATACTTCAGCTTGATGCCGGCGGCTTTAAGATAGCCTGCTTCGGAGGCCAAATCGGCGTGGGTTAAAGGATGAGCGTCCAGCCATTGCGCCGGGAAAACAAGTTTCAAACTTGCGTTGTCGACCATGAGCTTAAGTGGCGGCAAGGCCTGTTCGCTGCGGCGGCGATGCAGCACTATCGCCAGGCGCATCACGACACACAGATGCAGTGCCAGGTCAGCCTGTTCCCGTGGCAGACTTTTGAAAACATCTTGCGGTAGCTTGCGCCTGTGTCCGCGCACCAGCGCCGCAAGTCGGCGCTGCTCGCCGCGCGAAAAACCGGGCATCTCAAGATTGCTGAGGAGATAGGCGCCGTGTTTGTGATGATGACTGTGGGCAATCGATAAGCCAATTTCGTGCAGGGTCGCAGCCCAGCGCAACTGGCGTCTGACGTCGTCGCCATTGAGAGACCACGGGCCGGCGATTTCATCGAGCAAACGCAAGGCGGTCGCAGCGACCCGCTGACTTTGATCAACATCGATTTGATGACGTTCGACCAGTTTTCCGATGGTGCGTTCGCGGACGTCCTCCTGATGAATGCGTCCAAGCAGGTCGTAAAGTAACCCTTCGCGCAGCGCCTGATCGCTGACCCGCATGACGTCAATATCAAGGGCCGCGAATGCTGCCGACAAAATCGCCACGCCACCGGCTATGACGGACCGCCGCTCATCAGTCAGGCCTTTGAGAAACACTTTTTCGACATGTCCGGCCTCAATCAGGTGCGCCCGTAGAGCAGCGACGCTCTGTGCGGTAATCCCCTCGGTGCTCCAGCGCTCCTGCAAAACTATTTCGAGCACTGCGAGAATCGTGCCCGAAGCGCCGATGACGGATTGCCATCCGCGTTGACGATAACGGAACTCGAAAGTTTCAAGTTCCTGCCGGGCCGCTATCTCAGCGTCGCGAAAACGCTTCTCGGTTATTTTCCCATCCGCGAAATGGGCGGCGCTATGACTCACACAGCCAAGATGAACTGACTCGGTAAACAGCGGATCAAAACGGCGACCCAGGATGAACTCGGTACTACCACCACCAATATCCATCACCAAGCGTTGTTCGGCGGCATCATCGAGGCCGTGTGCTACCCCGAGATAAATCATTCGAGCTTCTTCAATGCCCGAAATAATATCAATCGGATGGCCCAGTGCCGCCTCTGCCTGGCGAATAAAAGTGCTCGAGTTACGCGCCTTGCGCAACGTATTCGTTCCGACAATTCGCACAGAATCCGAACTCAGTCCGCGGATGCGCTCGCCAAACTGTTCCAGGCATGCGAGCGCTCTTGAAATGGCTTCGTCAGTAAGTTTGTTGTCGCTGTCCAGCCCGGCCGCCAGACGGACCACCTCTCGCATGCGATCGATCACGCGAAAGTCGTCGTCCGTGGTGGCCGCCACAATCATATGGAAACTATTCGATCCGAGATCGACGGCGGCAATCGTTGCGGGGCGGGAAATCGACATGAATTGACAGTAGCTATCTGAGCGGCCGGTGACGTTCAATCACGCGGCCTCGGAGAGGGAAATCGTGCTGCTTAAAGCCAGCGACCATTAACGTTAGATGCTGCACGGCGTCGGGGCATCCGGGACCAGCGAATTATACGTGAAGCATTCCCTCTCTGGCGCTAGACTTAAGCACACTGTATAGACAATGACGGCAACCCTCATGACCGATATCGAGATCAAACGTGTTTCCCCACCCGAGGCCGCGAGTGTCCTTGCTAAAGACCCTAAGGCCTTACTCGTGGACGTGCGTTCTAAAGTTGAGTTCGACTATGTCGGTCACCCCGACGGGGCGGTCAACGTCATCTGGAAGGACTATCCAGACTGGAATGAGAACAGTGAATTCGTCACCCAGGTGACGGCCGCATTGGCTGACCGCGACGGCGACCCGCATGATTGTGCGATTCTGGCTATCTGTCGCAGTGGCGTCCGTTCAATGGCCGCAGCCACGGTTCTTGCTGGTGCCGGCTACACCAATCTGTATAACGTCGAAGAAGGTTTTGAGGGGGACAAAGACGCTGCGGGTCACCGTGGCAAGGTCGGCGGCTGGAAGTTTCACGACTTGCCGTGGGTCCAGGGTTAACCCGTCAAAAGGGCTCGACTCGGCAGCGTGGAAACGGTTCCGTGCGCTACGCTGCCGGATTCGACTCACGGACGTGTCCACATTGCCAACAACTGCCAAACTGGCCTTCGACCCATTCCTGACAGCCCGCGCAGCGCCAGTCCTCAGTGACCAAAAGTGGCGCCAGGGCGTCGGCAATCACACTTTCGGCGCGTGCCTCATCGTTATCATTGACGACCCAAATTTCGGGCCACGCCTCGTTGATAGGCAGCTCGCCGATGGCACCACCGAGAAATCGATTGCGCACCAGACACTCGATATTGCTGGCCTGCAATAACGACTCCAGCCAGCCACATTGGACCGGATCGGCGCTCACATAAATCTTCTTCACGACTAATTAGCTCGCTCGCCGCTGTTTCGCGCGTATAATGCCGCGCCTCGCCGCCGCCGGGCCGCCTTTGCGCGGCAGCGATTGCCCTTCCCCTTCCCTAATGACGCACCATAAGCCATGTCCGCTGAAATGCTACGCAATATCGCCATCGTCGCTCACGTCGACCATGGTAAAACGACCCTCGTCGATGAGCTGCTCAAACAGTCGGGCTCACTTGACCCACGCCGTTCTAACGCGGCCGAACGGGTCATGGACAGCAACGATCTCGAGCGCGAGCGCGGCATCACAATTCTGGCCAAGAATACCGCTCTGACCTGGCAAGAACATCGTATTAACGTTGTCGACACCCCTGGTCACGCTGATTTCGGCGGCGAAGTCGAACGCATACTCTCGATGGTCGATTCGGTATTGTTACTCGTCGATGCGGTTGACGGACCGATGCCACAGACGCGCTTCGTGACCCAAAAGGCCTTTGACTGCGGTCTGCGCCCGCTGGTGGTCATTAACAAATGTGATCGGGATGGCGCTCGGCCACACTGGGTGTTGGACCAGACGTTTGATCTGTTCGACAGACTCGGCGCCAGTGACGAACAACTCGACTTTCCGGTCATTTACACGTCCGCGACCCAGGGTTACGCCCGCCTTAGCCCGGATGGCCCGGAAACCGACATGCAGGTTCTTTTCGACACCATCGTGAAACAGGTGCCGGCGCCGGAAGTGGAACTCGGCGGCCCGCTGCAAATGCAGATAAGTTCGCTCGATTACTCAAGCTATGTCGGCGCGATTGGCATCGGACGCATTAAGCGCGGACGCATCGCAACCAGTCAGCAATTGGTGATTCTGGACGCTGAAGGCAAATCTCGACGCGGCAAAGTCCTCGAGGTACTTGGCTTTCAGGGGCTCAAGCGTGAGGTGCGCGAGTTTGCCGAAGCGGGTGACATCATCTGCGTCACTGGGATTGAGAACCTGCGTATCTCAGACACATTGTGTGATCCGGCGCATCCCGAGGCCTTACCGGCCTTGTCGGTCGATGAACCGACGGTGTCGATGACGTTCGAGGTTTCGGACTCACCATTCGCGGGTCGTGAAGGCCGGTTCGTGACCAGTCGCAACCTTATCGAGCGGCTCGAGCGTGAATTGATTCATAACGTCGCCCTGCGAGTTGAGCCGACCAACGACCCGAAGGTGATTCTGGTTTCAGGACGCGGCGAGCTGCATTTGTCGATATTGATCGAAAATATGCGCCGTGAAGGCTTCGCTTTTTGCGTCGGCCGCCCGCAAGTCATCGTTAAGTCCGTCGACGGCGTTGCGCACGAGCCGTTCGAACAACTGGTTGTCGATGTCCCCAGCGAATATCAGGGTTCGGTGATGGAGCGCCTCGGATTAAGACGCGGAACAGTTACGGCGATGCAACCTGACGGCACTGGCCGGGTTCGGCTCGACTACACCATTCCGGCCCGCGGCTTGATCGGCTTTCGCACCGAGTTCCTGACCGCGACAGCTGGTAACGGTTTATTGTTCTCAAGCTTCGACAGCTTTCGGCCGATCGCTGGTGGCGCCATCGCGGCGCGTAAAAATGGCGTACTGATTGCCAACGCAGACGGTAAAGCGCTCGGCTTTGCGTTGTTCAATTTGCAGGAGCGCGGGCGCATGTTTGTTAAGCCCGGCGATGAAGTATTCGAAGGCATGCTGGTCGGCATCCATGCGCGCGATAACGACTTAGTCGTGAATCCCATGAAAGCGAAACAGCTCAATAACATTCGTGCGGCCGGCAACGACGAGAATATTTTGCTCACACCGCCGGTGCGTTTCGATCTGGAGCAGGCGATTGAGTTTATTGCCGACGATGAACTCGTTGAAGTTACCCCGCAAGCGATTCGCCTGCGCAAACGTGAGTTGCGCGAACCCGATCGCAGGCGCACGGCGCGTTCCAGTGAAAAGGCAGAAAACGTCGGTTGATTGGTCTTATCCAGCGCGTCGAAAAAGCCCACGTCGAAGTCTCAGGCGAAATTATCGGCAGCATTCAATGCGGTTTGCTGGCGCTCATCGGCGTCCAGCGCGGCGATACCAGTCTGGAAGCTCAGCGCCTGATCGAACGCATCCTCGGCTATCGCGTCTTCCCGGACGCGCAAGGGCGCATGAATCTATCCCTGAGCGCCATCGAAGGCGGCCTGTTGCTGGTGCCGCAGTTCACCCTGGCTGCGGACACCCGCAAGGGTAAACGCCCCAGTTTTACGCCCGCCGCCGAACCACAGGAAAGCAAGCAATTGTTTGCCGAGGTATTGGAGAACGCGCGCGCAGCTTATCCACGCGTCGGCAGCGGCCGTTTCGGTGCTGATATGAAAGTGAGTCTCGTCAACGATGGACCCGTCACTTTCTGGCTTGAGGTCAACGCGACGGCGAGTGTGGTCAGTAATTCCGAATCAGCCTAGACGGATCAGAATATGCTCGACGTCTTCACCGCACTGCCGCTGCACGCGCGCGGCTTGCTACTCAACGCCGGGACTTTCACACTTCCGTCGACAGTCCTGTAATACCAGATGAGCTGCGACCCTCGATTTCGCACTCGAACCTGTTGATTAGCGGAACAGCATCTCTATGTCTGCCACCACCAAACATTTGCTCATCGTCTACCACTCGCAATCCGGTAGCACAGCAAGGATGGCCGAGGCCGTTATTGACGGCGCCCGCGATGATGCTTTTGAGACCATTATTGTTCGCGCGCGCGATGCACTTGCCGCGAGCGCGGATGATGTGCTGTGGGCTGACGCCATCCTTTTGGGCACGCCGGAGAATTTCGGTTATATGTCCGGTGCTCTGAAATACTTTTTTGACCGCATCTACTACCCCTGCCTGGAGCACAGCCAGGGACTTGGTTATGGCTTGTTTATCAAGGCCGGTAATGATGGGCAGGGCGCGTTGACAGCTATCGAGCGGATCATCAAGGGTCTCGGCTGGCGTACGCTGGCTGCGCCCGTGATCGTGGTTGGCGATGTTGATCCGGCACACCTTGAAGCTTGCCGTGAGCTCGGCATGACGTTCGCCGCGGGGCTCGATGCCGGCCTTTTCTGAGTCTGCAATCGCTTCGCAGACCGCCCCAATCGGTACGTTTGTGACTCGACGCACCTGCTAACGATGTCCCTCCAGGAGCCGAAACGGGCCTGAAAGCGCCGTTTTACCGTAGAATGCGCTCATCCTAATCGAGTGACAGAGACGTACCATGGCGTTAGACAATACCGCCCGTTTCAGCGGCGCCGACGACTCGGCACCACCACGTGACATCCGCAAGACCGCGATCGACCCGAATTTCTGGTTCCCGGTCGCGCGCAGCAAGGACTTGAAGCCTGGCAAAACACTCGCGGCAGCGTTTGCCGGCGAACCGATCGTGCTGGCCCGTTCCGCGGCTGGTGAATTGTTCGCACTGGAGAATCGTTGCGCGCATCGCCAGGTGCCGCTCGATGTCGGTGTCGTGTCAGGCTGCACAATCAAATGCGGCTATCACGGCTGGGAATACGACGCGCAAGGTAAGTGTATCAGCGTGCCGTACCTCGACATGGACAAAACCAAGCCGAACGGCGTGCGGCACTATCCTGCACGCGAAGCCTACGGCCTGATCTTCGTCTTCCCAGGTGCCCTTGAGTTAGCCGACTCGGTCCCGTTCCCGGACGTACCCTCGGCCAGCGATAGCGCTTACAAAACTCGCTACCTCGACCGACGCGTCGATTGCCATTTCAGCTTCATGCACGAGAACCTGATGGACATGAATCATCAGTTTTTGCATCGCCGGCTGATGGGCGGGATCAAAACCATGTTTCTTGGCGTGCGCCACGGCGACAACTGGATAGAGGCCGATTACACCTTCAAGCGCGCCAGTGGAAAGCAGCCTTTGGGCGAGAAATTCATGTTGGGCGACCGCCCCGAGCATGCGCCCGGTGAGCGAGATCTGATGACGATTCGAACTGAATACCCGTATCAGACACTGAAGTTCTGGACTGCCGGCAGCGAGCATCCGGCACTCGATTTATGGAACGTCTATATTCCGCTCGACAAAGCCCAACGAGTGAACCACACCTTCGGCCTGATGATGATCCGACGCCCTAAAGCCAGCCTGTTACTTGACGCGTTCTGGCCGTTCATCGTCTGGTTTACGAACGGCATCTTTGCCGAAGACCGCGTCATTTGCGAACTTGAACAAGCCGCATTTGATGCGCAGGGTGAGGACTGGAATCAGGAAATTTTTCCGGCAATTCGCGAATTGCGGAAAGTACTGGTCAACAACGGCGTGCCGATGGATGAACCGGCTAGCAGCGTTCACCCGCTAGTCCGCGCTTAGGTAAACGCCCGCCGCCGAACGCGCAGCAACCCCAGCAGGCGTATACAAAGCCGGTAACGCCACGCACAGGCGGGCTAAGACGCCCCGTCAGTCGCCGCGCTTTGCCCGGCCTAATCTGCCGCCAACCAGTCGCGCGGCTGAATAAACTGACTATACAACTCAGCCTCAGGTGAACCGGGTTCCGGCTTCCAGTCGTAGCGCCAGCGCACGTTCGGCGGTAGCGACATGAGAATCGATTCCGTACGCCCCCCCGATTGCAGGCCAAACAAAGTACCGCGGTCGTGGACGAGATTGAATTCGACATAGCGGCCACGTCGATAGAGCTGGAAGTCGCGTTCGCGCTCGCCAAAGGGTGTGTCTTTATGGCGCTCCACGATTGGAATATAGGCTTGGAGATAATGCTCACCGACGCTGCGAATGAACTCGAAGCAGCGCGCGAACGGCCATTCATTCAGATCATCAAAAAAGAGTCCGCCGATGCCGCGTTGTTCGTTGCGGTGTTTGATATGGAAGTAATCGTCGCACCACTGCTTAAAACGCGGATAAACGTCGTCACCGAATTCGGCGCAGGCCGCACGCGCAGCGCGATGCCAGGCGACCGCGTCTGATTCGAAACCATAATAAGGCGTCAGGTCGAAGCCGCCGCCAAACCACCAGACCGGTGCCTCGCCAGATTTTTCGGCAACAAACAGCCGAACGTTCGCATGCGAGGTTGGAACGTAGGGATTCAGTGGATGTACCACCAGCGACACGCCCATCGCACGAAACCGACGCCCCACGAGTTCGGGTCGGCGCGCGGTCGCCGCGGCAGGCAATGCGTCGCCACGGACATGCGAGAAATTCACGCCAGCCTGCTCAAATACCCCGCCGCCGCTAAGGACCCGCGTGCGCCCACCACCGCCTTCGGCGCGTTGCCAGGCATCTTGTTCGAAATGTGTGCCTGAGTCACAGCCCTCAAGCGCGACGCAAACGGCGTCCTGCAGCTGCATCAGCCAACTTTCGACTTCCGCAACTGCCTCGTCGTCGACGCTGTTTTGCATAAGTAATTCCCGAATCCGGCCTTGCGCAACTTATCAAAGCATGGCCGACCTGTTAATGTACCGCCGCCCTTGCAGGCAACACTGAGAAACCGATTTTAAACCTTTACTCATGAATACACGCATCGCGCAGATCACCCGGAACACCAAGGAGACGCAGATTTCGGTCGACGTCAATCTGGACGGCACCGGCATAGCCGATTTCAACAGCGGCTTACCGTTCCTTGACCATATGCTCGATCAGGTGGCGCGCCACGGTTTGATCGATATCAAAGTGGCGGCCAATGGCGACCTCGAGATCGACGCTCATCACACCGTGGAAGATATCGGCATTACGCTTGGTCAGGCAGTGTCCCAGGCGCTTGGCGACAAGCGCGGCATTCGCCGCTACGGACATGCTTATGTCCCTCTCGACGAAGCCTTGTCGCGAGTCGTTATCGATTTGTCGGGGCGGCCCGGTATGGTTTACGAAATCGATTTCCCGCGCGCGCGGATCGGCGATTTCGATGTCGATCTGTTTTCCGAGTTCTTCCAGGGTTTCGTCAACCACGCTAATTGCACCTTGCACATCGACAACCTGCGTGGACGCAACGCACATCACATTATCGAAACTGTATTCAAAGCCTTCGGGCGCGCGTTGCGCATGGCCGTTGAAGCAGATCCCCGCATGGGAAACGAGTTACCGTCAACTAAAGGGGCACTGTAAGTCCAGTTTTGGCGAACACGCGTTGGTCGCGAAAACCGACCATACAAATATCATCGAGACGCATTGTTTGACCTGCCGATAACATTCAGCAACCGTGAATAACTGTTTACTCCTCCAGCCCAACTGTCCGCAAAGTACGCAGCGCAGGGCGCCTCAATGTTAAGCGTCGCCGTGATTGATTACGGTGGCAGTAATCTGCGCTCCGTGAGTAAAGCGCTGGAAACTGTGGCTGGCAAACGTGCGCGTGTTGTCGTGACCGATGACGTGAAGCGAATCGCGGCCGCCGACCGGGTGGTCTTCCCCGGCCAGGGTGCGATTGGTAATTGCATGACGCGCTTGCACGAAACAGGTCTGGTCGATGCGATTCGGGAGTCGGTAAAAACGCACCCGTTTCTCGGCATTTGCCTCGGCTTGCAGTCATTAATGGATCGCAGTGACGAAGACGGTGGCACGCCGTGTCTTGGTTTGTACCCCGGTGGGGTCAGACACTTCACCCGCAATCCGCCGCCCGGCGCTGATGGCACACCGCAGAAGATTCCACATATGGGTTGGAATCAGGTGCGCTGGACGCGCCAGCACCCGCTGCTCGATGGCATCGAGAGCGGCACACGCTTTTATTTTGTTCACAGCTTCTACGTCGTCCCCGATGTCGCCGAACTGACGATTGGCGAAACCGACTATATCGATACCTTCAGCGCTGCGTTGGCTGAGGACAACGTGTTTGCCACGCAGTTTCACCCCGAGAAAAGTGCTGCGGCAGGACTGCAACTGCTGAGAAACTTTATTGCCTGGGATGGGCAGGCTTAGCGTTCCTAACCCCCGGGGTTACTTCCGCAGAAGTGGTAGCGTCGCCCGATAGTGCGTTGCTCGGCGTTCTGCACCGCTCATTCATCACAAATAAACTGCGCGCCTCGAACACCGAACGCCTTGCTTGCCCGCCGGCAAGCTCACTCACTTTTGCAGCGGCTGCTTAGTCAAGACCGGCCGCAAGCCCTCGGGTAACACTCGCGGCTGAAGCGCCCTCAACATTACCCAGTTTCGTGCCACACCAAAGCGGCGAAAAATCACCAAGTCCCTGAGCTTCAGCTGCTGCACGTAGCGGCGCCAGCGCCGCTGTCGCGAGAGGAAATTCCGGGACCACGGCGCTGATCGGTCCGAGTTCGTCGATGCAACGATTGAGCATCCCGCGCGCAGGGCGTCCTGAGAAAACATTCGTCACAACCGTCTGCTCTACAGCGCGCGATTGCAGGGCAGCGCGATGGACCGCGCTAGTCGTCGCTTCAGGGCACAGCATGTAGGCCGTACCGACTTGGACTCCGGCTGCGCCAGCGGCCATTAACGCAACGACATCAGCCTGCGTCGCTATGCCGCCCGCGGCAACGACTGGTAAATCGACCGCTGCCACAACCTCCGGCACCAGGGCTGCGGTCGCACGTTGCGAACTCAAATCCTTGCTCAGAAACAGACCGCGGTGCCCGCCTGCTTCGAGCCCTTGCGCCACAATCACGTCCGCGCCATGGTCTTGCAACCAGCGTGCCTCGGCGACGGTGGTTGCGCACCCGACAATGCAGGCACCGAGGGCGCGCACGCCGCTCAGCAAATCTGCCGCCGGCAAACCGAAATGGAAGCTGACTACCGCCGGTGGATTCACGGCGAGAATCTCGAGTGCTTCGGCGCTAAAAGGCGTACGCCCGGGGCCGCCGGCAGCGGCACCGACGTCGAGACCGAACTCCGCGTAGTAGGGCGCAAGCTTTTCCAGCCAGCGCGCGGCGCGCGCAACATCGATTTCGGGCGGTGTATGACAGAAAAAATTAACGTTGAATGGTTTGTCAGTCGCCGCGCGAATGGTGGCGAGCTGGTCTTCGAGGCCCGCGCTGTCGAGCATCGCGCACGGCAACGAACCCAATCCGCCGCTTTCACATACGGCGATGGTCAGCGCACTATTCTGCACGCCGGCCATTGGTGCTTGCACTATCGGCAATTCGGTGCCGATTAATGAGAGTAATGTCATAAAGGTCTCTCAGGCCGCGCAGCGATTAATCGGTGTCTGGCGTGTATTTGAGAATTTCGGATCGAAGCCCCTGTCTAATTGTCAAATATCGACAAATCGAGCGCGACCTCATTGCCGAGCCAGCTCGCATGCTCGCTGTGGTCGGCCAGGTCGTTGCCGCTTAACGGATGGACAAAGATATCGAGTTGTTGGCGATTCGCGTCGAGCCACGGGATAAGTGTCTCAAATTGTGCGCGTTCAAAAGCAAGTTGGCAGCTCCAGCGCTGATGCGGGCCGACGGGTTTTTCATGCACCCGGCCGACATTGATATCGAACAGGGTATCCGCTTCGCGACATAAAGCGCGTGCGGTGGCGAGCGTTGCCGCGTCAAAATAGACGTGCGCATGATAGTTATCGTAGTTGTTGGTGGGCCTGCGTGTCATGTCATCGGTCCGTCATTCGTGGTCGTCATAGGGCAGCTGGATAATCTTCTATTCACTTTCAGCGTGGCGCTGAAACAATTGTTCGATCATCGTGGCGTCATGAATCTCGCCGTCGCTTTGAAATATCTCAATCTCTACGTCACCGTCTGACATGAACTCGATTTCCCAGCGCTGCTCTTCAACGGTCACGCCGACCATCACCGCGCCTTCACGAATACTGGACAGGGAATAATGTATACCTGCGTTATCGAGACGATCGAGAAAATTGGTCAACGTTGAAAGTTTCGCCATTGGCTAAGAACCTCGATGTTTGCTGTGCGGGAACGCAGCGCGATTATGCAACAAATCCTGTTGCGGTCGACGCCCGGAATCCAAAGCCGTCGTTATTGCTCTTGGTCAAGATCTATCACCACCAGCTTGCCGTTTAGCCAGGCAGGCAACCACGCCGGCGCGCTCGGCCGCAACCGCGCGAAAACCGATTTCGTCCTCTGTGGGTCGTCGAGCACAACGCGTGCCATACCGCGACGGACCTGACCGCGCAGCAACAATTCTACTGGTGTACCGCTCGCGTCAATCGCCTTCCACCAGCCGAAATCGGCCCCAAGGTAAACCGTCTCACCTTCGCGCAGATAGTTGATTGGCAGCGTTTTGCCGTTCGGCAGTGTCAAGCGCAAGACGCGCTGAGCACGCTCGCCGTCGGGTTCTGCCTGGAGCTCGTGCATGACGCGTGGATTGACCACCTGGGTGAAATAGACCACGTAGGAGCCCATACCCACAATGGTGAGCAGCGTCAGTATGAGTACTCGGCGTGTCGTGACTAATTTCATCAAGTACGTCCTCGCGCTACCGATAATACGACCATCTGGCGGAACAGCACATCAGGTGTCCTCGGTGTGCAAATGATGCGGAATTCTCGCCCATGGTGGTGCTTGCTCTTCGAATACGTTCAGGCTCGGTTTGAACACACTCGGATCATCGAGTGTGCCAGCGGCGATGCTCGTGATCCCAAGCTCAGTCTCACCCCATAAATTGGAACCGCACTCAGCGCAGAAATTTCGCACCACAGCGCGCCCTTCACTCGATAGCTTTCGATATCGGCTGGGCGTGCCAAGCGTACGCATGAAGTGTTCGTCCTTCACCATATAACCGGCGTACCCGTCGGTGCCAGTCACGGCGCGACAGTCTGCGCAAAAACAGTACAACTGGAGTTCCGCAGGGCCACTCACCCGATATCGCACGGCGCCGCAAAAACAACCGCCGTTTATTTCTGTGCTCATGCCCGGATCTCCTTTTAGCGCCACGTCTCTGTCCAGCCGCGGCCCATGTCTATGCCGACGGCCCGCTTAGCGTGCTAAAAATCGTCACCAGTTGCCACACCGCCAGTGTCGCCACGCTGGCCTATCGAGTAGAGGGGAGCGGCGGACGCGAAAACCGGAAGGCGCAGGACGACGGCAGTTGCCGCACAAGCTCCGGCTAGAACGTCAGTATCGAGCTTTCTGTTCAAAGTCGACATATCAGGTGGCTGTTCTACCTACCGCGAGGCGACTAGCCGGCGCCGCAAATCCCAAACCATTGCCGGACAGAGTAGAACACAACAGAACTGACCTGATCCGGAAACCATCCCATCCGCGAATCTTAGGAGACGATCATGCCTTGCCAAGTACTACTGGAAGTCCGTATCAAGGACGGCTGTCACGATCAGCTAAAAGCGAATTTGTCGAACTGCTCCCGGCCACGCGCAGTTTTAATGGCTGCATTTATATTTACCTCACGAAAGATCAGGACGACCCAGGCAAACTCACCATCATTGAGTTATGGGAGCGTCGCGACCACTACGACGCTTATCTCTCGTGGCGTACCGAACGCGCTGACATGGCCGAGCTGGCAATGATGATGGGTCAGCCAAGCTGGCGGTTTCTGGATATGTGGTGCGTGTAGTTTCGCGCAGGCTTTGTCGCCCGCCGGCGATGAAGAACCCTGCCAGCACGTCGAAGCGGTTATGTGGCACTGCGCTCCAGGACGAAAATCGGGATTTCGCGAGCCGTTTTCGCTTGGTACTCGAGATAGGGCGGGTAGACCGTCGTCATCAAGGTCCATAGCCGGCTGCGTTCCTGGCCGCTGGCTTTCGCGGCCGTCGCGGTAAACACCTCGGCCTGTACCTGGACTGTGACTGCGGTATGGGCCAGCAAATTGAAATACCACTGCGGCTGCGTATCGGCACCGCCTTTCGAGGCGACGATGATAAAGCGGTCACCATCAACGCCATACAACAGCGGATGGGTGTAGTGCTTACCGGAACGTCGGCCAACGGTGGTGAGTAACAGGCACGGCACCAGACCGCTGCCGCCAACTGCTGTTGAGTCCCACATGTGTCCCTGCGCGCCGCCCGATGCCTGATAGGCGCGAACGTGGTCGCTGATCCATCCTGGAAGTTCGCCATCATCAAGGGCAGTTACCGTTTCATCGACGTAGTCATTCATCTGATTCTCCTTAACGACGCGCGAACGCACGGTCGCCACATTTCGGTTAGTTGCTTAGTTTGCGTCCGCTACAGCGTAGCGAACTAGCTGCCCTGCATCTTCCACTTAAAATCGCAGTGACTATCGCCCGTCATAATCGTTTGCGAGCGATCGAGACTCAAATCACTGCCGATTGCAGTCGTCATTGGCGAATCGATTTCACAAGTCAGCATTGCGTAGAGCGTATGTTCTTCCGATGCGTATTTTCTTTTCCAGGTACCAAACGCCAAATTCAGCCGCTGTAAAGGGCAGCTGCAACGCCCTGTTTGGCAGAAAATTTCGCACGAAAATACTCTAACTCTTAATTCACGTTAATCCTTTTATATATTCAGAGGCTAATTGCCACCAACACTACCGGCCTGATTTAGCGCGCTGTCGGTGTAGACTGCCAATGCCTCCAATTCCGCAGCGCAGTCCCCCGAAAAGCACGATCCGTGCATCACGGCGAGACGTGCAGCGCCCAGATCCTTCAGCTTTCGAATCGTAGAAGCTGTTGTCGGTGTTAGAGCCATAGCATGAAACCCTTCCTCGGCCGCTATTGCGGCCTGAACGATACTTTCTTCCGTTAGCGCTGGTCCGTCACCAAACTGCGTAAACAAGTCCCCTGTAAACAGCGTTTTTGTCACCTCCTCGAAAATCAGGCCGGACTCCCAGGCGTGCGGTACGTGAGGCGTATCGAGGTATCGGATCCGTTTCCCGCCAATATCTATAACTTCATTGTTTTCCAATGGCCGCGGCGGGCGATCGGCTAAATCGTTGAGCGACACCATACATGCGATGCCACCATGAACAATCTGCGCAGCTGGAGCCGCACTTAACCATTGGTTCATGGAGCCGCACTCGTCAGACTCAACGTGACCAAAGGAAATCCATCGAATTGTTTCCAAAGGTAGGATGCTCTCTACAGCCGATGACACAAGTGGGAATAGCGCTCGGCCTCCGCAGTGAAATAGAAATGGTTCATCGGCTCGGATCAGATACTGATTGAAGGTGAATCCACTGGGAGGCAGATCCGGCGTAAATGTTGACAGGCGGAAGATGCCATCAGCTATTTCGTCGACTTGAGTCTTCATGTCCTACTCCTTCATTTGAATCATAATAATCGTGCAACTAAACCGAATGCAGTGTGCAGTCCCGCTTAACGTTCCGTTGAGCCACGTTTGACGGCAACTGACTGGAGCGGTAGCGCAACAAAGGCACGGTCAAACGGAGAGTTCCTACGA
>DBBP01000015.1 GCA_002292285.1 Proteobacteria bacterium UBA981
GTCCAGGCGTTGGGGTCCACCTCTGCGGCACGGTTTGCGTCTGCTGGAGCCCCAGAAACATGACATCACCTGTTCTGACGCACACGCAGATAGCCGCTACACACAAGGCGGCCTCGCTGCGAACGTGAAGAGCTTTGCCATTAAAGACACTGTTAGCCCAGTCCTAGCACGCCGTTAAACAGGAGCGCCAAAATGCGGAAGTTCTTAGTCCGGAGTCTTTTCCTAATCTTACTACTCAGTGCGGGCCTTTCTCCTGCCCAAATGCCAGGTCAACCGGCAAACAGTTTCGTTTCGGGTTCCAACTGGCATTGCAGCAGCGGGTACAAGAAATCCGGGAATGAATGCGTCAATATTTTTGAACCGTAGCAAGGGAAGGTAGATAATCTTGGTCAGTGTTGATTAGTTAGCCTCACATCAGACACCGCGGAAAATTGAGAGCGACCCGATATGTTCTGCGTGCGCCGGAGCGGGCTAAGCGAACGGCACACTGAGTGGGCGAGTTCCGCATTATTCTCTCTACCTATTAATCTGCACATCCGGCACGACACCATAGACCCGAGAAACTGGTGCTCAATCGATACTTAGGCGTAAGCTCTGCTCTAACGGAGTGCCTAAATGCAGAAATTCCTTATCCGAAGTCTTTTCCTAATCTTGCTACTCAGTGCGGCTGAGAGCTGGGCGTTGCCCCGCTGTCCGAGTGACACTGGAGTCTTTTGGACGAACTGTTATGGCACCGTTACCGATCCCTCTGGGGAATGCGTCGGGCGGGCAGAGCCTATCCTAAAGAAACGGGCGGCCATCAAACAACGAACGGTGGCCGAACGACGATTGCAGCATGCAAAAGCTGCTGCTTGAAACTAATCAGGAGGCAGATGAGCCGGAGTCTCCATTAACGAATATCCAACTTGGTCTCAACTTATTTGATGACGGACACGAAGCCGAGGTATTCATAAAAAGCGGGTATTACTGTCACCGTACTATCTGCCAGCAAGCTAGCGGTCACGCCGGCGAGGTCGGTGTCCCTGTCAAAATCGGAACTTTGGTTTTTACCGATGGGGAGCCGACGTATTACACATCCTCCGAGTTTGGTAAGAGAGGCTTCTGTGCACAGTGCGGAACAAAGCTTATCTGGAAAGCCTCAGACGCAGAACTGGACTGGGCGACAAATGTGAATGCTGACTCACCAGGCAACCGCCGAGACGTCCAACTCACTAGGCACATCTACGTTGATACTTAAATGCCCTGGAATCGGATGTCGGATGACCTTCCGAGATTTGTAAAGCCTGATATGGAGGCCGTGATGGAAATGTGGATGAAAGAGCGCGGCGCGGAACCTCTGCGTTCCAAATAAGAATTAATTAGCCACTTCCTCTCAAATCGATCGGTAGAGCAGTACGCTCACTAATGCTGGAGCTTTTCTTCAAGTACAAGGCTGGCACTGTGGCTACCAACAGGCAGCTACAGTATCGCGGACCGATGCCGTGGAAGAACTCGAGCACGTCGTGCCATTCAGAATGCACTGAACGCCGGACTCGTCCAGCGTCAGGGCCCCGCATTCAGTATCGTCTGCCTGTGGACCCGACGGCGTGGCAGTAAGGGTGTAACTCGTCGCGGACAAGCTAGTCACCGCAATATTGTATTTTGCGGTGTCACTGCCGCTTTGCGGCGACGTCGTATACGGCAAGGCATTGACAAGATTTCCAACGCTGGTTGAGTCATCGAAACGGCCCTGGGCGCTAAAGGCGCGTTCAAGGAACAAAGCCAGTTCTTGCACATCGGCCGCAGCAGCGACGCGACTGGTGTCGATGACGTGATTGCGATAATTGGGCACCGCAATCGCCGCCAGCAGAGCAACTATCGCTACAGTAATCATCAGCTCAATAAGGCTAAACCCAGCATGTTGTCCTGCGCGCGTATTCATCGGTCGGACACGCCTTCCTCGTCCAGCTGCGGCGGAATTTCTTCCACTACGCTGATCTTGGTCACATCAAAAGAGCGGCCACGAAAGTTATAGGTAAATCGCACTGCTGTTCCCGGGGCAATGTCGGCCGGCTTCACAATGATGGTGCCATTTAAATCACGCATCGATAACTGCGCGCCGTATGTCATTGCACGATCATCGATTACGAGCGTGCGCTCTTGTTCGTTGACGTCATCCAGCACGCCGTAGGCGGTAGCTATGCCTGGCTCCTCCTCTTCCTGCGCCTGTACGGGCAAACATATTCCCGCCAGCGTTATCAGCGTGACTAGTAATCCGGTCCAACTCCGGGAATATCGCATCGTTGTGAACTCCATTACGTGCTATTTGATCTGGCGCCACGACTGGCGACCAAGACTTTGCGCAGCGGCATTGACGTCGCTAACTTCAGTAGACCCGTCCAGGCCAGCACTGATTGCATGGTTGACCGTACCGTCACTGCTTGAAATTACCGTCACTGGCGCTACTGTCGCCTGCCCAATTAGTCCATTGTCATGGTCATAACCGCCACTTCCGTCGCTTTGTGCATCGCCGATACCAAAGTTACCGTCGCCGTCGAAATCGAATACCGCGAAATCGGTTTTTCCACCAGTCAGCGGATCAAAAGCCATCAGCGCAGAAAATCCGCCAGCATCCTCACAGCCGCCCGCAGGGACAAAGGTATTGAAGATGACGAGCGGTTTGTTGTCTTCAGTAATTTCAACAATCGGATCAGCGATAATCATTTCGCCTTCAGCGCCATTGACCGGTGAGACGAAATCCAGATACCAACCTTTTTGGGTGCTGTAATCGACGTTGTTCTGGGTCAGCGTGCGGGTGAACTGGTGCAGCGTGTCGAAGGTGTCGACGTCTTCTTCAATGATCTCCTGGGGTTGCAGGACGGTTGTCGGTTGCGCGGCACCACCGGGCAAATCACGAGCGCCGACCGAAGCGACTACAGCACCAGTGTCACGGATGCCGTAGAAGGTGTGAACCTCAGCGGGGTTCCTGACCAGATCGTCGCCGCTGACAAAAAATCGGCCGGTGCCGAACAACACGACGTAACCACCATCGGGGTGCACAATGATGGCCGGTTTGGAGGTGATAGGTTGCGCTTTGCCGCTTGGCGCAATCGCGGTATAGAGCGGATTCCCATCGAATTCTATCGACCAGTTGCTCGCCGACTCGTCGCTGATATCGAATTTCCAGAGATTTCCAAACATGTCGCCGGCGTAGACGAACTCGGCTGAAAAGTCACCGTCACTGTCGATGGCCAGCGGGGTCGCCATGCCATTCGGAACGCTATGGCTTCCTACTCGGGTGTTGAATCTTTTGATGATCGCTCCGGTCGCCAGATTGATGACGAACAGCTGTGCTTTCCCTCCCTCGCTGTTGTAGCCATTACCCACAACAGCAGCCCACACGCCACTGTTTAATCGTACGATTTGCGCCTTGCCAAGCACCAGGCCAAGGCGGCGATGAGTAAATTCCCATAACACATCTGTGCCATTGAAAGTCGTCGGGTTGGACACATTAAGGGCGAACAAAGCCGGCGCCCCACGACCGGTGGAACCAACCAGAACGCTTTTCCAGCCATTCGAAACATACGCGTCAGCGGTCTGCAAAGAGCCATCAACGTAGAATTCATGTGCATAGCTGGTGTCGGTCAACGCCGCGAGCTTGGCAAATATGGCGTCGGGGACGTAGGCGAATTCTTCAGTGCCCGAGTCGGTGCGAAATCCGTGCAGCATGCCATCGTTGGCCCCAACGTAAACCATGTCTTCCCGGGAATGCTTGCTCGCAATGTAGTCGTTGAAGCTGGAACCTTCAGATCCGCCCAGCGTCTGGTATGGCAATGTCGATTGCTGCTTGGTCACCGCGATGGGCGTTGAATGCACGATGTCCCCGAGCAACTCTTCGCGATTACGCATCAGGCCGCCGTTTTGCAGTTCCAACGTGCGATCGCCTCGAACGTATTCGAGCACATCCTGACTGCCGATCCGTAACCGTTGATCTCCCGAAATCTTCGACCACTCAAACTGGACGCCGGTTGCTTGCGAGAGTTCGGAATTCCAAGTAAAGATGTCGCGATAGACTTCTAGCGGGATATTGTCGCTCGCGTTCCACAAGGTTGATCCGATGATGCCGCCTTCGAGGAACTCGAGGGCGAACAAGTCACCGTCCCAATTCTCGGCATCAAAAAAACCCTGGAAAATTAGCGAACCTGTTTGAATCGATTGGCTGGTCGCGGCTACTGCCGATGCTGAGCCCGTGCGGTTGCCAATATCACCAAGCGCGTCGTTCAGGCTATCGATTAATTCTTGCGGGTTCTGCCCAGCAAGATATAAACCGCGCGAATTGAAGGCGGCATGGCGCATGTCGTCGATCGTAGTCAGCTTATTTGACTTAGGTTCCGGCCATGGCGGTGGGGGCGTCGCATCTTTGTGATCGGCGGGCTCGTTGGTTAACGTGCCATCGAGCCCGAACGCAACCGAATAAGTCACCAGGTGTTGTGAGGAATTCTCATCGACATTGGTGATTACTGGCACGTTGTCGGCAAGCGTCGACAAGTCTTTTTCGTAGTACTTCATCGCCACATCGGCGAGGGTGTCGGAAAAAGTGTCGGAATGAGGACCGCCGTCGAATTCACCGGCGCCGTCTACGTCGGTATTACCGACACTTGGTTTGCTACCGTTCCAGAAACCATCTGAGAAAAGCACCGTGAAATTCTGCTGGCATTCGCCGCCATCAACGGCGGGCAGAATTGGCGACGCATCGTCGAATCCGAGTGGACTATGCAGCGAATTGCCGGAGTCCGTTTGATCAAAATATTCGCCCGTATTCTCCAGCAATCTGCGTAGAGGCGTACCGCCGGTTGAATTGACCTGAAACAGTTCGTCGAGCAGATTTTCTTTCGCGCTCGCGTCCGTCATATCGTCTATCGGCGTGCCGACACTGTTGTTATTGTGCAATGTCGCCAAACCCATGCGCTGCGCTGAGTTTGTGATGAGCTCGGAGACTGCGCGCTTCAAAACGTATTCGCGTTTTCGATAATACGAGTACCAATTGGCAACGTTTGTTTGCTCGGCATCGCTGAGCGTGTCGACAAATATCCAACGGGCGTCAGTGTAGTTTTTTGCACGCGAGCTGTACCCGGCATACCCGATGTTAGACACGGGGCATTCACCGCTCTGATAAACGCCGTCAGCAGGCTTGCCACCCGACCCGTCCACCCACAGACCGTAACCTATCGCATAGCCGGTATAATCGGCATTCAGCAAGTTGCGCGTTGGACCATTGGCTCGGTACGGGTCGATCGCAGCAGCCGAAATCGATTGATCGGCATAGGCATCGCCGTTCTCGTCTTCACCGAACCACGGCACATAGTTCGTTGTCGGGTCATAAGCCATCACGTTGTAGCCGACACAGAATTCACGATCTTCAGTTGAGTCGTTCGGCGAAAAATCAAGGTTGCCATAATTCGGGGCGGACGAGTGGGCTGCCAGCGCGCCGTTCGATAAAGTCACTTCCCAATCCATCGAACCCGAATCGTCGACCGAGAAAAAGATATTCGCCTGGACATCGTTAGCTAGGAAGATCGGGGTGTTAGGAATGGACAGTGTGGCGCCTGCGCCAACGCTGTAACCAAATAGCAGACCCAGCAACAACGGATGAAATCGAGAAGCAAATTGTGTTTTTTTGAGCATTTTTTTCATGTTTGATTACACATCCTCCAGCTAGTCGGGCCGAGCCAGATGTACCTATTTCCTGGATAAGATGGTTGACTGGGTAATCGATGACGCATTGACATTCGCTCCCCATCCTTGAGCCGAGATGCGATACGCGTAACGCCAGCAATCCTGATTGGTGCTAGCACTAGTATCGAGCGCGCAATTGTCGTCCCTCGGCACGCCACCCAAGTACTCAGCTATGTATTGCGGTTGTTGGGCGACACCAGGCAGAGTCGAACCTAGGCGGTTTTGCCAAGTAGTTGCAGAATCGCTCCATCTGGGCGTGCTTGCGGTGTTGGGAGCGTACAACCCGTCCGTGCCATCAGTTGCGGAGTAAACTGCAAACCCATTCGCAGCTGCCTCACCTTCTCTCAGAGCTGCCTCAGAGGCATCAAAAGAGCTTTGCTTATTAAAGAAATGCCCCGACATACGCTCACTGAGCACAGTCATTTTGACCGTCGAGACGCCGAGCATCGTCATCACCAGTAGCATAACTAGCGAGATAATTAGTGCGGAACCAGATTCAGTGGTTCTAGTCACGTGCAACTCCTCGCCCTAGGGCAAACGATTGCGCAGCGCTATCGTGCTAGAAAATATTAGCCGTAATCGGCGATCGGCACCACTGCCATTGTTAACCACTGTTCCGTCAACAAACGTGACGGCGACGGGGAAATCGGTCACGAAATCGTCTTTGCTCTTTAACAACAGCGAAACACGCGCGCTGACCACCCGCGACCAATCGGTCACACCAGCAGCATTCACATAACTGTCCGCGAACTCATCGCCGGCGGTATCTACACCGTAAGTCACACGCATCATCTCTACGCCTTTGGCAACCGGAAGTGCAACCGGCGCAGCACCGCCGTCGATAATTCCCATCCGATACAAAGCCGGGATTGGGTCGGCGACCCCATCGCCATCATCGTCACCGTTATCTGTAGCGACGAAGTAGCTGGCAGAAACTATAGGCGTGACTATCGACCCTGCCGCGTACGCTTGCTGGAGTGCAGCGTTCGGCGTCAAGACCCGCTCCGCACTCACCACTGTACTTGTCGTCGCGCGAAACAAATCGGCGCGGCGGCAATCTGTAATCAGGACCAAATCTTCGCCGGTTGGTGAAGATCCGCCAACTGTAATCGGCGGATCGAAGGCATCAAATTCCGACCTGCGGACACGCACTGCATCGCCGACGTTGGCCATCGAAGAACTCATGGTGACCGCTGATCCAGCACCGCGCACGACCTGCACGATATCGCTGGTTTGACAGGTCGCGTTGCCGCCGCCATCGACGTCGCAAATAGTCAGATTGGTATTCGTGTAATCCTGCGGCGGCGACGCGCCAACCCACCAGTCCTCACCGTCGTCATAGCCAAACAACGCCGAAGCCAAATCTATGGCCGGCGGTGTCCCCGCCGCAACTACATTTACGTCAACTTGCTGACGGCTATTACAACCAATGTAGCCCGACATCCTTAAATCGCGTGCGATGGATTGAATCGCATACAGGCCGTCCTCCTGAATGCGTGACAATGCTTTACTCAGACGAAAGCTTTGCTTATTTGCCGAGAACACTTGCAACGCCGACCCGAGGATAATCAGGCCCAGGGTCATGGCAACCATGAGTTCGACCAAGGTCACGCCGCGTTGCGTCGTGGGATTGCGGATTGTCATGCTTGCCAGCCCTTCCCGTTCTGCGAAATCAGATTTCGCTAGTGAAGGTGTATTGCTGTGAAGTCGATCCACCGATGGCACGACCATCATCCCATTGCACAGTTACCGTACAAATGCGTGTGTTCGCGCACGAAATAAGCGCATCACCTGAGGGTAACAAGCTCAGGTGGATGGCGAACAATTCCGCCAGGTCATCATCTACCAACGGTGCATTTCCATCTCCGACCGGCGCATCATCGCCCAGAGCCATGTTGTAATTACCTGCCAATGCCGCAGTGCGATTGCTACGCAGGCGATCCATGGCGTCGTAAGCGATTAGCACTGCTTGCGAGCGGTGGTGAGAGCTGGAACCGCCGCGTAGACTAGTCGCCTGCAATGACGCGGCCCCGAGAATGCCGATGGCCAGGATGATCAAAGCGACGAGCGTTTCGATCATAGAAAAACCGCGCTGCTGACGTCTTTGGTTCAGCCTGTTCATCAGCAGGTTTGCCGAGTCAAGTCAACGTAGCCCGCCATTGCCACACTTAATGTGCGTCGGCGGTTGCTGTAATCACACGCATTCGGCAAGAGAGAAAACGTTGCAAGGTTGGTTACCTCGCCAGTCGGCTTGAACTCGACGCGGGCCGGTGCAGCAGTAAAAGTCAGGGAGTCAACAGCCTCGAAACTACGCAGTATAGGTTCGCCGCTTTCGGGAAAAACGTTGTCGCCGTCGGTATCGATGCCAACCACCCAACCGGTCGACCAATCAGTGCCGGACAGTGGCGCGATGGTCACTTCCACACCGCGGCCAACCGCTTCGCTGCGTGCGAGATTCAGCGCACTAGCGAGATTGTTTACTTCGGCGACTGTATCGTTGGCGCGCAACAGGCTCGTGAAGTTTGGTATTCCGACCCCGACGACGATCGTGGCGATGGCCATCACTATCATCAACTCAAGTAAGGTAAAGCCGTTTCTATATTTGTTTTTCATTTCAGTTCTTGCATGAAGCTTTGCCTCATTATGCCAAAAGACCGAGCTACAACTGAATCTGGTGTTCGAGAGATTGAATAAAGGCGGCGTATCTGGTTGAAATGTTGTTACCAAGCAGCAAGCCAACCAACACAGGATACGCCACCATGAAAGAGAGTAACGTAGTTGAATTATCAGGTCGAGTCGAAGCGGGAGACGCGCTGGAAGTCCTGGTGGGCCTGAAGCGACGGGTCTATCGGCCAGCACAGTCTCGCGATTGAAGCAGGTCTGGGCGCAGGAGTATCAGACTTGGAGCACGGCACGATTAGACCGTGACCGCTGGGTCTACGTGTGGGCGTATAGTGTCTACAGTGGGCTGCGAGCCGAGCAGACGAAGCTGTGCGCTGGTGGTGATCGGGGTGAATGAGCGGGGCGAGAAGCATTTTCTGGCGATTGAGGACGGCGTACGTGAGTCGACGCAGAGCTGGCGTGAGGTGTTGTTGAAGTTGAAGTCCAGGGGCATGACGGCGCCGCAGTTAGCGATTGGAAATGGTGCGATGGGTTTCTGGGCAGCTCTGGAAGAAATCTACGGTGAGACTAGGCAGCAGCGGTGTTGGATGCACAAGACGATGAACGTCCTCAACTGTTTTCCGAAGTCGTCGCAGGCCAAAGCGAAGCAATCCCTCCACGCGATCTGGCAGGCCGAGACGAAAGCCGATGCTGAGACGGCGTTCGACTTATTCATCACGACGTATGAGGCGAAGTACCGGAAGGCCACCTTGTGCCTGCAAAAAGCTCACGAAGAGCTCATGGCCTTTTACGATTTTCCGGCACAGCATTGGCAAAGTATCCGCACGAGCAATCCGATCGAATCAAGCTTCGCGACGATCCGTCATCGGACGAAACGTTCCAAGGGCTGCCTGTCCCGTGACGGCATGTTGCATATGATGTTCAAGCTGGGTCAATGTGCGGAGAAGAACTGGAGACGACTACGCGGTTTCGATCACCTGACGAAGGTAGTGAGCGGGATCAAATTCAAAGATGGGATCGAGGTGACAGAGGTTAACCAGGCAGCCGCCTGATTCAATTCTCTGAACACCAGGTTTGACAATAACTCTTTTCGTGGTGGGTCCGCACAAAAAAGGCAGGTATTTTCTAACTTGATGGCTTCTGGTGTAGTGCTTGCATAAAGGGACATAAATTCCCGACATGAACGAAAACCATCGCAAAATCTGGAAGTCATTCCGTTGGCACCAGTAAGCCGCGAGGAAACTTGCGCTCTGAAACCCTCAAATGGGCGTTATCAGCTCACTCGCAGGCATATTATGCCTGTTTACAAAGGCTTAAATTAAAAGAGGGCAAGCGGAAGAGGAAATCCGCCTGCCCTTTATCGTCGCGGAGTAATGGCATCTGAGCGGGGAGGGACCGCGCCGCTACTCTGAGCTGCTGTGTCCAGCAACATTTTCATTACGATACACTCGGCCAGATGGATCACACCAGACATTCATTTAACAACAACCAACCTGTGTCTCAGGCTATTTGATCACGGGCAGTACGCGGGACACGTCGCGGATGCTAGCGCCGATTCCCGATTTTTCTTTTCATGAAATTATTGTTTTAGCGTTTATATTCTAAAGAAGGTCGGAAAATATTTTTATCTCAGAATTGTCTCTTAGTTGCTTAATAAGAGAAACAACAATTTCATTGTTTTCTTGACTAAGGAGATACCTCCAGTGTTTCGATTATTACTTTGGATTACTGGGCTCTGGTTATTTGTTAGGAGCCACACTTCTTCCCGGATGAGGTCTCAGATAACAAGAGACTTTACCGTAACCCTTGCTAGTAGAGATGGGGTGGCTAGAACCTTTGTATTTGAAGATCGACTAGCGACAAGTCGAACTGGGGCAGATGAAAACTCAATTGTAAGCCTAACCTTTTCGAACAGATGGCAGGCGGTCAAAACCTTTGTTGCGAAAGATGCAGTGCTTAAGATGGTGCGAACTGTAGTGGTCTACTAAATCTGGACACTGAGTTAAGGCGTTAAAATGCCATAACGAGGTGAAAGATGACAACTGATAAACAAGCAAGACGACAATATACGGAAGCATTCAAGCGTGAAGCGGTAGCGCTGGTGACGGAGCAAGGCTACAAACTTACTGAAGCGGCCCGGAGCGTTGATGCTAATGCGAATTTACTGGGCAAATGGCGCGATCGATTTGCAGAAGAAACAGCAGGAACGCGACTGACTGGCGATGAACGCGATGAGCTGATGCAACTGCGCAAGGAAAATCGGTTGCTCAAAATGGAAAAAGAAATTTAAAAAAAGCGAGTCAGTACTTCGCGATTACAATTTGCGTTCCGGTCAGTGCTCATATCCCAATGATGTACACTTTCGCTGCGCGAATTCAACGTTGAGTTGACAGTTCCGGTCAGTGCTCATATCCCAATGATGTACACTACTGCCCACCTGGTCAACTGGAAGCAACGTGTTCCGGTCAGTGCTCATATCCCAATGATGTACACTTGAAGCTGCGGGAACGGACGCCATATTAGTGTTCCGGTCAGTGCTCATATCCCAATGATGTACACTAAGACGGACGGATTTATCGGGCGGTACTACGTTCCGGTCAGTGCTCATATCCCAATGATGTACACTCCGATGCTAATAAGCGGTTGTAATATTTAACTTTATCGATCAATTCGCGGCCCTAAAATTGATGTTCGATTAGAATAAATCATACTGATTGGGCGCTTTCCCCGGGGCAAGTTTAGCCCGCCCGGTGAAAGAGGTGATGTGTTCATACTGCTTATCTGTAAACGTAATCATTTTGACTTTCCCGCCACCGGGCAATAGCTGTTCAATTCGTCTCCGGTAGGTTTCTAGTCTCGCCTGGCCAGCGCAAAAGCGCATGTAGACGGAATATTGGGCCATCTCGAAGCCCATATCGAGCAGCGTGTTTCTGAAGGCAGTCGCCGCTTTGCGGTCGTCTTGCTCTACAACCGGTAAATCAAACATCACCATTAGCCACATCAGTCGATATCCGCTTAGCACGACCTTACTTCTAGTGGTCCAATAGACTTGCCAGTTCGATAGGAAGCATCTTAAGTGGTAGCTCCAAGTCCTCGCGTTCACCGGCATAGACCAGGGCAAGTGAAGTGGCCATTCTTTGGATACAGTCCCCCACCGGGGAGCGCCCCTTTTCTGTCTCCATTGGGAAGTATAAGGATTTTACAATTGCCCGCTTTGTGTCTGGCGTGACATGGTTTTTACCGCTCTCGATAAGCTTCCAAACGGTTAAATCAACTAGCGGTCTAAATGGCTCCATGAGGTCGTCGACAAGTCGCATCGGGTTTCCTTGATTGGAATGATGGATTCCGAGGGTTGGATGCAAGCCCGCTGCTACTACGGATCGCGCCACCATTGCTCTTAGTACAGCGTAACCGTAATTCAGCAGGGCGTTCGCACCTGACGAATTTCGGTCTCGTATAAAACTATCTCCAAATAATAGTTTCCAGTATCTGCGAGCCGCTTGCGCTTCGATATTAGTTGGATCACCCGGTTTTACTTTTCGAACCAAAGCCGTGACGGGAATTCCGTTAGCGCCTGTTGCTTCTAAAACCGCTGCCTGTTGGCCTAATTTCGATTTGACGATCATTGACCATAACTGTTTTTTTTTAGGTTTTGTTGCCGCTATCAGCAGTGGACCCCATCGATTGGA
>DBBP01000020.1 GCA_002292285.1 Proteobacteria bacterium UBA981
CATTTACATTGTGAATCCAAGCCATCTAACAAAATGTTTAAGTCCGACGCTTGATCGCTTCTTCACCCACGCTGCCGCTCCTGTCGGTCGCCGTTAAGCGCCAGTTATGGCAGCGTTAGATGGCAAGGAGAGTCTGAGATGAATTGGGACGCAATCGCAACCGTAGCCGAAGTCGCGAGTGCCATAGCCGTCGTCGTTTCTCTAATTTATCTGGCCCTTCAGGTCCGCCAGAATACAGTTGCCCAGCAGGGTTCTACCCATCACCAGTTTTTGAGTACACAAACGACCGCTAACCAACTCATCGGCGGGAGCGCTGAAGTTTGTGAGCTAATAGAAAAGGCGAACGAAGATTTCGCGAGCATTACTTCCGCTGAGAGATTTCGCCTTTTGTTCATCTATTACGATCATTTTAATCAATGGGAATTCGCTTTCGATTCCCGTGAGAATGCGTTAATGGGACCCAACGTGTGGAATAAAATTGACTCTGGATACGCGCTGGTCGCCGAGCTTACACCCTCATTTCGCGATACTTGGGCCATCATCAAGGGCAGTTTCCCGCACGAATTTGGCGAACATGTAGATAACGTGATTGCGGAAAACAAAATGTCCCGACTTGGAAATGATGAAAATGCCATCTGACAACATGCCCTGAGGCCGACCCTTGACCGCTCCGGTCGTTGCCATCAACGGACCTTCGACCCTGGCGCTAGAGTGGGCGAAAGATGTACTCCCCATATTGTTCCGCGGCATAAACGGACTTAGCGCCCGGACCTCGTTACGGCGAGAAAATGGCGTTGTGGAATTGCTCAGTGAAAACTTCCGCAGGTACCGATTCCGGTCCGGCGAACGTCGCTAACAGCAGCCCCCCCAAGTCGGAGTTCGCACCGATGCGCCCAAATGCGCGTGCACGTTGTTCGTCATCAACGCAGTTGACGAAAAGTGTCGCAGCGAAGCGCGCGATGCACCTGATACGCCGCACTCGCTCGCGGCGCTCATCTTGATAGGCGGAAAACGATTCTTTCGACCAATCGCTATCAGCTTGCAGTGCGTCACGGATGAGCCTTGCATCGCGTAGGGCAACTGAAAGACCTTGCCCGACAATTGGGTCGGTATAACCGGCGGCGTCGCCCATCAACACGACCCCGTCTACGCTTAGTTCATCGAGTGTCGCATCCTGACTAGGGTACGACTGGCAAGGGCCGATTGGTCGGGCGTTCGCGAGTCCGCGGCCACCGGGGATGCAATCGACATCAAACGCGGCGAGCAGGTTACACACCCCTTTCTCGCCGGTATAACGCCCGCGCTCAGAAAGATCGTAGTCAACGTACAAGCGAACTTTGCCGCCGCCTTGGGGGAAAATCAGATACTCCAAGTCGCCTGCTCGACCTACCGCCTGCAGATCCTCCGGCCAATCGTGAGCATCATCTACCAGGAGTCCGGAAATCAGATGATCGACCGGTTGCTCTTTTAACCCGAGGCCTAGCTGCCGCCGTACCGTTGAGGAGCGGCCATCGGCGCCGACAATAAGCCGACAGCTGCAAGAATGACGCTCACCCTGATAGGTGTAGGCCACGCTCGGCTCCGCGCCTGGCTGAGCGGTGACCTTACTGACGCCTCGAAGCACGTCGACCTTGTGTGCCCTTGCATTATCGAGAAGCGCATTCTGCATAACGACATGCTCCATGCACAGAGGTCCAGGAACCCCGGGAGATAAATCGCCAAGCGGCAAGGTGCCGGCCTCCGCTTGTGCGGGCGTCAGCAAATTGTCGTAGCCGATATGCCGCGTGACGTGATGGCCACCGGCATCCATCAGTAGGTCATAGATACCTAAGGTCCGGGACTCGGTAACGCCCCACGGTGCCAAGAATTCACCGCGTACCCGGTCGACGAATTCCGTCTCCCGTTCGAGTAGCCGCACAGACAATCCAAGCTCAGCAAGGCTGGCGCCAAGGGCACTACCACCAATGCCGCCACCAACAATTACAACGTCACACGATTGCATTTCTATCCGCCAAACAAACTTCTTCGAACGCCCAAAGTAGCAAAGATTGATGTTTGAATCTCACAGAGACGCGCCGCACCGTTAGCCAGGTAACTTCGCGACGGCAGCGGTCCAGGTAGTAAGCCTAAAGTAGGCGCATTTCGGCCTGATCTCAGCCTTCCACGAGTTCCCGCCTACCTTTAAAACCCTACAATTAAACGCCAGAGATGGCCTCGCGCCGCGGCTTTCGAGCCTTGCTATGCTGAGCACACCGAGCACTTAGCTTCACCTCTTAGATGTCACTATTGAACAACCCTCTGTATACGGCCGCACTTAGTTGCTGGAGTGAAACCGATGCGCACAGCAAGGCCAAGCAGACTCTGGCCCTGGACCTGATCCTTGGAGAGCCAGGAGCGGGCAGCGACTTCAGCCGCAGACTTCGGCCTGCGCTCGACGACCCAGGCAGGCCCTCCATGCCAACCCTGGTCGATCCGCGCAAGTTGCCTCGGCGTGGACTGGGTTCCGTCGAAGGGCACGCTGCGTTTATCCACGCCATTTGCCACATTGAGTTCAGCGCCATCAATCTCGCACTCGATGCCGCGCTCCGGTTTGCCGGGATGCCTGCCGAGTACTATCGGGAGTGGCTCGAAGTTGCCGTCGACGAAGCGCGCCACTTCAGTTTGCTGGCTGCACATCTCGGTAAGCTCGGATACAACTATGGTGATTTCGTTGCGCACAACGGCCTGTGGGCAGTTGCCAATCAGACCAGCGACGATATTCTCGCGCGCATGGCGTTAATACCGCGCGTATTGGAAGCGCGTGGACTGGATGTGACACCGGCGATGATCGATCGTTTGCACCAGCACGGCGACGACGAAGGCGCGGAGATTCTGGCGATAATCCTGGACGACGAAATTCGGCACGTCGCCGTTGGCTCACGCTGGTTTCTTTATCTCAGCCGCGCGCGCGGGCTCGATGCGGCGCAAACATTCCAGCAACTGGTCAGCCGTGAATTGGGTCCTCGCGCAACTGCGGCGCTGAATATCGATGCGCGTCGCGCGGCCGGATTTAGTGAGGCAGAACTTGATTGGCTAAGCGGAAACGGGGAAGACACTCGTTAGCAAAGCGACGTTTTGCCGCAGTGGAGCATTCCGGAGCACCCACGAAATCACCCGTAGATTTTAAGTGGCGGCCAAAATCAACGACTGTCCGCGATACCTGCGTTAACGCCGCTACAACAAGCGGACGTGGTGTCGAACGACGGCAAGGGAAAGTTTCAAACCAACGTATGAATCAACAGAGGCTTACCGACGCCTTTAACCGCTGTATCGGGCAGCGATTCGACGGCGAAACTCGGGTCGATGGTTTGCTTCAGGCGATCGGTCAGGATGATTTCGACCTCGTATTGCCGCGTCAGCTCCTGCACGCGTGCGGCGATATTGACCGCTCGACCGACGAAGGCGAATTCCTTGAGTTCTCGGCTACCGACCAGCCCAACCACCCCGGTCCCACGATGCAGGCCAATCCCTATGGCGAGGGTCGGTAAACCGCGCTGGGCTAATTCGTCGTTGTATTCCTGCAAGGCAACCCGCATCGCGAGTGCGGCGCGAACGCAATCATCACCCTGCCACGGGTTCGGATCGGTGGCACCGAAAAAGGCCAGCAGGCCATCGCCAATAAACGTTGATACGTAGCCGCGATGCTCACTAATGGCCTGGCTCATGCGCTCGAAGTAGCCATTCAGGATCCCGACTAGGACATTCGGTTCCAACGACTCGCTGAGTGCGGTGAATCCGGCGACGTCAGCGAACAACACGCTGACTTCTTTCTTCTCGCCAAAGTCGACCACGCCCTCGGCGATAATGCGTTCGATAACTTCATCGGGTGCAAAGCGGCTGAATGCGCGCTGTAAACTTTCGAGTTCCCCGGCAGCCGCCGTGACACGTTGGCGCAGCCGCTTTGCGTCATGCAGTGCGCGCCACAGTAGGCCGGCGAAGAGCAGTGCTGCACTCGCCGCGATGACCAACAACCAGGAAGTCATTCGCGCAGATCAGCGAGGAACTCGAGGCGGCACATCGTATTCAGCAACGCGACCGCACCGCAGAAATCGAGAAATTCGGCGGCGGATAGCTGCTGTTGGACTTCGGCACAATGGCGCTGAATAACGGCCGGCTGGTACCACACGGTCTCGCGGGCTAAAGGGATAAGCAGACGCTCAGTGTCGGACAAAATCGGCGACGCGAGGTGGGTGAGGATTTGTTCGGTGTCCGCGTGGTCAACGCCCTCCGTGCGTAACATGTCGCGCGCTTGCTGTTCGCACGCTTTGGCGCCCAGGGCACGCGCCACTACGGCCAATAATAATGTGACTGTTCGCGATGGTAACGCTGCCGAAGTCCACAGGCGGTCAATGATCACACGCAGGTCGCGCCCTAACGGCAAGCCGTCGAGGGCGTTGACTGTGGCGCTGAACGGTCCGCTTCGCTCCGGGGCCGCCAGGGTGACTGGTTTGCCGCGATGCTGCATGCGGCGGAACTTGATCGCCAATAACGGGCGGAACAGGCGGGCCCACCATTGATCGGGAAGTTGCTCCAGGCGCCGCGGGGGTAGGGCGATGAAAGTTGAAACGCGGTTTAAAATCAAATGGACACCGATGA
Organism: Proteobacteria bacterium UBA981; assembly: GCA_002292285.1. Taxonomy (GTDB): domain Bacteria; phylum Pseudomonadota; class Gammaproteobacteria; genus UBA981. Next base: position 4,636 of record DBBP01000020.1, read on the forward strand.
GCCCAGCGAACTCTGCAATTTCGTCCGTGCTAAAGCCATTGGCGCGCAAGGGCTCCAAATCGCCAGCGTGGACCGGCGGTTTGGATTGCGAAATGCGCCGCGAAAAATCGATAACGGCACGTTCGCGTGGGGTGAAATCGCCGGTCAGGAGATCTTGCTCCAGGCGGGCGATACGTTTCTCGCTCATGCCGAGTACGCGCAGGAACGCGCGTTGCACGCCGAAGCAAAAACGGCAGGAATTATCCTGGCTGACGACGAGTCCAGCCTGATCAATGAGATCGGCGTCGACCTGCACGACGGTTGTGACTTGCACCGAAATGCGCAGCATCGCGTCCGCCATCCACGGCGAACCGGCGAAGTAGCGCATCAGATCACCGGGGCGGCCAGTCGCCTGGGAGAACTTGAGTTCAAGTTCCGGCGCCGACTGCTGTACCAGCAGGCACGGTTCCCACTCGATTTCGCTCATCCTGGCCAATAGTTTTGCCCCGCTGCCAATTGTCGGCGAGTGTAGCATCGGTGCAGGTGGCTCAACGAGAACGTCTGGACGATCAGCACGCGCTCGCCGCGGTCGAACGCTTTAACTCGGCGTTTCCGACCGCCGCGCTTCACTCCCTGCGATGTACGCGCAAGCGCACATCACGATGCCCGCACCGACAAGGCCCCAGGTATCTGGCACCTCACCGAAAACGACGTACCCGAGAATCCCCGCGATGATGACGCGGGTAAAGTCGAATGGTGCGATCACCGTCATGTCACCGGCTGCGTATGCGCGCGTCATACAGTATTGGCCGAACCAGCCGACCAGTCCGAGCGCGAACAACCATGCCCACTCAATCAGAGACGGCAGTTCGAAAGCGTATAAGGTCGGCACGCCCATCATGACGGCGCCACTGAGCAGAAAGTAAAACACAATGCGCTCGGTCGGCTCAGTCCGCGTGAGGCTTTTCATGGTTGTTATTGAGCTTGTCGCCAGAATCGCTGACAGCAAGGCAATCGCGGCGGCCGGTTCAAACCCGGCTTGCGGCCGCACCATCACCACGACACCAATGAAGCCGGCAAACGTCGCGAGCGTACGCCCGAGCCGTATGCGCTCGCGCAGAAACAACGCCGCAAACAACACACTCCACAGTGGAATGCTGAACGCCAGCACGGTCGCATCGGCGAGCCGCATATGCTGAACGGCGTAAATGCTGGCGAGCAGCGACCCGGCGCCAAAAAAACCACGGGAAAAGTGCGCGCCTGGCCTGGAAGTTTTGAGCGCGCCGACGCCGCGCTGAGCGAGCCACGGCAAATAGAACAGCAGACTCATGACAAAGCGGAACATGCCGACTTCTACCAGGGGCAGGGATTGCATGAGGTATTTGGCGATGGCGAACATGCTGGTCAGTGACGTCACCGCGACCAGCATCCACAGCACGCCAATGAGATTCGACGACATGGGTAGAGCGCGTTCCGATTGACTCATTGGGATGGACGGTTAGAACCAGGAACGCGTAAAGCGCTGTGCCGAGTAGCGCCGTGTCCCACAACGGGTTGCTTCAGAGGCCGGACCAGTAAAGAAAAATCAGCACGCCACAAGCGACGACCGCCCATGCTTCGAAGGCTACTCGGAGAGGCAGTGGTGCGCGCCGAACTTCCATGAAGTCGAGAAAAACGAAACGCACCTTAACGAACGTGATGACCAATATCGCCGATGTCGCGTATTGGTAGGCGTCGCCGAAGCCGAGGCCGTGCCCGAATTGCCACGATAGCGCTGTGGCAAGGATGAGTAGCACCCACACGATGCTGATTCTGTTGAGTAATAAGGTCCGCATGAAACTAGCGCATCAGATAGAGCAAGGCGAACAGCACAATCCACAGCATGTCGACCATGTGCCAGAAGCTCGCACCGGATTCGAGCATGTTCACATCGCCCTGGCTTAACTCCGGGCCACGCGAAACTGTGCATAAATAAAGCAACACAATGATGCCAATCACGACGTGCAGCAGGTGGATGCCGGTTAGCAGGTAGTAGTACATGAAGAAGTCGTTGGTCACGATGGTCAGGTCGGCGGCGAACTTTTCACCGTACTCAAACACCTTCACGACAATAAAGCCGAGCCCGCACAATACTGCGCCGATGAGAAAACGCGTCGTCAGGTGCGCCAGTTGGTGACGTTGCGCGTGAATGGCGAGTGCCACGAACCATGAACTTGTCAACATCAAAATCGTATTGAACAGGCCATAGGTCTGATTCAAGGCCTGTTGTGAGCTCGCGAACAAGGCGACGTCATCGGCCCGGTAGTAGACGAACACACTGAACAGCAGCGAGAACATCAGCATATCGCCGATGATAAACATCCACACGCCGGCTTCGCCGGGCAGGTGGGACTCTGCCGCAGGCGACAGTTTCGTCGTTGACGACATCGAATTCAGGCAGTCGCGGCCAGACCGTCCGACTCTTCACTTTGGCGGATGACGGCTTTGCGCACCATAACGAAGGTAACGATATACCAGCCAAAGAACATCAGGAAAGGAATCCACCACACGAACAAACCGTTCCACGCGAAGGGCCCGGTCTTAAAGAATGTCAGCAGGCCGCCGGGGATAAATGACACCGCGACCCAGAAGTTATAGAAACCGAACCAGCGCGGAAAAATCGGTTCCTCACGTTTGTCGCTGAGGACGCAGAAACCGATACAAAAATTCTGCGTGATAAACGTCGTGAACGTCATGAGGAAAACAATCCATCCAAAGTCATTGAGCAGCATCACCAGCTGCGGGTCGCGATCGGGCCGGAATGCCGCAACCGTCCAGCACGTTGTTGCTACTACGAATATCAGGGCATTCAGGGAGCCCGACGAGATTTGTCCGTAGGTAAGCACCGAGTGTTCGCCTTCGATGCGTTTCATCTGTACTGCGATCACGGCTACAAGCGGCAGCATCAGGCCAATGCTGGACATCATTACCAGTACACCGAAGCGGATCGAAAGCGTATTCGAGGCGTAAAAATCGGCCAGTTCCGCCTCGGTCAGACTTGGCGCAATTGGTGGCATCATGCCTGCCAGTGGCCACAGACCAATCGTAAAAATCACCGCAAACGCGATGGCGCACCAAGCGCAGACCAATTGAGCTCTTGTGTTCATCGTCTCCTCCCCAGGAAGTGCAGCGCTTAAGTCTGCGCCACCAATATAATCGACTGCGCTTGAAAAGGGCTAAAAATTTCGGCGTCCTGGCCGTCCGAGCGAGCAAAACGCCGGGGTACGCACCCCGATTCACTCCGTAAGCGAGCGATATGGGGCCAATCCTTTGCCCGTCCGGGCGCTAACGCCGTACACTCAATACTCCTTAACTAGCAGAATCCACGCATCATGAGCGACACAGCAAGTTATACGCTCCCGAAAGTCTGGAAACCGAGCGACGTTGGCGGCACCTGGGGGAAGATTAATCGGCCGGTCGCCGGCGCTACTCACGATAAAGAGCTTCCGGTCGGCAAGCACGACCTGCAGCTGTATTCGCTGGCGACGCCGAACGGCGTGAAGGTCACAGTGTTACTGGAAGAGTTGCTCGAGCTTGGCATCGCCGAGGCTGAATACGACGCTTACCTGATTAACATCGGTGACGGCGATCAGTTTGGCAGTGGCTTCGTCGACATTAATCCGAACTCGAAGATCCCGGCGCTGCTCGATCGCAGCACTAACCCGCCGACGCGGATCTTCGAATCGGGCGCGATCCTGGTTTACCTGGCTGAGAAATTCGGCAAGTTTCTCCCGACTGAGCCTGCGGCCCGGGCGGAATGCATGTCCTGGCTGTTCTGGCAGATGGGCAGTGCGCCGTATCTGGGCGGTGGCTTCGGACATTTCTATAGTTATGCGCCAGAGAGAATCGAGTACTGCATCGATCGCTTCACGATGGAAGTGAAACGTCAGCTTGATGTATTGGATCAGAATCTCGCTAACCGGACATATCTGTGCGGCGACGAGTACAACATCGCTGATATCGCGACTTACTCCTGGTACGGCAGCCTGTGCCTGAACAACATCTATGAAGCCGCTGAATTTCTTGACGTGGCGTCCTACAAAAATGTGGTGCGTTGGGCAACGGCGATTCAGTCGCGTCCGGCAGTGCTGCGCGGCCGGCGCGTGAACAAAACCTGGGGACCGGAAGAAGAGCAGGTGCGCGAACGTCACGACGCGAGTGATTTCGAGATTAAGGCTGAGACTTCGGCCGGCTAGCGGACGACGACTATGGTGCGGTGCAGGGCCGTGCCAATGGATAGTACCAGCGGGGTGCATCCGAAAAGGAGAGGCTGATGACGCCAACGGAAATTCTTTCATACGCGCCGCGCGTTCTGAGTCAGGCGCAGCGTCAGGCTTACTTCGATACCGGCTATCTGCTGCTGCCGGAACTCATCGACAAAGCGTGGCTCGAGAAAATTCGTGCAGTGGCGGCAGAGTTCGTCGAGCAATCGCGCGCGTGTGTGAAGTCGGACGAGAAGTTTGATCTCGAACCCGGCCACACCAGCGCCGCGCCAAAATTAAGACGACTGTCATTTCCCGTTGATCACCACGAGGTCTTTCGCGAGTTTGCTTTCAACAGCGTGCTGGTCGATGTGGCGGAAGATCTATTGGGCCCCAATGTCTGTTATCACCATTCCAAGCTGAACTATAAATGGAGTCACGGCGGTGAAGAGATTAAGTGGCACCAGGATATCCAGTATTGGCCACACACGGATTTCTCACCGCTCACCATCGGCGTTTATCTTGATGATGTCGATGACGAGATGGGTCCAATGGGCATTGTGCCCGGCAGCCATCTGGGACCGTTGTATAACCTGCAGGACGAAAGCGGGCGTTGGATCGGGGCGATTCGCGACGCGGATCTCAAGCAGGTTGATCCGTCGACGGCTGATTACCTGAAGGGTCCGGCCGGATCGGTGACGGTGCACAACTGTTGCTCAGTACACGGCTCGTCGCCGAATCTGTCGCCCCGCGTACGTCCCTTGTTGCTGCAGACCTATGTCGCTGGCGATTCATTTCCGTTGCAAACGATTGGGACAAACGGGCTCGGTCGCTACGCCAATACGCTGGTGCGGGGGGCCCGACCGGACACGACCACGATAGATGGTCGCAGGGTACCGGTTGCGCCCGACTATTCGGGTGGTTATATCTCGATTATGGCTGTCCAGCAGACCGAGTAACTGAAATTGCTGAACCCGCCGCGACTACTCCGCGACCCTATTCATCGAACATCGGTAACTGCTATGAAACTGAAAATCCTTCTCGCGCTGTCGATGTTGGTGCTGACCGGCTGCAACCCGCTGCTAATTTTCCCGGGTGGTGAGCTCGATGGCACGATCTCAACCACACCGCAGGATTGGAGCGAGGCGGCGAACATAAAAACCGTGCAGCTCGAAACTCGGCCGAACGATCCTTATTCGGTCAATATCTGGGCTATTGGCATAGGGTCGATTTTGTACGTGCACGCGGGCGAGAACCGCGCGACTTGGGTCGAGCATATGGAAGGCGATCCGAATGTGCGCATTCGCATCGGCGAGAAGCTCTACGCACTGCGCGCAACGCGCACGACTGATCAAAGTGAATTCGACGCCTTCAGTAACGCCTACGAGAAGAAGTACGACCGACGTCCGCGCAACGAGAACGCCAAGCAGGCCTATTTGTTTCGGCTGGAGTCGAAAGGCTGATCCAGCCTGGCAGAGCGTTGAAAAACTACTGCGGCGCTCGTCTGCGGCGCCGCGTGCTCGCTTACTTCTCGCCTATCTAATGATATGTCTCGTCATTCGCTGCGCGGCTTCTAGCCGCCGGGCATGCTCGCTACGTTTTTCAGCACTCTGCATCGTAGGCGTTGCGGGTTCGCTACAGTCTTCAGTTGCTTCCTAGGTCGGTTTCGTCGCCGTAACCAGAACCGCGGGCATGGCGATTTCGAACCGCCCGTCAACGCGGAACTTTTCAACTCCGCTAATGATTTCCGCGTGGATGGCCTTCCGCGCGGCCTCCGTCTGAGCTTCCAGCATGAGTTTTGTCCGGACCGTACCTTTGTAGATCACATCGACTGCCTCGCTCGGTTGTTGCGCACGCCAGAATACCGGGGCCGTGAGTACCTGCGGTTTGGTAAACCCCACGTTGGTCAGCGCAGACTCAGCCTCTGCCGGATCGGCGAAGCGATAAAACGGCGGCGCGGGCGGCAAATCGATATGGAGGTCGCCGTGGCGCTGAATAGCGCCCATCAGAAAGCCGAAAAAATCCCCACCTTGCTCAGGCGCACACCATACGGAGTAGGTATACCGTCCGCCCGGTTTCAGAACCCGGAACGCTTCTGCTATTGCGCGGTCAGGGTGCTCAAGATGTAGCAGGCCGAACGCGCATACCACGGCGTCAAAATGGTTATCCGGGAAGTCGAGATGTTCGGCGTCGCCCTCACGGTACGTGACGACCGGAAAGCGTGCCTGCGCGCGGGCGACCATACTGGCAGCGAAATCGATACCGGTTACATTCGCGCCCGCATCGGCCGCTTGGGCGGCAAGATGGCCGGGGCCTGAGGCGACTTCCAGCAATGTCTGGCCGCGAAGTTCGCCGAAAGTCGCGAGTAGTGGTTCGATGGCCTGGTCCGTAACGGGCGTAATCAAATCATAGGACTCAGCACGTTCCATCCAGCCGTCGTGCTCAAGGTCTTTGAATGTCTTGTTGGTCAATGTGTACTCCGTGAAGTGGATGCGGGCTCGCTGCTGAACAGCTAGCCGACTTTTTTGATTTCTACATGCGCGTCAAACGCGTTACTGCCAATCTGGCGGCGACTTAAACCATCCGGCGTTAGGGCATTCGCGGATTGGCCGTTCGAGGTTGACTCCCGCCACCAGTTAAAGGGCAGGTAGACAACGCCTGCGCGCGTCATATCGCTCACGCTGGCGACGACGTGCACTTCACCGTAACGGTTGAACATCGAGACCATGTCACCATCCACAATATTGCGGGCGGCAGCGTCGCCCGGGCTGATTGCGACTGCTGGTTGATGATTTTGTGTGCCGCGATGTCGCAAGTTGACGTACTCTGAGTTGAGAAAATGGTTGGCCTTGGCCGTGACCAGATGCAGCGGCGCAGCGTGGCCGCGACCGAAGTCTTGTGCGTCTATTGGTTCGTAGGTCGGCAAGGGGTCGTGGCCTGCATCGGCATAGGTTTGCGAGAAAAACTCATACTTGCCGCTGGGTGTCGGCATGTTGCCTTCGCCAATCGGGTTGAAGTCGCCGATGTTGAGCGCCGCCCAACCGTCACGTTGCAGACTTTCGAACGTAATGCCTTCTATATAAGGATGCCCGCTCGCCAGCATCAGGCGTATACGTTCCTCGTCGCTACGGTGCAGACATGCATCGGTATAACCCATCCGCGCGGACAGACGGCGAAACACCTCAGTGTTGGCCAGTGCCTCACCTTGCGGCTCGATAGCTGGTTCATTGAGCGCGACATAACGAGTGCCCCAGGAGGGCATGAGTTCATAATGCTCGAATTGGGTCGTCGCCGGCAAAATGATGTCGGCATACTTCGCCGTATCAGTCATGAATTGTTCGTGAACGACGGTAAACAAGTCCTCGCGCTGCATGCCTTCAATGGTGAGATTCTGATTCGCCGCCGTCACCACCGGGTTGGCGTTGTAAACCATCAGCCACGTTATCGGTGGGTCCATGTCCGGGTCGGTCAGAGTACGGCCGAGCTGCGCGAGATGGGCGCTGCGCGCCCGCGGCGGGGCATCTCGTGGTGGCATCATCACGCCATAATCGAACGCCGCGAAAAACATCATCAACATGAATGAGCTCAAGCCGCCGCCGCGCTGGCGAAAAGCGCCAATCAGACCGGGCAGGCACGCTACTGCGCGCACGCCGTTATGACCGTTCGAATACCTTTCCATTCCAACCAGTAAGCGAATTGCGGCTGGCGCGGTCGTCGCGTAGGCACGTGCGAGTTTTTCTATTTCGGCGGCGTCGATACCGGTGATAGCTGCCGCATACTCAGGTGGGTAGTCTTTGACGCGTTTTGCGAGGGCGTCGAATCCAAGCGTGTGCTGATCAATAAATGCCTGGTCGTGCAGTCCGTCACGAATGATCACGTGCATCATCGCCAGCGCGAGTGCCGCGTCGCTGCCTGGGTTGAGCTGAATATGCCAGTCGGAATGTGCTGCGGTGGATGTTTTTATCGGATCGATGGACACGACGATGGCGCCGGCTTTGCGCGCTCGCGTAATTGCGCCACTCCACAGATGGACGTTCGTAGCTGCTGTATTTGTGCCCCACAGAATAATGAAGCGGCTGCGTTCGAGATCCTCGGCATCCATCTGGTCAATCGCACCGGTGACTGAGAACATGGCGTCGCAGGCGGTGGCCCCGCAAATATCGCCGAGCATTTCCGTCGCGCCGACGCGAGCAAAAAATTGCTCGCCGGCGTAGCGCTGCAGCATGCCGATGGTGCCCGCGAAATTGTAGGGCATCACGGCCAGCGGCCCGTCTTCGGCCATCGTTTGCTTTAACCGGGCGACCATTTCATCGAGCGCCTCGTCCCAGCTGATACGCTCGAAAAGTCCCGCGCCTTTGGCGCCCGTACGCCGCAAGGGATGCAGAATGCGGTTCTCGCTGTACACGCGCTCGGGATAGCGTTTCAGCTTTGAGCACAGCGCGCCCTGAGTAAACGGGTGGGATTTGTTGCCTTCGAATTTTACCGCCCGACCTTCGTCATCGACTGTGACCTGCCAGGCGCAGGTGTCAGGACAATCGTGTGGGCAAGCACCGTGGAATGTTTTCATAAGGCGTTCCTCGGCCGTGAATGTAAGACCGTTCGAATGATGAGCATTCTAGGCGGCGGCGGGTCGCGGACCAAGGTCGTTAGGCCAGCGGTTCAGGAACATGACCTGCGCTGTCGTATGGGCCCCCGCACTGCGGTAGGGGCTGTCGGTATCTCCCGTGCCTGGCAGGCAACGCGCCGGGGGTCGTTTGGGCCGAACTAAGCCCACTAGCAGTTCGTGTTAGCGGGATGTATCGCACCGCCGGCTGTCACCACAACGAGGATAAGGGTGGCAGTGATATTCCGCCATCGGGTCCGCGAGGATGTCGCGAGCAACGCTGAGCTCGATCTCTTGCACTAATACTTGCGCCGTGTAGCGCGAATGAGTGGCCGGTCGGCCCGGCATCACACCGGTAGCTGGCACTCAGATTCGCAGAAATAACTGACATCGTCGGCCGAATAAAATATCTTGCCGCCATGAAAGCTCAGCTCCTCTCTCTTTACGAACATACCGTGCTCGGGCGCCCGCGCGCGACTCTGGCTATTCTCGCTGTGATTCTCACCGGATTTCTGAGCGGTCTGGGTCAATTCAAGATTGATGCGTCGACGGAAGTGTTGTTCCGGGAAGGCGATGAGGACTTGCGCACGTTCATCGAAATGACGATGCGTTATTCAACGCCTGAGTTCCTGTTCATTGCTGTCGAGCCGCCCGATGATTTGGTCTCGGACAGCAATCTGCAATTGATCAGTGACTTGCGCGATGAGATATCCGATATCCCGCAGGTACTCGATGTTGTCTCGATCCTCGACATTCCGCTGCTTTACAGCATGCCGGGCGAGGCATTTGACGTCTGGTTCAATCTGCGCACCCTGCGCTTGCCGGAGATTGATCGCGATCTCGCACGTGAGGAGTTGACGACCAGTGCGCTTTACCAGGATTTCTTCGCCAGTAGCGACGGCAAGGTAACCGGCATCGCTATCGCGCTGAACCCGCATCCGGATTTACCCAGAATGCGCACCATCCGCGATGAGCTCCTGTTCAAACGCATGACCACCGGTATTGATCCGCAGCAGGAACTCGAACTCGAGCGCATGCGTGAGCCGTTCGAGATTGCGCGTGACGAGGCCGCAGCGGAAACGCACGAAGCGATTGTTCAGATTCGCGGAGTCATTGCCAATCATCAGGGCGACGCCCGTCTGTATTTCGGCGGACTGCCCATGATTACCCACGACGTCATTTCCTATATCGGTCGCGATTTGGTGATGTTCGGTGCTGGCGTGTTCGCATTTTTGATTGTCATGCTCACCGTCATTTTTCGCGAGGTCCGCTGGGTTGCCTTGCCGTTCGCGAGCTGTATCTATGCGAGCGTGGTGATGATTGGCTTGCTTGGTTTGCTCGGCTGGAGCGTGACCGTGGTGTCATCGAACTTCGTCGCGCTCATGTTAATCATCACCATGTCGATGAATATTCATTTGGTGGTGCGTTATCGCGAACTGTTCCGTGATCACCCGCAAGCCAGTCAATTCGAACTGGTCAGTCTGACCGTGCAGCACATGGCGCAGCCATGCTTTTTTACGGCCATCACGACCATTACTGCATTTTCTTCGCTGGTCCTGAGTGAGATTCAACCGGTCATCGATTTTGGCTGGATGATGACCATCAGCCTGGTGGTGGTATTTGTTACCTCATTCACCCTGTTTCCGGCGTTGCTGGTTTTGACGAAAAAATCCGAACTGGCTCTCGCCGATCGCGAGCATTTCCCGCTCACTGCCATGTTGGGCCGTTTCACCGAGAAGCGCGGGGCGTTGGTGCTGATCCTCGCGGCCGCCATCGGCGCTGCCGGCATCGCCGGCACCCAGCGTCTGGAAGTTGAGCAAAGTTTCATCTCGTATTTCCACAAGGACACCGAGATCTACCAGGGGCTGAAACTCATCGATGAGTCTCTCGGTGGAACCACACCGCTCGAGATTCTATTGCGCTTCCCACAAGCAGCGGCAGATGCGGATTTGGGCTCTATGACCGATGACCTGACCGCCATGTTTGGCGACGTCTCGACGAAATCGGAAAGTGCCGGCTATTGGTTTACCCCGGAACGTCTGGCACGCATCCGCGCTGTGCATACCTATCTTGAAGGTCTGCCAGAAATCGGCAAAGTGCTGTCGTTGGCCTCGGTTGTGCGTGTTGCTGAGCGCATCAATGAGGGCGTCGAGTTTACTGCTGATGATCTGGGTGCTTTGAACCGCGACGGGCTTGCGGGCGTGCGTAATCTGGTAATCGACCCGTACGTGTCGATGCCGAACAACGAGGCGCGCATCTCCGTACGCATTCGCGATTCGCTGCCCGATCTGCGTCGCAAAGAGCTGATCGAGAAAATCGATCAGGATCTACGCGAGCAATTCGAACTCCGCGACGACGAGTATGAGATTACCGGCTTGCAGGTGCTCTACAGCAATTTCCTGCAGAGCTTGTTCCAGTCGCAAATCACCACCCTTGGCGTGGTGATGGCCGGCATTCTGATCATTCTTACGCTGTTGTTTCGTTCCCTATCGGTGGCAATCGTTGGCATCGTTCCGAATATATTCGCCGCGGCGACGATACTCGGTTTCATGGGCTGGATGAAGATTCCGCTCGACTTCGTGACCATCACCATCGCCGCGATCACGATTGGCATCGCAGTCGATGATTGCATCCATTACCTATATCGCTACAAGGCAGAACTCGTGCGTCTGAAAGATCCGATCGCGACGATGCATTATTGCCACAACAACATCGCCAAGGCGGCGTTCTATACGACATTGACGATCACCGTCGGTTTTTCGATTCTGCTGTTGTCGAACTTCATTCCGACCATCCGCTTCGGCATGCTGACCGCTGTAGCGATGACGGTCGCGTTGCTGGGCGCCCTGACGCTGATGCCGAAGCTTATTCTGATGCTGGAACCGTTCAGAGAACCGACAGAAGACGAGTACTAACTGGCAACAGTCAAGGCGCGTCGGATTATTTCCGAATGCCCGGTGTTTCGACGGCCACGCCGTTCGCGCGCACCGTGAGGTAGAGCTCAAGATTCAGGTACGCTTCGGACCCGTAGTCGAACATTTCAGCGCGCACACCGAGCGCGCAGGCGCGCAAGCGCCGGTGCAGCGATCCAAGTCCTTGCCATTCGAGTCGATAGATGGGGAAAGCATTCGGCAGGGCGTGCGTAATTACGTCGCCCCGCAATCGCAAACCGACCCGCTCCACATGACAGTTGGCGCAGGACAAATTGAGTTGTCCGCGACGTTGATGAAACGCAGCTTCGCCGGCCGCGAAGAACTCGGCATTCGCGTCGTTCACCGTTACTTTCAGCGGCATGTGGAGGGACTGCCGGGCGACAAAAGCGCTGAGGCTGAGCAACTCGTCTGATTCGTGAGCATAAGCCAGAGCGTTTTGTCGCTGCACCCGACAGGTGTTAATGCGCCCTTCGAGATTGAGCAATTGGTTACTGCCCGGTATAACCAGCGGATAGCGTGTCGCGACGCCGCGCATGCTTACCTCGGCGTCGCCATGACAGCTCGCGCAACTGCTCGACGCTGCGGATTCAGCCGTGTTCCACAGCCGCTCACCGTCAGCTACCCACAGCATGCCAGGGTTGGCGCCAGCATCGGCTGCTTGTGCTTGCAAGCCCTGGCTGAGGAATGTTGTGCCACTCGGCAAGATTTCGGTACTTGTTGCCGCACTCGGCAGCGTGGCGATTAGTGCGAAGCAGAGTGCCCGCCAGTTCATGGCAATACCGTCAGGCTTTTACTCAGTTGCACAGTTTCGCCGCGGTCATCGGTCCAACTGAACAGCAATTCACCGCTACGGGTGGCGACAGTGTAAAACGCGATGTAGGGGTTGGACGCGACACCCTGGCTCAAGTCCACCGCAAATATCCGTTCGCCGTCGTAGTCGACCGTAAAGAGGGTCACGACATGACGCGGGATGGCTTCACCGACTGCGTCAACGCGGTAGCCGGTTTCCATTGGATGGCGAAACAAACTTTTTATTTCGATCACGTCGGCAGCTTTCGCTGCCTTGGGCATCATGACACGTGCGATTGCGGGGCCCATCGTCGATGCCTAACCGCCGTCGACACAGGCGGCGATGGTCACGACGACATCGCGCGTATCGAACCAGAAACTGCCATCGTTCATTTCCACCAGCGCGGTCACTTGTTGCGAAGCGGCCAGGCGAATGTTGGTCGCTACTTTGGCGCGTCCGGCGCGCGGGCCAAGATGAAAACTCGCGACCTGTTCGCGTGGATTTTTCTCGGCAAGCAAATGAATCGTTTTCACGTAGTCCTGCGCGCTCATCGGGCTGGCAACCTCGACAGTCGTGAATACCGATAAGCCGTTCTCGGCAATACCCGGCATGGTGAGTGTGACGCGATCGCGGGTCGCTTTTGCGCCGCCAGTCAACGCGCGCTGTGCGCCGCCCGGCGTCGTGGTCTTCGCCCCGACGAAACCCGGCACGAGTAGCGCGAAGCAGCTCCCGAGCATGGCGATGAAATGGCGGCGCGTGATCACGGCGAGCTGCTGAGCGTCGAAAGATAGGCCACGACGTCTTCGATCTGCTGGGCTTGCAGCGCTGTCTGGCCGATATACTCGGGCGCCACGTGACTAAGCGCGTCGACACGGTAGTAGGGCGGCATGATGGTGGTGGCGTTGATGCGACTCTGATCGATTAGCCGCAAGCGAATTTGCCCGGTACTCAGGCGTTCCCCGACGCCCGCCAGCGCGGGGCCAAGTTCACCTTGAAAGTGCTGGTCGATCGCTGGCAGCGCATGACAAATCAGACAATTGCCCGAGCGCCGGTCGAGGACGATTTCGCGTCCACGTTCCGGATCGCCGAGCAGCCCACCAAGCGCAGCAGGGACCGCATCGCCTACGATGTCGTAGGCAAGCAAGCCCGCTTCGCTCGCGTGCGCGTCGCAACTGAAACACGCGGCCATCAATAGCAAACGACTAGCGAAGCGGGGACTCACGCCGCCGATAAATTGTGGTGTCGCAACGGCAGTTCGCGAATACGTTTACCGGTCGCTGCGAACAGCGCGTTCAGCACTGCCGGTGCGGCGACCGCGATGGTCGGTTCGCCGACGCCGCCCCAGAAACCACCGGATGGCATCACTATCGATTCGACCTCCGGCATGTCAGCCATGCGCATGACCGGATAAGTGTCGAAGTTCTTCTGCTCAATGCGACCGTCTTTGACTGTGCATTCGCCATACAACATGGCAGACAGACCATAGACAAAAGAGCCCTCGATCTGCGCTTCGATTTGCTGGGGATTGACGGCATAGCCGCAGTCAGTGGCCGCGACGATTCGATGGATTTTAAGTTCGCCGTCCGTAACCGAAACTTCGGCACACGCTGCAATGTGGCTCGCGAACGCCGTGCACTGTGCCAGACCGCGAAATACTCCGGGCGCAGGCGGCGTGTCCCAGCCGATCCGCTCGGCAACGGCTTTCAGCACTGCGACGTTGCGTGGATGCTCACCCATGAACTCAAGGCGAAATTCGAGCGGGTCGCGCCCGGCGGTATGGGCGAGTTCGTCAATAAAACACTCCATGTAGACGACATTTTGATTGGCGTTTACACCGCGCCAGAAGCCCGGCGGCACGTGCGGATTACGCATCGCATGCTCAACCAGCAAATTCGGGAACGAATAGGCAATCGAATGATCGCCGCCCGGCATGAAGCACTGGAAGGTCACCATATCGGCGCCACCTTTGAGGCGCTGGGGCATCACCCCGGCCAGAATCGATTGGCCGGAAATCCGCGCGCGCAATGCGGTGACTTTCCCGTCCGCATCAAAACCGGCGCTGAGCTTACATTGCGTGACTGGATGGTAAACACCGTGGGTCATGTCTTCTTCGCGTGTCCACAACAGTTTCACCGGGACTCCCGGCATGTGACGGGCGATCTGCACGGCCTGATGGACGTAATCGTGAGACGTGCCGCGTCGGCCAAAGCCGCCGCCAAGGTGCATTTTGTAGACCTCACATTGTTGCGGAGGCAAATCGGCGGACTTCGCCGCCGCGGCGAGGGCCGACTCGCCATTCTGCGTGGGGCACCACACCTCGCAGCGATCTTCTGTCCAGCGCGCCGTCGCGTTCATCGGCTCCATGGTCGCGTGGTGCTGGTAGGGATAGCTGTAGGTTGCTTCAACCGTGCGCGCGGCGGTATCCAGTGCAGCCGGCGCATCGCCGTTTTGATTGCCGACGAAGGCCGTGTCAGCTTCAAGACCGGCGGCGACGAATTCGGCAATCGATGCGCTCGTAACACCAGCGTGCTCGCCTTCGTCCCAGGTGATGTTCAGCGCTTCGACAGCCGTTTTCGCTTGCCACCAATAGTCCGCAATCACCGCCACCGTTTTGTTCTCGAGCGTCACGACCTTTTTCACGCCGGGCATCGATTTGATTGGCGTCTCATCGATCGACGCGACCGTGCCACCGAAAACCGGGCATTGGCGAATTGCGGCGTTCAGCATGCCGGGCAGTATCACGTCCGCGCCATATATCTGTTTGCCGACGACTTTGTCGGCGGTATCGAGGCGTTTCAATGGTTGCCCGGCAACGGTCCAGTCGGCCGGATCTTTCAAGGGCACATCGGCTGGCACATCGAGTTGGGCGGCGGCATTGGCGACTTGGCCATAGGTGGTGCTGCGCTTGGAAGCCGCATGCGTGATCACGCCTCTGGCGATGGAGCATTCGGAGGCTGGTACGTCCCACGCGCTGGCTGCCGCGCTGCGCAGCATCTCGCGTGCTGTCGCGCCACCCTGGCGTACGTAGTCATGGGATTCGCGAATGCCACGGCTGCCACCGGTGGCGAAACTTTGCCAAATCCGACCGCGCTCAAGACTGGTGCCGGGGGTCGGGTATTCCGTGGTGACATGCTGCCAATCACATTCGAGTTCCTCGGCGACCAGTTGCGCGAGCCCGGTCAGAGTGCCCTGGCCCATTTCCGAACGCGCGATGCGGATAATCACTTGCTCATCCGGTCGCACGACCACCCAGGCGTTGATTTCGTCGGTGAACCCGGTTTGTGCTTGTGCGTCGCTGATGCCAAGGGGCAGGCGTAGACCCAAAGAGAGGCCGGCACCGGCGCTGCCAAGAACAAAAGAACGGCGTGTCAGTTTTTTTATGCTAGTCATAATCGTTCCCGCTCAGGCCGTGGTGCCAGCGGCGCGATGAATGCCGGCCCGAACGCGCCGATAAGTACCGCAGCGACAGATATTGGTCATCGCCGCGTCGATATCCTCGTCGCTTGGTTTCGGTTTCTCGGCCAGCAGCGCAGCGGCGGCCATGATCATGCCGGTCTGACAATAGCCGCATTGCGGGACGTCGAGTTCGACCCAGGCCGCCTGCAGTGGATGCGAACCGTCGCTGGACAGGCCTTCGATAGTGATCACTTCATCGGTTTCGCTAACCGCGGCGAGCGGCAGGACGCAAGACCGTACCGCCGCGCCATTCAGGAGCACTGTACAGGCGCCGCACTGGGCGATGCCGCAGCCGTACTTGGTGCCGGTGAGGGCGAGTTGCTCGCGCAATACCCACAGCAGCGGTGTAGCACTATCCGCTTCGACTTCAACGGCGTTGCCGTTCACGTTTAACTTGGGCATAGGAGCTTCCTTATTTGTCAGTGGCGGCCGGGCGCATAGCGCGGAGCAGGCCCAGCGTCGATGCCGGCTATGCTAACGCAGGCACGGCGTGGCGGGCGAGCCGTGGAGTGCTATGCTCGGACGACGTCGCGGCGCACGAGTGCCGTGACCCGGACATCTCAGTGACGCATTTCCGCAGGAGGCACTTATGGCCAGCGTACAACCCATCCAGACACCTGTCGTACCCCAATTCAAAACCGCCGATCTCAACTGGCACATTCTCAAAGGTGGTCCAGAGTTCGATTACCCCATCGACTACAGCCTGGCGTTGCTTGGTGCGCAGCCGGAGCACGGCCGCATCGACTTTCTGGTGCGTTGGGAAGCGGATGCCTACTGCCACTTTCACTCACACCTGGCGGATACCACGACCATGGTGCTGGAAGGCGAGCACCACATCGTTGAGACCACCCCGACGCAGACCATCCACAAAGTCCGCACGGTCGGGCATTACGCCTACAGCCCCGGCGGCGATGTGCACATGGAATACGCCGGACCGGAAGGAACGCTGGTGTTCTTCAGCATGGCTGCAGCAGACGGGCGTTTATTTGAGGTACTGGACCGCGATCACAACATTCTGACCGTCACGACGATTGACGATATCGTCGCTGGTCGACTGGTTGAATAAAGTCGTGGCGCGCGTTGGCTAAGGCGCCATCGATGAGAGGTCGGCGCCGAATTCGCAATGAATCGGCGCTGCGCGCCGGCGGTCGGTAGCGCGGATATTATTTTCGCTTTCGGCCACCTACAGACAGTGCAAAAGGCAAATAACTGACACTGGTATCCCTATTCGGCCGCGTAATCACCGCTCCACCTGGCCGACTGGCGCGTTGTACGCCGGAACGCAAAAGTGACGCACTTAGCCAGCATGCGAAGAAAGCACAGGGTCAATCCGATCTTGAATTGACCGGCTTAACGGAATCGAGACTAAACCAGTCACCCATCCAAAAGAAAAGACCCTGCCAAAGCAGGGTCTTTTACAGCAGCGTAGTCGCGGTTTGGATCTAGGCGCCGTCCTTGCGACGTCTTGCAAAGCCTAAGCCACCAAGACCCAGACTCATCAACATGAGAGTGGCTGGTTCGGGAACAGCGTTGCCGATCGTCAGTGTAAAAGTGTCGGCGGATGGCAGCACCCAACTGTAGCTTCCCGCCGTCAGGCCTAGCGACGCGATTGTTGAGTTCGAGTAGGTGGATGAAGAAGATAGTGCCGTTCCCGACACGTAATCCAGGGGTACGATCAAAAGCGTTCCGGACACGCCCACCATATCTCCCGAGCCAAAATCTGCAAGATTGAGAGTACTCGTGCCGAAGGCGCCAGGAGACGTCAGGGATCTGTACACGTCCACGGGCTGCGACGGTTTGGGACCGACACACAAAATCTCTAACGCGGGTCGAGCAAGTCCCAGGCAGGATGTGTTGTTATTTAGAGTAAGCCCTGTAAGGTCCAATGTTCCCGATGCCGTGAACACGACATCCGAGCCCACTTGCGATGCGTCAACCAATAGAGTCGCGGATGCTGTTTGAGCAGCGGCAATTAGGGCCACGCCAACAAACATCGTCGAAAGCTTCGAAACAAATCGTCGCACGGTGAATTCCTCCAATTCGCCCCCGTCTCGCCTCAGCATCTGGTGTCGAGTTGCGATGAATCAGTTCGGCACAAGCGGACCTTGTGGCGTTCATCGGGGTTGCTGAGGAAGCAGCAATTTTTATGCCAGCGCCTATAGACAGCGCTTTTTAGAGTAGCGGAGAGCAATTCTGTAAAGTTTATTGACAGAAATTGGCCTAAATTGTAGGTCTTATTCGTAGAAAAGGCCGGGGACGGTCAGATAATGCTAATGTTTTCAGAATGATAGCTAAAAACATAGGGTTGTAAAATTTTTTGACAGTGAGCGCGCGCGCGACGGGTGCCCCCGGTCGCCGCAGTCGAACGACGCAATGCCGGCGAAGCGCGCGGTTGAAAACCTAGCGGCGCCCCCCGGCCTCGAGCTTAGTTCCGCAATACGCGCAAGACTAAACAAACCTGACGAAGGTATCCTTCCCCAACTCTGAGTCGACCTTGATGCCTAAGATTACACATGGGATGGATTGCTTTGCTGGAACACATATTCTCGACAAATCCTCTCGACCGCGCAGAAGTTGAACGGCGCGATTCCGCATGGTTGGCGCAAGCGCTTGGCCATCCGGATAGTCGATTTTTACCATTCCATCGCTTGAATGTTTTGGTCCGGCGACAAAGCGACGCTGCCGCGACTTTGGTATGGCTGTCGTCGACGTCCTTACCTGCCACCGATGACGACAGCCCGCCGGTTCTGCTCGGTATATCGGATGGCGTCGCGCACTTCGCCTACGATTTGTCGCATGTGGGTGAACCCGAGCAAGCGCTGGGACTCGATGAGGAACATCGATTCGAAGATTGTCGCTCGGCGGCCATGTCTCTACCGACGCCTTCGACCGGGGTTGTCGCGCAAGCTCGGGCACAACTGAATTGGCATCGCAATCATCGTTACTGCGGTACCTGCGGGGCTGAAACCATTGCCACGAGAGGTGGCCAGGCGCGTCGCTGCGCGGGTTGCAACAGGGACCACTTTCCACGTACAGACCCGGTCGCCATCATGCTGATTGTCAATGGCGACGACTGTCTGTTGGGCCAGCCGAAAGGGCCTCTGGTGCGCACGGGCATGTATTCGGCGCTAGCCGGTTTTATTGACCAGGGCGAAAGCATTGAAGAAGCGGTACGGCGCGAGGTGATGGAGGAGGCGGGTATTCGCGTGGGGGCCGTAAGCTACCATTCGTCGCAGCCGTGGCCATTCCCGTCCTCACTCATGATTGGCTGCCATGCGCAGGCGCTGTCATCAGATATTCATATGGACAGCAAAGAAATGCACGACGTGCGCTGGTGCAGCCGCGCGGAAGTTCAAGACGCGCTCGACAACAATTGCCCAACCCTCAAAGTACCCGGTCCAATCGCGATTGCCCATCATCTGATTGCGGCTTGGGCTAACGACGAGGTTGGCTTTTAGAGAGCTACCCTAAAGCGCAAAACAGCAGCACGACGGATCGCTAAATGTTCGATCTACGGCGATGCCTGGGAATCCAGCTTGATCAACAAGGGTGGCAGAAACAGCAATACCGTGAATAGCGCGCAGCCGATGACAATCGCCACAGATATGCCCATGTTCGAGTTGACCGAAAACAGCGAAGTCGCCAAAACTGAAAACCCGGCGACGAGTACGATTGAAGTCACAATCAAAGCACGGCCGACCGTGCTGAAAGCATATTTGACTGCCTGTTCGGCGCTTAAGCCGTTTTCCCGCCTGGCACGCAGGTACTTGCTTAGAAAATGCACCGTGTCATCAACCACGATGCCAAACGTCATACTCCCAACGATGGACAATCCCATACCGATTTCGCCATCGATAATGCCCCAAATGCCATAACCCATCGCGATTGGCGCGAGGTTCACGATGAAGCTCAGCGCACCGATCTTCAACGATCGCAGCGCGATCACGATGACTAATGAAATCAGTGCCAACGCGATCGTTGTGCCGTACACCATCGTGGTGACATTGCGCATCGTCATATGCGTGGCCATCATCACCATGCCCGAACCCTGGTCGTGACCAATCGCAGGCGCGTGTTTGTCCAGCCAATCACTGGCACGGGCCGTGAGCGCGAGGGTTTCCTGCATCGCAATGGGTTTCAGCGTCACTGTCACCCGCGTGCTTGATTTGTCGACGTTGATTTGATTGTTCAGATCAAGCCCATAGGGCAGCGACATTTCATAGAGCAATAGATATTGCGCCGCCAGGTCACGCGAATCCGGCAATTTATACATGGCCTCGTCATCACCATGCATGTTCTTATTCAGACGCCGCATCGTATCGGTGATCGAACGAACGTGTTCTGTTTCCGGCTGCGTGCGCCACCACTCGGCAAATTGATCGGTAAGGCGCAGGAAGACCGGCTCACTAATGCCACCGGCTTCACCGGAATCCAGCGAATAATGAATCTGATAAAGACCGGTTAAGTTATCAAGCATGAAATCCGTGTCGACGCGGAATTCCATTTTCTTATCGAAGTAATGGAAAAACACTTCATTGAACTGATTGCGTGGCACGTTGGCGATAAGGACCACAATGCATACCGCGCTTCCCCACAGCAAACCGCGCCTCTTGCTCACCACGAAATCACCGAAACTCTGAATCCAGGTATCTTCTATTGATCGTTGACGAATTCTGCCGGTCGGCAATATCGCCAACATCGCGGGTAAAAACGTGATGGACAATGCAAACGAGATAAGTACTCCCGTCGCAACGGTTGTGCCCATTTGCTGAAAGGGTGGCGAAACGGAGAAGTTCATCGCCAGAAAACCAATTGCGGTGGTGATGCTCGCCAGGGAAATCGGATGCAAATTCAGGCGCAAACTCTCTTGCACCGCATCGTGTTTATCGTGGCCTTGGCGCAAAGCGTAAAAGTAGGCGATCAGGATATGCACTGAATTCGCCACCGCGACGGTCAGAATAATATTCGGCGCGGTAGCGCCAGTCGGCGTTATCGGGAAGCCGTAGTGTCCTGACATCCCCATCGCGCCGACAACGGACATTGAAAAAACGAACAGGGTCGTCATCGTGCCCACCATACCGCCGGCAAGGAACGCGACCAGAAGAAACATCACGCCGAAGCTAAGTGGTGCAAGCACGCTCATGTCACTCATTGCCGCTTCGCTAACCGCGTTGTGCATGGCGGTCATGCCGGAAATATGAACCTCGACGTTCTCATCCTGGGCTTCAATCCCGGCGGCCAGTTCGCGCGCACTGGCAATTGCGGCGGGCAGTTCATTAGCTTCGTCGATTCCCGGCAGAAGCACGTTCACGTTAACCGAGGTCACGCGCGCGTCGTCAGCCAGGAGCAACTTGCGCAGCTGCGGTTCAGCCAGCGCGATTCGTTTAACTTTAACGAGCTGGTCATCGGTGAAACTCGTCGCAGTCTTAACGAGATCCGCAACAATCAGGTCGTCATGGTCCGCTTCTGTATGCTGGAAATTCGTAATCGAATCGACTCGATTCGCGTATGGGATCTGCCACGCCTGCTCGGTCAGCGTTTCCACCACGCTTAAAAAGTCGCGAGTGAATACGTCACCATGTCTCGGTGCGAGTACGAACACGATCGAATCGTCTTTGGTATAGGTGTTCTCAAGACTTTCATACGCAACCAGGTTCGGGTCGTCGGGGCCAAAGTACACCCGGTAACTTTGCGTCACGGTAAGGTTTTGCAGGCCAGTCGCAGCAAGCGCGATGAGGGCAAAAGATACCGCGATAATCCACCAGCGCGTGCGAACGACAAATGCCGCAAATTGAGATTCAAGTTGATTCATGCCTGTGCACCCGCGCCGGTGAAGTTATCTGCGGGCTCGCAACGTTCGTTTGCGTTCGGGTCCGCCCCGAGTGGAGGACGACAGAACACGATTAGCCCGTTGGTTTGGCAGCGTACAGCGTTAGAACGTCGGTCTCTACATACGGATATCGATGCGCCGCTGGTAGTACACGCCACCGGTCAGGATATCGAGGAACGTAGTGAGGGCGCCCGGCCGCGAGGCGCCGGGCAGCGAATGGCGAGATGTGTCAGTAGATAGGTCAGTTGCGTGAGCAAGCACGCGACGCCGCAGATGGGCGTCGCGGTAGTTTTTCAACGTCCAGTCAGGCCACTTCCGCTACGGGTTTTGCATATTCAACGTCTTTTTCGATTTTCAATAGCAACGGCGGCAGCATTAGAAACACCATCGCCAATGCGAGCGTAATGATGATGCTGGTCATCATGCCCATGCCTGAATTCAACTGAAACTTGGACGTCGCCAGAACTGAAAATCCAAGTACCAGGGTCATCGTGGTCACCACCAGCGCACGTCCCACAGTGCGAAACGCATAGCGCACGGCATCTTCGGAGCTGAGCCCTTTCTCGCGTCGCGCGCGTAAATACTTGGAGAGAAAATGCACGGTATCGTCGATCACGATGCCGAAGGTCATGCCGGCGACAATCGACAGCGACAAGCCAACCTGGCCGACGAAAATACCCCACAGGCCAAAGCCGACCGCGGCCGGCGCGAGATTGGGCAGCAAGCTGACAAAGCCGAGTTTCGGTGAGCGCAGGGCAATGATCAGGATGCCGGAGATAAGTACCAGCGCGACGGTGGTGCCGCCCAGCATGGCGACGATATTGCGCTGGCCGATGTAGGAGAACATGAGGCTGATGCCGGCGCTCTTGGTCTCCATCACGCTGGTGGTGTTCTCTTGTGCCCATGCCAGCGCACGGTCGTTGAACTCGATCATCGCGCGACTCGATAGCACGCCAACAGTGGCCGTTACTTTGGTTGCCGACTTATCCACGTTGACCTGATTGTTTAAGTCCAGGCCATACGGCAGCGACATCTCGTACAGCAGCAAATACTGCGCTGCCAGATCGCGTTCTTCCGGTAGACGATAAAAAGTATCGTCGTCACTATGCATGTTCTTGTTCAGCCGCTTCATGATGTTGGTGAAACGGTCGACGTGGACAACCTCCGGCTGGTCTTCCAGCCACTGCGAGAATTTTTCAACGTCGCGTTGAAAGCCCGGATCGCTGATGCCGCCGGATTCTCCGGTTTCCATCGAGTAGTTGATGAAATCGAGGCCGCTCAGGTTGTCGATCATGAAATCGCTGTCAGACCGGAACGTCAGTGACGTGTCAAAGTAGTGCAGGAAAACGTCGTTCAGTTCGTTACGTGGCAGATTGGCCACGGAACCAATCACTACCAGTGTCATGGCGATCAGCATCGGTTTGCGCCGTGCGATGACGAAGTCAGCCAGTTTCGACATCAGTTTGTAGTCGTCCTCAGCCTGAACTTTCACGCGTGAGGGCAACAGGGTCATGACTGCCGGCAAAAACGAAATCGTCAGGATGAACGAGACGATGACCCCAATTGTCACCAAGCTGCCGAGATGCGCGAACGGTGGCACTTCGGAGAAGTTCATGCTCATAAAGCCTATTGCAGTCGTCGCGCTGGCGAGAAATACCGGCTGCACGTTAACGCGCAGACTTTCTTCCATCGCTTCCAGTTTGCTTTCGCCCAGATGCCGACCGTGGATATAGGTGACGAGCAGATGCACACAGTTGGCGACTGCAACAGTGAGGATAATGATGGGGGCGGATGTCGATATCCCGGTCAGTGGGAAGCCGATATAACCGCCTGTTCCCATTGCGGCACAAATCGAAAACATAATCACCAGAAATGTCACGAAGGTGCCGAACAAGCCGCCCACCAGCAGCGCAATCAGGCCCATCATCAGCGCAAAGCAGAGCGGGATCAGAAACGTTGAGTCATCCATGGCGTTTTCGAAGAACGCCTGGTCCATCATCACCATGCCGCTCAGGTAGACATCCAGATTGGGATTCTCACGCTTTAAATCGGCGACCATCTCGCGCACGAAGGCGGCGATGACCCCGGTGGCCTCGGCACGGACGTCGATCGGCAACTGAACGGTCACATTAACCCCGGTGACATGACCGCTCTCTGATATCAGGCGATTTTTCAATGCCGGTTCGTCGAGTACAGCTGCCCGAATGGCCGCAAGATCGGCGTCACTTAAGGACAGCGCATCTTTAACCATGTCGCCAACCGCGAGATCATCGTCTTCGGCCTTGGTGTACTGAAAATTCGAAATTGAGTCGACGCGATTCGAGAACGGCACCTGCCAGGAGGCCTGCGTGAGCAACTCGATCGCGGCCAGATTCTCGCGCGTGAACACGTTACCGTCGCGCGGCGCGATGATCATCATCACGTTATCGTCTTTTACATACGTGTTCTCGATGCTTTCGAAAGCGAGCAACTGTGGATTATCGTCGCTGAAAAATGCCCGGTAACTGGTGTCGAAACGCAGATACCCAGCCCCGTAGCTGAGCCCGCCTACGGCCAGCACGCACGCGACAATAATCAGCAGGCGGTTGCGCAGGACCCATTTTGCATAGGCGGCTTCGAAATTGTTCATAAGCGTGTTCCAGTGGCGCCATCCACGTGGATGGGGCGCGCCAAATCTATCGACAGGCGAAATAGTAGTCACGGGCAGCTCGGCGACCGAGGCCCGCTGCGTGCGTGCGGGCGCGAATTGTAACCGCAGTTCCCTCTGAATGCGCACCTCTACAGGTGCTTCCCCACGGTGCGAAAGTAGCTGTCGCCGTTGCGTGTTCGGTACTTCAGGCGGTGCCAGAAACAGCGCGGTCGTTCGCGGCGTTTGAGGCGCGTGGCGACACGCGTTGGACGCTAGTCGTCGATACCGACGCCCTTAATTGGCAGAATAGCGGGTCTAAACCGCTATTTTGCATTCTCGAGAGGTTCCTCCATGACGCAATCCAGACTCCGCTTCGGCGCCTTTATTCCTCCCCACACGCCGCCCGAAGAGCATCCTGCGCTGGCTCTTGAAGAAGACATGGACCGTGTGGTGTTAATGGACAAGCTGGGCTATGACGAGGCCTGGATTGGAGAACATCACTCCGGCGGGTGGGAAATCACCAGCTCACCGGAACTGTTTATCGCCGCCGTTTCGCAACGCACGCAAAACATCCGCCTCGGTACGGGTGTCGCATCGCTTCCTTACCACAACATCTACACGCTTGCGGATCGTATCCGTCAGCTCGACTATCACACCAAGGGGCGCGCGATGTTTGGCGTCGGTCCGGGTTCTCTGCCGTCTGATTCGTACATGATGGGCTTAGATACCTCGAAAGCACGCGACCAGATGGATGAGGCCATCGACCCGTTGGTGCGCTTGTTGAACGGCGAAGAAGTGACTGCGAAAACCGATTGGTACGACCTGAATAAAGCGCAATTGCAATTCGTTTCCTATAACGAACGCGGCGTTGAAATCGCCGTCGCCAGCCAGGTTTCCCCGACCGGTGCCACGGCGGCTGGGAAACACGGCGTTGGCCTGCTTTCCATCGGTGCGACGTCGACCGGGGCGTTCAATGCGTTGGCTTCGAATTGGGCAATCGCCGAAGAAACGGCGCACGAGCACGGTAAAACGGTTGACCGCTCTGGCTGGCGGTTGGTCGGCCCCGTGCACGTCGCCGAAACGCGTGAGAAAGCGCGCGAGAACGTGCGTTACGGCCTCGAGCGGTGGATTGACTACATGACCAAGGTTGCGGCTTTACCGCTTGCTCCACCACCCGGCAGTGACCCGGTTGATTACATGATTGAAACCGGTTTTGCGGTTATCGGTACGCCGGACGACTTCGTTGCGCAAATGGAGCGTCTGCAAAAACAATCGGGTGGATTCGGTTGTTTCCTCAATCTTGATCATCACTGGGCAGATTGGGCACAGACCAAGCGCTCTTACGAATTGATCGCACGTTTCGCGATTCCGAAGATCAATCAACTGAATCGCAATCGCATGAGTTCGGAAACGTGGTTACGCGACAACAATGCGGAATTTAAGGGCCAGCTGACTGCCGCCGTGCGCGCCAAAATGACCGAGCATGCGCAAGCCAAGGGCGGCGACAAATTGTCCCCTGATTTGGTCAAGCACTTTGAGGTCAAGGAAGAACCCGTTAGCTGAATCGACCTGGTGGGCGATGAAAGTGGGCGACATGGCAACTGCCGCTCGTCCGCTTTCGTTTTCCAGGCGGTTGAAAACGTAGCGAGGAAGCGGGGCCGCAAAAGGGCGTGCGGCGAACGACGAGACAGACCAGATCGATAGGTGATGAGTGAGCGAGCACGCGACGCAGCAGACGAGTGCCGCAGTAGTTTTTCAATAGCCGGTCAGTCGATGGTTCGCGCTGTAGTGTCGTTACCGGCGGCAACTAAACACTTGAACGCCTGACCTCGGCGAGGGCTGGGGCGAGTATTTCCAGCGCAGCGAAAGTGCACGGTTCCAGGACCATGCTGAGGGTCTCAACGCCGAGCGCTTTGAATTCAAGCATCTTGCCGGCTAACTCAGTGCTTGAGCCGGTGAGTGGATGGGCCTGCGGGAAGGGAAACGCGGCAGCTTCGGTTGATACCCCAACAGTGACATTGCGCGCCAGCGTCGCAACATCGCGCCCGTGCCGTTCGCACGCTGCCAGCACCCTTTGCCAGGCCGCCGCGTAGGCCGTGGGGCGGCTGTCGCTGAAAGGCAGCATGCAGTTCCAGATGTCGGCATAAGTCGCAACCAGACGCAGCATGCGCGGGCCACCGCGTAAATTCCCGATCAGAATTTCCGGACCCGCTGCGCGCGGTCCACGTGGCAACAGGGTCGCCTCAGAGGTCGAATAAAACTCACTGCTGTGAGTCAAGGTCTGACCGCGTAATAGCGGGCAAATAATCGACAGTGCTTCTTCGAAGCGCGCGATGGGCCGTTCAAAAGGAAAACCATAGGCGGCGTGTTCGGTCACGAAATCTCCCGCGCCGAATCCGGCAATCACTCGTCCCTCGCTCAGATCATCGACGGTGTCGATCATGCGCGCCAGCAGCGCCGGATTGCGCAAGCCGGTATTGCTCACCAGCGTGCCAAGCTGCACTCTACTGGTGCTTACCGCGAGCGCGGCCATCACTGTCCAGCACTCCCACGCACCCACTTTCACGCCCCGGTAGTCCTCCGGGAGTTCGATATCCATAGCCGCGAAATCGACGAACGGCTCGTTGTAAAAATGGTCGCTGACCCATAAGGAATCGAAACCCACTTGCTCAGCGAGTCGGGCGAAGGCGACGATGTCGCGGGTTGTCGGCGTTTCGCCACCGAGTGAGCCGCTCCAGGTCGGCAGTAATAGTCCGATATTCATGCGTTGGGTTACCTCGCTGGCATCGCTGTGCAGTGGTTTTCGCGCACGTTCGAGTATGGCGTATCGCTCGCTTCGATGTCGCTCTGGTGGCAACGCCAATCTGATTTACAATCCGACGACGCTCGTCGTTTTAGTTTTAGAACTGAACCATGGTGGGTTGCCCAGCTGGCGCTCGCCGAGGGCGACCATACTGCTGCCGGGACCTGCCTGGAGAGGGCGCAACAACTGTTCACAAACATGGGCGCTCCATTTTCGGAGCTGTTCAACACCTAGCAGACGTAAAAGACGATCGGTTAAGGGGCGCGGCAACAGGCTTTGCTACGCAGGGATGTCCGTCTGTTAGACGGATAGCGATTACGGGACGGTTGGTGTGGTCGGCTTTGGTCAGCCAAGGAATTGTTCATCTCCAACAAGATTTGTGTGAATGCTTTGACGCTATAATCGCCGCCGGAGATGCACCAGATGCACATCCCCTTGTAGTCCGCATGGCTCGCTTTGGGCCGGCAACTTTCGAAAGACCACGCTTTAGACCCGGCAGAACTTTCCGCTTTGGTTACGCTGTGTGTCTGCGAATCCAGAACGGAATTTCTCGTCACAATGAGCTCCAGCAGCGAAGAAAACCTCCCCAAGAAAATTGGTCGCTATGAATTACGCCGAGTCCTTGGCGAAGGTGCCTCTGGAATCGTTCATCGTGCCTACGACCCAATCATGGATCGCGTGGTGGCGATTAAATCGGCGAAAGCCGACAGCCTGAGTGCGGAACAGATTCAGCTGGTGATTGACGAGTTTCGCCACGAGGCCCGAATCGCGGGCAAGTACGCCCACGAGAACATCGTTGGCATTTACGACGTTATCGAGGCCAATGGTCTTGACCACATCGTGATGGAGCATGTGGCGGGGCGGGCAGTCACCGAGTACCTGGCTTCAATCGGCCCCATGGCGCCAGAAACTGTATTGCCAATCGTGCAAAAGTGCGCCGTGGGTCTCGCCTATGTGCACTACCACGGCATTATTCATCGCGACATCAAGCCTGGAAACATTCTTTATCACCACGCCGGGAATTTGGTGAAGATTATGGATTTCAGCATTGCGCACGAGATCGATAAGCCGGGGGAACGTCAGAATGGCACTTTGGCCTACATGGCACCCGAGCATTTTGATACCAGCCGACGCATTACGGCACTAACCGATATTTTCGCCCTCGGTGCGACGATGTACCGCATGCTGGTCAAACGATATCCGTTTACCAATGACGATACGGTCAGCCAGATCCTTTACGCCCATCAGACGCCGGTGTCGGAAATACGCAGCGATGTGCCCAGAGAAGTGAATGACCTGGTCGAACGCGCGATGGCAAAAGACGATATCGATCGTTTTCAATCGGCCGCAGAATTCGCCTACGCGATCGAGAATGTCCTGGCGCGCCACTATCCGGAAGTACTGAATGCCACCAACGCCGATAGTTACATGACGCTATAGCGACCTGGCAGCGGTCGTCTTCGCCAAACGATTCCAGGGGCGTGCGGGGTTCGTCCTTCAAGTTGAAGAATACGCGCACACATTTTTGGCACGCGGCTCACAAGGTCCGGTTGCGGGGTCCGTTCAGCGCGTCGGCCGAGTCGCACCGATCTACTTTCTTGGCAGAATATTCCACGACGAAGCTGGTCCATAAGACGTTCCGGCAGATCTTTGAGAACGATTGTTCTTCGAGATCAGCGGCAGATGCGGTATGTTTCGCCTGAACCGGTCGCTCGACTGGCAAAAACACAAGGAATCCAACATGGCCCAGGCATCAGCACGACATATCCTCGTCGACAGCGTAGAAAAATGTACTGAACTTAAACAGAAAATCGTCGACGGTTCCGATTTTGCCGACGTTGCGCGCGAATTCTCGAGTTGCCCCTCCAGTCGTCAGGGCGGTGATTTGGGCTCGTTTGGCCCCGGCATGATGGTGCCGGAATTTGATCAGGTCGTATTCAACGATGAGGTCGGCGTTGTCCATGGGCCCGTGCAGACTCAGTTCGGATTTCACTTGCTGGAAATCACCAGCCGAACGGACTAGTTGAGACAGATGTAGGCCCTGCGCCGGGCGAGGGTCGCGTTCGCAGTTCCAGCCGCTATCAGCGCGCAACGGCAAACACTTTAGACAGGCCCGCATAGCGGGCCTGTTCATTTGCGCATCAGATTACGCCATCGGGTTTGGGAAGGGCGGCGCGGGTCGAGTTGCGTCGGTGTGGATGCTAAACGGTCTCACCGAGGGCGCGCGCGCGCTCCAGTCGGTTGCCCTCGTCTTCGGCGACGGTGCGCATCGCAATCAGCAAGAACAGGGTGGCCAGAACATAGGCACCCAGGCCGCACAGGATGCCGGCGCGCAGCGCTTCACCTGCCACCATGCCCCCCGCTTCAAGACTGGTACTAATGCGTCCAATCGTGAACGGGCCGAGCGCCAGACCGATGAACGTGCCCATCAGCAGAAAGTTAGCCGAGGCGATGCCGCGCATGCGCGGAATAACCAGCTCGTTGCTATGCGCGATGGCCGAGCCAATCCAGAACGAAGAGAACATCGTGAAGAAGAAATTACACACATAGGCCACATTGACGTGCGCGGTAGTAAACAGCACCAACGCGAACGGGACAGAGCCGATCGAAGTGACCAGGCCGCAATATAAACGTGCCCGTGGCGTGCGTACTTTCAGCCAGTCGGAGCAAATCCCTCCGAGCGTAATGCCGAGCAGCCCGGCCGCGATCGCCGTCATCCCGAGCAAGTTGCCGACTGTGGCCATGCTTTGGCCGTGGACCCTGATCAAAAACGGGGCAGTCCAATAGCCGGCACCGTAGGTGACAAAGGCGCAAAACGCGAACCCGGCAAGGCCAAACATCATCGTCCGACAACCGTAGATCATGCCGAAGGTCGCCCGGTCACGAAACCGCACGCCCTGCACCCAGGATAGAAACGCATACCCACCGATACCCAGCGCAATCCATTGCTCCGGCGAACCGATGGTCATTGTCAGCAGGGTTGCGACGAGCGCGCATGCTGCGGCAAGCACCAGATTCTGCACGGCGGCCGGCATGCCGCGATCGCGATGGAGCGTATAAATCGTAAACGGCGGAATGACCGCCGCAAGTTCGCGCGCGAGTTCCCGAAACGGATGCGGATGCTTGTCCGGCGCCCGCAAACCTTCGCTTTGTCCTCGTTGCGGCTCTTTCAACGTCCATACCCACAGCGTCAACAACAGACCCGGCAGTCCGACCGCAAAAAATGCCGCCTGCCAGCCAACCAGCCCGAACGGCGCTTCGGCAGCGATGGGGAAGGCGTAATTCCAGCGCTCGACAACCTGGCCGCCGATTAGCATGCCGACGCCGGCGCCGATGTAGACGCCGCTGGAGTAAATCGCAACCGCAGTTGCCCGCAAGCGCGGCGGGAAATAGTCACCGAGCATTGAAAAAGCGGCTGGACTGGCGCTTGATTCGCCGATACCGACGCCAATTCGATACGCTGCCAACGAGCCGAAACCCTTGGCAGTGCCCGACAGGACTGTCATCAGGCTCCAGAACATCAGGCCAATTGAAATCATGTTCTTGCGCACCCAAATATCGGCGAATCGGCCGAGCGGGATTCCAAAAATCGCATAAAACATCGCAAACGCTGTGCCGAACAAAAAGCCCATGTGAGCATCGCTTAAGCCGAGGTCGGCTTTGATGTCTTCATTGAGGATGGACAGGATTTGACGGTCAACGAAGTTGAACACATAGACCAACACAAGCACGAACAGCACGTACCAGGAGTAGGGGCCAGTACCAGTCGGCGCCACTGCGGGCTGCGGATCTACGTTCGGGTCGGCCGCGTCTGTCATGTTGCGTTCCTGTCGCACGGATACGTTTGGGCACGCGAGTGTACGACATCATTTAACGCGCTGTGCGGGTCGTGTGCTGCGTTATGCTCGTCGTTGCTACGCTGTTAATTACTGATTCCAGCTCGCGCTGCGTGTAAAGCAACCAGGCGTAGCAGGCCAGCACGCGTGGGCGCGAGGATTGAAGGTGGGGAGAACACAATGCGATTTCACCATATGGCGATTTTTGTTACCGATCTGGACGAAGCGATTCATTTGTGGCGCGACGTGATGGGGTTTGAATTAGCGGTCGAGACGACTATTCCGGACGGCCCGGAGCCAGGACCGACGACATACATGTACCCGAAACTTCTCGATGACATTTTCAAGGTGAAGGGGGCGCGCTCGAAGATGGCGCTACTCAGTTCGAAGGAAGGCGCGTTGATTGAATTGCAGCAATGCGAAGTGCCGGAGATTCAGAAAACACCGCCAGAGAATCTGCGCTATGGCCATACCGGCTTCCACGAGCTGGGCCTGATGGTTGATGACATCGACGCCTTCTTTGCGAAGGTTCGCGCCGCCGGTTACGAAACGCAAACCGACTACGTCTGGCAGTGCGCCAATATCGGCCGTTCATTTCTGTTCTATGACAAGGACGGCAATATGATTCAAATCTGGCAACACATGGGTGACGCCACCTGGAAATAGCCGGTCTGCGCGGGACCTCGGTTAGCTGACCAGATTATTGGCGCGGCCGGGCCCGCATTTGGGCGAGTCCTGTGCTGACTCGCCCAACGCGCCCGTTCGCGCTTAAAATCCCGCCCCTGTCAGGTCATCGGTCCGTGTATTCAGCGGTCTGCATGACTGACGTCTGCCGCTAGCTTCCGCCCGTGACGGGCACCGTGCTGCGCTTGCAAGCTTTTACAAATTCGCCATTACAGGACGCATAAATGTACAAAAAAAGTAATCCGGTCACCCATCTTTGCACCAGCGACGTCGACAATATTTTGATCCGTGAGCGCAATCTGTGCGATGACTTGATCGGCAAGATGACCTTTACCGACTTCATCATGTTTCATTTTTTTGGCGCCGAACCGACGCCTTTGCAACGGACCATCGTCGACGCGGTGCTGGTGTGCAT
Source organism: Proteobacteria bacterium UBA981 (assembly GCA_002292285.1). Classification (GTDB taxonomy): domain Bacteria; phylum Pseudomonadota; class Gammaproteobacteria; genus UBA981. The sequence goes on from DBBP01000020.1 coordinate 36,835, forward strand.
CATGGAACACGGCATGACGCCGTCTGCCGTGGCGAGCCGTATCACCTACCTCGGCGCGCCCGAGTCCCTCCAGGGTGCGGTCGCAGCCGGCCTGCTCGGTGCCGGCTCGCGCTTTGTCGGCACTGCCGATGAATCTGCGGCATTGCTGAAACGCATCAACGATCAGCCGGTTGAACAGCGCGCCGCCGAGGCGCAGGCGATCGCGGAGGAATTCACCGCCGCGAAGAAATTTCTGCCTGGTTTCGGACATCCGATTCATATCAACGGTGATCCCCGTGTGAAGCGTCTTGATGAAGTGGCTCGCGCGGCGGGTGCCAAGGGCGACTACATCGACGCCATGTATTTGCTCGGCGACGCCATCAAAGCGGCGAGCGGTAAGAACATCGTCATTAACGTCAACGCAGCGATTGGCGCGGTGCTGCTGGAAGCCGATATCCCGCCGACAATCACGCGCGGTTTTAACCTCATTGCGCGCTGCGCGGGATTGGTTGGCCATTTGCTGGAAGAGCAACAAGAGCCAGCCGGATTTCATATCTGGAAAGTAGCCGATGAGGCTGTGCCCTACGTCGCGGAATAATGCATGGCGGCGAACCCGCATGAGCCTAACCCCATAGTGGCGAGGAGTATCCATTGACCGTGAAGCAAGCCCAACAACAGCAGCCCCATGGTGCAACTGAGAATGATGACGTGATCGCGATGTTGCGCGACAGTGCGCGCGATCTGTGTGCGCGTGCTTTGCCGCGGGCGCGACTGCGCGAGCTAAGAACAAGTTCGAACAGTTTCGATCGCGGTGTGTGGGGGCAAATGGCCGAGCTCGGCTGGCCGCAATTGCTGCTCCCCGAGAGCCGCGATGGTGCTGGCTTGGGTATGGCCGCAGTTGTGGCTGTGTGTCGTGAGCTTGGTGGCGCGCTCGCTCCGGAGCCGGTTATCGAAAGCGCTGTTGGTGCGGCCAGCGTGCTTGCGCACCTGCCGCAAGATGGACTTTTGCAGGACCTGTTGGGCGGCGGCGAAATGGTGCCCGTCGCTGCCTTGGGGTCAGTATCTACGGTGCCGTTTGGCAACGTGGTTGCGACTTCGAGCACGTCAGGCTTCCTGCTCAACGGGCACTGCCTGAATGTTCCACTGGGCGCGGATGCTGATGGCTGGCTCGTGCCGGCTCTGCTCGAAACTGACCCCGCATGGTTGTGGGTGACGCGCGCAGCGTCCGGGGTAATCGTCGAGTCGTTGCCACTTGCAGACGGGGGGCACGACGCCCATGTTCGGTTTAGCGACGCGCCAGCACGGTTGTTGGGGCACGGCGCGGTCGCAAACGAGGCGCTCGTGGTCGCGCGGGCGCGGACCGGACTTGCGGGCAGCGCGTACTTGCTTGGTTTGAGTGAGACCTTGTTTGATTTAACGCTTGAATATCTCGCCAATCGGCGTCAGTTCGGTCAGGCCATTGGCAGCTTTCAGGTTATCCAGCACCGCATGGTCGACCTCTATCTGCAGTTACGCCTGTGCTCGGCAGTCATCCAGCGCGCTGCGGCGACTATTGATGAGGGCAGCGAAACCGGCGCCGCAATTGCGGCCAGCAGGGCGTGTTATCGCGCTTGTGGCACTGCGATGGCGATGGCTCGCGAGAGTATCCAATTGCATGGCGCGATCGGTACAACCGACGAATGTGATGTCGGCTTGTTTGTGAATCGCGCATTAGTCACCACGGCGCGTTTCGGGCCGGCGGCCGCGCACGCACGTGAGCTGGCGCGAAATTCGAACAAACTGAGTTCCGATCCCGAAAAGGGGACAAGCCATAGTGCAGTTGACGCGGGCTTTACGCCGCCCGACGGGGATTGGAATCAACTTGATAACAATCACTTTCGTGCTGTGGTGCGTAAGTGGTTAGAGCAGAACTACCCAGCCGAGCTACGCAATCCGGCTGCGCGCTTGCACTGGCAAGCGTGTCGCGAATGGTACGGGCAATTGTATCGGCGTGGCTGGGCGGCACCCGCATGGCCAGTCGAGCATGGCGGCATGGGTCTCGCGCCGGAGAAACTGCTGATCTTTATCGAAGAACGCGAGCGCTGGGGCGTTGCGCGCACGCCCGATCAAGGCATCATTATGATTGGTCCGTTGCTCATGCAGCACGGCTCAGCCGAACAACAAGCTTTTTATTTACCGCCAGCCTTGAGTGGCGAGCACATCTGGTGCCAGGGCTACTCGGAACCGAACTCCGGCTCGGATCTCGCCTCCCTCGCGACCACGGCCGTACGCGACGGCGATGAGTTTGTGATCAACGGCCAGAAGATCTGGACCACGCTTGCGCAAGATGCGACCCACATGTTTTGTCTTGTGCGGACCGACCCGCAAGCTAAACCGCAGGCTGGTATCAGCTTCGTGCTGATCGATCTCACGGTGTCGGGGATCACGATTCGACCGATCACCAACATCGCCGGCGATGCTGAGTTTTGCGAAGTATTTTTTGACGACGTGCGCATCCCGGTCGCTAATCTGGTCGGCGCGCTAAACGACGGCTGGACGATCGCCAAAGCTTTGTTGAGCTTTGAGAGAATCTTCATCGGCAGCCCGAAGCAAAGCCAGCATGGCCTGAGTCGCCTGCACGAACTGGTCGCCCAGACGGGTCTGCGGGATGATCCTGTGTTTGTGGATCGCATGACGCGCTTGGAACTCGATGTCGCCGATCTTGAGGCCCTGTATGGCGAGTTCGCCGACGTCATCAAGCGCGGCGGGACGCTGGGGGCTGATGTCTCGGTCCTCAAGATTTGGGCCAGTGAAACGGTGTGTCGGTTGAGTGAATTCATGCTCGAAGCAGCAGGTGATGCGGGCGGGCAGCGTGGCACGATTGAATTTGGCGAGGGCTCAGTCGATGTGCTCAGCCACTACTACAACGCGCGTCCGACGCCTATTTACGGCGGCAGCAATGAAATCCAGCGCAACATCGTCGCCAAGCATGTGCTGCGTATGCCGTCGCGCTGAGTGACTGCTCGTTCGGCGCGGTAGTTGCTGCCAGCTAGTCGCCAGGTGGTGTCAGGTGGGTAAGAAAGTGCGCGTAGATTTCTGCGCCACTGGCGTCGAATAGCTCCACGGGGGCCTGTTCGGCGATTTCGGCTATTTGTTGGTTAAGCACGCTTTGCACATGATGACGTTCTGCCCGACGCCGCCAAGCCAGGTCATCGCGGTTCGCTTCAGTCCAGGCGCGATGGCTGGCCAGCGCGCCGAGCAAATCCCCTAGTTCGTTGCGCGTTGCTGAGGTCGTCACGACGGGGGGCTGCCAGCCTCGCCTGGAGCCGGTCGATAACGCGAGCACGCCCTCGATCTCGCCGACGATGCGCTCGGCATTTGGCCGATCAGATTTATTCACCACGTACACATCGGCCATCTCGAGAATGCCGGCCTTCATCGCCTGTATCGAGTCGCCGGATTCCGGGACCAGTACGAGTACGACCGTGTCGACCAGCGCCTTCACGGCATGATCGGTCTGCCCGACGCCGACTGTTTCCAGGAAAACTTCGTCGAAGTGATGGCGGTCCATAATTTGCAGCATCTCGGCGACGTTGCCGGTCAGCCCGTCGTGCGCCCAGCGACTGGGTAACGAGCGGATAAATAAATCCGGACTGTCCGCTACCTCGTCCATGCGGATCCGGTCGCCGAGAATCGAGCCGCCCGAAAGCGGACTGCTGGGATCAATGGCGAGTACGCCGACACGCGCCTCCGATTCGGCGCGTGCCGCAGCGAGCTGGGCAATCAGCGTGCTTTTGCCGGCACCGGGTGGACCCGTAAAGCCAATTCGATAGGCGCGGCGTTCGCGATCCGGTCCGACTCGGTTGATGAGTTGGCCGGCAGTAGCGCGGCTCGCTGCAGTTAATTCGCGACTTAATTGGCGTCGATTGAGAGGTGGATTGTCACTCATTGGGGGCGGGGCATTCGTTGCCGGCCTCAGGCAGTTTCGGTCAGCGCGAGCTCGAGTTCCGCTAGCACGTGATCGATGGTCATTTCGCTGGTGAAGATGCGCGCGGCCCCTGCGTCAATCAACGCCTGATGATCTTGCGGGGGAATCGTGCCGCCAACAAAAATTTTAATGTCGGCAGCGTCGCGCGCCGCGAGCTCGGTGCGTGTCTGGGCCAACAGTTCATGATGTGACCCTGACAGGATGCTCAAACCCAGCGCATCGACGTCCTCGTCGACCGCGACACGCGCGATGTAGTCGGGGCTTTTGCGCAAACCCGTATAAATGACATCCGCGCCAGCATCACGTAATGCCAATGTGATGATTTTCGCGCCAATGTCGTGGCCATCAAGGCCAGGCTTGGCCACCAGGATGCGTTTACCGGCAAGACTCATCGCGTGTATTCCCCCACGTACAACTCAATTAGCCGCGCAATGGCGGTTCCTGAAATTCACCCCAGCGATCCTTCAGCGTCGTTACCATTTCGCCGACGGTCGCATAGGCGTGGCAGCAATCGACGAGATACGGCATCAGATTCTCGTCTTCACCGTCCGCCGCGCGGCCGAGCAATTCAAGGCTCCGCTCGGCGGCCGCATTATCGCGCTGGTCGCGCACGGCGTTGAACTTGTCAATGACCGAATTGCGCATGCCTGGGTCGAGTTTGAACACTTCACCCACTTGGACTGCTTCTTCTTCCGACGCGTATTTGTTGACCCCAACGACAACGCGTTCGCCGCTGTCGGTCTGATTTTTCTTCACGCGCGCACTGCGCGCCAGACGCATTTGTATGTAGCCATCTTCAATCGCTTTGACGGCGCCGCCGTAATCGGCAATCTCCGTCATGATGGCGTCGATCTGCGCTTCCATACTGTCTGTCAGGTACTCGACGAAGTAGCTGCCGCCGAGCGGGTCGACGGTGTTCGCAATACCCGATTCATCAGCAACAATCTGCTGCGTGCGCAAAGCCAGCTCCGCGCTTTGTTCGGTTGGGATCTGGAACGCCTCATCGTAAGCGCAGGTAAAAACAGACTGCGCACCACCGAGGATTGCGGCCATATTCTCAATGCCCACCCGCACGACATTGTTCAAAGGTTGCGCGGCGGTTAACGATGAACCACCACACACCACACCGAAGCGGAACAAGGCGCTTTTCTTATCCACAGCGCCATAATGGCCCTGAATCAAGCGCGCCCAAATGCGCCGTGCAGCCCTGAATTTTGCGATCTCTTCAAAGAAATCCATGTGTACATAAAAGAAAAAGCTCAGACGCTTCGCGAAGCGGTCGATGTCGCCACCACGGCGTAGCAGTTCGTCGACATAAGCGATGCCGTTGCACAAGGTGTAGGCGATTTCTTCAGCGGCCGTACAACCGGCATCGCGGACATGTGCGCCGGCGATACTGATGGGGTTGAAGCGCGGTGTTTGCTCATTGGCGAACAAGATCGAGTCGGCAACGAGACGCATGGATGGTTTTACCGGGAAGATCCAGGTGCCACGCGCAACGTATTCCTTGAGGATATCGTTTTGAATGGTGCCGGTCAGGGCCGCTCTCGGAACGCCGGCTTTATCTGCGGCCGCGATATACATCGCAAGGATAATGGCTGCTGTACCGTTGATGGTGAACGAGGTCGATATAGCGCTGAGGTCGATATCGCGGAACAGGATTTCCATTTCGGACAAATTCGACAGGGACACGCCGACCTTGCCGACCTCCGCGACTGCAATGGGGTCGGTCGGGTCGTAACCGCACTGCGTCGGCAGATCGAGTGCGACCGACAAACCCGTCTGCCCACGCCCGAGCAGAAATCGATAGCGTTCATTGGACTCTTCGGCTGAACCGAAGCCGGAATACTGGCGCATGGTCCAGCGACGACCGCGATAACCATCAGGAAAAATACCGCGCGTGAATGGCGCTTCGCCGGGTACCCCGATAGATTCGGGGTTGACCTGCTCAGGCCCAACGACAGCTGGTACTTCGATGCCGGACGGGGTGGAAAAGGACGGTGCGGCGGCTGCCGCGTTTTCGGGTCTCAAGGTCGTGGCCATGCCCGTGTGCTCCCTCAGGACTTCTTCAAAATATTATCGGCGACAGCCCAGTGATCGGGATGCACCCAAGTCTCAACAAACGCGTCTCGTTCGACGACATCAAACTCAGCGCGGCTGCTCCAGCGGCGGGCCTCGATGGCCATGCCTTTGTAAGCGCGTAATACCTGAGCCGATTTTTTTTCCAACGGATCGATAAATCCCTTCAGGGTCTCTTCCAGTGTGCGTGTCGCGCCGGCAACTTCGTCGAAAAGTCCGATCTCGATGGCCTTCTCAGGCGGCACTATCTCGGCGGTGCAGAGCAGCTTGAGGGCGCGTTTGCTACCAATTAGTTCCATTAAATCACCGCCGCCGCCCCAGGCAGAAGAGATGTTTAAGCGTGATTGCAAGAACCCGATGCGCGCGTGTGCCGCCGCCACTCTGAAATCGCAGGCGACGGCTAACTCAGCACCCCCACCGAGTGCATCACCATTGAGCGCGGCGATCACAGGCAGCGGAAAATTGCGGATTGCGTCCAGTGCTGCGCGCGCGCCTGCCGCCATCTCGCGGGTCGCTTCGGGCGTACGTACGGTGCCGAGATCGGCAAGGTCGCCGCCGGCTGCAAATGATTTGTCACCCGCCCCGGTAATGACTGCGGCAAGCAGTGAATTGTTGGCCGCCTGTTCGGTGAATGCATCCTCGATGCATTTCAGCAGCGCGCGACTCAGAGCGTTGCGTTTTTCAGGTCGGTTGAGCAGCACTCGTAAAACGCCACCTTCCTGTTCAACCCTGAGCATTTCTTGTTCCACGCGATGTCCCTCCCCGGACCGGCTAGCTGCCGCAAAGCGGGCGTGAGCCGCGCAGGCTGAGTATCGCATAGCTTGGTTAACGTGAATGCAGCCCGCGCAATTTTCTCCACACGATAAAATTGGAAGCACACGCAGGACTACGCTAACTTGCCGTGTATGAAGTGTCTGAACACGCGGTTCACCGATCTCCTCGGTATCGACCACCCGATCATGCAGGAGGGGCTCGGTCCATATAAGACTGTGCAACTGGCGGCAGCAGTCTCAAACGCCGGTGCCCTCGGTACAGTCAGTATTCCAGGAATCAGCGAACCACCGGCTGCAGGCGCAGTAAAATTGCGTGGCTACATCGAGCAGGCCTGCGCACTTACCGACCGTCCGTTCGCGGTGAATGTTCCGGTGGGGACCGACAAACATGGCAACGTACCTGCGTTTAGCGCGGCCTATGTGGGCGCCGTAGTTGAGGCAGTCAGAGACGCCGAGATCGCAAAGCGCCTGCGTGTTATCACAACCTCAGCTGGCGCACCGGCAGCCGCACGACAAATGATTGCCGGCAGCGGATTGGTGCATGTCCATAAGGTGGGTGGCACCCGGCAGGCGGTGCGTGCGGCGGCGGACGGAGTCGATATGATTATCGCGTCCGGGTACGAAGCCGGTGGTCATACCCATGCGCGACCGGTGCACACTTTCGTACTCGGCCCCAGTGTTACCGAGGCAGTGGCGTGCCCGGTCATTCTGGCTGGCGGTATCAGGGACGGTCGTGGACTGGCGGCAGCACTAGCGCTCGGCGCAGACGCTGTGGCACTCGGAACGCGCTTTGTTGCCAGCTACGACAATCCCGACTGGCACGCCGCTTACGCGGAACGGATTATGGCGGCGAGTGAGGGCGACGACATTGTTTTCCAGGCGCTTTACGGACCCTCGCGAGCGCTGCCCAGCGGCGCTCTGGCGGAACTCGCTGATATCGAGGCGGGCGGCAGCATGGACGAGGAACAATTGACCGCTTTCAAAGACAAGCGTCTCATTGCAGCCCAGCGCGACGGCGACATGGACGGTGGTATCCTGCCGGCCGGTCAGATTTCGGGCGCCATCAATGACCTCGTTCATGTCGCTGAATTTGTTCCCGGCATGGTCGCCGAGGCACTCGCAGTGCTAGACCGCCTGGGGACATTGCAGAAGACCGTTTGACGCTTGAGCGAGTCTGGCTGGTGTGCGCTGAGCACAGGTCACCGACACGGTGTCATCTATGCCGATGCCAAGGTCTGTCAGGTGAAGCAGCCTGGTGACAGGCCGCACTGGTCTGATGCGGCGGACCTCGGGTAGCGAGCTACAGAAGTATTAGCTCCGGTACGCTAACCCGGCATCCCCGCCTGGGGCGCTACGCGTCGCCAAGCCAGGCGCCCAGATCCCAGCCGTCGTAGACCGTCCAGATGTAGTTACGGGTTGCGCCCTCGCGTAAGGGGTGCAGTTTCGCCGCGTCCGCCGCAGCATAGAACTCATCGAACGCCGACTTATCCGGAAACTCGACAATGATCATGTGAGCACGTTCGTTATCGCCTTCGAGCATCGCGAGCGGCGCGTGGGCCGTGACCACCGGGCGGGCACCAAACTTTGCCAGCAGCGGACCCGCCTGGCGCATGTAGTCGCGGTACTGGTCCTCTTTACCCGGAATCAGGTCGTATAAGTTAAGCACATAGATCATTTTGTCTCCCCTCGCGGTGTCGGCACTTTTAGTGCGGCGCTCAATTAACGCTGGCAACGGTTAGTCACTGAGCTTACGCCGAATTCCGCTACCGTGAACACGTCTTCATTGGCTGCGTACAATGCCGCGACCAACCACACAGTGAGCGGACGACAATGGATTTAGGAATCAAGGGTAAATGCGCGGCGGTTGCCGCCGGATCAGCGGGCTTGGGTCTGGGTGCCGCGAAAGCGCTCGCAGCCGAGGGTGCTCGAGTAGCAGTGTGCGGCCGCGACGCTGCGCGCTTGCAGGCAGCGCTCGCAGCGATTGGCGGTGACGTCATAGCGATTGAGGGCGATGTGTCCACGCCGGACGGCGGCCGGGCCTTTGTTGCTGAGGCGGCCGAACGTCTCGGGCAAATCGACATCCTCGTGACGAACGCCGGTGGCCCGCCGCCTGGTACTTTCGACACCACCCTGCCGGAACACTACAGCGCGGCGCTGGATATGAATTGTCTGTCGATGATTGAAATGTGTCGGGCGGTAATTCCGGCTATGCGTGAGCGAGGTTGGGGGCGCGTGTGCGCAATAACCAGCATCGGCGTAAAGCAGCCGATTGGATTTCTACTTGCCAGTTCGGTGGCACGAGCGGGTTACACCAGTTTTTTAAAAATCACCGCGCGCGAAGTTGCCCCCGACGGCGTGACCGTCAATTCCTGCCAACCGGGGACTCACTGGACTGACCGGGTCGCCAAAATCGCCGCGACCAAAGAAGATGCCGCAAGCAATATTCCGGTCGGTGTGACAGGCGACCCCGATGATTTTGGCGCCGCCGTCGCATTTTTGTGTTCCGAGCAGGCCAAGTTTATTACCGGAACCGGCTTGCTGGTCGACGGTGGCCAGGCGAGCGGTCTGCTCGACTAGGCGCCCCAGTTGTCGCAGTGGGCATCACCGTCACCCGCGCGATGATGCCGACAACGACGCTGACAAAGGCGTATGTGCGGGCGGGGTTACGCAGCTTCCTGTCGGGCAATCAGCCTGACTGGCAGATGCTTCAGGCCACCGACAAAACTCGATTGGATGCGCTCCACGGGACCGGTGATTTCGATGCCTTCGTAGCGTTCCAGCAGTTCTTCCATGGCGATGCGAATCTCGATTTTGGCGAGTGGCCCCCCGAGACAAAAATGCGGGCCGGCACCAAAGCCGAGATGCAGATTCGGGTGGCGAGTGATGTCAAACTTGTAGGGCTCATCGAACACTGCCTCGTCGCGATTGGCTGACGGGAACCACAGCATCAGCCGTTGACCGGCGGTAATCTTTTGCGCGCCGATTTCGGTGTCCTTTGTCGCTACTCGCATCAGCGAAATTACCGGGTCCGACCAGCGCACAAACTCTTCTGCGGCAAGGCGCAATCGTTTCGGATCTTCGCGTAGTAACGCCATCTGGGCAGGGTTCTGCAAGAGCGCTAGTACGCCGCCGGAGAATGCGTTGCGGGTGGTTTCGAAACCGGCCAGCATCAGCTGCACGCTGTTGTGCGCGACTTCCGACGGCTTCAGCGGTCCACCGTTAATCTGCGCGTTGCTCAGCTGGGTGATCGGATCGGAATGGGGACAACCCTGACGCGCCGCGTGCTGTTTGAGTCCGTATTCGTAAAGAAGGCGATAGCCGTACGCGACCGTCTCCGCTGCCGTGCCCCGTTGGTATTCCGGGTCGCTGCCGCCAATAGCCATCTTGCCCCAGCTCAGCATCTCGTCCCAATCCTCCTCGGGCAGATTCAGAATCTCGCAGATCACCGCCATCGGAATTTTTACCGCGAGGTCGCTGACGAGATCGATCTCGCCGCTGGCAGGTAGTTGATCGAATATTTTTCCGACCAGACTTTTCACGCGGATTTCGCTGTCGGCGAGCGCCTTGGGCAGGAACGGTGGCGACATGACTTTGCGGACCGGGCCGTGGCGCGGCGGATCGATGGTCAACACGTTTTCGCCAACGCCCATGGCGTCTTTGGCAACCTCTGCCATGGCAGGGTCGACTGCAGGCATAACGCCCTCGCGTTCAGAACTAAACAATTCGGGCTCATTCAGGATGCGTTTCAGATCCGCGTGGCGAAAGATTGACCAGTAGCCGCGCCCGTCCGGGCTGCTCGTCCAGTGGACCGGACTGTCGCGGCGCATGGTGTCGAACAATTGATAGAAATCACCGTGCGAAAAGAAGGCGGGGTCGTTCAGTTTTTCGTCGACGTTCATCGTGGCGCACCCTGGATGCTGCAATCAGATAGACAGGTTATGCCACATCATCGGCAAATATTCGATAACGCCAGGCGCGCCCGTTGCTCATGCTGGGTTCACGGCGGAGTTAGCGGTGGCCCAAGTTTGGCGCGGTCATGGCCAAGGCGGGTTAACCACCAGGCCGCGGCAAAGATGATGCTGCCACCGAGCCAGGTCCACGCGTCCGGCAATTCAGCGAACATCAGCCAGCCAAGCACGGCAGCCCAAATCAAACGGGTGAAGTTGAAGGGCATGGCAATCGCGATATCGGTCGCCTGCAGGCCGCGGTTATAGGTCCGGTGCAAGACCAGGCTGACCGCCCCAATCAGCACGAACAAAGCCCATTGCGCGGGCGACGGATTGGTCCATACGAAGGCCGCCGGGATCAGCAAAATTCCCGACTGGATCACGAACAACCACGCCGCGACGCTGTCGGGTGGATCTTTGCGCACCATGGTCTTGATCAAAATGGACACCACCGCACCCATAAAGGCCGACCCCAGCGCATAGGCCATGCCAAGACTAATTTCAGTGAAGCCCGGCCGAATGACGACCATCGCGCCACACAGACCCAAACTGATCGCGAGCCAGCGTTTAACGCCGATAACTTCACCGAGCAGCAGCCCCGCCAGCGCCGCGCCAATCAGCGGTTGCAGAAAATTGATGGCGGACATGTCCGCGATGGGAATGAGTGCGACAGCGGCGAACAATAGTGTGACGTTGACCGAAGAGACTGCTCCGCGCAGCAGGTGGCGGCGAATCTGACTGGTGCGCATGACAGCCGGTCCGTGCCGAAGCAACCACGGCAACATCAACAGTGCGGCAATGGCGTTGCGCAAGAAGGCGATTTGCAGGACTGGAATGTCAGGCGCCAGATGGCGGCCGATGGCGATGGAGCCCGCATAACACATGGCCGCCACGGACATCCATACTGCGGCACGCAGCGTTGCAGGGAGCGCCGCGAAGCGCGTAATCAGAAGATTGTTTGACACCTGTTCACCAACTCAAGCGGTCGCGTTGCGCCCGTAAACGACCGACTAGTTTAGTCATGTCGTGCGGTTGCGCATTGATCAAGGCCCATTCTGTCGACGCGATCGGTCCCAGTCCGGGAAGTTCTGACCGCGATCCAACAATGGGCACTGGTTCACGACGCATTTCCAATGCCGCCAGAGCGATCGGGGAATTGCGACTTGCACCTGGGCGTTGGCGCGCAGTCTAGCCCAGGACCCGTCAACGGCCATGCCTTGATCTGGGTTGTATGTAGGTGGGGAACTATTGGCAGGTTGTCATGAACACTTGGAGAGCAGGGTTCTCCTGGCGACTGAATTGGTTAGAATGCCCGGCTGCCAGCCGCGCTACTCGGCGGCGACGTTGTGATTCAGTTCGAAAGCGCAGCCCTGAGCCTTGGTCACGTGTATTTTTATGACCGCATTGGCCGGCCAGGTCGGCGCCTCGAACGCTACTCATCGACTCGGAGAAAACTGTGCCTGCAACACCAGCTGCCGCTTTGCGCTCATTGACCTCAATTCTTTCGCTCTCCTTACTTGTTTCGAACTCTGCGTTCGCGATGGACGAAACCCTCGTCACAGCCACGCGCGTGACTCGCGACGCATTAACGCTCCCACATGCCGTTGGTATCGTCGAAGCGGACGACATTCAGCGCCGCCAGCTGATTGGTCTCGATGAATCGATGGGGCGTATTCCGGGCGTTTATTTTTCCAATCGCTACAACTACTCGCGCGATCTACGCATTTCCATTCGCGGCTTCGGCGCGCGCTCAAATTTCGGCGTGCGTGGCATTAAAGTCTACGTCGATGGCGTCCCTTCAACCGTAGCTGACGGCCAGACTGCGCTCGACGATCTGGATCTGAGTAACGTCGAACGGGTTGAAGTGATTCGCGGCCCTTCCTCAGCGCTGTATGGCGCTTCCGCTGGCGGCGTCATCAACATTTTCACTCAGGACGGTCCGGAAACGCCTTTCGCAGAAGCTGGCGTATTGCAGGGCTCCCATGATTTCGATCGATATCAGTTCAAAACCGGTGGGCAGCACGGCAAGCTGAACTATTTCATCAACGGTTCGTACCTTAATTTCGATGGCTTCCGCGAGCGCTCTAACGTTGAACACAGCACCGTGAGCGGCAAGTTTCGCTACGATTTCAGTGACGGTTCGACCGGCCAGATGATTATTCGTGCAACGGATTCGCCGACTGCCGACGACGCCGGCGGCCTGACCGCAGATGAAGTTGCGCTCGATCGCGGCCAGGCCCGCCAGCGCAACGCTGATTTGGATAGCGGCGAGACCGTTGAAGATCAGAAGGTCGCGTTTTCCTGGAACAAGACCATGGGCGTTCATCAAATTAGCTTGCGTAATTACTACAACTGGCGTGATTTCAGCGCGAAGCTACCGCTGCCGCCATTTGCCGGCACGGGCATCATTCAGTTCGATCGCTTCTTCTTTGGTGGCGGTGCGCAGTACAACAACACCTCGTCCCTGTTCGGTCACGGCAATCGCTTCACCTTCGGCGTTGATGTCGACTCGCAGAGTGATGAGCGCCAACGCTTTAACAATCTGTCCGGTTCGCGTGGGCCACTGGCTTTCGATCAGGAAGAAAAGGCCGACACGGTTGGCGTGTTCATGCAGAACGAGTTTGCGGTGACCGAGCAGGTCAATCTGCAGGCCAGCGTCCGCTATGACGATGTTGAGTTCGAAATCGAAGATCGCTTCACGGCGAATGGCGATCAGTCTGACACCATCAGCTTCAGCGAAATTAATTACATGTTCGGTGCCGCCTGGAGTCCAATGCAAGCGCTGAATCTGTACGGCAACTACGCGACCGCGTTTGAAACACCGACTTTTACCGAGTTCGCCAATCCTTCATCGAACGGTACGCTCGGCGGTTTCGCCAACGTTGCGCCGCAACGGACCAAGGGCTTCGAGTTTGGCGCCAAGGGCATTTTGTTCGATCGGGTCCGATACGAATTAGCGTATTTCGACATGGACATTGAAGATGAAGTGACCGCCGTGACCAATATCGGCGGTCGCGCGTTCTTCAATAACGCTGACACCGAACGTTCGGGCATCGAGTTTGGTCTGGGTGCGCAGATTCTGGAAGGGCTCGAGTTCAACTTCGCCTACACCTATAACGATTTCGAATTTGATCGTTTCGCGAGCAACCTCGCTGCCGAGGGGCAAACACTGCCTGGCGTTCCCGAGCACTATCTGTATTTGGAATTCGACTACGTGCACAAATCCGGCGCTTGGGTGAAGTGGGACTGGGCTTACATCGGCTCGATATTCGCTGACAATGTGAACGCCACCAAGGTTGATAGTTACGATGTCTCCAATCTGGTGTTCGGCTACGACTACAAGGCCGGCAAAATAACGCTGTCACCCAATTTCGGCATTAATAACCTGTTCGACGAAAGCTATAACCAGGAAATTCGGATTCAGGCATTTGGCGGCCGCTTTTTCGAACCGGCGCCCAAGATGAACCTTTTTGGCGGCGTTCGCCTGCGCTACGATTTCGATATCTAGCAGGCTGCTGGCCTACGTAGCGAGGCTGCCTTGCAGCCTCGTGGCGCGCTCAGCGCATCATTGCTCGGCGTACCAGGTGTGGGGAGTGCCAATCTCGTTCGCTGAAGTCGGGCCGGTCTCGCGTGGCCCAGCACGCTGGGGGCAAATGCCGCGGGCACACGCTATCAGCTTACCGTGGTAGCGCACCGGATTGGACTTTTCAGGGCGCACAACTTGAGACTGTCGCACGCGTTTTAAATCCTGCTGCGCACGATCTGGGTTTGGCAACGGCCTCGGCGGGTGTGCAATCGGCGTGACGCGGAGTAGTATATTGCGGCGCAGCAAATGACTGCGCGTTGACACTGGGGCTGCAGGTTTTGAGATTGATGACGTCTTGCTCGCTTTCACGACAATTCACGAGCTTGCTCGTCGTCTGTCTATTGGGTGTCACAACGGGTGCGGCACAGGCTGCAGACGAGCCACCACCGCCAAGTGTTTCGGTGTCGCGGCCGGTGGTCAAAAGCATCACCGAATGGGACGAATTTACCGGACGTTTCGTCGCCAAGCATCACGTCAACGTGCGCGCACGGGTGTCCGGCTATCTTGAATCGGTGCATTTCGAGGAAGGCCAGAACGTCGAAAAGGGGCAGCTCCTGTTCGTCGTCGACAACCGGCCCTTCACAGCCGAAGTGGAGCAAGCGCGGGCTGAATTGAAAGGTGTCCAGACACAGGCCAAGGCCGCTCAGATTGAATATGAGCGCGGTCAACGGCTCGCGTCGTCTAAAGCCATGAGCCGCGAGACAATGGAAGAGCGTCTGGCGACGCGCGATGCGGCCGACGCGGGTGTCGCAGGCGCACGGGCAAGTCTGCGCAACGCTGAGCTCGATTTGAGCTTCACCGAAGTACGCGCACCGATCTCCGGGCGTAGTTCTGATATCCGCGTCGACGTTGGCAATTTGATTTCTGGCGGCACGGCGACCTCGACCGTTTTAACCACGGTCGTTTCACTCGACCCGATCGAGCTCGAGATTGAGGCGTCCGAGGCCGAGTTCCTGCGTTATAGCCGGCTCTCACAGGCGGGTACGCGTCCGTCCTCGCGCGACCAGGCCAATCCGGTCGATGCCCGATTGCTCGACGAAACAGACTGGCTGCACCACGGTGAAATGACCTTTGTCGACAACGCGATTGATGTGGATAGCGGTACGATGCGTGGCCGCGCTACGTTCCCTAACCCGGATAGATTGCTCCTCCCCGGCATGTTCGCGCGGGTGCGATTGTTCGGTGCCGATGCCCATTCGGCGGTTCTGATTCCGGACCAGGCGGTGGTCGCGGATCAGGCCAGTAAGCTGGTGATGGTCGTTGGTTCAGGCAACGTGATTGAAGCGCGAAAGGTAGTGCTTGGGCCTTTGTTTGAGGGCCTGCGCGTGGTTCGCAGCGGACTGACAGCTGAGGATCGCGTGGTTGTGAATGGCATCCAGCGCGCCCGCCCCGGCAAGCCGGTCACGCCGAGGGAGGTTAGCATCGCGGGTCCAGCGGCCGACTAATCCCATGCGACTGTCACATTTTTTCATCGACCGGCCGATTTTCGCTTCGGTCGTATCCATCATCATTACACTCGCCGGCGCCATCGCCTATTCCGGCCTGCCGATCACTCAATATCCCGATATCGTGCCGCCGACCATTCAGGTCACAGCCGCCTATCCCGGTGCGAGTGCGGAAACCGTCGCGGATACCGTAGCGACTGTTCTCGAGCAGGAAATCAACGGCGTCGACGGCATGTTGTTCATGAAGTCGGAGGCCACCGGTGATGGCAGTCTGGCCATCAGCGTCACTTTTAAGCTCGGTACGAATCTCGATATCGCGCAGGTGCTGGTGCAAAACCGCATCGCGATAGCAGAGCCGCGCCTACCTGAAGATGTCCGTCGGCTCGGTATTAACGTTAAGAAAAATTCCCCCAATTTGCTCATGGTGCTGCACATCCTGTCGCCGGATGGCTCGCGTGATACGCCCTATTTGTCGAACTATGTGCGCACGCATATCGTCGATCGGCTCGCACGTCTGGAAGGCGTCGGACAGGTTAACGTGTTCGGCGAACGCGCTTATTCCATGCGTATCTGGATCGACCCTGAGCGCGCGGCAGCATTCGATCTGACGGCTAACGAGATTGTGGCCTCGGTGCGTCAAAACAATGTGCAGGTGGCCTCTGGCAGTCTGAACAAACAACCGGTGCCAAAAGCAGCTGCCTTTGAGTTGTCGGTTGAGAGTCAGGGGCGCTTTATCGAACCGAGCCAATTCGAGGACATCGTAGTCAAGCGCAGTGCGTCCGGGCGCGTCACGCGTTTGAGTGACGTTGCGCGTATCGAACTGGGCGCACAGGACTACTCAACGCTCGGTTATATCGACGGTAAGCCAGCCTTACCTATGGCGCTTTATCAGCGCCCCGGTTCGAACGCCATTGAAACATCAGCGGCGATTAAGGCCCTGGTCGCTGAAATGGCGAGCGAGTTTCCCTCAGGTGTAGCGCACACCTTCGCTTTCGACCCGACCGCCTTCATCGAAGAATCAGTGAACGAAGTTTACGTGACTATTTTCGAAGCCATGGTGCTGGTGGTACTGGTCATTCTGGTTTTTCTGCAATCCTGGCGCGCGACGATTATTCCGGTCGTGGCGATTCCAATTTCTTTGATTGGCACGTTCGCCGTACTGCAGTTATTCGGCTTCTCGATCAACAACCTGACCCTATTCGGGCTGGTGCTCTCGGTGGGGATTGCCGTTGACGACGCCATTGTTGTGGTCGAGAACATGGAGCGCTTTCTGCGCGATGGACACTCGCCCAAAGAAGCGGCGCACAAGACCATGGACGAGGTGGGTGGTGCGCTGGTTGCCATCGCGCTGGTATTGACGGCGGTGTTCGTACCGACCGCATTTTTGGAAGGCATCTCCGGGCAGTTTTATCGCCAGTTCGCTTTAACGATTGCTGCTGCGACGATCATTTCCGCAACGGTTTCGCTCACGCTGACGCCTGCTCTCGGCGCCTTGTTATTAACCGCGCATGACGCGTCGCGCAAACGTTCCGCTATGCACAAACTGGTGATGGCGCCGTTCAATCTTTTCGCACGGGGTTTTAACTTCGGCTTCGAGCGTTGTTCGAACGGCTACGCACGCATCACTCATCGCTTGCTACGCGTGGCTGCATTGATGCTGGTGGTCTATGCCATCCTGATTGGGCTAACTTTTGTCCAGTTCCAAAACACGCCGACCGGCTTCGTCCCACAGCAGGATCAGGGCTATCTGATTACCGTTTATCAACTGCCTCCAGGTGCTTCGGTCACCCGTACCGACGAGGTCATTCGTCGCGCCACCGATTACATGATGGCGATGCCCGAGATGAAGCACAACGCAGGCTTTGCCGGATTCGACGGCGCGACCCGCACCAACGCACCCAATGCGGGTGCTATTTTTGCGCCGCTTAAATCGTATGGGGAGCGAGCTGCGCTTGGCCAAAGCATCGGCGACACCATGGCTGAAGCGCAAGCGCGTTTAGGCCAGATAGAAGAGGCCATGGCCTTCGTTGTACCGCCCCCACCGGTGCGCGGCATCGGTAATACCGGTGGCTGGAAAATGTACGTGCAGGATCGCGGTGGGCACGGCTTGCGTGCGCTCGAGGCGGCCGCTGGTGAATTGATTCAGCGCGCCAACGAATCCGAAAAGCTAAAGCGCGTGTTCACGTCCTTCAACACCGCAACGCCCAAAGTCTATGCGGAAATCGACCGTCTGCGGGCCGAGAAACTCGAAGTGCCGGCCGAGCGCGTGCTGGACGCGCTGGAGATCTATCTCGGTTCAGCCTACGTCAACGATTTCAATTTTCTCGGCCGAACCTACCGCGTGACGGCGCAAGCCGACGGCAGTTATCGCGATGAGCGCAATGACATTCTCAAACTACGCACACGATCTGATCGGGGCGCAATGGTGCCCTTAGGTTCACTGACGAGTTTCCGTGACATTACCGGCCCTTACCGCGTACCCCGATATAACCTCTACCCGGCCATTGAAGTGCAGGGCGGCGTAGCGCCGGGCTACTCAACGGGCGAGGCGATTGCGGAGATGGAAGCAATCGCTGCTGAAGTTCTGCCGGATGGGGTTGGATTTGAATGGACCGACCTTGCTCTGCAGGAGAAGCTGGCGGGCAATACCGCAGTTTATGCTTTTGGGCTTGGCGTGGTATTTGTTTTTCTCGTCCTCGCCGCGTTATTCGAAAGTTGGATGCTACCGCTGTCGGTCGTGCTGATTGTGCCGATGTGTTTGCTCGCCTCGATTACCGGTATTGGTTTGCGTGGCATGGACAACAACATTCTGGTGCAAATCGGATTCATTGTTCTGATCGGCCTGGCGGCCAAGAACGCGATCCTCATCGTCGAGTTCGCGCGCCAGGCGGAAGCTGATGGACTTGATCGGATTGCTGCCGCCGAACGCGCGGCGCGAACGCGTTTGCGCCCCATCCTGATGACCTCATTCGCCTTCATCATGGGTGTGTTACCGCTTGCAGTCGGTACCGGCGCGGGCGCGGAAATGCGCCAATCGCTCGGCACGGCTGTCGCCTCGGGGATGCTCGGAGTGACTTTCTTCGGTTTGGTGTTCACGCCCGTGTTCTACATTGTGTGTCGCAAGCTGGCACTGGGTCGTCAGGAACGCGTCGCACGCCGATCTGCGACCACCGGTGGTGCCGCGTGACTAAGCGCCGCATAACTTACGCGCTAATGGCACTGCTGCTTGCTGCCTGTGCGGCTGTGGGACCGGAGTATGTCGGCGCACCGCGCAGCACGGCTGACTCGGCCAGCACCTTTCCATCGTCCGTTAGCGAGAGTGAGGAGGTGGCTGCCGTCACCGTGGCAGAACAACCGCCGCAAGCGTGGTGGCGTCAGCTCGAGGACCCGGCACTCGATGCCCTGATGACAAAGACCGTAGCAGTGAACTACGACCTGCGCATTGCCGCTGCGAACGTGGCTGCCGCGCAGGCGCTGCTCGATCAAGTTGCGACCCGCCGCCGTCCGAGTGTAGACGTTAGCGCCGAACTGGAAGAACGTCGCAACTCCTCAGCCAAACTCGTCATCGCCGATCCGGATACGCGCTTCCCGGCCACCAGTTCGGGGGAGTTCAATACCAGTTTGTCGTGGGAAGTCGACTTGTTCGGTCGCGTACGGCGATCGATTGAAAGTGCCAGTGCAGAACTCGGTTCGCTGGAGGCGGTGCGCAATGGCGTGATGGTGTCGGTGTTGGCACAGGTTGCGCGCGCGTACGTCGATTTGCGCGGTGCCCAGTTGCGCCTCGGTGTCGCGACGCGCAATGTGGCCGTGCAGAAGCAGACGCTGGAATTGGTCGAACTGTTGTTGCGCGAAGGTGCGGCGACTGAACTTGACCGTGCTCGTGCGCGCACGCAACTACTCACGAGCCTGTCCACTATCCCCACGCTTAAGGTCGCCAATCGGATTGCGGTCAATCGATTAACGACCCTCATCGCGCAGCCCCCGGGCGCACTCGATTCGACCGTTAATGCCTGGCAGCCGCTACCGCAACTCGTGAAACTTCCTGAGTTTGTCGCAGTTGGCAGCCCAACCGATTTACTCCGACGTCGACCCGATATCGTTGCTGCTGAGCGCGCGCTTGCGGCAGCTTCAGCGCGCATCGGGGTGGCGACCGCTGATCTGTACCCGACCATTACTTTCGGCGCGAGTGCCGGGGTCGCTGGCGCACCGTTATCGGGGTTTGCCGCTGCAGGTGGTCCATTCTTCGCAGTAGGTCCAAGCTTGAACTGGAATATTTTCGACCGGAGTGCGACTTACGCCCGCATCAGTCAGGCGGACAGCAATGCGGCAGCGAATGTTGCGCGCTTCGAAGCAACAGTCACCCGGGCGCTCGAGGAAGTGGATAGCGCCATCAGTGGTTACAGCAACGAGCGCGTACGTGTGCGTCAGTTGACGGCTGCTGTTGCCTCAAGTCGCCACGCAGCGGATTTAGCACGGTTGCGCTATCGCGAAGGTGCGGAAGATTTTCTCGCTGTGCTCGATGCCGAACGCAATTTGCTGGGACTGGAAGATTTGCGCGCGCGTTCGGAGATTAATGTTGCACAACGTTTGATTGATATTCATCTCGCGCTCGGCGGCGGCTGGGAGGCGTTACCAGCGCCCGCCCATCAGCCGTACCAGTAGATTCTCCGACATCATTTCACGGTAACCGTGGTGGTGCACACAGTGGCCCGCGACGAGGGCTGCGCGCGAAGGCTATGTGCCCGGAGCGTCAGGCTGTGAGAAACGTTGCGGCGAAAGCTGCCACAGAAATCGTCAGCGTCTGGAAGGCGTAAGTACCGCTTTCAATCGCGCCACGTGAGCAGATGCGAAGCCCTGGCACGACCAGGCTCGAATAACGGCGGCATGGCAAGCAGGTCGAGGACGGTCGGTCCGGCAGAACCACGTCGTGGGGCGCACCGCGCCACCACGATTTCAGTTCCTGCAAAGATTCGCTAGCCCTCGAGCTCTGCGCTAAAGGCCTCAAGATCGGTCGTCGGCGCACTGCAGGTGTGTCCGGTGCAATAGTAGGCCGTCACATCGGCGCCGGCCGTTGCTGTGCGGCTCGCCAACAAACCCGGCAGCGCCGTTGCTGAATCAGGAATGACGTAGCAGCGCGCGCGTAACGTCGACTTGTTTGCCAGGGCTTGCCGCCATGCGCTGACATCCGCGGCAGCGCTGCAACGCAGGATGGCGCGTGGTGGCGGGTTGTCGTGGTCGACGACTGCGCGCACCAGTGTCGCGTGCGCGGACGGCCAACCGCCGGCCTCAGTCATGCCGGCTTTCAGGCCACGCTCACCGGCATCGCTATAGCGTGCCTCGCCGAGCAGGAAGCCAAGTTCGAGCAAGCCGCGGATGACGGTACTGTTGCCACTCGGCAGGGCGTCATCACCGTAGGGTTTGGCTTTCTGGATCAGCGTTTCGTGGTCATCGGAGGTAAAAAAGAAACCGCCTTTGTCCTTGTCTTCGAAATGCTCCAACGCCACGTCGGCGAGTTCCATGGCGAACTGCAGATCGGCATCGCGCCAGCGCGCGGACAACAATGTGAGCAGTGCGTCGATCAAAAATGCGTAATCGTCGAGGTAGGCGTTCAGATGCACTTGCTCGCCGCGACTGGAGGCCAGCAGACGGCCGTCTTGCCAATGCCGTTCGCGCAGATAGTCGACTGCGCGGGTAGCCGCGTCGAGGCAATCTTCGCGACCCAGATGCAGGCCGGCGAGCGCCAGGCCGCGAATGGTGAGTGCGTTCCAGGCGGCCAGCACTTTGTCGTCGCGTGCCGGACGTTCGCGCGCCTCGCGCGCTTCGAACAGTTTGCCCCGAGCTGCGCCGAAATCCGCATCGATGACCTCCGACCAGGTACTTGCGTCGGTCGCCGGCGCGGCCAGGCGCAGGTGCCAGAGTTTCTCGAAATTCGCTTTTTCATTCAGGCCATAGCTTGCTGCGAACGCCTCGTAATCCGCACCCAGCAATTCGCGCACGTCATCATACGACCACGTATAAAAGCGGCCTTCTTCGCCTTCCGAATCGGCATCAAGGCTGGAACAAATGCCGCCATCGTCGAGCTGCATCTCGCGCATGATCCAATCCGCAGTGCGATTCGCAATGTCGCTGAACCAGGCAGAACCGGTCTGGCTCGCGCGCTGCGCATACAGGGCCAATAGCGGGCCGTTGTCGTAGAGCATTTTCTCGAAATGCGGGATGGTCCAGTCGGCATCGACCGAGTAGCGATAAAAGCCGCCGCCAATGTGATCGAACAAGCCGCCGCGCGACATTGCAGTGAGGGTGAAATCGAGCATCTCCACAGCGCGTTCGGATTTCGCCGGCTCTGGGTCGGCAGCAGCGTCGAAAAGGAGTTCGAGTCCAGCCGGATGTGGAAATTTTGGTGCTTCGCTAAATCCGCCACGCTCACCGTCGTAGCTCGATTCAATTTGCGCACAGGCGCGATCGAAAAGCAGGGTATCGATGTCTGCCGGAGCGGCGCCACCCAGCGTTTGCGCCAGGGCATCGACCAGACGGGATTTGAATTCCTTCATCTGTTCTTCTTTCGTGCCGTAGCCTTTGGATATGCCTCTCAGCACGTCGCGAAAGGCTGGCGCGTCTTTATTCGCCTGCGCGGGGAAATAGGTGCCGCCGAAAATCGGCAGGTGATCCTTCGGGTCGAGGAACATGGTCAGCGGCCAGCCGCCGCGCTGGCGGGTCAGAAGCTGATTCGCACATTGGTAAATGCGGTCGAGATCGGGGCGCTCTTCGCGATCGACCTTAATGTTGATGTAGTTCTCGTTCATGATGCGCGCGATTTGTGCGCTCTCAAACGATTCATGGGCCATGACATGGCACCAGTGACAGGCCGAGTAACCGATCGACAGCAAGATTACTTTGTTTTCGCTTTTGGCGAGCGCCAGCGCTTCGTCGTCCCACGGATGCCAATCCACCGGATTGTTTGCATGTTGGAGCAGATAGGGGCTGGTCTGATCGCCAAGTCGATTCATAATCGGGTCCTGAGTGAGAAAGCGGCGCTACCCTAGCACAGGTCGCCGACTGCCAATAATCAATGAAGTTCTGCAGGCATCGAGAGTCGTTCGGCGCGTGGCCGAAATCGAATCACGGCGGACTGCAGCTCTTCAGTAAGTGACTGTCGCTAGTGCGACACTTTCGCGCCAGATGGCCCGAACACCAGCATGACGTTGCCGTCCATGCCGAAAATGCCGTAGCCAGAGGTGAAATAGAGCCAGCCGTCGACAACCGTCACGCCACCGCCATTAAACGACCCGCCGCGCCCGGCCACACCGTTCACGGTTTCGAAATCGCGATTCGCATCGAAGTCCCACACGATCTCGCCGTCAGCACTCCGGTACACACGCATGTGTCCATCCATCGAACCGGAGAACAAGAGTCCGGGCAGGGAGCTCGAGGCCTGCGGTTGGCCGGCCACACAGCCGCGTGTCTCGAGGCAGCTTAACGGCAGAGCACTGCGCTCCCAGCGTTTCTCACGGGTGGCGAAATCGAGTGCGATAACACCGCCCGCAGCGCCTTTCGAATCGGTGTTTTCCCAGACATCGGAAATCGGCACGTAGATGGTCGTGTCATCGGCGCTCATGCCCCATTCAATCCCGCCGATGATACCGCCGGGTGACAATCGTTCCTGCCACAGCAAGGTCCCGTCCGCTGGATTCAGGGCGTGTAGCACACCGGACTTCTGGCCGGCCAGCAGGATATCGCTGCCATCCGGCAGCGTGCGCAGAATGGCCGAACTGCCGAAGTCGAGATCGGGTCCGCAGGCCGCCAGAATTTCCGGATGGGTGTCCTCGTCGAGGCATGCGTTGGTATAGGCATCATCTGGCGTTGCCTGCCAGCTCCAGACGAT
Source organism: Proteobacteria bacterium UBA981 (assembly GCA_002292285.1). Taxonomy (GTDB): domain Bacteria; phylum Pseudomonadota; class Gammaproteobacteria; genus UBA981. Next base: position 60,493 of record DBBP01000020.1, read on the forward strand.
CTCACCGCTGTCGATATTGAGCGCCACGACCGCATCGGAGTTCTTTGATGCCGGACGTGAATACGCATCGCCCGTGGTGACGTACAGCAATCCCCTTTTCGCATCGACGGTGACCGGGCTCCAGACGCCGGCGCCGGCCGGGCCATGAGTTGGTACACCGTGCGGCGATGTGCCCGTCGCACTCGGCAATTCAGGTATGACATAAGTCTTCCACACCACCGCACCATCGGCAGCATTCAGCGCGACGATGCTGCCGCGAAACGTGCAGCACTCGTAGTTAACAGCACTGGCGTCGTTCTCTTCAAAAGAGGCGACGGACACATAAACGCGCTCGTCACGCACGACGACCGATGCAGTCACCATCGCTGCCGGATGCAGATCGGTGTGATGCTCCCACAGTAATTCGCCGCTATTGGCATCAATCGCATAGACCCATGCTGCCCTGTCACTCACATACACGACCGGGCCGCGTGGCGTGTGCACAACCGACGGGGTACCACGAACCGCGCCATGCGTATCGAAACGCCAGTGGCTGCAGCCCGTCGCCGCATCGAGCGCATAGACGCGATGTTCTGGCGAGCCGATGAACACACGACCGTCAACCACGGCCGGCTGGGTTCCTACTGTTGCTGCGCCCGCGAAACCGAAGGCCCATTTCAGTTCAAGACCCGCAAGGTCGGATTCCTCGAGTCCGGCAAAAGCGGCGGTCTGAAAGCGTGCGTTATCCAGACTCGCACTCCAGCTTGACCAATGTGGCTGCTGCCAGGCGTTGGCTTTCATCGGTGCCTGACTCGAGCACTGAATCAGTTTTTCGCTCAGGTCGCCACTCGCCCCTGCATTCCATTCGACCCCGGAAATATGCTTGGCCAATGCCAGACGTTCATCCGCGGCTAGAGGTAGAGCGAAGAACGCCATCACGCCGTTCGACAGTGCTTTGTAGATGCGTTCCGGTGGAATCTCGGTCATCGATTCGCGAGTCATCGCCCGTGGTGCCGGGCTGGGGTTGTGGCAGGCTGCACAAACTGACTGGAAAGTATGCTCGGGATCGTAGGCAGGGGCAGCGCTAGTGGTCTGACTCACGATCAACAATAGTGCTCCCAGCACGACGCGATTCTCAGCTCCCAAATAACTCATACTCTGCTTTCCGGAATTTACAGCGGCCAAGCCTAACATCGCGTAGGCGCTTATGGTTCGATGGGCTCAGATTTGTCCGGTGATTCAGCACCTTTCATCGATACAGGCACATAATTGGCGACACGCTCGGCGCGCGGTGGCGGGAGCTTCGTGCGGATGTGACCGATCGCGTGATAGTCGCTTATCGATTGGTGACGTGAACAGTCGATTCGGTTCATTCTTATTGCCGCTCCCCACACGGCGGGTGCTGCACTGGTCTGGCAGACACGTGCCCTGGCCCGAATCCACTCCAGATCAAAGGGAGTTGCTCCATCAAGTTAATCCATTCGCAGGGGAGGGCGTACTCGTTCCTGCTCGGCAGTGCGCTGTGCGTGGCGTTGTTGTGCGTGCTGGCACGCTTGCTGGTCGATATCGGGCAGCCGCTATTCGCCGATGACATTTGGTGGCACGTTGCGCTCGGCCGAAATTTCACCACTTTCGGTGGCTTCCCGGCTACTGAACCGCTGTTATTCACCTCAGCTGGCCATCCGCAGTTCTATCATGAGTGGCTTTTCCAGCTCTGTGTTGCCGCGATCGATGCCGCCGGCGGCATGGCCCTGTTACGCGCCATGCAAGTCGCCCTGGTGATGCTGTTGTTGCAGCAAATTTACCTCTTTGCTCGGATTCAGGGACTCGCTCGTACGCTGGCGCTGGCAGTGGCGTTGGCTGCGATCTTTTTCGCTTTCCAGCGTTTGATGCAGTTCCGGCCGCACCTGTTTTCCATGGTGTTCTTTTATGCCGCGCTGAACGTGTATTGCGTTCCGGTGCTTAACTGGCGACGCGTTGCGTTGCTGTGTGTTGTGGTCGTGCTATGGGCGAACTCGCATTCGACGGTGATGCTGCTGTTCCCATTTCTTGCGGTTTATCTGCTGCTTGACGGCGGACATCTGGGGCTCCGTTCACGAACTCATGCCCTTGGATTTCTGGCTGCGCTGGCGACCGTGGCGATCAATCCACAGGGCCTGCGCCTTTACGTGTTCTATTTCATTCATGATCAGAACAACGCGCTGGTTCGGATCGTCGATGAGTGGGGGAAGATCACGGCGATCCCAACTGGAGTCGACAATATCCTGCCGTGGTCATCGTCATTGTTGCTATGCGGATTTGCCGCAGCCGTGATCGCAACGTTGGCGATCGCTATCTCCTATATGCGCCGAGGGCTCGCGTTTCATCGCCTTGATGAGCGCGATCTGCATCTGTTCATCTGGGCGGTTATGGCGCTTGTTGCGAGCGCGATCGCAGCGCGGTTTCTGTGGCTCATGCCGCTGGTGCTGCTGATGCTCGTACGCGTTAGTGTGCCCGCGGCGTGGTCGCGCAATACGCGTGTGCTCTTCGTACTTGCGAGTTCGCTACTGGTATTTGTGCATCAGACGTCGGCCGGCACCGTCGGCTATCGTTATCAGCTCAGCGCCGATACCGGTGCCGCTTCTGAAGTTGCCCTTTCACCGGGCCGCTTGTCGCCCACTTGGCTGAATCGAGCCATCGCGAATAGCGGCTATATCCGCGCCGTGCTGGCATGGTTCGAGCCGCATGGTCTGCAAGGTAAATTTCAGCCTCTGGCGATGCGCTCGATCGCGAACAGCGGTTACCGAGGGCAGTTATTTACGCCCTATCATCTGGGCGGCTTCGCGTCCTACGTCCTGCCCAAAGGCGTAAAGGTATTTTATAACGGCCGCTACGACGGCTATTCGAAACAGGTCTACGATGATTCGTTTCGCCTGTATCGGGGTGGTGCAGACACCGCCGACGTCATTGCGCGTTACGACATTGATGGATTTTTGCTGCTGCTCAGCCGCGATTCCTACAAACTCGTCTACACGCTCGGACAGCTTGGCTGGTGCGAGGGCTATCACGACAGCGCGGCTATCTGGCTGGTTGCACCGGAGCTTCTCGCCGCAACAGATTCGAGCGCCTGTCCCCCGCTTGGGGGGCCTGCTTCCGTACCTGCCGAGGTTGCGCGGGAACAGTCGCAGGCGGCCATCGTCGAAGCCGTTCGACATCACCGGCTTAGCGAGACGCTGGGTTTGGTGAACCAGCATGCGGCTGCAGACTTGCCACAAGACTTGCGTGCGGCGCTCGGCGAGCTGTGTACCGTGCACCGCGAATTGTCTGGAGAAGTGAATCGTGAGATGTCGAGTGACGCACAGTTATTGTGCGGTCGCTTTCCGCCGTTTGAATGAATTTCGTTACCACCGCCGCGATGGGCGTTTCCTTTGCGTCGCGATAATTTTCCACTACGCGGACCTTTGTTTCGGTCATCTCATTCAGACCAACGATTTGGTTAACTCAACCAACTGAAATCTAGCTATCGTGATCAACACGAACTGCTTTTCCTTCGACCGTCTCTACCGTGTGCTACGCCGTCGTTCAAAGTGATGCACCCAGAGCAGCGTCTCCTCGCCGCTGCAGTATTTCATGACGTACTCACTGGTCCTGAGCTGGGGCCTAACTGGCTAATTACGTAAACGATCTCGGGAAATAGTCCTGTTGGCCTTGCCGCGCAGAGCAATGAGCTGGTGCCCGCTTGCCCAAATTTAGCTGCTCGTGTCTTGTGTCCTGAAGTAGCTCTGCGCTGTTTGGTGAGGTCAGGTTCGCGAGCTGAGCGAATAGCTAAGAGTAACCAGCAATACTGGAGCGCAAGGGGAGTGAACGACCCTCTGCGCCAAAGTAGGCAGCACCCAAGTTCGGCCAGGGAAATAAGGAATCGGTAACCCCGATACGAGGAGCAGCAGTGCAAGACCTGATTCACATGGTCATGATCTTCTTTGCGTTCAGCATGCCGCTGTTCGCCTGGCTACTCGTTTTATCTCTTGGTCTGGCCATCGCAGTACTCGCGGTGAAAGTGGTGCGGAACCGTGGGACGCACTCGCGCAGATGGTTGCTGGCTTCGAGCTTCACTTTGATGTTGCTTATGGGTGATGAAGTCCTGGGATGGTTGCACTTTCATTACCTCTGCGCTGCGCAGGAGGGATACACCGTCTACCGCCAGGTCAACTTGCCGGCTGAGTACTGGCGAGACGACGGGTCGCCTGCATTCTTTAGTAACCACGGGTGGAAAATCACGCCGCCATTGAACGAAGAATATGCAACGAGCATGGATACAGTAGCCTCGCCACCTGCCGTGGTCCAAATCGATCGCCGGCAACTGCGGGTAACTGCCCTTTCGAATGGAGAATCTCTTGGAACCTATACGTGGTTTGAGAATTGGGGCGGCTGGCTGAAGCGGTATTTGGGGTCGACTAGGAAATTCGAGGTCTGCCCCAGTCAGACCATTTCACTCGAAACGCTTCTGAGGAAGGTATTTATCCAACCAAAAAACTAACAAAACGAATTGAGGACATGGAATGTCAAACAATGTGACAACTACTTCGGTTGCTGCCCACCTGGCACTGGCAAGCTATGGAGACTATGACGTGGGGCAACTTCCCGAAGATTTTCTTACGACGTTGCGGTCAGTCGGAATGAGTACTTCGCAGGCTCGCTTGTTAGCCGATGTAGATGCAGACTCACCCTCGGATTATGGTTTCGATGTGGTGAGCACGACCATCGATAATCTGTCTGGGTTTTCTGCCACTGTCTTCAGAAGCCGAAATTCCGGTCAGTTTTTTTTCGGGGTTAGGGGTACAGATCTCAGTTCCTCCACACCTATTGAGTCGATTCAAGACGTGCTGTCCGCCGATTTCGGCGACATAGGCGGCGACGGGCTATCTGTCGATCAGGCGATCGATATGTACAACTATTACCTGCGCGAATCGGCGTTCGAAGGTGCGTCATTGCTGCAGTTCTCTCATAACGATCTGACTGGCGAATTCTCACATTCGGCGAACGTCGCGCAACAGACAGGATCGCTCGCGGGTAACTCGTTCACGGTAGTAGGCCATTCTCTCGGTGGGCATCTTGGGACAGTGCTGTCGCGGTTGGCTCCCGGGGCAGTTGATGAGGTTTTTACGTTCAACGCGCCGGGCTTCGACCCTCTCGGAACTGCTCCCGGGAGCGAGTCTTTCTACTCTGCCCTCGCGCAACTCGAGATGGCTGTCAATGGCAGTACCGCGATTCAGTCAGCCTATGATTCCGTGAAGTTGCACCACGCTATTGTGTCCGGCGATCTGATTAGCCAGCTGGGTGACGCGAAGACTGACCAGGCCAGTTATTTTTCCGCGACAGAGCAACAGGGTGCTTTCGACGCCCACGGCATCGTCGCCTTCAGCGACGCTTTAGCGGCCTACGAAATCCTCGGCCGTATCGATGCGGGCCTCGACACTAAACTCGATCAAGCAGCCCAGATATTCAGAGCTGCAGCTAACCAGGGCGGCGGTTCGATCGAGAAGATTGTCAACGCAATCGGAGGTTTGTTTCCGAGCGTCGATTTTGTACCAGTCGCCGACGGTGATCGCGAGGCGCTGTATAGCTCGCTGGCAGTACTGAAGGACACAATCCCCGCCGCTGGCAGTCTGTCGGTGCAAAGCCTGGTAGACATGTCCGCCGAGGAGATCAAGGCGAACGCGCAGGGGCAGTTGGCATTCCGCTATGCGCTGAGCGAGATGAATCCGTTCGTTGTGACGGGCGACGACACAATCTATTTCGCACACAACGAATCCGGCGAGCTCGACCTTGACCAGTTTAGTGCTCAGTACCTCACCGATCGTGCCACGTTCCTGAGCACCCTGATGAGTCGCAACCTGCACGATGCAGATGTCTTGCACGGTCAGTCGCAGCGCAGCTTCGTCGATTTGCAGCGTGGTGAGTCGTTGACTGACATCGGTGATACCTACCTGCCGACAAGTCGAACGCAGCACCGCTATCTGTTCGCCAGCGATGGCGACGACGCGTCCCTGGCCGGCGATGAAGCGATTGACCATATCTACGGCAATGGTGGGTCGGACGTATTATTTGGCGGGGCTGGCGACGATTATCTCGAAGGGAACCGCGGGAGCGACCAGATATCGGGCGGCGTGGGTAGAGATGTGTTGCATGGCGACGACGGTGACGATCTGTTGTTCGCAACCGACCCGACCAATAACGACGACAATTCAATTGACCGGCTTTTCGGTGGTGCCGGTCTCGATCAGTACTACATCGGCGACACCGATGAAATTACGGATAGCGACCGGCGCGCCGAGATTTTCCTTGGGTCGTCTCAGGTTGGTCTGAGCGGCACGTATCATCGCGTGGCCGAGTCTGTCTACCGCGACAATGACCGCAATATCACCATCTATCTTCAAGAGGACAGCGCAAGCGTCGTTGCGTTCGGCTTCGAACCCGTGCTTCGCACTCGCATCACTAATTTCTCCGACCCCGTCAACGGTTTCTCGAACGGGGACTTCGGGATCTTTCTCGATCAGCATCCGCCCTCAGTATCGAGTAGTCCGAATGTGCTCGTTGGGAGCGAGCTGGTCGACGACTTGTCCGGCAGCGGCGCAGACGACTACATCGAAGGCCTGGCGGGCGACGACGATTTGTTCGGCGGCAGCAGCTTCGGTCCCTGGGGCGCGGATCGCTTTCTCGGTGGCGCGGGCAGCGACTACATGAATAGCGCAACGCTTTTCGATGTGGGCTCGCTGGCGCAAAGTGCCGCCGATCAAGGCGATTAGATGGACGGAGGTGATGGGGATGATATTGCAGTAGGCAACGGCGGAGACGATCAACAGTACGGGGGCGCGGGACGCGATTTCCTGTCTGGGCGCGACGGCGCCGATGTCCTGAGCGGTGGCCCGGGCGACGATGTTCTGGCCGGTGGTGGCGGCGATGATCTGCTAATTGGCGGCGAGGGCAATGACTATTTGTTCAGTGCCTTCGATGTGTGGGCGAGCGACGCGAGAAACTGGACCGCTGAACCACTATTGAACGCTGCCGGTCATCTGATTGATGTGAGTTTGGGCGGTGTCATCATCGGGCCGAATCCGCCGCCCGACGACCGTGACGAGCTGCACGGCGGTGGTGGCGATGATTTCCTCAACGGCGGTAATGGTGACGACACGCTGTTCGGTGAGGCAGACGCCGACGTGCTGTTCGGTTGGCGCGGTCACGACGTGCTGGTCGGTGGTGATGGTGACGACATGCTTTATGGCGATACTTTCGGGCTGACGGCCGGCGGTGGCGAGGGTGACGATGATCTTGACGGCGGACGCGGCAACGACGAGCTGTGGGGGGAATCCGGGAACGACATGCTGACCGGCGGAGACGGCGACGATTTTCTATCGGGCGGCCGCGGTGATGATCGTCTTACAGGTGACGACGGCGCCGACGACGTGCGTGGTGGTGATGGCGCTGATCAAATGAATGGCGGCGCGGGCGACGATAAGCTCGACGGCGGTGCGGGAGCCGACGTACTCAACGGCGACGACGGCAACGATACGCTCGAAGGAGGCGCTGGACACGACTTCTTTACCTATCGTGTCGGTAGCGGACATGACGTGCTCAGCGACAGTGGCGGCTACGATTTGCTTTTCATTGACGGTGTGATTGACCTGGCCGCCGTCCCGGTGACAGAGGATTACGAGCGTCTGACTTTCAACTTTGACGCAAATAATTCACTCACGGTAATGGGCTGGCGGGACGAAGGGATCGACCAAATCGTTGGCAATGGAAAGACATTGCTGCCGGGTGACTTTATCGGCCCGCATTCAGGACCAAAGCGTTGAGGTATCTCGGCTGAGGTCACGTTCAATTGGTGCGGTGCAATAGAGATTAACCACCGGCATCCAGATAGTTAAGGGTTAATTACTATAACTATTCAGTACGTTTAGCTGTTACATTTAACCCATGTCCGCCGAAGCCGACGACGACGTCGGTGATAGCCGTACATGTTCGTGGGCAGCCTAGCTGGCAAATGCCCAAGACCAAGGAGAGAAGGATCGGCGATTGAACCAATCCGTTCACTAGGGTTACACACAGTCGAATGCATTTCGCATTAGGGGAGCCTACATATGGTACATATTCGTAAATACGACTTTGACTACAGCAAACGTCACTTCATGGAGAAGACGGCGAAAGGATTTGGCACGGCCGGCGTGCTGGGTGCTCTGTGGCCAATCGCAGCCCAATCGGGCAGCATTCAAAAAGCCTACCCGGACGAGTTGCTAAGCATTGAGGCTTACACCAAGGGCAAGGTAAAGACCGGCGATTGGATTGATAAGGAGAACATCGAACTCGTACAGGATTTGGTTGACCCCGCCTTATACCGACAAGTCACCCAGGACGGGCGTAAGTTTCAGATACAGCCGACGACTCTGGAAGTCGATAAAATGTATCCGCATGAATTCCTCGAGGCGACCCAGAATAACGAAGGTCGCGCAAAGCTCGATGAAGTGGGTAACACCTGGACGGACGACGGCAGCCAATGGATTGGCGGCTTGCCGTTTCCGAACGCGCAGAACGGCGTCGAAGTCATTTCGAACATGACCTTAAGTTGGGGCCGGCATGATCAATCGATGTATGCCGTTTTAGCTGACGCGGTAAACGCCGAAGGCGATATCGTCTACAACTACAAACTGGTTTGGGCTGAGCAAGCGTCAACGGGACGAGTAAGCGACCCGAATGGCACCGAACTCACCGGCGGTCGTGGCGATGGCATCATGCGTTACCAGTCAACCTGGTTTACCGCGCCAAACGATGTCAAAGGCACCGCATTCTTAAGTGTGTGGGCCTATGACCAACGCAAATTTCCGGATTTGTACGGTTACTTGCCGGCATTCAAACGGGTGCGTCGCTTCCCGACCAACCAGCGCTTTGAGCCGCTCGTGGCAGGTCTCAACTTCTACCTGTCCGACGCCTGGGCTGCTGGTGACCCCTACCTGACTTGGGGAAACTACAAGATTGTTGCTCGCCAACCGTACCTGGGTAGTTCCGGTAACGGCTGGATGGGTGAGCACGAAGATTGGGTGCCAGAAACACATGGTGGCCCGAAAGACGACACCTACTACACGATCAGGAAAGAGTTGATTCCAGAGGTCATTATCCTCGAAGCGGAACCGACTGGATTCCCGCGTGCGCCGTACAGCAAGAAGCGCGTGTACGTCGATGCGCGGAATATGGTCTTCCCGCAAATGCTGACCTATGACCGTCGTGGCGAAATGTTCAAAGCCGGCGAGCCTGGCTTCGGACAGTACAAGATGGGTGACAAAGTTGTTATGGATGGTAGCCATCCGGCCTGGAGCTGGACGTGGTATCACAGCCATGATCTGCAGGGCAACACGATGTCACGCTTCTGCCAGACTCAATCAGTCGAGGGCGGGTATGCTTCGGAATACAACGTCGACACGGGTGATGAGTTCTATGCTTCCTACATGACCTCGTCAGCAATGCGTCGTCTGGGCACATAGTGACCCGTTAACTTTCTTCATTCTTGAATCATCCGCGGCGGGGCCAGTTCCCCGTCGCGGATTTTTTTTGCACGCCGTCCGACTTCGCCAACCCTGCAAAGCTTCTTTTCAGACGGGAAAATCATTTGGAAAAAAGCATTTTCCAGGAAGTCGTGCATGTCTCTAAGAATGCCCAACACCGACTCGCGCCGGCATGGCGGGAAGCCCTGGCCAAGGACGGTCGGTTTCCGATCGACTATGCGCAGAAGAATCCGGAGCGAGAATATTTGGCGGAAACAGCCTTATTTGCCTGCGGACTATTGCGTCATCCGCGCTGCATACCGCCAGCGGACTCACAGGACACCCCGGCTGCTGCGCCGAACAGAATCGCCTATGTTAGAAACATACTGCCACCGGGGGAGCCCATTCATTACCCGCTCGGAACAGCCAGAAAGTGTGCCGGAAACTAGTGCAATCCTGTCGCAACACCAGTGAGGTTGTTGTCGCCATTGCGTAGGACTCGCCTCGCGCACCTTTCCATGCCTAACGTCGTCATTACTTGGTTGGCGAGTCGGGCTTTTCAATGAACTGCGAACAGCTGGCGTTACACTGCCGGACTAGTCGAATGCTTTTACAGCGCAGCCGCGCTAATCAACACAAGTAAGGAGAAACAATGTCATGGCTCGCTTGAGTAAACTCAGCCGCAGCATCGAAGGCAAGGTTGCCGTGGTCACCGGGGCCGCCAGTGGTATGGGGCGTGCAACCGCACACCTGTTTGCCGACGAAGGTGCACACGTAGCCGTAACAGATCTGGATCAGGCCCGGGTCGATGCGGTCGTCGAAGAGATCACACAGGCTGGCGGCAGCGCTGCAGGGTGGGTGCTCGATGTAAGTAGCCGCGACCAGCGGGCCAATGTGGTCGGCGCGGTTGTCGAGCGTTGGGGACACCTGGATATTCTCGTTAATAATGCCGGTATCTCTATCCAGCACGGGGTCGATTCAGAAGACTATGAAGCGGAGTGGGGACGTACGCTCGACATCCTTTTGACCGCTCAGGTGATGCTGATTCGCGAGTGCCTGCCGCATCTTGAGGCATCCGGCGCGGGCCGGATTGTGAACATCGCTTCAACCGAAGGCCTCGGTGCTACGAAGGGTTTCAGCGCCTACGCAGCGGCCAAGACTGGGGTAATAGGTCTGACTCGCTCACTTGCTGTTGAGTTCGGCGAGCGTGGTATCACGGTCAATTGCATTTGTCCCGGCCCGATAAACACTGGCATGACGCAAGCTATCCCGGCTGAGCATAAAGCGATTTTTGCGCGCCGACGGGTTGCGCTGAAGCGCTACGCAGAGCCCGAGGAGGTTGCCCACGGCACGATGAACTTCGTCCTGCCGGCAGCGCAGTACATCACCGGCACGGTGTTGCCGGTTGATGGCGGCCTGACCATCAAGAACGCCTGATCCAGATTGCCTGTCGATGAGGCACGTGGGAATGCACGGCACGAGGACGCGGCATCGGAGTCCACTTCCTGTGGTCACGCCTTTTCTGTCAGGGGCTGTCGTTTGGCTTGAGCTTGCGCGATGCGTTTTTCGCGTTGCGCATGGCGTGCACACTCAACACCAGTAGCGCAATTCCTATCAGACACATGCCTGCTAGTTCGAGCGGTCCGGGTCTTTCGCCGAAATGCATCGATGACGTCACGATGGCAACAACGGGTGCTGCGAGGGTCACCATACTGGCGGTGCCGGCTTCAAGGTTGCTCAGCGCGTACACCCACAACATCCAACCGATGCCGGTGATGACTACTGAGATGAGGAACAACATAAATATAAAGCGCGTCGACCAGACGATTGGCGCTTCTGGGAACCAGTAAGCAAACGCGACCAGTGGAATGGAGCCGAAGAACATTTGCCAGGCGGTCATGGATATCAGATCCATCGGCGCGCGATTCTGCAATCGCTTGACCATGATGGCGCCCGCGCCCCACGCGATACCGGCAGCAATAGCCAGGCCATTGGCCCAGCCGTTTCCGTGCATATGCCAGGGCTGGATGATCGCGACTAGCCCGCAGCCGGCAAGGGCAATTGCCAGCCACTGTAAGCCACGTACGCGCTCGCCCAGAAAGGGCCACGCGAACAGCAGGGTAAAGAAAGGCATGGTGTAAACCAGGAACGCGACGCGGCCAGGGGTGCCTTGAGCTACTGCCCACGTCGACAAGGTGAACAACAACGAGGTTTGGACAACAGCCAGGCGCAGTAGCTCAGGAACACGTGTGGGCCAGAACGGTCTGCCGGTCAAAGGTAATACCGCGAGCAGGCACAACGCGCTGAGGCTCATCCGCAAGGCGGTGAACTTGAACGGTTCGGCATCGATGAGACCAATCTTCATCGCCGTCCAGCCATAGCCCCATAGCAAAGACATGGTCAGCAACGCGAGTAGTGGCCGGCCACGTAAGTGCACTTCAGATCTCCGGGATCAAGATTGGGCGGGCGCCGTGCGTCATGCCAGATGCATATCACGGCCGCAGTCTATGAGCGGCTCAGGATAGCGGATCTGTCGCGCTGAATGTTCCAGACGATCTGGATAGGGCCCGATAGTTGGCCGAGACGTCGGTCCGCGACCTTGCCGCGTTTCTGTCAGCCGCGGGTGTGTAATCTGTATGTGATTCGCCGAGTCGGCCTATCACGTTGTGGCTGATGCAGCGCCGGGAAGATCGCGAAAACCGGCACTAATGCCTGGACCGTGGCGCTATCTCGTCGGCCAAATTCCACGCGCGATGTGCTGCCGGCTGATTACCGCAATTTCCCCGCGTAAGGGTCGGCAAATTCCACATCGCCATAGGCGTCTTTCAGGCGCAACCAGTGCATGCCGTACAGAAGGTCTTCTTCGGCGCGTCCTTTCGGTACGATATCAAGCAGTGTGTAAGCACCGATGAAATTCTCAAGGCCGCGCTGATACGAGGAATAGGTGTGATACACGGTACCGTCTTCGTCTTTACAAAAAGTACTGATTCCCGGTCCTTCGGTCGAAGGAAAGCTACGGTCACTTCTATAGTTGTAGTAGACCTTGTGCTGCTCGATTTCGTCCTGCGTAAAGCTGACTTGATAATCTCGATTAAAATCACTGCCTTCAGAGGACACCCAGTGCAGCTTCCAACCCATACGCTGGCGAAAGTCTTCGAGCTTTTGCAACGGCGCTCGGGACACCAGCACGACGTTCACGTCGCGCTGAGCGACGTGCACAATGGACGGTTCGATATGGTCGGTGACAAAAGAGCAGGATTTACAGCCTTCCGTCCAATCAGTTTCGAACATAAAGTGATAAACGATGAGCTGACTACAGCTACCAAACAAGTCCGCAAGCGTTTGTTCTCCATCAGGGCCTGCGAATCGGTATTCCGCCTCGACGCGTTCCCACGGCATGGCCTGACGCGCCGCGGTCAGTTCGTCGCGTAGGCGCGAAAAAGCCTTTTCTTTCTCGAGGAGGGATTTGCGCGCAGCCAGCCATTGGTCGGCGGAGACGACATTCGGTTGTTTCATTGCGGGGCTCCTTTCTAACGCTCGGATAACCCCGAGACTAGCATGCGATTTGCGGGTGATCGCACCCCTTATAATCCACAGCGGCCAGATAGCTGGCAGCGTCGGTCCTGATGCGCAAAAGAGCGGTACCAAGTAGCAGTGCCGAGCCCCCTGACCATTGACGAGTAGCTGCACGAATCTCGCACACAAAGGGTTTGGTGACGAGCTCCAAACCGGGTTAGGCTTGCAGCGGGGAGACGTACGGCGGACCGGGATATCGGGACCGATGTGCGGAATCATGCATGTCGTCGTGAGGCGGTGATTCGTCCCTTTAAGAGTGAACGTGAAACGTTCATGGACGAGAGGAGAGCAACCGTGTTTGATGACAGTGACGCAGAGTTTCACCCGTGCCGGCCGAACCAGCTGAATTGGGCGGAAACAAATTTCTTCGGTTTCTATAATGCCGAAGCCCACCTCAATATCGGCGTCTATACGTTGTTTCGTCCTAATCTTGGCGTCGTCAGTTCGTCGATTTGCATGAACTCGCAGCGCGCCCTGACGCCATGGGGCGCTGATTTTTGTGACTATCAAACGGCTCTTGCAATCCCCGATCCGCGCAGCCTGTTGGACTATGAACTGGCCAACTCTCTGCACATTCGCTGCACTGATCCTAATCGCACTTGGCATATTACCTACGACGATGGCGAAGGGACGTCTATCGACGTGCACTACCGCGCGCTGATGGTGCCGTTTGATATCCACGACCCCGCACAAGATCCGATGTGCGCGACAGGAACAGAAGCGGGACAGTTTTCCTGGGGCACCGCCTATGACGGGCATTTCGATCAAACCGGACATTTCAGCGGTGAAGTGCATTTGCGCGGAACGCGTTATGCGATCGACTGCGTGTCGACCATGGACCATTCATGGGGACCACGCCCGGAACGTGGTAAACCCAACATGAGCTGGCTACACGCCCATTTCGACGAGCAAACGGCACTGCATGCGATTCTTGGTTTCGACGCCGAAAAAAGTGATACCGAACTTACTCTGGCACACGGCTACGCACTGGACGGCGGAGAGATGTTCGGATTGGCGCAGGGGCAGGGGGCGGTGATTCGCGGACCCGATCGGTTTGCCGATACATTGGAACTGGAATTCAAGGACAGCCGTGGGCGCGACTACGTTTTAAGCGGCCAGGCGTTAACCAGTTTCCCCTGGCAGTGCTGGCCGAACATGGTGGCTTTTAATGTGCTCGCCCGTTGGCAGTTTGAAGGGCGCACAGGGTTTGGCGAGGTCCAGGACTTTTTCGAACTACCCAAGCTGAATCGACTCAACAATCCGCACGGCGTCGATTCGCTCGCGCAAAGCTCCGCTGGCTAATGACAGTGCGAGCGGTGCTCTTCGACTTCGACGGGACATTGGTCGAAACGCGCAATGCATCGTGGACATTGTTTGCCGAAACCGATCGCCAGTTTGGACTCGGCATCGATACGCAGCAGAAATTCTTCGACATCTTCGAGGGAAACTTCTTTAGTACGCTCGCTACGCATTGCGGGGACGAAGCCCTGGCTAACGCCGCGGCTGCGCATTTCATGGAACTGATCCGCACCCGCTACAACCCGGCCTTCATTCCTGGCATGGATTCCGTGCTGCGTGAGCTTTCTGCCTCTCTAAGGCTTACGGTGCTGTCAAGTAACAAGCTGGAGACGATTCAACGCATTCTTTCGGGCGCCGGGCTCGAGACGTTGTTCGACCTCATACTTGCCAGCGACATTGAACCGTCCAAAGCCGTCGCAATCGAGAATTTCCTTGCCGCTGGCGACGCTCGAGATGCGCGGGACGGTGCTCGCGTTCCGTACGCAGCGCACGACGTGGTGTTAGTGACCGATACGGTTGGCGATGTCGCGGAGGGTGTCGCCAGCGGCATCAAGGTCATTGGCGTTACGTGGGGCATGCATTCACGCGAGAGATTACGCGCCGCAGGTGCCGCGCAAGTCGCCGAATCGCCGGCGCAGTTATTACCCTGGATATCTCATACCCACGGCGCTAGCGCCGACCAACTGGAGGATTGCCGAGCGTGACCATCATTGCCGAAGGCTACAACTGTTTCGAAACGGACAAGGACGCGGTCGGAACCGCGATTTTTCTACCCGATCCCAAAGCGGTCATCTCACTGATACAGAGCGGTAAGCTAAAAGAGCACATCGTACTGGCGCAAGGCGGAACAACGACCTTCCTTGCACCGGCATTGAGTATGGGCGCCAGCGGTGTGATCACGCTGTCGGGTGCCCCTGAATCACATCTCGGAATCTTGTCCAGGGAATTCCAGATTCCTTGCATCATGACGACCTATCTTTTGGACAGCGATGCGCGCTACGTCATCGGTGGCGATAACGACGCGCACTTTGGTGCCGTTATAGAGGCCCTGAATGGTAAGCAGGTGCGCCTGCACTGCCAGGATGGCGACACTGGCCGGATTGAATTGTTGTAGCGAGGAACGAAAGCATGGCTGCCGAATATCTAAAACGTTACGACGATAACGACCCAGGTCTGCGCTTCCAGGATCTCGTTTATACCGGCAATTTTACTGACATGGAGCCGGTTCCGGACGGCATTCTCGGCGACCGGGTGATGAAGTCGAGGGCGCAAACCGGCGTATTGGAAAAAGTCAGTCACGAGGCGGTGTTGGAAGAGCACTTCAGCATTGCGGAGCTGAATGATCTGAACAACTACATCGCCTGGAATATCTGGGACGTGTTGGTAATGCGCGCAACCGAGGGTGCATCGGGCATGATTCCGCGCCAGGAATACGAAATTCTCGCAGTGATGCACGAGTTTTATCGTTATCCGGAACTGATACGCATGACCACCGACGAAATCGGTGCGCAGGGCGTTATCGACATCGGCGCATCTGCGCGCGGCGAGATTGGGACCAAAATCAACTGCGTGCACGATTGGTCTCTTGGCGCGGTCGCCTACGGCATGGGGCGTTGCGCCTTGCTCGCGCTTGAAGCCATCAAACCGGATGACTACATCGAAGAAAGTTCAACGATTCTAAAATTCATGCAGCGTGTTAACTGGGGCAAGCGCCAGGACGGCTGGATTCTGAACTCGCAAGATCGCTATCGCTGTCAGATTCATGACGACGATCTGCTCGAGCGTCTGCAAGGCGAGATGCATCGTTTTGATGAAGGCGATCCGAATCGCGACACCTTGATCCAGTTCAACGCGGCGGCCGAACTATTGTCGTTTCTCGACCATTTCGATTGTCGCCTCGGTCTGGGTGACACCGGCCCCTATCCGCTCGCAAACGGTAATCTGCTTATCGTGCGGGATCTGTTTTGTAACGAGGAGGCCTATCACTGGAGCGATGTCTGCGATCATGAGGACGTGCCGTATTGTTATACGGTGGTACTTGAGATTGATCCCAAGGCGATGGATCTCCAGGAGATTCGGGTTAACGATATTTCGACGACGTTTACTCGCCCGAAGAACTACATTCCGCACATCGCCGCGGGCGCGGTGTTCGTGCGTGAAAAATGGGACACCCCGATGGGTGAAATCTATCCGGTTCCCATTGCCGATCTCGCGCCGCGCTTGACCGGTGTACAAAATGCGACGTTCAAGCTCTATACGAAGCTCTCGCGCATGTGCCGGCGACAATTAATTACCAACGGCATGTACGTGTATTACGTGGGCATGATTTTGCCGCATTTACGCCGCGCCGAAACTTACGAAAAAGCCTGTACTGACTACGATTTGTGGGAGATCGACAAGCGCGTTTCGGACGCCTACTACGAGATCAGCAAGCGCGGTTTCGCCGAAGTCGTTGTTCCAAATAAGATTTTTTCAGGCGCTGGCTACCTGCCGTTTTCCGCGGACGCCGATCTCGGGCGTTCGAAATATTTTTGGAGCTAGGCTCGTCTTCACCCACGCGGGCGCCAGGAAGGGCGAAGTCGGACGCCTGTTACCCACGGCCATAGCGCGCGCAGCGCACTTATGGAATTGCCGAGCTGTTGTGGGCATTGGCAATTCGTGCAGGTAGGGATAGGATGACGGGTGGTGGCTCGTCAGCGCCGGAATGACAGGAGCATAGTCATGAACAAAGAAGCGAAGAATCTCGACAATCCGCGCAAGCAGCCGTATGCCGGATACTACTTGCGCAACGATCGGGCCAATAGCGAAGTGGACGTCGAGCTGACGCACTGCGGACCAGACACCCCACTGGGCGAATACATGCGGCGCTTCTGGCAGCCAGTGTGCATGTCTGAAGAGCTGACCGACGTACCGAAAGCCGTTCGCATTCTTAACGAAGACCTCGTCGTGTTCCGTGATCGTAGTGGGCGTGTCGGTGTGCTTGACCGCCACTGCAGTCATCGCGGCACTTCGCTCGAATACGGCATCATTCAACAGCAAGGCATCAGGTGTTGCTACCACGGCTGGCAATTCGACGTTGACGGGACGATTCTGGAAATGCCGTGCGAGCCCGCCGAAAGCCGTATGAAGGAGGGCATATTCCACGGCGCCTATCCGGCCTTTGAGCGTAGTGGACTGGTGTTTGCCTATATGGGGCCACCGGAGGATAAGCCCGACTTCGACGAATTCGATTCGTTCTCGATGCCGGCGGACGGCCGCCTGGTACCATTTACAAACGTCTATGCGTGTAACTGGTTACAGGTTTTCGAGAACCTGATTGACCACTTCCACGCCGCCGCGCTGCACAACAACATGACTGTGGATAGTCTTGATGCCGAGATTCGTGATGGCGTTAGCCTCGGCCAGGGCTTTCGCACAATGCCGGTAATCCAATGGGAAGCGACGCGTAACGGGCACGGCATGATGTTCTCCGCGGGCCGGCGCGTAAGTGATGAGAAAGTCTGGGTCCGCATCACCGAGCTGAATTTCCCTAATTTAGTCCAGACCGCTTCAGTCGTGCCGGCTGCGGCGGAACTTCGTCATACCACGGTCGGGATGACGCGCTGGCACGTGCCGGTCGACGACAAGAACATGATTATTTTTGGCTGGCGACATTTCAACGACGAAATCGATCCGACTCATCATGGCGATGAATCGAAATGCGGGCTCGATAAAGTTGATTTTCTGATTGGGCAAACCAGCCACCGAACTTATCTGGAAGGACAGCGCGCGCCGGGAGACTACGAAGCGATTGTCAGCATCGGCGAAATCGCTGCGCATAAGCTGGAACATCCTGGTCGGTCTGATGTTGGCGTGTACATGTGCCGCAATTTGCTGCGCAAAGTTATCCGTGGTGAAACGCCAGTGGATACGAGTCGCGACGCGGCTCTTGAGCGCGGCGATACGCTGCCGTTCTACAGTGCCGATTCGGTTCTGACCCTGCCGAAGGTCGATGGGGCTGACGATGACGCCTTGCTAAAAGACACCTGCGACAAGGTCGTTGGCATCATGAAAGAGTGTGATGCGCTGCCGAGCGCGGAGCGTAAAGCGCACGCGCGTAAGCGGCTTGATGACATCGACGGTGGTAATTTCGTCGCTGACTGAGCCGCCAGGGAAGTTTCGCAAAAGTAGCTGCTCCGTCCCTGCACCTTAAAAAAAGTGCAGGGACGATGCCATGGCGCTTAGCGTCGGTCGATAAAGACGCGTTCCTTACCTATCCACATTGCTGAGCGTTTGAAGTCGATGAACTTCGCTTCATCTTCTATAGCGATTTCCATTGCACGATTGGCTTCGGGCACATTCGCCATACTCATCAGATCAGCCCGGTCGAACCAGGCTTCGGCATGCCCTGTGTAGGGTGGGACAATCGTCCCGCGCGGTTCGGTCAGCAGCGATTCTGAATCATTAGGACAATAATGGACCTGCAGATAGCGTTGCATCCGAAATCCTTTCGAGACGCCGCGAATCAGGGGGCCGTGATTGGTGCGCCAGTACTCCTGACACTCTTCGCGAGTTTGGCTCGGCACGTTGCGCAGGCAAAAGAATAATTTGACCAGTGGGCTGTGCTCGTGCGCCACCATGTACTCAGTCGGATTCACCTGCGGGTACTCATGCGCGAACCATAGTGGCGAATTGGGCAGGTCGATAAAGTTCTTCTCGTCTTCGAGCAACTCTAAGGCTGCGGCCTTACCGGCCTCAGTATTAAACGCACCAAGCGCCTCCGGACTGGTCCACCACAGTTCTGCGACGCCGTCATACTCGGGCTCCATCCCGCCGCGGGCTTCGGCCAGCGCGTCGTTTATCGGGTCGTCGAGGGTGTGCAACTGGATGTAGCGATGGATCCCGAGCGTGGTCGAGTGACGAGCCACTAACGGGCCGTGAACGTCGCGCCAGTATTGCTGGAAATCAGCTCGTGACATGCCGGCTTTGCGACGTAGGGCGAATTCTATTCGAATCATGGGTTTCTCCTCTGGGCCACCGGGGCGGCAGAAATGCAGACACAACGTGCCAGGACAACGGGCGTGTATCTCCTGTCGGTAAATATAAGACGAATGCTGCGCGAGATGCAGATTATTTCCGTAACACCGGCGCGATTCGATGTAGGTATGAAGCACACCGAGACGGCCAGATTTCTCCCGAGCACACCTCTGGCCCGCATAAGCTCTACTGCTAATACGGTCCCCGCACGCGATATGCGCTGCGCCACGTTTACGGGCTGTGGCTGCGGTCCATGAACTTATCGAAATAAATATCCCGGCCGCGCACGCCGGCGTGGTTTAACACAGTCAGCGCGGCGTCTATCATGCCGGGTGGTCCGCATAGATAGGCCTGGCAACCGGGCAACCCGAAATCGTCCACCGTGGCGATGAAGTCGGTGACCAGCCCACGCGCACCAGCCCAATCGCTGTTTTCGGGCTCTTCCGACAATACCGGTACGAATCGCATGGTGGTCGGCCACGCCGCAATCAGGTTCTCGCTGAGTTGCTTGTCGTACAAATCTGCCTGCGTCCGAGCACCGTACAAATAAACTACCGGACGCTGCGTATCGGATACGGCACCGTGCTCTAACAGCGCTTTTATCGGCGCCATCCCACTGCCACCCGCGATACATAAAATGGGCGCCGCACTCTCATGCAGGCGAAAAACGCCGAACGGACCTTCAATCTCTAGTTCCGTGCCGACCCGATCTGAGTCAGCGAACCACGCGGACACTTCACCGTTCGGGAGCAATCGAATGTGGAATGAAAGATCACGTGTGCCGCCGGTGTTCGGCGCACTGGCAAACGAGTACGAGCGGCTTTCGGCAATGCCGGGGACGGCCAGCTTGGCATATTGACCGGCGTAGTAATCCATGGCGACATCAACGTTGACGCACACCTCAATGATATCGCTGGTCAGTTGCGCTACGGCAGAAATGTGCCCCGTGCTGCGTTGCGGCCGGATGGGCGGTAGACCGTCGTCGAGGGTCTCGACTCGTACGGCGAGATCGCTGCGCGCCAGCGATTGGCACGCCAGGATGGTCCCGTTTTGGATTTCTTCCAGTTCGAGCACGTACGCAAAATCACTCAGCGCTTTGATGTTGCCGGAAACAAGCTGAGTTTTGCACGTCGAGCATGCCCCGGTCTGGCACTCGTAGGGGTAGGCCAGCCCGGTCCTGAGCGCGGCCTGGAGTAAGGTCTCTTTACTACCGACGGTAATAGTCGTGCCAAATGGTTCGACGTGCACCTGGTAGGTTTTTGGCGTGCGCCCAAACAGTTTCTTCAACATAAGGAGGAGCGTCTGCCGGGTTAATGTACAGGGTGTCGAGCTAGTCGTTTTCTTAAGCGCGGTTCTCGAGCGATTACCGGCTGCACAAGATCAGGCAGCCAACGCCTCGTCATCGTCCAGCAAGGCTTTGATGCCTGACTCTCTGTTATGTTGCTCAAGGATCGCCAGTTCCGCAGGCGTGGCCCATTTACTATCCCATCCTTGCAACATCGGAATCATCAACTTCCAGAAGATCGGCGGAAACCAGGACACCAGGGTCATGGTCAGATAACCGTACGGCGATTCCGGCATTGGCTTATAGGCATGCAAATAGTAGGGTCGGTCAAACTCGTGATGTGAGCCATGGCGGCCGAGATTAAACGTAAAGTGATTACTTAAGGGATTGAAGCTTGAGAACGTATTGCGCGTCGTCACTTTCTCGCCTTCCAGGCGAATCAAACCGTAGTGCGAAAAGAAATTCAGCCCTTCGAGGATGTACTTGGAAAATCCGGCAGCGATGAGCCACACCACCAAAGCAATTGGGCCCCCAACCAGGCCGACCAACGTGACGACCAGTGCGCCACGCAACCAGGCGTGCACCACGCGGTTGCCCGGTGACAGCCACGGCTTGCCAAGTTTGTCGAGGCGATTGCGCTCGATGTCATAGCCGCCGTGCCATTGTTGCCAGCCACCGGCGATGAGAAATTCGTAGAATCCAACCCCGCGCTTCGGCGATACCGTGTCGACACCGGCGTAGCCAAGATTCCGGTGATGGCCGTAGACGTGTTCAGTGGCGAAATTGGTGCCGAAACTCAAGGCGAAATCCCAACGCCCAAACCACATGTCGAGCGGGTTCGCCGTTCTGTGAGTCAGCTCGTGGGCGACCGAGATGCCACTCACGCCAAGCACGCCGCCAAGTGACATACCAATACCCAGATAGTCGTACCAGACGTTGCCCTCGCGCGTCGCGAGGACGTCGAGGTTGACTGCCGCGCCGGCAAGCAGGTCATTCAGTTGGGCACCAAATCCGAGCGTGTCGCTACTGGCACAGACCCAGCTTGCGACGAATAAAGTCGCGACATGGCCAATGGCGACGGAGTAGATGATCAGGTCATGAATTATCGGGTAGTGACATTCGGGGGTAGTTTCATCCCGCGATTCGCGCGTGAGGACTTCGCCGCCCACCCCGACGACAAACAAAAAAGCGAAACCGGCCCACGTCCACCATCCGCCGAGGAGAAACCCGGCCATCGTCAGTGGCAGCCAGATCCAGTGAATGTAGCCGAAGCGCAAATAGTTCCACATCGTCTCCTACCCCCGGAATAGTGGCTCGCTAGGACGCGTATTGTTACTGAATTCCATTACTTGCGCGAGCCTAACCCAGCCGCTAAACGCTCCTCGTCACCGTGGCGTTCTGGCCTACATTCGCCCCACCCTGTCGGAACGATTCTTCGCGGGTTGAGTCCACGGGCGTTAACGCCAGCCTCTAAGCGGGAAAAGCGCGCCCGGTATGTGCCGGGCGACGCTTCCGATGCCGTCGACTTAACTGATCTTGTCGCTAAAGTTGGGCCACACCTTCTCGGTTAACAATTCATGGCTGCGCATGGATGCCTGGTGGGGCAGCATTTCGTTGTAGACGTAATTCCAGAAATATTCGGCCGGGAATTCCTTGAACAAGGCCTCCAGTTTGCGACACACGGTGTCCGGACTGCCTGCAATAGTGAGGCCGCGGTCGATCATGGATTCAAAGGTGTTCGGGATTGTGGCTGGATCTTCGCCGGGGCGCATGAGGGCGGCGTTGAAACCGAATGGTTCGAAAAAAGTCGTCCAGATCCAGGCACCTGCGTTGCTCGCCAGCGCCATCGCCTCAGCGTCCGTGTCGGCAACAATCACCTCACGCAAGATGCCCATGCCTTGTCCGAAACTGTAATCCTTGCCGACCGAACTGGCCGCTTCCTGGCCGGCACGAAACTGCCCGGCCAACAATTCCGGATCACAGACCACGGTGATGGGTACTGCGCCGTGGGCGACGCCCCAGCGCACCGAGCTTTCCGAGAAGCTAAACGGCTGGAACAGTGGCGGATGGGGCTTTTGGAAGGTCGCAGGAACGGTGCCGATCTCAGTCAGGATGCCGTTCTCATCAACGCCCTGGCCAAACTCGCGAGTCACATTGTGCGCCGCCCAGTACGTGTCCTTGCTCGGTATCGTCCAGTGTTTGCCGCTATGGCTGAACGTTTCGTTTGTCCACGCCTTGACGATGATTTCCCAATGTTCTTCATAAAGTTCTTTCTTCAGCGTTTCGTAGGCTTCCGGGTTGGTGGTGCTGTCTGAGAGCGTCCCATAGTGTTGGCCCAATACATTGACCCAGCGCGGCTGATAGCCACGTGCAAAACCGGCGAACGCGCGACCCTGGGTCATCTGGTCGAGAATCGCGACGTCTTCGGCGATGCGTAGCGGGTTGTGGCACGGCAGTACCAGCCCACACTGGCCGACGCGCAAATTCTTAGTCTGCATGCCGATAAACAAATCGAGCATGATGGGGTTAGTTGAAACCTCTTCACCTTCAACATGGAAATGATGCTCGGTAAAGGCCATGCCGTAGTAGCCATGTTCATCGATATATTTCGCTTCATCTGCGAGGTTAGCGATCATGTTCTGATAAAGATCGGTGCGGCGGCCTGCCATGCCTTCAGACAGTTGTTGTTTATTCCCGATAGTCGGTAAGTGAAATACTCCGATTTCCATATAGCGAAACTCCCCTTTAATCTGCGGATGTTGCGTTGGCCACTGGGCCACCGACAACGATGATACTTAGTCTGTTTTCAACGATGTGTCAGCACCTGTCGCGGTACCCAGCATGAGTCTTCCAGCAAACGGTGCTAGAACCCTGATACGCCGTCATCTAATTGCACACCAAAACTGTTCAGCGCCATCGACACGGTATGGTACTGACCGACTGTGAATACCACGTCCATCATCTGTTGATCGCTGTATTCGTCACTGAGTGTTTTCCAGGTAGCGTCACTGATACAGCTGTCGTGATGCAGTTCGTCAGCTGCGCGCAACAGTGTCGCTTCAAACGTGGTCCAGCCGTCGGCATCCGGGCCAAGTTTGATGCGCGCGATCTCGTCCTCGGTGAGCCCTTCTTTGCGCGCGAAAATGACGTGCTGGCCCCACTCGTACTCGGCATCGCATAACCAGCCGACGCGTAGAATGAGAATCTCACGAGCGCGCCCGCTGATGGTCGAGGTGTCGCCCATCACGTGATAGCCCCAGGTCAGGAATCTCTCCACCGCGCTGAAATGACGCGACAGGGTTGCCAGTACGTTGTAGAACGGCTCGTTGGCTTTTACGGGCGCCAGCAGTTCGCGTTGCTCAGCGCTCCATTCGTGCTCTGCGAGGGGGTGGATGCGTGGTGAGGAAAGCTTCATTGGGAAACTCCTTGTCTAAAAAAACGATTTGGTTTGGTTGCGGCGACCAGAATGCTCAGTAGCCGAGCGCCCAGTCAATTTGGTTCTCAAGCTGCTGACCGGCCAGAAAACGGTGCAGATTGCGGTTAAACAAATCCATCGAACGTCGTTGGCCACGATCGGTCAGGGCCGAGGTGTGCGGCGTGATTAAGATATCGCGACGCTGCCATAGCGCGGCTGGCGGTGGCCCCTCAAACTCCCCGACGAATACGTCGAGCACGGCGCCGCGCAGCTGACCCGCATCCAGTGCCGCGAGTAACGCGGTTTCATCAATGATTTCGCCGCGTGCGACGTTGACGAGAATGGCGCCGCGTTTCATAGCTGCGAAAGTTGTCGCATTAAGCAATCGCGTTGTTGCCTCGGTCCACTGGCAGCTCACGGCAACGAAATCACTTTCGGCGAGAAACCCGCAGAGTTGATCGGGCCCGCCGATGGCGTCGAAATCTGCATCCTGACTCACCGTGGCGACTGACCCCCGAGTGCCAAGCGTACGCATGCCGAGCGCTTTGCCGAAACGCGCAATTTGCCGACCAATGCCACCAGCACCAATGACACAAAGCACTTTCTCGCTGAGGGACGACGGCGTGTAGCTCTGGTAGTCGAACTTGGCGTGTTCACGGTCGAGTGTGGCGCGCTCGAAGCCTTTTGCGAAATGCATAATCCCGGCTAATACGTATTCGGCTATGGCACGGCTATCGCCATAGCCGCGCGAGGTCGTTACCGCTATGGCTGAGTTCCACACATCACCGGTGCGTAGATTGCTGGCGCCGGCCGGCGTCTGATGAAGCCAGCGCAGTTCAGGTGCACGCGCGCGCAAATCAATCGGGAAGGGAAACCCGCATAGGACGATTTCCGCGTCGCTCAGCAGGCTATCGCGCTCGGTCCGAGTCGAGGTGCTGCGTCCGCGGACATAGCGCTCTACTGTCGCACGGGGCCAGGTTTCGGCGTATTCATCCTGGAACCAGCCACCTGCTTCGAACAGCCTGATGCTCGCATCGACGTCGCGAATCGACCGCGCTTGTGCGCAGCTTAGTTGGATCAGGCTAACAACATTTGGCATCGGCACGGATTCGCGGCCCGGGCAGATGCCCGAACGGCTGCGTTTCGAAAAAGGAACCATTATGCCGACAAATCGGCCGGCTACTGCAATCGTCGGTGGGCCAGTTTGGACCGCGTAGATGCAGCGGACTCGAGGCCTGCCAGTTTACCGATGCCGTTGTTGCACCGGGAGCCGTGCGAGCGACGCCTGCCGTCACACTTCGCGACTGTCGTGCTGTCGATTATTTCAGGGGTGGCAATTCGTAACCCTGATTGAGCGTCGCAATCTTGTAGAGACTTTTACCGGATGTCACATACAGAACGTGGCGTTCTTCGCCGCGACCGAAGCCGACGTTGGTTGGCAGTTCCTTGCCCGTCGGGATAAAGGCAATTTCCTTACCTTCCCGATTAAACACCCCAATCCCGGGACGGTTCTCGGCGCGCAGGGCCACGTACAGATTTCCTTTGGCGTCGGCGATTAAGCCGTCTGGTCCGCTGTAGGGCGCGTAGTCGACTAATACTCGACGGTTGCTGACGGTGCCGGCCGGGGAGAGGTCGTAGGCCTGTAATACATGGTGTCCTTCGAAAGGTCTGGCGTTTGCTTCGTCGAGGCGCATCATGTCGAGCCAACCATTATCGTTGCTGACGACATAAAGCGTTTTCTGATCAGGAGACACCAGCACGCCATTGGTTTTGCCACCGTTAGTCACGACCCGCACAACGTTGCCATCCGGATCGAGGCGATAAACCGCGAACCCCGGCTGCATCACCGGCTCGTGGCCAAGATAGCGCGGATCGGAAAAATAGATGCGTCCCTTCTCATCAATCGTGACATCGTTTGGTGCGTTGTAAGGCTGACCGTTATACAAGCCGCTCAGGATGTAACTCTTGCCGGTTCGCATATCGGTCTTGAGCAACATACGCCCACCGAAGTCGGCGCCGAGCGCCGCAATCATGTCGCCGTTTGCATCGAACTTGATGCCATTCGACATGCCTGACGGGCTGCGGAAAATAACCGTCTCGCCGGAACGGGGATCGTATTTCCAGATGTTGCCGGCCTGCGAGTAGCGCCCTGAGTCGTCTTTGCAGCGCGCAGTAAAGGTCATGTCCGAGAAGTACATCATGCCGTCGTGGCCGGCAGAAACACCCTCGGTGAGCATGCAGCCGCCATCGAAAACTTTCATCAAACGGGCATCGGTCGGCAGCACGCCGCCGTCATCGGTCGGCGCGGGAAAGCCCGCATCGGTACCCGCAAAAAAATCCGCAGCGGAGGCAGGAAGCGCGAGTAGCGTCAGCATGATCGGGACGAGCAAACAACGGGTACGCCAGTAAGTCTCTCTCATTCGAAATTCCTCAAAAAAAAGCCGGACATCGATGCCGCCCGACTTCAGCGCCGGGCATATCGGTTCAAGACTAGGTGTTTCTAAAGCCAATTCACAGCGCTTAGCGTAGAGGAGGGCCCGCGCGCGGCCACACCGCTGAAGGACGCCGCGGCGTTTCTGGATCGACGCTGGCGCCGCTATACAGCGCCTCGGGACCGGGGTAATGTTTGTGCTCTGCACCTGGGGAGGTCGGAATGTGACTGTTGACGAGAAATTGAACGACCACGCGTTTTTCGCGACCGGTCAGCACTACGCCTTATTTGATGAGTTACGCGCAAGTTCTCCGGTGCACTGGACAACCAGCCCCGATCAACGTGGCTATTGGTCAATTTTTCGCCATGCCGACGTCAAGACGATCCTGAATGAGCCGGCGCTGTTCAGTTCGGAGCGCGAAGGGGTCGCGCCGGTGGTTGATGACGAAATGGCAGCGATTGTTGACGAGGCGTGGGGCCTTGGCCAGAACATCGCGTTCATCGATCCACCCCGTCACGCGCCGATTCGCAAAGTCATGGCAGAACCATTCCTGCCGAACGCGCTGGCGAGCAGCGAGGAGCGCACGCGCAAATTGATCGCCGGCATATTCGACGATATCCCCGCCAATGGCGAAATCGACCTCGTCAGTGATTTGGCAGTACGCATTCCGATGGCAGTGATTTGTGATCTGTTAGAACTGCCGGAAGCCGATTGGGAGGACATGCTCGACTGGGGCAAGATGGCGATAGGCGGAACGGATCCGGAGTATCAGCGCGGTACTGCCGCCGAAACCATCAGCTTCGGCTTTCGAAAACTGTTTGAGTACGGTATGCGTCGCTCATCCGAACGGCGCGGCTGCCCAATGTCTGACCCCTTGTCGTTGCTTGCCAACGCCCGCGTCAATGGTGAACCGCTGACGCCCAAGTTAGTCGCCTACAACACCGTGCAGTTCATCCTTGCCGGATTCGAGACCACGCGGAACGCATTTTCAGGCGGGGTACTCGCTTTGCTGGAACACCCGACGCAGTTGGCCCTGTTGCGCGAGGATCCGAAACGCCTGCGTCTGGCCGCCGAGGAAATCGTAAGGTGGTCCGACCCGGTTATTTCACTCATGCGCGTCGCCACCGCCGACACCGAACTTGGTGGCACGAGAATTCGCGAAGGGGAACGCGTGATGTTGTGGTTTCCGTCCGCCAATCGTGACCCGGACGTATTCGAGCGGCCTTACGATTTCGACATCACGCGCCACCCGAACTTGCATCTGGGCTTTGGTGCCGGACCGCATTTTTGTCTCGGGGGGCCGCTGGCGAAAATGGAGATTCGCCTTGCTCTGGAACAATTGTTCGAGCGTTATGACGGCATCGAGATTACCGGCGAGGTGGAACGGGTGCAGTCTAATTTTGTCGGTGGCCTGAAACACCTTCCGGTCCGGTTAAAACCGCACGTGATGTCCTCGGCATGAATTAACGTTATGCGTACGGCCTCGCGGCGCGGCCGGAATCAATAACCTCACAAGACTATGCGCCGACTCATTAGCAGGAATCCAAGCAATGGCAAAAGTAGACGGTGGCGTACTGATAAGCCGCATATTGAAAGAACAAAACGTGAAGTATCTATTCGCGGTTAATGGCGGACATTTGTTTCCGATCCTCGCCAATATCCGCGACGACGGAATCAAACTGATTCACATGCGCCACGAGCAGACGACTGCCTACGCGGCAGACGCTTATGCACGGGTAAGCGGCAATACCGGCGTTTGTGCCGTCACTGCGGGTTGCGGGCTGACGAATGCGGTGACCGGACTGTGTACAGCCGCACTGACGAACAGTTCAGTAGTGTGCCTGTCGGGTCAGCATCCCACGACCGAAGATGACATCGGTTCGTTCCAGGAGGCATACGGTTCTGAGGTTGTGGGCTCGTTTGCCAAGTACACCAAGCGGGTGCTTGACTGGAGCACCATTGAAGTCGATTTACGCCAGGCTTTTCGCGCGGCCAAAAACGCACCGCAAGGAGTGGCGATGGTCGAGATTCCGCTCAATATTCTTTACCAGGAAGAAGAAGAAACGCAGCAGAGACCTGGCGCGAAAGTTTACGACAACGATGACCTGCGCTCGCAAGGCGATCCGCGCGGCATCGAGAAAGCGGTCGAATTATTACTCAACGCTGAGCGCCCGCTGATTGCTGGCGGCGATGGCATTTTTTGGTCGGATGCGGGCGCTGAGTTGGCAGAATTAGCGGAATTGACGCAAACGCCTGTTTATTGCCGCCGAGCCGGGCAAGGCGCGCTCGATGAAGCCCATCCGCTCGCGATACGCGGTGCCTGGAAGAAACCGTTTACTGGTGAGGCGGATGTGGTGCTGGCGGTCGGATTTCGCTTCTGGAGCGGCGAGAAATTCGGACAGCCGCCGACCTGGACCGATAAGGCGACCTATATCCAGGTCGATAGTGATCCGCAGCGCGTCGGCTGGCACGTTCCAGCCGAGGTCGGCATCGTGGGCGACCCGAAATTGGTGCTGCGTCAGCTCATCGACGCCATTCGGGCCAGAAATACGGATTCGGCTTCGCGTGCTACTTCGCCGTGGCTGAAGAAAATGGCTGAAGTGCGCAAGAACTATGACCAGAGCATCGAGCAGCGCGCAGCTGAAACTCACGACACCATGCCTATCCATCCCGATCGTCTCGTACGTGATTTGGTCTCGGTTATCGATGACGATGCGACCTTGGTCGTCGACAGCTTTACGCTTAGTGGTTACACCAGCAATTGGTTTACTGCGCATACCATGGGGCAGATTGTCGATGCAGGTCCGCTTGCGCCAGTTGGACATGGCATCGGTATGGGCATTGGCGTGCAGCTGGCGCGCCCCGGCAAGCAGGTGATTGTGGTGTCAGGCGATGGTGGGCTCGGTATTGGCGCGATGGATCTTGAGACCGCCGCTAAATATGAATTGCCGATTGTGCTGCTGCTGTGGAACAACAGTTCGTGGGGCCCGGATTTTGCATCCATGCCGATGTTGAAAGGGCGTACTGACCCGTTCGATATGATTCCGGACATCCGTTACGACAAAGTGTTCGAGCCGATGGGGCTGCACACCGAGCATGTCGAAACCCCGGATCAGATAATACCGGCACTTGAGCGCGCGCTCGCCTCAGGCAAGACATCGCTGATCAACGTGGTCGGCGATAAGCGTTACGGTCACCCATCATTGGGTGGCAATTTATTGGGCTCTTCATCGGTTTAAGACTGAAGTGGCAGCGCCCGTCGCGGCACGATTGTGTGCCGCGGCCGGTTTGTTGTGTCGTTAAACGATGTCGGCGAAGCCGAGCATGCCGGCACTGATATCAAGGCGGAGTTTCAGTAACGGCTGGTAGTCAGGATCTGAATACCAGGCCCGCGCCGATTCGGCATCCGGAAATTCGATAACGATGGTGCGTCCGGGCGGCCATTGTCCTTCCATCACATCCATGGATTCGGCGACGACTAATAGTCGCCCGCCGTGTTTCTGGATGAGTGGCTGCACACCTGCCACGTACTCGGCGTCGTAGCGTTGAACGTCTTTCACATCGATGACGGCTATCAGATAGGTTGCCATGCTTGTTCTCCGTTCTCCTGGGTAGCAAGTCGGCCGGCGCAAGGGACATTTGCGTCTGTGCGTCAGCGAATACGCTAGATTAATCGACGCGCTTGCAGGAGGCTATCAATAGCCTCCTGCAGTTATGTTGGTCTCTGCTAGGCGCCTTCGCCCGCAGTCGAACCTGCGCGGTCTTAATCGTAAATCACGATGCAGCGCACTTCGATACTCCAGCGATCCGGCGCGTCGTCCGGTGTTGCAGAATCCTCGAACGCACTGTGAAAACTAAACGTACACGGACGCTCCGGAGCCGTGCCATCGCCGCGCGCGCCGTTGCTGTCGGCGAGTACGCCGGCGGAGTCCCATTGCTTGATCAGCAAGGCCTCGTCGCCCGTCATGTCGGGGTAGTAGTACCACTGGTGCCCGTCTGCGTGCTTAGCGAAATAATTTTCGCCAATGCGATCCTGGTAATGAATTTCA
Source organism: Proteobacteria bacterium UBA981 (assembly GCA_002292285.1). Lineage (GTDB taxonomy): Bacteria > Pseudomonadota > Gammaproteobacteria > UBA981. The sequence continues at coordinate 91,059 of DBBP01000020.1, forward strand.
AACACCACCAGCTCTTGCGGATCGACAGTCTGCCCGTCGCATAGTGCGATCGGGTGCGTGGCAACCGGTTCGTCGGCGATGTTGCGCCACACGTTGATGATCGCAAAGCGTTTGCCATCCTCTAATGCCCGGTCTACATCTTGCTGACTAATCAGTGACTCGTCATCTGCCAGGATGCCGCGCAAGGTGTCGTTGCCGCTCGGCGGGAGGGCCAGGTCGCGCAACCGTTGCGGCGCGCTAGTCAGCGTGTAGTCGCCATGCACGACATGTGCGGGCCCCTGCACCTGCTGCCCACCAACGATCTTTTGTTGGCTTTGCTTGCCCAGAGCGGAGCGTACGTTGTGATCAAACGCGTAGGCCCGCGCGCCAGTCGCGTCGGCGACAATTCGCGCGCACTCCGGGTAGTACTCGCCGACCACGTCGCGATGATTGAAGAAATCCAGATTCCTATTGCCGCGTGGCCGCGTCAGCCACTCAAAACCGTGTGACTCGACAGTGCGACGACGCTCATGATCCAGTAACCGCGCGTTATGAATCATCATTTCGCGGGTTTCGAGGTTGACACCCTTGCGGCCGCCGTCGCTGCCGTCCGCGTCGCGTCGGGTCAGCACTTCGCCGTTGCGATACAGCGACGGGTGTACTGAATCATCCAGGTATTTAAACGTGCCGTTGCGCACTGCGTCAGGCGAAATCTTTGTTGACGGTTTGTTCATGGCATACGTGTCCGGATTCTGGTCGCCTAATCATACTCCGCTGGCGCCTGTCTCGCTGGCTCTGCCATGTTGAGCGCTGACACGTCCAGCTCGGCGCTGTTAGTATTCTTCGCGTCACCCACCTGCAGTAGGCGGCGCCTCACATCGGGCAGTGCAGCGGCCCGGTCGATACAGGCGGAACTATCGCTCACCCAGCCCAGGAGCCCAGCTAATGCTTACTGATTTGCAAGGAATGGACCTCGACTCCCACCTGCATCCGTTCACCAATTTCGAAGATCTCGCCGGCCGCGGCGCGCTGGTCATGAAAGGCGCAGCCGGGGTGCATGTTGAGGATGTCGATGGGCGCAAGTATCTCGATTCAATGGCCGGCCTGTGGTGTTGTGACGTGGGCTACGGTCGCCACGAAATTGCCGACGCCATCGCTAAGCAGGCTCACGAGCTGGCTTATTACCATTCGTTTTTCGGGATGGCGACCGAGCCGACCATTCGCCTCGCCGATCGTCTCAAGCGCATGATGCCGTGGCCGATCGCGCGGGTCTTTTTCGGCTGTTCGGGTTCGGATGCGAACGATACGCAAATCAAGCTGATTTGGTTATACAACAACCTGCGCGGCAAGCCTGAGAAGACCAAGATACTGTCACGCCACATGGCCTATCACGGCATTACTCTTGGCGCCTCAAGCCTGACTGGTTTGCCGAGTGTGCACGCCCACATGAATTTACCGCTGGCGGGTTTCCATCATTTGAGCATGCCTCATTTTTATCGCGAAGCAGAGCCCGGCATGAGCGAGGCGGATTTCGTCGCCAAGTTGGTTGCCGAGCTGGAACAAACCATCGCCCGCGAGGGTGCCGAAAGCATCGCTGCGTTCATCGCCGAACCGGTCATGGGGGCCGGCGGCGTCATCGTGCCGCCAAGGAATTACTATCCGGCCATGCAAGCCGTATTGAAACGCCACGACATTCTGTTCATCGCCGACGAGGTGATTTGCGGTTTTGGTCGACTTGGCGAGGCATGGGGCAGTGAAGCGCTTGGTATAGAGCCGGATATGGTCACCATCGCCAAAGGTCTGACCAGCGGTTACGCGCCGCTGTCAGCGTCGCTGATATCCGAGCGCGTCTGGTCGGTTATCGAAGAGCACGGCTCAGAAATTTTGCAGTTCAGTCATGGCCAGACGTACAGCGGACATCCTATCTGCACCGCGGCAGCGCATGCCAATCTGGACATTATGGAGAACGAATCCCTGTTCCAGCGCGCTGCAGATATGGGCGTGTACATGCAGCAGCGATTGCGTGATGAGTTCGTTGATCATCCGCATGTTGGGGAAGTACGCGGGCTCGGGCTGATCGCAGCCATAGACGTGGTTAAAGATCGAGAAGACCGCAGCATTTTTGCACCCGAACACCAAATGGCCATGCGCTTGTTTCGTCGCACGCTGGATAAAGGCGTCATCGTGCGCGCCGCCGGTGTGGCCGGCATCGCTATGTGCCCGCCCTACATCATTGAGAAGGAAGAAATAGACACGGTTGTCGGCACGCTACGCGAGTCGCTCGACGAAGTCGTTGCTGAAATCGGGTGAATTGAACGATCGCTGCGGGTAGAGGATGCCTTGAGTGACTGCGAAGTTGTCTTAGACCGGGTCTGCGTGCTGGGAGCGAAAGGCCTCAACTTCCGGCTGGATGGCTTCGAATGCAACAATGAGATCCGGGTCGAAATGGGACGCATCGCCACGTCGTATTTCCACAAGGGCGTCGGCTTCTGACCAGGGTTCTTTGTAGCTGCGCCTCGAGCGCAGGGCGTCGTACACGTCAGCCATTGCGACGATGCGCGCGCTCAAGGGAATGGCCAGACCGCTTAATCCGCGGGGATAGCCGCTTCCGTCCCATTTTTCGTGGTGCGCGAGGGCAATTTCGGCGGCAAGTATTAACAAGGGCGAATCGCTGCCAACAAGCAGGTCGGCGCCAATCTGCGCGTGCGATTGCATGATTTTCCATTCTGGTGCGGAGAGTTTGCCGGGTTTCAGCAACACGCTGTCCGGAATGCCGATCTTACCGATGTCATGCATTGGCGCGGCATTCAAATAAGCCTCACACACTTCTTCTCGCAGACCGATTTGTCGTGCGAGGAGTTCCGATGTCTTACTCATGCGCAGGATGTGCGTGCCGGTTTCGTTGTCTCTGTATTCTGCCGCCCGTCCCAGGCGCTGAATGATTTCAAGGCGCGTCTTGTAAAGTTCATCTGTCCTATCGGCGACGCGACGTTCGAGGATCTGATTTTGGCTCCGGATCCATTTTTGCGAGATTTGCATTTCCAGCATGTTCTTAACCCGCACATTCAATTCCGGGATTGAGAATGGTTTACTGACATAGTCGCGTGCGCCGCAGTTGAGTGCGTCGACGCGCGCCTCAATCGATGTGGTGGCTGTCAGAATGATGATTGGCGGACATAGGTCGCCCAGTGTTTTCTGCAAGATAGAAATCAGATCTGTACCGGTTAGCTCCGGCATCATGAGATCGAAAATTGCAAGATCGATCTCATGTCGGGCGATGATGTCTGCGACGTCGAGCGGATTGGTCGTGTGCAGGATATTCCTGAAGCCACTTTGTTGCAGAACCTTCCGAATCAACCTGACGTTCGTTGGTTCGTCATCGACGATTAAAATCGTTGCCTCAGACATGGCGCTAGCGATGGAGAAGGTAGCTGTCGACTTCATTTACAGACCTAAAAAACGTGCTGGTAGGTTCGGCTTGCGGCAAGCCGGATGCACTCTGAGCAGCCGCAGCTAAATATATAGCGATACACAAATGAATGTCAGAAATCCCCCACCTGCGCTCGGTGGTGCGGGGCTCGGATAGCGAAGGTTTCGCGCGTCGTGACCGCCTGAATCTGCCTCCACGAGAAAGTGGTTCGAACCGATCGTCGGCGCTTGCGATGCAGGCGCTAGATCAGCCACAATGCCCTCGGCCGTACCAACCGCCTGCCGTGGTTCCCCCTCCAATCGCAACCACAAACGTTCGCCTCCTGGCGCGGATAGTGGCACTTTACCCATTATCTGACCCGCGACCCGATATTCCTTAGTGTGACACCGACCTGCTACGCGGCAGCCGGCGAACGATTACGGATGTAACGCCAATGAACACGCCAGATAGCAGCAAACCAACGCGATCGATTCTTGTCGTTGAAGATGACGAAGCGCTGCTGCGCTTTCTCGAGCAGGCGCTGACCCGCGCAGGTCATCATGTATTCGGTGCTATTTCTGCAGCCGACGCCAAAGGTATCGCCGAACATCAAGCTATTGATCTGGCTGTGCTCGATGTCGAACTTCCGGACGGCAACGGCGTCGAACTGGGCCGCGCGCTCATTCGTGAGCACGGTATCCCGTTCGTACAATTGACCGGCAAAACCGATCAGGACACGCTCGACGCCGCGGTGGCAGCTGGTGCGATCACTTACCTCGTTAAACCGGTGGAGTTGGGGCAGTTAAATTCAGCGGTTGAAACCGCCATTGCGCGAGCCGATGAGGTCGGCAAACTACTTCGGTCCGTCGACAAGCTGTCGGAGATGAATGCGAAACGTCGCACAATCAGTATTGCGGTCGGAATCATTATGGAGCGCTATTCGTTGCGTGATTCCGAAGCTTTCGAAATACTACGCTACCTCGCGCGCAGCCGCCGCGAGCAAATGGCGATTACCGCAGAGACTTTGGTCGAGGGCCGCGGCGGACTCGATTTATTGGTTAAGGTAAGCAAATATATTGCGCGGTTGAGCTAGAGAACTGGCGCAGACATGGCTGCGCCGCACGGCGTTCTGCGGAGCTCGCCGCCCTGCATGAACTGCGCGCATCGAACACTATTCGATAGACTCTCGGGCCTGTTTACTCACTTTAGCTGAGTATTTTTCGGACGCCAGGCACATCCAGATTGTGACCTCTTAGCGCCTGTGTCCGGCAGTCGTCGGCTACGATTTTGCCTAGCTGCGCGGTGCCCCGGTCATTGTTGCGGCACCTTTTTCCAGTGCGAGTTTTAGCCTTGCCAGATCGATAGGTTTAGTGATGTAGTCGTCCATACCCGATTCGAGGCAGCGATTTTTTTCCAGTTCCATGGCGTGCGCGCTGATGCCGATGATATACAGCCGTTCGTCGCCATCTCGTTCGGCAGCGCGAATGCGCCGGGTGAGTTCTATTCCATCAACATTCGGCATCTGCAGGTCGGTCAGCAACAGGCGGTAGCTCCCATCTCGCCACTGTTGTTCAGCTTGTTCTCCGTCGTCGGCGACGTCTATGGCAATGTCCCACAGCTTCAGTAGTTGTTCGAACAGGCGTTGGTTACCGCGATTATCTTCGGTAACCAGAACACGGCCGAATGCAGACAACGAGGGCGCGTTCGATTCGGTCACAGGTACAGCATGGTGTTGCGGCCCGACGGACGCGATTTGCTCTGGGCCAGGCGGTGTCGTTGCTGGAAGTTCCAGCCAGAACCGGGTGCCTTGGTCGCCGTTGCTCTCGACCCCGAGGCGTCCACCCATCGCTTGTGCAAGGTCCCGACAGATGGTCAGACCAATACCACTGCCCTCGATCCCGCTGACTTCCTTGCCGAGGCGTTCAAAGGGTTCGAAAACTGTCCGGGTTTGATCCGCCGGAAGCCCCGGCCCGAAATCGCGGACGTCGATTCGGACGGTGTCGGCTTCAGTCTCGCTACTTAAGACAACCCGACCTCCGCTGGCGGCATACTTCAGTGCGTTTGAAACCAGGTTCGATATCACTTCGTTGATGCGCACGTAGTCGCCGATCGCGAAGCGTGCCGCGGGGTGTTTGAATTCGAGGCGAATCTCTACGCCGCATTCCTCGGCGCTTTGTCTAAACGTGGTTGCGACTTCTTCGACCAGATGCAGCAAGTCGACCGTCTCTGAGGTCAGGGAGATCTCGCCCGCCTGAATTTTGGAGAGATCGAGCAGGTCTTCAATCAGCCGCAACAGGTGCCCGGATGAACGATAGATTTCATGGGCATTCTGTTGATGCTCTGCCGGTAAATTGCCCGCCATGGTTAACACTTGCGATAAACCCAGCACGGCATTGAGCGGCGTCCGCAATTCATGACTGGTGCGGGCCAGAAACAGACTTTTAACCTGATTGGCCGTGTCCGCTTCATTTTTCGCTTCGACCAGCGCCTGTTCACCGACTTTCTGTTCTGTGCGGTCGACAAATGTACCAATGCGCCCCGACAGTTCACCATCTTCGTCATACAAGGGGACCGACATGGAGGCAATCCAGACCGTCTGCCCGCCCTGACGCAAAAAGCGAAATTCGTTGTGCGACGGCATTCCAGTAGCTGCCGCCTCTAACCAGTTCTTTATGGCTATCTCGCGATCATCAGGATGAATTGCAGCTCCCCAGTCCGACTCTAGCGCCTGTTCATAGTCCAGCGACGTAATGGCCGAGAATTGCTCATTGACATACTCGACACCAGAACCGGGGCGCCATAAATAGATTCCGATCGGGGCGTGCTCGGCGAGAATGCGAAAACGTGCGGCGTTCGCGGTTAACTCGGCGAAGGCTGCGAGTTCGCTACTAATGTCATTCACGGTGGCTGCGAAATGAGTGACCATGCCACTGGTGTTGCGGAGAGGGTTAATCGTGACCCGGTTCGAGAACGGACTACCGTCCTTACGATAATTGCGTAAGGTGGTCGTGATACTCGAACCTTTGCGTAGTGCAGCACGAATTTCTTGGACACCATCCTGCGTGACGTCCTGACCGTGCAAGATAGCGGAGTTGCGATGCAGGATCTCTGCGAGCGTATAGCCGGTCATCGCACAGAAGGCCCGATTGGCATAAATGATCGGGTGGTGCTTTTCCGTCGCGTCGGTAATGAGGATCCCGAAGGTGGCGGAATCCATGGTGAGGGCCTGCAGTAGAAGCGTCTCTTCCGTGTTCCCCGACATCGCCCTGCTCGCAGGTGATGGCACCGTCGCGCCGCGCAGCGTTGGTCCATCATTGCTGCAATCGAGAATATGGCCGCTGACGACAACATCGCCGCTCGCTGTGGCTCGGACTTCTCCGGTCACGGTGTACGGACGGACTTCGCCATCGCGAAGCGCCAGGCGAAAATCACACCGCCAAAATTGTCCCGTCCGACGCGCCTGCTGTAGCGTTTCGTGAAAGTCGCGGTGGTCGTGCGCGGGAATGAGCTTGAAAATACACCCCGCGTCTTCGGCCGCGTCGTGCGCAGGGATGCCGAGTGCATCCAGCAGATTCTGGCCGAGATGGGTGAAGCGCCAGCGGGCATCGGCTCCGCATTCCAGCACGAATAGGGTCAACTTCGAATTGGCGCTCAGTTTGCGCAGAAGTTCGCCGGCGTCAATGTCACTAATGGCGTGTCTTGGTTGGTTGTCCACAGACAATCGAGGTCCTGAGATTTCCAGGCGACGCAATTGATAGCATCGCGTTAAAAGAACGTCCACGGCCGTTAGCATCGCTGCCAAATTCGCAGTCTGTGCGTCGGCGCTATATGTCGACCTTACTGAGCCGCGAGACGCCCTGCCTGGCAGTGTTTCTATTTGTCGATGTGTGTTCGACCGTAACTCAACGTCGTCGTGGCTGACAGCAAGCTGTCGCCACGCGCACCGCGGCCACCATACGTCAATTCGCGTGCTGGCTCACACTCGCTGCGTATTGGCTCAACACGCGTTGGCGATCTCAGTCCCTACCCTCGTCATCATTATTCTTTTCTAGCTCGTCAGCATCGACGAATCTGTCGGTCGGCGTTCTGCTCTCAAGGTGGGCTGAGCCGCGTGCGCAGACCGACTCGTTCAACGGTCTGATCGTCATACCGGCGACGGGGGTATCATGGGCACAGCGAGGTGTGCGTCATGAAGCATAAATACGATCTGAAAATTACCAATGGACTCATTGCTGACGGTCTTGGCGGGCCATTGTTCGCGGGCGAGCTGGGCATCCGGCAAGGGCGCCTGGTCGCCGTGGGATCAGCGCCGGGGGAGGCCGCGCAAACGCTGGATGCAGGCGGCCACGTGATCGCGCCGGGCTTCGTCGATATCCATACCCATTACGACGCACAAATCATCTGGGACCGTATGCTCACGATTTCGCCGTGGCACGGCGTGACGACGGTGGTAATGGGGAATTGTGGATTCAGTGTTGCGCCAACCCGGCCGGAGCATCGCGAGCGCATGATTCGCACGCTCGAGAATGTGGAGGGGATGACGGTCGCGGCGCTGCAGGCAGGTCTGGGTGCGGAGTGGCCGTTCGAAACCTTTCCGGAATACCTCGATGCGATTGAGACCGCGGGCATAGCAATTAATGTTGGCGCGCTAATCGGGCACACCGCTTTACGCACGTATGTGATGGGCGAAGATGCGACCGAGCGTGAGGCGAACACGGCGGAAGTTGAACACATGCAGAAGTTAGTCGGCGAGGCAATGTCAGCTGGCGCGCTCGGATTCGCGACGTCCAAGGCGATCACCCACGTTGGTGACCAGGGCAAGCCGGTGCCGAGCCGGGCAGCCTCGTTCGAAGAAATTCGTAGTCTGGCCGCAGTACTCAAAGATACCGACGGTGGCGTTATTCAGGCCACGGTTGGCCCTACCCTGTCCTACGACGAGTTTACCGAGTTAAGTCAGGTCTCCGGTTCACCAGTGACGTGGACTGCGCTACTTGCTGGCGCCGCTATCAATGACGGGACGGCCAGCGAGCAATTGCAGCGCTCCGAAGCACTGATTGCCGCCGGGCATCGAGTCATTCCGCAGGTCACACCGCGGGCGTTGAATTTCGAATTCCAGCTTTCTGCGCCGTTTGTATTCGAAGCCATGCGCATGTTCCGGCCGGTGTCCGAAGCTGACCACGAAGGCAAGAAACGTCTCTACGCCGACGCCGAGTTCCGCACACGCGTGTGGGAGAAACTCGATCGGCGCGTACCGGAAACGTTCAAAAACGGTTTTCGCGGCACGGTAATTGCCGAAGTGCCGGGCATGCCCGAGCTTGGTGAACGGCGTTTATTTGATGTTGCCGAGGAGCTTGGTAAAACGCCGGTCGAAACCATGTTCGACCTGGCACTGGATAGCGATTTGCAAGCCCGGTTTCGCATGCCGGTCGCAAATCACGAAGAAGACGAAGTCGAAGAACTGTTGTTGAGTAAAGACACTGTTCTTGGACTTTCCGATGCCGGCGCCCATGCCAGCCAGCTTTGTGATGCCTGCATGACGACCTATCTGTTTCGGCGTTGGGTACGTGAGAAACAAGTGCTGTCGATCGAAGAGGCCGTGCGTATGGTGACTTCACGACCGGCGGAAGTGTTTGGCATCACGGATCGCGGGCGACTGGAGGTCGGGCTGGCCGCTGACGTGGTGATCTTCGATCCGGACACCATCGGCGACCTGCCGTTGAAACGGGTGTGGGATTTTCCGGCCGGTGCTGATCGCCTGATATCTGAAGCGGTCGGGATTGATGCTGTGATCGTCAACGGCGAGATTCTGCGCCGTGACAATGTCGACTGCCTCCCCGCCGATGGGCCGCTGCCCGGGCGTTTATTGCGGAACGGACACGCGCGCCAACTTGCCGAGTGAAAAGTTCTGTGCTCGTCGCTAGCCGGTGACCTGTCTCGCCAGCTGATCAGAATGCGGCGAAACCATCGGCGCGCAAGCGGCTGCGCGGCGCACGAGCCGATGGCTCAGCCCATGCTCTGGGCCTGAATGAGCAAGCGCCCAGGCGCAATTCGATGTCGAATGGCTGTCTTAATCGTCTGCTCGGCCGGCGGCCTCGTTCCTGGCATACTCGCCGCGCCGCTGAATCTTATTGGTATACATGCGGAACAAGCGTCGATCTGCAGCGTAATCTGTAATCGTGTCAGTTGCGCCGCAAGCTTCGAAAGCATCCACGCAGCGCTGAAACTCACGGTCGATGGCGGCATACACCTGACGCGAGGTCTGTTGTTCTGTTATGAGGCTGATAAGCGCGCCAGCGACAGCAATGAGGCGGTCGCGTAGTTCGTGATTCTCGGGCACTCGCCCGAGCATGAATGCCGCGCTGGCGAGCATGACAAATTTAGCTTCAGTGCGACCGAACAATCTAATTGGTGCGAATTCAAAAACCTCGCTTACCGCGACTTCCGTACTGTCGAATTTGGCGAAACCTTGACTGAGCGAACCAAGAAACCCCGGCTGCTCGCGGTGCGTTAGCGAGATCCCCCGGCGCTTGCTGTCAATCACCAGACCGCGAGCTTTACGTTTGTCACCCTGCTCATCGTTGATCGTAATAATTAACTGGTCGACGCAGCGTGAATGAGCAACCCAGGATTTGCACCCGCTCAACAGGAAGCCCGACGGTCCGTCCTGCAGCCGCGTCCCTGGATGTGCCTGGGGATCGTGCGCATCTTCGGTCGCCGCAAATGCCGCCCAACCGCCCGGCTTCAAGTTCGGGAAGGCGTTACGTAGGGTGCCTTGGTAACCCGCAGTGAAAACCCACGGTAGGCGGTCGGCCAGCAGAGCACCGGCGAGTGCGCAGTCGATCGGTCCCATCGAGTCCAGACCTCGCTCATGCCACAAGGCGTAATAGTCGGCTTCCGTTGGGCAGGCGACCGATTGGTAGTCGCCCGTGAGATAGTGTTCGAGAATTTCGTATGTGGACATGGCGATTCGATTCAAGTCTGGCTGGTATAGGGATTATGCGTCACGGGTGAGCGAGTATAAGCTCGATCAATTCGTGCGTTTGTCGTTAGCGTGGCTGTACTTCCTGATCACGCAACTCGTAGCGAGAGCGATCTGCTTGTCGCATCGCTTCGATGGCGTCACGCACCGCGCTTTCACGTGCGGCGACACTCTCGCGCTCTTGTGCCGACATGCGCTCGCGCTGAAGTTCATATTGGTAGAACGCGGCGTTTACCATCGGCGACAATGAGAATTCGCGAATATCGACCGGCATGGTGACGTAGCCGCGAGATATTGTGTGCAAGTCTTCGAGCAGGTTATTGGCGAAAAGCAGACGGTACCGGGCCAAACGGTCCGGCGCGATTTCTTCGAGTGCTCTGGCCGCGCGTTTAACGTAATCCTTATACAGTCCGATTGAAATCCAAGCTAATCCGGCTTCTCGACCCCGGATCATAACGTTGGCTTCGGATAGCTTTTCGCGAGCAAACGCAAGCGCCATCTCAAATGTTTCCAGGCCACTGTCGGCCATTAGCAACTCGAACCGTTCGTTGATGCGATCGGCGGGGTAGGCAATATGGTCGGGTGTATAGCCGGCCTCTGCGAAGCTGTCTGTACCTGCAAAAACGTCGGCGGATTGCGCTTGGGCGTCCGTTATCAGAGTTGCGCCGATGATTAGCACGGCGGTTGCGACGCGCATGATGAATAATCCTGTGACTGAAATAGCCAGACCTGACTGTACCGAACTGCCGGGCGCTTAGAAACTGTAATTTTGGTGTCCGCTGCATAACTTCGGCCGTGTTTTACGTATTACCGGACATTTGGCGTGTCGCGGTGCCTGCTAACATCAACACTCGATCCCTTATGGCACCACATTCAATGTCTAACCCGTTGCAGGTGATAAAAGCCGATTGGTCGCTGAGACCCTGGTGGATGAATCTGATGTTCTGGTTTTGTTTGTATATGACATTTTTGTACATGCCGTTCGATGTTTTCGTAAAGCCACTCGCGAGTGATCATGAGATCTGGTTCGGGATCGCGTTGCACGGCTGGTGGGCTAAGGCTACCGAACCGCTGCATTGGTTGATTTACGCCGCGGGTGCGCGCGGGTTTTGGAAAATGAAGGGCTGGATGTGGCCGTGGGCTGCGCTGTATTCCGCGCAGGTTACCGTCGCAATGCTGGTGTGGAATGTGGTCAATCCGAACGGACAAGGGCTTGCCGTCGGGGTGGTCAGCGCCATCGTGTTTGCGATCCCGACAGTCGCACTGTGGCGTGCCCGAGATTATTTCGGCACGAATGCTGCCGAGTCGGTGTCAGAATCCGGCACTATCCCGGCACCGACGCGAGATGAACACAATCCGCTGGCGTGATGGGCACCGAACAACGGCGTCCCGCGTGGCGCCCGAAGCTCAGATAATACGTACTTGCGATGCAAGCGCGCGGGGAGCCGTGCGATGCGGAATAATTGTGCGTGGCGCAGCCATCACCAAGCTGAGCTTGAGTTACATATACTGTGCGCCTGTAACCATTACGCGCGCTAACAATCCGGCAGTGATCGGCATTGGCGCGCAAACGATTGGCGGCACGCAAGCAAATTTTGAACAGATCAACCCGAGCGAATGCCTCGGGCACAACAGGATGACCCGTGAACCAGGCGAGTACAGCACTTCCTTCGGCCGACGATTTACTTTTACTTGACGATAGCGTCGCGGACTATTGCGCTCGCGCCCTCGGCATTCGTCGCTTGCGCGAGTTGCGCACCAGCGGCCGGTCTTTCGATCGTGCAGTGTGGGCAGAAATGGTCGAGCTCGGCTGGACCGGTATCGCGCTAAATGAGGATGACGGTGGCTTTGGCCTGGGCGCTTCAGGTGTCGCGCGCATGTGCCGCAGGCTCGGTGCAGTGCTCGCACCCGAACCGGTGCTGGAATGCGCAGTCGGCGCAGCCGCCTTACTGGCTGCGATTGATCAGCAAGGTAGCCGTTTACAAACGCTCGTAGCAGGGGATTTGATCTACACCTGCCCGCTCCACGACGGTGTTTGGCATGCGCCAAGTGGCTTGAGCGCGCGACGTGATGCAGCTGGATTTCTGCTCGATGGCCAGCTCGGCCATGTCCCGCTTGCCAATCAGGCAGATCGCTTGTTGCTCCCAGTCGAGCTCGATGGACGCGCGGCACTTTTCGACGTTGCCCGCAGCGCAAGCGGACTTTCCCTGGACGTGGAAGTGCTCGCCGACGGAACTGATGTTGCCCACCTTACGGGCACTGCAGTGCGCTGCGATGGCGGTAATTTCATAGCATTCCTCGACGAGCATGCGCAGGCTGTCGTACGCGCTCGCGAAATGAGTGAGATCGCGGCCAGTGCCTACTTGCTGGGCTTGGCAGAAGGGGTACTGGAAATGACCCTCGAATATGTCCGTACGCGAGAGCAGTTCGGACGCGCGATTGGTTCTTTCCAGGCCCTGCAACATCGCCTGGTTGATCTCTATCTGCAGCTTCGCCTGTGTGCCGCAGCACTGGATAGTGCGGTGCAGGCACATGCTGTGGGTGAGAGCGACGGCATCGTCGCTAGTCGAGCTCGTCAACGCGCCAGCGATGTCGCCATGGCGTCGGTGCGCGAAGCGATTCAGATGCATGGCGCCATCGGATATACCGCTGAAAGTGATGTCGCGCTGTATGTGTGGCGAGCCTTGACCCTGGTCGCGCGGTTTGGGGGAGCCCTCGATACGCTGAAAAATAATGCAGCATTCATGCAGACGGTGCTCGAAGGTCACGCCGATGGCGACTCTGGTGATGCGGGCGCAGATGCCGATTTTTCGCCTGCCGACGGGGATTGGAATAGCGTCGCTGATGAGCACTTCCGTGACACCGTGCGCGCCTGGTTATCCCAGAACTACCCCGAGCAATTACAGCATCTCGCTTATCAAGTTCGCTGGGACGAGATTCGTGACTGGCATTTACGTTTGGTCGAGCGCGGCTGGGCGGCGCCGGCATGGCCACGTGAGTATGGCGGCATGGCGCTTGAACCAGCGAAACTGATGATTTTCATCGAAGAGTTGGAACGCCTCGGCGTCGCCCGGGCACCTGATCAGGGCATCGTCATGCTTGGCCCGATTTTGTTTTCCTTTGGCAGCGACGAGCAGCGCGCCCGTTATTTGGGCCCTGCCCTGCGTGGCGACGAGATTTGGTGCCAGGGCTACTCGGAGCCCAATGCCGGGTCGGATTTGGCCTCCCTCAGCACGCGCGCGGTGAAAGACGGTGATGAATTTATTGTTAACGGTCAGAAGACGTGGACGACCCACGGCCAGGATGCGACCCATATGTATTGCCTGGTGCGCACTGATCCGGACTGTAAGCCGCAGGCCGGCATCAGCTTTTTGATCATTGATCTGGATCAGCCCGGTATTGAGGTGCGCCCCATTCCGAACCTGAGCGGGGATGTCGACTTCTGCGAAGTGTTTTTCGAGGACGTGCGTGTGCCGGTCGCGAACCTGGTGGGTGAAATCAACCAGGGTTGGACTATCGCCAAAGCGCTGTTAGGACACGAAAGATTGTTCGTTGGCAGCCCTAAACTATGTCAGCACGCTCTCAATCAGTTGCGGCAGCTTGCGCGACACAAAAATATGGCCGGCGACGCGGTATTCGTTGATGCGCTGGCACGGGCAGCGTTGGACGTCTGGGATCTGGAAGCACTCTATGCCGAGTTCGCAGAATTGGCCAAAGCCGGCAAGGAATTCGGTGCTGACGTGGCGCTGCTAAAAATATGGTCGACGGAAATCTACCAGCGTCTCAGCGAGATGATATTTGCTGCAAGCGGTGAATTCGCAGCGATTCCGGGCGCCGCGAACGACAGCGGCGTTGATGCGCTGGCGCATTATTACAACGCACGCCCAGCACCTATTTACGCTGGTAGCAACGAAATTCAACGCAATATCATCGCCCGACACACGCTGAAACTGCCAGCCTGATGGCGCTTTAGCCTTGCCGAAAACCAAATTCTTTCACCCACTTTCAGTCTGAGAACGAGCTATGCCCATACACATCGAATATCCACAGCAACACGTCGCCCTGATCACCATCGATAACCCGGCAAAACGCAATGCTATGAGCCGCGCTATGCTCGCCGAACTGGCCGCGCTATGGGACGAACTCGAACAGTCGGATTGTCGCGCGATAGTGATTACGGGTGCGGGTGACAAAGCGTTTAATGCGGGCGCCGATGTGAGCGGCGATTTGAGTGCGAGCGAAGAAGTCGCCGCCATGATCAATCGCGGCTTGCTCAAGACTTCGAGCTTTCCGAAACCGATTATCGCTGCAGTCAATGGGGTGTGCGCCGGTGGTGGCGTAGAGCTCATGCTATCGAGTGACATTCGCATCTCAGCACCGCACGCACGTTTCGGTCTGCCAGAAGTGAAGTGGGCGATTTATCCCTTCGGTGGTGCGACGGCCAAGCTGGTTAATCAGATTGGCCACGTCCACGCGATGAAGTTACTCCTGACTGCCGAGATGGTTGACGCTGAAGAAGCCTTGCGTATTCACCTTATCAACGAGATCGTACCAGCGGATAAACTGCTTGAGCGCGCTCTTGAGATTGCCGGCATGATTGCTGCGAACAGCCCGACTGCGGTGCAGGCCGTCAAGCAGCACATTAGCAAGGGAATCGCGGAGGCGGCCCTGGCTCGCGAGGACGAAGAGCAGGAACACGGCGACCGCGTCCGTGAAAGCAGCGACTTTAGTGAGGGTATATCTGCGTTTCGCGAGAAGCGCTCGCCGAATTATTAGTCGCGTGGTGGGTCGCTTACTGCGACCGACTACGGGGAGTATCGAAGATGACAGAAGCTGTCGCCATTGCGGCCGTGACAGAACTCAGGCCAGGTCGTTATCCGCATTTGTCGGCTAACGATTTCTTTCAGCAGATATTCGCCCAGCTGATCAGTGAGAATTCGCTAACGCCGAGTGATATTGGCGGCTTGCTGGCCAGTCCGCCAGGCATGGCGGCGGGCTCTGGGGCAGATATTTTCGCGCACGAACATTTGAGTGAAGAGCTTGGGCTCAAGCCGCGTTTCGCAGAGACCATCAACGCCGGCGGCGCAACCCACGGCATTATGGTGCAACGTGCGGTACTTGCGATTCGGGCGGGTCTGGTCGACAGCGTGCTGTGCCTCGCCGCTGGCACGTTCCCGAATGTGTCCGGGGGTGGCGCCGAAGCGATTGCGAAGATGGTTGCACATCCGCAATTCGATTCCTTGTATGGTTCCTATATTCCGCCGCTCTACGCGCAAGCCGCGACACGACACATGCATGAGTTCGGCACTACCAAAGCGCAAATGGCGAAAGTTGCAGTGTCGTCGCGCGCCTGGGCGCTGCAGCATCCGGATGCATTGATGGCGCGCCATGGCGCGATTACGGTCGACGACGTGCTGGCCTCCAGACCGATTGCCTCGCCCTTCAACTTGCTGGATTGCTCGGTGCCCTGCGACGGCGGCGGCGCCTTACTGGTGTGCAACGCTGAGCTCGCCAAACGTCTTAGTCCGCAACCGGCCTGGGTGCACGGTTTCGGAGAAGCGCACGAGCATTTCAACATCAGCCAGTGTCGTGACCTCATCAACATGGGTGGACGCAAGGCGGGTGAACAGGCTTACGCGATGGCCGGCTTAACGCCTGGGGATATCGACTTTCTCGAGCTCTACGATTCATTTTCGTTCAACCCGATTCTCGGCGTCGAGAATCTTGGCATCGTGCCCAGCGGCGCGGGTGGCGAATTCTGGGATGCCGGCCGTGGCGCTCCGGGTGGGGATATGCCGGTCAACACGTACGGCGGCTTGATGTCATTTGGCCACACCGGCGATGCCTCGGGTATGTCGATGATCGTCGAAGGGGCGCGTCAGGTGATGGGGCAGGCGGGCGAACGCCAGTTGGACAACGCTGATACCGGGCTCGTGCACAGCTACGGTGGCATGATGGCTGAGCACTCGGTATTGATTCTGGGGCGGCAATCATGAGCACGAAACCCTTACCGGAGATCGACGACACCTCACGACCTTTTTGGGATGCGGTGCAGAACGAGCAGCTGCATCTGCAACATTGCGGGGCATGCGACAGCTGGATTTTCTATCCGAGTCGCTGGTGCACGGCCTGCTATTCGCAGGATCTTACCTGGCGGGCAGCTTCCGGCACCGGCGCGGTGTGGAGTTTCTCAGTGATTCACCAGGCACCTTATGCAGCCTTTGAAGTTGACGTGCCCTACATTCTCGCCACCATCCGACTCAGCGAGGGTGTGCAAATGATGACCAACTTGATCAATTGCGACATCGACCAGGTCACCGTAGGCATGGCCGTACAGTTCACCACCGAAACGCGCACCGATGGTTTTAAAGTGCCGCAGTTTGAACCGACCTCGTAGTATCGGATCGCCGCGCAGTGACCTACCCGTCCTCGCGACCCGAACGTCTGCTCAGAGACACCTAGCACGAGGCCACAGATGGGCGCCGCGGTCGCTCTACTTAACGCCTGCGCAGCAGG
>DBBP01000006.1 GCA_002292285.1 Proteobacteria bacterium UBA981
CTTATTCAGAAGTTCCCTAGTGTGGTGTCCCCCCAATAAGTTTCGAAATTCTGGCGAGCTTTTGCAAGATGGAACCAGCGGTAGCCGTCCAGATAAACGGGGTTGAATGCTTGTTGTGTTGTTCGATGAACTGTTGGATTGGTGCGATCAGTTGTTTGACGGTTCGGAACGAACTTCGCTTGATAGCGCGCTGAGTGATGAGACCGAACCAACGTTCGACCTGGTTGAGCCAGGACGAATAGGTGGGTGTGAAGTGCGGATGGAATCGAGGCCTGCGCGCAAACCAGGCGCGCACTTTAGGATGCTTGTGAGTGGCGTAGTTATCCATCACGACGTGAATGTCGAGTTCGGCAGGTACATTGGCTTCGATGTGCCGGAGGAAGGCGAGGAACTCTTGATGTCGGTGTCGGGTTTTGCACTGACCGATGACGGTCCCTGTCGCGACATCGAGCGCGGCGAACAGCGTTGTCGTGCCGTGCCGGAAATAATCATGCGTGACGCCTTCAACATAACCAAGCCCCATGGGCAAGATCGGCTGACAACGCTCTAAAGCCTGAATTTGGGTTTTTTCATCGACACAGAGAACCAGGGCATTATCCGGGGGATTCAGATATAGACCGACGATGTCGCGAACCTTCTCGACAAAGAATGGGTCGGTCGACAAGGTAAATCCCCGCGTTCGGTGGGGCTGGACGCCAAACAGCTTCAGGTAGCGGTGAACGGTACTTTTGGAAATATTGGTTTCATCGGCGAGGTCACGTACCGTCCAGTGTGTCGCGTCGCGAGGGCGTTGCTCCAGCGCGGTACTCAATAGTCGAGCGATGTCATCATCGTTATAGGTACGACAGCGATATCCCGGGGGGAGGTCGTAGAGTCCTTCAATCCCATCAGCGCAATAGCGCCGACACCAATTGGCAACCGTGGGATGGGAGACGTCGAGTTTGGCACAGACGTCGCTATTGCTCATCCCGTCTGCGACCCTGAGGACGATCTTCGCGCGTCTGGCCAGCGCGTGAGGCAGGCTGCGTGAACGCGCGAAGCTTTCCAGTTGCGCGCGCTCGTTGTCATTCAATTGTATGGAATAGGATCGGGGTCGACCGGCAGTCATCGGCTAGCTCCTGTGCGATAGGGTAACCGATCCGATCTTCAATAATTAAGGAAGTTCCCCGTGGGACACCACACTAGTCTCCCCTCGCAAAATCAATCATCCAATCAGCGGATAAGACCCGGGAGACTATGAGGCGATAGCCATGCCGTCAAGATGTTCCTGGCAGCATAGCGTGATGGTCAGTACCCACCCGACCTGATCTCCGGCAGCGCACATCCGGGTGTCGGTTCAAGCACGCTGCGTGGTCCATGGCACGGTATCGAACCCGGCAATCCCGGATTCGTTTGTGCCGCTGTGATTTTTTTCGCCGAATCCTTTGCCCAGACAGCACTTTTTGCTATCTTTTCAGGACGCTAATTATTACGTTCGCTATGCAACACGGAGTCTGCTAGGGCATGTCTCAGCGCACCCCACCCAGATTGTTCCCTCCCGCCGTGAGAATTCTCGTTTGACCTGCTGCATCATCGCGCTCGCGCTGGCCTGGCAATTAATCGCGGGCTGGCGCTGGCTGAAACAACGCTTGGGCATCGCAAGCCCGGCGCGCACGTCGCCGCGAACATTCGGTGTCATGGCTGCGAACGTGGTTGATGTTTTTCGCCACCCGGTCTGGCAGGTCACGCTGCTGGCCGTGGTTGCGCTCGAGGCCGGCGCTGCCGGCACCTATATTTATGAACACCGGTTTCACATCAATAATGAAGTGCAGGCGCTTGTTTTCAATGCCTCGGGATTCGCGTTCGACATGTGTCGCGACCTCGGCATCGTTCAGGGAGATAGCTGACCGGGCGACCCGGTAATACGTTATCCAAGGGGAGAAAGAAAAAAATGTCAGTTATAGAAAGTGACGTACTGGGCAGTTTTTCGCGATCCGTAGAACGCTCGGTAGAGGGCCCGGTCACGGCGGCGCGCAGACGGCGCAATCTCAAGGTGTACTTCACGCTCGTGGCGCTGGGCCTCATACCCGGTCTTACCGGCATGAGTGCTGGACTGCAGGCCTTCGGACTCGGTTTGTTATTGCCGGGTGCGGGTTTTATCGCGCACGGTGCAGGCGGACTGTTGATCCTGGGCGGCGTGCTTGGACTGTTCTGGCTATCCTGCATCGCCTGGTTTTGGGCCGGCATGGTCGTCGCGCCGGTTGGCGTTTGGCTGGGCGCAGCCCTGGTTGCCGGCGCCACCGCCGGTGCCACAGCGTGGCCGCCTGCGATGTTCCTGGCACCACTGGCCGCCGTGCTCGTGTTTGGTGGTCTTCATTTTCGCTCAGCCCAACGACAGGCGCGCGACCGGGCTATTTTCGAGCAGCGCAAAACCTATTACCAGGAATCTCGTGATGCCGTCGAACAGCGAGTACAGGAGGAGCCCGTCACCGCGGAGCGTGAATTAACTCTCGACCAGCTCAAATCCATGCGCTGGGTATTCGACCGCGCACTACAGCCGATAGGCGAATATGAAGGCTATACGATCATCGATCAGTTCCAGCCTGCGGCGCTGCGCTACCAGATCAATCACTTCGGCTATGCGCTTTCATTAATGCAGCGGCATTACACGCCGAGCTTCAGCGGCTACCTTGGCCAGGCGCAACGAAATTTGATCGAAACCACGCTCGACCCCAAAGTATGGAGCTACTGGGTGCTTGAATCGATGTGGGGTCATCTGAACTTCAGCGATTTCGATCCCTGCGCCAAAGACAACGTGATGCTGACCGGTTATTTCGGTATGCAGGTCAATGCCTACATGCTCGCCAGCGGTGACCGGCGCTATGGCGAACCCGGCAGCCTCACGTTCCGCTTGAACGAGCGCACGGCTTACGAACACGATTCGCACACGATTGCCAAATCAGTACTGGACAATTTCGAGCGTTCGGATTTTTGCCTCTACCCGTGCGAGCCAAACTGGATCTATCCGGTTTGTAACATGTACGGCATGGCCTCGCTGGCCTCGCACGACGCGGTGTTCAGCGGCAACGATGTCGCAAGTGTGTTGCCGAACTGGATGACGCAGCTGCAAACTGAATTCTCTGACGAGAAAGGCTCGCTTGTTGGCCTGCGCTCTTACTGGACCGGGCATGCCATCTCCATATTCAACGGCGAAGCCGGGTTCGCATTTTTCGCCAACGTATTTTCGCCGGAATTGGCACGCCGCCTGTGGGCGATTGGCCGCGCTGAACTCGGTGCCTGCGTGGTCGACGACGGTCAGGGCAATCCACGCATCACCATCCCGCGCGAAGCAATGGCCCTGATCGACACCATCGATGTGGGCAACTATCGCCCCGGCATGGCCTTCGTATACGACGCCATTGCGATTTGCGGGCGCGAATTTGGCGACACTGAAATTGCCGAAGCAGCCGAGCGCTCACTCGATCAGGACTGCGGTCGCGTAGAAAACCATGGTGTCGTTCATTACGCAGGGGCGTCCGGAATGGCCAATGGCTGGGCCGCGCGGGCGAAGATTTCGCGCACCGGCGATTTCCGTAATACGTTTATTTCGCCGCCGCCTGATTCAGTTGCACGAGGTCCGCAACTGACTGAGGCCAGTTATCCTGATGTGCTCGTCGCCAAAGCTTACAGCCACGGCGATGATCTCGAGTTGGTCCTTTATCCCGGTCGCCAAAGTGGATCGCAATCCTTGACCGTTGAACGCCTGGAGCCTGGGCGTGGGTACACTGTTGAGGGCAACGATCAGGGTATTCTTTTTACCGCCGACGCCGGCGGTACCGCAAAGATTGAGATCAGGCTCGACGGTCGCACTGTTGCGCACATCAGGCCTCAATAAGCAGCACCGTAACCAAGGCCACAGGCCACCGCCAGAGTGGCGCGGCGCAACGCAGCGAAGGAACGCCGTGGCGCGCGCCAGCAGGGTGGCGTCTGGAACCCCGTCCGCCACTCTCGACGCGGTGGCTTGCGGTACCGTGAAAGTTTTGCGTGCCGCCTTATGCCGAACGCGACTCTGGTAATCCGCGCCACTCGACACAAGATCCGGGTAACGTGGGTTGGCGTCCCTCCCATGCGCCCGCGTGGACAGTGACCTGAATCAATTTTCCAGCAACCCGTTACGCATGGCGATCAAGGTGAGTTCCGCCTGATTGCTGGCAGCGAGCTTCTGTTTGATGTTGTACAGATGCGTACCTACGGTGCGCGGGCTGAGAAACATCTCTTTGGCGATGTCGTTGACGGTCTGCCCTTGTGCCAGACGCATAAACACCCTGAATTCTTTACCGGATAACACCTCAACGGGATTGCGGCCGCCGGTCAGTTGTTGCATGGCCAATTGCTGCGCCACCTGTGCGTCCAGATAGGTCTTGCCCTGCGCAACCTGGCGAATCGCCTCGATCAACTCCTCCGCCGCGCTGCGTTTGGACAGATAGCCTGTGGCACCAGCCTTCAGCACCCGCTGGGGGTGGATCGTGTCCTCATGTGCAGTCAATATCAGAATCCTGGCGCCGGGCTCATGCGCCAGCATGCGCACCAGGGCTTCGAGCCCGCCGATACCGGGCATCGAAATATCAAGTACGGTCACATCGGGGTGGTGTTCAGCGTGTTTTTTTATCGCATCTTCACCACTATCTGCTTCGGCGATGACCTTGATGTCTTCGGTCCCCTCGAGCAAAAGACGAAAACCCATACGTACCACCGCATGATCATCGACCAGCATCACGTTGATTGTGCCACTCATGTCAACGCTGCCGCCGGTTTAGTCTGGACTGGCAATCGCACGACAATACTAACGCCGGAGGGATGCTGGTCACTCACCGTCAGGCTGCCGTGCAAAGCACTCACGCGCTCGCGCATGCCGAGCACACCATAATGCCCTTCGCGGGCCGTCACGTCGGCCGCCTTGCCAATGCCGTTGTCGCTGACTTCAAGTACCAGACAGTCGCCGGGCGACGCAGCGGCGCGGCTCACGCGGACCTCGGCCCGGGTTGCCTGAGCGTGACGCAGCACGTTGGTCAGGCATTCCTGCACGATGCGATACGCACTGATGCTCAGCTCGGCGCTTATATCGGTCAAAACGCTGTCCACCTGCAGGGAAATGACCAGTTCCGGATGACGTTCGGCGTGCGTGCCGACCAATTCACGCAGTGCATCCCCAAGCCCAAGATTGTCCAGCGACAATGGGCGCAGCTCGCGGACCAAATCATGCATGGCGGTGTACATTTGTCCGGAGACATCAACGATAGTCTGCGCTCTTGAAGCCACTTCGGGATTGTCCTCCTGCGTACGCGTGACGATGGTTGTTGCGATGGTTCTTACCGCAGTGACGGCCTGCCCTAATTCGTCGTGCAGCTCGCGCGCCAGATTGCGGCGCTCTTCCTCGATATGATCCTGGATGATCTGGGTCAGTTCGCGATTCTGCTGCAACTGGTGTTCCGACCGTTCGGCTCGCTCACGCGCGGCGAAACCATCTTCGACCGCCTGTGCCATACGGTTGAACGTTTCACTCACGACATTCAGCTCGCGCAGTTTGAACGGCGGCAAGCGGGTATGGAACTGCATATACTCCATCTGCTGCAAGCCCGCGACAATTTCCTTCACCGTACGCAGGGACCGACTCGCCAGCCAGAACACGGGCGCATTCACCGCGATCAACAGCAAGCCCATCAACCACAGAATGCGGCGTAATTCGTCCCAGGAATCGAGGACCGCGCGCGACACGTGTGGGTGTATCACCAGGATACCGTCCGGCACCGCCATTCTGACCTTCGGCACGCTGGGGCTTACCAGACGGCTATACCACGCCGGCGCATCGCGCCCGGCCTTATAAGCGGACGGCGGCGAGTGATAAAGGAGCTTGCCCTCGCCATCGAATAATTCAATATCGTTGGCGCGTACGCGACCGAGGCGCTGCAGGAAGCTTGCGAGGTGCGCAGGAGATTGCTGGCCGTTCAGTTGCGACACAATACCAAGCAACTGGGCGCTGACTTTCGTCGCGGCCTCGACTTCCTCGTGGATCGATTTACGCGAGTCGGTGATCTGCAGGAAGACCCTAAATAACGGATCGCAAATCCTGATCACTCATCGGTGATGACGTATCAACGCTGAGTGATGCCCGTGAAACGGTTGTGACTCGTTCATGAAGCAGGTTACCGCGCGCATCAAGCTGGGCATCGTCGTGTGACGATGATTTCGTGTCACCGTATCGTGAAGCTTCTTCCACAGTTTCTCGATATCATTGACCAAGGATGTTGATTTGCACCCAAAAGTGATCCAATCTTCTACGGGTCTGCATTTAGAAGTGATCCACGTTATGAAGTTTGGCTGGGGGAGAGGGACTCGAACCCCCACTGGCGGAGTCAGAGTCCGCTGTCCTACCATTAGACGATCCCCCAAAAGGGCGGGGCGTGTCCCGAAGTTAAGGCCAGCCCGTGGTTTAGCGCTTGCTGTACTGCGGACGCTTACGTGCTTTACGCAGGCCGACTTTCTTACGCTCAACTTCACGTGCATCGCGGGTGACGAAACCGGCGACTCGTAACGGACGACGTAAAGTCTCGTCGTATTCCATCAGGGCGCGGGTAATGCCGTGGCGTATGGCGCCGGCCTGGCCGGTATTTCCGCCGCCAACAACGGTCACGTTGATGTCGAAAGACGCAGCCATGTCGACTGTTTCCAGCGGCTGGCGAACGATCATGCGGCCTGTTTCGCGACCGAAATATTCGTCGACTGGACGGCCGTTGACGACGATATTGCCAGTGCCACGTTGCAGGAAGACGCGCGCCGCGGACGTTTTGCGGCGTCCGGTGCTGTAATGAATTTCAGCGGCCATGAATTAGAGTTCCAGTTGAATCGGTTGTTGCGCTGCGTGGTTATGCTCTGCGCCGGTATAAATTTTGAGTTTGCGATACATCGCGCGGCCTAGCGGGCCTTTCGGCAGCATGCCTTTCACGGCGCGCTCGATAATGGTGTTCGGTGACTTGGCTTGCAACTTGTCGAAAGGGATTTGTTTTAGCCCACCGATGAAGCCCGAGTGGCGATAGTAAATTTTGTCGGTGGTCTTGTTGCCGGTCACGCGGACTTTTTCGGCGTTAATAACGACAATGTAGTCACCAACGTCCATGTGCGGGGTATATTCGGCTTTATGCTTGCCGCGTAGCCGCCGCGCGATTTCAGTCGCCATCCGGCCAAGCACCTTGTCGGTGGCGTCAACAACGTACCAATCGCGTTTGATTGTGGACGGTGTCGCAGTGTAAGTTTTCATGACTTGGCTTCAGACCGCTGGAAAAAAGAGGCACAATGGTACGGATAGTGACCTTGGGTGTCAATGCAAAACGCTGTATTTGCGCCAGATTTTGCTGCAATGATGTCCGATTCCCGGAGCCCTGCTAATGCCTGATTTTGAGCGCAAATCTTCGTTTGCCGACGTGCTGATTAAACGCTGTGACAGGGTCCTGCGCGCGGCGAGCGGTCTCCGTCCTCCTCTGCAGCGCGAATATCCTGCTGCGGGCGTTGCGGGAATTGTGCTCGACGAGAAGCAAAGACGCCACGCCGGGGCTCTGATGCGGGTCAACCACAGTGGTGAAATCAGCGCTCAGGCGCTCTACGTCGGCCAGGCGCTGTTTGCCCGTAACAGCGCGACCCAGGAACGGCTGGCGAGGGCTGCGGGCGAAGAAACCGACCATCTTTATTGGTGCGAACGCCGACTCCACGACCTGGAATCGCGTCCCAGCGTGCTTAATCCCGTGTGGTTTGGCGGCGCGTTGGCGATTGGTACGCTGGCTTCGCTGTGTGGCGACCGCTGGAGTCTTGGCTTCGTGGAGGAAACCGAGAAACAAGTCGTCCGGCACTTGCAAAGCCATCTTGAGGCGTTGCCTTATGCGGACGCGCCGAGTCGCGCGGTCGTTAGTGCCATGTGTGACGACGAGGCTCGCCATGCCGCGGATGCTGCTGCGGATGGCGCCCGCCGTCTGCCACAATGGGTGCGGGGTCTGATGACTGTACAAGCGCGCGTCATGACCCGTCTGGCCTACTGGGTTTAAGCGGGTCGGCACTACCGCCGCTAGCCAGTGAGCCGCGCCACATCGAATGACATGACGACTAGGTGTCCGACTTTGCGTCGTGGGGCCGAGTTGTGAACTATGGAGACAGCCACCCGATGACATTCTCTCTCGATGCTCGATTTGCTCAGTTCGTGCTGCTGCGTTTTGCGCTCGTGCTGTGGCTGGCTTGCTTTGCTATTGCGGAGGTTCGCGCCGGCTTGCCTGTTGCTGTGGATGGTCAGGCCTTGCCGAGTCTCGCGCCCATGGTCGAAGCTACGACTCCCGCAGTAGTGAATATTGCCACCGAGGGCCATGTCGAGCTGCGCACCAACCCGTTGTTCAACGATCCGTTTTTTCGGCGTTTTTTTAATTTCCCCAAACGTTCATTGCAACGCAAAACCCAAAGTCTTGGCTCAGGTGTGATTGTCGATGCCAAGCGCGGTTTAGTGCTGACCAACAACCACGTTATCGCCAATGCCGATGAGATTACGGTCAACCTGCGCGATGGGCGCAACTTCAAAGCGGAACTCGTCGGCGCCGACCCGGATACGGATGTGGCTGTGGTGCGCATTCCGGCAGAAAATTTGACGGCCCTTAAACTCGCGGACTCCGAGCAATTGCGCATCGGCGACTTTGTGGTCGCAATTGGCAACCCGTTCGGGCTCGGGCAGACGGTGACGTCCGGTATCGTCAGTGCGCTGGCGCGTTCGGGACTCGGCATCACCGGTTACGAAGATTTGATCCAGACCGATGCATCCATTAACCCCGGCAACTCCGGCGGCGCATTGGTTAATTTGCGCGGCGAACTAGTCGGCATCAATACCGCTATCTATTCCAAAAGCGGCGGCAATATCGGCATCGGATTCGCGATCCCGGTCAATATGGCCCAGCAGATCATGGAGCAACTGGTCGAGTTCGGGAAAGTTCAGCGCGGCTTTCTGGGTGCTCAGTATCAGGACCTGAGTCCGCAGCTCGCAGAGGCCTTTGGGCTGAGCAAAAGTAATGGCGCTTTGCTGGTGAGCGTGGTCGCCGGCTCGCCAGCGGCGAGTGCTGGTCTTGCTCCCGGGGATGTTGTCACTCACATCAATGATAAGACGGTCACCAGCGCTGCAGATTTGCGCACTCAAATCGGCCTCAATCGCGTTGGTAAGCAGGTCACTCTGCAGTATTTACGCAATGGCAAGGCCCTGCGCACGAAGGTCGAGGTCGGTGCCCACGATGCGGCGCTTGCCGGTAACAAGCTTGCGAACAAACGCCTCGCCAACACGACCATTGGTGAGATCCCCGAGGACTCGTCTGCCTACGGGCGGATAGCGGGCGTGATGGTCTATGCCATTTCGCGGGACTCGCCGGCGTGGCACGCCGGCCTGCGCAAAGGTGATCTGATTACTTCGGTGAACCAGCGGCCGACGACGTCGGTGGCCGAATTTCTCGCGGCCGTCAACGCATTCAACGGGCAGCTGTTATTGAGTGTTCATCGCGGCCGCCAGGCAGCCTACATCGTCATCAAGTAACGGTAGCAGGTCGGGTCTAGAGATACTGATTGCGCGATGGTCGTTCAGGCCGTTTTGCGTACGTCCTCGTTCGTTTCGACGTTGCTTTGGCGGATCAGCAGGGCATCAAGCAAGCCGACGGTCAGGTGGTTATGATCCAGCGCTTCGCCGCTGGTCACCGCAAACGGCGCGTCCGGCTCGCCGGCAGAATCGACGACCAGCGCGGCGGTCGGGAAATGATGATTACGGGTAAAACGATGCGTTGTGACGACTGTCGCGACGCCTGCTGCGGTGGCCGCCTTTAGACCGTTCTCGGTATCTTCCAGCGCAATCACACAGTCCCGTGGCACCTCGAGCTTCGCCAAGACAGCCTCGTAGACTGCCGGCGAGGGCTTTTTGTGCGCTACCGAATCGCAGCTCTCAATGGCACTGAACCAATCCCGCCAACCGGGCGGCAGATTGTTATCGAGCAGTGTTTCGGTATTCGTATAAGCAGAACTAGTGGCGATGGCGAGCGTCAGGTTGGCTGCGCGGGCGTCGTCTATCAGGCGACGGATGCCGGGGCGCAGCGCCACTTCACCTTCCGTCAACATGGCCGCGTACTTGCGCGTTTTAGCGCGGTGCAAGGTCAACACGAAATCGTCGAATTCTTCGTCACTCTTGAAGCGTGCGCGCAGATCCGAACCGAACGCCGAAATGCGCTCGACGCCGCCGGAAATACACAATAGTTCCTCGTAAAGACCGGGCGTCCATTGCCAATCGAGGCCGTATTCGGCAAATACGTAATTAAAGGCTACGCGATGGACTTCTTCGGTGTCCGCAAGCGTTCCGTCTACGTCGAAGATGATGGCTCGAAGTTTCTTCACTGCCTTGATTGCATAAAGCTGATTTACGTCGATTCGCTACGAGTTTATGGTAAACATCGCCAATAAACTATTGATTAGATGGTGATCGGCATCACACTACTGATGGAGTCAGTCCTGTTGTTGGATAGCAGATGGAGAAACTTCAGGCCCTTCGAGTTCTACGCGTTCTATTTTCTCGAACCGATCGGCAATCTTGCGTGCCGAAATATTCACCTCGCCGACGTCATTGTTAGCTTGTTGAATGTGTTTCGCGAGGTTGTCCATGCGCGTTCTGAAACGCTGGAAATCGCCGGCCAGGTGACCGAGGTGTTGCTGGATGATATCCACCTGCTCGCGGGTCGCGGCATCTTTGAGCACGCTCGATGCGGTATTGAGAATCGCCCACAAGGTAGTTGGTGAGGCCAGCCACACGCGCGCGCTGTGCGCCGTATCGATAAGATCGGGGTGATGGGCCTGAATCTCTGCAAATACCGCCTCGGCTGGAATGAACATTACCGCGCCGTCTGCCGTCTCATCGCGAATAATATACTTCTCCGCGATGTCCTTGATGTGCTTTTTAATATCCTGTTTGAACTGCGTCTCGGCACGTTTGCGTACCAGTTCGTCGTTTTCAAGATCGGTCATCGTGCGGTAGGACTCGAGCGGGAACTTCGAATCGATACACACCGTGCCGGTCGGGTCAGGAAGGAACAACACGCAGTCGGCGATTTTGTCGTTGGATAATTTGTGCTGCAGGGCATAAGTGTTCTCGGGCATCAGATTGCTGACCAGAGCCGATAGCTGAACTTCACCGAAAGCGCCACGTGAGCGTTTGTCAGACAATAGTTGTTGCAAACTGACGACCTCCGTGGAGAGCGAGGTGATCTTCTTTTGCGCTTCATCGATCAGGGCGAGCCTTTTGACCACGTCGGTGAAAGTGGCATTGGTTTTTTCGAATCCGTCAGACAAGCGCTTCTCAACCTGCCCACCAATTTCTTTCAGCCGCTCGTCAGTACGCTTGGTGAGTGCTTCAACGCGCTGCCCGATATCGGTTGAACTGCGTAACAAGGATTCGCCGAGCTGGGTATGCAGGCTTTCATAGCCTGCACGCATGCTGTCCTGCAGGGTTTTCAAAGATCGTGCGTTCTGCTCCTCAACGCGCATGCGGTGATCGCCGATCACGGTCTGAATCTGTTCGCGCAGTGCGGCGAGTGTTTGCATACTGCGTGAGTGACTGTCGCCGAGCTGCTCGCCAACGCTTTGTTTGAAGCCATCGATGCGCGTATTCACGCCGTCGCGCAATTGCGTGCCATCGTGACTAAACTGACCGTGTAGTTGACCGAGGCGCTGGTCGATGATTTCGAGCGTCGCTTTGTGCGCTGAGCCCTGGTGGGCAAGTTGTTCGAACCGCTCACCGTATTCGTTGCCACGATTGAGTTTACGTAGCAGCAAAACAAGCAGCGCCACACCTGCCAACAGCAGGCCTGTGATAACGATCAACAGCGTTTCAGTCAGGGGCACAATTTGCGAGCTTTAGGTTCAAACGAGGTTTGGCGAGGGCCGATCGCTTCACTGCGAATGATTCTAACGCGTGCATGGCAGGGCGGTCGACGACATGCCGGATAAGCCCCGTCAGCCGATCGCAAACAAGGGCCGCGGCAGCCATACCCGTCCCGATCCACGCTACGCAAATACAACCCGCGAGGTTGTGGATGACGGTTGGGGTAGCGCCGATGAAGCGCCGACGACGCAGAAAACAACGGTGACCCCGGAGCGCATCAAAAGCATTATCACGCGCAACCGGTCGCCGGATTTGCCATTCGATCTCTCGATTAATCCGTACCGCGGCTGTGAGCACGGGTGTGCGTATTGCTACGCGCGTCCCGCGCACGCCTATATGGACTTATCTCCCGGCCTCGACTTCGAAAGCCGCTTGTTCAGCAAGCCGGATGCTGCACAGGTTCTGCGCACTGAGCTGGCGCGACCGGGCTATCGTTGTCAGGTGATATCGCTGGGCGCGAATACCGATTGCTACCAACCCATTGAGCGACGTCTGCGCATTACGCGCGCGATTATCGAAGTGTTGGCAGCCTGTCGGCATCCGCTGACTATCGTGACTAAATCGGCCCTGATTGAGCGCGATATCGATTTGCTCGCGCCGATGGCTGCGCAAGGTCTGGTGCAGGTTTTTCTGTCGGTCACCACCCTCGACCGCGAGCTCGCGCGTCGCCTTGAGCCACGGGCTGCGGCACCGCAACGCAGGCTGGAGACGATTCGCCGCCTGTCTGCTGCAGATATCCCCTGCGGTGTCATGTACGCGCCGGTTATTCCGGCCCTGAACGACCACGAATTGGAAGCCGTGCTTGAACATGCTGCTGAGGCCGGATGTCGTTTCGCCGGCTACGTTGTGCTGCGTTTGCCTCGCGAAGTGAACCCATTGTTCAAGGACTGGCTCCGGACCCACTACCCGCTCAAGTTCGACCGCGTCATGAATCGAATTCGCGACCTGCGTGGCGGCGCTGAGAGTGATAGCACGTTCACCCGTCGCATGCGCGGGCAGGGCGTGTTCGCAGAATTGGTTGCACGCCGCTTCGCGACGAAGTTGCGTCAGTTGGGATTAGGGAAATCCCGCGCGACTCTGGACACCACGGCCTTTCGGCCGCCGGCGGTAAACCCTGATCAACTCGATTTATTCTAATCGCAGTGCGGCCGAACGGGACTGCCTCAGCGTTTCAGGACTCGAATCCAACGCCAGAAGTTCAGCATGCTGGCGAGCGACGCGGCGAAGTAGGTTAGGGCACAGGCAGTGAGGATGCGCCTCGCTCGAGGCAGGTCTTCCTCACTCAGATATCCGCCTTGTTCGAGAATCGGCATGGCGCGTTTGAAACTGGCATCGAATTCAACCGGTAAGGTCACCAGGTGGACGAGCACCGGTAGGCTCATCACCGCGATCCCGGCGATAAACAACCCGGCCCCTGCTGCAGGGATGCGCGTGAGGATAGTGACGAACGGCATTGCGACCAGCAAGATCGAGGCAAGACGCTCAGCGCCTGCCGCAGCACGCGCAAGCTTGCTGCGGATGATCAAGGGCCGGTAGCCGATGTGATGCTGAACGGCATGTCCGAACTCATGCGCGGCGACCACTGCGGCTGTGAGCGTGCGCTTGTCGTGATGTGCCTCGCTAAGTGCGATGGTGCGTGTGGCGGGATCAAAATGATCGCCGATGCCAGCGTCCGTTTGGGTTACCGAATAGCCGTCAAAGTGCGCTTTGCTCAGCAGATGACGTGCGAGTTCCCCGCCCGTGCCCGGGATGTCCGCGCGCTCGCCGGCATAGCGGGAAAGGACGCGGCGGGCCCACAGTTGGGGCGCGAATACCAACACCAGGAGAACTACCGCAACGACGGCAATCATGACGCGCCGGCAGGCGTTTGCAGATTGCCGGTGGTCCGTTTGACGACCACAATCGTCATGTCGTCGTGCTGCACGCGGGCACCGCGAAACGTCTCTACTTCTTGTCGCAGGCCGCTACACAAGGATTCGGCACTCGCATCGGCGTGCGCACAAACATAATCGGCAATGCGTTGTTTGCCGTAGCGCTCGTCGTTCGCGCCGGCGGTCTCCCAGATACCGTCGGTTGTCATGACGATGATGTCGCCGTCGTTCAGCGCAATACCTTCAGTACAGCCAAACTGCCATTCGGCGTCGATGCCGAGCGGAATGTCTTCGCCGCCAAGCTCGCTGATCGTGCGACTGTCGGCGCGATATAGCAGTGCCGGGTCGTGACCGGCCGTAGCCCAGGCGAGCTCAGCATGTGACGATTCGATAGCGAGTAAAAACAAAGTGACGAAATGTCCGCGACTCACATCCAGGGCGAGTTGACGGTTTACGAAGCCGAGTAATTCACCCAGCGACAAGCCACGGCCGCGGCCGCCGTGTAGTGAGGCGCGTGTGCTGGCCATGAGCAGCGAGGGGCCGATGCCATGCCCTGACACGTCGGCAACCACGACGCCGTAGCGTTCGCCGAGTGTCGATTCGAGCGGCACGTAGTCGAAATAATCACCACCGGTTTGATCGGAGTAAAGGGACTCCCCGGCGATTTCATAACCCGATACCTGCGGTGCTCGTGCCGGCAACAGTTGTTGCTGGACTTCGCGCGCCAGACTCAGCGCTTCTCCAACGCGGGCA
Source organism: Proteobacteria bacterium UBA981 (assembly GCA_002292285.1). Taxonomy (GTDB): domain Bacteria; phylum Pseudomonadota; class Gammaproteobacteria; genus UBA981. Next base: position 14,596 of record DBBP01000006.1, read on the forward strand.
TGCTCTTTGAGTTGCGGGACCATCGAGTTAAAGGCGCCTCCCAGTGCGGCCAGCTCATCACGACTGGCCAACTCAACGCGCGCTTCCAGGTCGCCTCCGGCGAGACGTTGCACGGCATGCTTGAGTTGTTCGAGCGGACGGGTCAGATGACGCGAGGCGACCAGCGCGACAATGATCACCAGCGTGCTCGCAGCGAAGAGAAACTTGAGCACAGTTGCGATGTGCGTGTCGGTCGCTGCGGCAGCATAACGCTTGGCTTCGAGTGCGGCATGGGTGGCGCTCGCCAGCGGCACGATCATGACCAGATAGCTCGCCGTTTCTCCGAAACGGCGGAACACAACGAAGCTTTCCTCGCCCTTGATGTTCACTTTCAGGTGGCCATTCTCTTGGGCAAACATGGCGGCAAAGACGAGCTTGTTAATCGCGCGATCGCCGAGTGAAAAACTTTCCAACTCAGGTAGCACTTGCCAACCTTCGTAGGCCAACGCGGCGTGCTGCCTGGCCAGCACGACTATGCGCTCACTGGCTACCTGCGGCGGGCTCAGAGCAACGACCTGAAGCAGCTCGCTACCGGCCTGTAAATATGCCGGCAGTTGCAACATCTCGAACGTCGCCGAGAGGTCAACATCGATGGCGGAAATGCCCTGGAAACTCCCTTCACGGTCAAACAGCGGCGTGCTCGCATTGATCACTAGGGCTTTGCTCACGAGGTCGAAATGAGGCCGAAACCAGCGAAAACGAGGGCTCTGTTCCTGCGTTGAATACCACGGTCGTTCGCGCGCGTCGAAATCTGCCGGGTACTGCTCGTGCGCCGGGAAACTCGCTGTCAGGCCGTTCTTCAGCACGACATAGTGGCGCGCAACCAGGCTATCGCCAGTGTCGAACACGTTCACGTAAAAATCGTCCATGCCCTGCAGAGCGGCGATGCTTGTGGTCACGTCCGGCGCTTCAACGGCGGCCGGGAAATGGAAGCTTTGTCCCTCTACAACACGTGCTACTGGGGCAGGTTGCTGGCCCGAAGCCTCACTTCCCGCGTTGTGCTCGAGGTCCTTCTTATCAGGGTAGGAAGCCGCTTGCGCAGCGTTTAGAAGTCGCGTCGCATGCGCGGCCTGTAAAGTCGTGAGCATGCGAATTCGACGGCTTTCCCGATCGAGTACGTCGGCATAATCGTCAGCAATACGCTGCATCGTTCTTAGCGTCTGTTCGGACAGTGCACTGCTGTGACGGTCTGTTAGATTCGCGCTCAGGCTGCGTAATCTCTGGCTATCCAGTGTCGCGGTAATCGACGCCGGCAGCAGACCGATAACGCCAAGTAACAGGAGGATTTTCAGACGCAGGGACATGCTTAATCCTGTCTCGTTGACGCGTGGCTAAGGTGCAGTCCGACCACCCTGGCCACCAGTACGGCGAGGTAGAGCTGACCTATCACTGCTGCGAGATACGACAACACGCGGGCAAGCGGCGAGGCCGGAATCAAATCGCCGAATCCCAGTGTAGTCAGGCAGGTGAAGCTGAAATAAATGTAGGCATTAATCGCATGTAGTCCACGTTCCGCTCCGTCTAGCCTAAATGCCGCGCTTGTGCTCACAACGCTGGCCGGATTCAGTAGATCGATCAACGCGAAGATAAAGCCTCCCGAGAGACCGATCAGTAAATACACGCTGACTGCGCCGGCGAGTTCGTCAGCTGAGATTTTCGGACGCGTCAGAATGCTCGCGAGAATGACTAACGCAGCATAGAAAAACACTCCGGAGCCGGCCCCAGGGCGACAATTTGAGCGGTCGGCGGGCCACCGAGTTCGGCAATCCAAAGCCCAGTGTAGGTCGCGATCGCCAGCGCTCCGGCGATGAGTTTGAAGTTGCGCCGTCCGCGCACCGAGTAAATGCCAGCTAACAATGCGGCGCCGAGGAGCAGGTTATGCGCCACCGCCTCATGGGCCGTGTCAGCGAGCGCCGCTCCGCCGATCAGTAGGATCAGCAGGGTGGCGAGCAGTACGCTGTATGGCCCGACTGGAACGGCCGTCCTGATGCGCTGTTGGAGCGCCACTAGCGGGCTCAATTCAACGCCGAAGAAGCGCTCTCGGCGGCGGTGAGCTCGGCAGTCTCGATCGTTTCGCCAAGTTCCCATTCGGCGACCTGAATGGCTTTATCCATCAGCGCCAGAATCGAATGAATAAGGCCACTATTCAAAGACAAATCGATGCCGTTGCCAGTTTCCGGGCCAATCGCAAGCGTGATGTTGCCGTCGGTCTGCGGCCGGATTTGGAAACGGGTCAACAAGGTCGGCTGTTCACCTAAAGGGAGTTGCTTGTCGGACGCCTCGTAAGGTGTCGAAAAATCTGAACTATTGACCGCCTCCTCGTGCTCGAACTTGAGTAACTCACGCTGTGCGACGGGGCTTGCCTGGGTACGGATGCGCGGATTGCTGGTTAAGGACTGGCCCAGATGCGGACGCAACGCTTTCACAAAGCGCCGCGTCAACCAGAAGCGAAATTCCTGCGCGTCATTCGTCGCCAAACGCATGAGCAAGCGATCCTCGCCAGCAACGAATGTAATCTGCACCTGAGCTATCTGCGACATAGAAATCTAGCGGCGCTGCGCGATCGTGCTTGCGCTGGCAGAGATGCCGCGTATTAGCGTGTTCATGCCGACATTATGCACCCAATTGTCGATTCCAGGCGGGTGCTGCATCACGACGAGCGTCGCGATTACAATCCAATCCCGAAGGACCTTGCCGCTCTGCCTGAGCGGTGTTTCCGGCCTCGTCAACTCTCTATCTGTAAAAGGCGAATCAGCATCAACGCGACATCAGACAGCCCAGCCGCTCGCTATGAGGGGGACGTGAACGCTAAGCGAATTGTTCCTGACCGGGCGCAGGCCGAGGCAGTCCAGCAGCTGCAGCGAGTTTACGAAGGATTGTTGGGCGAACAGGGGCCCCGTCGTAGCGGGCTTCTTTCGCGAATGTTCAAGAGTGATGTGCCGCGGTGGCAGGCGGTTCGCGGACTTTATTTGTGGGGGCCAGTAGGGCGCGGCAAGACCTATCTGGTTGATACGTTCTTCGACTGCCTGCCTTTTGCGCAAAAACGCCGCATCCATTTCCACAGCTTTATGCGCCAAACCCATCACGCGCTCAATGGCCTGAAGATGGAAAGTGACCCGCTCAAACGTGTCGCGATGCAGTGGGCTGATGAACAACGCGTGATTTGTCTCGATGAGTTTCATGTCGGTGACATCACCGATGCGATGTTGCTGGCAGGTCTACTCGATGCTTTATTCACCCATGGCGTGACCCTCATTGCAACCTCTAACGAAGCCCCCCAGGAGCTGTATAGCGGTGGCTTGCAACGCGCGCGATTTTTGCCCGCCATCGCAGCGTTGCAACAGCACCTCGAAGTACTTGAATTGGCTGGAACGGATGACTACAGATTGCGGGCGCTCGAGCAGGCGCCTGTTTATTACTGTTGCGAACCGGGCGCTGCGGTGAATGAAATGAGTGCCAGCTTCGCGGCAATTGCGCCGCATATCGGGCAGGCCGGCGCCGAAGTGATGATCGAAGGGCGGCGGATAGAGACACTGCGCAGTGCCGACGGCGTTACCTGGTTTAGTTTTTCAGCCCTGTGCGGCGGGCCCCGATCGGCGGCAGACTATATTGAAATAGCGCGCCTCAACCACACCATTATGATTAGCGATATCCCGCAGATGGGCCTTGACGACAGCGATGCGGCGCGTCGTTTCATCAACCTGATTGATGAGATTTATGACCGTAATGTCAACCTCATCGTGTCTGCGGCAGCGCAGCCTGAAGATTTGTACGTTGGCACGCGACTGGCGAAGCCGTTTCTCAGAACCATCAGTCGGCTGCGAGAAATGCGTTCTCACGACTATCTTGCCCAGGCGCACTTGAGTGATTGAGCCGTTCAGAATTCCTGGGTGGTGCGAAACGGCGTAAGACCGCACCGGAACGCATCGGCATCCGCTTCGAGTTCTGGCTCGCGCCTGGGGCGAGACCGTCCGGCTGCGACTTGATGCTGGCTTTCGCTCCGCCTTGCGCTCGGTTTGCGACTGACCTTCACGTCATCAGCGTCCGCCATCGGCGGGTCTCTTCTAGATTGTGGAGGTGATTAGCTGATCATGAAAATACAATACTTACAATTAGTTATATAATTAAGTTGACAAATAAAATTATCTAAATATCCTATGCCATTAATAGTTAAGGGAACGCGAGCACTACCTGCTCAGAGAATCGACACAGAATGGCTTTCCAGACAACTCAAACCAATCCCCCAGAAGCTGCAATCGCGCAGTTAATTGCCCACCACTACGGCGACGGTGGGGTGTATCTGCCGCGCAGCGAGAATCGCAAAGCTACCCTGCAGGGTGCAATCGCAGCTGGATTCGTCAGCATCGATGGCTTTATCACCCGCAAAGGGCGTCAGCTTTTAGCGAGAACCGACAGGTAACGATTCCGTAGGTGAGTTGACAGGTTTCGATCTGTCACCAGCGTATTAGGGCCGCTTATGCGGCCCTTTTTTTATACTGCTGCACCTTATTGGCCAGACCGGTTGCTCTTAAGGACCAGCGCGAGGCTGCGCTTGATTATCGTCGGCGGTTTCAGTCAGTTCGTAGCACTCAGAGCTGTCTGATGCCGATCATTTCACTCTTCGAAGTCGCCGGCGCTTGAATTAGCGCGCCTCAGACCGCACTTGAGAACTCAGTACCCCCTCAAAAAAAAGGCGCGCCTGTGCGAAACCCTCATTGGGGTTTAGAAAGCAGGCGCAATTGCCATGCACGAAGACGAACCGGAACTCATTTCGCCGTATCAGGATCACGCCGGCGATGCTCGCCTGCCCGCGCGTGTCGACGATGTCTTGCCTGACCAGCTGTTTTTGCTGCCTCTGCAAGTGCGGCCATTTTTCCCCGCCCAAACGATGCCGCTGGTCGTGGACCAGGAACTTTGGCGAGACACTCTGGAGCGGGTCGGAAATACCTCACATCGGATGATCGGTTTGGTTTACGCGCCTCGTTCAAGCGATGAGACGGTGATCTCAAGCAGTGATTTTTCTGCTTACGGTACAGTTGCGAAAATCCATCAGCCACATGCTGGAGACGGACACATCCAGTTTATCGCCGAAGGCGTCGAACGCTTTCGTATCGCCCGTTGGGTCAGCAAACAAGTGCCGTTTCTGATCGCGCCAGAATACGCTCACGCGGAGCTTGCGCAAGAGAAAAATGAAAGGGCCTATGCGCTGGCTATTATTAATAAGATTAAGGAATTACTACCTCTCAATCCGCTCTACAAGGAAAACCTCAAAGCATTTCTTGATCGGTTCACGCCGGATAACGCAGCGCAGTTGACCGATTTCGCGGCGGCCATGACCAGCGCGGATGCGAAGGATCTGCAGGACGTTCTGGAAACCCTACCGCTGCTACCGCGCATGGAGAAAGTTCTTCTGCTTATCCAGCACGAACTCGAAGTGGCCGGTTTGCAAACCGAGATTCGTCAACGTGTTGAAGAGCGGATTTCGGAACAGCAACGTGAATTTTTTCTACGTGAACAATTGAAAGAAATCCAGAAGGAACTTGGCATCTCGAAAGATGACAAGACCATCGAAGCAGAGCGTTTTACCGAGCGATTGCAAGACAAAGTTGTACCCGCGGACGCCGCCCAGCGCATCGACGAGGAGCTGACAAAGTTCTCCTTCCTGGATCAGGGTTCGCCCGAATACGGCGTAACGCGAACTTACCTCGACGCGTTGACCAGCCTGCCGTGGGGCGTGACGACGACGGACCACGTCGATCTGGTCGCCGCCCGGGGCGTCCTCGACCACGACCACGCAGGGCTTGAAGACGTCAAAGACCGCATTATCGAGTTTATCGGGGTGGGTAAGCTTAAAGGTGAGATCGCCGGATCCATTTTGCTGCTGGTCGGGCCGCCGGGCGTGGGTAAGACCTCCATTGGTCAGTCGATCGCAACGACACTGGGGCGTAAGTTCTATCGATTCAGTGTCGGAGGCATGCGCGATGAAGCTGAAATAAAAGGCCACCGACGAACTTACATCGGTGCGATGCCTGGCAAGTTTATTCAGGCAATACGAGATACCGGTTCTGCTAATCCGGTCATCATGCTTGATGAGATCGATAAGATTGGCGCATCGTTCCAGGGCGATCCGGCGTCGGCATTGTTGGAGGTTCTCGACCCTGAACAGAACGTGAGCTTTCTCGATCACTATCTCGACGTGCGCTTTGATCTATCAAAAGTACTGTTTGTGTGTACGGCTAACCAGCTCGACTCCATTCCGCGAGCGTTGCTTGATCGCATGGAAGTGATTCGTCTGGCTGGCTATCTGAGCGCAGAGAAAGTCACTATCGGACGTCGATTCCTGTGGCCGAAACAACGCGCGGGCGCTGGTCTTGGCGCGAAGCAGGTGAAGGTTTCAGATAGTGCTATCAAAGGTATTGTCGAGGGCTATGCGCGCGAAGCTGGCGTGCGGAATCTGGAAAAGCAGCTCGGGCGGATTGCACGCAAAACCGCGCTTGAGATTATTGACGACAGTCAGCGGAGAATCGCGGTCACCGGCAAAAACTTGCACGAATACCTGGGTGCACCACTGTTCCAGACGCAGGTACCGCAACGCGGTATTGGCATCGTTACCGGTTTGGCCTGGACCCAACTTGGCGGGGCCACGCTTGATATCGAGGCGGCGCTGATTCACAGCAAGAATGCGGGCTTTAAGTTGACCGGCCAATTGGGCGACGTGATGCGCGAGTCGGCAGAAATAGCGCACAGCTACATTGCTGCCAACCTGGCGCGTTTTGGTGGCAACGAAGAATTTTTCGATCAGGCTTTCGTGCACCTGCACGTGCCCGAGGGGGCGACGCCGAAAGATGGTCCAAGCGCCGGCATTACAATGGCTACGGCGCTGTTGTCGCTGGCAGGCAAACAGCAGCTCAGTCGCCCGCTAGCGATGACCGGCGAACTGACCCTGACCGGTCGAGTGCTGGCAGTAGGGGGCATTCGCGAGAAGATTATCGCGGCCCGGCGCGCCGGCATCAGTGAAATAATTCTGCCGGAAATGGTGCGCGGTGAATTTGCCGAGCTACCCGAGTACATTCATCGCGGGATGAAGGTGGCATTTGTTAGTGAATTTTCCGAAGTTGTCGAAATTGCGTTCGCCTGATTTCCGCGCACAATCGTGCCCGGGCCTCCGGCAGGACGGGAAGAACATGCCGCGCTTGCCTGCCGGTTCGTATTCTCGCGGCGTCTTAACCATTGTCGGCTAGTTGCAGATGCGAATTTTCAGACGCTGTCTAAACTCTGGTAGCAAGTACATACCAAACATAATGATGGCGAGGTTTAGCCCGGCGACAATACCGAATAATTGGGTGATGGTTACGCCAAGCTGGAACAACAGCAGCGTGAAGCCTGCTGAGACGACCATGAATAACGCGTTGGTCACATTGAGAGCCGCGAGCATGCGAGCACAAAAACGCGCCTCGACGCGTGCCTGCAACGCCGCGTACAGCGGGACAATATAGAGCGCGCCTGCGGCACCTATCAAAGTCAGATCACCAAACACCCGCAACGCCGGCGGATAACCGAAAAATGTTTCGGGCGTGAGTTGCACGGCCGACCGGAGCGGCGTGCCAGCCAGCCACACATCGAACGAGGCGATGCTGATAAGCACTGCAGCTGGCGGTACCAGGCCCAGCTCTATCTGGCCGCGCGAGAGCCGTTCGCAGGACAATGAACCGACCCCAATGCCGAGTGTGAACGCGGCACTCAATAACGTCACTGCCTGCTCGTTAGCATTCAGCAATTCCTTGCCAAACGTCGGCACCACACTCAGATAGGTGGCGCCAACGAACCAGAATGTCGATATAAGCGAAATAAGAATAAACAGCTCACGGTTCTGCCGGCTGTCGTTCATCAGCGCCCAGGTCGAAGTAAACGGATTGAAATCGATTTTGAGTGCTGCTTCATTTGGGGCCGCCACAGGGATGTACTGCGCGGCCAGGCGACCGGCGAGCGCGAGCCCCACCACGCTGAATACGATCGCGACGGGCGCGCTTCGTCCAAGACTGGCGAGCACCCCCCCGAGTACGCTACCACCAAGAATGGCAACGTAAGTTGCCATCTGGATCAGGCCGTTCCCGCCGGTCAGCTCCTCACGAGTGAGATGTTGCGGCAGTACGCCGTACTTCAACGGTCCGAAGAAAGCTGATTGAGTTCCCATCAGGAACAACACCACGAGCAGAAAGATGTAGTCACCGAGCAGAAACCCGGCTGCACCGAGCCCCATGACCGCAATCTCCGTCGTTTTGATGGTGCGTATCAGGCGCGATTTCTCGTAGCGGTCTGCGAGCTGCCCGGCCAGAGCAGAAAACATAAAGAACGGCAGAATAAAAATCGCGCCCGTCATGACGACCAGAGTGCGGGTGTCCATTCCTGTTCGCTCCGCGACTGTGAATGTCACGAAAATAATCAGTGCAAAACGGAAAACGTTATCGTTCAGCGCACCCAGAAACTGACAGGCAAAAATGGGCGCAAAGCTGGGCGAGCGGATTAGGGATGATTGGGACATCGAGGCTCACGCGGGAGGCAGTGCCGGGCCCCCGGGACCGACGCCCATCGGCCGCGTTGCGCGTTGTTCTGCATTGCTGTTGTTGTTTCGCACAAACTGCGTTCCTCGACATCTACGCGCATGCCTTAATCGGCATACTCGCACACTTTTTGAGTGTGTCTGCAGGAGTTCAGTGCAACCGACATCGCCGGACGATGAAGTTGTATGTTTATGCGATACTCGAATCGAATATTAGCCGACAGGCGGTGCCGCCGATGCCGATAGTCACTGAACTCGATCTCCTCAAATATCGTCGCACCAAAATCGTCGCGACCGTAGGCCCTGCTTCGAATTCACCGACGATGCTGCGAGATTTGATCGAAGCCGGCGTCAATGTGTTCCGGGTGAACATGTCCCACGGAACACACGCCGAACACGAGCAAGCGATATCGATGATCCGCAACGCGGCCGCGGAGCTGGGTACCTCGACAGCGATACTTGCGGATTTGTGTGGCCCTAAGATTCGCGCAGGAAAATTCCGCGAGGGTGCTGTGGATCTGCAAGCCGGGGCCGAAGTCACGATCACCACAGCCGATGTGCTCGGGGACGAAACCCTGATTCCCTCTCAGTACGCAGCGCTGCCGCATGACGTTAACGTCGGCGATCGAATTCTGCTCAATGACGGTGCGGTCGAACTGCGGGTCGAACGAATCGACGGGGAAGAGGTGTTCTGTGTGATTCTGGCGGGTGGTGTAGTGGGTGACCACAAGGGTATTAACCTGCCCGGCAGTACCGTTTCCGCCCCATCGCTGACCGAAAAAGATCGCGAAGACGCGCGCTTTGCACTTGGCCAGGAGGTCGATTTTCTGGCCTTATCGTTCGTGCGTAGCGCGGCCGATATCCGTGAATTGCGTGAGTTGATAAACGCAAGCCCGGTCAACGTCGACATTGTCGCCAAGATCGAAAAACCCGAGGCGCTGACCAATATCGAAGGCATTTTCGAGGAGACCGATGCGATTATGGTGGCACGAGGGGACCTTGGCGTTGAGCTGAACCCGGAGCAAGTGCCACTTGCCCAGGCGCAACTGATCGCGCGTGCGCGTGCACTCAATAAACCAGTGATAGTCGCGACCCAAATGTTGGAGTCGATGATTACTAGCGCGCGACCGACCCGCGCTGAAGTAGCCGATGTTGCGTTCGCTGTTGCCAGCGCTGCTGATGCAGTAATGCTTTCCGGGGAGTCCGCGGTCGGCAAGTATCCCCTGGAGGCAGTACAGATGATGGATCGGGTCGCGCGTCAGACCGAGTCGTATCACTGGCACGCTAATGTAGGGACGGATCTCTCGGACGCGCATACAGGCGGTAAAGTAGCGCCGCTTGGTGATGCCGTTGCCGATGCCACTGCGAAACTCGTGGCCGATTTGCAGGCTCATGGAGTGCTCGTTATCTCACGACAAGGTATGACTGCGGCGACGATTAGCGCTGCGCGACCGTCAGCACCGGTGGTGGCGATATCAAGTGATCCGCGTGTGTGCCGCCGCATGAGTTTAATGTGGGGCCTGATTCCGTATGTTGACGCCGGTGCTGGGAGTGAGAATCCGAATCAGCTCACGCGCCGGATCGCCGCGGAGCTCGGCCTGGCCGGTAGCGGCGATTACATTGTGCTTGTGCGCGGCTTCGACACTGATCCGATGTGGAATTCCCCCTCCATCACGCTCTTGCAGGTTTAGCCCTTGTGTTGAAGCTCATGGCGGTGCTGGCTAAACGGTCTTAAGGTCCACGCCATGCCGCCAGATCTCCGTCGCGAGCTCTGAAACATTGTTCGGACATTTCACGACGCATTTAATGCCGGCGGCCTTGGGCGCGAGAATCTGCTCGTAACCGGGTGTGGTTTCACCGACCGGCTTGCCGGCGCAAAGACATGTGTGTTGTGCTGTGGCGCTCGCGATCTGGCGAACGCCGCAGCTAGCAAACACGCTGTGCAGCTCGGCGGGAAACTAAAATGGTAGTGTTCACTTATTCGACGTAAACAGCAAAAAACACTCATAAAAACAGTATATTATGATTTATTGCTGGAATAATATGTCAACTTAATTACCAATTACTCCTCTTTCTTCTTACAGATCCTAAACTATGGAGTATCAAGTACGTAGATCGTCAAGAAACTCGGATTCCGGCGAAACACCAGTAACGAGTAGATGATCGCGAGCGCGAGTGCACGCCACGTATAGTAGATGGCGCTCAGTGTCGTAGACCTCTGCCAAATCGGCGTCATCCGATACGCTTTCAATCCGCTCCTGGGACGGAAGCACTTCATCATCACAAGCCATTACGGCTACCGCTCGGAATTCCAACCCCTTCGCTAGATGCATGGTACTTACTGAACACTGGCCATGAGTCGTCTCAACATGCTCATCCAGAACCTTGAACGGGAGCCCCGCACTCTGCACCGCGGCCCGTGCCCGGTCCAGTTCGCCTGATGAGCGGACAAAGATGCCAATCTCGTGCGGACGCACTGACTCGTTCTCTAGGTCTTTCAACCATTGCCCGACCGACTTCGACTCCAACTCTGCGGTGTCGAACGTCTCGATCTTTGGATTAGGTCCGTTGAACACGGAAACCGTCCCTCGACGATCATCAACATTGCCGTCTACATCCGAGACTTCTAGTCCCAACAGGCGGTCAGCATGCCTCCGGATCTGATGTGACGTCCGATAGTTGATACGCAGCGTCTGCGACCTCCCACGAATATCCACACCAAGTGATTTCCAAGAGAACGGCGTTTGGAAGATACGTTGCCCTAAGTCTCCGGCGAAGAATAAGGCGTTCGGCCTGTCACCATCCAATGCGGCAAGGAATCGAAGCTGCGCCACGCTGATGTCCTGTGCTTCGTCTATAACGGCAAACTCGAATGGATAATGGCGGCGGTTGCGTAGTGAGTCAGCGAGTCGCGTGAACATCTCCGACCGTGTTACTAGCCCGCGTTCTTCAAGACCTTGTCTAACCTTCTCGAAACACGACCACACAGCAGAACGTTGACCTTCTGATAGCCGCGTCTTCCTGCCTAGCCTCTTCACGTCGCGGTAATCCTCCCATGACGCCAACTGCCAAGCGTCTACGACATCTTGCCATTCACTGAGCAAGAATCGAGAGCTAAACTTCTGCGCATCACCCCCGTGGTGTGCTTGATCCAAAAGAGACTGAATGTCGGCAGAGGAAGCAGCACTGACAGGACCGTGTTCTGATCGATACAGCCTGTCCGCAACTGCGTCGATGGCATGAACTTCAATACGCTCGCCAAGCCGAGGTTTGTTGTTGATGAGGCGGCGCAGCTTCGTTCGCAAAGCATTCGCTAGAGTTTCCGAGAATGTCGTGAGGAGTACACGCGCCTCGGAATTTTTCTGGGCGAGACGAACCGCTCGATGGAGTGCAACGATGGTTTTTCCCGTGCCCGCTGAGCCGGAGACGCGGGCGGGACCATTGAAGTCCCGCTCGACAATTTGACGCTGAGCAGGATGAAGAAAGACAGTCCATTTATCCCACGGATAGTCGAGTGCCTGCGCCAACGCGTCGGTATCGGTCATAACTCGGAAACGCCGTTGCGCGTCCGGGTGATCAAACGGATCGCCGCCAGAAATCTCGGGCTGCAGGATTGCCGGTTGTCCACCCGTCGCAAGCTCCAGCAGTGCCTCTGCTGCTTCGCTCGGAAGATGGTCCGCCAGATTTAGTAGCGTGTCCTCGTTGGCTGCACGAACGTCTGCCACCCACTCCTGTGGCACGCCATACTTGAGGAGTTCTTCGTCCTCCATATGCTCAAACAAGGCGGGCTTCGAAGCGGGAAGCACTTCCTCCTCAACGTACTTCGGAACGGTAATCTTCTGTACCGTTTCACGTATCTCAACGAGTTGCGCTGCGCCGGTCTTGGGATGCGTTTCCAGCTTTCGGCGCTCTGCCCACTTGTACGCTTTGTCGTGATGATCGACATAGCAGAGCAGGAGACCTTCCGAGGTGCGATGAACAATGACCCGAACATCTCGGCTGACCCGAACCGACCAGAAGTTTGGGTCACGAGCTGCGCTGAGCTTATGGAGCTGTAATCCGGGGTTAGCCGGATTCAGTTGCAGATCGAATGCGGTCGTTTTTACGTTCTTCTGCTCGTCGCCGGTCAGTTTGCCGAGGCTGTCCGTGAAAGTGTCCGCGATCCGGAATTGCATCAGCTCACCCGAAATACTTTCATCACTTCGTCGCCCAGATGGTTGATTACCTTGACTGCAATCCGACCAGATACTGGCTTCGTGAATGGTCGCGATGTATCACTATTTAAGCTCGCCCAGGCGTCTTCGTTGATCTCTGCTTTTAGGGTCGTCTTCAACGCCTTGTACGGGTCGTTTGCGCCTAAGAAGTATGCATGCCGAACGAAGAAGCTCTCCTCGTTATAGTCCGTGTCAATAAACCAGCAGGCGATTCCATTCGGTCCATCCGACCGCACTTCGCCGGTCTGCGGGTGAAACACGTCCACCCCATTTACTTTGACTTGAATCTGGTCCTCTTCCGATTCAACGATGTCAATATCCGGCTCGCCAAAGATGACGAACAAGTTACCCCTGCCGGTATTCTTGAGATCATCCGCCATGTGCAGGTCAGCATTCATACGAGCTTTCAGCACAGGAATGCGACCGAGCTTATTGAGCTCCGCCGAGTGCGCGTCGTAGTTGAATGCGCAAGTAATCAGAACGTCGAAGTCAGCGTCACCAGCCTCGCGGGCTGCAAGGACGAGATCGGGCCGCGATACAGTTCCAAACTCGGAACCGATTAATATGGCTGCTCGCTTCTCGGAGCCGGTTGCAACTTTCTCCTCACCCGTCGCTCCTTCGATGTAACGACCTTCTGCGCAGATAAGGTCTCCGGCCCAAGGAGTAAGGGAGGTAAAAATGATGCGGTCGTCCTTATGCGCCTGCTGAACCCCGGCTGTCTTGAGGTTTTCGAGGATCATCTGAACGAAATCGATTTCTTCCCCGTAGCGACCGTGGGCATCGGCAACGTTGTCGATCAGTTCGTCGTTTTCTCCTACTGCCAGTACCCGGTGCGGTGAAAGACTTTCCACTGTGAATGGACCTGCGACACGAACAACGCCAGCATCCTCATAGGGCTTGTCGTAGAGGTATTCGGAATTGGCTTTTGCGGCGATTGATGCATCGATCTCCTTCTGCCGTGCAATGCGGCGCTCCCACCACTCCGAGTGTAGCCGAATCGTCTCTTGGGACCAGCCATCTTCAGGCTCACGTGGAATCTCCCACTCTTGCCAGTTCTGTTTCAGGACTTCGTTTAGTTGTCCCTGCAATGGTTCAAGAGTCTCCTCGAACGTTTCCCAGATAGTATCGAGCTCGGCGTTGGCAACAATTGCGGCGAGCGTTATTCGTGGCACTCGTTGATAGACGAACCCTTGTCGGATGTTGCCGTAGGACGCGCCACGAGACGGCGAGGACTGAGTCACTTTAGCCTCTCTAGCTTTTCCGGCAGAACTATCCGCCAGCAAGTAGTACGGATAGCGAGCGCCCATAATTCGACCACGGGCCAAAGCCAGTGCCACACGCGAAGTATCAATTGTTATCCATCGACGACCCCACTGTTCGGCGACATACGCACTAGTTCCACCACCACATGTCGGGTCAAGGACCAAGTCCCCAGGGTCCGTCGTCATCAGGATGCAGCGCTGCACAATCTTGGTATTTGTTTGAACAACATAAACTTTGTCAGAAGCAAAACTGGATGCCGTGTCCGACCAATGGTTCGTCAACGGCGTATACGCAAAGTCGTTGTAGAACTTGATCTGCCACAAAGTAGACTTTGTAGCAGCGAGGCGATCTGCCTTCTTTAGTCGCTCAATCCCCTCTGGAGTAGTACCCCACCATCTCTTGCCCGGGTTAAATTGCCGCCCCTGAAAATCAATCTCGTATCTACTCCCTGGACCGGGTTTACTGATATCCATGTGTCGGTAGAGGCTAGCTGCTTCCGGTAACTTTCCGGTTGCTTTCTCGGTTCGCGTCAAAGAGCGGCGCTCTCCTCTTTCAAGCCGAATCATCGAATATGCAGCGGCTGCAGCATCCGTCTGCGGGCGCTCAATGTTCAGCTTGCGAAACTTGAGCTTGGCGGGGTTCTTGGCGTACCAAAGAACATAATCACCAACAGTTGCCAGACCTTCCGCTTGAGCCAATCCCGAGTTTGAGACGAATTGAATAATTGACTTAAAGCTATCTTCACCAAACACTTCGTCTAACAGCACGCGAACCCGATGGAGGTTTTCATCCCCGATTTGCACAAAGATAGAGCCAGAGTCTGCTAATAAGTCTCGCGCCACAGTCAGGCGGTCCCTTAGATACGTGAGGTAAGAGTGAATTCCATCTCGCCACGTATCGCGAAATGCCTTGACCTGTTCCGGTTCGCGGGTGATGTGTTCGACACTGCCATCCTTTACGTCACGGCTTGTCGTTGACCATTGAAAATTCGAGTTGAATTTGATGCCATACGGGGGGTCGAGATAGATACACTGTACTTGCCCGCGCAATCCTTCGCGTTCTGCCAACGACGCCATAACGTGAAGGCTATCGCCCAGAATCATGCGATTGGTCCAGTTCGCGTCGTGTTGGTAGAACTCGGTCTTGTCACTGTCGTCGGGTAGACCGTTGAAGTCAGAGAAGAGATCGATTTGTTCGGCGTCAACCTTGTTGTTTGCTTGCGTACGTTTCAGCAGATCATCGATCAAGAATTTGGGGTGCACCTTTTCTTGGATGTAGATCGGCGGCGCGTGCGCGATTAAGTCGGACCAGTCCTGTTCGTCCTTGCCGCGCCAGACAAGCTGAGGGTCGAGATCGCGATCACGCCGCTGGTAGGCAATCCGTACTGAGCTCTGCTCCTCCTTCTGCATGATTGACTGGTGTTCGGCGGTCGGAATATTTTTGCGCGTTGCTTCCTCGTGGGTCAGCGACTTAACGGATTTCCGGCTCGACGTTTTCGTTCTTTTAGCCATCTCGATTCCTCTACACTACGGTCTCTGCCGCGACGGCATCAATCATCTTGTCGAACGCCGCTTCCACCTTCGCAGCGAAGTCGGATTGCATCTCATAGACATCGGTGAATTCAGCAAAGCACCAACGTCCGTAACCGCCGTGGTTGTTAACGCCGGGTATCCAATAAGTCTCCATGGTGTTCTTCTTGTCCTTCGCATCCTCACGGCGAAACCCCTTGATCTCGACGATGAGATGCAAGAGATCGTCATCGCCATGGCCGTCGTCCACAAGGACGATGAAGTCCGGTATGTATTTGCGCATCTCTGACCCATAGCGATAAGGCACATCGAGCCCGAGGTTGTGATTTTTCACGTAAGCCTTTACTCGCGGGTGGGATTCGGCGACACGACAGAATTCCCGCTCCCACTCACTGTCGAGAATTGCCCAATTGACGTGGCACCGTCGGGGGTCGGTCTCGTGGCGGTCAGTCTTCGACGTGTTGAAGCTCACATGCGCCGTGGAACTAGAAGGGTTATACGGGTCGAGGACGGCAAAGATTCTTCGTCCTTTCTTAGTCTCTGAGCGGTTAATACCAAGCATGATGCGCTGACACGCCATGTCCGCGATCATCTTGTACTTGAGTTGCGCCGGATACGTCTTACCTTTGCATACCAGATGCTCTTGCAGCCATTGCCGAGTAATCCGTTTCAATTGTCCGAACAGATGGAGCTTGGGGTCACCGTTCTCGTCCCGCCATCTCGTTAGCAGCAGATGAGACGTTAGCTCATAGACGACTTGAGACGGACGAACGTCACCAGTGTGTACAAGATTAAGGTCAACGGGTTCACCAATGATCCCAGAATTCTGCGTTTCCGTTGCTCCGATCAAATCTGGCGTTAACTCAAGGGTCGAGTCATTGGTGAACTCGGCTGTCAACCGGTCTTCTGGAAGTTCGGTTCTGTATCCAGCAACGCGGGGAAAGTGAATTTCGAGGTCGTCTCGCTCTGGACGAACTGCTCGAACGTGAATGGTTTCCCTCGGAGGTGCTGGTGTCGCGACGACCGGCTTCGCCGTGAAGTCAAAAGGGATTCCCAGAACGTCAGCGTATTCGACGTTGAATCGGTCTTCTTCATTCAAGTCGTAGGATTGCCTGCGCAGCGCACGCCCGATTACCTGCTCGCAGAGCAATTGAGTTCCGAACGCACGCACGCCCAGGACGTGGGTAACGGTATTGGCGTCCCATCCTTCGGTCAGCATGGATACAGAGACGACACAGCGAATCGAGTCACCCAGGCGATTTGGCTTGCCCACGGTGTTCATCACTTCACGGAGCAAGTCCTGGTCGGAGATGTTCTCTGCCTGGCCGCGATCGCCAGTGCGCTCGATAATCTCGCGCCGGAAACGTTCGATTTCATCTTCCGCTATGTTTCGGAAGTTCTTATCAAGTGCATCGCCAGACTCAAGCTGCTCGCTGTCAATCAATAGGGTCTTGGGTCTCCCTAACGCATTGCCGTGCTCGTCATGGTTCTGGAAGAGGGGTAGCTTGCCGAACTCTAGCTGCGTCGTTCCATTTTCGTTTTGCCGCTGGAACCCCGAGATGTAGTCGTATACGAGCTTCGAGGTAGCGGTGTTATTGCACACGACGATGAAGCAAGGCGGCACGCTGATGCCTGCCTGTTGCCAGAGGTCGAATGTGAGCTTGTAGTGTCCATACAGTGCATCCATTGCTGTGAGGAGTTGTGTTGGCAGACTCAGAGGGTTCAGGGTTGCGCCTTTTCCTCTGCCCTTTTTTGGCATCTTCGTGCGAATGTGTTCCCAGAGATTTCGGAACATCGGCATCTCATCGCGATGAATCAGATTGTCGGCGACGGGGACTCGCGGGAGTTTTACGATACCGCACTCAATCGCATCCATCAGCGAGAAATCACTCATGGTCCAGGGGAACAGTGTCCCTTCGGCATAGCCGGAACCGCTCAAGAAGAATGGGGTCGCGGACAGGTCAATCACGCGGGTGACACCGAGCTTGCGATTGACCGATTCCAGGCCCGAAATCCAGACCCTCGCTGCCTCTTTGTTTTTTTGCGCTTCTTTCTTATCGTCTCCTTTCAGGTCGCCTTCCAGTTCTTCGCCCGGCTTCTCCCGATAGCAGTGATGTGCCTCGTCATTTAGTACGAGGATATTCTTGATACCCATTAGTCCGGGCATCACGCGCTGTAGCATATGCCCTTCGGTTTCCACGGTATTCAGTGCGTCGCCTCGACCCTGGAGAAGCGACCGGCCTCCTTTTGACAGGTCTATTCGCTCCCGAGGCTTGAATGCGTGGTAATTGGTAATGACGATTTTAGCGTGGTCGAGGTTAGCCAGCATGTCACCCGGCACAAGTTCGCGACTTTCGTAGTAGCTGTCGGGGTCGTTTGGATGAAGAACACGTAAGCGGTCACGGATGGTCAGGCCCGGCGCGACGATGAGAAACCCCCGAGTGAATCGCTTGCTCTGAGGATGCCGGACCGCATTGATGGTCTGCCAAGCGATCAGCATCGCCATGACGGTTGTCTTCCCTGCTCCCGTTGCTAGCTTTAGCGCAAGACGCATCAACTCGGGGTTCGCGTCGTTGTTGGCATTGGCGAGATGGTCAAGGAATCTCTTACCAACATTTCCGACCTGGGGTGCAACCTCGGTAAGCCAGATCGCGGTCTCAGCCGCTTCCACCTGACAGAAGAACGGTCGGATATCGCTGAAATGGTGATCTCGCCAGTGCTGGAGCAGCCGAGCCGATTCCGGCGTGACCCCCCACTGATTAGGGTTCGGTAGCTTCCTCCACTGGTCAACTTCGCGACGAACGCCGTTGATGACCGCCGTGTGGTCGTACTGCTGATCTGTGGTTGAGAGCCCCTTGCCCTCATCGAACAGGAGAGATTTCTGCTTCGATGCTCCCCTTTGCTTCTTTGGCTTCGGGATCGGGGTAATGAATTCTGCGCGACGGCGGGTTTCGAGGATCTGCTGAGTCGGCTGACCCGTTTCATCCAGTTCCCAATGTCTGCTCGGGTCGTCGTATGGAGAATTGAGTATCGGTTTCTCGAAGAACGGATTATCCATTGAATGCCGCCCCAGCCTGCCCGATTCTGGCATCCGAACGCACGGACACGTGGGGGGCGACCCGCGATGTTGTGGCTTCAGTCATTTCCGTCCTCGCTCTGCTGGTTGCTCCCAAGCCTGATCCACTTCTTGTTCGCCGAATTTCCATCGGCGACCGAACTTGTGGCTGAGCTTTTGACCGGCGTTCGATTCATTTATACACAGTAAACCGTCCCAGGCCGTCAAAGATTCGTTTTTCTGAGTCAGTTCGGAAAAACCAAGTAGGCCAGCCCTTTTAGATTGTCGTTTGGCCCCTATTTACGGGAGGCAAAGGACGATTCAGAAAGCGATGGTCTATCCCCCGAGTGTGGGCGTTGTAGGCCCAGCGCGCAAACTGCTCCAACAGTCGGCTATTCTCCGAATCGAGTCGCTTGTTTTCTGTTTCAAGCCGAGCAATGCGATCCAGTGCTATTTGCAACTGTGGTGATGTGACCCTGCGAACATTTCCGTCATGCCCCGACAGTTCATTTTTCCTGAGTGCAAAAGCATGACGTATGCGCTCGTGCCGGTATAGCGCTTGTCGGGAATACCGATTAAACATTCGTATTTCGATTGCATCGATTAGCAGTTCCCAACCTAGCTTTCCCGACCAACCGTCAAGAATCTCAACAATCTGTTTGATTTCGGCGTCGCCAAGATTTTTGGAGCGTTTCTGAGCCATATCAATTCTCCATCGACGAGACAATGCTGGATCGCAGGTCTACTGGGATATCCGTCTCGCTGGTTTCTGGCAGCGTTGTTTGCACGACGTCTTCGAGGCGCGGCGAACCATCTCTCGGTGATAACTGAACGACCGCTCCAAACAGTATCTTGCGGTCGTCCATAATCGCGCAAAGTTCCGACAAGCGTTTGACTGTCGATTTGTGATGAGCCAGCCAGCGATCACTCCCAGAGTACCCACTATCAACAGCTTGCTCTGCCCGGGCCTCAAGATCGCGGGCTTCTTGCAACCTCAGACGGAGCTGTTCGTTTTTCTCCGTATCACCTTTTACACAGACCAAGTCATCGCAATGAATGCAATCCATGTACATCTGGCAAGGGGACATTGTGTAATCGTGAATACAGAAACCGAGATCAGTCGTATGAGCGGTAGGAACCTTGAGGCGTGCGAATTCTTCTCGCGGAATTAGCAGTTTTTCGGGCAATTCGGCCAGGGGTCCGAACATCTGATTTTCATCCCCAACCGCGTCTCTGATTTTCTGGAGCATCTGGTCAGCGGAGACATGGTCGTAGGTAGCGTTCTGTCGAATATCTTTTCGACCAGACCACTTGGCAATATCCAGTTGGCTCATGCCACCAGCTTGCGCCAGTGTGTTGAGATAATGTCTGAACTGGTGCGTATTGACCTTGATGAAGCTGCCATCCGGTTCGGTAAAGCCAAACCGCGTGAATATCGAGCCGAAACCATGCTCCGAACGTCCGCCCAAACCTGTGTTGATTTGGTTGATCGATACGGACTCAATTACGCAGGCGTAAGTGCCGCGCTGGGAATGCATCTCATTGGCTCTAACTACTAACAAGGCGTCGCTGTACCTCAGGCTGGTTTCTTTGTCGAGGATGGGGAAACCCTCAGGCAACATTCCAATAACTGCCTTTTGGACGTCGGAGAATGCGGCTTTACGGTTCCCCCGAGCACCCGCTTCTTCTATGGCGTTCGATTTACACCACGCTCTGGCCGCATTTGCGCCAGTAAATCCAAGCACATTCGCGACCTCTTCAAACGAGAGCCATTCAAGATCGCGAAGCCGTTTTAAATGGTTTTCGAGGTAAATGTCGGCGGGGTGGTCCTCGTACCATTTCGCAACATGGCGCGCTTGCTCAGTTACCACTTGGATTTTGCTAATGGCTTCCTGGACGACGCTGACCATAGATGGAACGATCCACTTCACCATTGGCTCAGCACCTTTTGCCGGCCACCACCGCAAACCATATGCCTCGCCGCCATTTTCGCCAGTCTTCTGGCGAACTTCGCAGTCTTTGGGCAGCATCAGTGTCTCGCTGATTCGATCAGGCGAAGCACAAAGAATTGCGGCCACGGAGCTGATGATTACATCAGAGGGCTTCGTGGCAAGGGTGAATGTCTTCGGTAGGGCATCTAACGCCGCTTGGGATGGCATCTTGGCCCGGCGGCGATTGTCGAACTCGACACCAACCCGGACGGTATCTTCCGGTCGGCTAAGATGGTTGCGCCAACGAACAGGCGCAACAGTCAGTCGATTTTTCGCCAAGAAATCTGCTGTCATCTCCAGTTGTCCACCAATACGATAAGCCGCAGCCTCTGTGTAGTGTTGAGCGATCAACTGTGCTGCACGATTCAGAACCCCTGTATCAGTTCTAACGGGATCGGGGGCTTCACCGTCTTCAGAGAGCGCAGCCTCTAACGCCCGCAAAGCGGTTAGCCGGAAAGCAATGATTTTAGTTGGTCGGAATCCATGCATGTAGCGCAGGTATGCCTTGGAAAATGAAAGAAAGGGTTCTGGCATGAATCGCAGTGGTCTGTCTTTGCCGCCGCCCAGGGTGCTAAAGACAAGTCGATGACGCTTCTTTCCATGACCTTTCAAGGCCAGTGCCTTGGTGACGTCCCATACATCTTCATCAAAAGGTAAGTCGGTTCCAAACACTGTTAGGTCGTTCCGGCAAGACGTCACGAATCCCGATAGGTTCCCTGAGGCATCTAGTTCAGCCTTTGGTCTAAATAAAACGATCTCAGACATTCGGCGTCTCCGACTCGGCTATTTGAATGTCCTCACATTGTTTGACGACTTCGGCAACCGCGAGAATTGTTCGGTCATTGATCGATGCGATCCGTATATCACTGCCAACAAGTAATCGTTCTCGTTCTGAGATTAGGTGCATCAAAACCGCATCGTGCGGGCCATCGAGCCAAGGTTGAAAGTTGCTGCATGTGTAGCAGGCAATAGGGGCCAGCGAGCCGCAAAATCCAAATTTTCCGCAGTTACCCATGGGCGTCATCGACGTGTCGAAGCGTGGATCGATAATGCGGCTCGTTGGGTCACCTGAACGTGTCGCCTGAGATTCGTCATTGATGATGATTCCAGCGAACGCTTGAGCCAACGGAGCCATTTGCAAGGCCACGGCTCGGTCGATGCGCTCCACAATCCCCGGAACAGCTTCTACGTAGACCCCAACGTTCTGGGTATCCGAATGATCAAGAAGCTCGGCGATGATCAATTCACCGTGTCCCTCCGTTGCCGCTCTTGTTCCCACAGTGCGGCGGAATCGCGTGGCCGTGATGTGAATCGGTTGGCCCGTTCGTTCCGAGATCACTTTTAACTTTTTGACTGTTCTTTCGACGGAATCTGCCAAAGAATCGGAGGTTCGATGGAAGCTAAAGCCGGCAGGCTCGTTGGATCGGCTCTGCTTGGCGGGAAAAAGCGGCGCTTGTGATGGGTCGGACAGCCTTTCTGTGTACGCGCTACGAACCTGATTAGCGTAATCGACCAGCAACTCTCCAATTTGTGGAATGAGCACCCGATCTTTGAATTCGGTACGAGACAATTGCGCTCGTTGCTTTGCCCGAGGAATGTGCAGCGTGTAAACGGCCGATCCATCCTGAGATCGGCCTACGCCCACGTCGCACACCTTTAACCCCGCATATTGAACTGAGCGTTGACCCAGAAGCATGTAGAGGTGAACGAGGAGGTAGCTTTCCAGGTTAATCCGGCCATCAGCTTTGGCGCTCTCCAATCCGGCATGGATAGACTGGATTTCAATCTCGGTGAAGGGGCCGTGCCGGGTGTCCATTGTTAGAACCGCCTCGCCCTTAAGATTGCCCTGAATGCGTAATTGCTTTAGCAACGCCACGGCGTCCTGCGACACTCCCGGATAGCCTAGTTCATGCCACTTTTGAAGCAGTCCGGACAGACTACCCAGATACCAACTATCGCGCTTTCTCAAGCCAGCCTTATAGTTGAGTACGTCTTGGCTTGTGATTTCGTTTAATGGATCATCACGACCATCTGTCACTAGTCTTATGAAATGCTCAAGTCGTTGGTGCAAATTATGCAAATGGGCGGAAGACATGTTCTCGGCGTACCAGAGAAAAGTCAGCTTGGAAGCGGACATGAAAGTATCTGTCACTAATTGAAACTTGCTGAAGTTCAAGCTGACGGTCTCTGTGTTGTCTCGATAGGACCAGCGTTCGGCGAGTGGGTTGAACTGAACACCCGAGCGCGTCCGTGCTTGCGCAGGCAGATTTAGCGTTGCAGAAAAACCGGAGTGTTCAGGTGTCAGTTCACGCATTGTTTTGGTCGTCTCCTATCATCTGTTCTTGCATTTGCAAAGAGACTTCTTGCGCTTTCTTCCTTGTGTGACGGCGAGTGTAGGTCGCAGCAGTGCCTGATGTTTCCGACCATCCCATAAGGTAAGAGCGCAGTTTCTTCTCGGATTCTTCTGGAGTTTTCCGCTGGTCCATATCCTCTGAAAAACGATCATTCCAGGTGTGCCTCATGACGTGCGGGGAAAGCGAAACAGGAAGATTTGGACATTTTTGACGCAATACGGTGAATACTTTGTTCAATGCCGGAAGTGACATCGGCCGGCCCGTAATGTCGGCGCAGAAAAGAAAGTCGTGCTTTCTGGCCCCTTCGAGCGTAGACCTGAAATCCATGACGTAGGTATACGTGAGCGATTTCAGTCCTTCACCGAGAGGAATTTCGCGCGCCCTTGTCTTCGATTGAGGCTGGTTCGTTCTGGGATCATTATTGTCATCTGCCCTGCGGTGGATGGTCGCTGTTCCCTTGCGAAAATCAATATCACCGATTCTCAAGCCGAGTAATTCCCCGCGTCGCAGACCCAAGTAATACAGCCAATGAACGATCAGGGCATTTCGTTGGCGTGTATGTTCACGTTGCCAGGGATTGTCTGGCGATTGAGGCGAGACCACTCTTAACAGTTCGGCTATCGACTCCGGCGCCAATCCTTCACGCTGCTGGAGCGGTCCGTGGTTTCTTATCTTCGGAATCCGCGCAGTGATAGTTGAGAGGACGCTATTCAGTGAGGCGCTTAGAGAATCGGTTGTTCTGTCGTCCATCTGGTTGCGGGCAGCGTAATCCGATGCGAGCCATTGAACGTATGCACGGATGTAATGCATACGTATGCCAGCGAAGGCTGGCTTGACCTCGTCATTTGGAAGGTTCTGCAAGTGCATCCTCGCCTTCTCAAGCGAGACTGCATTGGATGATGCCTTACTCACGGTTGCGCTGTTCAACTCCACGTCGAGGCGACTTAGAGGCAGTCTGCACACTCGGGAGAGTTCCTCCACCTCACTCAAGGAGAGCAACTCTCCGGATGACAACCTTGCGGACAAGTCGATCCCGCGGGCGTGGAGAAAGAAGTAGAAGACCTGGATTGCTCTTAGATTACTGCTGATGGTGTTTGTTGCTTGGTTTCGCGCCCGTAGCTCTGTCAGCGCATAGACAGTTGGCGCGAACAATGGGCTACCCGCTTCATCAATGAGCAGGGGGAGCCTCTCACCAGAGACCATGCTGATGAGCTTTATCCTGTATCCAGCAAGCACTGTTTACATGCCATCCTAGTATCGCCTACAAGAACAACATGATAACATCAAGGGGAAAGCGTAAACAACAATAAAACCCCAAATAGAAGACCTAAATGGGGTTTAGTTTACGGAAAAATTCTTGGTAGATTCTAAAACGGAATGTCGTCGTCGAAATCACCCATCGGCGGCTCGTTGGCCGGCGGTGCGTTCGATTGAGCAGGCTGCCGGGGCGGCGGTGCGCTAGCAGGGCGATCTCCGCCGTCCGCTGCCGCTGGAGCGCTTCCGCCGCTCGCCGCTGCAGGTGCGCCACCACCACTGCCTGTGCCGCGCGAGCCCAACATCTGCATTTCGCCGGCAACAATTTCGGTGGTGTATCGGTCGTTCCCGTCGCGGTCTTGCCACTTGCGCGTTTGCAGGCGCCCTTCGATGTAAATCTGCGAGCCTTTGCGTAGATATTCGCTGACGATTTCAGCCAGGCGCGCGAAGAACACCACGCGATGCCATTCTGTGCGTTCCTGCTGTTCGCCACTATCTTTATCGCGCCACGACTCGGCTGTTGCGAGACGAATATTGGCGACCGCGCTGCCGCTTGCCGTGTAACGCACTTCAGGGTCGCTACCGAGGTTGCCGATGAGCATGACTTTGTTCAGTCCACGTGCCATGTGGAAATTCTCCCTTGTCTTTTTGAAGGTGACCATCCCTGGTCGGTGAAGCCCGGATCTTACCGGAGGGGGGCGAGCGAGTCAGGGCCTTTGTGAAGGGGTGCCGGGAGCGCGACAACGCTTCAGGCGTCCCGGTCGGCGCAGCAAAAAAGTGCTCCGGATGCCGTTGTTTTGCCAGCTATCGGGGCCGTTCGACCCGCGCCATAGGGCTGCCGGTCTGCTGCTCATGGAAAAGCCCAGAATGACATTGAGGCCCGGTTCATAAAGGTCGTATAGTGGTCGCTTGATCTGATTTTGCGCCATTTCTTTGCGGCGCCTTCTACCACCACAAAATGAGCGCTTGATGGACACCATTCAACTTCGCGGAGCCCGGACTCACAATCTGAAAAATATCGACGTCGATCTGCCGCGCGATAAGTTGATCGTGATCACGGGCCTGTCCGGTTCCGGCAAATCGTCTCTCGCGTTCGACACCATCTACGCTGAGGGTCAGCGACGTTACGTGGAATCGTTGTCGGCCTATGCACGCCAATTCCTTTCGATGATGGAAAAGCCCGACATTGACCACATCGAAGGTCTGTCACCGGCCATTTCCATTGAACAAAAATCGACCTCGCATAACCCGCGTTCGACAGTTGGCACGATTACAGAAATTTACGACTATTTGCGGCTCATGTTTGCGCGCGTCGGCGAACCACGCTGTCCCGATCACTCCGAAATTCTTGAAGCTCAGGCAGTCTCCCAGATGTGTGATCAAGTGTTGGCGCTACCGGCGGATTCGCGCTGGATGCTGCTGGCCCCGGTCGTGCGTGGACGCAAAGGCGAACATCACCAGGTGTTCGAGCAACTCGCGCGGCTCGGTTACGTGCGCGCGCTGGTCGACGGCGAGACGGTCATGCTCGATGACCCACCGACGCTCGCATTGCGCAAGCAACATGATATCGACGTTATCGTTGACAGGTTTCGGGTGCGCGACGACATCAGACTGCGGCTGGCCGAATCTTTCGAAGCAGCACTTGAATTAGGCGAAGGCGTTGCGCGTGTGTTGCCGCTGGATGGCGAGGGGGCCGAATTGTTGTTCTCGTCACGGTTTGCCTGTCCGGCCTGCGGATTCAGCATTGATGAGCTGGAGCCGCGGTTGTTCTCATTCAATAATCCAGTCGGCGCCTGCGGCGCCTGCGACGGTCTCGGCGTGGTGCAGTATTTCGACGAGGAGCGGGTGGTGCAGCAGACGGACCTGAGTCTGCCGGCCGGCGCTATCCGGGGTTGGGATCGACGCAATGCGTATTATTTTCAGCTCATCAACGCACTTGCCAAGCACTATAAATTTGATATTGACCAGCCGTTCTCGGAAATCTCATCGCACGTGAGAGAGGTCATCTTACGCGGTAGCGGCAAGACAGAAATCGAATTTACCTATCTGAAATCGGGCGGCAAAACCTATACGCGCAAGCATGCCTTTGAGGGCGTGCTGCCGAACATGGAGCGCCGTTATCGTGAAACTGATTCAAACATGGTGCGCGAAGATCTGGCTCGCTATCTCGGCACGCGACCGTGCGCCGATTGCAACGGCACGAGACTGAATCGGGCTGCGCGCAATGTGTTCGTTCAGGAGCACAATCTTGCCGAAATTACAGCATTGCCGATCGGCGCGACGACAGAATTTTTTGCACAACTTAAACTGAGTGGCAGGCGCGGTGAGATCGCAGAGAAAATCGTCAAAGAAGTGCAATTGCGTCTGCAGTTCCTCGTTAACGTAGGGCTGGACTACCTGACCCTCGATCGTAGCGCCGACACCTTGTCCGGTGGCGAAGCTCAGCGTATTCGCCTCGCCAGTCAAATCGGGGCCGGACTGGTCGGGGTGATGTATATCCTCGACGAACCCTCGATAGGCTTGCACCAGCGCGACAACGAACGACTTCTCGGGACCCTGGAACATTTACGCGATCTCGGTAACACGGTGATTGTCGTCGAGCACGATGAGGAAGCTATCCGAGCGGCGGACTACGTTGTTGATATGGGGCCGGGCGCAGGTGTGCATGGCGGCCAGATTGTGGTGCAGGGTACGCCTGATGCCATCGCGGCGTGTTCGGAATCGTTGACTGGCCAGTACTTGTCGGGCCGCCGCGCAATCGCAGTGCCGCCGCTGCGCGTCGCTTCGAACCCGAAACGGGTACTGAAGATTGAAGGTGCGAGCGGGAATAATCTCAACGATGTCGACGTGACGATACCGCTGGGTCTGATGACCTGCGTCACCGGCGTATCCGGGTCAGGCAAATCGACCCTGGTTAACGACACGCTGTACAAGGTCACGGCACGAGATCTGAACGGTGCAGCGACCAAGCCGGCCGAGCACCGCCAGATCGTTGGGTTAGAGCAGGTCGACAAGGTGGTCGACATCGACCAAAGCCCGATCGGTCGAACGCCGCGTTCGAATCCTGCTACCTACACCGGGCTGTTCACGCCAATCCGGGAACTGTTTGCCGCCACGCCGGAAGCACGTTCACGTGGCTATAAACCGGGGCGCTTCAGCTTTAATGTGAAGGGTGGTCGCTGTGAAGCCTGCCAGGGTGATGGCTTGATCAAAGTTGAGATGCATTTTCTTCCCGATGTGTATGTGCCCTGCGATCTCTGCAAGGGCAAGCGCTATAACCGCGAAACCCTGGAAATCACCTATAAGGGCAAACGCATCAGCGAAGTGCTCGATATGACCGTTGAAGAGGGGCGCCAGTTTTTCGACGCTGTGCCGGTGTTGGCGACAAAACTACAAACTCTGACGGAGGTCGGCTTGTCCTATATCAAGCTCGGACAAAACGCGACGACCTTGTCGGGAGGTGAGGCGCAGCGGGTCAAGTTGTCGCGCGAATTGTCTAAACGCGACACCGGAAAAACGCTCTACATCCTGGATGAACCGACCACCGGATTGCATTTTTACGACATTGAACAATTGCTCAAGGTGCTGCATCGACTGCGCGATCATGGCAACACCGTTGTTGTGATTGAGCACAATCTCGACGTGATAAAGACGGCTGATTGGATAATTGACCTCGGCCCGGAAGGCGGAAACAAAGGCGGTGACGTTGTTGCCGTAGGTCTGCCGGAAGATGTGGCCGCCAACCCGGAGTCTCATACCGGGCGCTTTCTCGCTGCAGTGCTGAATCGCAGTGAGCCGGCACAGGTCTCTGCGTGACGCTAGATTCACATCGCAATTTGCCGGCCTAGTGCCATCGCGTAGTAGATCAGAACCGGCGTTTGCAGCGGCAGTTCGAGGGCGCATGCAAAATGCCCCGACGGCCCGCCGAACCTGCGTTCCAGCTCGCGCCCCAATTCGACCGCTAGCCAGTGGCTGATCCCGGCCATCACTGCAAGCGCGACCGCGAAGGGAACTCCCGGCCAAACGCCTGCCGACCTGGCACCCAAATAGCTCACATAGATCGCAAAAAGTGTCGCGATTGCAGCACAACCTTGTACCGGTACCAGTAGCGCCAGGTGGGGTCGCGGTAGTGCGGTTCGCGACAAGCACAGGCTCGTGACGAGGGCGCTGCTGAGCGCTGCCAGAGGGACCCATGACGACTCCTGCAGTAGCTCGACCAGCGACGGAGCGGCCCGCACACCAAAAAAGTTTGGGAACGCGAGCGCGACAAAGCTCAATACAGCTGCAACGCGCAACGTCATTTCTGGCAATTGTCGCCACAGTCGCAATGAGGACCCGGAATCCCCACCACGGGCTAAGCGGAGCCGGACCAAGACCAACTCGCCCATGGCAAACATCGCAACTACCGCCAGGGCGCTACCAATTTCGAAGCTCAGCAGTACATTCACAGACAATCGACAATCATTGCCGCTGACTCGAGCGATGCGGCGTACCGAGTTTGCACGGGCGCGAAATAGCGCCGAGATTCATCGGGTATCATGTGCGCCGCGTTTTTCTGCATGGAAGATAATTTAATGTCAGCCCTGATCTGCGGTTCGCTCGCGTTCGACAACATCATGGTTTTTGAAGACCGCTTCAAGAATCATATCTTGCCCGACAAAATTCATATGTTGAACGTATCGTTTCTGGTTCCGGCACTGCGTCGCGAGTTCGGCGGCTGTGCGGGCAACATCGCCTACAACCTCAAGATGATTGGTGGTCAGCCCCTCATCATGGGCACCGTCGGCGACGATTTTGATCCGTATGCGCAGTGGATGGATACGCTGGGTATTGAGCGCGGATGTATCAAACATATTCAAGGCAGTATGACTGCCCAGGCTTTCATTACGACCGATCTCGATGACAACCAAATCACCGCATTCCATCCTGGCGCGATGAATCACGCAGCTGAGAATGCGGTAGCAGAAGCAGGCCAGGTCAGCATCGGCATCGTTGCTCCAGATGGTCGGGACGGGATGATCGCTCACGCTGCACAAATGAGCGAAGCAGGCGTTCCGTTTATTTTCGATCCGGGGCAGGGTATGCCGATGTTCGACGGCGACGACTTACTGCGCTTCATTGACCTCGCAACGTGGGTCACAGTCAACGACTACGAAGCTGAATTGATGCAGGAGCGGACGGGATTATCGGCTGAGCAACTCGCAGCCCGGGTCGACGCGCTGGTCGTGACTCGCGGCGGCGAGGGGTCACAGGTCTTTAGCAACGGCGATCGCATCGATATTCCGGCAGCCAAAGCCGCAGTGTTGGCCGATCCTACGGGCTGTGGCGACGCCTATCGGGCCGGCTTGCTCTACGGGCTAGTGCACGACCTCGGCTGGGAGACGACCGCTAGAATCGCGTCCTTGCTCGGAGCCATCAAGATGGAACACGGTGGCACGCAGAATCACCGCGTGAGTCGCGAAGATTTTGCGGCACGCTATGAGCAGGAATTTTCGACAGCGCTTAGCTGGTAGCGAATTTCGACCCAATGAGCCGTCGACTTGTCGATGGTAGTGGCCGCTGTCAGCGTAGCGCACGCGTGCAGCGGGCCAGCTACGTTATTCCGCTAGCGACCCATGTCTGGGCCGTTGTTGGTTTAGCTTTGCAGGCCGGGATAGCACCGCCGTGCGGTCGGCTATACTGCCGGCACCATGCAGATCCTGCGCCAGTGACGTCGTCGTGATTACTTTTCCCAACATCGATCCGATTGCGCTGCAACTCGGTCCCCTCGCCGTTCATTGGTATGGATTGTCCTACCTTGCCGGCATTGGCCTCGGCTGGTGGTGGCTACTACGCCAGGCGGCGCGGGGTGGTGGCGAATGGTCGGCAGACGCGGTCGCAGATGTGGTGTTCTACGCTGCGCTCGGTGCGGTCATTGGTGGCCGGTTGGGTTATACCTTGTTTTACAACGCTGCCAGCTATGCAGCGGACCCGTGGTCGATATTCGCGATCTGGCAAGGCGGCATGTCGTTCCATGGCGGCCTCCTTGGAACTTTCGTGGCGCTGGCCTGGTACGGGCGCAAGACGCAGCGTCCGTTGCTCGCGGTCAGCGACTTTGTGTTATTGGCGTTGCCGATCAGCCTGGCGCTCGGGCGAATCGCCAATTTCGTCAATCAGGAACTGTGGGGAGCGCCGAGCAATCTGCCGTGGGCCGTGGTTTTTACACACCCGGCTGCCGGTGCCTTGCCACGCCATCCGTCGCAGCTCTATGAGGCGCTACTCGAAGGGCTGGTGTTGTTCATCATATTGAATCTTGTCGCACGTCGAACTGGCACGCGAGGACTGGTGAGCGGGCTGTTTTTGTTACTGTATGGCGCGTTTCGCAGCGCGGTTGAATGGGTCCGGGAACCAGACCAGCACATTGGCTACCTCTATGGCGAGTGGTTAACGATGGGACAAGTGTTGTCCTTGCCTATGATCGTCGCCGGCATGGTGTTGATCGTCGTGGCGCTGCGTGCCGGCAAGCCCGCGGGTGCGGACAATCCACCAGCGAGCCCGTTACAATAAATCCTGGAGCACATAACTCAATCGCAATTCCGTCTGATTTAGCGTCGAGTGGCAATTCGAATGAACACTTACCTTGATTTAGTGCGCCATGTGCGCGCGCATGGGGCGGTCAAAAGTGATCGCACCGGGACCGGCACCTTGAGCGTTTTCGGCTACCAGATGCGCTTTGACCTCGCCGCCGGATTTCCTTTGCTAACGACAAAAAAACTGCACATGAAATCCATTGTGCACGAGCTCATTTGGTTCCTGCGTGGTGAGTCCAACGTGGCTTACTTGCGCGAGAACGGCGTGTCGATCTGGGATGAATGGGCCGACGCGGATGGTGAACTGGGCCCGGTTTACGGGGTTCAATGGCGCTCATGGCCATGCCCGGATGGCACCTCGATCGATCAAATCGCGAGCCTTGTTGAAGACATCAAGGCGAATCCGGATTCGCGCCGTTTACTGGTCAACGCCTGGAATGTTGCTGATGTCCCGAAAATGGCGCTCGCGCCTTGCCACGCTATGTTTCAGTTTTATGTTGCCGATGGGCGGCTTTCCTGCCAACTGTACCAACGCAGCGCAGACATTTTTCTCGGCGTGCCCTTCAACATTGCGTCCTATGCGTTGCTCACCATGATGGTGGCGCAAGTGTGCGGTCTTGAAGTTGGCGATTTCGTGCATACGCTTGGCGATGCGCATTTGTACAGCAATCATCTGGAGCAGGCGGATCTGCTCGTCCGGCGCGAACCGTTTCCGCTTCCGAAAATGATATTGAACCCGGCGATCGACTCACTATTCGATTTTACCTACGACGATTTTCGTCTTGAGGGATACCAGGCGCATCCGCACATTGCAGCCCCCGTAGCGGTATGACTTGCAATCGGACTGGTCGCCGATGAACGAATTCGGCGTAGAACTGAGTCTCATCGTCGCCATGGATCGTGCGGGCATCATCGGACGAGACGGCGCCTTACCCTGGCATTTGCCGAATGACCTGAAACGATTCAAGGCATTGACGATGGGTAAGCCCATCGTCATGGGGCGAATCACTCACGAATCTATCGGGCGGCCGCTACCTGGTCGGCGCAATATCGTACTCAGCCGTGACCCGAACTATCGTGCGAGCGGCTGCGAGTGTTTTAGCTCATTGGACTCTGTTCTACGTCGATGCGCACCCGCGTCGCAGCTCATGATCATTGGTGGAGCAGGGCTGTACCAGGAAGCGATGCCCTTCGCGACCCGAATTTATCGCACCGCAGTTGACGCGTCAGTACCAGGGGATGTCAGTTTCCCCCCAATCAGCCCATCGGAGTGGCGCGAGCTTGAATCCGAACCTCATCTCGCCGACGACACGCATCCCTACGACTATCAGTTCCAGGTCCTCGAGAGAATTTAAGCACCCTGTGCGCAAGTGCGCGGACACGCCATAGAGAACGGCGTGCAAGGGAGCAATTGGGCGGCGTAGCTGTTGGCAGAGAAGTCTTAACTGGGCGGGATTTGCGAGCGGGCCGGCACGCTGAAATATTGCCGATCCTCAAGGCGCAAGGCGGTTAGCGCGCCACCCCACACGCAACCGGTATCTAACGGGTAGACGTTGTATTCAGCACATTCGCTAGCGCTCAGTTCCAGCGTCGACCAGTGTCCGAAAACCAGTGCGGTTTTGGCGGCATGCCGGTTGGCCGCCGTAAACCAGGGATAAACACCGAACTCGGCCGAGTCCGGCGCGCCTTTCTCTTTCAGATCCAGACGCCCTTCGACGTCGCAATAGCGCATTCTCGTGAGGTAGTTTGTGATCATGCGCAAACGCTCGCTACCGCGCAGATTGTCGCGCCAAACGTCTGGTTTATCACCGTACATCGAGGCCAGAAACTCGCCGGCTTTACGATCATCGGCAAGCGTTGCCTGAACTTCTTGCGCGTGGGCCAGTGCCTCGCGAACGTTCCATGCGGCAGGAACGCCGGCATGCACCATGGCGAAACCGAGGTCCGGGTCGTAATGAAACAAAGGTTGCTTACGCAGCCACGCGATAATGTCTGGGCGCTCGTCGGCAGCCAATATTTTGTCGAGCGTGTCTTTGCGCCGAGGTTGCTGCCCCGGCACGCTCGCGAGCGCTAACAGGTGCAAATCGTGATTACCCAACACTGCCGTGACGGCATCACCAAGACGCATGACCTTACGCATCACTTCGAGTGAGTCTGGGCCGCGATTGACCAGATCGCCGACTAACCACAAACGGTCCTGCTGCTCATCGAAATCGATTACCTCAAGCAGCGCTGCAAACTCCTCGAAACAACCCTGTAGGTCACCAATGGCGTAAGTGGCCATGCCAGCTAATGGTCGTTCGAAGAAATCAGTGGAGAACGCGTGGCATCGACAGATCGAACGGCAGGATTTCTGCATCGAAGCGAACGCCGTCTTCAGCGAGCATCTCGTAGGTTCCCGACATGCTGCCGACCGGCGCCTGTAACATGGCGGCACTGGTGTACTGGAATGCCTCACCTGGGGCGAGAATCGGTTGTTCCCCGACTACGCCAGCGCCTTTGACCTCCTGTTCGTGGCCGCTGGAATCGGTGATCAACCAATGGCGATTCAGTAATTGCGCGCTCAACTGCCCGGTATTCTCGATAGTGATGGTGTAGGCGAACACGTATCGATCAGCAACTGGATCGGATTGTTCCTCGACGTATCGAGTGACACTACTGACGTTGATATCGTATTTCGGTTGAGTCATCGCATGGGCTCCTGAAGCCGAGCATTCAAGTTTAGGCGCCCGATTGTAGCCGACCGGCGCCACTGTCGCGGTCCAGCGCGCGCAAGCTGATGGCTTCTGCTATGTGTTCCGCCGACAGGATTTCGTTTCCCTCCATGTCGGCCAGCGTTCGCGCGATCTTGATGACCTTGTGATAGCCACGTCCACTCAGCGCCAGGCGGGCCCCTGCACGGGTTAGCAAGCTTCTGGCGTCTCCTTCGAGTTCGCAATACCGCGTGATACCCACGCTGTCGAGTTCCGCATTGAGGCGTTGCTGTCGACTCATCTGCACACCCCGAACCTGGGTGACCCGGGTTCTCACTTGCGCACTGGATTCACCCCGGACGGGTTTGGGGTCAGTAAAGTCCATTTCTTGCCGAGGCATCTCAAGGTGGATATCGATGCGCTCTGCAAGTGGACCGGACACCCGTCCGCGATAGCGCTGAATTCGGTCCGGGGTACAGCGACATGCCACTTTGGCATCGCCATCGTAACCACACGGGCAAGGGTTCATCGCGGCTATCAGCTGTAAGGCAGCCGGATAGACCACTGCTGCTGCCGCACGTGCGACAGTAATGCGCCCTGATTCAAGCGGCTCGCGCAGCGCTTCAAGTGCACGGCGATCGAATTCCGGCAACTCATCGAGGAACAACACGCCGTGGTGCGCCAGGGAAATTTCGCCAGGGCGGGGAATACGGCCACCACCAACCAGGGCCGCGGCCGAACAGGAGTGGTGTGGTGAGCGGAACGGTCGGTCGCGCCAACTTTCAGGAGCGGGAGTGAGCCCCGCGATCGATTGGACCGCGGCAGTGTCCATCGCCTGTTCATCCGTCAGTGGTGGCAAGATCCCCGGCAACCGAGTCGCGAGCATGCTTTTCCCCGTGCCTGGCGGGCCTATCATCAGTAGGTTATGGCCACCCGCCGCCGCGACTTCGAGCGCGCGCCGGGCCCGGGGCTGGCCTATTACGTCACTCAGATCCGGAAATTCGCAGCAACCGTCTCTGTCTTGCGCAGGCTGTACACGCGCTAGTGGTGCAATGCCACACAAGTGCTGGCCAACTGCTGTGAGGTTGTCCGCGGCGCGCACACAGGCCGCGTCGATGAGGGCCGCGACTTTCGCGTCGTGGCAACCTACCAGCAGTTCGCGGCCTTCTTTAGCGCTCGCGAGCGCGACCGCGATGCTCGCACGAGCCGGGCGCAAACCACCATCGAGAGCCAGCTCTGCGACAAACTCGATTCGCCCCAGCGCCTCGCTCGGTAGCTGACCCGACGCCGCGAGGATGGCGACCGCAATCGCGAGATCGAAACGCGTACCTTCTTTGGGGATGTCGCCTGGCGCGAGACTGACGGTAATGCGCTGTTGCGGGAATTCGAAGCCTGAATTGAGTACTGCTGAGCGGACTCGGTCGCGACTCTCGCGCACCGCGGTTTCGGGCAAGCCGACGATGGTGAAAGACGGCAGACCGTTGGAGATATGTGTTTCGACGCTGATCGACAGCGCTTCGCTGCCGTGGATGCAGCGGCTGTATACCGTGGCGAGTGACATGCGTTCCTTGCTCGTCGTGGCGATCGCATCCTGCAATCGCAAATGGGTTGGTTTAGTCGCGCACTAGTCTAGCAGGATGTGGAGATCAGGCAATTATCAGTGACCCGCGCTGGGGCCAGGCTGCCGATGTGCGGTAGTGCAGGTCAACTAGCCCCGCGCGCCGTTGTCTTCGAGCTCTGCAAGCGCTCGCTCAAGCGTTTCAAGTTTCTCGCGCGTTTTGCGCAAAACGAGTGTTTGCGCTTCAAATTCCTCGCGAGTCACCACGTCCATCCGATTGAGGGTGGCCTCGATGAGCGGTTTAACCGTGTTCTTGAATTCATCTCGCATGCCTCGCGGATCTGCAGGCAGCAGCACCGCAATGCGTTCTGCAAAGGCTTCAACGTTTCGAAGGTCAATCACTACAGATTCCTCGCTGGGTTCGTCATCACAATCGCGCGGTGACGGTAGATAGAGTTGGATGCTCCATATTGGTGCATCTGTGGTAAACACCTGCTTCACGTTGGTGCCGTCAGCCGTTTGCACCGCACCGCAATGGCGTTCCGATCCTACGCGAACCCGCCTGCCGCCTCGAAATCACGCGCTTTTGCCATCGTGGCACGCAAGATGCATTGAACGATTATCAAGCGTCCAGCGCGCTGCTGTCGAGCGGCGATTACTGCGACAGTCAATCCACCAGGCCGAGAGGATTACGCCATGAAGCTCATCACCGCGATTATCAAGCCATTCAAATTGGACGATGCCCGGGAGGCGCTATCGGAGATTGGCATCCAAGGGTTGACCGTTACCGAGGTCAAGGGCTTTGGGCGTCAGAAAGGTCATACGGAACTGTATCGGGGTGCGGAGTACGTCGTCGATTTTTTGCCCAAGTCGAAGCTCGAGATTGCGATAAACGACGAGCAGGTGGATGCGGTGATTGATGCCATTAAGGCGTCAACCAGCAGCGGGAAAATCGGTGACGGCAAGATTTTTGTGACGACGCTGGTCGAGGTGGTCCGTATCCGTACCGGCGAAAGCGGTGCTGCGGCTCTTTAGTCGTCGGCCTTTTTACTAGTTCATTTCATTTAGAGGAAAGTTGAATGGATGCGTCAGTCATTGAAGTTAAGTACGCCCTGGATACGTTCTATTTTCTCGTCATGGGTGCATTCGTTATGCTCATGGCGGCTGGATTCGCGATGCTCGAAGCCGGGCTTGTACGATCCAAGAACACTGCAGAGATTCTCACTAAAAACATCGTCCTTTATGCGGTGGCCTGCACCATGTACCTGGTGTGCGGCTATAGCCTGATGTATCCGGCTGAGGCCTCTGGGCTCTTGTGGCCGGGTTTGCCAAGCATTCTTGGTGGCACTGATCACGGCGTTGAGGGAGTTCTGGCGAGTTCAGGCGAAACCTATTATTCCGGCTTGTCTGATTTCTTTTTCCAGGCTGTTTTCGTTGCTGCAGCTATGTCGGTCGTGTCCGGCGCCGTCGCTGAACGCATGAAACTGTGGGCGTTTCTGGCCTTTGCCGTGGTGATGACGGGGTTCATCTATCCGATCGAGGGTTATTGGAAGTGGGGCGGTGGCTATCTGGACAGCAAAGGCTTCCTCGATTTCGCGGGTTCTGGTGTTGTTCACATGACCGGCGCCGTCGCGGCCCTGTTCGGGGTGTTGCTGCTCGGAGCGAGGAAAGGCAAGTACGGTGCAGATGGCCGAATCAATCCGTTGCCTGGGGCCAACTTGCCACTCGCAACCCTCGGCACCTTTCTGCTGTGGTTCGGCTGGTTCGGCTTTAACGGTGGCTCGGAACTCAAGTTGTCGGATGTCGGTGAGGCGAACGCAGTGGCCCTGGTATTCGTCAATACCAATGCCGCTGCTGCGGGTGGTTGCATTTCGGCATTGATCATCGCCCGCTTGCTGTTCGGCAAAGCGGATCTGACGATGGTCCTCAATGGCGCGCTAGCGGGATTGGTCGCGATTACAGCTGAGCCGCTTACGCCGACACCACTCATCGCCACGATGATCGGCGCAGTAGGGGGCTTGATTGTCGTAATTTCGATTATCACGCTCGACCGCTTGAAGATTGATGACCCGGTCGGCGCAATTTCCGTGCACGGTTCGGCCGGCATCTGGGGCTTGCTGGCAGTCTGCTTCACCAACGACGATGCGACGCTTGGCGCACAACTGCTTGGCATTGGGATGATTTTTGGCTGGGTCGCGATAACGTCCGGCATCGTCTGGTACGTCCTGAAGGTGACTGTTGGAATTCGCGTAAGCGAAGAGGAAGAAGCCGAAGGTGTAGACATCGGCGAATGCGGGCTGGAGGCGTATCCAGAATTCGTCAGAACTTAGGACCAATGCAGCGCTAACTCCAAAGCAGGTCTCGCCAGGGCGCTTCAGCGCTCTGGCTTTTCCTGTTTTTCGCACCGGCAAAACGCAGCTCACTATAGCTTGAAGGAATTTTCATGATCGTGCGTTAATGGGCGCGATCGTGTGAAGAAAAATCCCACTGTCTGCCGTCAATCGGTGGCACGGGTAGGACGTTTTGAGAGGCGTTCTTTTTTGGGTCGTAACATTAGCTGAAGCCGGTACCAAGGTGCCCGATGAGGTTCCTTAAGGCCCGGCATTGTGCTGGAGAGAGAACATGAAATTAATCACGGCAATCATAAAACCGTTCAAACTCGACGATGTGCGCGAGGCACTTTCGGAACTCGGTGTAAACGGCATGACAGTCACCGAGTTGAAAGGTTTCGGGCGTCAAAAAGGTCATACCGAATTGTATCGAGGCGCAGAATACGTCGTCGATTTTCTGCCCAAGATCAAGATAGAAATCGCGGTGGCCGATGAGCAACTCGACGATATCGTGACGTGCATAAGAAATGCGGCAAACACCGAGTCAATCGGCGACGGCAAGATTTTTGTCTCTGAACTGCTTGAAGTCGTGCGCATTCGAACCGGCGAGACCGGCTCGGATGCCGTCTAGGCGAGGCTAACAGGCCAACACACGATCGTTTCGAAGGAGAAGTTTATGTCACGCGTTTTACTTGGATTATTTATTTGTCTTATCCCTCAGTTGGCGGTTGCCGATAGTCTCAATAGCGGGGATGGTGCCTGGTTACTGACCTCGACTGCTTTAGTTTTGTTTATGACCCTGCCGGGCCTGGCGCTGTTTTACGCCGGACTCGTGCGCGCCAAGAACGTTTTGTCGGTACTCATGCAGTGCTTTGCGCTGACCTGTTTGATGTCCTTGTTATGGATGTTCGCCGGATACGGATTGGCTTTTGGTGATGGCGGTGACTGGAACGCTTATATCGGCAGTGGCCAAATCATGCTGTCCGGCGTAACTCGGGGTTCAATGAGCGGCACTATTCCTGAGACGGTCTTCGTGATGTTCCAAATGACTTTCGCGATCATCACCCCGGCTCTGATCGTGGGCGGTTTCGCGGAAAGAATGAAATTCTCTGCGGTGCTGATTTTCAGCACGCTGTGGTTGTTTGTCGTTTACGTCCCCGTGTGTCATTGGGTGTGGGGTGGCGGCTGGTTGAGTGACATGGGGCTGCTGGATTTTGCCGGCGGAACGGTTGTTCATGTCAATGCAGGTGTCGCTGCGATCGTGACGGCAATGGTGCTCGGTAATCGGAAGGGTTTCCCGCAGACGGCCATGCCGCCACACAACCTGACCATGACAGTGACCGGCGCTTCGATGCTCTGGGTGGGTTGGTTCGGCTTCAATGCCGGCAGCGCCGTGGCAGCGAACAATGATGCTGGCATGGCAATGCTGGCTACACACATTTCGGCTGCAGCCGGGTCGCTGGCCTGGATGACCATCGAGTGGGTTAAGCATGGCAAGCCCAGCGTGCTGGGTATCGTCACAGGTATGGTCGCCGGTCTCGGTACAATTACCCCTGCGTCAGGATTTGTCGGACCGGTGGGTGCCTTATGCATCGGGCTCACGGCCGGTGTGGTGTGCTACTTCAGCACTCAGATCATCAAACGAACCTTCAAAATCGATGACTCGCTCGATGTTTTCCCGGTGCACGGCGTGGGCGGCATTTTGGGGACGATTCTGGCTGGCGTTTTCGTCGCTGAGAAGTTGGGTGGCAGCGGCTATGCCGAAGGGGTCACCATGAGCTCGCAGTTGATGACCCAAACGATTGGGGTCGTGGCTACCTTTGTGTGGTGCGCAGTGATGACGCTGGTTCTATTGAAGGTTACTCAGGCGCTGGTTGGTCTGCGCGTCACTCCCGAAGTCGAGACCGAGGGGCTTGATCTTGCCGAGCACGATGAGCGTGGCTACAACCTCTAAGTGAGATCAGATCATCCCTCCGAGAGCGCCAGCAGGCTTGCCGGAGGGGGGATCTGAGACTTGTGCAGACCAGCGAAAAGGCTCTTCGTAGCGGGTGTTTAGGGGGTTTAGATCGGCCGTTTGAGCCGACAAGGGTGACGTAAAATCGGGCTCTACGTCGCACAATATTTTGCAAATAGACGTTCCCTTGATGTGGCTGTATGCATACAATCACGCTCGCACACCCCGGATAACGCTGGGCCCTGAAAGCTTGCCGCAAAATCTCTCGCTAACGTGCCGCCTGCTGACAGCCGCCGACGTCAATTTTGGGAACAGATCAACGCTTTCGTATGCACCCAGCAGTGAAGAAACATGGCAGACGGTCAACTCGTAGATAAAAACATCCTCAAGACGTTGGTGCCTGCCAACGCTTTGAATGCCGAGAATTTTCAGGAGCTGGCCGGCAAAGCGTTCGTTGAAGAGCTGGCGCCCGGTAAGATGGTGTTTAAAATCGGCGAGGTTGACCGCAAAACCACCTATCTGTTGGAAGGTGAAATAACGCTGAGCGATGATTCAGGGGGTAGCTCCACGATCAGAGGGGGCACTGATGCGGCCAAGCATCCGCTGGCGAACATGCAGCCCCGCAAACAAACAGCGAAGACCAAGACCGCCTGCAAAATCACCCGCTTCGACAGCGATCTGATGGATATTCTGCTTACCTGGGACCAGCTGTCAGGTATCGAGGTTAACGAGATCCAGGTCGACGAGGATGAGGAAGATGACGATAGCGACTGGATGACCCGAATTCTTCAATCGCAAGCATTTCTGCAGATCCCGCCGGCGAACATCCAGGCCATGTTTATGCGCATGCAGGAAGTGCCCATGAGTGCAGGGCAGGTGATTCTCAAGCAAGGCGACGATGGCGATTATTACTACGTCATCAAACACGGCAAAGTGAAGGTGACACGGGCATCGAAGACCGGTGCAGAATTGACACTCGCAACCTTGAAAGACGGCGATGCATTCGGGGAAGAGGCGCTGTTATCGGAAGCAAAGCGCAACGCAACCATAACGATGGATACGGAAGGCACCTTAATGCGCCTTTCGAAAGAAGATTTCAATGCCTTGCTGAAGGAACCCATGCTTAGCTGGCTAACGCTCGCCGAAGCCATGGAAATGGCCGGTAACGGGGCCAAGCTGCTCGACGTTCGGCTTGAGAGCGAACATTCCAACAATGGTCTCGAAGGGAGTATGAACATCCCCTTGTTTATGCTGCGCCTGAAAACGGATTCTCTTGATCCGGAGGTTCAATACATCGTGTATTGCGATACCGGCCGCCGCAGTTCAGCTGCCGCATTTCTGCTCAGCGAACGTGGCTTTGAGTCCTATGCACTACAGGGCGGGCTGATGGAGCAGGGGCCGGAACCGAGCGCTTAATTGGCGTGAGCCGCATCCGAAGGGCGCGGCGCTAATCCGTATAAACATGTCTGACTGGTTCCCTCCACGGCGTTCAGCCGCGGCTTACTGCTGCGTTGTCGGCACACCTGTGGCACACAGCAAGTCGCCCTTAATACACGCAGCATTTGCCGCCGAAACCGGCATCGAACTTGATTACGACCGGGTTGAAGTGCAACCCGGTACGCTTGCCGGCGCAGTGACACAGTTTCGACAGATTGGCGGCATCGGCATGAACGTCACTGTGCCGCTGAAGCTCGAAGCCTGGTCATTAGCCCAGGTCCGCAGCCAACGCGCGCAGTCCGCAGGTGCGGCCAACACGCTCTGGTTCGACGGCGACGGCCAGATCAACGCGGACAACACCGACGGCGTCGGTCTGGTTCGTGACTTGACACGTAATCACCACATAACCCTGCAAGACACGACGATTTTGCTTTTGGGAGCTGGTGGAGCGGCGCGTGGCGTGGTTCCGGCTCTGCTCGACTGTGCACCGAAGACGTTATTGATTAGTAACCGCTCGGCGCATAAAGCCAAATCCCTTGCTGAGGAATTTAGTGGCCAAACTTCCATCGTTGAACCCGTGCCATGGGGCGATATGCGCGGCATCGAGCAGCCGCAATCGATCATCAACGCGACCTCACTTAGTTTGTCTGGCGACGTACCGCCTCTAGATATCGATCTGCTAGCCCGCGCGCAAATCTGCTACGACATGATGTACAGCGCTGAACCGACGGCATTCGTGGCATGGTGCCGTGAAAACGGCGCGCCCGTTGCAGTCGACGGACTTGGCATGCTGGTTGAGCAGGCAGCCGAGTCATTCACAATCTGGCACGGCCGCACACCGCAAACCGGTCCTGTCATTAAAGAATTGCGAGGCTTGTAAGATTGCCCGCTACGCGGGTCAAACTGGCCATCACTTGATGTAGCATTTAAACCACACGTAGGTTGCATCCCGCACTTGCCCTGGATCGCCACAGAGGAAGATTTTCGCCGCCGGCGTCCTGCGATGTCACTTCGGCGCGGCGCAAGCAGGCAGTTTACCGAGCGCGCTGCTGGTTCAAGCAGCGAGCAGTGGCGAAGCATCAGTGACGGGTAGGTTTCCGGGCTGGAAAGGCGTCTCGAGTGCGAATCGAACGATTTGTTATTCACATTGCGGGCCGGGCCACTGCCCAATGTCTGCAAGTTACCGCGCAAAGCAGCAATGTAGCTCGCAGTATGTTCCATAACTAACTGAATATTAATAAATTAAGTCATTTTGGTTATTTCTTGACCAATCTGTCGAAGTAGTCGCTGTGAGACCGCAAAAAGTCCCCTCTTCCAGAGTCCATGCACAACCTTATCCACAGAAATTGTGGGTAACCTAACGGCAGCTATCTGACGCCATCTGTGCGCCGAAATTAGCCTGCCGGACCGTGCACAGCGCGGGCCAGAC
This sequence comes from Proteobacteria bacterium UBA981, assembly GCA_002292285.1. Lineage (GTDB taxonomy): Bacteria > Pseudomonadota > Gammaproteobacteria > UBA981. The sequence goes on from DBBP01000006.1 coordinate 56,825, forward strand.
ACTCGAAATCCGCAACCGATAGCGATTCCGCTCGTTGACCCGGGTCGACGTGACAGTCGAGGAAGATGCGTTTATCAAAGTGGCTGCGCAGGGCGTTCGAGATTGTTTTGCGACGTTGCGCAAACGCCAAACGGACCAGATCGGCAAAGGTCTGTTCGAACTGGGGTTCTGGCGGCAGCGTCAATGGAACAAGTTGCACGACTGCAGAATCGACTTTCGGCGGTGGCATAAAGCTTTCCGGCGGGACGTCGAGGCGCAATTTAATCGTCGCACGCCGTTGTGCCATCACGCTCAATCTGCCAAACGAGCGCGTACCGGGCTCAGCAGCAAGTCGCTCGGCAACTTCACGCTGCACCATGAACGTCATTTCATGAAACTTTCCGGTGAATTCGAGCAAGCGCAAAATCAGTGCAGTCGAAATGTTGTATGGGAGATTGCCGACGGCTTTCCAGCTATCTGCGGCGCGGGTCGCCAGGGCCAGATCGAGAGTCAGAATGTCTTGTGTGTGGATAGTCAGACTCGACGTTTGTCGATGCTTAAGTTCCAGAGCAGCAGCGAGGTCGCGATCAATTTCGACGACCGAGAGTTGAGCTCCGGACGCTATCAGTGGCTCGGTCAACACACCGCCACCGGGACCTATTTCAAGGATGTAGTCATCGCGTTGCGGTCTGATGAGCCCAATGATCTGATCGACGATGTAGTCGTCGACGAGAAAATGTTGTCCGAAGCGTTTTCGCATCACGCCGCGCGGCGGCGCGCATATAGGGCTACGGCCAGGTCGAGCGCCGCAGTGAGACTACCGCTATCAGCCTTGCCGGTTCCCGCTAAATCAAACGCGGTCCCGTGATCGACCGAAGTGCGGATGAAGGGCATACCGAGCGTTACGTTGACTGACGCTCCGAAGCCAAGTGCTTTAAGTGCACTAAGGCCCTGATCGTGGTACATCGCGACGATGACGTCGAAACGTTTTCGTTGATCTGCAGTGAACACGGTATCGGCCGGCAGCGGCCCCGTGATGTCGATGCCACATTCGCGCAGCGAGGCCAGCGCGGGAATGATGACGTCCCGTTCTTCGGTGCCCAAATGTCCTTGTTCGCCGGCATGCGGATTCAGCCCACAAACGCAGATTCGAGGCGATCGCAGTCCGAATATGGAACGCAAATCCTTATCCACAATTTGGAGAACTCGTTGAATCAGGTCGCTCGTCACGAGTCCAGGGACTGCACTTAGCGGCACGTGGGTCGTCAACAGGGCGACGCGCAATGACTCCGCGACCAACATCATGACCGGAAGCGGGATGCCAGCTCGCGCTGCGAGATACTCGGTGTGGCCGGTAAACGGAATGCCAGCGTCGTTGATCAGCGCCTTGTTGATGGGGCCGGTAACAAGAGCATCGGCGTTGCCCTGCAGGCATGCCGTGGTGGCCTGTTCGAGGCATTCAATGACATACGCACTATTGCGTGTATCTGCGCAGCCGCTAACCGGTGATTTTGCGCACTGGACAGACACGACTTGCATCACGCCGGGCGGCACAAGTGTTGCCGCGGCCGGATCTGAAATTTCGATTACGCTGACCGCAACGCCGAGTGCGTGCGCGCGCTGCATGATCAAGCGCGGGTCGACGAAGTACGCTATGGCGGCGGCGTGATTCCGCTGTGCCAGGGCGATGGCGAGATCGGGGCCGATGCCTGCCGGTTCGCCTGGCGTTATTGCAATACGCGGATGGGGCGGCCTAATCAGTGTTGCGGAATTCGACATACGCTTCGTCACGCAGACTGCGCAGCCAGGATTGACGCCGTTCATCGACTTTTTGCTGCAAAATCGCCTGGCGCGCGCGATCTCGCTTCACTTCTTCAGTGCCATCATGCATACGTCGGTCAGTGACTTGCAGGATGTGATACCCGAATTCACTTTCGAACGGGATCGTAATCACACCGATGTCGCTGCTTTTCATGACTTCTTCGAATTCAGGCACCATTTTGCCTTCGCCGACCCAACCCAGATCGCCGCCCTGCAATGCTGAGCCTCGATCGTCGGAATTTGTGCGCGCAAGTTGCGCAAAGTCCGCGCCACCATCAAGCCGCAGCCGGATTTGTTTGAGGCGGCGCAACGCACCTTCGCTGCTGAGCAGCTCGGATGGTGAGATGAGGATGTGCCGAACCTTGTGTTGTTCAATCATCACGGTCTCGCCACTGCGCTGCTCGACCAGCTTAACGATGTGCAACCCACTGGGATTGGTGATGATGCTGCTCACGTCCCCGGCTTCCATGGTGCCGATTGAATCGGCGAATAATGACGGTATCTGGCTGCCTTTCCGCCAACCTAAATCGCCACCATCCAGCGCCTGTTGACCATCAGACACGCTGATTGCCACTGAGCCAAAATCCTCGCCAGCATGAATACGGTCCAGGGTCTCCTGCGCTTTAGTTCGCGCCTGACCAATTTCTTCGTCAGTTGCGCCACTCAGTACGGCGATAAGAATGTGAGCCAGGCGGTACTCAGTACCGTCAGCACTGGCATTCGATTCATTGCGCAGATAGTTTTCGATTTCGCTGGCGCGGACCCGGATACGGTCATCGACCTCGGTTTTGCGCAACTTGGTAATCAGAATCTCCTGGCGGATCTGCTGACGGAATGCGTTGAACTCGTAACCTTCGGAGGCCAGAATCTCAATGAATTGCTCTATTGTTAATTTGTTGCGCTTGGCTATGTCGGCGATAGCGCGGTCGAGCGATTTCTCTGTAACATCGACGCCGGCGCGGCCTGCCTGCTGGATCTGGATTTTTTCCAAGACCAGGCGTTCCATCACTTGACGTTCCAGCACCGAGGTCGGTGGCGTCCGCGTGCCACTTTGGCGCAATTGCTCTCGCACCCGAGCCATTTGTTCATCGAGTTCACTTTCCATCACCACGTCTTCTTCGACAATGGCGATGATGCGGTCAAGCTCGATCGCCTGGGCGGGGCCCAGTAGGACGAGCAGGATGAACGCAACTGACAGGATTTCGGGTTTACTGATCAACGAACTGAGGCTACACACTAGGGCTCTCGTGGGAGCGTTACGGGTGATGCGGGGCAGCCGGCCAGAAACCGGGTTGGAACGAGCCGACGGCCGCGACGGATTGTACCCTATCATGGCTTGTTTGGAGCTATCGATGCCGACTGATTACGCGTTTCGCCTCGCACCAAAGGCATCGCGGCGACTAATCAAACGGATCTTCGTAACCCGGAATGCCGCGCCGAAGAAACGAACGCGATTCGCGCCCGAAAGCCCCGAGACCGCGAAATTGCACTTGCAGGAAAATGCCGTTGTCGAACGCGCCTTCTGAATTGCGCAAAAAACGTCGCGCTACCAACCGTAAGCCCCAACAGCAGCTTTCGAACTCAATACCCGCGACCGTGTCCAGTGAACGTTTCTCCGGCAGCGAGTAATTCCAATGGCCGACAAAGGAGAGTGAGTCAGTAAGCGGAAGGCGCATGGATACGTCGGTTTGCTCGATATCCGTATTGGCGCGACGAAATCGGTAGCTGAGGTTAACCACCGTTTCGAGATTAGGGCGGTAGCGTAAAGCAATGGCGGATTTTTCAGTGCGCGGTTCATTCGGGTCCCACTGCAGCGTGCCGCGAAGATTCCAGTCGGGACCGAGATTGGCTGCAGCTTCCGCGACTAACTCGGACAACGAGTCGTCTATCCGAGTTGCTCCGGGCAGGGTCACTTTACGGTCCCTGAAATAATATATCTGTCCGATACTGATACGCATTGCTTCGCGACCGTTTTCGGTGTCCAGCAGGCGCGATGTGACTGCCGCAGTGACTTGGTTCGCATCACCAATGCGATCGCCGCCGGTAAAGCGGTTTTCGCGAAATATGTTGCGAAACGACACTTCAACTTCGCGGCCATCGAAACGTGGCAAGCCGCCCTGGTCTACATTGGGAACTGCCAGGTAAAAAAGCCGCGGCTCGAAAGTCTGGAGATGATTCTGTCCGAACAACGAAAACTGTCTTTCCATGAACAGTTTCGTATCCAGGCTGAAAGTGGCGACGGAGCGAGATTCGTTGTCATCGAAGACGCTATCGGGGTCGTCGAGCAAGTACTGGGTGTGGTTGAGGGTAAATTTTGGAACCACAGAGATATGCGGCCGGATGTATTCGTAACTCAGTGCGGGGGCTAGCATGAGGCGGCCGCCGCCTACCGTACCATCGCGTTCGAAATACGTGTTCTCGCTCGAAATCGATGGTAAAAAATTGCCGATCTTCCGGAAATTATGGTCTACCGTAACCTGCGGCAGCCGCCGATACGGCGCTCTGCTCGGCGCGATGGTGTTATCTACCGTTTGGTAACTCTGCGCGAGGGCGTTGATGCGGGTGCCCTGGTGGGCGTATCGGAAGCTCAATTGACGATTGAGAAAGCGTTGGCTGGTCGCACTGATGCTGCGGCCGAAGTCTTCGAAATATTCATCGTCCGAGACGTTGTTGAAAACTCCCCGGAGGCGACCGCGCCCTCGGAATAGACTTTGCTGGTGAGAAAGCGCGACGAATGAGCGATCTTCGCCATTACGCAAATCATCGCCTGGCAGATACTCAACATTGGCTTCACTACGGGAGCGCTGACCTTTGTGGCGCAACTCTGTCCCCAGCATGACGCCTCGGTCTCCCAATATTCTGGGCGTGATCGTGGCGTCATAATTCGGCGCCATATTCCAGTAGTAAGGAACTCTGACATCGCTGCCAGAATCGTTGCTCGAGCCAATGACCGGCGCCAAAAACCCCGACTTCCGTTTGTCACTAATCGGGAAGTTAACGTACGGAAAATAGAACACCGGGATGTCCCGAACCCGCAGTATGGCGTTGGTGGCAGAGCCCCTGTCGCTTTTGTGATCCAGCTTGATTTTTGCCGCCGAGATTCGCCACGCCTCGTCCGATAACGGGCATGTCGAGTAGTCCACGTCTGTGAGTATCGTGACGTCCGCCGGACGGTCGTGTTGCAGATAACCCGCATGACCCCGGCCACGACCGTTCTGTAGCCAGTAGCGACCTTCGTACAGCGAGGATACTTCGCTGTTGAGATCATAGGTTGCGCTTTCGCCCGCCCAGATCAGACTCCCATCCCACAAATGAGTGCGCCCGGACGCGTTAAAAATGCCCGTCGCATCCTCGTAGGTGACGACCTCTGCGCGAATCGCGTTCCGGCCGCGGACGATTTCCACGTCACCACTAAATTGACTCATGCCTTCAGCGACAAGCCGGGATGTTTCGGCGCGAATTTCGGTGCTGGCGGGATCGGTGCTTGCGTCCGTATAACCAGGACGCAGGGGGATCAGACGGCCGGCCGGGCACAGCCGCCATTGATATTGGTCGCTTTGCTCCGACAGCACGGCAGCTGCAAGCGGCCGCGAAAGCGACGGCAAGAGCACAATAACGGCCACAAGCGCTTGTACACCGGCGGATCTTGACCGCAAGTGTTCGATTATATTTTTTATCATGAACGCAATGAAGCGTGAGGTAACCAGCGTCCCGCTAAAGTCGCATAGATCCCGAGGCGCTTCAACACGCGAGCGACCAAAATCGCAGAACTTGCGCTGTCAGTTTGCCGTCGGCTTGGGTGTGCGTGGGGTTCGCGATTCGAAGTGGCGCGCAATATCGTCCAGACGCCGTTCCGCGTCGTCGTAGTCAAGCAGCGCAAGTCGTTCTGCGAGGCTCATTGGGGCAAGTTCGGCAAGGCGGTAGCTGAGCCACCCTGCCTCATCGAGATGCCATGGCCGGGGCGGTGCAACGGTCAGATTTGATTCCAGCACTTGTGACAGGAGATCGCGAAGCGGCAGATGTCGCGCAGCCAACGAGCTTGCTGTTTCATCACGCTGCCTAATGCTGCCGACAACCAGACCGTCGTTCTGAACAGCATGATTCAACACGTCAAACCGCTGCGTGCCACGTGCGAGGATTTCCAGCAAACCGTCATGTCCCTGATCCCAGGTCTCGATGGTTGCCGACGTGCCGACGTGATGGAACAGCGGTGTTGCACCAACTTCGCGACCTTGCGTAATGGGTACGACACCAAAGGCCGAATTATTGCGCATGCAATCGCGAATCATGTCGACGTAGCGCGCCTCGAAAATCCGCAGCGGTAACGCGCCACCTGGAAACAGCACGGTTTGTAGCGGGAATAGCGCAAGTTGGCTTAGCGCGTCGTGGTCTACTTGATCCATTCGCACTACAAGTGCTCCAAAAGCTTGTCATGGATGTTAGCGAATGCGCCGTTACTCATGACCAGAATGTGATCCCCCGGCAGAGCCTGCGCGGCAATGTCCCTGGCCATGATGTCGGGATCCGCGTAATAGTTGATGCCACGTTCTGTCGCCAGCTCTTCGCTTGGTGTCCAGCTTAAGTCAGGACGGGTCAGGATCGCGACCGAGTCCGCTCCGGCGAGCGCGGCGCCCAAGGTACTTTTGTGAATTCCCATCGCCATCGTATTAGACCGTAACTCCAATAACGTGATAATTCGCCCACTGCTCATGCCGCCGCGCAGCGCTGCAATAGTGGCCGCAATAGCAGTGGGGTGGTGGGCAAAATCATCGTAAACACTGACCCCATTTCGCTGCCCGCGTAGTTCGAGGCGTCGGCGGACACTCGTGAAACCGGTCAGCGCGTCTAGCGCGTCTTTTGGCGTAACACCAAGATGGGCAGCGGCAGCGGCAGCGGCGCATACATTCCACGCGTTGTGCAAACCCATTAATGGTGTTGGCCCTGAAGCGTGCGTGCCATCTGGTGAAATCAGCGCAATGTGGCGCTGTTCGCCGTCTTGCCACTGAAACTGCCAGTCGCAGCCCGCGTCGCGACCAAACCGGGTAACTTCTGACCAGCATCCGAGTTGCAGTGTGTCGTCGATCGCCGGTTGCTCAGCAGCGACCAGAATTTGCGCCTCGCCAGGCACCGTACGGATCAAATGGTGAAACTGACGCTGAATGGCGCCGAGGTCAGGGAAAATGTCGGCGTGATCATACTCAAGATTGTTGATGATCAGTGTGCGCGGATGGTAGTGGACGAACTTTGAGCGCTTGTCAAAGAAAGCCGTGTCATATTCGTCCGCCTCAATTACGAAGTAGCGCCCCGCGCCTAGCCGGGCAGAGATGGAGAAATTTTCCAGTACCCCGCCGACCAGAAAACCGGGCTCGAGACCGGCATATTCAAGCATCCACGTTACCAGGCTCGAAACGGTCGTTTTGCCGTGTGTTCCGGCTACCGCTATGACATGGCGGCCCGGTAATACGAACCGTTCCAGCCACTCGGGGCCAGACATGTAGCGCAGGTCGTGGTTCAGCACATACTCGACGACAGGGGCGCCCCGTGACAGCGCATTTCCGATCACAATCAAATCGGCGTTGGCTAATGGCGTGAGGTCATCGTAGCCCTCGAATATCGCAACGCCTAGCTCGTCGAGCTGGGTGCTCATTGGAGGGTAAAGCGCAGCGTCTGATCCGCTGACCTGATGACCAAGGGCGACCGCAAGACGCGCCATCCCAGCCATGAAAGTGCCACCAATGCCTAGAATGTGGATACGCATAGCGCTAACCGAAAATCATCCACTCACGCCACCGGGGCGCTGAGTAGGCGTCCGACAAATATGATGAGTTGAATTAAAGACAATGCATAGGCGAGCGCCATAAAAAACGCCGCGACGATATGTACGCTCACCGCATGCCGTATGACATGGGCCATGACCAACAGGTTCCACAAAAAAACACACATTCGTACTGGGTTCGGTAATTCCTCAAACACGCTCAGTAAGACCCACACAGTTCCTCCAATGACGGCGCCGCTGCCAAACAGGGCAGTGAGCGTTTGCCGCAAGCGGGGAAGGTGTGCGAAGTAAAATAAAATCGCCGAGGTCAGACTCGCCAACACGAGTAGCTCTAAAACTGCCACCAGCACGGCGGAGGCGAGCGGTAGCTGAATATTGTTGATCAGGGCACTCAGCGAAAGGTTGAGTACGGCAGTAATCAGCAACAGGGCGTTTGAAGCCGGGATATCCTGCGGACCGATACGAAATACACACAGTTGGCAAAACGCACGGGTAAGGGTGAGGGCTGCCGATGGCATACGTAAATTGGCGTGCGGACGGCTGACCGAGGGCCTGTTAGAGCGGACCGCTGCGCGCCGCTACCGGGTAGCGACGAAGCAGAGTTTGAGTCGCGACCGGCTGCACGATTTCAGTGGCAGCGACTTTAGCGATCGGAAGATTCAGTTACAGCTTGCGCTTCGGGCGACGCCCCCGGCGCGTAATGCGAGCGTACGTAGTCGTCGAGAATTTCCTTGAATTCGTTGGCGATGTTATCGCCCCGCAGCGTCATACGTTTTTCTCCGTCGATGAACACCGGAGCAGCCGGATTCTCACCAGTGCCTGGCAAACTAATACCGATATTGGCGTGCTTACTCTCGCCGGGACCGTTGACGATACATCCCATCACCGCGAGGCTCATGTCTTCGACGCCCGGGAAACTGTCCTTCCATGTCGGCATCTGCGTACGAACATAGGCCTGAATATCGCCGGCCAATGATTGAAACACTGTGCTGGTGGTGCGCCCACAGCCGGGGCAGGCGGTAACCAGTGGCGTAAACGAACGCAAGCCCATCGTCTGTAACATTTCTTGCCCGACGATCACTTCCTGGGTGCGGTCACCACCCGGTTCCGGCGTGAGAGAAACCCGAATCGTGTCGCCAATACCCTGTTGCAGCAATATACCCATCGCCGTAGATGAGGCCACAATGCCTTTGGAGCCCATGCCAGCTTCGGTCAGACCGAGATGCAACGCGTAATCGCATTGCGAAGCCAGTTGCGCGTAGACGGCGATCAAATCCTGAACATCGCTGACTTTGCACGAAAGCACAATTTGATCGCGTCTTAAACCGATCTCCTCAGCCTGAGCTGCACTATTGAGCGCCGAAAATATGAGGGCGTCCTGGGTGACCTTCTTGGCGTCCTTCGGTTGTGACGAGGCGGCGTTTTCGTCCATCATTTTTGCCACTAGCGCCGGGTCCAGGCTGCCCCAGTTAACCCCGATGCGAACCGGCTTATTGCGCGCAATGGCAACCTCAATCATGGTGGCGAACTGGGCGTCCCGTTTACGTCCGAAGCCCACGTTGCCCGGGTTAATTCGATATTTGGCGAGCGCCTCGGCGCACTCCGGATACTTTGTAAGCAGGGTATGGCCGTTGTAGTGGAAATCGCCGACGAGCGGCACATTGCAACCTGTAGCGTCCAGCAACTCGCGAATGCGCGGTACCTGGCGTGCTGCCGCTTCGGTATCTACGGTAATGCGAACCAGCTCAGAGCCAGCGGTTGCGAGTGCCTGCACCTGATTTGCCGTTGAGACCGCGTTGGCGGTATCTGTGTTGGTCATTGATTGCACCACGACCGGGGCTTCGCCGCCGACGATGATGTCTCCGACTCGAACAGCGACAGAATGACGTCGGACATACTGTGGATATGGATTCATGTGCGAACTCGGGTAAAACCTGATGACGTAGGGGGTGATGGCGCGAATTCTACCGTAGCGTGCGATCGGGCGCCAAAGGAGAAGTTTGAATGAAGTACCGAATTGGGATCGACCTGGGAGGTACCAAGACGGAGTGCGCGGTTGTTGGCAGTGATGGCGAAATCGAACTGCGCCGCCGCATTAAAACACCGCATAACGACTACCAGAGGATTTGCGCTGAGATTGGCGAGTTGGTGCGCGGCTGCGAAGCGCATGTGGGTACGAGGGTCAGTGTTGGGATCGGTATGCCCGGCGCGATCTCCCCGGCGACAGGGTTGGTCAAAAATGCCAATACGGTGTGCCTGAACGGGAAACCTTTCGCCCGTGATATCGCATCCGTTTTACAGCGCGAGGTGAGAATTGCGAACGACGCGAATTGTTTCGTTCTGTCTGAAATCCACGGCGGCGCCGCACACGGCTACGATTCTGCTTTCGGCGTCATCATTGGAACGGGAACGGGTGGGGGATTGTTCGTAAACGGGGGACTGGTTTCGGGTGCCAATGCGATTGGTGGTGAGTGGGGTCACAACCCAGTGCCATGGCCAGTGCTCTCGAATCACGCCCGGGCCTGTTACTGCGGGCGCAACAATTGTGTGGAAACATTCCTTAGTGGTCCGGGACTAATCCGAAGTTTCACTGAACGCGGCGGGCACGCAGTCCTTGGAGTCGAACAAATTGTCCGGGCGAGCCACGATGGTGACGCCCTTGCCGGGACGGTTTTGGCAGACTATTGCCTGCAACTTTCTCAATGTCTGGCCGCGCTCGTGAATGTTTTCGATCCGGCAGTGATCGTGCTGGGTGGCGGGTTATCTCAGCTGCCGAATCTCGCGATTAAAGTACAGACCCTGCTGCCAGGTTTAGCGTTCTCCGACCAGCTTGAGACCGCAGTGGTGGGGGCTGCGTTCGGGGATAGCAGCGGTGTGCGTGGGGCGGCGAATCTGTGGGCCGCAGAATCGTGAGCGCTAACCCGGATACCGGGTAGCGAGCGGAAGGACTTACTATCGGGTTTTAGAGTTAAACAGGCGCTTTTTGCACCGTTTTGAGGATCTAATTCGCGATCAGGCGTTCGAGGCGATACCCATGCTGGTATATAGACGTGAGCTTCCAACCGGCCTCCGTCGTGAGTGCAAGTTTGGAGCGGATGCGACTGACATGCGTGTCGACGGTACGCGTATTGATGTCGGGGTTGCGTCCCCACACGCTTTCCAGAATGTGCGCCCGCGATAGTACGCGCCCGATATTTCGAAACAGAAATACGATGAGTTCGTATTCTTTCTGCGTAACCTCCACCTTCTCACCATCGCGCTGGATCTCGTGATTTCCAAGATCGATCAGGAACGGGTCCTGCTCAATCGTTGTCTGGGCCTCATCTATCAAGGCCGAGCGCCGCACGACTGCGGTCACGCGTGCTATTAGCTCGCGCTGCTTGGCGGGTTTGACGACGTAATCGTCGGCGCCATGCTCCAATGCGTTGAAGATATCGTCCTCCGAATCTTTTGCGGTCACGAAAACAATCGGAATCGGCCAATCAAAATTTTCGCGTACCCAACGTAATACTTCTAATCCGTCCATATCCGGGACCATCCAGTCCAGAATCAGGGCGTCATAGCTATCATGTTTGATGTTGCGAACGAACGATTTGCCATTGTCAAAATGTTCGCATGTGTGACCAGCAGAGGTTAACCACTCGTTAAACAACGCGACCTGATCGATATCGTCTTCAAGTAGTGCTAAGCGCACGTCCGATCTCCCCAAACATTTTCTGGCAATTTGGCGACGGGGTCTGGCGCTGACCAGTGAGCAAACCAGAGGACATTGATAGTGCGCCTCCGCCACGTCCCATAGTAGCGCATTGCAGACTACCTGATACGATTGCCAACCAGGCTACGCAGCGCCGCGTAGGACCATTCGGAGGAGTGAGCAGAATGTCTAAAAATGAAAAATCCGACGCTGAGTGGCGAACAGTCTTATCGCCCGAAGCATTTGCCGTCTGCCGTCAGCAGGCCACCGAGCCGCCGTTCTCAGGTGTGTACAACGACTGCAAGGATGCCGGGCAGTACTGTTGTGTGTGCTGCGATACGCCTTTGTTCAGCTCCGAACATAAATTTGATTCCCGATCCGGCTGGCCAAGCTTTTGGCGTGCTCTCGATGCGGGTAACGTGAAGCTGCATAGCGATACCAGCCTCGGCATGGCCCGAACGGAAGTCGTCTGTGCATCCTGTGACGCGCATCTGGGACACGTGTTCAACGATGGCCCGCAACCGACGGGTGAGCGCTATTGCATTAACTCAGTATCGCTCGAGTTGAAGAAAAGCGAAGCTTAGGGCACTTGCAGTCGACTTTAGCGACTTACAGTACGGTGCCCGGCACGTGAGTTCGAGGTCAGCGCCGTCGCTATAGCGATCAATACGGGGCAGATGCGCGATGGTGAGCGGGAGATACCGATGCCGCACACGGTGCCCATGAACTAGCCCAGCGCGACACCCCGACGCTACCTGGGCAAGCACTTTTCAGGCTTTTGGCAGGGTGACACCTTCCTGACCCTGGTACTTGCCGTTGCGGTCAGCGTACGAGGTCGCGCAGCTTTCATCGGATTGCAGAAAAATTACCTGTGCAACACCCTCGTTCGCGTATATTTTCGCCGGCAAGGGCGTGGTGTTGGAAAATTCTAACGTCACGTGCCCCTCCCACTCTGGCTCAAGGGGCGTCACATTGACGATAATTCCACAACGCGCATAGGTCGATTTCCCGAGACAAATGGTCAACACATCGCGCGGGATGCGAAAGTATTCCACCGTCCGAGCGAGTGCGAAGGAGTTGGGCGGAATGACGCAAACGTCACTCTCGACATCGACGAAACTTCCGGAATCGAATGCTTTTGGGTCGACTATTGTTGAATTGATGTTCGTGAAAATTTTGAATTCAGGGGCGCAGCGCAGGTCGTATCCATAGCTTGAGGTGCCAAACGAGATGACCTTACGCCCATCGATTTCCCGCACTTGCTCGGATTCAAACGGCTCGATGAGTCCGTGGCTTTCCGCCATGCGTCGTATCCACTTGTCCGACTTGACTGGCACGCTACAGGTTCTCCGCGTCAGGTGTTCTGGATGACGATATTGGGGAACTTCGCCGAATAATCACGTGCCCGCAGCGCCAGGCGGGCGGCTATACGACGTGCGATATCGCGGTAACTGTCAGCGATTGCGGAGTCGGGCTCGATGGCTACGGTCGGTCGACCGTTGTCGACGCCTTCACGGATCGAGATATCGAGCGGCAGTGAGCCGATCAAATCGACACCGAACTGTTTCGACATCGATTCGCCACCGCCCGATCCGAAAATATGTTCGGCGTGTCCGCACTGACTGCAGATGTGCACGCTCATGTTTTCCACGATGCCGAGCACGGGTACATTGACTTTCTCAAACATTTTCAAGCCCTTGCGTGCATCGAGGAGGGCGATGTCCTGCGGCGTGGTGACGATAATCGCACCACTGACCGGAATTTTCTGGCACAGAGTTAATTGAATGTCGCCTGTCCCTGGTGGCAAATCGACGACCAGATAATCGAGGTCGCGCCAGTTGGTATCGTTCAGCAGTTGCTCCAAAGCGCCTGTGACCATCGGTCCGCGCCAGATCATCGGGGTGTCTTCTTCGATGAGGTTGCCAATTGACATGGTTTGCAGCTGGTAGCTCACCTGCGGCTCCATCGATTTGCCGTCGCGGCTCTCGGGGCGGCCGCCACTGGCGAGCATGCGTGTTTGACTGGGGCCGTAAATGTCTGCGTCCAGGACGCCGACTTTGCCACCCTCTTGCTGCAGGGCGATGGCCAGATTGGCGGCGGTCGTCGATTTCCCAACGCCTCCCTTGCCGGAAGCAATCGCGATGATGTTGCGAATTTCCGGCAGCCGCTTGGTGCCTTTCTGTACTTCGCGGGCGACAACTTTGGCGCTGAGCTGAATCTCGATAGTGGCATTTTCTATGGTCGAGAATTTTTCCGTCAGGCGGGCTTTAAGGATCGCCCCGTAGCGCTCAATCGGGAAGCCGAGTTCGATCTTCACACACGCCTTGCCATTCTCGATTTCGATAGCCGTAAGGGCGCCGGCACTGATGAGGTCAGTACCCAGATAAGGATCGATGTCGCCTTCCAGGCATTCTCTGATGGCGGATTCGAGCTGACTCATGGTTTGCTCTCGGGCAAAAGGGCGCACATTTTACACCAATGGCCGGCGCCGCTGGCGCTCCTTATAATCAACGTCCTCATCCATCATTCCTGCCGGCCGGAGCGCCCACGAAGACTATGTCCGACGCGAAGCGAAACATTCTCGTGACCAGCGCACTGCCGTACGCCAACGGTCCGATCCACATTGGCCATCTGGTCGAGTACATTCAGACTGATATCTGGGTGCGATTCCAGAAGATGTGGGGACACAGGTGCTATTACGTTTGCGCCGACGATGCTCACGGCACGCCGATCATGCTGCGAGCCGAGCAGGACGGCATCACGCCAGAGCAGCTCATCGAGCGTACGGCGGCCGAACACCAGCAGGATTTTGCTGGTTTCGCAGTCGAGTTCGACAACTACCATTCGACCCATTCGCCGGAAAATCGCGAAATCTCCGAACTCATATACTCACGCTTGCGGGACGCCGGATATATCGTCAAGAAAACGATTAGCCAGGCCTACGACCCGGCCAAAGAAATGTTTCTCCCGGACCGGTTTATTCGCGGAACCTGTCCTCGCTGTAAGACGGTCGATCAGTATGGCGATAGTTGCGAAAGCTGCGGCGCAACGTATGCGCCAACGGATTTGATCGACGCTGTCTCGGCGTTATCCGGCGCGCCCCCGGAGCTCCGCGAGTCTGAGCATTTATTTTTTACCCTGGGACGCTTCGAGGGCATGCTCAAAGCATGGCTGGCGGATAATGATCTACAGGCCGGCGTGGTGAATAAATTGCAAGAGTGGTTCGACGTCGGATTGCAAGATTGGGATATTTCCCGCGACGCGCCCTATTTCGGCTTCGAAATTCCGGACATGCCGGGCAAATATTTCTATGTCTGGCTCGATGCTCCAATCGGATACCTCGCCAGTTTTCGCAACTTGTGCGAGAGGGAAGGGATAGATTTCGAAGCGTTTTGTGGCGTTAACAGCGATGCCGAGATGTACCACTTCATCGGTAAAGACATCATGTATTTCCATACCTTGTTCTGGCCGGCGATGCTGAGCGGCGCGGGGATGCGAACACCGACCAATGTTTTTGCGCACGGTTTTTTAACCGTTGATGGCCACAAGATGTCGAAATCCCGTGGCACTTTCGTGATGGCAAAGACGTATCTCGATTACCTGAACCCTGAATACCTGCGCTATTACTTCGCCGCAAAGCTGGGATCGGCAATCGAAGACATCGACCTCAATTTCGAAGATTTCGAACTACGTGTAAATTCCGATTTGGTCGGTAAAGTGGTCAACATTGCGAGTCGCTGCGCCGGCTTTATTGTGAAGCGCTTTGATGGCAGCTTAAGCGAGGAGATTGACCGGCCAGAGTTGCTGCGCGAGTTTCACGATGCTGCTGATCAGATTGCGGGCTACTACGAAGGGCGCGAGTACGGCCGCGCAATGCGTGAAGTGATGGCACTGGCCGATCGGGCTAACCAGTACATTGACGAGCGCCGTCCGTGGGAGATGGCCAAAATCGCTGGTTCAGACGACGAAATGCAACGCGTTTGCAGCATGGGGATCTTCTTGTTCCGCGTACTGGCGATTTACCTGAAACCCGTGTTGCCGGTGACCATGGCCAACGCCGAGGTGTTTCTTGGTTGCGCGAGTCTGACTTGGGCAGACGTTGAAAGAACGCCAGTGGGCCAGCCAATCAATAAATTCAAGCCGCTAATGCAGCGAGTTGAGAGAGACCAGATTGAAAAAATGATCGAGTCCAGCAAAGAACAGCCAGAAAACGCCGCGCCAGCCTCAACCGAAGCAACGGTAGCCGAATTCGGTGACGAGATTAGCATCGATGATTTCGCGCGTATTGATCTGCGTGTTGCGCTTATCGAAGATGCCGCACATGTGGATGGTGCCGATAAGTTAGTGCGCTTGTCGCTCGATATTGGCGACCAGAAGAGGCAGGTATTTGCGGGTATAAAACAAGCCTATGATCCTGCCTCTCTAATTGGACGCCATGTGGTGATGGTTGCGAATCTGGCGCCCCGAAAAATGCGTTTCGGTGTTTCTGAGGGCATGGTGCTTGGCGCTGGTCCCGGTGGTGAAGATATATTTCTCATTGAGCCGGATAGGGGAGCGACGCCGGGCATGCGGGTCAAATAATGGCTGCCGTTCGGATCGCTGTCGCAGGGATTTGTCGCCGCCGCAGTCCGGTTCGTGAATGGTGATGTCGGGCGGCCAGGACGCAACGCTGGCAGACAGGATAGATGCAGTGCTGCCGCAAACGCAGTGCCAGCGTTGTGGCTTCGAATCGTGCCGGCCATACGCCGAAGCGCTTGCCAACGGAGACACTTCTGCCGACCTGTGCCCGCCAGGAGGTGAGACCGTGCGCGCCCAGTTGCGCGCATTAACCCAGGCAACTGGTGTGGATGAACCGATCCACACGCACGAACCGATGCGATTGGCATATATCGTGGAAGAGGACTGTATCGGTTGCACAAAATGCATCCGCGTGTGTCCGGTCGATGCGATTGTCGGCGCGCAAGGCGTTATGCACACGGTTGTCGGGCCGTGGTGCAGCGGTTGCGATTTGTGCGCGCCCGTGTGTCCGACCAATTGCATCGATATGCGCGTACGGTCGGACGAATGTGAGCGCGTTTCCGCCCCACAACTACGCATCCGATTTCAGGAACGTGAAGCGCGTCGTGTGAATGCGGGCAAGGCTGAGCAGTGGGCAGGGTATGTCGATCTTGATGGTGTTGCGGCCGAGACCTTGCGGGCGGACGTGCGTGCAGCCATTGCGCGACGGCAGGGATAGGGCGGTGTTAGGCACCTGCTCGCCTCGCTGTTTATTGGCGCCCTGCCCAGTGACAACGTGAACAAAAAGACCCGCTTCGAATTTTTTCGACGGCTGCGTGACGCGAATCCCGCGCCGACTACCGAGCTTGAATACGCCTCGACGTTTCAGTTGCTCATTTCCGTCATCCTTTCCGCACAAGCTACAGATGTGAGCGTCAACAAGGCAACGCGTGCATTGTATGTAGCGGCGCCCGATGCATTTTCAATGCTCGAATTGGGCGAGCAAGGGATTCGAGAGCACATCAAATCGATTGGATTGTTCAATACCAAAGCGAAGAACGTGGCGCGAACTTGCGCTAGGCTGGTCGAAGACTACGACGGCGAGGTGCCGCGTACCCGCGCAGCACTCGAGGCGTTGCCCGGCGTCGGTCGAAAGACTGCGAACGTGGTGCTGAATACCGCGTTTGGTGAGGCGACCATCGCCGTTGACACGCACATTTTCAGGGTCTCAAACAGAACCAGGCTGGCGCCGGGAAAGACGCCTAACGCGGTCGAGCAGCGGCTCATGAAGGTCGTCCCGGCTGAATTTCGCGGTGACGCCCATCATTGGTTGATTTTGCATGGACGTTATACGTGTCTGGCGCGCAATCCGCGTTGTGCGAGCTGTGCTACCCACGACATTTGTGATTGGCCCGAGAAAGACCGTTATGCTAGCGCGACGGACAATTGAATTCGGATCCTGAAATGGCAGAACATTTTCGAACATGTTCGTAGAGACTCGCGACCAGGCACGCGAATTTTTCTTATGCGTGTGGACCAAGATGGGTAACAAGCAGGCTCTCGAGCCGCTCGAATCCCTGGTGGCGCGAGTGATTACCGAGCATCCGGAGTATCACGCCGTTCTCGAGCACCCGCACCGAGCGTTGGAGGCGGAGTTCGACGGCAACGATGGGCGCTCGAACCCTTTCCTTCATATGGGACTGCACGTGGCGCTTGTCGAACAGTTACAAACTGACCGCCCCGCAGGGATACGCGCGTCTTACAAGCGGCTTCTGCTCACGCATGCAGATGACTCGCATCGTGTGGAACACCGCATGATGGACTGCCTTGCGCAAGCGCTTTTTGAGGCGGCAAATCAAGGCAACGCACCGGACCAGAATGCCTATCTTCAGGCTGTGCAAGGGTTGTCCTGATGGATGATCGCAATGAACCGTCGCTGGCGACTGGTGAAGCGCACCAGGCGGCAGTTTTTCTTGCCGAGCTAACCCATGACTTCGCCAGCTCCCTGGATATCGGCGATACGCTCAGGCATGCCATCGATCGTTTTATGGTTTATTTGAACGCCGAGGCAGCATCGATTTTTTTGCTCCAGGAGGATGACACAGCACTGGTGTGTCGGGAGTGCGCGGGCCCAGTCGACATCCGCGGCCTGCGTCTCGCTCCTGACCAGGGTATCGTCGGCCAAACGGTATTCCACAACGAAGCCAAAATCGTTCGGGATGTGGCAGATAATCCAAGTTTCGCTGCGATGGTGGACAGCGATACTGGCTTCGTTACGCGCTCAATCCTGTGTGCCCCGCTATCCGTTCGTGGTAAATGTTTCGGGGCGTTGGAACTGCTCAACAAACGCACCGAGGATGGATTGTTCGAGCTCAACGACATGCAGCTCGCGATGACGGTAGCGGCCGCGGCCGCGCTCGCCATACACAACGCGCAGTTAGCGGCTGAGTTGGTCGAGCAGGAGCGCGTGCGAAAGGAATTGGAGTTGGCCCGCCAGATTCAGGAAAGCTTGTTGCCAGTGAGTATTGGCGATGATTATCCGATCCATGGGTTGAATATCCCGGCGCGCGAAGTTTCCGGTGACTTTTACGACTTCCTTACGCTTGCGGACGGGCGTATCTACTTTGCGCTTGCCGACGTGTCCGGTAAGGGAATGAATGCCGCGCTGTTGATGGCCAAGACGACCAGTTTATTGCGCTGCCTGGCAAAAACGGCCCCGAATGCAGGCGCTCTCTTGTGGCAGGTCAACAATGAGCTTTGCGAAACGTCGACGATGGGGATGTTCGTGACCATCATCGCGGGTTACTTCGACCCAGTCCGACGCAGCGTGGAAATGGCCAATGGCGGTCATCAGCCGGCCCTGATTCGACGTGGCGTCGGTCTCTACGACGAGATTCCAGCAGGAGCCCCGCCACTCGGTGTGCTCGCTGATATCGATTTCCCGATGCACGAAATATCGCTGGACGACGAAGCCATCTATTTGTACACCGACGGATTGAGCGAAAGCACTGGCCCCGATGGGGTGCAGATGGACGGTGATGGCCTGAAACAGATGCTAGAATCCGTTTCGCCGACGGGTGCCGCAAGCCGCCTCGCGCAAATGGTCGAGATCTGGCGCGATACTGGGCACGAGTCGCACGACGATATAACGTTAATGCTGGTGGAACTGGCAGGATGATTTTTCTGGAACACTTATCCGTCAGGTCCCTGGCCAGTGCGCGCATTCGCGAGGCGGCGACCCAATGGTCAAATCCATGAGCAACAGAGTGCTGGATTTACGTTTCCCCGCCGATCCGAAACGCCTGAAAATGGTCCGCGAGCACGTACAACAGGCGGCCAGCCAGCTGCCGTGCACGAAGAAGCTCGTTTCCGACCTGATCATCGCCGTTAACGAAGCGTGCATGAACGTTATGGAACATGCCTATAAGGGCAATCGTAGCGGCGAAATTGTGCTTGAAATAAACAACAACGGCGACGAGATTGAAGTCGTGCTCACGGATTTTGCCGAGCCCGTCGATTTTGACGCAATTCAACCTCGCGATCCCGATGATCTCCGCCCCGGCGGCCTTGGCACGTATTTCATTAGCGAAATCATGGACGAATGCGCCTACGCACATTTGCCGAACGTCGGTGGCAACGTGTTACGCATGACAAAACGAATTACGTCTTAATCGGGATTCGTCATGGCGTTCGACGGGATCAGAGACGATTCGACACGGCACCGCGCGCAAACAGCATTAACCCAGAACTTCAGGACCTATCGCGATGGCCTACCCGACTAAATCTCAAGATGGATACGACATCGTGGTGCTTTCCGACGATGTCGACCTGTCGTGCTCACCGGAGGCGCGCAAAGCGATCCTCGCCAGTCTGGCTTCCGGTAACCACACGCTGGTTGACCTGAGCGCTGTGACCTACATCGACAGCTCCGGCGTCGCGAGCCTGGTTGAAGGTTTCCAGACCGCCAAGAAAAGTGACCTCAGATTTGGCCTAATTGGCGTGAGCGAAGCCGCGATGAGTGTGCTCGAACTCGCTCGCCTCGACAAAGTCTTTCCCATCCATTCGGATCTCGCCGCACGCCTCAAGGCGGATGGCTGAACCTCAGCAAATCTGGTTTTTGACCGCGCTCGAGGGCGTTGGCAGACGGGTCGTCGAACAGGTTGAGGAATTTGGCTATTACCTTGCGCTAACGGTAGAAAGCGTTTATTGGATTGTTTTCGGCGTTGCCCGGCGCCAACCGGTCAGAATCTCCGCGTCATTTCAGCATATGGTCGAAATTGGACTTGCCGGTTTACCGATCGTTTTCGTCCTGTCTTTTTCGATTGGCGTCATGCTCGCGATCCAGGGTATTCATACCCTTAAACAGTTCGGTGCCGAAACTCAGGTTGTTTTGGGTATCGCATTATCGGTAACACGAGAATTTGGGCCACTGATTACAGGGATACTCGTCGCCGGGAGATCCGGGTCCGCATTAGCGGCACGTATTGGCACGATGACGGTCAATCAGGAAATTGACGCGCTGCGCGTTATGGGCATCAATCCGGTCCGCTATTTGGTCTCTCCGGTGCTGCTTGCCATGCTGATTATGCTGCCTCTGGTGACGCTATTTGCCGATTTCGCAGCAATGTTCGGCGGCGCGGTGTTCTGCAAGCTGGAGCTGGGTATTTCCTACGCAGCGTATTGGGATCAGAGCACCAAATTCATCGTTGCAGACGATGTCCTGCAAGGGTTGACTAAAAGTATGGTGTTCGCGGTCATTATTGCTCTGGTCGGCGTTGCGAATGGCTTTATGGTTAGCGGCGGTGCTGACGGTGTCGGTAAGTCGACGACACGTGCTGTGGTGCTCGCGATTTCATATATCGTGATGGCCGACATGCTGTTCACGTATTTCCTCACCCTATGACCAACACACCTGCAATCGAGGTGAACAATCTGGTGACCCACTATGGCCCCCGACTGATCCTCGACGGCGTGGACTTCAGCGTCGATTATGGCGAAGTCATGGTGATTATGGGTGGCAGTGGGTCAGGTAAAAGTACACTTTTGCGCCATCTTCTCGGCTTGCACACACCAACTCATGGCTGCATAAAACTTCTCGGTCACGACATTACGTCCTGTTCGGCCGACGAACTGCAGGACCTGCGCCGGAATATGGGCGTGTCGTTTCAGGGTGGTGCGTTGCTGAGTTCTATGTCCGTCGCCGAAAACGTCATGCTGCCGCTACGCGAGCACACAACTCTAGACGAGCAAACTATGGGGATCATGGCGCGCATGAAACTTGAAGTCGTCAACCTGGGCGGCTTTGGTGACCTGAATCCTTCGCAACTCTCGGGCGGTATGATTAAAAGAGCGGCGTTGGCGCGAGCTATTGTTACAGACCCGAAGTTGCTCTTTTTCGACGAGCCTTCCGCTGGCCTCGATCCGGTAGTCGCTGCCGAATTGGATGAACTCATTCTGAAACTGCGAGATACGATGAAGATGACCATCGTTGTCGTCACGCACGAGCTTGATAGCGCATTTAAAATTGCAGATCGCATCACGGTACTCGATCATGGCAAAATCCTTCTGACCGGACGTGTCGAAGACGTGCGCGCCTCAGATAACGAACGAATACAGGACCTATTGAATCGTCGCCCTCGGGAAGAGGAAATCGACGCAGATGATTATCTGCGCCGCTTAACGGGTGGCTAGGCGATGAACATCCCACAAATAAACTGCGAATGAAGCGCGACACAATAAATTATCTCGCCGTTGGCGTATTCGTCGTGATTATGGCGGTGGCGTTCACGATCCTCATGTTCGCTGTATCTGGCCGTAGTGGCCCGACTGAACATTACGTCGTGTACTACGACAACGTTGGCGGCTTGAAATTCGGCACGGCTGTCTTCTATGAAGGTTATCGTGTTGGCCAAATAGAGTCTCTGGTCCCGGAGCACGGCGAAGGCGGAGTTCGTTATCGAATCGATTTCAGCGTCGTTGCGGGCTGGAAGATCCCCGTCGATAGCATTGCGCGAGTCCGCTCCTCGGGACTGATATCAGCAATCGCGATCGAAATTTCGGAAGGGCAAGAGAAGGCCTATCTGCAACCTGGCGAAATTATCGAAGGACAGGGGCAGACTGATATTTTCGCTGTTCTCAATCAGGCCGCGAGCGATTTTCGGAATCTTTCAGAGAACGGCGTGATGCCCGTGCTGGACAATCTCAACGGACGGCTTTCAGAGTTGTCTGAGGAAGCGCTGAAATTTCGACGCGAGGATTTGACGCCATTCGTCAAGATGATGAACGACCGGGTCAACCAGGATCTCGTAAACGAAGCACTTGAATTGCTCAATCACCTCGATGAAAGCGCCGTCAGTCTGAAAAAATTGGTTGGCGAGGGTAATCAGGTTCGCGTTCGCGATTTTCTCGGACACATCGACGATGTTGCGGTCAATCTAAATGACCTGATTGCGCGAATTGAAACTACCCGCCTGCAAATGAGCAGTGTGCTCAGTTCATTGGACAATCTTGTCGCCGAAAATCGCAAAGAAGTGCGGGAAACAGCGCAAGCCGCAGGAACGTCGATGGAGGAATTGGAAACCGCACTGAAAACAGTCAACCAGCACCTTGGTACGATCTTGTACAACATCGAGGGCAGCTCCAGGCACATGGGCGAGTTTGCCCGGGCTATTCGTGACAACCCGTCCCGGCTGATACGCAACACGCCGGCAGCGGAAGCTGGCAGCCAATGAAACGGTTGACCAATAGGCGGCTGATGATTGCGCTGGTCGTCGTGATAAGCGGCTGTTCCTCACTTGCACCGCCGCCACGCGACCATTTTTACCGGCTGAATATTGTTGCGCCCGCACTGGCAGATCCGGCCGCGACAGACGGCAGCCTGATGTCCCTGCATGTTGCCCCATTTGCTGCGAGTGGTATGCATAGCGAGCGCGCTTTGGTGCTGGCCGATGCGGACGGCACCTCTATGGAGCAGTACAACTACCACCTCTGGATCGAAAGTCCGCGACGCATGCTGCAAACGACGCTGGCAGATTATTTGCAGGTCGCGCTCGGGACGACGGTTCTCATGGAACCGCTAACGGGCGTTCAGTTGTCGCTGCGAGGCCGCATCGTTCGTTTCGAACACGAGTCTGCGTCAGCGGGGGGACAGGCGGTTGTCGCGCTTCATTTCGAATTGTTCCGCGCCGACACAGATCTTCCACTGTTCAGTCGCAGTTACGAAAAGTCTCTGGTTGCGGATGGAAACTCAATGACCGACGTCGTGGCGGCAATCAACGCAGCCACTGCCGATATTTTCACGCGCGTCGCGCGTGATGTTTCGGCAATGTACTGACTGGAACGCACCCGGTCTCGCTTTGCCGGATTGCCTGCAGAGCAGGTCCAATAAAAAACCACTACGGCACCCGTTTCCTACGCCACGTGCTCGCTCACGTCGCGCCGGTCTATCCGAGATGTTTCGCCGTTCGCCGTGCAGCTTCCGGCAGCCGGACATCTTGGCTACGTTTAACGACCGCCTGTGCAACGCCCATCTTGAGTCGATGCGGCGGGTCCTGTTCGATATTGGGATCACCGCACTCGCAAGGCATAGTGGGGGTCCAGTGCAGCGCGGACATCCAAGCCACCGCATACGAATGACGGACCGGGCGGCACATAACAAAAGGCCATATGCGTGAAGGCAGTCATCGCCAAACTTAAGAGTAACTGGATTCGGATCATTCTCAGCACGTTGGTGTTGCTGGGATTTCTTGCCCATGCGACCTATACCGTGCGAAGTGGCTTTCTCGACCAATTGGAGAACGTCGCCTACGACGAACATTTGAGATTCACGATGCCCAATACGCCCAATGACAGTGTTGTGATTGTGGACATTGATGAATTGAGCCTCAGTGCCGAAGGCCGCTGGCCATGGCCCCGTAATAAACTAGCCGTCCTGGTTGAGCAACTGTTCTCAAAATACGATGTTGCTATTGTTGGATTCGATATTGTGTTCGCTGAACCGGATGAGAGTTCGGGACTGAACGTCCTTGAAAATCTGGCCGAGACCTCGCTGAAAGATTCGCCGGCTTTTCTGAGTCAACTCCAACTCTTTCGGCCAGATCTGGATTACGACGGAATTTTCGCAGAGACGATACAGAAATATCCGGTCGTGCTGGGGTACTATTTTTCTCTCGGCGGACAAAGTCACAAGATCGGTCAGTTACCCGACCCACACTTCTCCAAGGGCACGTTCCGGTCGAAGAATGTCGAGGTTTTGTCCGCATCAGGTTTCGGGGGCAACCTGAAATCCCTGACCACCAGCGCTGTCGGCGCCGGCCATTTTTCGCAACAACCCGATGCAGATGGTGTTGTGCGCCGCGTGCCGATGCTGATTCGCTACGAAGACGAATACTACGGTTCCCTCTCGCTCGAAGTCGTGCGGCAAGTTTTGGGCGTCGATGAGATCGTGCCGCGCTTCGAGAAGCCTCTGTTCAACAGCAGCAGTTACCCCGGACTCGAGTGGATGATGGCGGGACGAACGCCAATTCCAGTCGGTCGTGGCGTCAAAACTTTGGTGCCTTTCCGTGGCGGGCGAGGAAGTTTCCCCTATATTTCTGCAACCGATGTTTTGCACGGCACCGCTGATCCACGCACCCTTAAGAATAAAATTGTGTTGGTCGGAACAAGCGCACCTGGGTTACTTGATTTGCGGGCTACACCAGTCGCAGAAATCTACCCGGGGGTGGAGGTTCACGCGAACTTGATCGCGGGAATCTTGAATGGCGAGGTGTTGCAGGCGCCCGAGTACACCTTGGGTGCCGAGGTCATCTTGCTGCTGGTAACTGGTATCGGGATGATTTTGGCCGGCTCGTTGCTGAGCCCCTTGTTCACGACTCTGTTTACACTCGTGGGAATCATGTTGTACCTCGCTTTTAACCACTTGGTTTGGGTCAGTGGCGGGGTGGTGTTGCCGGTCGCTTCAGGTATTGCGATGGTGAGTCTTATGTTCGTCGTACATATGTCGTATGGCTATTTTGTTGAGACCCGCGGCAAGCGGCAGATTACCGGTTTGTTCGGCCAATATGTCCCGCCGGAATTGGTAGACGAGATGGCGAAGGCCCCAACTGAGTATTCGTTGGAGGCAGACAGCCGCGAACTGACCGTGTTGTTTTCCGATGTACGCGGGTTTACCACCATTTCTGAAGGTTTGTCTCCACGCGATCTTTCCGACCTGATGAACCAGTTTCTGACCCCGATGACCGGCATCATTCATCATTCGCGGGGCACTATCGACAAGTATATGGGGGACGCGATCATGGCCTTTTGGGGCGCCCCGTTGTCTGACGTCGATCACGCTCGCCACGCGCTGGAAGCCGGATTGAAGATGGTTGAGGGTTTGACGGAGATAAATGCGGCTTTTCTCGAACGAGGTTGGCCCGAGGTACGAATCGGAGTGGGGATCAATACGGGCATGATGAGCGTGGGCAACATGGGCTCCCAATTTCGCATGGCCTACACGGTGCTGGGAGACGCGGTGAACCTCGGCTCGCGCCTCGAGGGGCTGACGAAGAATTATGGCGTCGACATCATGTGTAGCGAGACGACGGTTGCAGCTATCCCCGAATACGCCTATCGGGAACTCGACCGCGTGCGCGTCAAGGGCAAAGCCAAGCCAGTCGCGATTTTCGAACCGCTCTGCCTGAAAGAGACGCTGGATGGAGATTGGAAGAAAGAATTGAAGTTACACGCCGAAACGCTGCGGATGTATCGCGCTCAGCAATGGGACATGGCCGAGCTAAATTTCGTCAATCTTGAGCGTATGTCGCGTTCACCGGGCTTGTATCGCACCTATGCTGAGCGTATCGCTCATTTTCGGCAGCACCCTCCGGCGGCAGACTGGGATGGCGTATTCGACCATATGTCGAAGTAGGGTTGTCCGGTATGGTGGGCTAACCACCATACCGGCACTTGCAGAAACTATCTGACGACCAGATTGAATTCCATTTTGATTCCCGCAAGTTCGATAATGTCGCCGTTCTGGATGGCATAGGCTTGCGGGCCTATCGGTGCGCCGTTGACGACAGGGAAGTTGTCGTTTTGGCCATCACCTTCAATGTGAGTCAAAAAATACCCCTGCGGACGCCGTGATATCACCGCGACCTGAGTACCTGGTTTGCCCAGGGTTATCAAAGCCTTGGTGAGCTCGAGCTCCTTGCCCGCTATAGGGCCGTTCAGGACCTGTAGTTTCCCAAGCGGCATTCCACCACCGGCCGCAGGAGCCGCAGGTTTGGCTCCGGCCTCCGCAGCTGGGGCTGGCGGAGGCGCAGCTTGTTCGGCAGCCTTGGCGGCCGCTACAGCCGCACTGGCAGAGCCAGGGCGGATGATCATCGTCTTTTCAAATTCTTCATCGTCCGCCGTGGCGTGGTCGTTGACGTACTTGAGCTCGTGCTTACCCAGCCCGATAACGTCACCATTGCGGAGCGCGTGCTTTTTAACTAGCTTTCCGTTGACATATGTCCCGTTCGTACTACCGAGATCTTCCAGAAACGAATCATCGAGAATAGTGATAATTAGCGCGTGTTTACCGCTAACGGCCAAATTATCTATCTGGATCTCGTTGTCAGGTTTTCTGCCAATGGAATGCCGTTCTTTTTCCAGCGGGAATTCCCCCTGGATCGCCCCATTCATGCTCAGAACCATTTTGGCCATCGTTCTGTCCTATTCAGCTGCCTTTCTTTACAAAGCTATTGAATTTAGCCAACAGCCCACTCGACGAAGCACCAGCTGATTTTTGCGGGCGCACGAGTACGACTGAAACGTTGTCTTTGCCACCCTTTTCATTCGCCAGACGGATTAATTCTTGGGCTGCTTCTGCAAGATTAGCACTATATTTACTTAGGGTTAAGTGAATTTCTTCATCATCTACCATATCATTGAGCCCATCGGAGCAAAGTAGGTAGATTTCCCCCTCCACGACGTCCTGTTCCTGAACGTCAACTTCGACGTTCAACTCAATTCCCAAAGCCCTGGTAACGAGATTTTTGGGCGTGTTTTCTGCGGCTTCTTCGGGTGTGAAAAATCCCCGATCAATGAGTTCCTGTATGAGCGAATGATCGCGGGTCACCTGCACGAATTCTTCGCCACGCAGCCGATAAACACGCGAGTCGCCAACGTGCGCGATACTCACTTTGTCGCCGTGATACAACACCACAACAACCGTCGTTCCCATGCCTTGGCATTGTGGCACTTCTTGTGCGGTGCGAAAAACTTCCGAATTAGCGTGACTCACCGCGTCCCGGAGTACCACCGAGGCATTCGTCAATCCACTCGCCGGATCCACCGCGCCTTTGTGCAAATCTTTGAAGTTCGCACCAATTGCATCGTGAATGAGTTGTGCTGCGATGGCGCTCGCCACTTCACCGGCCTTGTAGCCGCCCATGCCGTCAGCAACGACCGCCAACCCCAGACTCGTGTCTGTAACCGCGCTGTCTTCGTTGTGCGGCCTTTTCTGGCCCGTATCAGATATGTTTGCGACTTCGATCGGATAATTGGCCATGGTGTCTGGTACGTGTCCTAGGCCGAAGCCGTTTGGGCCTGCTTGGCACAGCGCTGAATGTCCCGGGCCATGTCAGTCCCGGTTTGATAACGCTGATCTGGGTCCTTTTCCAGGGCCTTGTTGATGATCTGTGAAATGCAGGGTCGCTGTTTGGCAAGATCCGGGCGCAGCTCGTTTATTTCTGTATGCGCCTCGTTTGCAATCTTGTACATCAGGGTCGCCATCGAATCGCCCTGAAACGGCAATTTCCCAGTCGTCATCTGATAAAACATCACGCCCAGCGAGAATAAGTCGGAACGACCATCGACTTTCTTCCCGGACAATTGCTCGGGAGACATGTAAGACGGCGTACCAAGCACCATGCCGGTTTTTGTCTTACTCGAATCGGTAATTCTGGCAATGCCAAAGTCGGTCAGTTTGACCTGCTTGGAGTCCGGGTCGTACATGATATTGGCCGGCTTGATATCTCGGTGTACGACGTTGTTTTTCTGCGCGTAGGCAAGCGCCATCGCGGACTTGAAGATAATGCCCATAACCGTTGGCAACGGTAGTAGATCATCTGGTTTCGTATAGCGGGCGAGATCGTGTCCGGACAGGAATTCCATTGCGATAAAGGCCAGATCATGCTCTTCGCCGGCGTCGTAGATGGTCACGATATTGGGGTGGTCGAGACGCCCGGCCGTCTCAGCTTCGCGAAAGAAACGTTCCTTCACCTCATCAAGCTCGTCCGCTTCGAACTCTTCGCCGAGAGCCATGGTTTTGATGGCCACGGTGCGATTGATTTTGGGATCTTTACCGAGGTACACGACGCCCATGGCGCCTTTGCCAAGTTCTTTTTCGACCTCGTAGCGACCCAGCATGGGTTTGGAGATTGAGCCATCGAGCAACATCGTACTGGCGTTGCTTGCCGTACCGGCTGACCCGCCAATAACGATTGTGTCGTTGAGTTGCTTGGCGCGGTTAACCTTGTTCTTGATGTCGCGAAAGTTAGGATCTTTACTCGCGATATATTCGTAGGCTGACGCAGCCTTGTTAAATTGACGTTTGCGCTCGAAATCGCCGGCGAGCACGTAAATTCCTTCCAGCGAGTCTTCCACCGGACAGCGGCGGAAATACTCGAAAGCCATATCAAGTTGGCCCTGTTGCTGAAATTGCAGAGCGAGCTGTTTATTACTTTGCGCCGAATCCACGTCCAGTCGACGTTTGCTTGCTTCGGTGACGAGAAAGCGTTTCGTCGTCAGCAGCATATGGCCAACGAGCAGCAAGGTCGCTGCGGTAATAAATTTGAGCCAGATTGCCTGCGAGACCATGAGTCCGATTTCGCCGCCGACCAGCAGGCCAAACAAACCCGTACTGACTAACGCCGCCGGTCCTGCGCTGAGTCGCGGCAGCATCGCCGATAAGTACGCTCCAATCAGCAAAATCAGCACGAATTCAAGTAGTCCACTCCATTCCGGCGCAACAAAAAAATCTTCGTTCAGGATACTTGCGACGGTGTGCGCCATGATGAGCACTGGTCCGCCGACATCACCGATGGGCGTATGCAAAGACGATCCGACGCCGAATGCAGTCGCCCCTATCAAGACTATTTTGTCTTTAAAATTTTCCGCCGGTATCGTGCCCTGACGAACGTCGAAGAAAGAATAAACGTCGAAAGCGGGTCTTCCGCCTTCACGCTCGCCGTAAAAGAACGGGTTTACGTTGAGATAGCTATCGGTTTTTATCTTGAGATTTTTCAATTCGACGCTGTCGCCCAGGTTCACGCGTATATCCTGTGCACTGACGTTGTGAAAAGCTGCGGCGAGCATGAGCGACTGGGACGGGTAAAAGCTGCCGTAGTACTCGATAATGAGTGGTTCGAATCGGACGCCACCGTCGACATCGAGCGGCGCTAGCAAGTGTCCGATTGCGCGCGCCTCCGCTCCGATAGCTGGAATCGGCGGTACTGCAAATTCGGTTTGGCCCGGGAGCGGGTAGTTACCCGTTGGGTCTGCGATGCTTTCGTCGCTGATGGCGTTGCTTAGGATGTAGCCCGGCAGCTCCGCATCCGGGTTGCCGACTGGCTGCCCCGGAACAAACTGCATGCCCAGCACGACGTTGCCGGCGAGGTCGAGCGATTCGGCCAGAATTCTGTCGCTATTGAGTTCAATTTCCGCGCTTTCAAACAACGCCAAAAGCGGGTCGACGTCAGCACCGTCTTGCGCCAGTTCACCGGCTTGTTCACGAAAGCGGGCGATCCAGGACAAGCCGGGTGCAACCTGCGGCTCTGAATAAAAAATCGTCATGCCGACGACCTTGCTGCCAGCATTGTGCAGCTGGGTGACCATGTCACCGTGGATTTCCCGTGACCAGGGCCAGCGACCAATGTTTTGGATGCTCTTGTCGTCAATGGCAACGACAACCACATTGTCGCCCGGATCGCGGTCAGACAGCTGAACTCCGCTGTCGTAGGCGACCCGCTCCAGACTCTCCAATGCAGTAGAGCCGGATAACCATGCGAACAGGAACAGTAAGGAGACCGAAATCCCGGTGAACCAGTCGGCGCTCCAGAACGATTTGCTCATCCGAAATAAGGGGATACGTGTCGCTGAGGGTCTGTGAGTCTAACCGGAACTGTGCGGAAAAAATAGAACGATCGACAAGCTGTTCTGGGGGCACAAACCAAGAGAAATTTCCGCTAGCTCTTTCCGTCCGGGGCGTGATGCAGATGATGGTTCAATCGTCGCAATCAAAACATCTAATCACTGCGCTGTCGCCGCTCTAGCGTGGCGGATGCAGCGTCCGGGCAGCCCGTCCAAGGCCGTCTCGGCTCGGAAATCTGTCCGATGCCTTAGCGGTCGCAATGTTCTCGACCGCGACCGTCCAGATTGCCTGCCAAAGCTCGCAAACCCGAAAGCTTGTCGACCGTTTAACCGACGATGGCCCGCCCCGTGATGCAGCTGGATATTGGTGGTCAGTTTTTAGTGCGTCGGCTGAGAAAGTTGCTCGGCACGACAATCCCGGCATCGGCTGGGTTGATCAGCGTGATCGACGGAGCGCGAGTCGGGAGTTATTCCTGATAACGCTATCCAGCTTGCAGCCACGCGAAAGAGAGGGGGTTTAATACATTGTTTTGTAAAAGAAAAAAATCGTTCGTCGAGCTATGACGAAAACTTGCAGCACGGCCGGCAGCGCACTACAAATTCAGGCGTGCCACAAAATTGCTGGCACAGACCCTGCGTCAGGGAAGATGTTCGCCATTGCGAACGATGCTGTGGGGTGTTGCGGTCCGGGGTTCCTCAGGGACGAGGTCCTCCGGATCTTTTGCGCGTAATTCCAGGCGGGGTGGGGGGCGAAGGAGCGAGGGTCGAGTGCCCCCCACGGGCTTTGCAGTCTGGCGCCCTATGGCGAAACGGCGCCGCGGGCAATTGGACGGCGGTCGGGTAGCGTGGCTTGGGTTCCGTTGGGTGGACTGGTAACCGGTAACGCCAGGGCAGGCGCGCGTGCTGAATAAGCCGGGACTAACGTTCCAGCAGAGCAAGCTTGTCGGGTTTGTCTTTCCAGTCGTCTGCATCCGCAGGGGCATCTTTCATTTCGCTGATGACTGGCCACTGTGCGGACAATTCTGTGTTCAGGGGCAAGTAGTGCGCTTCGTCGTCGGTCAAATCATCTTCAGACTTGATCGCCTCTACCGGACACTCCGGCTCGCATAAGGTGCAGTCTATGCACTCGTCCGGGTCAATCACGAGCATATTCGGCCCCTCGTGAAAGCAATCAACCGGGCACACCTCGACGCAATCGGTGTATTTGCACTTAATGCAGTTTTCAGTAACAACAAAGGTCATGGTAGTTAACTTTCAAGGGCCTGAATCGCGCGCATTATAGCCACACGTTGCGAGCAGCCCAAGACCCGTTAATCATCATCCAACAGTGAGCGCAGACGATAGAGCGTTTCCAGAGCCTGCAGCGGACTGAGTGTATCGGCGTTGATTAATTCCAGTGCTTCGATGACGGGATGATCGCTGCGGAACAAGGGCATCTGGACCTCATCGGAGCCGCTCGGGCGACCGGCAGGATGCCGGTCGGGGAGCTCAAGCTGGTTGAGAATTTCATTGGCTCTGCCAATCACGCTTTGCGGCACGCCTGCCCGGCGTGCCACTGCCAGGCCAAAGCTGCGGCTCGCAGCGCCCTCCGCAACACTGTGTAAAAACACCACATGCTCACCGTGTTCGATAGCTTCAAGTTGCACATTCGCAATTTGTGCCTCGTTCTCTGCCAGTTCGGTAAGCTCGAAATAGTGCGTCGCGAAAAGCGCGAAACAGCGATTAGCGCGACTCAGATGTTCGGCTGCTGCCCACGCCAGAGCCAGACCATCGTAGGTGCTGGTGCCGCGCCCGATCTCGTCGATGATCACCAGGCTGGTGGGACTGGCGTTATGCAAAATGTTGGCGACTTCGCTCATCTCGACCATGAACGTACTTTGCCCACCCGCGAGATCGTCGGCCGCGCCGATGCGCGTGTATATCGCGTCAACAGGCCCGAGTTCTGCCGTTTTGGCGGGCACAAAGCTGCCGATATGGGCGAGCAAAGTGATGAGAGCGTTTTGCCGCATATAGGTCGATTTGCCACCCATATTCGGTCCCGTGATCAAAAGCAGTTTGCGCTGCTCGTCGAGTTTCAAATCATTGGCCACGAACGCTTGCTCCTGGAAGCGTTCCACGAGCGGGTGACGGCCGCCGATGATCGAGATTTTCGGATGCTGGACGAACTCCGGACAAGTCCATTGCAGAACATGGGCGCGCTCGGCAAATGCCGCCAGAACATCAAGTTCTGCCACGGCCTTGCCAATCTTTTGCAACCGAGTGACGTAAGTTCCAAGATGCTCAAGCAGCGCCTCGAAGAGCATCTTCTCGCGACGCAAAGCTTTTTCGCCCGCACTGAGGATATGCGACTCGAAAGTTTTCAGTTCCGGCGTAATAAATCGTTCAGTCGCTTTCAGCGTCTGGCGCCTTTGGTAGTCTTCGGGCACATGCGTGGATTGTGAGCGGCCTATCTCAAGGTAATAGCCGTGGACTCGGTTGTAGCCCACTTTGAGCCCCGGAATGCCACTGCGCTCACGCTCGCGACGCTCCAGTTCGATGAGGTAGGTGTCTGCTTCTGAGCTAATGCCGCGCAATTCATCGAGTGTGCTGTCATATCCTTTTGCGATGACCCCGCCGTCCCTGATCTGTACCGGTGGCTCAGCGGCTACCGCATTTTGCAAATGGAGCAAGAGTTCCGGCAGCAGCTCGATCGCCTCGTGCAATTCGTCGAGCAGCGGACTCGCATCGGCGCTCAGGTGCGAGCGTAGGGCGGGCAGAGCGTCGAGCGCATCGCGCAGACGCGCCAGGTCTCGTGGTCGGGCACTCGCAAGTGCGATGCGTGCAGTGATGCGCTCGATATCATGAACGTGACGAAAGTCACTTCTGAGCCCATTCAGATCGAGAACACTGATCAGTGTGGACACCGCGTGGTGGCGGCGCCTGAGCAGATTCTGGTCGCGGCTTGGTGTATTCAACCAGCGCTGCAGTTGACGCGATCCCATGCCGGTCCGGGTACTGTCGAGTAAGCTCAATAGCGAATGCTCGCCGGTTCCCGACAGTGCCTCGGTTATTTCGAGGTTGCGACGAGTCGTGCGGTCAATGCTGATGAGATCATCAAGGCGCTCAACACGGAGCGATCGGAGATGCTTCAGTTCGCCGCCCTGTGTGTCGCGGCAATAGTTCAGCAGCGCGCCGGCTGCGCCGAGTGCCGCAGACAAGCCGTCACAGCCGAAGCCCGCTAAACTTTCGACGTTGAATTGGGTGCAGAGCGCGCGTTTCGCGCTTGAGATATCGAAGTGCCACGCAGGTAAGCGCCGCAAGGGTGCCAAACCGATTCTGTCGGATGGTTCTTCTGACTGCTCAGAGATTAGAATTTCGGCCCCTGCCAAACGTTCGAGCTCATTCTCCAGATCTCGATCATTGGCAACCTCTACAACCGAGAATCGCGCACCGCCAAGGTCCAGCGCTGCGATGCCGTAAAGGGCATTGTGTTCAAACACCGCGACGACCAGGTTGTCACGTTTCGCATCGAGTAGCGCGTCATCGGTGACGGTTCCGGGGGTGAGGATTCGCGCAACTTTTCGCTCCACCGGCCCTTGTGACAACGCTGGGTCGCCGATTTGCTCGCAAATCGCTACCGATTCACCGAGCCGCAGCAACCGCGACAGATAGTTTTCCGCAGCGTGCGCTGGCACGCCTGCCATCGGAATCGGTTCGCCGCGGCTGCGTCCGCGGGCGGTGAGGGTCAAGTCCAGCAGTTCAGCAGCGCGTTTCGCGTCGTCAAAGAACAGCTCGTAGAAATCCCCCATTCGGTAGAACAGCAGGATGTCAGGATGCTGCGCCTTGATGCGCAAAAATTGCTGCATGACGGGCGTATGTGCTGAAGGGTCTTCGCGGGAAAGCATCCCGGGCGAATCGGCAACAGGCGCAGCGAGGGGGTCGTCTGGTTTGGCCATCGGCAGGTATAAAGCAGTGCTTGGCGACGCACGCGTATGGTACAACCTCGGCACGCAGAGTACGACGGACTTGAAATTCGTCCTGCGCGCCCATAGGTTGCCCGCCAGCATCGACGAATGAACCCGCGCCGTGCTAAGAACTGGTCGGATTGGTCGGCAAGGAGATTCCGCCCTTCTAGCTCCAGGTTCTCAGCGTCGTCGAAGACGGTTAGAGAACAGCGACCGCTGCGGCGAACCATTCGAATAACTTAGTTACCCAACCTAACGCTAAAAGGGACTCGCATGTCACTCGATACGGCTAAAGAACAACGCGGCTTCGAATCTGAAGTCAGCCAACTGCTCGACCTGGTAATCAACTCGCTCTACAGCAATCGCGAGATTTTTCTGCGTGAGCTTGTGTCCAATGCTGCCGACGCTGCCGATAAATTGCGTTTCGCTGCGTTGTCGGACGACTCCTTGTATGAAGGAGATAGCGAACTCGGTGTGGAGATCGATTTCAACGCGGAACTCAAGACCATCACCGTGCGCGACAACGGCATCGGGATGAGTCGGGATGAAGTGAACTCGAACCTGGGTACGATTGCCAAGTCCGGCACGCGAGAATTCTTCGGTGCTTTGAGTGGTGACGCGAAGAAAGATTCGCAACTCATCGGGCAGTTCGGCGTTGGTTTTTATGCCGCATTTATCGTCGCTGAACGGGTCGTGGTCACGTCCCGAAAAGCCGGTGCGGGGGCAGAAGAAGGGGTGCGCTGGGAATCTGAAGGTAAAGGCGAGTACAGCGTGGAAACTGTCCGGCGCGATAAGCGCGGCACGGAAATCGTTTTACACCTCAAGGAAGACGCGACGGAATTTGCCAACGGATACCAGCTGCGCGAACTCTGTAAGCGCTATTCCGACCACATCTCGGTACCAGTGAAACTTCCCCAGACCGGTGACGAGGAAGGTTATGAAGTCGTCAATCAGGCAACGGCCATGTGGCGCCGCTCAAAAAATGAGTTGAGCGATGACGATTATCGTGAGTTTTACAAACATGTTTCCCATGACTTTGGCGACCCGCTTGCGTGGACGCATTCGAAAGTGGAAGGCAAGCTCGAATACACGACACTATTTTATCTGCCCGCGCAGCCGGGCTTCGATCTGTGGGACCGCGACGCCAAACAAGGCATCAAGCTCTACGTGCAGCGTGTGTTCATCATGGACGATGCCGAGGCGCTGTTACCCCGATATCTGCGTTTCGTACGGGGTGTAATCGATACCAACGACCTCCCGCTGAACGTGTCACGCGAAATGGTGCAGCAGAACAAGACGCTGGAGACCATTCGCGCCGGTTCGGTCAAACGGATTCTTGGTGAGCTTGAAACGCTCGCCAAGGGCGAGAATTACGAGAAATTCTGGAGCGCGTTCGGCAGGGTGCTGAAAGAGGGTGTCATTGAAGACAGCACGAACAAGGAACGCATTGCAAAATTGTTGCGCTTTTCTACTACGCTCGCCGACGATCCGGATGCCAATGTCGGTTTGACTGACTATATCTCGCGCATGAAGGAGGGCGAGGATTCGATCTACTACATCGTCACCGACAGCTTCGCGACCGCGTGCAACAGCCCGCACCTAGAGTATTTTCGTAGCGAAGGCATCGAAGTTCTGCTCATGCACGATCCGGTAGACGAATGGTTGGTGTCCAACCTGGCCGAATTCGACGGTAAATTGTTGAAGTCCATTACCCACGTTGACGCCGTCGAAAAGAGCGATGAAGGGTCGGCTGAGGACGCGCAGACCGACGACAAGGCCGACGACTCCGATGAGGACTCAGTGATAGCCCGCGTGAAGTCAGCGCTGGCCGGGCAAGTCGAG
The DNA here is from genome assembly GCA_002292285.1 of Proteobacteria bacterium UBA981. Lineage (GTDB taxonomy): Bacteria > Pseudomonadota > Gammaproteobacteria > UBA981. Next base: position 92,493 of record DBBP01000006.1, read on the forward strand.
GACGTTTGCGAAAGTAAGCGCCTGACCACATCGCCGGCACGGTTGGTTTCGGCCGGCGAGCAAATGAGTGCGAATCTCGAACGCTTATTGCAGGCAACCGGACAGGATGTCCCGAGCAGCAAGCGTATTCTCGAACTGAATGTTGGGCATCCGTTGGTACAGATGGTGGCCGGCCTCGAGGATGGCGAACAAATCGGGACGTGGTCGAATTTACTGTACGACCAATCGATTCTTGCCGAGGGCGGCAAACTGGAAGACCCTGCTGGTTTCGTCAAGCGTATGAACGAGGCGGTCGTCGCGCTGGCCCGGCAGGGCGACTGAACGCTAATCAGCTCGTCACGTCGAGCGCTGCCCGGTTCACGGCAGCCGGACTTCACTTTGGCCACGGTACTGACAACGCCGAAGACGAAGCACTGTTCCTCATTCTGCATGCGCTTGGCTGGTCGTACGACGTTGACGAACAAGCACTGCAACGCCCGCTTGCCGCTACGGAACTAGCGGCAATTGAGGCGATAATCGATGAGCGCTTAACAACTCGGTGCCCGGCAGCGTACCTGACCGGACGTATGTGGTTCGCGGGGCACGAGTTTTTCGTTGACGAACGGGTTCTGGTGCCGCGATCGCCGTTGGCGGAGCTTATCCTTGATGATTTCCAGCCGTGGCGCGGGGACCAGGAGTTTGGGCGTGTATTGGACATCGGAACCGGTAGTGGTTGCATCGCGATCGCGACGGCGCTTGCGTTTCCGCAGGCAAAAATCGACGCGACAGATTTAAGCCCCGCTGCGCTGGAAGTGGCCGCGATTAACCGCCGTCGTTACAGTTTGGATGATCGTTTGCGTCTCATTGAAGCCGATCTCTTCCCACCCCAGGGCGGCCACTATGATCTGATCGTGAGCAATCCGCCCTATGTTCCGCGCGCGCGGATGTCGACCCTGCCCGCCGAGTATTTGGCTGAGCCGCCCACCGGCCTGGTTGCCGGCGACGATGGCATGGCGTGTGTGCGGCGCATCTTTGCTCAGGCCGCAGAATTTCTCTCCCCTGCTGGCATGTTAATCATTGAAGTTGGCGAGATTTGGCCCGAGATTTCCGCAGCGTACGCGCATTTAGACCTCACTTGGCTCGATTTTCGATACGGTGGCGAAGGGGTGTTGCTGATTACCCGCGAAGCCTTAGAACGCGCACAAGACTCTGATGGCAACGGCGACTGAATTGCCATGCAGCCTGCTAGAATGCGCCCATGACCGGTAGCACGCTTGGAAAATTATTCACGCTGACAACAGCGGGCGAGAGTCATGGGCCGGGATACCTCGGGATCATCGATGGTTGTCCGCCGGGCCTTGAGCTCGATGAGGCAGACTTGCAACGCGATCTCGATCGCCGTAAACCCGGGAAATCTCGCCACACTACGCAGCGCCGCGAAGACGATCGGGTCAAGATCATGTCGGGCGTGTTCGAAGGTCGAACGACCGGAACACCGATTGGTCTGATCATCGAGAACACCGATCAGAAGTCTAAAGATTACTCGAACATCCAAGATAAGTTTCGTCCCGGGCACGCCGACTACACTTACATACAGAAGTACGGCGTGCGCGATTATCGTGGTGGTGGCCGGGCGTCAGCGCGCGAAACCTGCATGCGTGTTGCTGCCGGCGCGATCGCCAAGAAGTACCTGCAGCACAATTTCGGGATCAGCGTATTCGGTTATCTGGCGCAACTTGGGCCGATCGCATTACGCCTACTATCGCCCGACGAAGCGGACAAGAATCCTTTCTTTTGCGCCGACCCGGAGCGCGTCGCTGAGCTGGAAAGCTACATGGACGCACTTCGAAAAGAAGGCGATTCGATCGGTGCAAGAGTAAACATTGTCGCCACAGCGATACCGCCCGGTTGGGGTGAGCCGGTCTTCGATCGTCTCGATGCCGATATCGCCAAAGCGATGATGGGCATCAATGCTGTCAAGGGTGTAGAGATCGGAGACGGCTTCGCCGTCGTCGCTCAGAAGGGCACCGAGCACCGCGACCTCATGCGTTCTGATGGATTCGTCTCCAATCACGCCGGCGGTGTGCTGGGCGGGATTTCGAGCGGCCAGGACGTCGTCGTTAGCATTGCACTGAAACCGACTTCCAGTATTCGTCTCGAGGGTGACACCGTTGCGATGGATGGCAGTGAGACGACAATCGCGACGCTCGGGCGTCACGATCCTTGTGTCGGGATTCGCGCCGTGCCAATCGCCGAAGCAATGCTGGCCCTCACACTGCTCGATCATTGTTTGCGTCAGCAGGCTCGCAGTCCAGCGGTTGAAGCCCCCACACCCGCAATTGGGCAGCGCTCCAGCTCATTGGCCTGATCGAATGAGCGACGTTCAAGTGGACGACATGGCACCGTCCCTGGCCAGAATCGTCGATGCGGTCAAATCAGCCGAGGCAGACGAGCGAGCACTTGACGTGGTCGGTGGCGGGACGAAGTCATTTTTGGCCAGTGGAGTTCCTGGAGAACGCCTGTCGACCGTCGACCATTGCGGTATTGTCAGTTACGAACCTACCGAATTAGTGATTACTGCCAGAGCTGGCACCTTACTAACGGACATAGATGCGGCCCTAAACGAACGCGGCCAAATGCTTGGTTTTGAGCCGCCACGGTTCGGCGCCGCATCAACTATTGGTGGTGTCATCGGGGCAGGACTATCCGGACCAGCGCGGCCCTATCGCGGCAGCGCGCGCGATTTCGTCCTCGGCGTTGAACTCATCAACGGCCACGGACAGGTGCTCAAGTTTGGCGGCCAGGTCATGAAAAACGTCGCCGGCTACGATGTCTCTCGACTGGTTACCGGCGCTTTCGGCACGCTCGGGGTGCTGACCGAGGTGTCATTGCGGGTCGTTCCGCGCGTGACGCACGAATCCACCTTACGTTGGGGCGGGGATACGACTCAGAGTTCCGAACGGATGCGCGATTTATCGCGCTCGCCGTGGCCGGTTACGGCAATGGCTTGCGATCAGGACGGTTTGAGAGTTCGCATGTCCGGCAGTATGGAGGCCATAGAAGACGCCCGTAAGCGTTTGAATCCGGAGAGCGACGGTGACGATTCGCAATTCTGGGCGCAACTGCGAGATTTGCAGCTTGAGCAGTTGCAACCTGCGAATGGGGTGTCGCTGTGGCGTCTCTCGGTGGCGCCAGCGGCGCCAGAATTCGAGATTCCGGTGGACCTTTTCGATTGGGGCGGCGCGCAACGCTGGCTGACCACCAGTGCTGGATTCGCCGAACAGATTCGTGCTTATGCACTAGTCTCAGGCGGGCACGCGACCTGCATCAAGCGGGCCACTGACGACGAAGCTGCCACGTTCAGTACGCCGGAAAAAACTTTGATGCAGCTAATGCAAAGAGTCAAAGCCAGCTTCGACCCGACTGGCATATTCAACCCGCAACGCTATTACAGCTGGATGTAAGTATTTACGATGCGCGCGCCCGTAACAGACCAAATGGCCACCCATCGCTTCACCGCGGAGGCCGCAAAAATCGTCCGCAGTTGCGTTCATTGCGGATTTTGCAACGCCACCTGTCCAACTTATCAGCTTACCGGGGACGAATTGGAAGGGCCGCGTGGACGTATCTATCTGATGCGTTCACTGCTCGACGGCGGTGAAGTCGGCGAAGACACGCGGCGTCATCTTGACCAATGCCTGCAATGCCGCAATTGCGAAACGACTTGTCCCTCGGGCGTACGGTACGGAACGCTATTGGAACTCATGCGACCTTACGTCGCCGAGAATTCGACGTTACCGTGGATGGCTCGCTTGAAACGCGCAGCCCTTCTGGGCGTGGTGCCACATCGCGCTCGCTTCCGCGCGCTACTCGCTGCCGGCCGCCTGGTTCGCCCGTTACTACCGCAAGCTTTGGCGCAACTCATTCCGGCGTCTCGTGCGCCATTGGCGGCTGTCAGTGTCAGCCACGCACGCAGGGTGTTGCTACTCGGTGGATGTGCTCAACCTGCGCTGAATCCAAATATCGACGCTGCAGCGGCATTGATATTCGAACGGGTGGGTATTTCACTGGTGACAGTCCCTGCAGCAGGGTGCTGCGGAGCGCTGGCGATGCATCTTGGGGCAGAGCGTGATGCTGTCAATCAGGCGAAAGCGAATTTGGACGCATGGTGGCCCGAAATCGAGAATGGTGCGGAAGCTGTGATGGCGAGTTCGTCCGGCTGCGGCGTCCATCTCAAGGAGTACGCACGAATCCTGTCCGCAGAGCCAGGCTACCGAGAACGCGCTGAGCGAATGCAAAGTCTGGTGCGCGATCCGATCGAGTTGCTCGATGCCACGGCGTTAAAGGAACACGTCCGGATAAAAAGCAACGAATCGTTAGCGGTGCAGGCACCGTGTACTTTACAGCACGGCCAGCGTTTAGGCGGGCGAGTGGAGCAACTACTCCGCGAATTGGGTTGCGTCTTAGCCGAGGTGCGCGAGCCGCATCTGTGTTGCGGGTCCGCCGGCAGCTATTCGGTTTTGCACGGTGGTACCGCAAGACAGCTGCGAGAGCGCAAGTTAGCCAATCTGATGCGCGGGCGCCCGACCAAGATCGTGACCGCAAATATCGGCTGCCAATCTCACCTTGGCGCCACGGCGGCAGTGCCGGTGCCGCACTGGTTGGAGTTCCTCGCCGAGAATCTGCTCACCGACTAGCTCAAGCGATTGAGCTAAGCGGCGATTGGGTGGTGCCTCTAGTAGACGCGCAGGATCGCGGCGTCGCCTTCCCCTTCGATATATTCCTCGAAGCCGTCGCCCGGGGGGTTGCCATCATAGATTTCGTATTCCCGCTGCTGACGCCACGCCTCACGCACAAATGTGTAGGGGTCGAGTGCCGCCTGATCGCGAATACGGGACGCATCGAGCAGGTTGGCACGCGCATTAACGGCATTGACGGCACCGACTGGAATCGTGACGACCGCAGACAAATAGGTGAGCGGATTCAGGAGAATGCCCATCACCGGCGAACCAATGTCGCGATACGAACTCGGACCCATGAATGGCAACGTCAGGTACGCGCCCTCGTTGGCTCCCCAAGTCCCGAAAGTTTGTCCAAGATCCTCATTACGCTGTGGCATACCCATGCCGGTAGCGGGATCGAACAGACCGCCGATACCGATCGTACTGTTAACTAGAAACCGTCCGGTATCTTTAAAGAACGGCCCCGGTTTCCCTTGCAGGACGTCATTGGCGATGGTGTTCAGGTAGGTGACGTTGTCAAAAAAGTTGGTGATCCCGTTGCGTACAGGATCAGGGGCGACCGCGGCGTATTTCTTCGCGACCGGCTCGAGGATATTTTTGTCCAGCGTATCGTTAAAGTTATAGAACTTTCGATTAAGCGATTCGTGAGGGTCACCGTTACCAGTCGAACTAGTTGAAGCACAGCCACCAAGGACTAATAGCGACAGCGCTAGCGCCAGCATAGACAACCTGGAGTGAGTTGTTAGCATGTTCTGAATTCCGCGGGGTCGATTGTTATTGGGTAAGATTCTGCCATAGTTGTTGCTGATACGCACTATGCGGGCGCCTTCTGCACGCTAGCTGCCATGGTTCATTTCCTTAACCTTCTCGCCAAGCCGTTTTGTTAGAGAATCAAAGCCTTCGGATTGGATGACGGCAGAATACTCTGCGCGTTTTAAGGACAAATCTGAAACGCCCTGTGCGATTACGTTCACGATTAGCCACATATCGTTGTGTTCTCGCAACATATAGTTGAGCGATATCTTTTCGCCGTCAGTTTTCACTAAATGAGTTTTTACGATGATTGCGTTGCGCTTCGGTTCACTGCCGAGCGTGACGAATTTTTCACCGTTGTAGCCAGAAAAATTCGTTGCGTAGGTCGCAACACTCAAGGTACTGAAAACCGCCTTGAATTCAGCTTTCTGCGCCTCATTCGCGGTTTTCCATGCGGCACCAGTGACAATCCGTCCAATAGTTTCGAAGTCGAAAGCGGCGTTGACCGTCGGATAAAGCAAATCGTAACGACCGCGATACCCGAGTTCGGGTGCCCGACGCATGGCGGCTAGCAATTCTGCGTGCAAATTCTCAACGGTTACCTTGGCATCGTCCGCGTAGGCGGGAGATGTAAACAGGCCCGCCAATAAAATCAAGATCGCAATGCGCATCGTCATTTTGCTCATCCCCAGGTTCCGCTACATTCTGAGTGTCGATCGGGCCATGAGTTCCGCGGCGAAACCTTAGTTATTCATTCGCCCTCAACGTCGTAGCTGCGGTTCTTCCAGCGACTGCGCTCGCCACGCCAATAGCGAACTGCCGAAGTCCAGGTCATGGCGAGAAACAGGCAAGCCGCAAAGGGGAGGGTCACGACCCAGACCGTTGGCAGATTGTAATACCTAACCGTAGGCCAATAAGTGATTCCCATCGCAATCAGGGCAACCGCGGCGGTCAGAACTATAGAGGCTTGGGATGAGAACAGTCCTGCCAGCGGCACCAGAAAACTGATCACGAGCAATGCGGTGCAGATGACCAGAAGTGGAATGGAGTAGCGCAATTGAGTGAACGCAGTGCGCGCGACCATCGACCAGATGCCGGCCAGTGAACTGTAGGGCCTGATTGCTCGGACGGATTGACTGAGCCCTAGCCAGGTTCGTCCGCCGCTGCGTTTGACGAGTCGCGCTAAAGTGCAGTCGTCAATGATGGCGTCGTGAAGAACCTCAAATCCACCGACTGAATCAAGTCGGGTTTTGTCCAGCAGGATACATCCCCCGGCCGCCGCAGCAACACCAGACTCGGGTTTGTTTGACAGAGCGAAAGGATAGATGAGTTTGAAAAAGTAGATGAATGGTGGGAGCAGTAACCGTTCCCAGAAAGTCTCTGCATATAAACGCGCCATCACTGAAACGAGCGCGAGGTTATCCGCGTCTGCGCGGGTGTAGAGGGCCTGCAAGACTCCGGCCGAGAGTTCGATATCCGCGTCGAGTAGCAACAGTCGGCCTGTTTGCGCCTGTTCATAACCCTGCTGAAGCGCCCAAAGTTTACCGCTCCAGCCCGGTGGCGGTGTGCGCCCCGGGATAATCGTCAGGTTGTGCAAGCCAAGTGCGGCGGCGACCTGCGCCGTGCCGTCACTACTCTGATCGTCGATAAGAATAATGCGACTGATCTTGCCCTGCTGGGCGAGCGAGTTAAGCGTGGCGGCGATACATTCGGCTTCATCGCGCGCCGGAATCAGAACGGTAAGATCAGCGAACTCGGCGTCGAGGTTGGTCTCGCTAGGCTCCAAAGTTTCGCGCGTCGACCACGGTCGCCACGGGACCGCCAGCAGCCCGAGCCACATCAATGCGCACAGGCAGACACTAACTGACATGGAAATCGCAGGGGACGTCGGCAGTGCCAGGGTCGCGAACTATCAGCGCTTGGGCGCGGGCGGTCCGGTGGGTCGTAGTGCCGAGACTGCACGTCATGTCGGTGCCGCTTCCTGGCAAACCAACGCGTCCGGCGCTGTTTTGTTGCCGGATCGCCTTTTCAGGCGACGCGTTGCGTGCTGCAGCTGGCTGTAGCTTTAGTTTCAGCGACCAAACGAGGTTTCGCGGTTGGCTCATCTTCGTAGTGGAAAGGGACTTCCGGGGCCATGTCGCCTGTCGTGCGCGGACCACGCAGAAACACCTTCAGGGCCTTGAAGGGATTAGTCACAGTGTCATTGACGGCAGTCGCCTCGTAGCCCGAATGGACCATGCAGTCTGCGCATTTCGGATTGACGCCAGTCCCATACTTGTCCCATTCCGTGGCTTCGAGTAATTCGCTGAAGGTCGAAGCGTAGCCCTCGCCGACGAGCAAATAACAGGGTTTTTGCCAGCCAAAGACGTTACGCGTCGGGTTCCCCCACGGGGTGCAGTGGTAGGTCTGATTACCAGCTAGGAAATCGAGATAAAGACTGGATTGGTTGAAGCGCCATTTTCGCCCACGCCCCAATTCGAAAATCTTGCGGAACAGCTGCTTGCTGCCGACGCGCTTAAGAAAGACATCTTGTCGCGGGGCACGTTCGTACCAATAGCCGGGCGATATCGTCACGCCTTCGACGCCAAGTGCCATCATCGCATCCATAAACTCAGCGACTTCGTCGGCGGCTTCGTTCTGAAACAGCGTGCAGTTGACTGTGACTCTGAACCCTCGGTCAAGCGCCTTGCGGATCACTTCCACGCATTTGTCGAAAACCCCTTCGCGGCACACAGAGGCATCGTGGCGGTCTCGATTGCCGTCAAGATGGACGGAAAAAGTTAGATAGGGTGACGGCTCATAGTCATCCATGCTGCGGTCAAGCAGAAGTGCATTGGTGCACAGATAAACGAATTTCTTACGCTCGATATAGCCGCGTACGATTTGTGGCATTTCTTTGTGAATCAGCGGCTCGCCGCCGGCGATTGACACGATCGGCGCGCCACATTCGTCGATCGCGCCCATGCAATCTTCGAAGCTGAGGCGCTTGTCGAGAATTTCCGAGGGGTAATCTATTTTGCCGCAGCCCGCACATGCGAGATTGCAGCGAAACAGTGGCTCAAGCATCAATACCAGCGGATAACGCTCTGCGCGTTTCAGTTTTTGGCCAAGAATATAACGACCGACGCGGTACTGCTGAATTAGCGGAACGCCCATGCGATTTACCTATGGGGTGGATGGAAATTCTTTTTGTGATTCAATTGATTGCGGTCAATACCACAATGGCGCGCTACCTTACTGTAACAGGGTTAAAAAGTACAGCCCTGAGAGGGCGATGCAGGTCTAGATCGGCAGCGTGGTCAAACGACTTCAGCACGTAGTTCAAACGCTACGCGAATCGTTTTAGATTTCCTGTTTCGAGCGCCCCCAATTACTTGCAAGGCCCCGTACCGGTCTCCATAATCCACGCTCCGTCGCCTACCTGTCTTCGTTAAGATACTGAACCCTATGACCGAACAATCGCCGTACCCTTTGCTCGACAAGATTGATTCGCCTGCGGACCTGAGAAATTTGCCCGAATCCAGTCTCGAGCAGTTGGCGGCAGAAGTGCGGGCGTTTTTGCTCGAATCTGTATCCGGGAGCGGTGGCCATTTCGCGGCGGGTCTCGGCACCGTCGAATTGACCGTAGCGCTCCACTACCTATACAACACGCCCGAAGATCGCATTGTCTGGGACGTTGGCCATCAGGCCTACCCGCACAAGATTCTGACCGGACGCAAAGAACGGCTGCACACCATACGCCAATGGGAAGGTCTCGCACCGTTCCCCAAACGCGAAGAAAGCCCCTACGACACGTTCGGCGTCGGACATTCAAGTACTTCGATTAGCGCCGCACTGGGTATGGCAATTGCCGCCGAGCTGACCGATTCGGCGCGCCGCGCGGTAGCAGTCATTGGAGACGGCGCAATGACCGCGGGTCTGGCCTTCGAAGCGCTCAACCATGCCGGGGCCCTGGAGACAGATCTGCTGGTCGTTTTGAACGACAACAATATGTCGATCTCTCCCAATGTCGGCGCACTGTCGAGCCGCTTTGCACAAATACTGTCGGGCAAGCTGTATACAACGGTTCGTGAAGGCAGTAAGAAAGTGCTGTCACAGATGCCGCCGATGTGGGAGTTGGCACGTCGCGCGGAGGAACATTTCAAAGGGCTGATTGTTCCAGGCACCTTGTTCGAAGAGTTCGGTTTCAACTACATCGGCCCTATTGATGGCCACGATTTACCGACCCTGATTTCGACGCTGCAGAACATTCGTCAACTGCGCGGTCCGCAGTTACTGCATGTGATCACTAAAAAAGGCAAAGGGTACGCGCTCGCGGAGCAGGACCCGGTCAAGTATCACGGCGTCACTTCATTCGATCCCGCGGTTGGCATCGTCCCGTCGACGAAGAAAAAAGCACTCAACTACAGCGATATTTTCGGCGGCTGGATATGCGATATGGCTGCCAGAGATCGCCGGCTAGTCGCGATCACGCCTGCCATGCGCGAAGGGTCCGGACTGGTGCGTTTTGAACAGGAATACCCTGATCGCTACTTTGATGTCGCGATCGCAGAGCAGCACAGCGTTAACGTCGCAGCGGGTATGGCTTGCGACGGGGTGAAACCGGTTGTCGCGATCTATTCGACATTTCTCCAGCGCGGTTACGATCAGGTGATTCACGACGTCGCCAATCAAAACTTACCCGTGCTGTTTGCGATTGATCGCGCCGGTCTCGTAGGTGCAGATGGTCCGACTCACAATGGCAGCTACGATCTTTCGATTCTGCGCTGCTTGCCGAACATGACAGTGATGGCGCCTGCGGATGAGAATGAGTGCAGGCAAATGCTCTACACCGGCTTTATGCTCGATAGTCCGGCAGCGGTGCGCTATCCGCGCGGAACTGGTCCGGGATGCGACATCGAACAGGAGATGACTGTTCTGCCGTTAGGTAAAGCTGAAGTTCGACGGCGCGGATCGAAGGTCGCCATTCTGGCATTTGGCAGCATGCTCGCCACCGCGCTTGAGGTCGCAGAGCAGTGCGATGGAACGGTCGTCAACATGCGTTTCGTCAAGCCTCTGGATGAAGCGATGATTCTCGACATGGCCGCTTCTCACGAATTGCTCGTGACCATCGAAGAGAACGTGGTTGCCGGCGGTGCGGGCAGCGCGGTCGGTGAATTACTCGCGGCCCTCGGCGTATCAGTAAGAATCGCTCATTACGGTCTGCCCGACCGTTTGATTCAACACGGCTCTCGCGACGATATGTTGCGCGATTCGGGTCTTACGTCGGAGGCTTTCGAAGCATTTGTTGTTGATCGTTTGGCCGGACTTGACGCAACGCTGGCCGGCGCTGCCAAACGCGCCTGATCCTCAGGCCAGAATCTCTTGCAGCGCATCGAGCAGACGATTCATGTCACCGGTGTTAATGTCACCCATTGCTGAAATCCTGAACGCACTCACTGCCAGGCTTCCCTGGCCGGCGTAGATAATAAATCCGCGCCGTTTCATCTGGTCGTGCAAGTTGTCGTACGCCATCCCCTCCGGAAGCTCAAAAGCCTGCAGTACGCACGAGCAGTCTTGAACGGGCAGCAGTCCGACCACCCCGAGTCGCTCAAGGGCTGTTCTGATCTGCGCCATTCTGCCCTGGAAAAGTCGTTGACGGGCGATGACTCCGCCGGCCGCAAAGAACTCGTTCAACGCTTCGTCGAGTGCATAAAACGTTTGCACAGATTGTGTAAATGGAGTCCCACCAGCATCTTGCTTGGCCAGATACTCAGCCAGGTTGAGATAGACCGAACGTGGTTTTTCGTGGGGCTGGTCGAAGACGTTACGTCTGGCCACCACGAAGGCTGTTCCTGGCACGCCGTGCAAGCATTTATTCGCGGTTGCCGCGCACGCATCGATAGGCCACTGCGAAAAATCAATCGATTCAGCGCCGAAACTGCTCACTGCGTCAACTAGCATGCGGGTATTCGTCATGGCACAAATCTCACCCAGGGCACGCAAATTGTTGAGCCGTCCGGTGGTCGTCTCGTGGTGTACAACTGCCACATGCGAAAAGTTACCGCCAGCCAGCAATGCGCGAATTTCCGTTAGCTCGATGGCCTCTATCCAGGCGCATCGCACGCTTTGATGCGCCATGGCATACGCTTCAGCGATGCGCTGCATACGCTCGCCATAAACACCATTTTCGATAATTAACAAACGTCCGTCTTGCGGCACGCAACTGGCCAACATGGCTTCAACCGCTGCCGTTCCAGATCCGGTAAGCAAGATTGCGGCCCATTCATCGGCAGGCAGGTCGTACACCCGCAGGAGTTTCTCTCGCAAGCCGCTTTGCAAGGTCGCAAACTCGTCTTCTCGATGGCAAAGGTCTGCCCGAGTTAGTGCGCCGCGGACGCCGTCGCTCAAAGTCACGGGCCCTGGGTTGAGCAGGATGTTGCGCACTATATCGCTCCGATATGGCGCCTGAGTCTGTCCAGCACTTCAGGCGGTGTAATGGCAGGGCGCGGCAAATTGTCGATCGCGCCCGGTCGAATTTTGCAATGCACGAATGTCGGGCCGCCCGACGCATGGTCAGCACCAAGATTAGGGATGTCTTCCAGACTGTCACTTGCTTTGACGGCGCCGTAACCACAGGCGGCAGCGATGCCCGCAAAGTCAGTGCAGCCGGATACGGTAGCCTGGCCGCCAGTGGAGTCGTGAACTTCATTGTCCAATAAAACGTGTACGAGGTTGTCGGGTCGATAGGCACCGATAGTTGCCAGATTGCCCATGCGCATCAGCGCAGCTCCATCACCATCGACTACGACTACGCGTAAATCGGGTCGGGCGAGCGCCAATCCCAGGCCGAGAGAAGACGCGCAGCCCATCGAGCCGACCATGTAAAGCTGATTTGGCTGATCGCCAATGGCATAGAGCTCGCGCCCCGTAAAACCAGTGCTGGCTATAACAACGTCGCGAGTTGGATCGAGTTGGTCGACGAGCGTCCTGAGTACTTCATGCCGCGAGGCGCGCTGCGAAGCAGCGTAGCGTATGCCGCGCTCAACCGTGGCCGATATGCGTGTCGGGCTTTGCGGCTGGGTGGTCAACGCGTAGGGTTCACAGGTACCCTTTTGCATGATCATTGCGAACGGACTTGACGCATTTTCGAAGTGTGTGTGTGCGGCATCTAACGCGGGGCCGATAGCGTCACCCTGCTGGGGGAAGCGCATCCATGGGACAGATACGGTGTCGAACATACGTTCGGTGATCTTGCCCATCAACTCGTGCTGCGGCTCGTCGCTCACGCCCGCAGCACCACGGTGGGTGCAAATCACCAGGAGCGGAATGCGGAACGTATAGGTTAATGACGTTAGCGGACTGATAGCGTTTCCGAGCCCGGAATTTTGCATCATCGCGACGCTGCGCTTGCCGCCAATCGCGGCGCCAGCAGCAATGGCAACGGCATCGCCTTCGTTGGCCGCAGATACATAATTGAGCGCCTGATGCTCGATGACATAATTGATGAACGGCGTAAGAAAAGAACAAGGTACGCCGGCGTACCAGTCGAAACCTCGCGCCAGCGCAGGTTCAACAAAATCACGAGCATGAATCATTGCAGCGTCTCCGGAATTGCCCGCTTAGTGACCGGCAGTGAATACGCCTGCTTTCTCGAGATCCTGTACGGAATTCACATCGAGCCAGTGGCCGTGGATGTAGATCACCCGAATGGGATGCCCGTTGCCGATGATCTGATTGAGCAGATCGCGCAAGCTCAATGACTCGAAATCAGCGCGGCTCGATAATTCGTCAAGCGCACGCTCAAGCCATTGTCGGCCGCTCGCTCGAGTCCTGAACATACCGATCCAGCGGCCGTGATTATCTGCCGCATTCGCAGTGGGCGAGTTACTCACGTGTTCCAATGTCACGTCCTGACCCCACAGAGAACGGTCGTCGGACGCGGAACAATAAGCAAAATCCGGCGAGCCGCTCGAATCGACATCAGCTGCGCGCGAGTCGACGACGATAGTAAATTCGCGGTCGGATTCGACCAGTCCGCGCAGTACGTAGCCGCGAAATATCAGATCCCCGTACATCACAACCATCTCGTCGCGAAAGCTGGCACGGGCACAGGCGAGTGACGCGAGTTCACCGGTCGACGCGAAGTTTTCGTTAACGACCAGGTCGATACCTGTCGCGGCTATTTTGTCTGCCTTGTAACCGGCGACGACGGTCACGTTATTGATCTGTTGTTTTTTGCAACGCTCGACGAGGCGTTCGAGTAGCGGTTTACCGTTGATTGGCAGCATCACTTTCGGTCGTTCGTCAGTGAGGCTCGCAAGCTCATCGCCACGACTCGCAGCGAGGATGATCGCGCTCGCCTCCTTCCTGCTATCCAGGAAATAGCGGCGCTCGGCATCCGCGAGTTCGTCGGCCCCCTGCAGGCGAAAGATTTCCTTAACGCTGCAAATGTCGTCTTCTACTTCAACGAGCGTTTGCTCGGCGTGGATACGCGCCGCGGTCTCCTGCATCGCACTGACCGCGCTGCGGATAAGGTGATTGGCCCAGATCACCAGGCTGATATTTGCGTGGCGAAATTGTTCGGTGGGGGTGCTGTAGTACTTCGTCGGCACGATAACCAACGGCGCTCGATTGGCCCATTCTGTGGCGAATTCCAGAATCTGGTCAGGCTGCGAGTGGGCGCTGTGAATAAGAATGGCATCGGCACCAGCAGCGCGATAAGCCTCTGCCCTGCGGATCGCCTCCGTGCAGTCCCAACCGGCAATGAACGCTTCAACCCGCGCAATCACACAGAAGTCATCGTCGGTTTGGGAATCTTTGCCGGCTGCGATTTTCCCGCAGAACTCGTTAATGTCAGCCAGTTCCTGGCGGTCTCCAGCGATGAAACTGTTGGTCTTTGGGAACAGCTTATCTTCAATGCATACGCCGGCAATCCCGCGTTGCTCCAACTTGCGCACCAGTCTGCGCATGTTATTGAAGTTGCCGTAGCCCGTATCGCCGTCCAGCAAGATCGGAATCGAGGTCACATCTGCCATGAACTCAACCATATCGACAACTTGAGTCCAGCTGGCCTCGTTGTTGTCGCGAACACCAAATTGAGCCGAAAGAGCCAGGCCGCTCGCCCAGATGCCGCGAAACCCAGCCTCCTCAACGATGCGCGAGCTGATGCCGTTATGCGCCTCGAGAATAAATTCGAGTTCATCAGAAAGCAGTAGGCTGCGTAGCTGTGCGGGCTTGCTGATCATCGGATTCGTTTAGCGGGCTCCATTTATGCGCGGCAGGATTTCTTCCTGTGCGCGTGCGATATCTTCGGGAAAATCGATTTCGATCCACGGCAATCCGGTGACGTCTTCGATTCCGATTGCGTCTGGATCGTCGAGGGCGAGCTCGCGCAGCGCTTCTTCATGGGGAAGCTCTCGGCGACCGTCAGCAATATAGGCGCTCAGCAGGTTTGCCAGGCGCAGAGAGGTTCCGGCATCGAATTTGAAGAACCCCACCGATTCTCCGTTGTGATTATACGAGAGTGACGCGTCAATGTGCTTGCCGAACTCGACGATCTGGCCGTCGCGAACGCAGATCTTGACGGGTTCGTCGCCTGGCACGAAGTCGCGGTCGATCAGGAAGCAGTTGGCTTTGCTGGTACTGACCAACCTGCGCAGGATCTCCGGATCGTAGAGTACGTCAGCATCCATCACGATGACGTCCTCACCGCTCATCAGGGTTTGTCGGGCGCTCCACAGACTGACAACCGAACCCAACTCGAAAAGCGGATTGTAGTGAATCAACAGGGGCGCGTTGGCCAGACTTTCTACGATCGGCTCGGTGTTATAGCCCAGGCACAGCGTGACTTCGTCAACACCCGCGCGGTGCAGGCAATCGAGATGTCGTTCGAGCAGTGTCAGGCCGCCAATCTCAAGGAGGCATTTCGGCTGGTGATGGGCGCCACTTAGCCGTTTGCCAATGCCGGCGGCGAGGATGATAGCTTTCATAGTCAGTTAGCGGCGCAGGGCGCGAGCGAACACTTGTCGAAAGCCGAAATAGGCGATGGCGTCTTTCATGTTCGACATAAAGCGGCGCAGCGGGTGCATTTCGAGACTCGTCACGTACTCTAGTGTCAAAGCAATGCGTCGCTCACCGGGTGCAGACGGTGTAACGCGGTGCCAGACCTTGTCGCCGTTGAATATGACGACGGTTCCCGGGGTCAGAGCAATGGCACCGTGGACCGACTCGCGGTCGGCATCAGCTCGATATAGTTCGTATTCGAGTCGGCAACCGGATTCATCGAACAATCCAACCAGTACGGTGAATCGCACCCCCTTGTAGTACGACGTGTCGTAGTGGAAACCGACGTGGTCGCCCGCTTGAGTGTAGTAATAAAGAGCGTACGCGTGCGGGTCGTCAGGCGGACAGAGCTTGACGTTGTCGCCGCATATTTTGCGTAGGACGTCGAGCAGTGCAGGCGAAGTATAGAAAGCACGATAGACCGGGGCATATTCATCAAGGGCATGGCGCGAAATGCTGCCGCCTTTCTTGTGGCCCGGAATATAGTTGCGATGCACCTGCCCTGCGAGTGTGGGTAGCGCGGCGAGCAACAGTTCGATGGTCGCCATGGGCAGTGCTGATTCCAGCGCGATAAATTCGTCCTGCGCGTCGAATTGTGCTGCCGCGAGTACTGCGTCGAGGTTTTTCAGCCCGTCGACAAGTGCGTCACTAACAGCCTTTTCAGAGCTCACAGATGACATCGCCAGGGCGCCGACTCGCTCATGGTTTAACGGGTCGGCAAGGGTACTGTGGCGCTGGCTACGCCGCAACAGCAATTGCTGACGACGTCGCCGCTATGCGATAGTCGCGCCCCCAAAACGACCCACAGGGTGCGTTTCCTAAACAAGGCGGTCGCATGCTCAGATTCGCAAAATTCATTTTTCTCTTTCTGGGAATCGCGCTGCTTGGCGTGGTCCTGCTCGAGACCGATTTGAGCGAACTGTGGCGACAAGTCTCAGGCGTCGGCATATCGGGCATGGCGGTGGTACTGGTGGTTTACGCGCTCTACTTCGGCGCCGATGCGCTCAGTTGGCAAATTGTCCTGCCCGCCGCGCCACTGCGTCCGCGTTGGATTTGCAGGTTGTATGTCGTGCGCATGATTGGCGAGGCGTACAACAACATTACGCCGACCGCCTCGCTCGGTGGGGAACCGATCAAGGCGTGGCTTTTGAAAGCCAATTGGGGCGTTCCGCTGCGCGATTCGGGAGCGTCGCTCATTATTGCGAAGACCACCAGTATGTTTTCACTGGTTTTTTTCGTGGCTATTGGCGTGGTGATGTTGCTGGATCACCCGAATTTCGGTGTCGCCTACAAACAGATTGCCGTCGCTGGCCTGGCCTTTATCGTGCTGTCGGCGGTGGTGTTCTTTCTTATGCAACGTTTGCGTCTATCGAGCTTTGTGGCCAGAAAACTAGGCGACTCACGCTTCGGCAGCCGCCTCGCGAGCGCCATCTCTGCCGCCGAGGATATCGACAGTCAGTTCGAACGTTTCTACGCTGAGCATGCCGTACGCTTGGCGTGGTCGTTTGCTTTCGCCATGGCGAACTGGATTCTCGGCGTCGTCGAGGTCTATTTTATTCTGGACTTCGTGGGCTATCCGGCGACATTTGCTGAAGTATGGATGATCGAATGTATGGTGCAGTTGGTGCGCACTGTGACGTTTTTTATTCCTGCCGGGCTCGGGACTCAGGAAGGTGCTTTCCTGATCGGTGTCGGTGCTTTGACCGGCGTGCCGTCGGCCGGTGTCGCGACCGCGCTGGTACGCCGCGCCCGTGACCTGATCTGGATCGCGCTGAGTCTTGTGCTGGCGTCGTTCTATTCGATGACCCCGGCGGCTGCAACGGCAGCGCACGAGCATGATCCGGCACCCTGACTATTCAGCCCGGCGGGATGACGCCTGCCGCGCGAAACCATTCGACGGCGTCGAGTAAGGCTTCATTTGCCGGTCGCGACGAATAGCCCAACTCGGATTGCGCCCGGGTTGAATCGAAAAACATTTTCTTCGCAGCCATGCGCAATCCATCAACAGTGGCCTGCGGTTCCGGTCCGTCGCTGACACGCGCCCACCATTGGGATACCCAAGCGACGGGATAAATGGCGTAACGCGGTAAGCGTATGCGTGGTGGGGGGCGAGAACAGGCGCTCGCCACAATCGTCAAAATTTGCTGCAGGGAGAGATTCTCGCCGCCGAGAATATAGCGGCGCCCGATCTCGCCGTTCTTCCAGGCGAGCAGATGGCCGTTGGCGACATCGTCAACGTGGGCGATGTTCAACCCCGTATCGACGAACGCCGGTATACGACCCAGCGCCGCATCCCGCACGATTCGTCCGGTCGGCGTCGGTTTGACGTCGCGTGGACCGATGGGGGTGGACGGGTTGACGATGACCGCCGGCAAATTATTCTCGCGGACCAAGTCGTCGACCACTTTTTCAGCCAGAAATTTAGACCTTTTGTAGTGTCCGATCATGTTCTCCAGGGTGACCGGAGTTTGTTCATTTGCAGGGCTGCCGTCGCGGTTGAGTCCGAGCGTAGCGACACTACTGGTGTACACAATCCGTTCAATGCCAGCTTCAAGTGCGGCGTGCATGATGTTGCGAGTTCCGGCGACGTTGCTGTCATACAGCACACTCGGATCGCGTACCCACAGGCGATAGTCAGCGGCGACGTGGAATAAGCTCCGACACCCGCGGCAGGCGTTCAGTAATGATGCTGGGTCGCGCAGGTCAGCGTAAAAAATTTCTACATCGAGATCGGCGATATTTGTTGTATCGCTAGTTTTGCGCGTCATAACCCGCACGTGTTCATCGTTGTCGAGCAGTTTCCGCACGACCGCGCTGCCAAGAAAGCCACTCGCACCAGTGACTAGAACGGTCACGGTTGCGGGCTCTCGGTGCGCATGCTTCGCAGGTATTGGCTCGTGACGAAAATGGCGGCGAGCGGCGCGCCAATAGCAGCGGCCCACAGAAAACCGACCAAAGCCCCGCTCAGGGTGACCAGCGGTATGAGGTAGAGCACATCCTCTGCTTCGAAACCGGCCCACTGCGCCTGTTTCGTCGCACTTTTGCCGTGACGGTTTTCCATTTGGTAGCGTAGATGAAAAATCAGCGCGACAGCGATGCCCGCAGCCGCCCCCATGATAGCGGCCCAATTTCCAAGTGGGCTTTGCATCAGTCCAATGCCGATACCCGCGAACATTCCAATCGTGACGACAGCATCTGAGGCCAGATCGAAGTAATGCCCGAAGCGGCTGCCCTTATTACCCAGCCGAGCGAGCTCTCCATCGGCATGATCGAGGAAATTGGACGTCACAATCAACAGTGCGGCGACGTTAGGTGCGTCGCCGACGGCAAAGCAAACTGCGCCGGCGAGCCCTACGAGCAGCCGCAGGGCAGTAAAATGATTCGGCATCACGCGTGGTGAATTGATAAACGGACTAACCAGCCACGCTGCCGCGCGAGCGTCCCAGGGCTTGTCAGTCAAGATGATGCTCCTGTTGTTGTTGTGAACTGAGCGAGTAGCGCTGGCATCACGATCAACGTGCAGAGCAAGGTGGCTACCAGTCCGATACTCAACATAACGCCCATACTGGCAGTGCCCGCATGCGGGGAAAACGCGAGATTGCCGAAACTCGCAGTTGTCGTCAAAGCGCTGAACAATATTGCTCGAGCTGTGCTCGTAGCGAGTAGCGGGGTGGCGCTACCCACGGGGTTTGTGTAGCGGTGAAACATATGCAACGCGCTGTCCACACCAATACCCAGTAATAGTGGCAGGGCGATAATATTTGCAAAGTTGAATGGCATGCTGAGTGCAATACTGGCGGCAGTGGTCAGCAGTCCGGCCAGGGCGAGGGGAGCAATGATGACCAGGACATCGCGAATCCGACGTAGCACCAGCCACAGCAAGCCGGCGATGAGGATTGCAGCGCTGACGAAGGCCTGCGTGAAGGCGGCACTGACGGCGCGGCTCGCTTCGATATTAATGATGGGTGTACCGGTCGCCGCGTCGCCCGTGATCGCGCGCACTGTATCGACGAAGCGTGCGAGATTGGCGTTGTCGTCCAGATTCTCGGTTGGTTTGATCTCAAGCCGGTAGCGACCGTCAGCCGCAATCCAGCGCGCGCGCAGCCCGTCCGGCAGCGAAGAAACATCGACCGCTTCGGCTTCCAGCCCATCCAGTAGCCGCCTGAGCTGGGCCGGAAAATGATGCATGAGTTTTTCCTCGAGCTTGTGCAAGTAGGCTAATGCATCGGTCTTGCTCAAGGCCTCAAGTCGTTGTTCCAGTTGTCGGAGGGAATGGGCTAACGCGCTTTGATGCGCGGATGCCTGGGTTTCTCCTGCCGGCGCGTTGAGCGCTTCGATAAGCGTTGCTATTGCAGTAGCGATCAAGCCTGTATCGAGCGGCGCGGCCTCTGCGAGCTGCAAATCATCGGCGCCCAGACTCCACCGTAAATCATCAACGATCGCGAGCTTCTCATCCTGGTTAGCAGGAATTAAATCGAAAATTGAACGGACTCCGGCCACACTTCCAAGCGCCAAAAGTTCTCTGCGCTGCTGTTCAAGTTGTGCCGTACTCCCGACCAGTACCGAAATGTCGTACAGCGGTTGGTCGCCATTCTCAGCGAGGGCATCGATGGTTGTAACCGATTCAGCTTGCGGGTCGTTAAGGTGTAGCGGGTTAAGATCGAACGACGCGAACGGCAGCGCGCACGCGGCGACGACGGCACTCAACAAAGCCCCACGCAGTACGAAACGCGTTTGACGTGCTGAGGTCGGTCGGAACGCGCGCGAATCGTCGGACGCCGGCGCTATGCGTGGCGCCGGAAGTGCCTGAAGCAATGCGGGTAACAGGGTGAAACTGGTTGCGAGCCCGACGAACATACCCACGCCCGAAATGAGTCCGAGTTCGGCGACACCACGATAGGCTGTTGGCATAAAAGCGAAAAAACCGATTGATGTTGTGACGGCGCACAACATCAGCGAACCTCCAAGGTGCCCGGTAGCGCCCTGGATGGCCGCTGATTTGTCATTTTTCGCGCACAACTCCCGATAGCGCAGCGCCAGATGGATAGCGAAGTCGACCCCAAGCCCGACATATAGAACAGCAAATGCGACCGAAATCATGTTGAGTGTGCCGACCACAGCGGTGGCGAAACTCGCCGTAATAACCAGGCCGACAAGAAGCGTAAACAGCGTCGCTACGATCAGCGCGAATGAGCGCAAACCGATGGCGAGGCAGGCGACGATCATCACAAACGCCAGTAAGCCGGCGCTCTCCGCTCCCCGAATAACGCTGCGCAACTCGTCGTACCCTAGTGCGGCCCCGCCCGTCAGGCGCACCTGAACATACGGATGATTCGCATAGCCTGACTCATCGATGATCTGGCGCAGGCTTTCTATAGCCGTGCTGGCGGGGAGCAAAGTCGCGAAATCGAGTCGCGGGGTCACCGTAAAAATCACCCGCGACTGTTCCGACTCCTGGCCGGTCATCAAGGTTTGCCATGACATCGCCAGGTGATTGTCCACAGCCACTTCGTCGAGCGCCTGCTGCACTGCCACCAGGAGTTCACGTGCCTGTGCAGGTACTGGACCGTGAGCGCTAACGGCGACGTCAGTGAGCAGTTCCAGCATGCCGGCAAGTCCGGGATTCGCGCTCATGCGACCGAGCAGCGCTTGTGCTGAACTCAGTTTGTCGGCCAATCCCTCGAGATCTTCTGTTGTCGCATACAGCAATTGGTTGTAGCGAAAGAAGTCATCGTCCTGCGGGTAAAACACATCACTAAAATTGGCAGTATCTGCCTCTAGCCTTGCGCGCAGCCGAGCCGCTGAATCGAAGGCGAGATCGGGTGTGGCAGCATCAATAACGACAACCACGGTGTCTGAGAAATACGGGAATGCGTGTTTGAAGTCTGTATAGGCGACGCGCCATTGCAGTTCGTCGGACAACATATCCTCAGTGTTTGTATTGATGCCGACATAGTTAACGGTATACCAGCCAAGCAGGCCGCTGAGCAGCGCTGCAACGACAATGACCGCATAGCAATGGCGCTGACTCCATGAAACCGCAACCGTCATGTTGACAGAGAAAAAATTGGCCATACGTTGGGAAGAATCAGTCGGTGAGCTGGCGCGCAACGTTGCGCAGCGTCTTCAGAGAGCGCCGAAAATTTCGTGCCAGCGTGATCATTTCAGGGAATTGACGCGGATTCTCCGCAAGGCTCTGCAGAGATTTTAGCGGCCGCAGTTGACCACTTTTGTCGAGACCTTTTATAGCCGCCTGCGGCACATTAAAGTCGGCGGCATCGACGATCGATCTGGCGCACAAATAGCCAACTCCAGCAGAGCGGGCGACGTAGGCGATCGCTGTCGATTCCATATCGACTGCATCGGCGCCAAAACGCCGGCGCAAATGTGCTTTGCTGCGTGCAGATGTCGCCGCGTCGGCAACGGTAACAACAGTGCCTGTGTGCACCGTCATGCTGGGCTCCAGGATAGACAACACGCGCCGTTCGAATTGTTGGTCAAATTTCAGTAACTCGCCGGTTCCGGTCATGGCGTGCGAACCGATAAGCAAATCTCCCGCGCCCAAGTGCTCGACTAATGCGCCTGCGACGCCCCAACTGATGAGGAGCTCGTAGCCGTTTCGTATCAGTTGATTCGCTGTTCGCGCTGCGTTCTCGCGGCCAGCTCCCCCGATGGTGACAGTGTATTCGTGCTCTGAGCAGAGTAGGCCTGAGGCCCGGCGAAAAACCCTGGCCTCAGGCTTAAGTGCCGTAATAATTCCAATCCGCACGAGGAAACAGCTAGTAGCGCCGCTGCGCGCTAGCGCGCAAGGCGGGAGCCGGCGATGTCAGCAACGCTGGCGATAGGGGTCGTCACGGCTTGCCTGGGCAACCCGTGGGATGCGAGCGCGAACAAGCGCGCAAGCGCCCAGTCGGAGCGAACGGTCATATTGGTGGCGATGATCGTCGCCTTGACGGTTCGTCGGGAGATTTTTACGTCGTTCCCGTCCGCGAAATTCCTATGCTGATCAATTTTTCTCAAGGTCATCACGGCCATGCCGAGCGCCCATAAACAAAAGCGCCGGATCCCGGCTTCGCGCGCTGGCAGAATGAGGGTGTAGCGCATCGCATTAGCCAGGTGCCCATGTGCTGTTGCGATGAGTTGTCCCAAAGCGTCGTGGAAGGCCGCTCCGCCTGCACCTGCTTGCACCTGGCTCAAGGTCACGCCGTGAGCGGCAAAAATGTCGCGCGGAAGCCAGCACGCGCCGCGCGATCGGTCGTCCCAGATATCTTTTAAAATATTCGTCATTTGCAGGCCCTGCCCGAACGACACGGCGAGGTGCATCATTTCGGTTTCGCGCCCGGCCAGTTCAGAGCAATGATCGCAAAACAGTGTTGTGAGCATTTCACCGACGACACCTGCAACGTAGTAGCAATAGCGGTCCATTGCAGCCTGGTTTTCTACACCGTCGAGTGTTTCCTGACCCTGATAAAACACCATGCCTTCGGCCATGATGCTTACGCAGCGTGCCATTGCCGCACGCTGCGCCGTATTGAAACTGTGCGTTATACGTATGACTGCTGCGGTCTGCGTGATGAGTTCGCGCTCGGCTTCAGTCGCGTGGGCCGCAAGCCGGGTCGGCAATTCGCTGGCAAAGGCGTCCGGCGCGGCTGCCCCTTCCACAATGGCGATGAATAGTTCGGCAAAATGGCGCTTGTCTTCGAAAGGCAGTTCAGCGTCGTCTTCGATTGTGTCCGCAATACGACATAGCAGGTAGGCATTGGCGACAGCCCGATACAGCGCCGGCGGTAACTGCGGAATCGTCAACGCAAACGTTCTTGATACGCCCTGCAAGATGCGATGTTGAAATTGTTCGTCTGCCTGGGTCGGAGCGGCGCCCATGGTGGTTTCCTGCACGCGTGATTATATTGCGTGAAGGATTTTACACTGCTGGGCCAGGCATAGCAGCGACTGGCGAAGGCGGCGTGTGACGTCTGAGTGCCAAAGTGGCGAAGAGGGTATATGACGATGTCCGACTTTGACGACGACAGCCTGCGCCTGCCGATCAAAATAGACACCACGACGAATGGGGAATTCGCACCCTCACCTCTGCCGAAAATCAATCAACTTGGGAATCGTCACGCCATCGATGAGATCACAGCGCATGCGGCGCGTTGCGGCCAATCTCGCCGTCGATTTCTAACTTCCAGTGCAGCAGCCGTCACTGCCCTGTCCGCGTTCAATGAGGTAAATGCAGCTGCCGGGCGGCGCGGAGGCTATTTCGATGTCACCCCGGGTGGAACCTATGACGAGACCGAAGCAACCCAAATTGTCGGCGGGAACGAGTTTATTTTCGATGTTCAGGGGCATTACGTGGTGCCGCCAAGCACCGCTCGGCAGCTAAAGCCGCGGTGTCGCGAACTGGATACGGTGCTGGGGCGAGACTACATGCGTTGCCTTGGCGCGGATGATTTCATCAAAGACATTTTTCTGGATAGTGATACGGACATGATGGTGCTGTCGTTTGTCCCATCGCGACGCGACGCCGAACCGCTGACCGTTGCCGAAGCGGCCGCGACGCGCGAGATCGTTGCGCGGATGGACGGC
Organism: Proteobacteria bacterium UBA981; assembly: GCA_002292285.1. Lineage (GTDB taxonomy): Bacteria > Pseudomonadota > Gammaproteobacteria > UBA981. Next base: position 116,597 of record DBBP01000006.1, read on the forward strand.
ACTCAGCGGTTGTTGATTCATGGACGCGTCAATCCGAATCAGGCCGGAGATGTGGAGGCGATGGACGAACTCGCTCAGCGTTGGGGGATCGCTGCATGGAAGTGCTATACGCAATGGGGGCCGGACGGGCGCGGATTTTTCTTAAGTGACGAAGATACCGGCATCGCAATGATCGAGAAGGCCCGGCAACTTGGTGTGCGAACGATTTGCGTTCATAAAGGGATTCCGTTTGGGCGGCGTTCGTACGAGCATTCGCTGTGTACGGATATCGGGGTCGTTGCCGCGCGCTTCCCAGACGTCAATTTTCTGGTCTATCACTCCGGCTACATCCCAGGACAGCCAGAGGGACCTTATCAACCCGATCGGGGTGAGGGCGTGGATGAGCTCATCGCCTCGGTACAGCGCAACGGCCTCGGTGCGGGGAGCAATGTTTACGCCGAGCTCGGTACAACCTGGCGGATGTTGATGCGTGATCCAGAGGAGGCAGCCCACTGCATCGGTAAATTGGTTAAGCATCTCGGCCCGAACAATGTTCTATACGGTTCAGACTGCGTTTGGTATGGCTCGCCGCAAGACCAGATTCAGGCATTTCGAGCCTTTCAGATTTCCAGGGAATTTCAGGAGCGCTTTGGTTATCCAGCAATTAGCCCAGACCTGCGCGCGCGCATTTTCGGGCTCAATGGCGCGCGCGTCTACGGCATCAACGCGGGGCAACTCTCCGAGCAATTCGCACACGATCGAGTCACTGATGGTCGCGAACAATATCGAGATGATCCACGGCCACATTTCGACACGATCGGCCCGAAAACACGTCGCGAATTTCTGCGCCTGCGACGCTTACAAGGATCCGACGCAGTTTGAGGCGTCAGCCAGTTAGCGCGACCCCGGCCAGGTACGGGTGAGCAAACAGGACAATCAACGTATAAATAGCCAGTCCCGCGATGACCGCCAGGCCGTCGAAAAGCGCACGGGGATGTGCGACAACAGCGCTGCGATTCGTACGTTTCACGGCGATTAGATCGACGACTGCCCAGACCAGAAACGACCCGAACAACATTACAGAAGCGATATCTCCGTTCGCCAGTAAATGCGCAAAGGCCCATGTTTTCAAAGCGATCAGCATGGGGTTTTTCACCTTCGCCTTGATAAACCCAGGCATATAGGCCGCCGCGATCAGTACAAACACCGGCAGCATCAGCAGCATAGTCAGCTGACGCATCCAGGCCGCCGGTACCCACAAGTCAACCCGCGCGGCATCGCCGTAGCCTTTTACGATAAGCACGAAGCCTGCAATCGAAACCAGCGAATAAACGCCTCGATAGGCGAGCACACCCAGCTTATCGACGGCCCGCTGGCGTGCGCCGCGAAACATTGTGAACACGTGGGCCGTAAAGAAAATCATCAGGCCGGATACAAGCATCGTCACAATAAGTCCCTCCTCTCAGAGCCCGGGATAATCCGAACTGCGCCTCGTTCTACGCCCTTTTTCTCTGCGCGTAAATTCGACCAGTGATTCACGGCGCAGGTTCGACCCCGGGCTGCTACGTTTAATTGACGGGGTGCGAGCGTTGATTGGAGATATCTGATTCGCCAGCCGCGCTCACGGACACTGAAATATTCAGGGAGAACGACGATGGCGACCATTCTCCGAAATCACGTCCAGTCGATCCACGAGAAAGCCCTTGAAATGGCGGGTTTTGATCCGGCTCGCCTGGCGCGCGTTCGGGAGGCGACATTGAACGGTATCGACAACGACCGATGCCACGGCGTTTCGATGATCGTGGCCAGTCACGGGAAATTGTTTTGACCCTCGTCGAAGGTTATGCGCACCAACCGTGCGCCCAGCGGTGAATACACAGTCGTCACGATGTTGGCGGCGGAGCAGTCTACCAGTGTGCTCGCTTTGTCTTTAGTCGAGCTCGACCTACTGAAATTGCACGCGCCGGTGGCAGAGACCATCCCAGAGTTTGGGGTGCTCGGAAAAGAAAAGGACAACTTGTTTCACCTGCTGACTCATACCAATGGCGTGATGCCGGCCATACCGCCGGTCGCTTCGGATGGGCTGATGGATATCGAGAAACTGCTCGAATTCGCATGCACCCGGCCGCTCGAATCGCAACCCGGCGAGCGCGCGAACTACTCCATACTCGTCGGCCGGGCGATCATTGCGTCGATGTGTTTGAGCGTCGACGGTCGCGGTCAGTGCTACGCACAGATGCTCGCCGAAGATGTCTTCGCACCACTCTGAATGGACAATACCAGTCTCGGTCCGCGTGACGATTTGGTCGCGCAGCTATGTCCTGTGAACGTAGCGTACAAAGTCATTCCTGCTCTGTTGCGATCCGAGGCGACCGAAGGGTGGTGCCTTGTTCGTCTCGCTTGGATGCGAGATTCCGGGTGGCGGATGCATCACAACCATTCATGATTTGGACCTCTCTGCAGGAATGTTAAGGCGCGGTGGCTAACTTGATGGCGCTCGCTTGTTGAGCCTGGCAACGCTTGATTTTTGCTCCCGTAATCACACGGGCGATATGCGCAATATTTTGTTCGACATGTGGAGAGGGACGCGCGACTGGCTCAGCTATCCAGCCAGTCTGGGTGTCGTTTTTTCATGCGCGGGGAACGTAATATTCCCGGCTTATTCAGCCCCATGAATTCGCCGCGTACCTTTGGCGGCTTTGGCGCGGGTTCCACCGAATTTACTGTCGACCCTTAATGCGATCTAACGCTTGCGTTCCTATCGACTGGATTGACGGAAGACAGCTATCATTTCGGGCCTATCGGCGTCCTAGCGAGTTTGATTCTGGCAGCGAAGACTGACTAGTGCCTTTGCAAGCATATCGCCAAGGACAGGGCCGGCGTCTAGTGATTACGCTATTGAACGCCGGACGAGTCTGACGTGCGTCGTCGCTGCCGAGATTCTATCGGACAGCTCGCCCGAGCCCTCATTACCGTGATGTGGGTCAGCACGCCACAGCGGGTTGGTCGACGCTTCCTGCTCAGTTCATCGTACCGAGCTTCGGCCACCCAACAGGGTGCTTAAGGCGCGTTCAAATCCGCAGTTCACCAACCACTACAATATTGATACTATGAATTGAATATGACTAATCAAATACTCTGTCGGGACCATATTTGTCCGGTCGCCCGCGCGGTTGTCGGAGCTGACTTTGTCGGGTGCACGCTTTCCAAGCGGGGTCCCGAGCGTAGCCAGGTTGATAATGCAAGGCATTCCCTAACAATCGAATCTTATGACTAATGCTCGATCAGAATGTCCGGTCGCGAATGTCCTCGACATCGTCGGCGACCGTTGGACGTTGTTAATTATCCGTGACATCGCTGTGTTTAAGAAAACAAGCTTTAGTGAAATGGCGGCTTCAGCGGAGGGTATTCCGCCGAGTACGCTAACCGCGCGCCTGCAGATGCTTGTGCACGAAGCGTTCATTACGAAGTCCGAGCTGGTTGGGGTGCCCGGTCGGCAGTATCGCTATGAGTTGTCCAGAAAGGGGCAGAGCCTGTTACCGATCCTGGAAGCGATGATGCATTGGGACGATCGCTCAGGAACGGAACCCGGAAATTTACGGGTTAAACCTTAGATCAATTCGACATCACGCCAGTATTCGAGCCGGATGCCTGGTGCGGCGCCGGGAAAAGGAACATCAGCAGTGAGTACTGCAATCTCCTATCAAGTGAACGGTTGCCCGAGGGGGAATAAAACGATTGCCGCCAGACTCTGGTTAGCATTGACCAGAACGGTAGCTGAGTTTTTTTAAATGACCCCTTGTATTTGGGGATTTCCAGCAACTCAAGATCACCAGGAGAGAATGAATGAAAACTGTTTCTGTCGCTGAGGCGATTAAGGCTGACGGCTTGCGTATCGTCATCGTGCAGGCCATGCCAAGCCCGTGGGGCGTCGCTGCCAAGGCCATGATCGAACACAAATCTTTGGACTACGTTTGTGCCTACCAGATCCCGATGAGCGACAACCCCGAGTTACTCGCCTGGGCTGGTACCAACAGCGCACCGGTCGTGGCATGGAACGATGAGCCGCCGATTAATCGTTGGGAAGACATTTTGTTGTTGTTGGAGCGACTCGTCCCTGATCCGCGTTTGGTACCCGAGAATATGGCTGAGCGCATTGAAGTGTTCGGCATTTGCCGTGAGATTTGCGGCGAAGTCGGTTTCGGCTGGAATCGCCGTATCGATCTGGCTCGGCCTCCGGCCGGTGAGGAACCGGGGCCGTTCGCGCAAAAATATAATTATCGACACACTGAAGCTGCTGTCGCCAACGAGCGCGTGGTAGCGCTGATGGCAGAACTGGCAGCGCGTCTGAAGAAGCAAAAAGAAAACGGCAGCGACTATCTGGTCGGGAAAACCGTGACGGCGGCTGATTTCTACTGGGCCGCATTTAGCAATTTAGTGTCCCTGCAGCCCGCAGAAGAAATGCCGGTAAATCCGGATGCGCGACCGATGTTTCAAAATACACCGGCCGAAATCACCGCTGCGATTGAACCGGTCTTGATGACCCACCGCGACTACATCATGCGCACCCACTACAAGCTTCCGGTCGAGCTATAAGCGGCCCACACGCGTTTTAAAGCCGACGGTTGGCATCGAAATTGGCACTTGCGGCGGTTAGGATGCTGTAACGTGATTTCGATGCTGACCGTGCGCTGTTTGATGCGAGCATCATCGTGTCTCGGGAACAGTACGGTTCCGCCGGGTTGGCGAGTGCCGCAGGAAACGTTGTTCAATGAAATTTGCGCAGAGGTAGCGTCATGAAACCAGTATGTTTGATTATCGGAGCGGGGGCGGGGATCGGTGGCAATGTCGCGAAACGTTTCGCGCGCGAAGGCCATCACGTTGTGCTATGTCGACGAAGTGACGCCAGCGGTCTCGACAGAATGGTAAAGGAAATCGAAAGCGAGGGCGGTTCGGCATCCGGTTACATTCTGAATACCGTCGAACCCGACAGCATCGAAGAATTGGTCGCTAAGACCGAGGCCGATGTCGGACCGATCAACGTCGCCGTTTATAACCTGGGCGCGCAAATCGGCAATAAATCGCTGGGCGACACAAACTATAAAGCGTTCGAGATGGGCTGGCGCCTCGGCACATTTGGCTTGTACCGACTCGCATCGTCAGTTTTCCCCGCGATGGTTTCGCGCGGTAAAGGCACGCTGTTGGTTACCTCGGCCACGGCGGCAGTGCGGGGCAACGCGGGGCAGCACTCACATGCGGCGGCCATGGGCGGCCGGCGGCTGTTGTGTCAGTCGCTGAACGCCGAGTTTTCATCGCAGGGAGTTCATGTTGCCCACGTAATTATCGATGGCGCAGTCGATGCCCCCGACACGCTCGGAAAAATGCTTGGTCCGGAAAAATTTCAAGCGCTCAGGGAACGCCAGGGCCTGGAACATGACGGTCTGATCCTGCCCAGCGAAGTGGCGAACGCTTATTACTATCTGGCCAGTCAGCACCGTTCGGCATGGACCTTCGAGTTAGATTTACGTGCCCACTCCGACCGCCCTTGGTGGAACCATTAGTCTCGATTGGATAATCGAATTCGCGATAACTGAACAATCACCAGGAAAACTTTATGCCGACACCGATAAATCGCCACGGCGTTATTTCTGTCCTTGATGGCCTGCCGGCCGCCGAGCTCATTGCGTGTGTGCAAGGCATGGAGGCGCTCGGCTACAGCAGCTACTGGGTCCCGGAGTTGTTTGGTCGCGAACCGGTCGCGACAGCTGCTTATTTGCTGGCTAATACGACTGAGATTAGCGTAGCGACTGGCATTGCGAATATTTACGTACGCGATCCGCACGCCATGGTGCAGGCCCGCCACACCTTGAACGAACTTTCGGGTGGGCGCTTCATTCTTGGAATGGGTGTGTCGAACGTTGGATTGAACGCGACTCGTGGACACACCTGGCAGCCGCCGGTGCGCAAGCTATCGAAATACCTCGACGATATGGCGGCTATCGAACCAGAAGGCGCGGCGCCCAGCGCGCCGGCGCCGATGCACATCGCTGCTCACGGGCCGAAACTTCAAGCGCTAGCCAGCTCGCGTAGTAACGGCCCCGTGACTTATCTCATGTCGCCCGCACACACACGTTTGTCCCGCGAACGTATCGGCAGCGACTCGAGTCTCGACGTGGTCTGCATGATGTTGGCGGAGCAAGACGCAACGCGAGCAAGAACGGTGGCGAGGAATACGCTGGCCTATTACCTCACGCTTGACTACTACCAAAGAGAGTGGCGCGAACTCGGTTTCAGCGATGCTGATTTCGTCGACGGCGGCAGTGACGCATTGGTTGATATGTTGGTCGGTTGGGGCGACGCAGACGCGCTGCAAGCCCATGTGGCCAAACATATCGATGCGGGCGCCAGCCGCGTACTGGTGATGCCGTTGGATTTGGGCGCGGGTGGCATTGCTGCGTCGACGACATTGCAGGTGTTAGCGCCGAAGCCAAGTTAAGGGCGCGCTTTTAGCTCGACAGGCCCGTTCGTCGGGTGATTCGGCGCACGGTCGGCGACTAACGGTGCTCACTCGATTGGTTACAGGCGCAGAACAACGCCGCCTATGCGCACAACAAGATCGATGAGCCGCGGACCTTGTTCGTCACTGATCGCGCGCGCGGTCACTTTCACGCGTTGATTTTGCGGCAACTCGTAGCTGGTCGTTGTGGTGACCTGGATTGCTGCGTATTCGTTTAACGATTCCGCGTTCAATTCGAAGTCCAGATCCATCCCGTCCAAGGTACGCCCTTCGGCAATGTCGCCGGTCAGGGTCATTTGCGCGCTACCGTAATTTCCGGCGAGCCGTACCGCCGCGGGTGCGTTGTTGGCAAAGCTTGAAAGTTGACCGACGGTTCCCGCAACGTTGACCACGTTGCCCTTGTGGACGGCGTTCATGGATACTTCAATCGGGCTCGCCAAGCCCGTCGCTGCGATGTCTATCGCTTGGATGTCGTAGTTTTCTTCCATTTGAGCCCAGCCGCTGCGGTAACGCAGGACCATATTCCTTACCGAGAGTTTTCGAACTGGGATGTAATCATTTGGTGCTACTGCAGGCGAGCTTCCGAGATCACCCGGCGCCACGTCGCGGTGCCAATTCGCGCCTCCGTCACCATCGGTTTCAATGTTGATGTTGACGCCGTCGAAGACAAGCTCTTTGATGACCAAAGAACCAACCAGAGCAGCCAGAAACGACGGGCGGATTTCGACGCGCGCAACGTGCGCAATATGATCTTCTTTCGCCCAAGGTCTATTCGCGATGCCAACCCCTTCAATAACAAGAGTCGGCGCTAAGGATTTTCTGATATGGATTGGGCCGACGACTTGAACCTCGCGACCGACTGCGTTGCTCAGATGAGTAGCAATCGGCTGCTGCCATTGTGCAAAGTCATATAGCGAAAGAAACACGACAGCGGCGGCCAGTAGAATGCCGCCAGCTGATGCGCCGGTTATAAGGATTTTCTTCACGTAAGCCGACTCCGCTATCCGCCGAAAAGGCGGTGCACCGGTAAGTTAGAGTCACAAACAGCCAACGGTTCCCAAAACACGATAATTAATTCGCTCGAGGTACTTAAGGGGCTTTAATCGGCATATCGTAGTTATGCTGCTCCAACGGAACGTCGATGTGTCACGATGATTCCTCAAGGTCTGGACAACGGCGCTCCTCTGAGGGGTTTTTGAATCGCGATCGCTGCTACGTGTTAATCCTTATCCATCGCCGCGATGTCGACTACCATGTGTTGGCAATCGCGGTCTTCTATGACGATAGAAGACGTTGTTCGACAAGACTCTGTGTGACAGATAAAGCAATCCGCGTGCGCGACGACATAGGAACCGAAGTATGGCAGGCAGTACAGCATCGCCCGCGCTGTCGCGCGGCCTGAACCAACACGAGTTCCCGGTCGCCGCTCGCGTAGTTGCGCACGTTCTGGCGTATGCGTTGATCAAGCCTTTTTCGTTTATTGCGGAGAAACTTGGGCTGGGTGATCGCTTGTGGAAAGTTATCGGCCGCAAGATGCGTCAGGACGTCGTCGAAGGACATGATTTTGGCGACTATCAACCGACTGCGAGTGACGTCGTCGTGTGCACTTATCCGAAGTGCGGAACCAACTGGACAATGCAGATCACGCATCAGATCGCCACGCGCGGGACGGGTGAATTCCAGCATATTCATGACGTCGTGCCATGGCCGGACTTTATGAAGCAGGATCTGGTATTGCCATTGGCGGACGATTCAGTGCGCCTGGCCTCACCAACAGGCCTGCGCGTGATCAAGACGCACCTTGAATGGGAGCGCGTTCCCTACAGTAAAGACGCGCGCTATATCTGCGTCGTGCGCGATCCCAAAGATGCGTTCGTGTCGAGTTACCATTTTATTCGCGAAGTGTTTTTCGGACCCGTGATGCCGAGCGTCGAACGGTGGCTGAAGTTGTTTTGCTCTGATGGTTTCCCGTTTATGTGGCCGGTACACGTGAACGGCTACTGGGCAGCCCGTGATCTCTCCAACCTGTTGATTCTGACCTTCGAGGAAATGCATGCCGATATGCCTGCGGCGATCAAACGTATCGCAGAGTTCATGGGTGTTGAATTGAACGCGGCTGAGTTTGACAAAATCTGCGAAAAAAGTGCTTTCGGCTACATGAAGGGTATTGGTGAATGTTTCAATCCGCCTGCCCTGACGCCACTGTCACCGGCCCAGCGCACCATGATCCGTCGCGGTGTGAGCGGTGGATCTGGTGAGATGCTGAATGCGACGCAACAGCAGGCGATAGACGATTGGTGTAAAAGTGTCCTCGCAGAACTCCATAGCGAAGTTCCGTTCGATACCCTGTGGGGAAGCGCTACCCGGCCGTCGACAGATACTGTCGCGACAGAGCTGCCCAGCAACCCGCTGGGCGTATAACTGTCTGCGAGCCGCTGCGATTCCGTCGCGTCTGTGCCCTCGTTACAATGGATTTGCGGGCACCGCCGCGTGGTCGGCGCCTGCAATACGAGCGGACTGTTTTGACCAAGTCTCGCTGTTAGCGACGCATCCAGGCATGAGAGCACTGTCAATTTGAGCACACCGATGGAAGATCCAGAGAATCACTTCGTGCACCGCATTGGCTGGTTGCGCGCAGCGGTCTTGGGCGCGAACGACGGTATCGTGTCGACCGCGAGTTTGATCGTTGGCGTCGCTGCTGCTTCCCCGCAACGCAGCAGTATTCTGATCGCCGGCGTTGCTGGACTGGTCGCTGGTGCGATGTCTATGGCTGCTGGCGAATACGTTTCGGTCAGCTCGCAAGCCGACACCGAGCGAGCCGATCTGGAAACCGAACGGCTGGCGTTAGAAGAAGACCCTGCCGCCGAGCTCGAAGAGCTGGCAGAAATTTATCGGCGACGTGGTGTGGCGCCATTACTTGCAGAAGAGGTCGCTGAGCAGCTCATGGCCCACGATGGCCTTGCAGCACACGCGCGCGATGAGCTGGGTATAACGCCGACGGCGGGCGCCCGCCCGGTGCAGGCGGCAGTGACCTCGGCAGCTATGTTCTCACTCGGTGCGGCATTGCCCCTGGGTGCGATCGCGATCGCGCCCATGTCGCATGTGATCAGTATCGTCTCACTTGTGTCACTGGCGAGTCTCGCGGTGCTCGGCGCCGTTTCTGCGCGGGTGGGTGGTGCCAACATGCTGACAGCAGCAGCCCGAGTCACACTGTGGGGGGCGATGGCAATGGCCGCGACTGCCGCGATTGGGACCGTTGTAGGGGGCGCCGTCTAATTCGGTTTGATCGCGACCTTCAGGACCCCGTCGCGCTGGTTGGCGAACAGCTCATAAGCAGCACCGATGTCGTCGAGTTTGTACTCGTGAGTGACCATCACCCCGAGGTCGATGCGGCTGGCTGCCACGACATTCATTAACCGGCGCATGCGCTCCTTGCCGCCCGGGCACAGGGCAGTGTTGATGCGATGATCGCCCAAACCTGCCGCAAAAGCGGATAACGGAATGGTGAGGTCCTCGGAATACACGCCGAGGCTCGATAGCGTGCCGCCGGGCTTGAGTACTCGCAGAGAAGATTCGAACGTACCTTGCGTGCCCAGCGCCTCGATCGAGGCGTCCGCGCCACGTCCTCCAGTGAGCTTCATAACCTCATCGACCACGTCGCAGGTTTTAAAGTTGAGCGTGACGTCGGCGCCCAGCGTGCGGGATATGCCGAGGCGGTGATCATTGCCGTCCACCGTGATGATGGTGCTCGCACCCAACATGCGCGCGCCGGCGGTAGCGCACAGACCAATCGGGCCTTGTGCAAAAATGACGACCGTATCGCCGATCCGGATATTGGCGTTTTCGGCGCCTTTGAAACCGGTCGACATGATGTCAGGACACATCAGCACCTGCTCGTCGCTTAATCCGTCGGGTATCGGGGCCAGATTCGCCTGGGCATCCGGCACGAGGACGTATTCCGCTTGGGCGCCATCGATTAGGTTGCCAAAGCGCCAACCTGCGGTCGCTTTGTAACCGTGGCCGCCACACTGGCCCGAAGCGACCAGATAGCTGCCGTCTTGCGAAGCGCTTCCGTCCTGCGCAGCGTAGGAATTGAAATTCGGGCAAATCGCACCAGCGATTACTCGCTGACCTTCGGCGTAACCTTGCACGGCACTGCCGAGCTTCTCGATCACCCCGACTGGTTCGTGGCCGATTGTCAGCCCCTTGGCTACCGGGTACTCGCCCTTGAGGATGTGTACGTCCGTGCCGCAAATTGTCGTCGTCGTGATACGCACGAGCGCGTCATTCGGTGCGACCTCGGGGATCGGCTTGTCTGCAATCTCGATGCGGCCGGGTTCGATAAAAATGGCTGCTTTCATCATCGCGCTCATATTGGTTCTCCGTGCAGTAGCTGTTTATTTATTTCAATCGACCTGGACTGTCGCTGGTTACCTCGATCCCGATCAATAGCGGTTTCAGTCCAGTCACAGTTATTAGTGGGTTTGCCTGAATAGCTGAGCGCAAATATCCATCAAGAAGAATGAACCAGGGCGCTATGGGTGGATCAGAACAAGTGCTATCCAATTGCCGGGCTCTCCCGAGGGCACCCGATATCGTCAAGTGTACTGTCAATCTTGCGAGTCGTCCGGCTACGGCGAGTTGAGCAGAAAGCCTCCGCCGGGTGTATGCCACCGTGCCGCTTAACGACGGCGGGGAATTGCCGGTGGGCGCGGTACTTCAGGTGCGGTGCGCTCGTTGGCTGCTGGCCGCGCTATATGGTTTAAGTCCCGATTTCCCAATTATCGCTCAAAAAAATCCCGCGCTCGTTCGCTTACGAGAGCGCAGGATTTTCTTCGAACAATAATTGGTCGGAGAGACAGGATTGATCAACGCGCTGCTTTGCATCGAGCTGTTCTCCCTCTCGTTGGTCGGTCGTGAACCTATGAACACGGTTCCAGTTCCCGGCGCCACAATTCATTAGCCCACAAGAATCCGGCTCGCTCTCTTACGAGAGCCAGATTTTTCCGCGCTAATGAAATGGTCGGGGAGACAGGATTGATCAACTCGCTGCTTTGCATTGAGTTGCTCTCCCTTCCGTTGGTCGGTCGTGAACCTATGAACACGGTTCTAGTTCCCGGCGCCGCATTTCATTAGCCCACAAGAATCCGGCTCGCTCTCTTACGAGAGCCAGATTTTTGTGGGCTAATGAAATGGTCGGGGAGACAGGATTTGAACCTACGACCCCTGCCTCCCGAAGGCAGTGCTCTACCAGGCTGAGCTACAC
>DBBP01000036.1 GCA_002292285.1 Proteobacteria bacterium UBA981
CAATCGATGGGGTCCACTGCTTTCTGCTCCTTCTCTCATGAGAATATTAAGTCAGAAGATTTCACTTAGCCGAGCGCTTTTTCTGTCCAAGCGTTGGGGTCCAACTCTATCTCACTACAAACGACCGCCACGAAGAACGCGACAAACGTAAGTAGCGGAGACGTTCCTTCACCCATCTGTTGCACCCATGCTCCAATGACAAATCCATAAAGTAGCGTCGCCAACGAACACGCCCCAAGGCCGGTTCGCACTGTACTATTCACGCAAACCTCCTTTTACTCATACTAGAATTGAAGCCCCCTACGCAGTCCAAAAAATGCTGTGCGTGCCGGCGGGAAGGCAACTTACGCCGCCTCGGCACACTCGCCTGGAGTCGCGGTCGCTATTTGTGTTGGGCGTTGCCCCAGTGGAGGTGATACACGCTTGTAAAACCGAGGTTCGATGGACTTCTTTAGATCCCAAATAAGTCCGACCCGTTCTAGTCCTAAGAAGACCCAGTACCCAATATCGATCTGTGTACGTTCATGTCCGAGTCTAGCGCTGGCCATATTCGCGTGATGGTTGTTGTGCCAACCTTCTCCGAAGGTTAGTAGGGCCAAAAACAGCGAGTTTTTGCTTTCGTCATGAGTTTCGTAGGCGGGTTTGCCAAGGGTATGAAGCATAACGGTGATCGCAAAAGCAACGTGCCAAACCACGATGATGGAGAGTAGCCCGCCATAGACAAGCCCCGGGAGACCACCAGCAGCATATAGCAGGGCGAGCAACCCGACGTTAGGAACGAAATAGTATCTGTTTATCCAACGAAGTTCGGGATATCGTTGAAGATCGCCAACTCGGCCTAGCTGATCTTCGTGATATGCCTTACTGATAACCCATCCGAGGTAGGCACGAAAAAAGCCATGTTCCTTTCTGCTATGTAAATCATGGCGCGAATCACTATGGAGGTGATGCTGCCGATGGCCTGATGCGAATCTTATTGGTGACCGCGCCATCGTTAGCGTACCCCATACTGCAAGCACGAATTGAAACCAACGCGACGTTCTACAGACTTTGTGGCTGAAGTATCTGTGCACGGCACAGGTGAATCCTAGCCATTTAAAACAATATAAACCCAGCGTCCATAGGAGATACGATGGATGAAAATCCGTCGACATTATCGCGCCCAACGTAACTAAATGGACAATTACAAACGTCGTCAATATCGACATATTGATTTCCGAAAGTTTCATATCCTGACCTCGCTGGTGTTTGCAGATCCTAGCGCCCCGCGATTTCTCGCTTCCTTCTGAGCTTTCAAAATCATGTCCATCACTCGCAATTCGCGAGCTGACAGACTGAGTGCCTGCCCGACCCAGCCGATAACTTCCCGCTGCAGAGTTCCAAGACGAATATGCCGGAATCTACTCCGATATCCGCTCAACTCTTCTTCGCTGGACTCAGAAATGACCGATTTCGCTATGGACTTTCCTTTGCCCGGTTCGGCTAGAATGTCTATTACGCCGAGTTCAAAAAGTTCTTCTGCTCGCCATCGCTTCACGCTGCCAATGATTCGGTTTGCGGTGTCCGGACCACATCTCAAAGACAGTAAAACCCTGCCCCCCATTCCGGGATACATACCGAACAATCCCTCTGGAAAACCGAAAGACGCCCCTCGCTCGGCAATCAAAATGTGCGAAGAAAGAGCCGCTTCAAACCCGCCACCCTGTGCCTCTCCGCGAGCAACGGCTATCGTTGTCAGGTCGGAATACCCGCTTCCAGAACAGTTCTCGTATATCGCCTTTACGGCATCAAGTGCATAGCGGGTTAGCGACGCCCGGTCTTTGCGGGATATACACGTTTTAAACAACGCCAGATCGCCGCCGAGGGAGAATGTTTCCGGCGATTCAGAAGACAGGACCCGGAATCGAAATGGAGAGGTTTGCAAGCCCTTTTGGGCTTCGCAGATTACCAATAGTTGAGAAAGTAAGTGCGTCGAGATGTGGCGCGGAGCGCTTTTCTTCAATTCGACCCATAGGGTCGAGCGGCGATAGTCCGGGTTTAAGCGGATATCTTTCGGCTGATCGTCTGCCGAAATTCTGTGTCGTAATGCTGAAAGGCTAGAGCGGTGAGCTCCTAAATCTGCAATAACTGTGGCCATGATGACCCTCCTCGAGTGGGTAGAAGATTTTTTTATAATATTTTTTCATCGAGCTTTAGCGTCACCGCAGGCGTTTTAACAAGGCGTTTATCGTTTTTCTATTTTCTTTCTAACAATTGCAATGGTGCCCGGATTTTCTATACTTACGCCCCATTTAGCAAGATCGTCGGCAACAACGTTGTAAATTTTAGGCGGCGCGAAGACCCCATGAATGTGATGTCTACGTAACTATTCAGTCACCTCGCATCCTACGAACTTTCCTAACTCACCGTGGAGCGCAACATTATGAACAACGTTCTCCCAATAAATCTCGGTCGCCAAAGGATTCGAAAGGTGGTGTTTGCGGCGCTGGTTGATGTCCTCGCCTTAGACGAAGCGACATTAGAGGAATCACTTAAGGTCGTAGAGGATTTGGACGCCGATTCAATGTCTATACTGGCCCTGGTGATCGTAATCGAAGACGCACTATCGATAGAGATCGATCCGGCAGAACTACACATGTCGGACGCGACAATCGGTCACGTAATCGACTATATCTCGGGTCAACAGGAGCCATGAATTCGAGCGCTGCCTCCAGAGTGGTCATTACAGGCATTGGGCTGGTCACCGCGATTGGAAATAGCGTTGATGCGTTTTGGAAAAATTGTCTCAACGGCGAGACTCGAATTGAGGCAACTCCCGATCATTGGGACGCTTACTATTCTGCTACCAGCAAATACTGGTCACCCTTGGACCTGCCGGATTTTTCCCGACATGGCCTTCGAGGCTCCGATTTACTGACAATGGACCCCGCCGTATTAATCGCAATAGCTGCCGCTGACGAAGCTTTAGAGAATGCGAAAATCGAGCGGTCCTTACAGGCACCTCGGTCAGGAAAATACCTGTCGTCCAATATAGATTCCGCGAAGTCTGGATCGTTTGTTGGCACAGGACTTGGCTGTATTACGTCCACTTTGGATAACTATACTCCGCATTTACTCAAATCCAGTCGACCAGATCTGGATCGCTGGCTCGAAGATCAAAGTCAGGTTTCAAGCTCAAAAGAACTCCTGGCGAATTTTGCCGTGAACAGGTCCGTCTCTCCCGTCGCGAGCCTTAAGTCAATGCCGAATTCAATCGGCGCAACCTTATCGATTCGGTACAACCTTCGCGGGCCAGCTGACACTTGCTCGATGGCTTGCGCTTCAGGACTAGGGGCCATCGGCCGTGCGTACGAAGCCGTTAAATCCGGAAGGCTAAATTTAGCGCTCGGAGGTGGTGCGGAATTTTACGGTGATAGGGCCGGCGGCGTGTTCATGGCGTTCGACCGATTAGGGGCACTAGCCAAGGCAGACTTAAGTCGAAATCATGTGAACCGACCGTTTGATGAAGCTCGAAGTGGGTTCCTGTTTAGTCAAGGCGGTGCCTGTTTTTTAGTCTTGGAGGATTTCGAGCACGCGCGTTTGCGCGGAGTAGCACCTATCGCCGAGATCCTTGGTACGTACGAAACTTCCGATGCTATTTCACTCGCCTCTATACACGCTGACGACAACTCGATCAGAGAAATGATATGCGGTGCTATTGCCGCCGCTGATGTGCCGGTCGAGGCGATTGATTACGTTAACGCTCATGGAACTGGTACCGCTACAAACGACAAGGTCGAGTCGGACATCCTTTTCGAAATTTTCGGCCCGCGACCGCTGGTAAATAGCACGAAATCTTTGCTCGGTCATACGATCGGAGCAAGCGGCGCGATTGAAGCGGCCGTTACGGCCCTTTCTCTGAAGAACGGCACCGTTCACCCATCGCTAAATATCGACAATCCGATCGGCGGGTTAAATTACGCAACCGAACGGCGAACAGCGTCTTTAGAATACGCTCTTACACAGAATTTCGGATTCGGGGGGCACAACGTGGGTATGGTTTTGGCTCGGGTATGATCGGATGCATTTCGGAATTCAGAAACAGCCAGTTCATCGCAAATCGCCATCGAGTTTTGTTTGTCCAAGTTGAAGTCGTATTCGGGATCTTTTGCTCTAGCACTTCACTCTAATTAATCAGATGCTCCGCCGCCCGATCAAGCGTAATCTGTTGAATCCTTCGCCTATGAGCCCTAAATTTCGCGACATTGGTCCGCAGATGGCCGCAAAGATTGTTCCGCTAACAATTGCGAGACCGTATTCTGTGATACTCGCAACCTTTTTCGTAGTGCTGTGTTTTTGTCTTGGGCTTCCTGGCTTGTATCTTGACAAAAGCCATCGTGTCTACTTCGGCAAGGACAATCCAGAGTTACTCGCATTCGAGGCGATGGAGGATATTTACAGTAAAAATGACAGTGTCCTTATCGTGCTCGCGCCAGCAGACACTAGAGTATTCACTGTTGAAACGCTGAGCGTCGTCAAAGAACTTACAAAAAAGTGCTGGACGTTGCCTTATTCGACGCGTGTCGATTCGATCGCAAACTTCCAGCATACGCAGGCTACAGGAGACTTATTGTCCGTACGAGATTTAGTGCCTGACAGAAAACTGATAGATCGACAGCGCTTGGCCGCGATCAAAAACGTCGCCCTCGAAGAGCCTTTGCTTGTTAACAAGCTAGTTTCTCAAGAAGGCACTGTCACCGCAGTCAACGTCACGATTCAAATTCCTCATCACGATTACACCGCCGGCACGCCGCATGTCGTCGATCAAGCAAGAGCGATCGTGCGAGATTTCCGACAAAGGTACCCGGACATTAAGTTCTACCTGACCGGAATGGCAGTGATGAACAACGCATTCGGAGAGGCTTCCCAGGGCGATCTAAAGTTGATCGCAGCGAGCTTTGGCTTGATGGCGATCGTCCTTGGGATTCTCATGTTGAGTGCGACAGCGACGGTCATTACTCTCGCGATAGCCTTCTGCTCAATCGCGATTGCCATGGGCTTTGCGGGCTACATGAATTATCCGATTACGCCCCCTACTGCTACCGCGCCACTGGTGGTCTTGACTCTCGTTGTCGCTAATTGTGCTCATATCCTCATCACTGTGCTTTACGGTCTACGTCGTGGCGTAAGCAATGAAGATTCTCTATTGGAGAGCCTAAGCATCAATTTCCAACCGGTTTTGCTTGCAAGCACTACGACCGCGCTAGGTTTTCTTTCGATGAATTTTTCAGAGGTTCCGCCATTCAATCACCTCGGTAACATCGTTGCTGTCGGCGTGCTCGCTTCGCTTGTATTGTCGATGCTCCTTCTTCCCGCTTTGGTTGTGATCAGTCCGATGAGAGAACGAGTCCTTTCTGCCGATCGTTGGAGCCCAATGGCGACACTTGCCAGGCTGGTAATCGGGAATCGTCGTTTCCTCTTGGTGACAATGACGGTTGTTGTCTTTCTGTGCATTCTGGCTATTCCGAAGAACGAGCTGAACGATGTCTTTCTGAACTATTTCGATCCGTCTATCACCTTTCGTGCTGATTCCGATTTCACGATTCGAAATATCACTGGTCTATATACAATCGACTACTCAATCGACAGCGGGACCCCAGGGGGAATAAATGAGCCTGCCTTCCTGACCGATTTGGAAAGCATGGCCTCGTGGCTAAGGGAACAGCCCGAAGTCATACACGTAGCTTCATACTCCGATACCATTTCCCGCCTAAACAAAAACCTGCATTCCGATAATCCCGACTGGAATCGAATTCCTGAGTCGCGGGACCTAGCAGCGCAGTATCTGCTTTTGTACGAACTCTCGTTACCTTTTGGATTGGGTCTTAACAATCAGATTAGCGTGGATAAGTCATCCTTGAGACTGACCGTATCAACGCAAACTCTATCTAGTAACGCAGTTATAGCGTTCAACGACAGAGTCGAACTGTGGGTAAGGGACCACGCTGCTTCAGTTGAGAGCGTGACAGGAAGCGGGACGACACTGATGTTCGCTAACATCGGACATCGAAACATTACCAGCATGCTAATCGGGACCACCGCTGCCCTAATTGCGGTTTCGGTGTTGCTAATGTTTGTATTCAGATCGGTAAAGATCGGAATAATTAGCCTAATTCCTAATCTCATCCCGGCTGTAATCGGCTTCGGGCTGTGGGGTCTCTTCGTAGGCGAGGTGGGGATTTCGCTTTCGGTCGTAACTGCGATGACATTTGGAATCGTCATCGACGATACGATCCATCTTCTATCGAAATATCTCAGAGCACGCAGGCAACTCGGATTGAATGCCGAACAATCCATAAGATCGGCTTATTCAGCTGTAGGAAAGGCCCTCATAGTCACGACGACAGTCTTGGTTGCTGGCTTCGGCTTGCTTGCGACGTCCGATTTTTATCTGAATGCAAGTATGGGAATGTTAACTGCGATAATCATTTTCTCTGCGCTCGTTGCTGATTTTTTTATGTTTGGGCCTCTACTGATGAAATTTGATCGAGGAGACGCGCCACACGAGTGATCCGCGAGTCGGGTATTTCGTAGACCGTAAAAATTCAAGAGACTGCTAATTAGCGATGTCACATCAAATTCACTACCTTTAGTAGCCGGTTCAGGATTACGCTAGGACTGTCCGTTGATGTCGTTGTCTTCGGAAATTCTCTATTGCCGTCTGCATCGAGCAAAACTATTCTCCATCACCCAACTGCTTTTTCATCAGTTCATTAGCGACCTTAGGATTAGCTTGCCCTTTCGTTTTCTTCATTACCTGGCCAACCAGGAAACCAAGTACCTTCTCTTTCCCCGCTCGGAATTGGGCGACTTGGTCGGAGTTCTCCGCGATCACTTCGTCTACCGCCGCCTCGATCGCCGCGGAGTCGGAAATTTGTTCAAGGCCACGTGCATCGATAACTTCGTCCGCATTACCTTCTCCATCCCACATGGCCTGAAACACTTCTTTGGCCATTTTCCCGGAAATCGTGCCGTCGCTAATTCGCTCGATGAGGACGGAGAAGTCCGTTGGTTTGATCGGGCAATATTCGATCTTCAAACCGGCTTCGTTTAGCGCGGCAAACAGCTCGCCAACAATCCAGTTTGACAGCGCTTTGGGATCTACAGCCTCAGCCGCGAGGCAGGCTTCGAAATACGCCGCCGTTTCGGCTGAGCCTGTCAGCAAACTTGCATCGTCCTGCGACAATTCGTAATCGGTAACGAACCGTTGTCGTTTCGCGCGCGGGAGCTCAGGGAGCTGTACAGATAGGTCCTCGATAAATTCGGGTGCAACGTGCACGGGCAAAAGATCTGGATCTGGGAAATATCGGTAGTCGTGAGCGTCTTCTTTGCCGCGCATCGAGCGAGTCTCTCCTGCTTCGGTGTCGTAGAGTCTGGTTTCCTGAGTAATCGACCCGCCTTCAGTCAGCACATCAATCTGCCGTTCAACTTCGAAATCTATGGCGCGTTCGACAAAACGGAACGAGTTCAGGTTTTTTATTTCAGTGCGTGTCCCGAACTCGGTGTCGCCCTTTAGTCGGACTGAAACGTTCGCGTCGCAGCGAAACGATCCTTCCTCCATATTGCCATCGCAAATTTTCAGATACTGGACTAACTGGTGAAGTTCTCGCAGGTAAGCAACCGCCTCTTTTGCACTACGCATCACTGGCTCGGAAACGATTTCCAGTAGGGCGGTGCCAGCTCGATTCAAATCAATTCCTGTTGCCCCCAGCACATTGCCGTGCGCAGATTTCCCGGCATCTTCCTCAAGGTGAGCACGCGTGAGTTGAATGTCGGTAATGCCGCCGTCGAAGTCGATTGGAAGTACGCCGCCTGAAACGATCGGGTCCTCGTACTGACTGATTTGGTAGCCCTTGGGAAGGTCCGGGTAAAAGTAGTTCTTGCGCGCAAATATCGAGTGCGACGCGATGCGGCCGTTTACTGCCAGGCCGAATTTCACAGCCATTTCCACCGCGCGAATATTGACAACCGGCAGAGCACCTGGCAATCCGAGATCGACTGCGCAAGCCTGACTATTGGGCTCGGCGCCGAACGCTGTCGATGCGCCTGAGAAAATTTTGCTGTCCGTCGATAGTTGGGCGTGCACTTCCAGGCCAATAACAGTTTCCCAATTCATGACGGGCCCCCCGCACAGATTTCCGAAGGGTGGGACAGGTGCCAACTCGAATTCTTTTGGTAGCGATC
The DNA here is from genome assembly GCA_002292285.1 of Proteobacteria bacterium UBA981. Lineage (GTDB taxonomy): Bacteria > Pseudomonadota > Gammaproteobacteria > UBA981. The sequence goes on from DBBP01000036.1 coordinate 8,224, forward strand.
AGCTAGTCCGAGCATGGCAGCTTCAGAAAAATAATTACCGATTAGCTGGAGGCCAACCGGCAAGCCGGATACCTGGCCGGCGGGGATTGATAAGGCGGGTAACCCTGCAAGATTCACAGCCGTTGTATAGATATCACTCAAATACATCGTGACCGGGTCAGAGGAGTGGCACCCGGCCGTAAAAGCTACGTCTGGGGTCGTCGGGCCGATAAGAAAGTCGACGTCGTCGAATGCGTTTACGAAATCCTGTTTTATGAGGCGCCTTATCTGCTGGGCCTTGCGATAGTAAGCATCGTAATAGCCGGAAGACAGTGCGTAAGTCCCGACCAGGATGCGCCGTTTTACTTCTTCGCCGAACCCCTCGGCCCGGGAGCGTTCATATAAATCCGTGAGATCCACAGCATTCTCACACTGATGCCCGAAGCGAATGCCGTCGTAGCGGGACAGGTTGGATGAGCATTCTGCAAGCGCGATGACGTAGTAAGCCGGTATGGCTAATTGCGAGTTGGGTAGCGAAACTTCGCAAATGGTCGCTCCCAGCTTTTCGAACTCGGCAATCGCACGCTCCAGTAACGCACCGATTTCTGCGTCTAGGTCGGGTCCGAAATATTCGCTCGGTACGCCTATCCGAGCGTTCTCGATTGGCTTGTTGAGCAGTCGGCCAAAGTCCTCGTCGGGCATCTCCAATGATGTCGAATCGCGCTCATCAAAACCGGCGATCACGTTCATTAACAGCGCGAGGTCTTCGGCTGTGCGGCCCATCGGTCCCCCCTGATCAAGGCTAGACGCAAAAGCAATCATGCCGTAGCGGGAAACCCGCCCGTAGGTTGGTTTTAAACCGCTGATCCCGCAAAACGCCGCCGGCTGGCGAATTGAGCCTCCAGTGTCCGTGCCTGTGGCGATGGGGGCCAAAGAGGCCGCGACAGCCGCTGCCGAGCCGCCCGAAGATCCGCCCGGAACCCGGGACAAATCCCAGGGATTGCAGGTTCGGCCGTAGAAGCTGGTTTCATTCGAGGAGCCCATCGCGAACTCGTCCATGTTCGTCTTGCCGAGCATCACCATGCCGGCCGCATTCAGCCGTTCCACCACTCCGGCGTCGTAGGGCGCGATGAAGTTATCGAGCATTTTCGAGCCGCAGCTTGTGCGGACGTCGCTCGTGCAAAAAATATCTTTATTGGCGTAAGGCACGCCGCAAAGATTATTCGCGGCACCCGCGGCGATCGCGGCGTCAGCCGCCCGAGCCTGAGCCAAAGCGCTTTCGTCGCAGACCGTAATAAAGCTGTTGAGCGCATCGTCGTGCTCCGAAATCCGCGTCAGATAGGCCTTTGTCAGCTCAACACTAGAGTACTCACCATCGCGCAGGCCAGCTGCAAGCTGGGCGACCGAACTCGGAAATTGATCACTCATGCGGTTATTCAATGACCTGCGGTACGAGGTACAGGCCGTCCTCCGTCCGTGGGGCGTTGCGCTGGAACGCATCCCGATTGTCCGACTCTGTGACGCGATCAGGTCGCAGACGGGCAACCAGATCCTGGGGGTGAGCCATCGGTTCGACGTCTGTGGTGTCGACATCGTTCATCTGGCCCACCAGCTCAAGGATATGCGAGACCTGTTCGGCGTAAATGGGGATATCACTTTCTTCGATCGCCAGCCGGGCTAGCTTTGCCATGGCGCGGACTTCGTCGTCGCTGATTGACATGCAGGTATCTCGAATAGTTTATTGATTAGAAAGAATTTTTTCGTGTTGCGCACTTGCTACAAAGCGAACGCACTGTTACATTACTGCGCTATTTTACAGCGAATCGCCGGACCTTCGAATCGCCGTCGGCCGCAGGGCTGCAATTCGAATTTCACGCGACTCCGTGAGGGGGCGAATGCGTCATAACGCAGCACTGGCAAACCCAGGTCATCACGCGGTATCGCCGCTCTCGCGACGCTCCGCCCGTTATAAGGATTCATCTTAATGCTTCGCACGCTGCGAGGAATGTTCTCCAATGATTTGTCTATCGATCTCGGTACGGCAAACACACTGATATATGTGCGCGGCAAAGGTATCGTTCTGAACGAGCCGTCTGTGGTCGCCATCCGACGCGGCCGCGATTCGAACAATCCTAAGGCGATTGCTGCTGTCGGGGCCGAGGCCAAGCGTATGCTCGGTCGCACGCCCGGTCACATAGAAGCGATTCGTCCGCTGAAAGACGGCGTAATTGCTGACTTCACAGTGACCGAGAAAATGTTGCAACACTTTATTCGCAAAGTTCACGGCAACCAGTTGTTCAAACCAAGTCCGCGCGTATTGGTCTGCATACCATGCGGTTCGACCCAAGTCGAGCGACGTGCCATCAAGGAGTCGGCGCAAGGTGCCGGCGCCCGCGAAGTATATTTGATTGAGGAACCGATGTCGGCCGCGATCGGCGCTGGGATGCCGGTCAGTGACGCCAGTGGCTCAATGGTTCTTGATATTGGTGGAGGCACGACCGAGGTCGCGATTATTTCGTTGAACGGCATTGTCTACTCCGACTCTGCACGAATCGGGGGTGATCGCTTCGATGACGCCATCATCAACTATGTGCGGCGCAACTATGGCAGTTTGATTGGCGACGCGACCGCCGAGCGCATCAAGCACGAAATTGGCTGTGCCTATCCCGGCAACGAAGTTCGGGAAATCGAAATCAAAGGTCGCAATCTGGCGGAAGGTTTGCCGCGCAGCTTTACGCTCAACAGTAACGAAATTCTGGAAGCACTGCAGGAACCACTGGCCGGAATCGTCGAGGCGGTCAAAACCGCGCTCGAAAACACCCCGCCTGAGCTGGGTTCAGATGTTGCCGAAAGAGGCATGGTGCTGACGGGCGGCGGTGCATTGCTAAAAGATCTCGATCGGTTGCTCATGGAAGAGACCGGGCTACCTGTCATTGTCGCTGAGGACCCGCTGACGTGCGTGGCCCGAGGTGGCGGCCGGGTTCTCGAAATGATCGAAGAGCAAGGACCAGAGATATTAGCGCTCGAATGATTTTGCGCAGGCGTGACTAGCATGGGAGGCTGTCATTAAGCCCCTATTTATCAATGCCCCATCGTCGACGGTACGCTTCGCCACGTGCGCGATCTTCTCGTTCCTGTGTATTTCGATTGACCACAGTAACGACCATCTGGCGTCAATTCGCGCGGCACTGTCCATCCTCATCTATCCCGTACAGGTGGTCGTCAACGCCCCGGTGGACGCTGGGGCCGCTATTGCGCGGGGCGTTAGTTCCCGTACGCATTTGCTCAGCGAAAACGAGCGCTTAAAAGCTGAAAACTTGATGTTGAGCACTCGCTCTCAGCGCTACGCGTCCCTCGAACGTGAGAACGAACGTTTGCGCGGTTTACTCGATTCTTCAGTGATTTTTGATCAGGACGTCATTGTTGCTGACGTACTTGCCATAGAGACCAGCCCTTCGGCTCGCCAAATTGTCGTCGATAAAGGTTCCAATCAAGGTGTCTATGTTGGCCAGCCACTGCTGGACGCGTTCGGCGTCATCGGCCAGATTTCTCACGTGGGACCGTTTTCGGCGACCGCACTCCTCATCACTGACACGCGCCATGCGTTGCCTGTACTTATCAATAGAAACGGTTTGCGAACGATCGCAGTAGGCGTCGAGCGCGCAGATGAACTTCATTTGTCATTTGTCTCAACTAACGCCGATATCAAGCTCGGCGATCTGGTTGTGACATCTGGTTTGGGGCAACGCTTCCCGGCTGGCTATCCAGTTGGCAGCATTAAGGACATCTCAGTCGAACCTGGTTCATCGTTTACCACTGTCGTTGTCGAGCCCAGTGCGAAAGTGGGCCGCTCACGCCAGGTCTTGCTGCTCGGACCGCGGCCGAACTCGTTCGAGGACGAACGCGTGTCCGCGCTGGACCCGCGATGAGGCACTCCGGGTGATCGACAAACCACAACGCGCCTGGGTAATTGCGCTGAGCTTTATTATCGCGTTTATGCTCACAGCAATTCCGGTGCCCGATTGGGCGCTCGCGTGGCGGCCGGCATGGATCGCGATGGTTCTGGTCTACTGGTGTATCGCTCTTCCGCAACGTGTAGGCGTTATTTGCGGTTGGTGCCTTGGTTTAATTCTCGATGTCCTGCATGGGTCAATTCTCGGGCAACACGCGTTTGGACTCGCGTTCGTCGCGTATATTTCCCTGCAATATCATCAGCGCATTCGGGTGTTTCCGATCGTGCAACAAACCGCGTTTGTTGCTCTGGTCGTGTTGGTCTATCTAGCGGTGATGTGGCAAATCTATGATTTGCTCGGCTCAGTGAAATACGGTCCGAGTTATCTTCTCGGGACATTGACCACCGCTCTGCTGTGGCCGTGGACTTACGTCATTTTACGAGATGTTAGGCGGCGCGCCCGCGTCGCTTGATGCTTTTCGCGTCAACGATAACCTTCGGCCGCCGGAGCAGCGCACCGTCCTGCCGTCAGGTTAAGCCACTGTGAAATCGCTCCCGACACTTAGAAACGTCGATACCGAACGGCGTTTATTCCAGACCCGGGTTATTGTCGCCTGTGCGTTTATGGGGGTGCTGGTTTGCGTGATTCTCGGGCGGCTGGTTTTTCTGCAAGTCATCAACCACGGCCACTTCACAACGCTATCGCACGAAAATCGATTAAAAATCGTACCGTTATCTCCGCCCAGAGGTGTGATATACAGCGGCGATGGCGTCGTGCTGGCAGAGAATCGGCCATCATTTGATCTTGTTGTGGTCCCGGAAAACGCCCCCGAGATTGACGCAACGTTACGTGAATTAGCCTCCTTACTCAGTCTGAGAGAAGAAGAGCTTGAACGTTTTTCTCGGCAAGTGCGCCATTCCCGGCGTTTTGAGCACGTAACACTTAGAAGCGACCTCACACCGGAAGAACTCGCGATATTTTCGGTGAATCGCTTTCGATTCCCCGGGTTCTTTGTCGAAGCCGGTCTGTCCAGACACTATCCGCTGGCAGAGGCCACGGCGCACGTAATCGGCTACGTGGCGAGAATATCGCAACCTGACCTCGATTCGATTGATCAGGCCAATTACAGCGCAACCACCCATATCGGCAAAACGGGCATAGAGAAATCCCGAGAAGAATCGCTCCACGGTCAGGTCGGATATCAGAAAGTGGAAGTCAACGCGCAGGGACGAATACTTCGCGTCGTTGAACGAACGGCCCCGATTCCCGGTGCCGATCTACATCTCACGCTCAACGTCGGAATGCAGACTACGGCGATAGAAGCTATGGCGGGTCGTAAAGGGGCTGTCATCGCAATCGATCCAGCCACCGGTGGAATTCTGGTTTTCGCCAGCACGCCCTCATACGATCCAAACGCCTTTGTGAATGGAATCGGTCGCACGTTGTACCGGAGCTGGAGTACCTCGGCAGAGCGCCCCCTGTTTAATCGTGCTCTGCAGGGCCAATACCCGCCAGGTTCGACTGTGAAGCCGTTCGTCGCTCTAGCAGGTCTCGAGTTCGGAACGCGACAGGCAGATCAACAAACATGGTGTCCGGGATGGTATTCCCTGCCCGGCACCACTCACCGTTACAGAGATTGGCTGAAGCGCGGACACGGGCATGTCGATTTGGAACATTCTCTCGCCCAATCCTGTGATGTTTATTATTACAAGCTGGCGGAAGAACTTGGTATTGAGCGCTTGCATCAGATGCTGGCCCGTTTCGGTCTCGGGCAGATTACGGGCGTCGATGTTCCAGGTGAAGGTGCTGCACTTTTGCCGTCGCCCGAATGGAAACGTCGGACCCGCAACCTTCCCTGGTACCCGGGTGAGACATTGATCGCCGGAATCGGACAGGGATTCATGCTGACCACGCCGCTGCAACTGGCCTATGCCACCTCGATTCTTGCAACCAGAGGGGAGGCAATGGTGCCGCATTTTCTCGCACAGATTGAAGGGGGCGAGGAGCAACCACCGATTCAGGCGGATATTTACCGTCGGGCGAGTGTAGACCTGGATGACGACAAACACTGGGACATTGTGATCGCAGGGATGCACGCAGTGGTGCACGGGGCGACCGGCACAGCGCGCGCAAGTGGGGCAGGTTCACCCGTCCTGTTCGCTGGTAAAACTGGGACCGCGCAGGTGTACGGAGTGGCCCAGGATGTTGATGCGAAGACGCAGGAAGTACCGGACCACCTTAAGGACCACGCACTCTTTATCGCTTTTGCACCGCTTGATATGCCTCGTATCGCCATCGCCGTGGTGGTCGAAAATGGTGGTGGCGGCAGCAGCGTTGCGGCGCCAATTGCACGTCGTTTGATTGACGAGTTTTTCGCCGAAGACGAGCCCGACCCGGTATCGAGTGATGGATAGAGCAGAAGGGCTTTGGGGTCGCCTGCACATCGATGCGTCGTTGGTCGGCAGTGTAATGGTGATGTGTTTGCTGGGTACTGTGGTCCTGTATAGCGCGTCAGAACAATCGTCCGAAGTCGTCGTGAAGCAACTAATTCGCCTCGGTATCGGATTCGTTGCGATGCTCGGTGTCGCACAAATTTCGCCCCGCACGCTCTCTCGCTGGGTACCGGTAATTTATCTGCTCGGATTGGTGCTGCTGGTTATGGTGATGTTCGTCGGGACCGGACGAGGTGCACAGCGCTGGCTTGATCTCGGCTTTGTTCGTTTTCAACCGTCCGAGTTGATGAAACTGGCGGTGCCACTTACCGTCGCAGCATTCCTTTCGGAAAAAGTTCTTCCGCCGCAGCCGTCGACCATTGCGGTGTCAGTACTCCTTGTGCTGGTACCGGCGGCGTTGATCGTTAAGCAGCCTGATTTGGGAACCGCTATTCTGGTCGCGTCCTCGGGGATATTCGTCCTGTATTTCGCAGGAATAAGCTGGCGGTTCATGCGCAATAGCGCGTTGCTCGGCCTGGCGGCTGCGCCACTCGCGTGGTTTGCCATGCACGATTATCAACGACGACGCGTTCTTACCTTGTTCAATCCAGAGCAAGACCCTCTCGGCGCCGGATATCACATTATTCAATCCACGATCGCGGTAGGCTCGGGCGGGATTTATGGAAAAGGCTGGCTGAACGGTACGCAGTCGCACCTTGAGTTCATTCCAGAGCGTGCGACAGATTTTATTTTCGCCGTCTATTGCGAGGAATTCGGCCTCGTGGGCGTGGTGGTATTGCTTATCGCCTACGCACTAATCATCGCGCGCGGTATACGCATTGCCGTGGAAGCTCAGGAAATGTTCGGACGCCTGGTCGCAAGCGCACTCACCCTCACATTTTTTATCTACATCGTCGTCAATATGGGCATGGTCACCGGGCAACTTCCTGTCGTTGGGGTACCCTTGCCCCTGGTCAGTTATGGTGGGACCTCATTGGTGACTATCCTGATCGGGTTCGGTATTCTCATGTCGATCCAGACGCATCGGATCTTCCACGCGCAAAGCTAACTTTGGATCGCACGACATCACAGCTATGAAATTGAATTCAGTCTTCGCCTTACTGGTCGTACTTTGCTATCCCGCGAGCGTATTTTCGGCGCCGCTGGACCCTGCCGCACTCGGCGAATTCATCCAATCCATGGAATCGGATCATGGCTTTGACAAAGCTAAGCTCGAGAAGCTGTTTGAAGGGACCGAACGCTCAGACCGGATTCTCGAACTGATGTCCCGCCCGGCCGAGAAAGTGAAACCGTGGTGGGAGTACCGGGCGCTGTTCATTTCCGACAAACGCATACGCGATGGCGTCAAGTTTTGGGGCGAGAACCTTGCAACGCTTGAACAAGCTACGGAAAAGACCGGTGTCTCGCCAGAGATTATCGTCGCCATTATCGGTATTGAGACCTCCTATGGCCGCGTCACCGGGAGCTATAAAGTCATCGAGGCATTGGCGACTTTGGCTTTTCACTACCCCGGCAACAACGTTAAAAGGGGGCGCTTTTTTGCAGCTCAGCTTGAGCATTTTCTGCTGCTGGCTCGCGAAGATAGCTTGGACCCGATGTCATTGCTCGGCTCGTATGCCGGCGCAATGGGTATTCCGCAGTTCATGCCTGAGAACTATCGCAAACTTGCGGTCGATTTTAATGACGACGGCAAGCGTGACATTTGGACGTCTCCCGCAGACGCCATTGGCAGTGTCGCGAACTATTTCACCCACCATGGCTGGATCCCGGATGCACCAGTGATGTCGCCGGCGCGCGTTGCGAGCGAGAACGTAGACGCATTCCTGCAGAAGAGTATTAAGCCTGCGAAAACCTTAGCGGAGTTCGAGCGCGGGAACATCCGACCGACGGTAGAAAACTCGAACCAGGACGAAAGTGCCACACTCTTTCAATTGACCGCGCGTGACGGGCATGAATATTGGCTCGGGTACACTAATTTCTACGTCATAAGTCGCTACAACCCACGCGTCAAATACGCCATGGCCGTCGCCCAACTTGCCGCCGCAATTCGCGCTAAGTACAACGAGCAGGGCGATTAGTATGCCGGCCTCGCACGCGAAACGAATGGAGCGCTCGCGTACGGGACTGTTTTTTGCGGTGCTGTTGCTGTGTGGCTGCAGTACGACTGTCGAACGCGATGGGCCTGGTAAGCGCCGCGCACCTACGGACGTGGCTGACGCGGTTCCTAAAGTAGAAGCCAAAAGCAAATACGGAAATCCGGCGTCGTATGAGGTTCTCGGGAAGCGCTATTACACCCTCAAGACCGCAGCGGGGTTCTCACAGCGCGGCGTCGCTTCGTGGTACGGGGAGAAATTTCACGGGCGCAAAACCTCGAGTGGCGAAGTCTATGACATGTACAAGATGACTGCGGCACACAAAGGTCTGCCGTTACCGACGTATGTTGAAGTCATCAATCTCGATAACCAGCGTCGCGCGGTCGTTAAGGTTAACGACCGCGGTCCGTTTCATGACAACCGCGTCATCGATTTGTCGTACGCCGCGGCATTGAAGCTAGGCGTCGTGGAGAAGGGCACGGCGTTTGTCCAAATCAACGCAATTGACCCATCGAGCGAGGGGCAGCGCACGGCTCGGAACGTACAGTATCCGGCGAATTCGCAGCAGTCCGGCGTCTACCTCCAGGTTGGCGCTTTTCGTGAGCGTCAGAATGCTCAAGCGCTGGTCGACAAACTAACCCGGGTGGTCGCAGGGAAGGTCGGTATCACGCAAGTTTTCACCGCCGGTTCGACCCTGCACCGAGTACAGATTGGGCCTGTCATGAGTGTCGCTGCCGCTGACAGCCTGGTTGCCGCCTTGGCGAGCATCGGGATCTCTGAGCACCATTTCGTCAGCAACTGAGCAGATTCTTTCTTGAAGGTTATTACCTGAATGTCGATGTATTCTTTCGCATACCGCGAGCAGTCAGCTCAACTCAACGCGACTGACCAGTTTGCGATCGCGCTGCGATGTCTTGTGTTCGTGTTTCTTGTTGCGCCGTTATGCGGGCATGCTCGAGCGCCAGTGCCCGTGCCGACCATTGATTCCCGATCCTTTATTTTGATGGATCATATGAGTGGCCAGATTCTGGCTGAGAATAACGCCGACGAACGAGTCGATCCGGCCAGCATTACCAAAGTCATGACGGTCTACGTCGCAGCTCACGCGCTGCGTGCAGGCCTCGTAAGTCTCACCGATCAAGTTTTGATCAGCGAGAAAGCGTGGCGCATGGAAGGTTCGAGAATGTTTATCGAAGTCGGTAAGCAGGTCTCGGTAGACGATTTACTAAATGGTGTCATTGTGCAGTCAGGTAACGACGCCAGCGTTGCCCTCGCCGAACATGTCTCCGGCAGCGAAGATCTTTTCGCCGCCGTGATGAACGACCATGCTCGCCAACTAGGGATGCTGAATTCCTCTTTTGCCAACGCCACCGGACTCCCTGATCCGAACACCTACGTTACCGCTCGCGACATTGCCTTGCTTTCGTCCGCGCTCATTCGAGAATTCCCGGATATCTACGCGCGCTTCGCGCTAAACGAGTTCGTCTTCAACGATATTCGGCAACCTAATCGCAACCGCCTGTTGAGTCGTGACCCTACGGTTGATGGGATTAAGACCGGACATACGGAAAGTGCAGGCTATTGCCTGGCCTCGTCAGCGTTCCGCGACGGTACACGACTGATAGCGGCCGTGATGGGCACCAAATCTGATCGCGCGCGAACGGAAGCCAGCCACACTTTGCTCAACTACGGCTATCGTTTTTTCGAGACTAAACATCTGTATAAGCTTGACGATGTTGTTACTACTGCGAAAGTGTGGCGAGGTGCTGAGCAGGCGCTGGACATCGGGCCCGCACACGACGTCTACGTTTCCATCCCACGCGGCAGTTATGACGACCTTAAAGCCGCTGCAAAATTGGATAACCCGATCGTGGCTCCTATCGTTAAAGGCCAGTTGCTTGGACACATCGTTGTCGAACTGGATGGCGAGGAAATCGCGCAAGTTCCTCTGATCGCCAGGCAGGCGGTCGCGCTGGGTGCATTCGTGTCCCGCACCATCGACGACGTTATGCTGCTGTTTGAATGAATCTCGACGAGGCGTCAGTTTGCTATTTGAACGGCAAGTTTCTACCGCTTGCCGAGGCCAAAATTTCCGTACTGGATCGCGGCTTTATCTTTGGCGACGCGGTTTACGAGGTCATTCCAGTATCCTCCGGCACTCTGCTATTTATCGATAAGCATTTGGCGCGATTTGCTCGCAGCCTCGCCGAGATAGGAATCATCAATCCTTTGGCGGTCGATGAGTGGCGTGCTTGCCTTGAACAACTGGTCGCATTGAACAATGTCGCTCAATGCTCGATATATGTACAAGTCAGTCGAGGTGTGGCCGTCCGCGATCACGCAGCCCCTGCGGGTATTGTCCCAACGATATTTGCCATGTGCCGTCCAATGCACGTTCCTTCTCAACCATCGCGCGTGCGGGCGATCACGATGGTTGATCCGCGCTGGGCTCGTTGTGATATCAAGTCGACCTCCTTACTTCCCAATGTCTTGCTGCGTAATCAGGCCGTGGCCAAGGGGGTAGACGAGGTTTTGCTAGTGCGTGACGGCTTAGTTACCGAAGGCGCGGCAAGTAATGTTTTTGTTGTGTCTTCGGGACAAGTTAAAACGCCACCATTGTCCGAAAAAATTCTTGCAGGCGTTACGCGTAGCGAGATTCTGGACGCATTGAGTCGGCTCGGTACGCCGGTTTCCGAAGAAGACATTTCGCCCGCTCAACTGCGCGAGGCAGAAGAGATCTGGATCACCAGCTCGACCCGTGAAACAGCTTGTGTCTACGAACTCGACGGGCACGTCATTGGGGACGGGAACAGCTACCCGATAGCAGCTCGCGTGTACGCACACATGCAGGACCACAAGCGTCAGTTCGTGACATCAGGCGCGTAGACCTACTCCACGATTAAGTAGGTTCAGACTGAGCGTCGTCAGGAGTACGACAAATACAATGATGACTGTGAAAGCGTGAAGAAGTCCGATATCAGAAATCCCCAGCATGCCGTATCGAAAAGCGTTCACCATATACAGAACTGGATTGAACATTGACACCTGACGCCAGAATTCGGGCAGCGAATCGACCGAATAGAACACCCCACCGAGATAGATCAGCGGTGTCAGCACGAAAGTCGGCACGATTGAAATGTCATCGAACTTCTTGGCATAAATTGCGTTGATGAATCCCGCCAGGGAAAACAGCACTGAAGTGAGTACCACGACACTGATAGTGACCGCGTAAGAATGAATCTTTAGGTCGGTAAAAAATAACGCAACTACGGTAACCAGAATACCAACGATGATGCCGCGACTGACTCCGCCGCAGATGTAGCCGGCAAGTATCAGTGCATTGGGTACGGGGGCAATCAAAATCTCTTCGATATGGCGCTGAAATTTGGCGCCGAAGAAAGACGATACGACATTCGAATACGAGTTGGTGATGATCGCCATCATGATGATACCCGGCGCGATGTATTGCATATAAGCAAAACCGGACATCAGTCCGATTCTCGGCCCAATCAAATTGCCGAAAATCACGAAGTACAGTCCCATCGTGATCGCTGGAGGCAGTATGGTTTGCAGCCAGATGCGCAGGAAGCGATTGAGCTCTTTAGTCACAATCGTGCGAAACGCCGTCACGTAAAGTTCGCGTCGAGACGGTATTTGTGATCGCGTCGGCGTGAGTTCACGCATTGTTGTTAACCCGGTCGAGGAATAATTCTTCCAGCCGATTACTTTTATTTCGCATACTGCGAATGGTTATTCCGGCCGCACTGAGCCGTTCAAACACTTCATTGAGATTCTGATGTTTATCAATAACCACCTCGAATTTGTGCTCGTCGATTAAGGTCAGTTCGGCCACCTTCATAGCGGGTAGCGAAGTTATCGCCGTAGCGGAGTCGAAGATAAAACTTTCTGAGTGCAGCTTGGCCAGCAATACGCGCATGGACGTATTTTCAATAATGCTGCCCTTATCGATGATGGCGATGTTTCGGCACAGTAATTCGGCTTCTTCGAGGTAGTGGGTTGTCAGGATGATGGTCGTTCCTGCAGCGTTAAGATTCGCGAGGAAACTCCACATGGAGCGACGTATCTCAATATCAACGCCGGCAGTCGGTTCATCGAGGATCAGCAATCGCGGTTCATGGACCAACGCGCGAGCGATCATCAGGCGTCGCTTCATACCGCCGGACAGGTTGCGAGATATTTCACTACGACGATCCCAGAGCGCAAGTTCCCGCAGGTAGACTTCGGCACGTTCAAGTGCTGTGCGTCGATTGATGCCGTAATAGCCGGCCTGATTGAGAACGATTTCTTCGACCGTTTCGAACTGGGAGAAATTTATCTCTTGAGGAACCAAACCAATATGCGATTTGGCCGATGCGAAATCGATATCAATATCGATGCCGAAAATTTTTACGTTGCCGGATGTTTTGCGAACCAGCGAGCTAACGATGCCGATGGTTGTGGATTTGCCGGCGCCGTTTGGACCGAGCAGAGCAAAGAAATCGCCATCGGCTACTTTGAGATCGATGCCACCCAACGCTTCAAGGCCGCTGCTATAGACCTTCGTCAGACCTGAGATACTGAGCGCCGGCGGGGAATCCGTTGCATCCACTATTGGCATGATCTTGCGCCGGTTCTGGCTCCATTGATGTCGAGGTCTGTCAGCTCTGTGCTTCCAGCGGTTGAGCACGCTGATTCTACGTTCTTTTCGCACAATGACAGGATTTGGCTTGGTACTCCGTGCGCTCGGTTTTACTAACCGTCGCAGGTCTCATAATTCCTAGATGCCCAGAGGAAGGGCGCGTGGCGATATGAAGGCGACCTGGCAAAACATGGACGGATTGCCGGAGGCTCGCACATCAGTAAATCAATTTCGCCGGAATCGGCTTGGAATTGCGCAGGCTTCCCGATTCGGGCACCTGGGAGAAATAGTCCGTGCCCCTTTGAACAGAGTCTGTAAAGCTGCGCTAAGCCAGACGTGTTCGATATTCAACGTCGCGGCCATGCAGATCCGGGGCTAGCCTGGCTTAAGCGTTAGGGCGTATAAGCGAAGTACAACATTGGAAACAGCAGAACTGCCACGAGGTACACCACCCATTCCATGGCGCGGTCTTCCAGCCATCCTGTGTAATGCAGGATGATTATTACGATCGCTGAAACGTAGTAGAGCGCGATCAGGATGTCTTCCATCCTCCCCCTCCCCGAATTGTTTTAGGTATGCTTAGAATCCGATTACCCTTCTGATTCTGGTACATTAGGTGTTGGAATTAAAGTAACTTGTTACCCAACTAGCTGCCCTATCTATCCTGATCCCGAGACCAACCCGCAATTTCATCTGGTCCGTCTTCTCCAGGACACCGCGCGACAACACGTGCAAAGCCGAGAATAATGTTGAACCTATGACGACACCAGCCCCGAGCCTGATGGAATTTCCGTGCCGCTTCGCGATCAAGGTCATCGGCAATGCGACGGACGGGTTTGAGCAACAAGTGGCCGCGATTGTCGCTCGGCATGTAGACGAAGACTGCATTCACGAGATTGCAAAGCGCGCCAGTAGCGCCGGGAAGTATCAATCAGTTACGGTCACGATTGAGGCTCACAGCCGGGCGCAACTAGACGAGGTCTACGCTGAGTTGACTGCCACACCTGAGATTCTGATGGCACTGTGAATATCGTCGTGCGCGAATTGGGCCTGCAAGCGTACCAACCGTGTTGGCAGGCTATGAAGGCGTTTACCGATAGCCGCGATGCTCGTACTGACGACGAAATGTGGGTGGTCGAGCACCCGAGTGTGTTCACGCTCGGCAAGGCGGCGAAACGTGAACATCTGCTCGCCCCAGGGGACATCGAGGTAATTCCTACTGACAGAGGCGGGCAGGTTACCTACCACGGACCAGGACAGCTGCTTGTCTATACCTTGCTTGACGTGCGTCGTGTGGGGATTGGTCCACGGGAATTGGTGCGCAGGTTGGAACAGGCGGTCATCGATTATTTGGCGGAGTTGCAGATCGTAGCGCAGCGTCGCGACGGAGCGCCCGGAGTGTACGTCGGGGACGCCAAAATTGCTGCACTCGGGCTGCGCATTCGTAAAGGATGCAGCTACCACGGGATTGCGCTGAACGTCGCCATGGACCTTGAACCCTATCAGCGTATTAATCCCTGTGGGTACGCCGGGCTGAAGGCGACTCAGTTGTCCTCTCTCGGTGGACCTGACCGTTGCAAAGACGTCAGTCGCGGGTTCGTAGCGTCGCTAGCGCAGAATATATTTGCTGCATTGCCGGTTTCGCTTAGCTACAGTGAACAGCCCCATTCGTTGGGTGCGCGAAATTGCCCTGGAGATTCCGGCTAGATGGAAAACAAAACGGATTTGAGACCGACGCGGGCGCAGCGAGGTGCGAACAAAGTCGCACGCATACCTGTCAAGGTCGTACCAACGCACGGCCCTTTGCCGAAAAAGCCCGCCTGGCTGAAAGCTCGCGCGCCCACGGCGCCACGAGTCCTTGAGCTCAAAAAGCTTTTACGCGATGAAGGATTGCACACCGTGTGCGAAGAAGCATCGTGCCCCAATCTAGGCGAATGTTTCGCTCACGGAACTGCGACTTTCATGATCATGGGACATTTGTGCACTCGCCGTTGTCCGTTTTGCGACGTTGCACATGGTCGGCCTGACCCGCTCGACCCAGGCGAACCGGAGCATCTTGCGAACGCGATCGAGAAGATGAACTTGAGCTACGTTGTGATCACTTCTGTGGATCGAGATGATCTGCGTGATGGCGGAGCCGGACATTTCGCTGATTGTGTTGCCGCTGTGCGCAAGCGCATGCCTGACATCAAAATAGAAATCCTGGTACCTGATTTTCGCGGTCGCATGGAGCGAGCGCTTGAAGAACTGTTAAAGGCGCCGCCGGATGTGTTCAACCATAACCTCGAAACAGTCCCCGAGTTCTATCTGAAAGTGCGACCTGGTTCGGACTACGATTGGTCTCTCGACTTAATTCGACAGTTTAAACAAGCCGCTCCGCAAATTCCGACGAAGTCGGGATTGATGCTGGGACTTGGTGAAACTCATGAACAGATTCAGCGCGTGCTACAGGACCTGCGCGCGCACGGGTGCGACCGTGTCACGCTGGGGCAATACCTGCAGCCCAGTCGTGCTCATCTTGCGGTTGAGCGTTTTGTGCCGCCCGAGGAGTTTGATGCGCTTGGCCGCTATGCGCTCGAACTCGGTTTTGAACACGCCGCCAGCGGACCGCTGGTCCGCTCGTCCTACCATGCCGATATCCAGGCTGCCGGTGGGTCGGTGAGTTAATTTTGAGCGATTTGCGTAGCTAACCACGTCGACGATGGAAGCCTTGTTGAGACTGGCGGTGCTACCGCCAGGACTGATTATCGGGATTGCGCTTGCTGGCGTGGTACTGGGTGTGTTCTTGAAACGCCTTGGCCGGACGGTGTTGTTCGCAGCATTCGTAGCATTATGGGGGCTATCCATGCCGTGGACCGCGGCGATCCTGGCGCTCTCGCTGGAAACCTATCCTGCCGTTGAGGCAGCGGATATCAAAGATTCGGATGCTGAGGCCATCGTGGTTCTCGGTGGCGGCGCCTTCCGCAACAACCCTGAGTATCAGGGAACCGATCAGGTCTCGCGTTTGACCCTGGAACGGCTGCGTTACGCAGCGCGGCTGTATCGGGCAACCGGCATAGCGCTCGCTGTCACCGGCGGAAGTCCGTCCGGATTGGCGACCGCAGAAGGCTTGATGATGCGCGACACGCTGATGCAGGATTTCGGTGTCCCTGTGGAATGGGTCGAATCTGCAAGCAACAATACGCTGGAGAACGCTCGCCTCAGCCGCGTTGCGTTTCCCTTCACGCGCGTCGTTCTTGTCACGCACGCCATCCATATGACGCGAGCGCTAAGGGCGTTTGAAAACGCTGGTTTCACGGTCGTCCCTGCCCCGCTTGGTTTTATCTCGCGGCCGCCGTCTGCGTTTGGCTTCGCTGATTTTCTACCCGAGATGAAAGCGTTTTCGCAGTCCCACTACGCGCTCTATGAATACGTCGGCGGGCTTTGGTATCGGCTCAAGTATTCGATCTGACGGCGCCTCATTCAGGTGTCGCTCGGCTTTTCCGTTTCGGTGACGCGACTGCTTAACCTCCCTTCGGCCACTTGCGTGTGCACGACATCGTCGATAACGACGTCAGAACTATTTCGAATCACCTTGCCCGCGCTGTCGGTGACAATGGCATAGCCCCGTTCCAGGGTCGCTACCGGGCCCAGTGCGCGTAACACGCTGTCGAAGTGGGTGAGTTTCTGCGTACGCTCGGAAATTTGCGCGAGAATCGATTTTTGCAGGCGGCTGAGCAAATGATCGATTTGAACACTTGCCAGATGCATCATCGCTCCCGGTGTTCGTGCCTCGATACGGGCGGTTAACGTTTGCAGTGCGCTTCGCTTAAGGTTCACTTGGGTCTGAGTCGCGAGCGAAAGGCGCTGCGAGAGTTCGTCAACACGTTGATAGCCTGCTTCGACGCGCCGTTCAGGCGAGATCAGGCGGGCCTGCATCGCGGCGGCGGTATGTTGCAATCCCGAAAGTCTGTGATGCATCGTCATGCGCAGGCGTTTCTCGCTTGCGGCCAATTGTCCCAGCGCGCTGACGATATCCGGAGACACGAGCTCTGCCGCAGCAGAGGGCGTTGCCGCACGAAGATCGGCGACCAGATCAGCAATCGTAAAGTCGACCTCATGACCGACGGCGCTGACGGTGGGGATGGTTGAGGCATGGATAGCTCGTGCAACGTGTTCTTCGTTGAAGGACCACAGGTCTTCGAGCGACCCGCCACCACGACCGATTATGAGCACATCGCACTCGGCGCGTCGGTTGGCGGTCGCTATCGCAGCAGCAATTTCGCCGGCGGCACCATCGCCCTGCACGCGAGTCGGGTAAACGATGACCGGAATCGCGGGGCAACGGCGTTTTAGCACCGTGAGGACATCGTGCAACGCCGCGCCGCTCGGCGAGGTCACTACACCAATGTTTTTCGGCCACGCTGGAAGCGGGCTTTTAAGCGCTTGGCTGAACAACCCCTCGTCATTCAGTCGGGCTTTCAGTTGCTCAAACTTGGCTCGCAGAAGCCCATCGCCCGTCGCTTCCAGGGTTTCAATGATGATTTGGAATTCGCCGCGCGCCGGATAAAGCGTCACGCGTCCCTGCGCGAGCACACTCTGGCCGTTTTCGGGGCGCAGCGTCGTGCGTGATGCCCGATTACGGAACATGGCACAGCGGACCTGAGCGCCTTTGTCCTTGAGGGAAAAATAAATATGCCCGGATGCTGGCCGGGCGAGGTTGGAGATTTCGCCAGCAACCCAGACCAGGCCGAGATTCTGTTCAAGTACGCTGCGGACCGTCTCGTTGAGTTCGCTGACGCTATAGACCGGACGAGTCGCAGCAGCGCCGGGTTTTGCCGGCGTAGTAGCGTTCCGTCCAGCTTCAGGTCTGTATGACATTTACCGCCTACCAGCAAAACTCTATAATCGCGGGATCACATTTTACGGGATGAACCCACCCTATGCGCGTCGCTGACGACGGTTTGACATTCGACGATGTCCTGCTCATCCCCGATTACTCAGAAGTTCTGCCTCGGGAAGCCGATTTACGCTCTTTGTTAACTCGTGATATCGAATTGAAAGTGCCGCTTCTGTCCGCCGCAATGGACACGGTTACCGAAGCTCGTCTGGCCATCGCTTTGGCTCAGGATGGCGGGATCGGCATCATCCACAAGAACATGAGCCTCGAGGATCAGTCCCAGCAAGTCCGGCAGGTCAAGAAATTCGAGAGTGGCGTGATTCGAGATCCCATCACCACCACGCCCGAAACGGGTATCGGCGAGGTTTTGGCGCTAACCCGGGCGCAAGGGATTTCCGGCGTACCAGTAGTCGACAATGGCATGCTGGTCGGCATCGTCACGAGCCGGGATCTGCGCTTCGAAAGCCGCTTCGATGCCCCGGTCAGGGAAATCATGACTCCGAAGGAACGCTTAATTACCGTCGGTGAGAATGCAGAAAAGGACGAAATTATCTCGTTGCTGCATGTCAACCGTATCGAGAAAGTACTGGTCGTCAACGACGCATTCGAATTACGCGGCTTGATCACTGTAAAAGATATTCAAAAGGCAGACGAGTTCCCGAACGCCTGTAAGGACAGCGATCAACGGCTGCGCGTCGGCGCGGCGGTCGGCGTGGGCGAAGGGACTCACGAGCGCGTTACCGGCCTAATCGAGGCAGGTGTTGACGCGATTGTGGTCGACACCGCCCATGGCCACTCGCGCGGCGTGATTGAAACCGTGCGCTTGATCAAGGAACAGTATCCGGATGCTCAGGTCATCGGTGGCAATATCGCTACCGGAGATGCGGCCGACGCACTGGTCGCGGCCGGGGCTGACGCAGTGAAAGTTGGTATCGGGCCTGGTTCAATCTGCACCACTCGTATCGTGACGGGCATCGGCGTACCGCAAATAACGGCTGTCAGTGATGTTGCTGAGCGCCTGAAAAAGCACGGCATCCCACTTATATCCGACGGTGGCGTGCGCTATTCGGGCGATATCGCCAAGGTACTTGTGGCCGGCGCACACAGCGTCATGATTGGTTCATTGTTTGCCGGTACTGAAGAAGCCCCCGGTGATGTGGAATTGTTTCAGGGGCGCTCCTACAAATCCTATCGAGGCATGGGCTCGCTGGGAGCGATGACGCAAAAACATGGTTCGTCCGATCGTTACTTTCAGGAAAGCGACGAAATCGAGAAACTCGTCCCCGAGGGTATCGAAGGGCGCGTCCCTTACAAGGGCTCGTTAAGCGCGATCATCCACCAGATGACCGGCGGTCTGCGGGCAGCAATGGGCTACACCGGCTGCCGGGATATCGAAGAGTTTCGTTCCAAGCCGAAGTTTCTGCGGGTAACTGCCGCCGGGGTTCGCGAAAGTCATGCACACGATGTGCAGATCACAAAAGAAGCGCCTAACTATCGTCTCGACTAGCGCGTAGGGCGACGGTTCACGGCCACGTAATCCGGCGACATTTTCACTATGACTACCGCCAGCGATCTACATAGCGACAGAATCCTTGTGCTCGATTTTGGCGCGCAATACACGCAGCTCATCGGCCGCCGTATTCGCGAAGCGCAAGTGTATTGCGAGATTCGCCCATTCGATATCAGCGCGGAGGCGATTCAGGAATTTGCGCCGCGCGGCATCATTCTTTCCGGCGGCCCGGAATCGGTCAACGCCAATAGCGAATTTCGCGCCCCAGAGTGCGTATTTACCCTTGGAGTTCCGGTTCTTGGGATTTGCTACGGCATGCAAACGATGGCCAGACAGCTCGGCGGCCGTGTCGAAGCATCGAGCGAACGCGAGTTCGGCTATGCGCGGGTACGCGCGCGCGGCCACTCGACGTTACTGCGAGATATTCAGGATGCGACGAATGAACAGGGGCACGGTTTCCTTGACGTGTGGATGAGCCATGGTGACCACGTTACGGAGCTACCGCCAAGCTTTAAATTGATTGCTTCGACCGAGAACGCGCCCATCGCCGGAATCGCGGACGAGGAACGCAAGTTCTATGGCGTTCAGTTCCACCCGGAAGTGACGCACACCGTGCAAGGGCAGGCCATTCTTGAGCGTTTCGTACACGATATTTGCGGATGCAACTCGTTATGGACGTCCTCGAACATCATCAGCGACAGCATTGCCAAGGTCCGTGCCGAGGTTGGTAACGATCGCGTGCTACTTGGTCTGTCCGGTGGAGTCGACTCGTCGGTCGTGGCAGCTCTGTTGCACCGAGCGATCGGGCAGCAACTGACCTGTGTTTTTGTTGATAACGGATTGTTGCGCGCGAACGAAGCCGCTGACGTGATGTCCACGTTCGCCGAGCAAATGCAGGTCGATGTTCGCCACGTAGATGCTAGCGAGCAGTTTCTCGGCGCCTTGCACGGTATCGAAGATCCCGAGCAGAAGCGCAAAGTGATCGGGCGCGTATTTATCGAGGTTTTTGAAGCTGAGGCCAAGCAACTTGATGGTGTTGCGTGGTTAGCTCAGGGCACGATTTACCCGGATGTGATCGAATCCGCCGCCGCTGCGAGCGGAAAAGCGCATGTCATCAAGTCCCATCACAACGTCGGCGGGCTCCCCGAGGGCATGAAGTTCAAATTGATTGAGCCGCTGCGCGAGCTGTTCAAAGACGAGGTGCGCAAGGTTGGGCTCGAACTCGGGTTGTCGCCAGAAATGGTTTTTCGCCACCCGTTTCCAGGCCCCGGTTTGGGGGTGCGCATTCTCGGCGAAGTTCGCCGCGAGTTTGCCGATATCCTGCGCCTCGCAGACGCGATATTTATTGAAGAACTACGCAATGCCGATCTCTACCAGCAGGTCAGCCAGGCGTTCGCAGTTTTTCTACCGGTACGCTCTGTCGGGGTCAAAGGCGACGCGCGCAGTTACGACTACGTCATCGCTCTACGAGCCGTGGAAACCGTCGATTTCATGACGGCCGGTTGGGCTCGCCTGCCTTACGATTTCCTTGAACTCGTTTCGCGTCGGATCATTAACGAAGTCGATGGCGTATCCAGAGTGGCCTACGACATCTCCGGAAAACCGCCCGCAACTATAGAGTGGGAGTAGTGGCTCCAATGTCAGGGCACTGAGTGATGACTGCCATGCCGACTTCAACAGCGCGGGGCGATCTGCGCTGGATGCAAATGGCGATTGCACAAGCGCACGAAGCTGAGCGAATAGGCGAAGTGCCAGTCGGGGCGATTGTTGTTGTTGATAATGAAGCGGTCGGGTTAGGCC
Source organism: Proteobacteria bacterium UBA981 (assembly GCA_002292285.1). GTDB lineage: Bacteria > Pseudomonadota > Gammaproteobacteria > UBA981. The sequence continues at coordinate 29,530 of DBBP01000036.1, forward strand.
ACAATCGCTGCATTGCCAATCATGATCCGACCGCCCATGCCGAAATCGAGGCGATTCGCTACGCGTGCCTTGCGACCAGTAATTACCGTTTGTCCGGAGCGACTTTGTACGTCACGCTCGAGCCTTGTGCCATGTGCGCCGGCGCCATCGTTCACAGCCGCATCACGCGAGTCGTATTCGGTACCACGGACCCACGCGCTGGCGCGGCTGGCAGCGTGATGAACGTGCTGCAACACGCGGAACTCAATCATCGCGCTGACGTTATGGGCGGCGTTGCCCAGGAAGATTGCGCGCGGCTTCTGAAAGATTTTTTCAAGCGCAGGCGGAGGTGACCGAGATGCCAGCACCATCACAAGAGCAGCTCGAGCAGCTGGCTCGCGAATTGGGCGATTCGCTCGCTGAGCGTGGCTGGCTCATGTCGACCGCAGAATCCTGCACTGGCGGCTGGATTGCGCAATGTATGACAGCGATAGCTGGCAGTTCGGGTTGGTTCGAAGCGGGCATCGTGAGTTACTCGAACGCCGCCAAAATGAACTTTCTGAACGTCAACCCTATGACATTGGAGCGGCACGGTGCGGTCAGCGGCGAGACGGCCAGCGAGATGGTCGCAGGCGCTCGCACGGCGACCCACACTGATGTTGCGGTTGCGGTCACCGGCGTCGCCGGGCCTGGCGGTGGAACGGATGAAAAACCAGTCGGTTTAGTCTGGTTTGGTTTTTCGGTCGGCGCCCAACCGGTGCAGGCTATCGCCCAGCATTTCCCCGGCGAACGGCGTGAAATTCGGGCAAGGACCGTCGAATTCGCCCTACAGGAACTTATTCGAGCCTTATCCTGAGGTATTTTCGTCAGCACTTGGTTTCTCGCTTGCGGCCTGACACGCCCTTTTTCTCGGATTCGCCGGGCAGTTCCCCGGAGCCGCCTGACTGACCGTCGACGACGAACTTTTTCTCGTTTCGCATACCCGATTAGCGATTAAATCGGACCCGCACTTATGCGATAATTCCGCGCTTAGATGACCTCTGAAATTACCCCACGAAAGGACATGAATTATGGATGAAAACAAGCAAAAGGCGCTAGGAGCGGCGCTGTCCCAGATCGAAAAGCAATTCGGTACCGGGTCAATCATGCGTATGGGCGATGGCGGAGCGATGCCAGACATCGACGTTGTCTCGACAGGCTCGCTGACACTGGACATCGCACTCGGCGTAGGCGGCATGCCGCGCGGCCGGGTGGTGGAAATTTTCGGCCCGGAATCGTCGGGTAAAACGACCTTGACCCTGCACGTTGTCGCCGAAATTCAAAAACTCGGCGGAACCGCGGCATTTATCGACGCAGAACACGCGCTCGATCCACAGTACGCCGAACGGCTTGGCGTTGACGTCGAAGAATTACTGGTGTCTCAGCCGGATACCGGTGAGCAGGCGCTGGAAATTACCGATATGTTGGTTCGATCAGGTGCGGTTAGCGTAGTGGTCGTTGATTCCGTCGCGGCGCTTACGCCGAAAGCCGAGATTGAAGGCGACATGGGCGACCATCACGTCGGTTTACAGGCGCGTTTGATGTCGCAGGCGCTGCGCAAATTGACGGGCAACATCAAACGCTCCAACACCCTGGTCATATTCATCAACCAGATTCGTATGAAGATTGGTGTGATGTTTGGCAGCCCCGAAACCACGACCGGCGGGAACGCGCTCAAGTTTTATTCCTCAGTGCGACTCGATATCCGGCGCATCGGTTCGTTGAAACGAGGCGACGAAGTGATCGGAAACGAAACCCGCGTCAAAGTGGTTAAAAACAAAGTCGCTCCGCCATTCAAACAGGCAAATTTCGACATTCTTTACAACGAAGGCATCTCTCGCGAAAGCGAGCTCATCGAACTTGGTGTTGAGAATAACTTGGTTGAAAAAACTGGCGCCTGGTACAGCTATAAGGGAGACCGGCTGGGGCAGGGCAAAGAGAACGTTCGTCAGCACTTCAAAGAGAATCCTGAATTGGCCGCCGAACTCGAGGCGTCGCTACGGGAATTGATCATCCCGACCAAGGAGCAAAAAGCTGAAGGCGCGGCGGTCGACGAAGATGTCGAGGAGGCGTCAGCCTGAGAGACGACGTCAAACGCAGCGCGCGGGAAATCGCGATAGCAGCGTTGGCTCGTCGAGAGCACAGTCGCTACGAGCTCGAGCAAAAGTTAGCCGGGCGCGAGCTGGAACCGGTAGAAATTGCGACGGCTCTCGACGCACTCGCGCAAGCGGGTTATCAGGACGATCAACGATTTGCCGAAGCGTATGTTCGTTACCGCGGACGTAGCGGTTTCGGCCCCCGTCGCGTTGCGCAAGAATTGCAGCAGCGTGGCGTAGACCAGGCTCTGGCCAGGCAAGCACTGACTACGCAGGAGCTTGACTGGTTCGAACTGGCTGGTGACGTTCAGTACAAGAAATTCCGCGGCGCGCCGACATCTTTTGCCGAACGCGCGCGCCAAACTCGATTTTTGCAATACCGCGGATTCGATGGCGAACACATTCGATACGCACTGGAAAACGCAGCAGGCGATGAAAACAACTGAAATTCGTCAGGCTTTTCTAAGCTACTTTGAAGAGCACGGGCACCGGGCGGTAGAGAGCAGTTCGCTCGTCCCCGGCTCCGATCCGTCGTTGTTGTTTACCAACGCCGGTATGGTTCAGTTCAAAGATGTATTCCTCGGTTTGGAGGATCCCGGGTTTCGACGCGCCACGTCTTCGCAGCGTTGTGTCCGTGCCGGGGGCAAGCACAATGACCTCGACAATGTCGGCTATACCGCTCGCCACCATACGTTTTTTGAAATGCTTGGTAACTTCAGCTTCGGCGAGTATTTCAAGCGCGAAGCGATCGGATTTGCCTGGACGCTACTTACCGAACGTCTTCAGTTACCGGCTGAGAGATTGTGGATCACGGTCTACGAGGACGACGATGAAGCCGCTGCAATCTGGCTGGATGAGATCGGCGTAAGCCCGGAAAGATTCTCCCGCTGCGGCGAGAAGGACAATTTCTGGACCATGGGTGAGACCGGACCGTGTGGACCCTGTTCAGAAATATTTTATGACCATGGTCCGGAGATCCCGGGAGGGCCGCCCGGCAGCCCTGATGCTGATGGCGACCGTTACATCGAGATATGGAATCTTGTATTCATGCAATACGAGCGTTCAGCCGATGGTGAGTTAAAACCGATTCCGCGCCCGTCTGTTGATACTGGCATGGGGCTCGAGCGACTCGCAGCGGTTTTGCAGGGCGTGCACGATAATTACGACATCGATTTGTTTCAGAACCTGCTGCGCGCCGTTGCTGAGGAGGTCACAGGTCCAGTCACCGAGCCGGCCTCGCTGAGAGTTATCGCAGACCACATTCGTTCGTGTGCTTTCCTGGTACTCGATGGCGTTACGCCGTCGAATGAAGGCCGCGGCTATGTACTACGAAGAATTATTCGACGAGCACTACGACACGGGCACAAGTTAGGTATAGAACGAGCGTTCTTTCATCGCTTAGTGGCACCATTGGCCGCGGAAATGGGCGATGCCTATCCCCGTTTGTGTGAGCGCGCTGTCATGATTGCCGAGACGCTTGAGCTCGAGGAGGCGCGCTTCGCGGAAACGCTGCACCAGGGCATGCACATACTGGAAGCTGCGATTGGGCAACTATCGGACAGGACTATCCCGGGCGACGTTGTCTTTCAGCTCTACGACACCTACGGTTTTCCATTCGATCTCACTGCCGATATCGCAAGAGAGCGCAATCTCTCCCTCGACAGTGCAGGATTCGAAGACGCCATGGAGGCCCAACGCCAGCGCGCGCGCGCTGCGAGTCAGTTTGGCGGCGCCGACACAGCGAATTCTATCAGCGCTGACGCGCTCGTCGGACTTGGCCACGCGCAGGAGTTTACTGGCTACGACTGTAACGAGGATGAGGCCTCAGTGCTGGGGATCTTCGTCGAGGGTGAACCCTGCGAGGTTCTCAATGCAGGTTCAAGTGGGACCGTGGTACTCGATCGCACACCGTTTTATGCCGAGTCCGGCGGGCAGGTCGGTGATCAAGGTCAGATCACATTTTCAGGTGGGAAATTCAAAGTCCACGATACGCGCAAGCAAGGTGGCTTGTTTTTGCACTTGGGCGAACTTCAGTCAGGCCGTCTCGCGAATGATGACCGAGTGAGACCGGCAGTTGATGGCGAGCGCCGTCAGGCAACGAAGAACAATCATTCAGCCACACACCTGATGCATGCTGCTTTACGAGAGTTACTCGGAGCCCACGTCGAACAAAAGGGGTCACTTGTCGACCCGGACAAACTGCGTTTCGATTTCTCTCATACAGCGCCGCTCACAACCGAACAGATCGTTGAAGTGGAAACGCGGGTGAATCATGCGATTCGCGACAACGTTGCTGTTGAAGCGCAGGTCATGCCCTATAAAGAGGCGCTCGAATCTGGCGCAATGGCACTGTTCGGCGAAAAGTACGGCGATGTTGTGCGCGTACTAAGCATGGGGGCGCACTCCGTAGAACTGTGCGGCGGCACGCACGTCGAAAGAACGGGCGACATCGGTGCGTTCAAGATTATTTCCGAGTCCGGCGTTGCGTCAGGCGTGCGCCGTATTGAAGCCATCACGGGTGTTGCCGTCGTTGCCTACATGGCCGAGACCCAGGCAACTTTCGAACGTCTCGCGAACCTCGTCCGATCGGGTGGCGCGGATCTAGAGAATAAAGTCGCTCATCTGCTGGAGCGTAATCGTACGCTTGAGAAAGAGTTGCAGGAGCTACGCGGCCGCCTGGCCGGTCAATCAGGTCGTGATATTGCTGATGCCGCGCGCGAGATCGGCGGCGCCATGGTTTTGGCTGAGCAGATTGATGGTGCGGACATAGAGACCTTGCGTACGACCTGCGATCGCTTGAAGGATAAATTTGAATGCGCGGTCATTGTGTTGGCCACTATCGAAGACGACAAAGTTCGCCTGGTGAGTGGGGTGACGAAGAATCTCACCGACCGCGCACATGCCGGCAAACTGGTTAGTTTCGTCGCTGAACAAGTCGGAGGAAAAGGCGGCGGACGCCCAGATATGGCTCAGGCTGGCGGCAATGATCCGTCGCAACTTGAAACGGCACTTAGCTCAGTCTACGACTGGGCTACGGAACAATTGGTTTGAGTATCAATGGTGAGTTCGCGTTCGTGACCGACGGATGCGGCTGTAGATTTAAGCAATTCAGCAAACTATGAAAATCGTCGTGCAGAAATTTGGCGGCACTTCGGTGGCAGATACCGAACGCATTTCCGCCATCGCAGAACGCATCGCCGCGACTTGTGCGGATGGGTACAGCGTGGTCGTCGTTGTCTCTGCCATGGCGGGCGAAACCGATCGGCTGTTGACTCTGGCAAAGGCTTTTGCCGAACAGCCCCGTGGCCGCGAACTTGACGTGTTGTTGTCTACCGGTGAGCAAGTCACTATCGCGCTCCTGGCGATGGCTTTAAATAAAATTGGCATGTCTGCAGTGTCTTATACCGGCTCGCAGGTGCAGATTCTCACCGACAAAGTGCACAATAAGGCGCGCATCGTACGGATTGACGACGCCAATGTTCTGGGCGATTTGGAGCGTGGCCGGGTGGTTGTCGTGGCAGGGTTTCAGGGCGTTGACGAGGCCGGCAACATCACGACGCTTGGCCGCGGCGGCTCGGATACCACCGCAGTGGCATTGGCTGCAGCGCTGAAGGCTGATGAATGCCAGATCTACACTGATGTAGACGGCGTTTACACCACCGACCCCAGAATCGTCCCGGAAGCACGCCGACTTGAGCGTGTCACCTATGAAGAGATGCTTGAGATGGCGAGTCTGGGTGCGAAAGTCCTGCAGATTCGTTCGGTAGAATTTGCCAGCAAGTACAAGGTTAATTTGCGCGTCTTGTCTTCATTCGAGTCTGGCCAGGGGACGCTGATAACGGCAGAGGAAAACATCATGGAACAAGCCCTGATTTCGGGTGTGACACTCAACAGGGACGAAGCCCAATTGGTGCTAACGGGTGTGCCAGATCGGCCGGGCGTCGCCAGCAATATTCTCGGCCCGGTTGCGGCTGCGAATATCGAAGTGGACATGATCCTGCAGAACACAGGCGCCGATGGTGCGACGGACTTCACCTTTACAGTACACCGAAATGATTATGATCAAGCGCTGGAGATCCTGGAACGCCTGGCGATAGAGATGAACGCGCGCGGCGTAACGGGCGACAAGACGATTGTGAAGATTTCAATCGTCGGTGTTGGTATGCGTTCGCACGCCGGTATTGCGGCACGGATGTTTCGCGCGCTGGCTGACGAATCCATCAATATCCGCATGATTTCGACCTCTGAGATTAAAATATCAGTGGTCGTAGACGAGAAGTATTCGGAGTTAGGCGTGCGCTCGCTACATAGTGAGTTCGGACTCGAGAACGAGCTGGAATCCAATTGAGATGACAAAGTGCCTGAAATGGGCTCATTGAGGGCAGATTCGAACCAGCCGGTCTATAATGCCGCCGCATCTGGTTGCCGTTTAAACAGGACGTTTACTCAGATTTAATTAACAATCACGCTGCGGCTATACGTAGTGTGAATTTTTGGAGGACTGTATGCTGATTCTGACCAGACGGGTTGGTGAAGCGCTTATTATTGGTGACAACGTCAACGTCACCGTGCTGGGAATCAAAGGGAACCAGGTCCGTATAGGCGTTGATGCGCCGAAGGAAGTTGCGGTACATCGTGAGGAAATTTATCAGCGCATCCAGGATGGTGGTGACGAAGAAATCGCGACTACGACGGAGTAGACCGAGAAATTTTCCCCCAACAGGCGGTCGGCGTAGTATTCTAGCGGCCGACAACGAACGATGGAGAGGTGGCCGAGTGGCTGAAGGCGCTCCCCTGCTAAGGGAGTATGGGTCAAAAGCCCATCGAGGGTTCGAATCCCTCTCTCTCCGCCATATAAAAAAGGCCCGCAATGCGGGCCTTTTTTATATGGCGGAGAGAGAGCCAGACTTCGAGCCCTCCGGTTCGACAAAGCGCGCCAAAGCGATTTGGACGCCAAGCAAAGCGGGGCCGGCGCCCCGTAGGGGCGAGAACGCGCTCAAGCGCTCGACTCAACCCCTCCGCAACCAGATTCTGCACGGCCCGCAAGGCGGGCCTTCCACATAACGGAGAGAAAGTCAGACTTCGACAAAGCGCTGACGCGACCAAGACGCCGCAGCAAAGCGCAGCCGCCCAGCAGAGGCAAGGCCACGACCAAGTCCAACTCAGTCAAGCCCCGTCCATTTTCAAAGCAAAAAAAGAGCCCTCGACGGGCTCTTTGTCTGAACGCTACCCGGCTTGCAAAGCCGTAGCGCGGATCTTTCGCAGGGTAGCTTCGAACGCGCGTCACCAATAACGCGAACTGTGCGCCCCGAACCTAGCGCAAACTTTCGTTAATCGCCTCAAGCGTAGCAACACCCGGGCACAATTCCTTCTCGTTCAAGGAGTTCAGTGGCGCGGTGACGGTACCAAGGTTCGCATGTAAGTCTTGCGGTTCGCGATCAAGATAGATTAGGCCCGTGACGACCTCACCCTTGGCCGCGTGGTCGCCGAGATAATTCATTGCGGCGATGCGATCGTAGGGGTCGTAGTCATCATCTACTTTGTGCAATCGAATGACGCTGCCGTCGTGCTGCACGATATTCTCGACCTTCCCGGGCTCATAATCAGCAGTGATTTCTTTGCGCAACGGCATGAAATCCAGCCGATTCACAACCTCGTTATGCTCACGCACGTAGTCGTAGCTTTTGGTCGAACCTGCGTGGTTGTTGAACGCGACGCACGGACTTACGACATCAATGAATGCGGCGCCCTTGTGTTCGATGGCAGCTTTGATGAGTGGTACGAGCTGAGTTTTATCGCCAGAGAAACTGCGCGCTACAAACGTTGCACCCAGTTGCAAGGCCAGGCCGACCAAGTCGATAGATGAATCTGTATTTACGACACCGCGCTTGGATTTTGAACCTGAGTCAGCAGTCGCCGAGAATTGCCCTTTAGTGAGCCCGTAAACGCCATTGTTCTCGACCACGTAGAGCATGTTCACGCCCCGACGCAGCGCATGGGCAAATTGTCCCAGGCCGATAGAAGCAGAATCCCCGTCGCCGGACACGCCCAGATAGAGAAGATCGCGATTAGCAAGATTGGCGCCAGTGAGTACCGACGGCATACGTCCATGTACGCTGTTCAGGCCGTGTGAGCTCCCCAGGAAATAAGTTGGCGTCTTCGACGAACAACCAATCCCGGAAAGTTTCGCAACGCGATGCGGTTCCACCGACAATTCAAAAAACGCCTGGATAATGGCGCTACTTATCGAGTCGTGTCCGCAGCCGGCACACAGCGTCGATACTGCCCCTTCGTAATAGCGCCGCGTATAGCCGAGTTCGTTCACTGCCGCGTTTGGGTGGGCCAGCTTGGGTTTATTAATGTAGGTCATTTAATGAGCACTCGAGGGGCGGGTAGTCTCAGGTTGATGTAGCACTTTTAAGTCCGGACCCAGTCGTAGAAACGAGATGTTGCACGATTTCGGAGGCGATAAAGCGCGCCGTAATCGGCGTCCCTTCATAGTGCAAAACGGCCGTAAGGTGGGCAGGGTCAACCCCACACTCGTTAATGAGCAGGGTGCGCATCTGGCCATCACGGTTTTGTTCAACAACGAACACATGGGCATGTGAGGAGATGAAATCGTCGACCTTATCGGAGAACGGAAATGCCCGGATACGCAGTCCATCCGTACTGATGCCGCCGCTTTCCAATGCCTCAAAGGCCTCATCCATTGCTGGCGCTGTCGAGCCGTAATAGATCACCCCAATTTTCGCAGGTGGATCTGTCCAGCGTTGGACCGGTTGCGGGATGAGTTCTTTAGCGGTCTCAAACTTACGTAGCAGGCGCTGCATGTTCTCAATGTAATCGGGTCCCGCCTCACTGTACTTGGCGTACTGATCTTTGGTCGTGCCGCGGGTGAAATATGCACCTTCGGTTGGGTGGGTACCCGGATACGTGCGATAGGGGATCCCGTCGGTGTCAACATCGAGATAGCGTCCAAACGAATCGCCGCGTTCGAACATCTCGCGTGTCATGATTTTGCCGCGGTCATAGAAACGCCCGTCGTCCCATTGCAGTGGTTCACACAAGCGCTCGTTCATCCCAATATCCAGATCGAGCATGACAAACACCGGCGTTTGCAGTCGGTCAGCCAAATCAAAGGCAGCGGCGCCAATTTCAAACGCTTCTTTGGGATCTTCCGGGAACAGCAGAACATGTTTGGTGTCCCCGTGCGAAGCGTAAGCGCAGGACAAAAGGTCTGATTGCTGCGTGCGCGTCGGCATGCCTGTCGACGGCCCGCCACGCTGAACGTCGAAAATGACAGACGGAATTTCAGCGAAATAGGCGAAGCCCAGGAACTCCTGCATCAATGAGATGCCGGGACCGGACGTTGCCGTGAAAGCGCGCGCGCCGTTCCAGGCCGCACCAATCACCATGCCAATCGACGCGAGTTCGTCTTCAGCCTGGATGATGGCGAAGCGGGCCTCACCGGTGTCCGGGTCACGACGGTATTTGTTGCAGTGAATCTCGAACGCCTCGGCAAGCGAGGAGGAGGGCGTTATCGGATACCAGGCCGCCATCGACGCGCCGCCGTAGACGGCACCCAGCGCTGCAGCGCTGTTTCCTTCCAGGAAAATGCGATCTTTCACCGCATCGGAGCGCTCAACTCGCAAGCCTATCGGGCATTCAAATTCAGACAGCGCGTAATCGCGGCCGATTTGCATGGCCTGAATATTCGATTGAAGCAGCGCTTCTTTACTGCGGAACTGTTCTCCGACCAGATTCTGCATGGTTGCCATGTCGATATCGAGCAGCGCCGACAGTGCACCGACATAAATAATGTTCTTGAACAATTGGCGTTGGCGGGAATCGGTATACGTGCTGTTACATAACTCAGTCAGCGGCATGCCGATGATGTGAATATCGTCGCGAAATTTCGATGCCGGCATGGGCTTGGTGGAATCATAAAAAAGATAACCACCGGGTTCGATCTCGGCAACGTCCTGATCCCAGGTTTGCGGATTCATCGCCACCATCAGATCGACGCCACCGCGCCGCCCGAGCCAGCCGTCACCGCTAATACGGACTTCGTACCAGGTTGGCAGACCCTGAATATTTGAAGGAAAAATGTTGCGCGGACTAACCGGCACACCCATTCGTAAAATCGATTTCGCGAACAACGCATTGGCCGAGGCAGAACCCGAACCATTGACGTTGGCGAACTTGACGACGAAGTCGTTAACCGCCGCGAGAGCTTTCATACTGGCTTAAGAATTTCCTGGCTAGGCTGCTCGGACACGAGGCCCGGGTGTACGACAACCGGGTCCCGCCTGTTGAAGATCAAGGAGGTGTTTTTGCATGTCCCAGGCGCCGGTTGGGCATCGTTCCGCGCACAGGCCACAGTGCAGACAAACGTTTTCATCCTTAACCATGACCCGCTCGGTCGGGAGAATACCGGACACATAAAGGTCCTGGTCGAGCTCAGGAGCTGGCGCATTGAGGCGCGTGCGCAAATCATCTTCTTCACCATTGGGCGTGAAGTTAAGGCAGTCAACCGGGCAAATGTCGACACAGGCATCGCATTCGATACACAGCTTATCGGTGAAGATGGTCTGGATATCGCAATTCAGGCAGCGCTCGGCTTCGGCGAGCGCGAGCGTCTGGTCGAAGCCGAGTTCCACTTCCACCTTAATATTCGACAACGCCAGCTTCAGATCTTTCAACGGCACCTTGTAGCGCACGTCATTGGAAATGTCGTTGTCGTAGCTCCATTCGTGAATGCCCATCTTCTGCGAACTGACCGTGACCCCGGGTGCGGGTCTTACCTCGATGTCTTCGTCGTTCAGATAGCGGTCAATCGATATCGCCGCATCGTGGCCGTGTGCCACCGCCCAGATGATGTTTTCCGGACCGAACGCTGCGTCGCCACCAAAAAATACATTCGGAATGCTGGATTGCAGGGTGTCCTTGCTCACGACGGGCATGTCCCATTCGCCGAACTCCATGCCGATGTCACGTTCAATCCAAGGGAAAGAATTTTCCTGACCTACCGCGATCAGCACGTCATCGCATTCGATCAACTCATCCGGTTCGCCGGTTGGTACTAGTTTGCGTCGACCCTTGTCGTCGTATTCGGCGCGCACCTTTTCGAACGTCATGCCGGTCAGGCGGCCTTTCTTGTGCTCGAACGTCTTCGGCACCATAAAATTCAAAATCGGTATGCCCTCGTGCGTGGCATCCTCTTTCTCCCACGGCGAGGCCTTCATTTCTTCAAATCCGGACCGCACCACGACCTTCACTTCCTTGCCCCCGAGGCGCATTGAGGAGCGGCAGCAATCCATGGCGGTATTACCGCCACCAAGCACGATGACCCGCTTGCCGATTTTAGTGACATGGCCGAAAGCGACCGACGACAACCAGTCGATGCCGATCTTGATGTGTTTCGCGGCCTCCTGGCGGCCGGGAATATCGAGGTCACGCCCACGTGGCGCTCCAGTGCCGACGAACACGGCATCGAATTTTTGGTCGAGGACAGATTTTAATGAGTCAATCCACTGGCCGCCGCGGTAGTCCACGCCGAGGTTAAGGATGTAGCCGACTTCCTCGTCGATAACTTCCTCGGGCAAGCGAAATTTCGGGATCTGGCTGCGAATCATGCCGCCAGCGCGATCTTCGCCATCGAATACCACAACCTCGTAGCCGAGCGGCGCGAGGTCACGGGCAACGGTCAAAGAAGCCGGGCCAGCACCAATACATGCGATGCGTTTGCCATTCTTGATTTTGGCAGGTGCTGGCAAACGCGCTGAGATATCGCCCTTATAGTCTGCTGCGACCCGTTTGAGGCGACAAATAGCGACCGGTTCGTCTTCCACCCGTCCACGTCGGCAGGCCGGCTCGCACGGCCGATCGCAGGTGCGCCCGAGAATGCCGGGGAAGACGTTCGAATTCCAGTTCACCATATACGCATCGCCATAGCGGCCGGCGGCGATAAGTCGAATATATTCGGGGACCGGGGTATGGGCCGGACAGGCCCATTGGCAATCTACGACTTTGTGAAAGTAATCGGGATTACCGATATCTGTGGGCTTCAAGCGCCACTCCTCCATTCGGGATAATCAGATTAGTTTGCCGTCGCCGGGACGTGCCTGTGGTGCCTCGGGATTCTACGCTCGCAAACTCATTAAAGCCACGCTAAACCAGACGAATGTTACCGCTTCGCGAGACTCATAGTGGCTAGCGCACTTGGCCTTGCTTGAAGTGCCCATTATGCTGGCCGCCATGGACCTCTTTGCTGGACCAAGATACCGGGTCATCGACAAGGTTGGCATGCCACACGTGACGCGATTCATCGCGCTCAAACTGGCGTCCTTCGATACCTCGCTGCTCGATTGGGTGAAGCTTTTGCCGCTCAATCGCAAAGAACTCCTGCACGGTGCCTGCCACTTTCCTTATCGCGAAGATCCCGCTACCAACCAATGGGTTCACGGCTACCGCATTCGCGCCAGCGTCAATGTCGATATGGAACCCCCGTTCAGTTATATGCATTGGGGGCGGATTGCCGCGCCTCAGAATCCGCGCGGCTGGGTCTCGGGTGAGCAGAAATTTCACTTTCGCGATCTGGACGAGTGTGCCGTGCACACCCTGGCGCACGAGTGTTTTCATTTTTTGAGTGATTCCAGGCAGCTTAAAGAGGCCAACACCGAGGCCAATGCGAACTGGTGGGCAGACCACTGGATGGCCGAATTCAGCGCGCTATGCGTTACTACTGCCGAGGCCTGAGGCGGTTTCAACGGGTCGGTCTACGACCCCACTGGCGCGGAAAAATGTTACGCTCCCGCGCTGATTTTTACTCTTTTCGAAACAATTCTGGAGGGCGTGCCTGATGAAGGCGGTAGTCGCACACGCGGTCAATGATTTTTCCGTGGTCAATGTTGACCTCGATGCACCGAAAGTCGGTGAAGTTCTGGTGCAAATGAAGGCGACCGGAATTTGCCATTCGGATCTTTCTATTATCAACGGCACTATCCGCTGGAAGCTGCCATCGGTTCTGGGGCATGAAGGCGCCGGGATCGTCGAGCAAGTGGGCGAAGGCGTCACCCAGGTCAAACCAGGCGATCACGTCGTACTGTCGTTCGTGCCTAACTGTGGCGACTGTTACAGCTGCCAGCGCGCCGAACCACACATGTGCAAAATGAATAAGCCGCATGGCGGATTGCTGGATGGAACGAGCCGTGTGAGCCTGAACGGCGAAGAAATTTCGGTAATGTCCTTCCTTGGCAACATGGCTGAGTATTGCGTCGTCCCCGAGGCCTGCGTCGTCTCGGTTGATAAAGACCATGATTTCAAAGCTGCGGCACTGGTTGGCTGCGGTGTGACCACCGGCGTTGGCGCCGCCATCAAAACTGCCCAGGTCGAGCCCGGCTCAACCGTGGCGGTATTCGGTTGTGGTGGTGTTGGCCTCAACGTCATCCAGGGCGCACGGATTGCTGGCGCTGCGAAAATTATCGCGGTCGACTTGTCTGCTGAGAAAATGGAAATGGCGCGTGCCTTTGGTGCGACCGATACGGTGACGCCGGGCGGTGAGGCATTTAAGGATATCCTCGCGATGACCGACGGCATCGGCGTTGACTACGCATTTGAAGTGGTTGGCAACGGCAAACTGATTGAGGCGTGTTTTAAAGCTACGCGCGCAAATGGCATGACCGTACTGGTCGGTGTCGGCAGTGCTGAAGATCGTTTCTCATTGAATGCAATGATCATCCCGTTCACCGGCAAAACGATTAAGGGCTGTATGTACGGCAGCGCGAATTTCAAAGTCGATTTCCCGATGTATCTCGATCTTTATCGTCAGAAGAAGCTCGACCTGGACGGCCTGGTCACCCGCACCTACACCATCGACGAAGCACCTGAAGCATTCGCCGACCTCGAGTCCGGCAAGAATGCGCGAGGCGTTATCACCTACTAGTATGGTTTGTGCCTGCGCCGCGCCCCACGTCGGCGCGGTGCAGGCCTTCGTCAGGAGTCGCAATGCCCCCAGCTGTCGGCATAACCGCATACGAGCATGTCGACATACGAGTTTGCGACAAAGATGAAGCCATCACCTTCTACCGCGAACTCGGTTTCGAATTGAGCGAAGACTTCTCTGAACATCACGCGCTCGAAATGGAGAACGCGGCCGGGGTGCGCATCAATCTGATCGACAACGGCACGTCCCGCGCCAACAACATTCTGATGGACGAGGCCGTACGGCATCCCGGAGTCACCCATCCCGCGTTCACGGTCAGCTCGCTGGACGCGGTTGTCGAGTCGCTCGAGGCAGCTGCTATACCGATTACTGAAGGTCCTGTTGAGATCGGCGATCGCCGTCGCATCTGTTTCATCCGCGACCCCGACGGCAATGTCATTGAGTTCGATGAATTGCGCTAAGTACGTGCGGCAAATCGAACGACTGCGCTCGGATGCGGCGCGAAATGCGCTGTACATCATAAGATGAACCAACCCCCCCAAACTGCTGCATTGAGCAACATAAGTGCGTCCGGTACTGGCCAGGTGCCGAGCGTCGGCGTGGTGATTCCGTGTTACTGCGAGAGCGCGAATATTCTCGCCGTGCTCGCCGCCATCCCCGCCGACATCAGCCGCATTTATTGCGTCGATGATGGTTGTCCGCAGAGCACCGGTGAACACATTGAGCGGCACACCAAGGACGAACGGATTACGGTTATCTATCACGAGCGCAACCAGGGTGTCGGCGCAGCGATGCGCAGCGGCTACCGTGCGGCACTTGCCGACGCGATGGACCTCATCGTGAAACTGGATGGCGACGGTCAGATGGATCCCGCTGAAATTCAGGATCTCCTCGCGCCGCTGCTGAGTAACGACGCAGATTATGCCAAGGGCAATCGCTTTTATCGCCTCGACGGACTGACATCGATGCCCCTGACGCGCTTGTTCGGCAACGTCGTGTTGTCCTTTGTGAGCAAGCTATCGACCGGCTACTGGCAGTTGTTCGATCCGAACAATGGTTTTACCGCCATCGACGCGCGTGTGCTCGAGCTGGTGCCGCTGGACGATATCGATGATGGCTATTTCTTTGAGGCCGATATGCTGTTCCGGCTCAACACCCTCCGCGCTGTGGTCGTCGATGTGCCCATGCGGGCACGCTACGGCGACGAGAAAAGCAGCATCAGATTACCTCGGGTGACAATGGTATTTGCCGTCAAGCACACCATTAATTTTTTTAAGCGCCTCACCTATAACTACCTGCTGCGCGGATTTAGCGTCGCATCAGTAGAGTGGATCGCCGGGCCTCTGGCACTTGGCTTCGGGCTGGTGTTCGGTGTTTCGCAATGGATGCAAAGCGTCGAAACTGGCGTTGCTGCGACGGCGGGCACGGTCATGCTGGCGTCGCTGCCAATGATTATTGGCATGCAAATGTTGCTGTCGGCGATTCATTTCGATATCGGCAATGAACCGCGGGTGCCGTTGCGCCGTATGTTCAGTGGACGCGGCCAGCACGCGCCAGGTAAGCCACCGGACCCGGCGTGACGACGCTAAGCCGGGGTAAAGACCTCGCTCTGTTTATTGTCGTTGTGATTGTCGGACTGCTGATTTGGCGCGTCTGGTTCGCGTCTATCGAAGCGCCTCGTGCCGATGCTCTGCGTTACCTTCAATACGCGACCAATCTGGTCGAATACGACGTCTTCGGTCTCGACGGCAAAATGGGCCAACCTGCGCCGGGACGGGCAAATACGCCGCTTTATCCGACCTTTCTCGCCGGCGTATTTACGGCCAACGGCGTCAAACCCGAACAATTGCGCTGCTATCTCCAGCGCGTCGAGCAGTCCTGCAGCGACACCGTCTTGACAGCCGTGTTGGATGCGCAGCTGGCCATCGTCGCGCTCGCGCTTATCGGGATCTGGCTCTGCGGCTGGATGGTGTTGGGCCGACGGGGTGCCTGGATAGCTGCCCTGATGGCGCTCGCCTCCGGGCAATTAACCGGGTTTGCGAATCAGCTGCTCACGGAAAATTTTTCGATTCTGTTGTGCAGCGGGTTAACGCTGCTGTTGTTACTGGCGCGCGACGGACGGACGCGTTGGCAGGGCTTGCTCGGTATTGTGCTTGGCGCGCTGACCCT
This sequence comes from Proteobacteria bacterium UBA981, assembly GCA_002292285.1. Lineage (GTDB taxonomy): Bacteria > Pseudomonadota > Gammaproteobacteria > UBA981. The sequence goes on from DBBP01000036.1 coordinate 45,757, forward strand.
GAACCGACCCGAGTTCGCGTATCTCGCCTACGCGTTCATTGCGCTCGCCTGGCTCGCCCTCGCACGGCGCCAAGCGCGTCGCCGCACGTTGCTGCGGGCGGCGGCACTGACCCTCGGATTTGCTCTCCTGTGTGGCCCCTGGATGTGGCGCAACGCAAATCATTTCGGCGATCCCGCGTTGACGCAATCCTACGGTGGCCGAATTCTGGCCCAGCGTGTTCGCTACAACCAGATGACCAGTCAGGAACTGGCGGTTGCCTTCGTTTACTGGCTGCCGAATTTCGGGGACGGCCTCGCCGAACATTTGTTTCCGCCGCAAGCCTACGCCCGACTTGGCTTCGGCCCCGGCACCTTTTACCGCGGCGGGCTGCCTTACCACGATGCGGTCGCCGCACAGCTTGGCGGCGAACAGGGCGTGACTCGACACCTGCTCATCGACGACGTCCTTGGTCACCCCGTCAAGCATGCAGCAGTTACGTTCGCGCTCGCCTGGCGCGGGATATTCGTCGGAAAATCATGGGGCCTGTGCGCGCTGATGGCCTTTCTGATCGCCTTGGTATTGCGCCCGGATGTCCGCCCCGTGCTGGCGCGGTTGAGTTTGCCGGCCTGGTACATGTTGTTCTTCTACGCCGCAGTTTCGGTCAGCGTGGCGCGCTATGCGGTCTGTTTTGTGCCGATCTTTTCGCTCGCGTTCGCGATCGTGTTCACCCGCCGCCCGAGCATGGCCTGATGTCGAAACGCGGCCGCGTATGGCTGATATCGATTGCGGGAAGCGCCGCACTAATCATGCTATTGCTGACCTTCACCGACGCGGTCACGCTACGCGCACTGTGGGGTGAGTTGCCGTGGCCGCTGGTGTTAACGGGTTTGTTGGTACTCCAGCTCGAAGGGATTTGCAGCGCCGTCCGCTTGCGCCTTACGGCAGCTCCGGCCAGCACCTTGTTCGACAATCTGGTCGTCACCGCCTGGTGGGTCGCGGGTCTGATTGTGCTGCCCGCGCGTCTGGGCGAAATTGGTGGGATGCACATGCTTGTACGCCGCCTTGGCGTTGCCCCCGGCGCGGCGGTCAACAGCTTGCTTGTGCAACGACTTTTTGACGTTCTGATTTTGTTCGTGCTCGGCAGCACTGCGATCGCGGCGCAAAACGCACGCCTGAATCCGCATGACTTGTTGCTCGTGCTGACCGTCTGTGCCGCAATCACCGTGGTGCTGATTGCACGTCTGGCAAACGGCTTCGCGCTCCTGGCGACGCTCATACGACCTTACCGTCGCTCGGCACCTGCGCGTGCTGTTCTGCGGCTTGCTCTCAGCGCCCGACGCGCAGCCATCGCCGTCAGCGGGGCTGCTGTGCTGGCGCGGATTGGTATCATTACGCTCCTCAAATGGATCAGTAACCTGGCCGCCATCTCAATCATCATTGTTGCAGCGCTCCCGCAGCTACCGTGGAGCGCCGCGTTTCTGGTCGCGATACTGTTTAATCTGGCGGCGGTTATTCCGCTCCAAACTATCGGTGGCGTCGGGCTCGGCGAAGTGACCTTCGCCGCTGGTTTGAGCTGGTATGGCATCGATCTCGCGACAGCGGCATCGGCCGCGTTGGTCCTGCGCGCGATGCTGATTGTCGGAACACTGACCTTTTCCGCCGTCGTGTTGCTATCCGAGCGCCTGATTGCCAGCACGTCGCAAGCGAGCGCGGAACGCTAATGCGCGGCGACAAACAAACCGATGCGTTGTATGCCGATGTGCGAGGTCGCTTCGGCCACGCTCAAGCCGGCGCGAATGGTTACCGCTACGAAGGCTATTTCCGTCGCGAGCAGGGGGTGGTTCATTCGCTCATGGATCCAGCGGCGAACGTTGTGCTGGATGCGTGCTGCGGTTCGGGACTGATGTTGCTGCCGCTACTTGAGAAGAATAAAGCGATTTTCGGCATCGATTTTAATGTTGACGCGTGTCGCTCGGCCGCGCGTAACGGCTTCCCGATTTTGCGCGGCGACGCTTATTCGATGCCCTTGGCCGACGGCTGTATAGACGAAGTCATCAACTGTCAGTTTTTCAATCAGCAATCATCTGATGGCGTCGCCGCGTTTGCCGACGAGGTAGCCCGCGTGTTGGTACCCGGTGGCCGCGTGATTCTGGTGTGGCGCAACGCCAATGCTTTGATTCACCGTACCGCGCACTATCTTCTGACCATCGCCGATCACTGGCGCGGACAACCGGAGTTTCCGCAGGAAACACATTCCTTCGGCGACGTTGAAGCACATCTTAAGCGTGCCGGCCTTGCCGTGCGTCATCGTGAAGTGGCGTGCGCACCACTGGCTTGGCGCAGTGACCGGATTGAGGGCATCGCGGCGCAAGTGATTGGTGCGTCTTGCGTTCTCGTGGCGCAGAAAGCGCCCTGAACAATGTCTGCGCGAGACCGATGAGCAAACTCAATATTCGCATTCTGGAACGCTTTCCCGATCCAGCCTGGAACGACTATGTCGACAGCCACGCCGACGGTAGTTTTTTTCATCTGAGCGAATGGGCTGCCATTTATGCCGGACTAGGTTGGACGCAACCGTGTTATCTGGTCGCCGAACGCGCCGGACAAATCGTCGGCGTAATGCCGCTGGCGACAGTGCGTTGGGGGATCGGCAGCAGTGCGCTGGTGTCCGCGCCCTTTTGTGTGCTGGCAGGTGCGATTGCTGACGAACAAAGCGTGCGGCGTGCGCTGGAACAGGCCGCGACTGAACACGGACGCCGCGGTGGCGCCGATTTTCTCGAAGTCCGCCAGACCAGCGGTCCGCACCCGGACTGGCATGCTCACGAAGGTTTCGTGTCATTCAGTCGCGAATTGGCAGCTGACGAAGCAGAGAATCTCAAGGCGGTGCCGAAACGACGGCGGGCCATGATCCGCAAAGGCGAGGCGGCCGGGTTGAGCGTCTGCAACGACTTCGGCTTAAGCGATTTTTACGCGCTCTACGCGCTGAGTATGCGAAATCTCGGTACGCCCGTGTACGGTCGCAACTTATTCGAATTGTTGTGGCGGCACTTCGAGTCGCGCATCGGTTTGCTCGCGGTGACCGATGCCACGGAACCGGTCGCGGGGATCATGAGCTTTTACTACAAAGGGCGCGCGATGCCCTATTACACGGGTGCGCTGCCACGTGCGCGGCAGCTCGCCGGCCCTGATTTTCTATATTGGACGCTCATGCGGGACGCAGTCGAGCGTGGTTGTCATGTTTTCGATTTCGGACGCAGCATCGCCGGTTCTGGTGCCGCCGAGTTGAAGAAAAACTGGGGCTTTACACCCGTCCCCCTGGACTACCAGCTGATGCCGCTTGATGGTGGCGTCGTCGCGCCCCTCGATCCGGATAGTGCGTTGAATAGTTTTGCTCGTCGAACCTGGGCAAAGTTACCGTTGGCGGTGGCGAACCGACTCGGTCCACTCGTTTCGCGACGCTTGTACTGATCAATCCTTGTTTGCGGCTGACGGCGCGAAGTGCGCCAGATTGTCTTGCTCGGCCGTTGCGCACAGTTCCGCCAAAGGCAGCCCAGCACGATGCCCCGCGCCGCTGACTAACGCGTCGAGTCGTTTCAGGGTGTGCCGACGTCGGCGCCACAACAACACACTCATCGGCGCTGTCGTGCCGGGAAAGCGGTAGTAGGGCTCCTCGGCATCGATGTCGTAGGGATGCAGATAAGTCCAACGCACGGTTCCATCCGCCAGTTTGTTCGACAGGGCGCGAATCACGGCTAATGGCAGATAGCGGAGATAGATCCCGCCAAGGAACGGCAGGCTCGCGGGCCCGACTTGTGCCAGCGGTACCGGAAACTCGATCAGTCCGGACGGCCATCGAAAAGTCTCTTGCGGTGCGCCGGGGTAGCCGTGCAGAGGATGGGCTGCCGGCAGCACGCTGGACGAATAGCGAAAACCACACTCGGTGAGCAAATCCGTCACCCATGCTGTTGCTGGCGTGAGCGAGAAAACCGGCGCGCGAAATCCGATCACAGCCTTCCCGGTCATCTCCTGCAGCGTTTCGCGGGCGCGGTTAAGTTGAGGTGCGAGCTGTTTCGCATGTTCGTAAGTTAGCGGCGTATGAGTTGCTGAATGCAAAGCCAATTCGTGGCCGGCGTCGCTCGCGGCGCGAATCAAAGCGCGGCACGGATCGACCACATCACCAACGACAAACACGGTCGCACGTATCGAGCGCGCGTCGAGAAACTCAAGAATGCGGGCCCCGTTCTTCTTATAGCGTTGAGCGACGTCCGTACCGAGACGATGATCTTCCAGATCGAGCGTCACGCTGATGGCCCGTGCAGCGTCTGTCATGCGCGCGTGTATTTGGCCTGGAAATGGCGTTCGAACCAGGTCGCCGGAAACAGGCGCATGCCCAAATCTCGAGCAGATTGTCGCCACCAGGTGCATGGCACATACCAACGGGAGATCTTGCGTGTGCGGTCCTGCACATCGATAACGGTTTTCTGTAAATCGGCCTGGTAGGCCGCGAACGCCTGCTGCGCGGGTAAGGCCACCAGGCGCTCGGCAAGGGCGCATGCGCCCGTGAATGCCATCGTCGCACCCTGCCCCGAGAGCAGGGTCAGACAATGCGCGGCGTCCCCCACCAATACCGATCGATCCTGAAACCAATTCGCCATGCGCACCTGCACCAAGGGATCCATATAAAACGCCCCATCGATCGGACAATGCGCGAGTACGGCGGTGGGGATCTCACCGGTGCCGGCAAATGCGTCAAACAGAACTTGCCGACGTTGCTCTGCAGGCGGTGCTTGCGCCATGGTCGTCGCCCAAACAAACACGGCCGCGAGTCCATTATCCGGCGTGGTGAACATCACCATATAACGGCCGCGTTCCATGTGCGTCTCGAATTTGTGCGAGAGCCCGGCAATATTGGGCAAGCGAAAGGCCGCGGAGCATAAATCGAGGCGTCGGTGACTAACTTCACGAGGATCAAACGTCAGGTCGCGCACGACTGAGTGGAGTCCGTCGGCTCCGATCACCACGTCAAAACGTTCGCAGCGACCATCGCTGAAGGTTACCGCCGCGTCTTGTTCGCCGTGCTCGATGCCTGCAATCGTGGTGCCGAACCTAATCTCGGCCAGATCACGCGCGGTGGTATACAGGATGTCCTGCAAATCGTCGCGCATGATTTGAACGACATCCACACCGGTAAACAAACGGTCGTAGTTGAACTCCAGCAGGGTTGTGTGGCCGCGGTGATAGCTGGAGGCAGTGACGCCAACCGAACGGCGTCGAATCTCCGGCATCAAGCCGAGTGCTTCCGCGTAACGATAGGAGCGATGGGACAACGAAATAATGTAACCGTCCGCTCGGACGTCAGGTGCCCGTTCAACCACCACGGCCTTAACGCCGTCGCGGGCCAGCCTGATCGCCGCCGTAAGTCCCGCGATGCCGGCGCCACAGATGAGAATTTTCGGATTAACTTGCATGGCGGTCGGTTGCGAAATTCGTGTGTTGAATTCGAGGTGGAACAGAAACCGGAAGCTTACGCGAGTTGGCTGCCGCACGCTTTTCAGGTCAATTCACTCACCAGGCAGATCAGGGTAGTGAAATCTCGCGGGCGGCGCTGATACGCCATGAATCCTGAGCGCCAGGACTAAGCCGGCAATTGGAAAATCGCCCACAAGCATCGCGCTCGCCGGGCTAATCCCGCCTAATCCGCAAGACGATTTGACAGTCATACAGACAGCCGCCGATAATCGCCGCCCTCGTCAACAAGACGACACGACGCGCCCGTAGCTCAGCTGGA
>DBBP01000019.1 GCA_002292285.1 Proteobacteria bacterium UBA981
TGCCATCATAAGAATCCTCTTCCTAGTAGAAAAGCATTCTTAGGCATACTACAACTCGCCTCACTAAGCGCTATAGGAAGGGAAGTTCGTGTTGCATTTACATTGTGAATCCAAGGTTTTTAGCAGCGATTGAAGTCAGAACTTCCTATCTCCGACTTGATGCAGAAACACTTGAGTTTCGAGAGAATTTCAAATTAATGGCATTCTCCAAAGCTGATATTGAGAAGGTTACATGGGAGGCAGGATGCGGCGTGTCGATCTGCCTCGTTAGCGGGGAATGGGTAAAAGTGCCGACCTTCTTGGAAAACAATCAGGGGATAACAAACTCAATACGGGCGTGGCTAAAGAAGCAGTAGCATGAGCAAGCCACGTCTACCAAGCTGTTCGCGTTCGACCAGACCTTCCTTGCGCCTTCTCTCCTGTCAGTTACCGTCAGGCTCGGTTCTTCGCGGCGTTGGGAACAGCTATTAATCCTGGAGGCAAGAACAGAATGAGTCGACTAATCCTAGTCTGCGGCGAGACTGGAGCCGGAAAGACCACGTACTCTATCGAGCTTTCGAATGACATTAACGCGGTGAGATTATCGATTGATCCGTGGATGCAAACTCTGTTTTCGAAAGATATGCAATCACTCGACTTCTCGTGGATTACCGAAAGAGTGGAACGATGCCAAGAGCAGATTTGGGACGTTAGCGTGCAAATTCTGCAAACCGGGGGGAACGTTGTGTTAGATCTTGGGTTTACAACCCAGGCACAACGAACGGCGTTTCTGCAAAAAGCCAGTGGTGTTGGGGTGGCCGCGGAAGTTCACTATCTTGATGCGCCGGAAGAGTTGCGAAGAACTCGCGTACAGAGAAGAAATAAGACTAAAGATCCGCGTGTTTATTCTTTCGAAGTAACTAAGCAAATGTTCGATTTCATGGAACCCCGTTTCGAACGACCAACTGCAACGGAGTTGAGACATGGGAAACGCATCGAAAGTATTGAACGCGCTGTTTAGAACGATGTTCCAGCCGAAGTTTTAAAGCAACGATTTTTTGCCGCCGCGCCGGCAAGTCGCCGTCAAGTTCGGATCAGTGTTGCGTTAACTGTCACGGAATTATCGGACCAACAACATGATATAGAACGAAAGTTGCGTATATATGTTCCGGCCAAGGGCACACGGTTTCATACGAACTTGGCAAAATGATCCTCTCTCAACTGGAGGGCCAGGCGCATGGTCCCGAGGTAGTCGGCATGTTCTTTTTTGAGGACAACAACTACGTTCTGGTGAAGGGCGATCCGATCGGAGAGCGACTAGCCAAAGCTGCGGAAGAACAAGGCATCATGTTGATGGGCTGCGACCAGTGTTGTTGGGAGCGCGAGATAGAAAGCAATCTTGTCGACGGGGCGACCATCGGATGCTTTCCAAATTTGTATAAAGCATTAGCGGGGAGCATGCCTGACCACATCATTACGCTGTAATACATAACAATCGAGCGCAATTCGGCGCGGGAGACGGGTGCAGCTGGTACGAGGCGTTATACCGCATGAGATTCGTCTGCAAACTAGACAACGAGCAACCGCAAGCCCTTTCTAAGTGTCTTCGATATCGCGGCATAGATCTGCAATTATCGTTCGAACTGCCAGTGCTTCAAGCGACTTCGGCAATGCACACAGTAGCGGATAAGTACGGAGTTGCCGTTTCGCGTCGTCAACACAGTCGGTGTATAAATCTGCGTCGAACCGGTCTATTTCTGAAATAACGGAATAGCCTGAATCGCAGGCGCTTTGGCGATTGCTTTGTGTGATTTATAGATCTTTCGAGAACCGGCAATGGCAGGGATTTGTCAGTGGTTCGGGGAGCCTGTCAAGAAAGTTTACACTCCGAATGCAGCGCTAACTCACTGAAAAATAAAAAGCGTTAGAAAATCCACCGCTGTTTCTGGCGAAATCGACTTTAGAATTGAATGAATTGTGTCAGAAACTTTTACACTGCTTGTTTTCTCCGCGCTGAAAGAATCACTTCGCAGCAACCGTAACTCACGGAAAAACAAAGAAAATCGCGTCTAATTGTATCGTGTGGCACGAAAAGTGCTGCATAGAACTAGTTGTTGTTCCTATAGATAAAAAAGCCCTCTGACCGAGAAAAATCATGAGTACCAAAGAACTTTTGAGAACGGTAGCGGTGGTTTGTGCACTGACCGCTTCGCTCACAGCGCATGCTGCAGAAATCCTGTTTGCCCATGTAGATGACTACGGCGCCTATGTCGATGACGGAAATAGAATCAGGGATTTCTTGGTTAACGATGGACATACCGTCACTACGCGCCATTTAGACTCAGCCGTATACACCGACTATGCGATCTTCGACCAAATATTTGTATATGACCTTTACTCTTTCGCTGATAATTCAGCCATCCAGAACTCGAATTATGCAGGGATAGCGAATTGGTACAACAGCCTCACGGATCAAAATCTGATTCTGGATGGCCGCATTATTTCTTCCGACGTAACGTGGACAAACGCGAACGGCATGTCGTCTGAGGAAGCCTGGATACAGAACTATGCGACTCAGCTGGATCTTCGAGGCGGTGGTTTAGTGCTGGGTACCGACCACAATGCGTTTCAAAACGGGATCAATCAAATCAATATCGGGATTGGGATTAATCCATTCCACGGTTTTTTTGGTACCTATCCAACTTCACAAGCGGTAGTTGATTCAGCATCACCTCTTTTCGTAAGTGGGCTAGACGCCTGCCGAGCCGATCCCGCTACCCATTGTATTAACGATAACTCGACCACCGGCTTCGTTGCCACCGGCTTGCAGACGAACGGGCAGACATTAACGCCAGTCGCGTACCATGGCTCCAATGCCGATGCGTGGGACTATGCTGCCGTTTCCTCCACCATGGGCAGCATCACCTTCGGCACCTGTGGTGGGGCAGGCCAACCTTCCTGCTCGATTCCTGAACCGGGAACCCTCGCGTTGTTTGCCGTTGCGCTGGCAGGATTTGGGGTTCGGCGGCGACAGAATCAGTAACGCCTTTTTGTAAACACCAAGAGCTGACCCCGCCAATGTGCGGGGTTTTTTTTGTCCGAAAACGTCGGCTGCGACGCACGTTGGCCCACGCAATTCAACATAGCGCGTTCCCCGGCGACTTCAGCTGAAATCGAGTGCCCAATTGGGGGCTGTTCGAAGGTTCATGTTTAGTTATGGCAGAATCTCAACGCACAGAGTTCGACAAGATCACCGCCATAGAAGGACGTTCGATGACAAATGACACGGTTTACTCAGGCGGCTGCGCATGTGATCAGGTTCGGTACGAAATAACCGGCAAACCGTCGTTTATCTTTATTTGTCATTGCCGAAACTGCCAAAGAGCGACAGGCAATATTTATGCTACAAACGCATGGTTTCCGCATTCGGCGGTGGCAATTAAAAACGCAGAGCTAGGCGCCCACGTCACCACGGGGGATTCAGGAAAGCCTGTCTATCACGAATATTGTTCGTCTTGTGGTTCACCGATGGGGATGAGATCGGACGCCTATCCCGATTTCAGAGGGGTGCGAATCGCGAGCCTGGACGACCCCAATGTATTAGCGCCGGTCGGTGAAGTGTTCACACGCAGCGCTGTGTCCTGGATTCCGCTTCATCCCACGCTTCCTAAGTTCGAAGGGCAAGTCCCTGATGCAGATCTTCTCAAGATCATGAATTCGTACTAAGTTGAGCACAATGCGATGACGTAGGACTCAAAATATTCTGCTGATTCGGGCGTTCGAGACCGCCTGCCGAATGAGACGCCCACGTGGCTGAAAATAACCTTATGTGATACTCAACTCAGTACTCACAATACCAGTGATGAATCCATAACGAGGAGTGTGAAAATGACCTGCCAGGTAATACTTGAATTTAAAGCAAAGCCCGATGCCATTGAGGATGTTCGAAGCTTCCTTCGTGGAACCTTGCCCGACACACGCGGTTACGTTGGCTGTGTCGGATTACACGTTTCTCAGAACCAAGACGACCCAACGGCCTTCGTAATAGTGGCGCAGTGGGATTCACGGGAAATATATGAAACCTACCTTCAAGGGCGAGTCGATAGCGGCACCATGGATAAACTCGGCGATATGTTGGACGGAGAAACGACTATCCGATTCTTCAACTATTCTGGCGTGTAAGGGAAACTGGTGTGGGCGAGCTGTAACCTTACAAAAGGATTAACACGGGTTCGTTACGGCGGACCTTTTATTTACGGTTTCGCGAATGATGATCGCTGCTTTAGCGGCCTGGTTAGTTCAACGTCGCGCCACTGGAATCGGCATTTGCCAGGAAAATCTTCCAGTGCGTTGCCAACACCGCATTTGGGAACGGACGTTCTGGTTGCACGGAACAGGTCTTGCGAAGACTATTACTTCGCTATTTAAGAAATACCTTGGAGATATTTTCATGAGTGACGAAGCGCAAATTCGATCCACGATTCAGACGTACTTCGACTGCATGTACGAGTCCAGCGCCGACAAAACACACGCGGCATTCCACCCCAATGCGAAGATCACCGGGTATTTGGAGGATGGACTGCACGAGATGACGGTGACCGATTTTGCAGGGTTCGTTTCAAGCCAACAACCCTCTCCGAAAGAAAAGGGCGAGCCAGCCAGACTCGATATTCTCGCCGTCGAGATTGCTGGTAATACGGCGGCCGTCAAAGTGAGAGACGACTATCTGGGCATGACCTTTATGGACACGCTGTCTTTCCTAAAAGTTGACGGCAAATGGAGTATCTACAACAAGCTGTTTCACGTTGAAGGAGCGGCTGCTTAAGCGAACGCGAGTTGGCTAAGTAAGAAGATGCCCTACCGCCAAGCACGTGCTGCCGGGACCGCGCCTTCACTTGCGTCGCCCCGCCAGTTAGCCGCATTCGGACGCTACTGAACATTGCGCCAGATGCAGGCGATATCCGTTAGCGTTATCGACAACGAGCGGGCGCTAGTACGGGAATGCGAAATGAGAGAATTGCTTCGCCAGGTGCGCCTTTGTTCTGTATTGCCCTATTTTCTTGTGGCGGCGGCGATATATCTGGAGGCGCAGAGACGGAAGCTAGCTCAGCGGATATTGAAAACGATACGGACGGAGACGGTTTACGTGACACGGATGTCAGATTCCATGATCACCCGATGATCGGAGGGACTTGTTTTCATCTCTCTCCTACCGAGGCCGGCGTAGCATGTTCAGAAAATAAGGTGATATTTTGGTCATCTTTCTACAACTACAAATGGTCGGAGGTTCTGGATCGCGCCGAGTCGGAGTCAACGTGTAGCGTAACGAAAGGCGGGCTTTCAGCCGTGTTCATTTACAAAGCGTAAGGTGCTGGTAATTCCAACGCTAGCTCGCGAATCGCCATCCGTCCGCCGGGAGCGCTTTGCACAATTTTTCGACGATTTCGAAGTCGAGGTTGAACCGTATTCATGTTTTCCGCACTAGAGAACGTCGGCGACGTGACCCACGCCGTCCAGTTGGCGCTAACGCCGGTGTTCCTGCTGACGGGTATCGCCGGAATTCTGAATGTCATGACGAACCGCCTGGCTCGCATCATCGACCGGCGCCGATATCTGATTCAAATAGATTCACACGCAGACGGGAAACTGCCCCACCACTTCAACGATGAGTTGGCCAGTCTGGAACGGCGCAGGCACTGTGCAGGTGTGGCCATTTCAATGTGTGTTCTCTCCGCCCTGCTGGTGTGTTCGGTTGTATCAGTACTGTTCCTGGAAGCGCTTTTGCAATTGAACCTGAAATGGCTAATCGGAACCCTGTTCATGGCTGCTACTTTGGCTCTTGTTATCGGGTTAGCATTTTTTCTTCGAGAAGTTCGTTTGGCGACCCGCTTGCTCCAAATATCGCCTCCAGAGTTAAACAAGTAGGGCGAAATGTCAGCGTACAACCTGCAAGTAGCCGGAGTCCGTCGCATGATTGCCGAGTGCATCAGACGGGTTATGAACATCCATCTGGATTACTCGGGAATAACGCGTAGCTCATCGCAAGGTTGCCAGGCATGAAGACGGGTCCGGTCAAGAGGGCAATTCGGCGGTTCGCAGAACTCGGTGGCGACACCGAAAAAGCAGATTCGGTTATTAAGTACTGGCGCACGAACTTTAGCGTTCCGGCTGATGCCGATTATTCTTTTTCCGCATGTGTTTACGAAGAAGGGGGAGCGAGTTTAGCGGCTAGTCGGGTCGACACTGATGAAGACGAATACTTTTGGGCTCGTAGTTACAATAGGGCGGAATTCGAAGATGCGAAGGTGTTGTTAAACACCCTCGTTGAAGACGTCTCAAGCGTTCTACAACATCCATCTCGCGTAGTGCAAACGAAGGGGCTACTGACGTTTTCGTTTTCGTGTGAGTATTTCAGGGACGGGGCGTGGACCTGCCTCCACAAAACCCGCGCTTCTCGTTTGGGCGGTTTTCGGTTTCCGCCAACAAAGCAAAGAGTCACCGTGTATTCGTCACCACCGCGAATCTCCGTACCCGCAGCGCCGGCGAACAAGGCAAAGGCGTCCGGCGCTTGAACGCGCCCCCGCTCGTGGCCGTTCCGGTCATCCGCCGCCACGTGCGGCTCTACTCAGCAGCTCGCGCTAAAGGTCTCGCATGTCCATAACCGGCTCATGTTTTTGCGGTGCAGTGACGTACCTTGTAGGTGAACGTCTGATCGACGCACGAGCATGCCACTGCTCCCGATGCCGTAAGGCGTTTAGCGGCGCATCGTCTGCGTATGCCGTGGTCCAGGGGAACAGTCACAGCTGGACTTCCGGGGAGCGTACGCTTAAACATTACAAATCTGATAGTGGTTGGGAATTGGTGTTCTGCTCTGAATGCGGGTCCACGCTCGCGGGTGTATTCGAAGGTACTGTTCATGGCGTCACGCTCGGCACGCTGAACGAGGACCCGAACCTGAAAATAGAACGGCACCTGTACGTCGGCTCAAAAGCGAGCTGGGATCACATCGGGGGAAGTGCGCCGCAGTATTCGGAAGGAGCTATCGATTGACCCCGGCACTGACCTCATTGTTGCGGTCCGTCTATCACTGCGCTTCGCGGGACTAGTCGTGGATTACGGTGTATTGAATCCAATCGTGCTCTGGAAGAGGTCGCAACGTTCTACGCGACCAAGCCAAGGCCGGAAAAGCATTTTGATATCAGAAATCGAAATGTTCCAAGCTGCGCCTAGTGTTGCAGTTGAAGTGCAGCATCCCGCACTCAACGTCGCGGTACCCAGCAGGTCGCTGAACGACATGTCACTGCGTAGATGACTTGCGCCGACTGTGTGGTGGTGACGAAACGCCGGTTTGCGCAATACCAGGCGCCTTTCAGTCCTTGTGGCGCTGCGCCAACCGGTTATGGTTGAAAGAGGTTCAAAAGAAATTCAAACACATTAAGGACATCGCATCGGGAGTAGAACTGCCATGAACGACAACTCGAAAATAGTTACGGAATTTATAGGAGCATGGTCCGGCTTGGATGCCGGTCGTCTTGCAGAGTATTTCGCCGAAGACGGAAGCTACCACAACATGCCGATGGAGCCGGTCTTGGGCAAGGAAAATATCCGTGAGTTCATCGAAGGATTTCTCACCACCTGGACCAGTACGGAATGGGAAATAACGCATATGCTAGCCGGCGGCAACGTCGTCATAGCTGAACGAGTCGACAAGACGAAAACCACCGCAGGCGATGTCGACTTGCCGTGCGTCGGTATCTTTGAAATGGAAGACGGAAAGATAAAAATCTGGCGAGACTATTTCGACATGGCGACGTATACCAATGCGATGGCGGGATGATGCTGATGGCTAGTCAGCGGGTGCCGAAGCTGCCGGACACTGACCACGGCCTTCCATCACTGCCGCTCGTGTTAGTCGCCACCTAACACGATGCATTGCAACGTAAGTCACGCTAGAGACATTAGAAGCATGTCCTCCAAATTGGTTTCTGCCGCCCTCGGTGCCTTAGTTCTCACATTCGTCATAGGGGAAGATGCGAATGCCGGTGTTTACGCCGACGACTTGGCCAAGTGCCTGGTCGAGAATACGACCGAAGCGGACCGAGCAGGTTTGGTTAAGTGGATGTTTTCGGCGATTGTGGTTCATCCCGTCGTGCAGGAAATCGCATCGAGTCGGCCGGGTGCGATGGAGGCTGCGAACAAGGAGGTTGGCGCTCTGGTGACGCGATTATTGACGGTATCGTGCGAACAAGAAACCAGAAAAGCGATGAAATACGAAGGGACGAGTACCTTGCAGACCAGCTTCAAGGTGCTGGGGGAAGTGGCTGGCCAGCAGATATTTGGTCACCCCGACGTGGCGCGGGCGATGGCCAGGATTTCGGAGCACATGGATAGCGCGAAATTCGAATCTCTACACAATTCCGTTGCGCCCGAAAAGTAGATGAAAAGGCGGCGGTTCGATGTTGGAGATCACCCGTTGCAACGGAACGACTGCAGGTTTCTTCGCGGCATTTGATGCAGAAATCAACGCTGATTCCGATTATCCGTCAATCCTGTGCGTCCTCAATGAGGACGCCGAATCGGTCGCGACTTAGCATGGGGTCGCAAGTATCAAGTCAATCGGCGCAGATTGGAATGAACACGGCGCATGGGTGAGCGAAACACATGGAAGACTATTCACATCTGACGATCATTGCCGAGCTAGCGGTCGCGTTTGCCGGATTTGCCGGCGTATTCGTGGTCCTGCGACACGAAGCAAAGGGAGACTGGACCCGTCTGGAGCGGGTCCGCCTTGCTAGTCTCCTGACGCTCTCGATTCCGGTCGTTTTCTTCTCGTTGATTCCGGTGGGGCAGGCGCCGTTAATTGCACAATCTGAAGAGGTGTGGAGAGTCAGCGTCTCATTTTCCGGCCTTGTGCTATTGGCTCTTGGGGCGTGGGCGTTTCCGACCTATACGCGAGCGACCAATCGGATTCCGTCCATAGCGAGCCAAAATTTAACGACAATAGTGGCGAAGATCATGGCGCTTCTATTCGTCGTCGCGCTCGCCCTCTACGCTGCGGTCGGCCTGCGGCTCACTTCTCATCAATTTTCGTGCTACTACTTCGCCCTGCTGGTGCAGTTGCTGATGTGCTCCATCGTCTTCGGAAGAATCCTGTTGGTCCGACCGCCGCGAGAATCGCAACTCCCCGGTGAGCACAAGGACGGTCGCGTCCTCTAAACCGCCCAGCCTATTGAGCCCGAGACCTGGCGGCTCTTTTCTCCGGCACCGAATGGGGTGATGCCGCGCTCACTACGATGAGGTTGCTCTCCATCGGCGTGGGTCAGCTCTTGCAGCGCCACTCCCAACGCGCCGCACAGGGTGCCGAAGACGGTGCGAGCGAATCCAGCTACCACACCTCACCGAACGGCCTGACTTCGACGTTAAACGACCATGCGGAGCGATCCTGGTGTGCGATTTGGAAAGCGTTGTCTGCAATCGCGGCAGGTTGAATGAAGTACTCGGTGGGTTTGTCACCCATCATTTTGCGCGTCCATTCGAGATCGATGACTGCATCGATAAGCACGTAGGCGACGTGCACGCCTTTCGGTCCCAGCTCACGTGCCATCGATTCAGCAAGGATGCGTTGTGCCGCTTTGGTCGGAGCGAAGCCGGCGAAATCCGGTTTGCCACGCTGTGCTGAGGTGTTGCCTGAGGCGATGATCACGCCGTGGCCTGCTTCGATCATGGCTGGAGCCACGGCCCGCGCGAGATAGAGAAAACCCATGGTGTTTATCTGGAAATTAACATTCAGATCAGCGGGTTTCATTTCGAGGAAATTGCCAAACGTCCCGCGCACAGCGTTATGCAGCAGAATCTCGGGTTGACCCTGGGTCGCTACGACCTCTGCGACGGTCGCATTAACGGCATCCTCGTCCGAGACGTCGCACACATAGCCTTTTGACCCATCGATTTCTGCTTCGAGTTCAGACAATCGCTCTTGATTTCGAGCCAGCATGGCAACGGTGTAACCACCTTCAGCAAAACGTCGCGCCAGTGCCGCGCCGGTGCCGGGACCAACACCGCTGATCAAACAAACTTTCTCGCTCATCGATAACTCCGATTTCTTGATGTAGGGAGGACGTTAACGGCTTTCGGCCGGGTCTGCCAGTTAGCCAGCATCATGCTCGCGTTGCGACGGCCATGCGAGAATGCCATAGGTTTGCGCAAGTTGTTGTCGAGGTCAGGAATCGTGAGTGTTTACCGCATTATTGGTATCGAATCTTCACCGTACGCCGTGAAAGTGCGAGCGGTGATGCGTTATCGGCGTTTGCCGCACATCTGGGTCGCGCGCATGCCGCAGTATTTTGACGAGACCGCTGAAGTGCGACCATTACTGATGCCGGTGGTGCAGTTTCCGGATGGCGAATATCGCACCGACAGCACCCCGATCATTCATGCGCTGGAGCATGTGGAGGCAGGCGTACGCTCGATCTTCCCGGATGACCCGGCGGCTGCCTTTGTGAGCGATCTCATTGAAGATATGGCCGATGAATGGTTAACCAAATCCGTCTTCCACTATCGCTTTAGTCGCACTGATGACCAGTTGAGCGGCGGTGGCTGGGTGATGGACGATGCCCATCCCGGCCTGTCCGACGCCGAGCTGGATCAACACACAAAGGCTTTCGTCGCCCGTCAGCGTTCACGCATGGCGTTGGTCGGCTGCACACCGGAGAACGGACCGCTACTGGAGCAGTTCTACCTGGCGATGCTGGCAACGCTCGAGAAGATGGCGGCCACTGACCGTTTCTTGTTTGGCAGTCGTCCCGCCCTGGCCGACTTTGGCGTTTACGGTCAACTGACGACCCTGGCTGGCGACCCGACGCCAGGGAGTCTGATGCGGGAACTTGCCCCGCGCGTCGGCAAGTGGATTAAGCGCGTCGATGATCTGTCGGGCGTGGAGGGTAAGTGGTATGCCGGGAGCGCGGATTGGCCCACAGCTGTCGGCGAGCTAGCCGAACTGGCCGGACGGTTTTATCTGCCGTTTTTGCGCGCTAATGCGCTCGCCATCGAGCAGGGGGAAGCGACTGTCGAGGTTGAGCTCGATGGCTATACTTACCGTCAGCCGGTCTATCGCTATCAAGCCAAATGTCGGGATTTCCTGGTGCAACGATTCGCGAGTTTAGCGCCGCAAGTACACGATGAGCTCTCGCCATGGCTCGACGAACGGGGTTGCCTGGAATATTTACAAGCGATTTGAGCGCGTCTGCGAACCCTTGCGAGAACGGGCATCGCGCCGCTAACATCACGCACATGTTGGAGTCCCTATCCGTGAGTCCGTTTGTATGAGCGAGCGACGCGAGCATTTGCTTGATGAGCAGCAAGCGGCAGCCTGGGTTGAGCACGGTATGACGATCGCTCTCGGCGAGCCTGCGCCAATGGCTATGGTGCGCCAGATCATCCGACGCAAAGTTCGCGATCTCACCGTAATCTCAAGCGGCCTGGCTCTTGATCACCTGATTGCTGCAGGATGTGTGAGAAAGACCATCAGCTACTACGCCGGTGGTGGTGTCGGCGTGCCGGTGGCGCCTTCGTTTCGCCGCGCAGCGGAACGTGGCGAAATCGTGGTGTGGGAATGCGAGGAAGGCATTCTTACCAGTGGCCTGGAAGCGGCCGGCAAAGGCTTGCCGTTCCTGCCGTGGCGCGGCGGGGTGGGGACTTCTCTTCCCGAGGTGAATCCCGATCTCAAAGTGTTTACCGATCCGATCGCGGGCGAGACCTTGATTGCGGTACCAGCCATCAAGCCGGACATAGCCTTCGTGCATGCTGCTGTCTCTGACGCCTACGGCAATGTTCAACATCATGGGGGACCAGGCTGGATCGATTTGTTTCTGGTGCGTGCTGCTGCCCGGACCGTCGTACAAGTTGAACAAGTTGTTTCTAACGAAGCGATACGCGGCAATCCATGGGCAACGACGATTGCTGCAGCCGACGCAGTTGTGCGGGTGCCGTGGGGCGCCCACCCGTTTTTCAGCCGTGGTCATTACATTCAGGATGTGCCGTTCATTAACGATTATGTCGCAAGTGCAGCGGCGGCCGCGAAGCACGGCGGCGATCCGCAACTTAAGAACTATCTGCAGCACTATTGCCATGAGCCCGTCACGCATGCTGATTATCTGGAGCGCGTCGGGCTGACGCGATTGCTTGGTTTACGTGAGTATTGATTTGGCGTGCGCAGCCTTATGACTGGCGAGTACACAGTGCGCGAACAAATGGCCGCCGTGCTGGCGCGCGATTTGCAGGACGGTGAGCTGTTGCAGGTCGGCGTTGCGATGCCGGTCGCAGAACTTGCAGTACGCCTAGCGCATCTGATGCATGGTCCCAATATGGAGTTAATTTTCTTCGGTGGGCGGATGAACGTGCACCATCTCGAGTACTACCCGATTCCCGAATACGGCTGGGACAATCGCGTGGTGCGCTGGACGGAATCGTACAGCGACCGTGGCCATCGCTTTGATCAACTCAAAGATTGGGGCCGCCGAGTATTTTTTATCGGCGGTATCCAGGTCGATCAGTTTGGCAATACAAATCTGATTGGCATTGGTGAGGACTTTAACAAGCTCCGTTTTCGCGGACCGGGCTCGGTGGGCACGCCGACTTTGTCGAGCCATGTCGGGCGTTACCACATCGTTTTGAACGATCACAATTCGCGCGTTCTGGTCGAACAATGCGATTTCGTCAGTACGGTTGGCTGGGGGCGTGGAGGTGCGGACGCACGCTCGCGTCTGGGCCTACCGGGTGGTGGACCAAAATGGTGCGTGACACCGCTGTGCGTGATGGATTTCTGCGAGCAATCCAAACGCATGCGGCTGCGTTCACTGCATCGCGGCATAACGGTTGATGAAGTGCAGGACAACACCGGCTTCGAGTTACTTATACCGGACGCCGTTCCCAGCACCGACCCGCCGAGCGTCGCCGAACTGGATGTCTTGCGTACCCGCGTCGATCCCGACGGCCTGCTGCGCGGAACCTAGGTTCCGATAAAACAGACGAAGCGACTTGTCACCAGCGCTCAGCGCGGTACACTCAGCGCCTGCTGATCGCCGTGCTAATCACGGCGTGATCCTGGGGGGTGGCCGCAAGGCCTGAGATGTCCAACTGGACGAACCCCGTGAACCTGATCCGGATAATACCGGCGTAGGGATAGGACTCCAGTGTTAAACCAGTTCTCTCTACTTACCGATCCGGGTTTCTTTAGTTCTTTCTAAGGAGACTTGCATGTTTTTCCCGAAAACAATCGCCTGGACACTTGCTGCGGCGACGTCCCTGGCCACTAGCCCCGCACATGCTGCGCCTGATCCGCAGCCCGACCCCGCGACTCAAGCGGTCAGCATGGAAGAGGTGGTCGTTACCGCCGGCTTTCGTGACACCGAACTCATGACCAGCGCCGGCAGCATTAGCGTGCTTGACCGCGAGGCGATGGTCGAACGCGCCGCCCGTCATCTGCAAGACACGCTCGCGACCATGCCGAACGTCAATTTTTCCGTGGGCGGTGCGCGCGCCCGCTTTGTGCAGATGCGCGGGGTTGGCGATCTGGAACAGTTCGTTGATCCGAAACACTTTCCTTCGGTAGGGATCGTGCTCGACGGCATTGAGTTGTCGAACGTAGCGAGCAGCGCTTTGCTATTCGATGCGGAACAGATCGAAGTGCTGCGCGGGCCGCAGGGTACTCAGTTCGGTGCGAGCGCCCTGGCTGGCATGATTAATATTCGCAGTCGCGATCCGGGTGAGGAATTCGAAGCCGACTTTGACGCCGGTTATGGCAATTTCGAATCCTGGCATGTCAGCGCGGCCGCCGGCGGACCACTCAGCGAGACCTTGCGCGCACGCGTAGCGATTCGTCAGAACAGCTCTGACGGCTTTATGAAGAACGCCTTTCTCGGCCGTGACGACACTCAGAATCTGGACGAGCTGACCGCGCGCGCCAAGTTCATCTGGGATATCACGCCCGATCTGAGTGCCGATGTCACGACGCTCTACGTCGATGCCGACAACGGTTACGACGCATTCACTCTGAACAATACGCGCACCACGCTCAGTGATACGCCGGGCAGTGATGCTCAGGAAGCGGTGGCCGTATCGGCACGGCTACGCTGGGATATGGGCGCGCCGGGCGCAGTTCAGCTGCAATCGACTTTCAGCGATGCCGACGAGCGCTATGGTTTCGATGAGGACTGGGTGTTTGCAGGTTTTTGTGATGGCCGGCGCTGCGACCCAGCCTTCGAGTTCAACAGCAGCGACGCGATTGAGCGTGAACGCGAACAGGTTACCGTCGACCTGCGCTGGCTGGCCGAACACGGCAAGCTGTCGTGGGTCACCGGCGCCTATTTTCACCATCGCCAGGAAGATATGGCACGCGAACGTTTTGGCTCGTTCACGAGCAACTATGAGACCGATCGCTATGCATTTTATGGCCAGCTCGAGCTTGCTCTCACCGAACGGGTCACAGCACGGTTGGGAATTCGCGGTGAAGCCTTCAACGACGACTACGACGACAGCAATGCGGTAGATACCCAGACCAACGCGACGTTCTGGAGCGGCGACGCGACGCTGGAGTTTCAGGCGCGCGTTGATACCTTGCTCTATGCGACCCTGTCGCGCGGCGCCAAACCAGGCGGTGTGAACACCAGTGCGACCTCGGTGCAGCCCATTGTTGCTGCGCGTTTTCAGCCGTTTGTCGTCGATCGGCTGCGTTTCGACACCGAAACCCTGTTTAACAAGGAACTTGGGCTCAAGGGACGCTATCTCGACGATCGGCTGGATTTACGCTTGAGCGTGTTTCACATGGACCGCTCAAACGCACAATTGGAAAGTTGGCTGTGGGACGCAAGTACCTTTACTTTCGTCGGCTTTCTGGACAACGTTGATGATGCTGAGAACTACGGCGTCGAGCTGGAAATGGATCTCGCTGTCACTGATGCCATTAGCCTGCTTTCGCGAGTCGGCTATCTCGAAACGAACGTGGATTCGATGCAGGTGTTCGATCTCGATACCAACACATTCCGGACCCTCCGCGATCGCGATCAGGCCAAAGCGCCGCGCTGGCAGTATCACTTCGGGTTACGTTGGCAGGTACTGCCAGCCCTGGCCGCCAATCTCTCTATCGAAGGGCGCGACGAGAGCTTCTTTGGTTACTACCATAACGAAAAGCTGGACGACTATGCGTTGATGAACACCAGTCTCGCCTATCAGTACAAGCGGGCGACCGTACGCCTGTGGGCTCGGAATTTGCTGAATACGCAGTATGCAGTACACGGTTTGTACTTCGCCAACGACCAGCGTGATGGCTTCAGTGTGAATCGCAGGCATGACCAGTTCGGCGAAGGGCGCGTATACGGTGCGGAATTAACCTGGGCTTACTGACAAGTGGTTCACAATCCTGCGAGGCAGCACAATGAAGCTAACGATTGAAATCAGTATGTATCCGATCCGCGACGACTATCTTCCGCCGATCGACGAGTTCATCGCGGAACTCAACGAAGATCCCGCGTTTATCGTCGAGACGACCCCAACCGCAACCCGCGTGCTGGGCGACTTTGATCCGTTGATGAATATGCTGCGCGACGCGATGAAAGCAAGCTACGAAGCATTCGGTACGTCGGTATTCGTGACCAAGTTCATTCCAGGCTACGAGGTTAATTGACCGACTCCTTCGCGAACGCGCTGGCAGCGATGTCAGCCTGGGAAGTGACTGCAGTTGCTCTGGCGCTTGCTTATCTGGTGCTGGCGGCGCGCGAACACATCGCGTGCTGGCTTTGCGCGTTCGCGAGTACCGCCATTTATACGGCGTTGTTCTGGAACGTCAGCTTGCTGATGGAGTCTGCCCTGAACGTGTACTACATGGGCATGGCTGTGTTCGGCTGGTATCAATGGCGGGCTGGTAGCGGTGGCGTGAGTCGCACCATCTCAACCTGGACCGCGCAACGGCACGTGGTGGTCATTGGGGCCGTCGTCGTACTTGCGCTGGTAACCGGCAAAATGCTTAGTGTTTATACACAGGCGGCATGGCCGTATCTGGATTCCCTGACCAGTTGGGGGGCGGTTGTCACAACGTTCATGGTGGCGCGCAAAATTCTCGAGAACTGGATCTACTGGTTTGTTATCGATGCGCTGTCGATCCCTTTGTATATTGAACGCCAGTTACACCTCACGGCAGCTCTGTTCGCTGTCTATCTGGTGATTGTCGTGATCGGTTATGTCAGCTGGCGGCGTCGCTACGTGGCAGCGCTGAGAGGTTAAGCTGGTAACACCTGAGACATGAATACGCAGAGTATTATTGATCCATTACGCGCCCTCAATCTGAACGCCAATCGCCCGCGCTTCGAGGACCGTGTGCGTGCATCAAGCTGACACCTTGCTGGCCGATTGGGAGGCACTTGGCTGGCCTTTTCACACACCGCCGCGCCTCCTGCGACGCTTGCCCGGTGGACTTACCAATCGCAGTTTCCTGATTGAGGCGGATGCCGAACGCTGGGTCATGCGTATTGATTCACCGCACAGCAAGACACTCGGCATCGACCGGGTTCGGGAACAAGCGCTGCTGCGTCATGCAGCCGATGCGGGGCTGGCGCCGGCGCTGCTGTGTGCCGATGCCGAGCGGGGCTACCAGATTACCGCCTATATAGAGGGACAGCATCTGAACCCGGCGGTACTCGCAGTGCACCAGCAGACTGCCTTGTTTGAATTGTTTGAACGGGTCCACGCGCTACCTATCGAGGGTGCACCCATCGATTACCTGCGCAGCGATGACCAGGCCGATGGGAACACAGTTACCGGCGTGCTGACGGAATTGCGCGCGGAGATTGAATCTCTCAGCACGCAATCTGATGCCGGCTTGTGCCATCACGATCCGGTGCCGGGGAATGTCATATTTACTGAGACAAAGTTGTATCTCATTGATTGGGAGTATGCAGGCCGCGGCCTACCAGTCATCGACTGGGCCGCATTGGCCTGTGAATGGCAGCTACCGCTGGCCGCGATAGGTGAAGTGAGTGGCTATGCAGAACCTGTGCTGGCCCAGGCAGAACGTAGCTACCGGACATTGTGTCATGTGTGGCAGGAACGGATTGCGAGACTCCCATAACAGCGCCCGCTCCGGGCGCGTATAATTTGGCGTGCTATTCGCTCGATAACGCCCAGACTTCCCGACGTGCTCGCGCAGGCGCGCGCGATAACAATAAAAGTAGACAGTAATAATGACCGTAGTTGAAAGCTCGTTGTGGCAAGAGCAGGCGCCCATGCCTGCGTCACTTGGTGCTGACCCATTGCCCGCGAGCACCGACGTCGCCGTTATCGGCGCCGGCTATACCGGGCTCGGCGCCGCGCATAAGCTCAAGCAATTGGGTATGGATGTGGTGGTTATCGATCAGCACGCGATCGGTTGGGGGGCGTCGTCCCGTAATGGTGGCAAAGCGCTGGTGGGTTTGAAAAACGATGCGTCGAAAGTTGTACAGACCTATGGGCGCGAGCAGGGCGAGGCGTTGTGGCGCGCCTCGGTCGCTGGCATCGATATGGTCGAGTCAATTGTTCGCAAAGAGGGCATCGATTGTGAGTTTGAACGCAGTGGGTCGGTGTATCTGGCGTGCAAACCGGCGCACTTTGACGCGATGCAGCGTGAAACCGAGTGGCTGGCCAGTAATTTCGGCTATCACCGCACCGATGTAGCACCCTCCGAACTGGCCGACGAAATCGGCACCGATGCTTATAGTGGTGGGACGATCGACCCAACGAGTGCGGGCCTGCATCCGGCGAAATGGGTCCGTGGCCTGGCTGAAATTGCGGCGCGTAATGGCGTCACATTGTGTGCCCGAAACCTGGTTCTGAACGTCGACCGTGTTGGTACACGATGGTTGGTGCGTACAACTAAAGGCGTTATGGACGCCGCTGAAGTGCTGATCGCTACCAACGGCTACACCGGTGAGATGGTGCCGGGCATACAACGGCGGGTACTGCCGGTCGGTAGTTACATTATCGCTACCGAGCCATTGGACAGCGCATTGCAAAAGGTACTCTCACCACGCCGGCGGATGTTTTATGACTCCAACTGGTTTCTGAAATATTTTCGTATCACCAGTGACGGCCGCATGCTGTTCGGTGGCCGCACGACAATTTCCCCCGATCAGGATTTGGCCCAAAGCGCGGCCATTCTTCAGCGCGATATGGTGGCGATGTTCCCAGCGCTCGCCGGCGTCGAGATCTCACACTCATGGAGCGGTCAGCTCGGCGTGACTTTCGATTCCATGCCACACATCGGACGCCAGGATGGTCTGTGGTATGCGCTCGGCTACGGTGGTCATGGCGTCGCGCTGTCGACCTTGTTTGCCGATCACGTTGCTCATTTGATCGCCGGCAAACGGGACAGCAGCGTATTTATGGATATTCCTCATGCCACGCGCTTTTTTTATCGCGGCAATCCGTGGTTTCGGCCGATGCTCGGCTGGGGCCTGCGCGCACTCGACCGCTTTCGTTAGCTGGTCGCAGAACGGGCGCGACCGCACTGAGGACAACGTTGCGGGTTTGATCAAACACGCGTGAGCTTCCCGTGCAGTTTAAAACAAGGGTGGCAAACTCGGGGCCTTCCCGGCAAATGCCTTTTGTATACTGGCCATTCCAAGTTTTACCGAGCTGTTGGTCTGTGTATCAAGCGAAGCGATTAATAGTGAGCACCCGATGCGCGTAGTGCACGGGCTTGCCATCAGTGTGCTGCTGGCGTTCGTGTTGGCAACGGCAATCGTGCTGCCCGACCATCTGAGTACGCTGGTCGGCCTGAACAACCGGGCAGTCTACGGGGGCGTTGGTTATGCCGCCGTCGGGCTCGCCGCACTACTTGTGACATTGGTCCCGGGGCGCGCGTTTCCATTGTGCCTGCTCGCCGTTGTCGGCGTGTTCGAGCTCACCCATTTCTGCTACATGGCTTACTTCGGCGGCGTCATTGATGCCAATGTGATCACCCATGGGCTGGATGAACTGGCAGACGTGACCGAGGCGGCAATGGCGGTTTCAGATCAGTTGATGCTGGCTCCTTTGCTGGTACTGGTGCCTTACATAGCCGCGGGCTGGGTGTTTTTTGCCGCCGCTGCTGCGCGCCAAACGGTGCCGTTGATGAGCGTGGTGGTGATCGCCATGCTGGCCTTTGGCCCTTATAAAGTGCTCGGCGCGAAAGATCCCGTCAAATATTTCCCCATCGATGTCTATCCGTCTATATCAAACAGCTATCTGACCTTCTCATTATTGCTGTCTCGTGCGTTGCCGTTCGGAAACAAGCATCGCCACGTGGGCGAACAGGTAGACTTTTCACCAGTCGCAGTGTCGCGCATCGCAGAACCGGCTCCGGTCACGGTGGTACTCATCATGGCGGAGAGCCTCGCTTCGCAACGCATGTCGCTGTTTGGTTTTGACCGCCAGACGACACCGCGCCTTCAATCGCTCACCGAGGATCCACACTTCACCTATGCGGAAGGTATTTCCGCGGGTGTCGGGACTTTGTCTTCGTTCCATTCATTCTGGAACGGGGTGCGCGACCCGCGTGACGAACAACGCTTCGCCACCCATCGTACAAATCTGTTTCGCTTGGCCGGAAGAGGTGGATTCCACATCCAGTTTTATTCCGCGCAGGGCATGAATCTGTTGCGCGGAGCCGGCACGCGTTACATTGATAAGCTCGTGACACAGAATATTGCGCAGGACGAGTACGACGAACTGCACGACGAGATGTTGCTCAAGTACGCGCGAGATTTATCGCTGCAGAGCCACAATTTCGTGGTTTTCCATCAGCGTAGCGCGCACGGACCCTATCCACACAATTACCGTTTGCGTCCGGAGCTGGCTATCTTTCCTACCGAGGACTTGCCGTACGCAGAGTTCCAACGCAATGGCTACGACAATGCCGTGCGCTATAACGACTTCATCATTCATACGCTGATTACCATCATGCGCGAGCGGGTGGCTGGGCCGTTGTTAATCGCGGTGACGTCCGATCATGGGCAGTTTCTCGGCGAGAACCCTGCTGGCCTGTTCGGTCATGGTCAGCTCGATCCGGGCAATACCCGAGTGCCGGTGCTGTTCTATTCTCACGGTCTCGATGCGGAGTTGGAGACGGCGTTGAGGAAACTACAGCGTCCCACTCATTACGAATTGATCGAGCTACTCGCGCTGGCATTCGGTTATGAATTAGGCGACGCCGATGCAGAACCGGGCGTGTTTTATATCAATGGTAGCGGCCGCTTCGGACGGCACGGCTACATTCGGATCGACAAAGGTCCGCTCAATGAGGACCCGCCACGTTTCGAAATTATCCCGGCGGGATAAGTGTGGACAGGCAGTCTATTCGCTGTGGGCCACACGGGCGGAAACGCCTGCCGGTTCGTGCCGGGCACCCTCGGGCTTAGCGAAACACCGTCCTGACTCGCGAGCAGATCGGAGCTGCGGCGCGAATACCGGCCCGGAAAGCCCTGCTACCCCGAGCGGCTGTCGTACCTAGCCGTGAGTAAAAAAGCTTACCGCAAGCCGACCGGATACCGCGAAGGGCGATACGCGCTACTCGCCGTCGGCATCGCCGCCGCCGGAGTTGACCGGCTCAGGCACAACGCCCAGACCGAGTGTAGCCCCGACCACAGCGACGGCCTGCTCGCGTCCACGCGCTTGTGCATCCTGTTCGCTCATGGACGGCGTGTAGCCGCCTTCGGCGACCGGCAACAACCCATTCTCGGCCTGCTTCATGTATAGCGTCTGTGTCGGGAAGGCATACTCAACACCGAGGCGTTCAGCGAGGCGCAGGCAATCGAGCAGGAATCTATGCCGCTCGCGCAATTCTGTGCCCCAGTCCGGGACGCTCCAGAAGACGTACACCAAAATATCCAGTTGCGCACTGCCCAGGCCGTTCAGATAGACGTGGTAAGCGTCTTTGCGCATATAGGGGTGTTGGCGCACGATCTCCCGAATACCTTCGCAAAAGGCATCGATGCGGTCGGGCGGCGTTTCATAGGCGATGCCAAACTTGCAGCTCAGGCGCCGAAACGAGCGTGCGCCCATGTTGTCGACATTGGCTGTGATCAAAGTCGAGTTAGGTACCGAGACCAGCGAATCGTAAAACGTACGAACGCGGGTACTGCGAAAGCCAATGCGTTCGACCGAGCCTTCAACATCGCCGATCACGACCCAGTCACCAACGTGAAAGGTCTGGTCGAGCAGCACGGTGATCGATCCGAACAGATTGCCTGCAACATCTTTTGCGGCCAACGCGAATGCGAGGCCGCCGAGGCCAAGACCTGCGAGCAGGCTGGTGACATCCACATCGAGGTTGTCCGCGATAAAAACCGCACCCATCACGGTGACGAAAACTTTAATGGTCTTGGTGACCAGCGGTACCAGAGCGTCGTCGAGTTTGCTCTCGGTCAACTTGGCCTTGTCCTGCAAGAGTGCGCCGAGTAAATCGACCAGGCGATAGGCGCCCCAAACTGCTGATAAACAGGCCAGGAATTTGACCGACACCAACAGGATAGCCAGAACGCCATCGGGCAAACTGAGTAGGTTCAGTCCGGCCCACCACACCAGCGCCAGCGCCATTAAACCGAGCGGACGCAGAATGGAATCATCGACCTCACGGAATGCACCTGCAGCGAAGCGTGTGCGCCAGGTACGCGCCGCGACTCGCAGCAAAGCTGCGACCAGCTTATCGATTATCAGACCGACCAGTATAATGAGCAGAATGCCGAGCCACTGCCAGTGCTCGAGTACCAGCGTGCGCTTTCGAAGTTCAGTGGGAATGCTGGCGCGCAAGCGGAGGTGGACCGGCAAATAGGTCAAGTCGGCGTCTTCTCCCTTCGCCAACTGGGCGTCGATGAGCTCGTCGAGAATGGGTTCCAGCGCCTTGACGGTCGCGGCACTGAAGCGCCAGCCAACGTGTGCGGTATGCAGCAGTTCGACTTTGCCGTTCTCGTAAGTCTGGAAAACGTAGGGTCGGCCTTCGCGGCGGGTAGAAAACTTTTTCGTATTGGGCGGTCG
The DNA here is from genome assembly GCA_002292285.1 of Proteobacteria bacterium UBA981. Taxonomy (GTDB): domain Bacteria; phylum Pseudomonadota; class Gammaproteobacteria; genus UBA981. The sequence continues at coordinate 22,018 of DBBP01000019.1, forward strand.
TGTACGTTCCAGCACCTCGAACAGCAACCATGCGATTTCAGTGCCTTTCTCGGCCCGAACGAGCGGGTTTATCTCGCTCAGATCGAGGGTCGTCAACGCCTGCTCCATGGCCCCATCGCGGTCCTCGCGTACCCCGGCCATGGCGTCAAGATAGGTCTCCATCGTCGCGCGCGGCGTTGCCAGGCTGTCGGGGATCGGTGGCGGTGGTTGAGTCTCCTGGACGGCCGCGGGCGACGATGTCGCTGGTGCGGCGGGGATCTGAGCGGGCGCCGTCGTGCTGAACAGAACAACCAGCAGGGTGCTCAGCAAACGCATGAAATTTGTTTTGTTCGATAGCATCGGGATATCCGGGGTCTGGAATGATCGAAATTTCGCGGGTCGACATAAGTTGCCGTCATGCGAGCAACTGCGAAAGGCGTATGTCAGCGATGAATCCCGCGAACTGTTTGGTCAGATTACGATTCTAGCGCCGCCGGCCTCTGCGTTGAAGCGCACAACTCGTAGTGGGCTTGCTAGCGCGTGCTGCAAGCCCGTCAGGCGTGCGCTACTGCGATCACGGATGGCGTATGCGTGGTGTCGTGGTCTGACGAAATGACAGTCTTCGCACGCCGGTAATGTCGAGCGACCTATAGCGCTGCCTGATCAGACGCTCAAATGACGCGAGCCAGGGTGTCCAATAAAGGGAGAGTGCAGAGTGATTCTCGCGTAGGTTCACGATCCGGGCAGCCGATGCGCGCCGCAGGTGGCGCCCGAAGCTCGGATACTTCCTTGGCTGCTGCAGACAAACGCCCGGGATTGTCGAGATCTTGAAGCGCGTCGGCGGCGTCAACGGGGCACTAAGGGTTGTGCACGAGGCGCGACGGTTCTGCGGTTAGCCGGTTAAGCGCCGCGTGGCTGCTGGATGCCGAGCCCCGACTTCGTCTCGCCACGGGTTTTCTTTGCAGCCTTCTTTTCTTTCGGTGTTAAGACCGCTTTCTTCTTGGTCTCACGATTGGGTTTACGTTCCTTCGCCATCTTAGATACTCCTTCGGGGCCGTTGAGCATACTCCTGTTGGTTGTATTGCAGGTGATTTGATCCACAGTGGGGCAGATGACGGATCACCAACCAATGAAGGCGACCACCGTTGGCGGCAGTGTTAGTCCAGATTCGTGATCGCAATCGGATCAATCTGGTCAGCGGGCGTAAAGCCAAACACCCGACCGTAGAAATACAACTCAAGATCGAGGCAGCGCTTAATGTTGTGGGCCTGCCGGAATCCATGCTGTTCCCCTTCGAAAGGCACATAGGCTACCGGAATCCCTTTATCAGCCAGCACTTTAGCCATGGTCTGGGCTTGATTGGGCGGAACCACCTGGTCTTCGAGACCCTGAAAAAAAATCGTTGCTCCGGTTAGCTGTTCGGCGTGATGGATGGGTGAGCGTGCATGGTAGGTTTCAATGTCTTCCGGATAGCGACCAATCAAGGAATCGAGATAGCGCGATTCGAACTTGTGGGTGTCTTTCGCAAGCGCTTCGAGATCGCCAATGCCATAGTGGCTCGCGCCGGCCTTAAAAGTATCGGCAAAGGTCAGCGCTGCAAGCGTTGTATAGCCGCCGGCGCTGCCGCCGCGGATAGCGAGGCGGTCGCTGTCTGCTTTGCGCTCGGCGACCAGATAGTTGGCTCCGTGGACGGTGTCCTGAACGTCAGTAATACCCCAGTTCAAGTGCAACTTGTCGCGATATTCACGACCGTATCCCGTCGATCCTCGATAGTTCACGTCCAGCAACGCGAAGCCTCGGCTGGTCCAATATTGCGTACCGAGGCTGATTGAACTGTGCGTCGCACCAGTCGGGCCGCCATGCAGGATGACCAGTAATGGAGGTAGTTCAGTTGCCGGCGCAGCAAAGTCACCGTTGGTTGGTGGGTAGTAGAACGCGTGGGCGGTTTCGTTTTCTGCGGTGGCGAACTCAATGGCTTCGGGAATTGATATGAAGCGGGGGTCGAGACTGGTATCCGAGGCACATTTGATCTCGTTGAGGGTTTTGCTGGCTAAATCGTAACTGACGATGGTGTTGAAGCGTGTCGGACTGGCCGCCAGGAAAAAAAGCATCGAACCCGCGATGCGCAGGCCGCCAATATCGGTAAACGGCAGTTCGATGTCTTCAAGTCGCCCGTCTTTTAGCAATCCGATACGGCTTTCGTTTTTGATTCCATAAAGACACGCAATGACGTCGTCGTCGAGAAAGTGATAATGGCTACCGCCGAATCCCCACGCTGGCCCGCCAAACTCCGCAGCCATCGGACATAGATTTGTTGCCGAATCACTTTCGCTGATCTTGTATAGATTCCACCAGCCGCTCTGATCGGATACGAAATGCAATTCATCGCGTGCGTTAAACGCCGGTTGTTGCACCGACACCCCGTCGCCGCCTGCGATGACTGTCGCCTCCTCGAGCTCCCCTGCTGCGTTGAAGTTGGCCCGCCACAAAGTCGTGTCATCCCACGGCATGTGCGGATGGTCCCATGTGATCCAGACCAGACAACTGCTGTCGCCGGATAATGTTGGTGATGAATAGAAATCGTGGCCGCTGGCGAGGATGGAAATCTCACCACTATCCATATCAACTGCGCCCAATCGATTTTGTGCTTCCTTGCCAGCGTCGCTGTGATCTTCGATTACGTAAATGATGCGATTGCGACGCGCATCCACGCAACCATTGGCGAATCTGCATTCCGGCGCTGCGGTTAGTGCAACCGGCGTGCCGCCTGCTACCGAGACTGTGTAGATTTGTTGATCGGAAAAGTTCGAGAAATAGACGGTGTCTTCGTGAAGTAACCACGCGCCGCCGCCATATTCATGAACGCGGGTCCTGACGTTAAACGGCGGCGGGATGAGGTCGGTGCACTCACCTTGCTCGTTGCGGAGCACAATGACGGCGCGGCCACCTTCCTGCGGCCTGCCTTCACTCCACAGCAATCCATGCGGCGAGGGCTGCGGACCGCCAAGACCAATCGATTTGGCAATGATCAGATCGGATGTAATCGGCGAGCGCCATTCGCCATACGGTGCGATTGTCGTAGTCATAAATCGAAGTTCCAGAATCAGATTAGGTCGCTTGCGGAAGACGGGCTGGAGAACGCGGCGGTTTAGCGAAACCGGATTGCCGTTTGCCGGCCACCAATTTTGAGCGAAGCGGGTGTTTGTTTCTAGTGATTAGGGCACCCCTGTGAAATTGCGTGAGCACGTTCGATGGGAACGAGGTTTGACTTCGAGGAGCATCGATTGTGCCGGGCAAACGAACACTGCGACAACCTGTGGCATGTCGCCGACCGGTGGCGCGGCTGTTTCTGCAGAGTTGCTCGGCAATCCGGCAATTCACGTCCTGTGCTGACCGGTCTCTGGTAGTCGCATCGCGAAAACCGAGCTATCGACGTGGCGCACAAGCACGGCTAATTCGAGCTCCGCGAAACTCGCGATACGAAACCTGCCAAAGGTGTGAGACAGATTGACCGGAAATTCACTCTGCGCAGCAGCGTCTGTGATCGGATCGACACTGTCCGCGGCTGCGATTTTCTGCCAGTGCGCTTCATCACGAATGTCGATGGCGTACATCGATGGACCATCGAGCGCCGAGTAATACACCAGTTTGCCTGCCCGAGGTGCATATTCGAGCGCGGCGTATGGGCTAAGTCGCGGCCTGTCTCCCTTTGACTCGAGCGAAGCAAGCGGCTGCTCGGGGTGTTCCGGATTGATAGTCGCAAGCGCATTACAGGCGTGGACGGCGAACACCAGCAAATCGGCACAAGGTTCGTATTGAATGGTGTTGTGATTGGCGCGCCCCGCCATCTTATTGGAATGGAATTCCCGCCAGCTACCGACACTGCCATCTGTATTCGTGCCGTCCGGACAATAAGCGACAAATGCGTTGCCACCACCGTCGTCGCCTGAGTGACCCCACAATAGGCGCCGCTTGGCATCCCAGCTGCTGAAGCCGCCGGCCGTGCTGCCAGGACAGGGTATCCAGATTGAACAAGTGAGGAATCGGCGCAGCTTTAACGTTAGGGCCGAGTTCTGTCTGTCCCTTCAGCAAGATGAGGTTATTCGCCTGATCGTCGTATTGAACATAGTCGTAAGTGTGCGGCGGCAATGGCGAATTGTCGGGGTACACGCTGGTCGGATAGACCGCGCCGGCACCGTAGGCGGAGGGTGGGCCGTCGACATAGCCGTGGCTGAGGCAGCGCCACTCACGAGTCGCAAGGTCGAACGCGTGAACGTCCGATCCAAAATAGTCATTATGGCCGCCGCCGAAAACGACCATCGCCCCCGAGACACCGTGCCGGTGCGCATAGACAGCACTATTCCAGGCTTCGGTGATCGCCGCAAAGCCGACTGTACCGCGCCACGGTGCATGCGGCGCACGGCCTGCGAGTCGTCGTAACCGCTCTGTGACAGTTTTTGCCGGATTGAGGCGCGCATCACGTGCGGGATCATTGTCGGCCAGAAAGCGTGTTCCAGGGGCGGTGGCCGGCAGTCCGAGATCGGGTCTGTCGCCAGAGATGCGCCGCCATCTGCCAGGTTCCAGGCGTGCTGCCCAATCAGGTAGCTTAGGGTAGGCGGATGTGGTTGCCGTCATAGTCCTGCGCATGTGGCTTGCGGTTTGGCGCGCCGGCTGGATGGCGCAGAGACCCAAAGGTACGAGTACCCGGCACTAGCAGGGCGCTGGGGTTGCTGGTCAGTCGAGCAATCTTTTTATCTCGGCGCCAGAGGCCATGCCACCGATCCATTCGAAACTGCCTCGCTCAAGCATCTCGGCACCAGCGTCCAGTAAGGGCTGCAGGGTTGCCGAATGCAGTGCGCTACCCAGGCTGATGCGCTTGGCACCTGCGGCTGCGAAGTCCGCAGTCGAAGCACCATGAAAGAATGGCGCCAGGACGTTAAATGGTTGGTCCAGTTCGGCGGTTACGCGGGCTAAATCTTCCAGTGACGACAGGCCTGGCGCGTACAACACCGCAGCGCCGGCGGCGGCGTAGGCCTGCAGTCTTTTAATGGTGTCATCGATATCGTTGACGCCGCGCAACAGATTCTCGGCACGTGCGGTGAGTTGAAACGGTATGCCCAATGTAGCTACGGCCTGTGCGGCAGCGTGAACTCGCTCGACAGCCAGGTTGAATTCGTACAGCTCGTGGGTATCGCGATTGAAATCTTCGATTGAGCAACCTGCAACGCCGGTACCTGCGAGCGCAAGCGTATTGGCAGCGACTGCGTCTGGATCATCTGCAAAACCGTTTTCAAAATCTGCATTGATGGGGATTGAGGTGGCTTCGGCCAGTTGCGTGCAATGGGCGAGTTTCTGCGCCAGCGTGATGTCGCCGTCAGCGCAACCGAGAGTCAGCGCCAGCCCCGCGCTAGTAGTCGCAATCGCTGCAAAACCCAGCCCTTCAAGCAATCGCGCCGAGCCGGCATCCCAAGGGTTCGGGATGACAAACGCACCGGGTTGTTGGTGCAGACTCGCGAACGCCTCACATTTCTCTCTGTGGCTCGGCATATCGAAATCCTCCGCAACGCAATGATCAGCAGCCAGTATAGGCATTACCGTTAATTCGGGGACAGTTACTGTATNNTACAGTAACTGTCCCCGAATTAGGGTGCTGCGCCAGGGCGGTAACTTCGGTCCGAGCGATACCCCGGAATCCGTGCGGGATGTTCAACTCGCGGTGCGCGCATGGCGCACGCCGATCACGCCCAGTTGAAGCAGGAATTTTGTAGCAGCCCCTGCGACCAAGGCATAGGCAGCGCCAAGCATCCCGTACACGGGAATCAAAGCGATACCGAAACCACTCACCACGATTAACAAGACAACCGACGTTTGCAGTTGCGCACCAAACGAGCGACTCGCCGTTAACACCGTTCCGGTTGCGCCACCGAGATACCAGAACGCACCCGCAACCATGGTCACGAGCAAGGTCTTCTGGGCATCCGGATGCGGCTTGTCGAAGATCGCGGCAACAATCAAATCGCCTGCGAACCAAGCGAGCGCAATCGCCCCGCTACCCACGGCTACTGTGAGCAAACACAGCTTGACGGCCAGCAGCACAAAACTCCTGATGTCGCCATTGGCATGGAAGCGAGATAAACGCGGCAGCGCGGCACCGTTTGCCGAGCCGATAAATAAGGAACCAAGAGTGATCAGGCTCGCGATTGGCGCAAAGTAGCCGAGCGCCGTCACGCTGGACAATTCAACGAGCAGCATGCGTGGTGCGGTGATGTAGAGTTGATTGAGGAAGATAAGGCCACCCAATGGCAGGCCAGTGCGGATAATTGTTTTCAGGTGTCCAGAGAGATCCTTGCTGAGTCGGGGCCACCGGTCTACGCTTTTAACCTGCTTGAGATCGTGCAAAAAGTACACCACAGCCCATGCGCTGGGGATAGCAAATACCGCATACGATAATGGCAGACCGAACAGCGCCATCCCGAAGAATAGGGCGAAGCCACAGCTGTTGCGCATGAACAGCGAGCGCGCGATAGGCATCATTAATTCGCTGTACTGCAGGTGCCCATAGCAAGTTTCACTCATGTACTCGACGAACTTCGCACTGCCGAGCGCTACGAAGATGAGACAGAGTTCGATGCCGGGACTCTCCATGGCGAAGAAGATCGCCAGCGCAGCGAGGAAGGCTACAACGCCGCTTACTGCCGCATAAAACGCATAAGCCGCGTACGGGATCTGGCTCTCACGATCGGTAACCTGCAACCGTCGCAATTGCAGATTCAGTAACGCGAATGCAGGATAAATGATGGCCAGCGCCAAGGCGTAGTAACCGGCTGCCTCCGGGCCGTAGATGTGTGCCGTGCAAATCAGATACAACCATTGGAAAGCGGCGAATGTGCCGTTACCACAGAGCATCCAGAGCATGTTTTGTCGCAGTCGCATTACGTGGTGGGAATTCGATCAGTTAAAATAATGGCGCTGCAGATTAGCGTTGGGTCAACATGGTTTTCATCACTAAATTCTCGCCCCGTACGCTATTTTTTGCTGGCAGGCCGGCATGGGTCTGAGCACAGTTCAGAATTGTACGCCTTGTGATTCGAATTTACGTTCCACGACCCATTCGCATAATCGAGGCACGATGACGTGAGTTCCAACCAGCCCAAACAGGCCGACGGCGCGTGTACAAACGCTGGTGGCAGTGTGCTGTTCCTCACCGTTGAAGCTGCGTATGACCTGGCGCGAAGCGGGCCGGCGATTTGAGCGACACGGGTACCAGGCTACAACCCTCTGGCGTTGTGCTATTTATCGACAGCCTGGGTTCAGGAGGCGCGCAACGGCAGATTGTCGAGCTTGCACGCGGCCTCAAGAATCGCGGCCACGCGGTTCGTGTAGTGATGTACCACGAGCTGTATCACTTTGCACCGATGCTGATTGAAAACGATATTGCTTACGACTGCCTGCGCAAGCGCTCCGCATTTGACCCGCTGTTTCTGTTCGATCTGTTTCGCTACCTGCGCCGCCATCGCCCACACGCGCTGGTGGCATTCCTCAACGTACCGGGTTTATGGGCGAAGCTCATCGGACGTTTGGCGCGCGTCCCCGTGATCATCAATTCGACGCGCAGCACCGTGATCGGTGATTTGCGCGTGTGGCGGGTTCTCGAACGCTTAACCTGGCGATTGGCTACTTGCGCGGTCGTTAACGCCAAATCTATCAAGACCGTTCTGCAAACAACTGCGCGGGTACCAGCCGAGCACATTCACGTGATTCCTAATGGCGTCGATCCAGCTCGTTTCGAAGTTGATCTGGATCCCAGTGAAGTACTCGCTATGCGCACAAGTCTCGGGGCGAGCGCGGGTTCCATGCTGGTGCTGGTTGTCGGGCGGGTCTATGCGATGAAAAACCATCGTTGCCTGATCGAGGCGGTCATCAGGGCGAAACTCGCCGAGCAGTTCGACGTCCACCTGGTCTTCGCGGGGAAAGTCCACGACCAGGTTGTGCGGGACGATCTCGGTACCCTGGCCGAGTCGGGGGGGGCTCGCACAGCGGGTGCATTATCTCGGCCAAATCGAGGACGTCGAGCGTTGGTTGAAAATCGCCGATGTGAGCGTACTACCGTCTTTTCAGGAAGGTCTGCCCAACGCCGTCATTGAGTCGATGAGTGCAGGTAAGATCATTGTGGCATCCGCGATTTCGGACAATCCGGACATTATTACCGACGCCGAAACCGGATTTCTTTTTCCTTCCGACGATGCCGATGAACTCGGAAGAGTCCTGGCGCATGTATTCAGCCTGACGCCGCAAGAACGAGACGTGATCGGCCAACGGGCCTTAGTAGCGGCGAAGGAGCGCTATTCGCTCGATGCCATGGTGGAACGCTTCGTGTCTCTGTTCGGCCCCGACAAGGCCTCAGCACGTGCGCAAGAGACGCGCAAAGATTAGCGCGCGATCACGTCTCGCACTTTCGTCCACACGTGTTCTGAATCGTGGTTTTCTGTCGCAATGCGCAGGTTCTCCGCGCCCATGCGCTGGACCTGTTCGGGCGCGCTCAGCAAGCTCTCCAGTGCATCAACGAGTTGCTCGACACGACGTGGCGGGATCAACAGCCCCTGCGCTTCGGACTCGACCAAATCTGGCACCCCGCCGACCCGCGTGGCCACGATGGCGCAGCCTGATGACATGCCTTCCAGCACTGCGTTCGGTATCCCTTCGCTATAGGACGGTAGGACCAGGATGCCGCTCTCGCCCAAAGCTGCGAACTTTTCCTGCTGGTTACACCAGCCGCGCAATTCAACGTGATTTTCCAGATCGTGTGTCGCGATTTGATTTTCCAAGTGGGTGCGTAACGAACCGTCTCCGCAGACCAGCAGGCGAAACTTGCAGCCCTTTTGTTTCAAGATGCTGCAGGCTTCGATGAGTTCGGCGATACCTTTAAAGGATTCCAGATAACCGAGAAATAGCAGGGTGCTGGCCGCGCGCTGCCAGTCACGTTGCGTGGCGAGTGGCCGGTAGGCCGCAACGTTGATCCAGTTTTTGATGACCGTCGCTTTTCCCGGACTGCATTCAAGGTGGGACAGCGCCGACTGCTTTGCTGTTGGCCCCTGGCAAATCAGCGCACTGCAACGGCGCACAACGAGACGACGGAAGCCCAGCAACCAGCGGTCAGATGGTAGCGGACGGATTTCCGAGCGTATTGTCAGCACAACGTGCGTCGCGCTCATACGCGCCAACAGGACCATGCAGCCTTTCTCGAGGAATCCCAATGCGCCGTAGGTCGTGAAGATGAGTACGGCGTCGGCTTTTCCAGTTACGACGGCTGCAGTGAACCGCAGTAGCCGGCGTGCGGCGTCGATGCTGCGGATCACAATGCCAGGTGGTGGCTGCGAGCGTTGTGTCGTATCGATCAGGTGCCACTCGTAGGAGTCTTTCAAAGGGCTTTCGATAAGCGAGCGACAGGCGAAAATCTGCCCGCCCACAGCACCATCCCCCGCGGCCTGCTGGAATCCGCCAACGAACACGATAGTGTGCCGTCGCTGGTTAGATTTCTCACTCACAGACTGTTCGCCCGTGCGCTGTTGCGAGTCTCGCTGACGTCGATATTCGAGCGAAGATCTTGGCCGTAAGCATGAACGTTTTCGCACCTGTGTTGTGATGTCGCGGGCAGTCCCCATGCTAGGATACGACAGTGCGAATCGCCTCGAAAAGGCAAGCATGCCAACAGCTCAGTCTCAGCAATGGATCTCGTCAGTATGTCGTCGATAATCAAACGACGAATCAGAAATATATTCGTATTCGGACGCAAGTTTCTATTTCTAACCTTGTATGGAACGCAGGGGTATGCGCGCCGCCTAGGCGTCAAAATCGGGAAAGACTGCCGCATCTATATAACGGAATTCGGTTCAGAGCCTTACCTCGTGGAGATCGGCGATCGCGTGACCATTTCAGGCAACGCACGCTTGATTACTCACGATGGAGCCTCGTGGTTGGTGCGTGACGATAAAGGCCGACGCTATCGCTACGGACGCGTTATTGTTGGCGACGACGTGTTCATCGGGTTTAACGCCATCATTATGCCGGGCGTCCGGATTGGAAATCGAGCCGTTATCGCTGCGGGTTCGGTAGTCACCAAATCCAAATCCGTGCCTGATGGCGCGATCGTCGGCGGAAATCCAGCCCGCTGGATCAGTAGTTTTGACACCTACAGCGAGCGGCTGATCGAATCCGGGTTGCGCGCCGAAGGGCGCATCAATGTCGGTTCGATGGCGGAAGTGGTGGCTGCGGATGCGGACAATAATTTCCGTCCTGAGATGACTAAACCAGCCGATTCGGCCTAGCTCCGCAACGCGATCGTGCGTCGCCAACTAATTCTGGCCGACCCGATATACGCGTGCTGCAGTGTCGTGGAACAGCGCCGCTTTCTCACTCGTTGAAAACGCCGCTGCGATGAGCTTGAACGAATTCCACAGGACCGCGTAGGAACAGCTTTGCTGGTCCACCGGAAAGTTACTTTCAAACATGCATCGCGTTGGACCAAAGTGTTCAATCATATGCAGGTAGTAATCGGCTGTTGCCTCAACCAGTTGGGCGGATGTCGCCGGCTTGTCTGCCTTGTGAAAATCGAAGCCGTTAATTGGCATGACCAGTCCACCCAGTTTCGCTACCACGTTCTCGCAGCGCGCCAACTCAGCGACATCTTTTTTCCATTGTTCGAAAATTTCCTGGCGCTGGCCGACGTAAGGTCCAATTCCGAGCGGCCCACCAAAGTGGTCGAAGATAATCGTTTGGTCGGGGAACGCCTGCGCCAATGCCGTCAGTTCCGGGATCTGGTGGTGATACAGCCAGCCATCGAAAGTCATATCGCGGCGCCCTAGCTCGCGTAATCCCTCGCGAAAGGTCGCGTCCGCGAGCAGCGCCTGCGGCGGTGCGGTATGCGAATTGCGGACGTCGTCGTGGCGATCCCAACCGCTCGCGTGCCGGATGCCCACAAAGCGCGGACTGGCAGCTCGATGGGCATCCAGTACGTCGCCGACAGCGGCGCCCAGCGTGAGATCCGCAAACCCGACAATCGACGCACAAAAACGCGTGGCGCCGTAGGTACCGCTTGCTGCCATCGCCGCGAAGCCGTTCACGAACTCGGTTTCACCGACCGGCTTAAGCGCCTCCGGGCCGTCAGCGCGAAACATCGATCCACACTCCATATACACCGTCGAGACCACATTGTGGCCACTGTTCAAATCAGCGAGCAGCTCATCGAGCAGGTAGCGGTTATCGGCTGATTCCCACAAGTGATGATGCGGATCGCAAATCGGTAGATCCGGTTCGATGATGTCTTCGACGACTTGAGCAAGCCATTCATGTCTAGTCATTGTTCTTTACCTGGCTGAGTTCGAGTTCGGTGTTGTGGTGCGCGTAAGCGAAGCGGATTCAGGTCAGGCGCGCTTTCAGATCGGCGAGCCGCTCGAGCACGACATCAAACTCGCCCTCGTTGCTGTAGCGCGACGCCTGAATGTAGTCACTGACCCCGAGTTCGGCGCACCCGGACAGCATATCGAAGGCTTCGGATTGCGATTCGGGCAGCGATGCAATCGGCACGATAGTCGGGCACTCGCGCCCAGCCTCTGCGGCCAATTCGCGCAGTCGTTCAATGCGCGGTTGCAGCTTTTCGGGATCGATTCCCATCGGTAGCCAGCCGTCGGCGCAGCGAATGGTGCGCGCCAGCGCCGCATCGGTCATGCCGCCGACATAGATTGGCGGTCGCGCAGGCTTGGGCCGAAACAGAAATTCCTGGCCATTGGCGCTAACGACGTCATCCGGGGCATCGAAACACGTGCGGATGAAGTCGATGATTTCATCGGTCATCTTGCCACGGTGGCGTCGATTGATACCCAGCGCATCGAATTCCGGCTGCATCCAACCTGGCCCGATGCCGAGATGCAGGCGTCCGTTCGAGAGTTCCTGAATGGTGGCAATCCATTTTGCAGTCGGTAGCGCAGGGCGGTAGGGCAGGACCAACAAGCTGATCCCTAGTTCGATCGTCTGCGTCGCCGCTGCCAGATACGCGAGCGTTGCGAGTGGGTCGAGCCAGCGACCGTTCGATCCTTCTGCATCCTCGGGTGGAATGGCGATGTGGTCGACAGTCCAGATGTGCGCGAGTCCTGCTGCTTCAGCCTGACGTGCACAATGGCCGATGCAAGCCGCCGTTGCGGCCGGCCCCATATTCCGTATCGCAGTTCCAATCTTCATCTTTTCATCCTCCTCAAGAGATCATCCAGGCGCTTCTCTGACGACCCACGCGCGAACCTGTCGCCCACGGTGAACAAAGTATATGCGTTGTCGTCAGACAACGGCGACGCGCACAAACGATTGCGCGCAAGGACGGGTTCGTGCAGCGGAATTTACTGGCGAAATCTTATTTCGGGTTGTCTGTCGTCGCTGTAATGATCATCGCCACACCGATTGCAGTGACGACAATGCCAGCCAGCTGAATCGAACTCAGACGTTCACCGAAAAACCAATAACCTTGTAGCGCCGTCACTGGCGGCACGAGGTAGAACAAACTTGAAACCTGCGCTGCTGCCCCTTCACGTATCAGGAACAGCAACACGCTGATGGCGCCAAGCGAGAGCGCCAGGCACAGCCATGCCAGGGCTGCGACAAACGTGAGATTCCACTCGACTGTGCCGTGCTCAAACAGTGCGACCCACAGTACGCAGGGCAGCAGCGCGAAGGAAAACTGAATGGCAGAGCCAGCAAACAAATCAACACCGACGACGAAACGCTTCTGATACAAGGTCCCGAAAGTCATACCGCATAGTCCAATCACGCACGCGAACAGTCCGGCGACCGGCAACGCGCCACTTTGAAAGGACTTCGTGACGACCATCGCGAGGCCGAGGAAGCCGAGCATAAAGCCAAACCATTGGCGTGGACTCAGAAGTTCGCGAAACAGCACGACGACAACGATGGCAGTCAGCAAGGGCTGAACACCGGCAATGAGTGCGACGACGCTGATTTCGACGCCGAGATCAACCGCGCTGAAAATACCGCCGATGAAACAAGCGTGAATCAACATTCCGGAGACCGCCAGATGTCCCCACATGCGCCAATCGCGCGGCAGGGCTGGGCGTCGTATCAGCGTCAGCAGAATGAGCAGGGCTGCCACGATCGCAAAGCGAATCGAGGTCACCGTCAACGGTTCAGCGTAGGGCAGCGCAAAACGTGCACCGACGTAACCTGTCGACCACAAGAAAACAAAAATGGTCGGCGCCGCACTCACGAAGGCAGCGTGTCGTCCGGCGGCGCTCAAAATGTGGGGCTCAAATCGCCTCGGGTCATCATTGCCAATAACGGTGGGGTACCGGCGGCGTGCTGGCGCCAGCGCGCTGCATCATCAGGTAGCCCTCGTTACGCCAGCGTGAGAAATTCCGAATAGGCGTCGACTACGTTGTTATCGACAGGCGGAAGCGCGTTCAACATGAACACTTCATCCACGACGCCGTCATACTCGGCAAGCCGCGCACGACAGTCTTCAGGCGTGCCGGCGATCGTCAGACGGTCGATGCATTCGTCCGGGATGGCAGCACAGGCGGCATCCAGCTTGCCGGCCGGCATGAGTTTGAGTAACGCATCGGCGGCGGCCGCAAAACCCTGTTCTCGCATAGTGTATTCATAATAGGGATGGGGTAGTGGTGCGTAGAGGTGACATATCGCTTCGCGCGCAGCGCGGCGTGCCCGTTCACGGTCTGAGTCGACTGCGGTCACCGCAGCGATGCTCCAGTGCAAGCTGGCCGGATCGCGGTCGATTTCACCCGCACCTGCAGCAGCCTGTGGTTTCAGCACGTCGCGCAGATAGTCGACTGACAAAGTTGCACCGCCGCCGATGCCATCAGCGACCTGCGCCGCGACTCGCATCATGCGTGGAAAGACTGCTGCGAGATAAACCGGATACGGCTGCTCGCCGGGATCAACTGCCGGGTCCCATTCCATGTTGTGAATCTTGCCGTCGAACTTAAACGTCTCGCCAAGCCGGGTCCGCGCCATTTGCCGCAGGATGGCGACGTACTCGCGCATCTTGGTCAGTACCCGTTCGTGCGCAATGCCCTGCCATTGTTCGTTGATGATGCGATTACCACCACCCACACCGAGCTCGAGTCGCCCGCCGCACATTTCATTGAAATCAATGGCGGCCATCCCGGTCATCAAAGGGCTGTGACCGTAAGCATTGAGCACATAGGGCGCGAGTTTGACCCGTTCGGTAACGGCTGCCATCGCAGTCAAGGGAACCCAGCCACTGCGCCACGCCTCAGCCATGGCGAGAGCGGCGAAGCCACTCGCTTCTGCTTTCTTGGCGATGCTCGTGATGTCGCCCATGGTCATGCCGCCACCAACGAAAAGAATGCCTAGATCCATGTTCGTATTCCTTCTCTATACAGGTCCGGCGATGCCGGTTTATACGTGACGGACTTCGCCCCGCTTAAGTGGACTTTGCCGGGCCGAGCGTACCATCGGCTTCCAGCGCTGCGATCTCGTTTGCGCTGAAATCCAGGTAATCACTTAGCGTGACGCGGTTGTGCTCGCCGATAGCGGACACAGACTTGCCGATGGCAGCGTGCGTGTGCGAAAACAAAAAAGGTGAATTCGGCACCAGCAACGGGCCCGCCTCGTCGACAACTTCAGTCAGCATGTCGCGATGCAGAAGTTGTGGATCATCGGCTAAATCAGGAAACGAGCGGTAGCGCGCCGACGGCAGCTTGCGTGCCTCAAACGCGGTGAGTGCTTGTTCGCAAGTTTGAGTCATGGTCCATTTTTCGACTTCTGACTGCAGCGCATCGTAGTTGACGATTCGCGCCGAAAGACTGGCAAAGCGCTCGTCCTCATGCAAATCAGGTCGTTCGATACAGGCCATCAGGGATTCGAAATGGTGTTGGTTGAGGGGCACCACGATTACGAAGCCATCTTGCGCCTGGAGTGGACCATAGTGCCGGTCATTGGCGTCATCCAACATCGCAATCTGGAAGTCCTTGTGCATGGTCGAGAGCAAGGTGTCCTGCATGGCGATATCAATGTACTGGCCGATGCCGCTGCGTTCACGGTAGTAAAGTGCCGCCATGACCGCCCCGAAAGCCTGTTGTCCGGCAGCGGTGTCTGCAACCGGAGGCCCCATGTTCAAAGGTCGATCGCGATCGCCCTGGGTACTCTTGTAGAGCGCTTCAAAGCCACTGGTCGCCTGCACGATAGGGGCGTACGCCGGGCGACCAGCTTCCGGCCCGGTCTGCCCGTAGCCGGATATGGAGCACATGACCAGACGCGGGTTAACAGCCCGCAGACTTTCATAGTCGAGACCGAGCCGCTGCATCACACCCGGGCTGTAATTCTCCACGACCACATCGTGGCTTTCGACCAGTCGTTTGCAGATATCAATAGCGGCCGGTTTCTTCAGATCCAGCGACAGACTGCGCTTGCCGCAGTTGATGGAACTAAACAGTGCGCTGGCTTGATTTCGCAGTGGTCCGGCATGACGCAGGATCTCGCCACCGGGGCCTTCTACTTTAAGCACTTCGGCGCCGAGGTCGGCCATCATTCGGGTGCAGTAAGAGCCTGCGATAACCGCCGTGAAGTCGAGTACACGAACATCGTCCAGAACGCGTGGCCCGGTAGGTTGACGATTCGCTTCCATATCTTGCATGACGATGTGTCCAGATCCGAACCAGAGGCGGCAGCGGCGTTCCGGTATGGATACGCGCTCAGCGATTATAGCGTTAGTGGCCCGGTGGTCTCCTGCCGCGACATGGTATCCGAGCCCCGCTCATGTACTGCCGCCGCTATACTGGTGCTCAAGAGACTGTCCGGGAGCGCTGCGCGATGGGATTCGAGATTTTGCCGTGGCATTGGGTCGTGTTCGGCCTGGGTTTGGCCATTTTCGAAATATTCCTCACCACTTTTTTCGTTTTGTGGTTCGGCGCTGCCGCACTCATCGTCGGCGCGGTGTTGTATCTGCAGCCTGAGCTCGCGCTGAGCTGGCAGATTTTACTGTGGACGGTACTGTCTTCGATCCTGGCTGTGGCCTGGTTCAAATTTCTTAAACCGTTATCGATAGATCGCACCATGGCGGGCCTGTCGAAAGAACAGATTATCGGCGAAGTGGGCCAGGTGGTCGTGGTTCCGAACGGTGACAAGCGCGGCAAGCTGCGTTTCCCTGCGCCGGTACTCGGTGATGACGAGTGGATCATTATCTCGCAGGAAGATCTGGCACTCGGTGATCGAGTCAGCGTGATTGATGTGTCCGGGAATTCCCTGATTGTGAAAAAAGCCTGAGTACCAACTGGCACTTGCGGCCCTGTTCATGAATTAGATATCTGTTGACGACGCGTCCAATAAGCGGAGAGCAAGACTATGGGCCCAGGATTATTCGTTACTTTAGCGATTTCGACTTTCGTCATCATTACGGCACTGAAAGGCGTACGGCAGGTTCCGCAGGGCTATAAATGGGTTATACAGCGGCTGGGGAAATTCGAAACATCGCTGAACCCCGGGCTGAATTTCATCATTCCCTATGTCGATGTGGTGGCCTACAAAATCACCACCAAAGACATTGTTCTCGACATCCCTTCGCAAGAAGTTATTACCAAAGACAATGCAGTGTTGATCACCAACGCAGTTGCTTACATCAATATTATTTCGCCCGAGAAAGCGGTTTACGGCGTGGAAGACTATGTGGTTGCTATTCAGACCTTAGTTCAAACGTCGCTGCGTTCCATTGTTGGCGAGATGACGCTCGACGCTGCACTGTCGTCACGGGAACACATCAAGGCCAAGCTTAAGGCGGCGATTTCCGATGACATCGCAGATTGGGGTATTACCCTCAAGACCGTTGAGATCCAGGACGTGAATCCGTCAACGACCATGCAACACGCCATGGAAGAGCAGGCTGCGGCCGAGCGCGCGCGACGTGCCACGGTCACGCGCGCCGATGGGGACAAGCAAGCGGCAATTTTGCAGGCTGAAGGCCAGCTTGAAGCATCGAAACGAGAAGCCGAGGCGCAGGTGATTCTTGCCAAGGCCAGCCAGCGTTCCATTCAACTCGTGACCGAGGCGATTGGCGAGAAGGAAATGCCGGTGGTGTATCTGCTGGGCGAGAAATACATTAATTCGCTACAGGCATTGTCGAATTCCGAGAATGCCAAATCAGTGATATTCCCGGCTGATATTCCCGCCGCGATTCAGGGTCTCATGGGTAAGAAATAGTCGCATCACGAGCGTTTATATCATCGCGCCCGCACCGGGTGAGAACATCCGGTGATGCGCCACCGCATCCGGCGCCCACACGCCAAACGGTCTCGCAAATCTGTTCGCTGCAACGAGTCCGTGCGCGGTTCAATCACCGAGAATCATCGCTGCCAATTGGTGGCGAGTCGCTTCATCGGCATTGCGTAGCGACAGAAACTTCACGTGCTCCCCGACACCCGCGTGCCTAGACAACACCACGCCCCACAACCCATCGACCCGATGGGGCAGCATGGAATAGCGCATATCGATGATGGTGTCATCGTGGGTCGCGGATAGCGCCAGGTATCCGGCCGAGAACCAGCGAAAGCGTTCGATATCCCGGGCTTGCTGGGAGCTCGGGTCAAGCCAGGGGAAATCGCGCGCAAGCTTGAGTTTGGGCACCGACTGTCCCGCATAGTGCGTCGTCGTCAAGCCGAGCCGCACAGCATCAACAAAATACTTGCCTTCGAATTCATAGATCGTTTTCCACAACAGCAGGGTGCCGAACGCCGGCTTCGCTTCGACCCGTGCGCCGGTGTGCCCACGTGTCGCGGCAAAATTCTGGCCGAAGCTTTCTGCGCGATCACGCTGGAAGAACCCAAGGCTCAGATAAATCGCTATCCACAGCAACGCGGCTCGGGCCCACACACGACGTCCCGAACGCGCGCTTAACAACACGCCCGCCAGTAGCGGCACAGTGAACAGCGGATCGATGATAGAAATGCTGTGCCACGCAAAACGCGCGTTCGAGAAGGGCCACAGCAATTGCGTGCCATAAGACGTGCAACTATCCAGCAGGCCGTGCGTCGCGTATCCGAGGGTGCAGTAAAGGTAGGTCGCGCGAAAACTGAGGCGTCGCCGGGCGAACAGGAAATATAATACGCATGCGCAGATCAGCCCCCCGAACGGAATGAACACCAGCGCATGGGTAAATTGCCGGTGAAACTCGAGAAAGAGTAGCGGGTCGGTCTGGGAACGGATAAGGACGTCGAGATCGGCAGACATGCCGGCGAGGAAGCCAAGCAAGCCGGCCCATTTCAGTTCATTGCGCGCCAGCGCTTGCGGCGCGGCAGCGCCGAGTACGCCCTGACTCAGGGGATCCATGTCAGCGCCAACTGGCGACGCGTTGCGCGACGATATACCGGTCAGCAACGTGGTCGGCTAGCAGTTGCGACAACGGACGAATGGTCACTAAGGGAATCGAGCGGCCCGTCCGTGTGCTGCGGAAAAATCCAGTATCGGACCTTTTGGCACGATGCCGCCGCGGCCAATCATGGTGAAGTAACCACTTTTGATTTTCTCTATATCGACAGTCTCGGCAACACCGGGCAGCTGATACAGGTCGCGGGTGTAATCCCACAAGTTCGGGTAATCGACGATACGTCGCAGGTTGCAGTTGTACAGCCCGTAATAAACGCAGTCGAAGCGCACTAAGGCTGCGAACAGCCGACAATCCGGTTCCGTCGGTTGGTTGGCGAGCAGATAACGATGGTTGTTGAGTCGCTCGTCGAGGCTATCTAGTGCCCCGAACAACCGATCAAAGCCGACTTCATAATCGGCCTGGGTTTTCGCCAGCATGCAGCGATAGACGCCGTCATTGATGCGGTCGGCAATGAATTCGTTCAGCTCATCGATGTCGCCGCGCAGCGCGGACGGGTACAGATCAAGTTCGGGACGTGTGGCAAGCGCGTCGAATTGCGTATTGAACATGCGCGCTATGGCGCCCGAATCATTGCTAACGATGGTGCCCAGCTGCTTGTCCCACAGGATGGGTACACTTACCCGCCCGGTGAAATCAGCCTTGGACGCGCTATACAGTTCGTGCAAATGCTTCGCTCCGATAGCCGGATCGTGGTACTCGCCCGAATCACCAAACCACCAACTCTGTTCGCCCATGGCGGGTTCCAGCAAGACCACATCGATGGCTTCAGTCAGCCCCTTGACCTGACGAGTCACCGCGGCGCGATGCGACCACGGACAGGTGCGATTGAAATACAGCGCGTAGCGTCCGGCCTCGGCGGCGAACTCGCTTGAGCCGTCCGTGCTGATACAGCCGGAAAAGCCGCTGTCGAAGCGCACGTTTTGCCCGTCACGGACAAATCCGCTGGCGTCCTCCGCTTGCCACTTGCCGTCAACCAGCATGCCCATGATGAATCGCTCTTTGTATTGCTAATGATGCGTTGTTCGATCGGCTCTATTCGCTCGCGAGTATTTGGCGCAGCGCGCTTTCGAAATATTCGACCGGCTGTCCACCTTCAATCAAATGGCGGTCGTTGATGATCACTGCAGGTACAGCATGGATGCCCTGATTCTGATAAAAACTTTCGTCCTCGCGAACTTGTTCGGTAAATTCATCTGAAGCCAGCAGCGCCTGCACTCGTTCGCTATCCAGGCCAACTTGTCCCGCGACGCGAAGCAGTACATCGTGCGCGCCGGGGTTATCACCGAGCGTGAAATAGGCATCAAAGAGCGCTTGTTTGAGTTCGTGCTGGCAGCCCTCAAGTTTGGCCAGATGCAGGACCCGATGGGTATCGAAGGTGTTGTAGATGCGCTGCAGATTGGCCATGCGGAATTCGAAGCCGAGTTCTTCGCCACGTGCACGGATCATCTCGCGCGTGCTGTCTGACTGTTCTTTTGAGGCGCCGTATTTCTGCGCCATGTGCTCGTAGAGCTCTTGTCCTTCGGGCTGCATCTGCGGGTTCAATTCAAACGGCTGAAAATGAATTTCTGCCTCGACCTCACTGCCGACCCGGTCGAGCGCTTGTTCGAGTGCCTTCAGGCCGATCACACACCATGGGCAGGAGACATCGGAAACGAAATCGATTTTCATAGCTTTGGACATGGTGAACTTTCTCCGCGCAGGGTTGGGCGCACAGTGTATCGCCGGGCTGGGTAGTGATGCCATGCCAGGGTCAGGAGCAGGGCAACACGGACCACAGATTTACGCCGCTCAGCGTTGGCATTTTGTTCAGCGTCGCCGCTCGATGTCCCGCAAGCCGGTCTGAAAGAGCACGAAAACCGGCGTCTGATCGGCGGTAGTATACCGTCAGCACGCACCGCCATCCGCACCGCCCGTGGCCGTCACGCGCCGCGCGGCGACACCGTAAGAGGGGCCCTGATGAATACGTTGCTCAAGACTTTCTTCAAAGGACTGTTAGCCTTTCTGCCGATTTTTTTGACGATTTACGCCGTGTATGCGTTCGCTAATTGGCTCAACCGCATCAGCAACGCATGGCTGCAATGGCTCGCGCCGGGCTTACCCGACGTCGCTGGACTGGGTATCGCGATCGGCGTGCTGGCGATTTTCGCGCTCGGTGTGCTGGTGTCTTCGCGCCTGACAAGCTGGATCTACAACCTGGTTGAATCACCGCTACGCCGCGTGCCGGTCGTTCGGGAGGTCTATACGGCTTTGAAGCAACTCATCGAATTGATAGCGCCCGCCGATGAGCAAGCTGCGGGTCAGGTGGTCAGTGTGCGGCATCCCGCGCATCCCATCGCGTTGGTCGGTGTGATGATGCGCAGCAGCGTTGCCGATCTGGACGATGCCATCGCCAGCGACGACATGGTCGTGGTTTATTTACCGCTCAGCTACCAGATCGGCGGCTACTCGGTTTTCGTGCCGCGCGAGTGGGTCACACCAGTCGATATGCCCGTTGAGGCTGCCATGCGCAATGCCCTGACTGGTTGGATGAAAAACGATCAGGTTGGCGCGCCGGCGGCGCGCGAATCGAGCGGTTAGACGCGCACGATGCCTGCGAGCGGTGACAACCTGCAGGCGTTGCCCGAGGGTACGCAACTGCTGTGGTATCGCATCGAGCGCGTGCTTGGCCAGGGTGGCTTCGGTATCACCTATCTCGCCCACGACAGCAATCTCGATAGCCAGGTCGCCATCAAGGAATACTTGCCCGGCGCGCTGGCGGTCCGTGGTTCTGATTTAACAGTCTTGCCCTCTTCGGTAGCCGTGGCGAGTGATTTCGCCTGGGGTCTGGAGCGGTTTCTGGACGAGGGTAAGACCCTTGCTAAGTTTGACCATCCCGGCATCGTGCGGGTGCTGTCAGTGTTTGAGCAAAACGGCACCGCCTACCTCGTCATGCGTTATGAATCCGGCTCACCACTTAACGCCGTTCTGGAACGAGACGGGAGTCTCAGTGGAACGCGGTTGCGCGCCATCCTGGTGAATATCGTGGACGGTCTGGAGCAGGTTCACGCGGCCGGATTTATCCATCGGGATATCAAGCCGGCCAACATTTTTATCCGCAGCGATGATTCGGCCGTGCTGCTCGATTTCGGTGCTGCGCGCCTGGCTCTCGGTGCCCATAGTCAGAGTCTTACCGCGATAGTGTCACCCGGTTATGCACCGTTCGAGCAATACTTTAGCGACAGTACCGGACAAGGACCGTGGACTGATATTTACGCGCTCGGGGCGACCGCCTATCGGGCCATCGGCGGCGTTGCGCCGATGCCGGCTGTGGACCGCAGTAAGACTTTGCTAGCTGGTTCGGCGGATTCACTGGTCGATGTTCGGGCGCTCGCAGCGGATGGTTATGACGGCGCCCTGCTGACTGCGGTAACCGCCGCAATGTACTTCCATGCGGAGCAAAGGCCACAGACATTGCAACAGTGGCGGGCGATGTTGAATGGAGAAATCGAGCTGCCGGTCGCAGCACGGCCTCCGAGCGTGGTTGACCCCAATGCGGCGACAGAGCTCGCGAGTATCGAGGTCTCGAACGCCAATACCGGCCACGATGATCCGGTAGCCCCGGATGCGACGAACTCCGTTGCAATATCGCTGCCGTGGTTTCGCAATCCGCGCTATGTGCTCGTATCGTTTGCAGTGGTGGCATTGCTCATTATGTTGACGATTCTGCAACGGCGTAGCGACGATCGTGCCGAGCAAGCGCGTCACGAGGCGGCGGTTTCACACCACGACAAGATCACCACGCTAGCCGCGTCACCCGCGGCATCTCCACACGTTGAAGAAACGGCGACGCCGTTGGTCGGGGATGAAACCGAAGCTGCGAAAAATCCGGCGGCTGGGACGATTGTGGTCTCTCCACCCGAAACGGCCAACAATACCGAAACCGTCATTGCGATCGCGTCGCCGCTCGCCCAAACCGCGCTTTCTACGCCACCCACGATTGAACTAGCCGCCGATCAGATCGCGCTGTTGTTGCGCCACGCGAACGCTGATTCGGCTGCCGGGCGTACGACAATGCCAGTAGGGAACAACGCGTTACAGAAGTATCGCGACGTGCTCGCACTGGAACCTGAAAACGAAGCTGCGCTTGATGGTCTGGCCGGCATGGTGCGTGAGCAACTTCGCAGCGGCCGCGCGGCTGCCGAGCGCGGTGATTTCGCTGCAGCGACTCAGGCAATCCGGCAAGCCGCGTTGATCGAGCCCGCTCATCCGGAACTCGCGCGGGCCAGAAAAGAATTGGAAGTACGCCAGCAAGTTGCGCGTATCGTGCAGCGAATTGATGGTCGGGGAGGAAAAATTACTGATGCCAGAGCGGCCACCGCCTATGCGAGCGCGATGCAGGCGATCGAGGACCAACGCTATGAACGGGCACTCGCGCATTTGCGCGAGATGGCCAAACGCCTGCGCGCAGTGCGCGCAGGCGGGCGCCAGTAAGCAGGGCTTCTGCTGGTCAGGCCCGACGGGATTCACGTTAACCGACGCAGGTAGCGGAGGGCGTAGAATACGCCGCTGCCGAGCGCAGTTCGCGCACCCTTAGCAAAACGACTGTGGAGAAAGGATGAACAAGAGCGTTGCCACAAACCTGATCGCACTGCTGATCACGCTTGGGGGCTTTTTCGTACCGCATGCTGGCGATGTCATTTTTTGGACCGGGCTGTTCGCCCTGTCTGGTGGTGTCACCAACTGGCTCGCGGTGCACATGCTGTTCGAGAAAGTACCACTGCTGTACGGCTCCGGCGTGATCCCGAGTCGTTTCGAAGAATTCAAACTGGGGATCAAGCACCTCATCGTGCAGGAGTTTTTTACCCGCGAGCATATCGAGCGCTTCTTCAGCCAAAATGGCGCCACGACCGCTGACAACATCACTGCGAAAATCGATTTCGATCATGTCTTCGAAAGCTTAACGGAGGCGATCGAGGAATCACCGATGGGCAACATGCTCGGCATGCTCGGTGGTCGCGCCGCGCTCGACCCGCTCAAGGAACCGGTGACCGAAAAACTCAAGGGTGTGATCGCCGAACTGGCGAGTCGCCCGCCCAGCAATGACGAGGCAGGCGAGAGCGAAGGCGGGGGCGACTTCACCGATGCCTTGATCGAACAGGTCGAACAAATTATCGACAATCGCCTGGCGGAGTTAACGCCAGATAAAGTCAAAGGCATTGTTGAAGACATGATTCGCAAGCATCTTGGCTGGCTGGTCGTGTGGGGTGGCGTGTTCGGCGGCGCGATTGGGCTGGTAGTGAGTGTGGTGCAATTGGCCAGCGCAGCCTGACATTGCCACCTGCCAACACAGGCCCTATGGTGAACGTCGGATATAACGCAACGAAATTTTTTCACCGTAACAAAACATCAATCCCCGATCGGGGAATCAGCAGCTAGCGTGCTGCACATATGATCCCGATTTTTCAGCAGGAGGCACTATGGCTCGCAAAGGTCAGTTATCACTCGAACAATATGGGGCGACGATGCCAGTGGTCGGCGAAGCGGTGCAGAAACCGCCGTTCTACTACCGCAACATGGAAATGATGTTCGTTATCTATCGTACCGACGAAGATGCCGCTGCAGCGATGCTGCCGGATGCTTTGGAGTTAGACGAGCCGGCCCTGGTGACCATCATCGTCGCCTACTACGGTGCATCGACGTTCGGACCTTATCATGAGGCCATGTTATCGATTCGAGCGCGTCTCAATGGCGAAGTCGTGAGCTACTACCCGGCGCTGTTTACCGATAACGAAGCACCGCTGATTGGGGGGCGCGAAATCTGGGGCTTTGCCAAAAAGCTCGCGAAAATTGAACTACGGCATGAAAGCGAAGTGATGATGGGGTTGGTAGAGCGACCGACCGGCAAGCGCCTGTTAACTGCCACGATGCGTAACGTGACTCCGGTCACCCGTGAGGACTTCCAGCTCACGCCGAGTATTTCACTAAAGATGATCCCGTGCGCGACCGACGCCAAACGTCCGGCACTGGCTCAGCTGATCCGCAGCGAGCTGGAGCTGGTCCCGCATGTGGGGTCGAACGGGCTCGCGGATATCTGGACCGGCCCTGGCTCGGTTCACTACGATTCTCCGTCGGAAATCGACCCCTGGTACCGCTTGCCGGTGAAGGAAGTCGCCGGTTGTTATTCCGGGCGTTTCGATGCGGTACTCGGGCATGGCACAATCGTCAAAGACCTGTTGTAGATTCGCTCCGTAGCGCCTCGTGGGTTCAACGCACGCGGTCGGACAGGAGCAGGGTGGTAGTCGCATGACCAATTCACTGGACACCTTTGCTGTCGAGCCGGTGCATCCGCATATCGGTGCCGAGATCCGCGGCGTCGATTTGACCAGGCCGATCGACGACGCTTTATTCGCCCTGATTCGTGACGCCTTCAATCAACACTCCGTGCTGGTGTTTCGCGACCAGGACATCGATGACGACCAGCAGGTCGCGTTCAGCAGTCGCTTCGGGGAGCTTGAGAAAAACAGCTTCGTGATGGCTTCAGGCAATCGCTACGTCTATCACTTGTCGAATATCGACGAGCACGGCGAGGTGTTGGCTGCGGACGCGTCGAAGCGTACCTTCCTGAAGGTCAATTCGCGCTGGCACACAGACAGTTCGTTTAAACCGATTCCGGCCATGGCATCAATTTTGTCCGGCCGCGAAATCCCGCAGCACGAACGTGCCGATACCGAATTCGCTTCGATGCGGGTCGGCTACGCGACCTTACCCGCCGAGCGTCGTGAACAGCTACACGGCCTCATCGGCGTCCATTACTACGGCTATTCACTGAGCCTGTTCGGTGACGAGACGATTGAGAAGCCTCAGGTCGACGCGTTACCGCCGGTGCGACAACCCTTGGTGCGCGTGCATCCGGGCAGCGGCGACCCGAGTCTGTTCGTCAGTGGCCATATTGAATCGATTGAGGGTATGCCACACCTCGAAGGCCGCAAGCTGGCCGAGGAACTCGTCGCCTGGTGTACGCGACCGGGCTTCGTGTACGCGCATGAATGGCGTACCAATGATCTGGTCATGTGGGACAACCGCTGTGCACTGCATCGCGCCAGCGTTATCCCTGCTCGAGAAATTCGCCGCGCCCATCGCACCACCGTTGCCGGCGAAGGTCCGATCGAGGCACTGGCGTCCGCCTGAACACCAGCGCCTGGCGTTTAAGCTGCCGCTTGTGGTCCGCGCACCAGTTTGCCGGGCAAGTTGCCTGTTGGCTCGCCGTCCTCAAACGTCACGACCCCGCGCAGCATGGTGGTGCGGTAGCCGGAAGCACGCTGAATCAGACGTTGACCGGCCGCAGGCAGGTCATAGACCATTTCCGGAACCGGTAGCGCGAGCGCGTCGAAATCGATGAGGTTAATGTCCGCACGCATGCCGGGCGCAATCAGCCCTCGATCGAAAAAGCCATACAGTTCAGCCGTCTGCCGCGTTTGCATGCGGATCGCCTGTTCCAGGCCGATGCGCGGACCGCGGCTGCGATCGCGGACAAAATGCGCAAGCAAATAAGTCGGTGCACTGGCATCACAAATCATGCCGCAATGCGCACCGCCGTCACTGATGCCGAGAATTGAATTGGGGTGCAGCATCATTTCTCTGGCGTCGTCGTAGTGACCGGCGTTGTAGTTGAACAATGGCGAATAGAGAAACGCCGTGCCATCGCGTTCAAGCAATTGATCGTAGGCGACCGCCTCGGCGGAGACGCCGGCGGCTTCGGCAATTGAGGCGATGCTTAGCTCCGGACCTGGCTCGTAATTCGGCGGATCACCGAGCACGAAAATGCGATCGTAGTCGGCGATGCGCGTGCGCATCGCTTTGCCCTCCATGAACAGCAAGCGCAGCAGTCGGGCGGGGCGTTCATTAGCATGGGTCAGGATGGCGGCGCGCACTTCCGGTTTGCGCATTTCCGCCACACGTTGGGCGAGCGGCAGATCGGCAATGGCCTGATAGGCGGTGCGCCCGGTAAACGGATGCGTACCCTGCAAGCACATCAACATGCCCGGTGGACGAATTGCCACCTGCGGGTACATGCCTCCGCTTCTCTGCGCGGCATGCCCGAGCAAGCGTTGCCATTGCGCAGGGTCTTCGCTGCTCTGCACACAGGCGAAAGTCACCTTGAGCTTTGTTTCATCGATGATCTGGTCCATCCATTCAAGCTCGGCAGCCTCAGGCGCCAGATCCGAGGCGACCTCGAATACTGCCGGGCCAGCTTCGGACATGGCTCTGGCAATTGTCGTCAGCTCCAATGCGTCTGCCGTGGTTCCTGGAACCACCTCACCGTCAATCGCGCGATGTAACACTGTTCGCGACGTCGTAAAACCAACTGCGCCGGCCGCAATGCCTTCTTTCACGATGGCTGCCATGGCCTCTCGTTGCGCGTCGCTGGCCTCACCTTCGGTGGCGGTTTCGTCGCCCATCACATAGGCGCGCACGGCGCCATGCGGCACTTGTGCAGCAATATCGAGCGCGCGGGGCATACGTTCCAGTGCATCCATGTATTCGGGGAAAGTTTCCCACTGCCAGTCGATGCCTTCAGCTAGCGCGGTACCGGGGATATCTTCGACACCTTCCATCAGGCCGATTAGCCAGTCGTGTTTGGCCGGATTTGCGGGCGCAAAACCGACGCCGCAGTTGCCCATCACGGCTGTTGTTACACCATGCCAGCAGGACGGCGTGAGATAAGGATCCCAGGTCGCCTGGCCATCGTAATGGGTATGAACGTCAACCCAGCCGGGCGCGAGTAACAGGCCCTGGGCATCAATTTCGTGCTTGCCGGGACCGATGTTGTCGCCAACCTCGACGATTAATTCGCCGCTGATGGCGACATCTCCGGAGAATTCGGGCTGCCCGGAACCATCGACGATTCGGGCGTTACGGATCACAACATCATGCATGGCAACTAGCTCCTCGAACCTCCCGAACTGGGCCAGCATGGCTCGCAGGCTAGTCAGGAAGGTGGGTAAAAACGGGTCCCGGCACACGTGCGCGCCGGGACTGCGGCACAGTATAGCCACGCTGTCGCGATTGGCTATGTCGCGGACCTGTCACATTTCCCGCGCTTGCCTATAATCAGGGTATGAGCATGATTGAAGTATTGGTCCCGACGGCATCGACCAGGACCCCGAAATTGCCTCTGGCAGAGCGGCTTGGTGAGACCAGCACAGCGCGCATCGCCTTGCTGGACAACATGAAAGCGAACGCCCCCGAGCTGCTGCACGAGCTTGCCGAGACCTTACAGGCCAGTGGCCATCAGTTCGAACGGGTGCGGTTATCGAAGAACGCAACAGCTGCGGCACCGGAAGTGGTCATGGCACATTTGAAAACCTGTGATGCAGTAGTGCTCGCTATCGCGGACTGAGGATCGTGCACGTCGTGGAGTGTCCATGACTCGATTATTCTGGAACGCGCCGGCGTGCCGACCGTCGTCGTGTGTAGTGACGAATTCGGTCCGCTGGCACGTGCCGAATCGCAGGTGCTCGGCATCCCCGATTTACCGCTGGTACCGATTCCGCACCCGCTGGCCGGCAACGATATCGAACTTGTCCGCGCTAAGGCGCGGGCCATCGCCGCAGAGGTGATGGCTGCGCTGAGAGACTCCGTCGAGGTTCTCGGGCAGCGCTATGCGTCACGTTTTGTCACGCTCACCGAACGCCGTCTGGCGGGTGGTGCGGTTTGTGTCGACGAGGTGTGTGCGTTCGATCCGGTCCTCGTCCGCTAACTAAAGCAGACTTGCCCGCCATGCCGAGCACTATCCAGGTAGCCGCGGACGCGCTTGATGATGAGTTCGATGAACGCGGCTGGAGCGACGGGCTGCCCATCGTCGCCCCGACCATTGCGCGCGTCGACGCGATGCTTGCTGCAACGGATCGCCACCGTGAAGACGAACTCGGCACCATGCCGCCACGCCAGGGAATCGCCAGCGTTGAGATTCTCGCCGTGAATGCAGTTATGGCCGGCTGTCGACCGGCGTATTTTCCGGTCGTGCTGGCGGCGGTCGAAGCCATTCTCGATCCAGCGTTTAACCTGTTCTCTGTACAGGCCACTACGCATCCGTGTTCGCCGTGTGTGATCGTGAACGGTCCACTCGCTGCCGAACTCGGCATCAACGCGCGTTATGGTGCCTTTGGACCGGGCGTCCGGGCGAACGCGACGATTGGCCGTGCGATACGCCTGATTTTGCTCAATGTCGGCGGCGCGCAGCCCGGCATTCTCGATCGATCGACCCAGGGGCAGCCGGCTAAATACGCGTTCTGTGTCGCCGAGAACGAAGCTGAAAGCCCATGGCCGGCGCTACATGTCTCGCGAGGCTTCGATGCCAGCGTGTCGACCGTTACGGTCACAGCGGCTGATGGTCCGCACAATATTAACGACCACGTCAGCCAGACTGCGGACGGTATTCTCGCGACGGTGTGCGAAGGCTTGAGTGACATGGCCTCAAACAATGCCTATCTGTACGGCCAACCCACGCTGGCGTTCGGCCCCGAGCACGCAGCAATTCTTGCAGCTGACGGTTATGACCGGGAGAAAATTCAGGCCCACGTGTTTGCGCATGCGCGTATTGCGCGCGAACGCTGGGAGCGCGGTGGCATGGTCGGTATGTTTGAGGACTTGTTCCCGGACGAGGCTCGCGTACCGATTATCAAATGCCCCGAGGATTTACTCGTTATGGTGGTGGGTGGTTTTGGTCGACATTCGTGCTGGCTCCCAACCTTTGGCGATACGACGCGTGCTGTGACGCGCGCTATTGCACACGCTGATGGTTCACCGCTACAGGCAAACACTTCGCTGTCGCGCTGAGCTCGAGATCAACAACAGTCTTTGACGTCAACTGGAAGCATCCATGATCAAAATACACGGCACGAGTATCAGCAACTACTACAGCACCGCCAAGTGCGCACTGGTCGAAAAAGGTATTAAGTTCGAGGAAGTCTCGGTATTTCCGAGCCGCGAGCCGGCCGTGCTCGCATCCAGCCCGATGGGTAAGGTGCCGTGGATCGAAGTCGATGGCAAAGTGCTGTCCGAAGTGAACGCCATATTCGACTATCTCGAAGACATCCACCCGACCCCGCCGCTGTATCCGACAGACGCCTGGGCACGCGCTAAAACGAAAGAAATCATTCGTATTATCGAACTTTATCTGGACGCACAGGCGCGTCGGCATATCGCTGCCGTCTACTTCGGTGGCGATGTTGACCCAGTCGCTTTCGAGCAGGTTCGCCCGGCGCTCGAAAACGGTTTGCTGGCACTGTCGAACGTCGCCAAATACGGGCCGTACATTGCCGGTGACCAATTTACCTATGCCGATATCGTGGCGTACTTTCAAATTGGGTTTACGAATATGCATACCCAGAAGATCTACGACTGGGATATTGTCGCTGCCGATCCGGCACTAAAAGATTACATCGCTATGCTGAACGAACGTCCCGGGATTGCCGCCGTTGCCGGTGTGATGAGAAGTGACATGGCGAAATTCGCGGCGCGATGAATTTTTCTGTCATCCTCGTCGAAGGGATGAAAAGTATGACGAGGCTGAGCGAGAATGGCTTGCCTCGGGTGCCGGCATATCGAACACCGGCGTCCACAGCCTGCTTCCTTAGCCGAAGAGCTCCGCAGTTTGCGCTACCGAATCACGCAACGCCTCTTGCGGCACGCTATCGACGCGAAAATGAGTCACCACGACGTGGGTGGCCTGCAAGATCTCGCGATACTCGCTGAGCTTGTCTTCTACATATTGTCGGTTTCCGACAATCGCCCAATCATCCACTTGTGGTGAGGCAGAGAGGCCGCGCGGCAGTTCAATTGCCGCGAGATGATTTCTCAACGCAGTGACCTTGTTCGGGTCGTCGCTCATGAACACGGTGCGCATGATGGGCCGGGTAGTAATCGGCGCGTGGCCAGCCTCGGCAACTGCCGCATCGAATCGCGCATAGTTGGCGCGCAAATCATCCAAAGTATCGATCGGGGCGGCAAGGTAAGGCAGACCTAGGTTGCCGACCTGGGCCAGTGCTTTGGGGCCGAAGGCTGCGACCCATAAGGTCGGGTGTGGGCGTTGTACCGGTAAGGGCTGAACCGCGACCGGCGAACTGCCGTCCTCATGTAGCGACACGGGTTCGCCAGCCCAGGCACGCACCATCAGATCGAGTGCCCAGGCGAAGTGTTCACGTTTCTTGCCGGGATCGATGTCGAAAGCATGCAAGGTTTCGCGTGAATAACCGCGCCCGACGCCGAGCAGCACTCGTCCTTGCGACAATTGATCGAGGACTGCGACCTGTTCTGCAGCGAGTAAGGGATTGCGCAAGGGCAATAGAAACGAGGTCGTGGCGAGTTTGATGGTGCTGGTCGCCGCCGCAACGCCCGCAAGAAGCATTAACGGGTCGGGGATCGCCTGCGGGTTGAAATGATTTTCAGGTAGCCAGAATGAATCGTAGCCCAGCGATTCGGCGAACGCCGCCTGCTCGCTTAAGGCTGCGGCAGACATGTCTTTAAAACTCCAGGGAGTCAGGCCTAGCTGCATCGATCAATATCTCTGTGGTCGATTATTCCGCTCACATAAGCGTTATCAGGTGGAGGTGCATACACAACGTCAGATTGAGTGTACTCGAGCTTCATGCAACGTCATTGAAAGCCGGTGACCAGGGAACCTCTTTCTGCTCGGCGTCATCGCCACGCAGCGTCACACGACGGCTAAACGTTCGTTCATCGAAGCACTATGCCTTGCACATGCCGGCTTGCCAACGAGTAGTCGGTTGGCACTACCTGGAGCGCCTGACCAGCCCGGCAAGCGTCGGAGGCGAACGGATGTGGCGGCGTTGCCGCTGGCGTAGTACTAGTCTTCGCTGGCCGTCATCCGCATGAGGACTTCCTGGCTATAGCTTGCCACGAGGGCGCCGTTTTGGTCCCACACACGACCATGCGTCAGTCCGCGTGACTGGCTTGCTGTGCTCGCCCACTGTTCGACGAAATGCCAGGCATTGAGATCAATCTGGCGATGGAACCACATCGCATGGTCGAGACTCACAAACGTCAGACCGGGGCTCGACCACGTCAACTGGAACGGAATTAGCAGGCAGTCCGACACCGATTCATCACTCTGGTAGGCGAGCATCGCGCTATGCAGAGCCGGATTGACGGGCGCTTCACCGTTCGCACGAATCCAGTGGCGAATGCCGTTATCCACTGATGGTCCCAATGATGTCCACGGTGCATTGAGCGGACGGACATCGACGCCATGCTCACGCAACGCCCAGGCGGCCGGTATCGGTAACGGATCGCACGCTGCCATAACCTCGCTGTAGCGCGGCAGCGATTGCGGGCTGGGCAGGTCGTGAAAATCCACTGGCGGCGCGGGTTCGATGATTGCGCCAGCATCCGGAACGGCGAACGACGCCATTAACTCGAACGCGACCCGTCCATGCTGTTTTGCCGAAACTTTGCGTGCGCTGAACGAACGGCCGTCGCGGACCCGATCAACCTCGTAGTCGATGGGCTCGCCCGGAATACCGCCGCGCAAGAAATAGCCGTGGATGGAATGCAGCGGCCGATCATCGGCGACGCTTGCCAACGCTGCGGCGCTGGCCTGGCCAAGAAAATGCCCACCATACGTACTCTCCGAGCCATCGTTCTCAGAGCCGATGCCGCGCCAGGTGTTGTCGTCGATGCACTCAAGAGTGAGGGCATCCACAAGATGCTGTAGGGGTGTCGTCATATCGATTAATACTTCCGCGCCGGTCGATGAGTCACTACGCCCATTGGCGTGTTGAGGGCAGGCATTCTAAAGCCTGTAAGGCAGGACGAGAATGTCCGTCACAAACATCGCCACGTCATATCGATGCCAAGCCGCCTCGCGGCATGACTAACGGGTTGGTGCCCGCTTGCATCGGATCACACGCCGTCGCATGCTCCGGCACAGGCGTAGTGCGCGACGCTATCTGTTTTCCGCATCCAAGAGTCGGCGATGTCCAAAGATTATTTTTCCAGTCAGGCGGCGCTCTATCAGCAATTTCGGCCGCATTATCCCGACACCTTGTTCGCTTTTTTGACCGCCGGCCTTAAGCCCGGCGCATTAGTCTGGGACTGCGCGACTGGTAATGGGCAGGCTGCACTTGGACTTGCTCGCTGCGAGGCCATCGAGGCGCTGATCGCGAGTGACCAAAGCGACGCCCAATTGGCGCAGGCGCAAGATCATCCGCGCGTACATTATGTGCAGGCGATGGCCGAGCAAGTGCCACTGGCC
Organism: Proteobacteria bacterium UBA981; assembly: GCA_002292285.1. Classification (GTDB taxonomy): domain Bacteria; phylum Pseudomonadota; class Gammaproteobacteria; genus UBA981. The sequence continues at coordinate 54,669 of DBBP01000019.1, forward strand.
GATCATTCGGTCGATCTGGTCACTGTCGCGCAGGCCTTACACTGGTTTGAGTTCGACGCCTTTTATCGCGAAGTGAAACGGGTGCTCAAAGCGGACGGCCTGTTTGCAGCCTGGACTTACAGTTTTTTGTCGGTTACGCCGCAGCTCGGCACGGACCTTGATGCGGCGATTCGTCAGTTTTATCGGGACGTCATCGGCGCGTATTGGCCGCCGGAACGACGCTGGGTAGATCAGCACTACCGCGCCATTCCGTTTCCCTTCGTTGACGTTGCAGTGCCGGAAATAACCATTGACGTGGCGTGGAATTTGCCCATGGTGCTCGGCTATATGAGTTCATGGTCGGCGGTGCAGTTATATAAAGATGACAGGCAACATGATCCGATGCCGGAATTTGCGGCACGGCTCACGCCACTATGGGGCGAACCCGAGCGCATTCGAAAATTGCGCTGGCCGCTCGGCGTGCGGGTGGGTCGCCTTTAGGACTGGCCTGGCCGCGGCCGTAGCTGTGGAAACTCGGGATGACGGAATAAGGTTCCGGGTTCGGCGAGCGCCATTTTTTTCAGTGGATGGCGGCCGCCGTCGTCATGCTTCAGACCGTCAACATTGGCCATGCCGTCATGCGGACGCGCGGCACAACGTGCGTCATCGCCAAAAAAGCGCAGCGACAAGGTGCGCCGGCGTTTGTCAGCGACTGTAGCGGCCCCGCCGTGCAGCGTCGCGGGGTGAAATACGACGACATCGCCGGGCTCGATAGCCCACGACAAAATCGGAAATTGGTGTGGCGCTGCATCAACATCCGGTAGGGCGGGCCAGGTATCCGCATCGAATAAATTGGCACTCGTGTCCTGCGGATTGAAAGCGCTCGGGTTATACAAAGGACCGCGGTGCGAGCCTTTAACAAACTCCAGTGAATGCGCCTTGTCGACTGCGTCCAGACTGGTCCACAACACTGCCAGATCATCGCCTTCGGCCGGGAGATAAGGGAGGTCCTGATGCCAGGGCGTGCGACGCGTGTCAGCTCCTTCTTTAAGCCAGATTTGTTCGTACATCAGCCACACATTGTCGCAATCGAACAGACCTGCAGCGATATCGGCTACTGCGGTGTCGCACAGCAGTTCGCGATAGGCCGGGAAAGCATCCGGGTTGGCCTGGTCCTGATAGAAGGTGCCCGGCGTGCCGTGCAGCACCGCGCCTGCACCGGGGCCCGGGTTCTCCAGCGTCCAATAGAAGCAGGCCTCTGCGAGGCGCAGCGCGTTCTCATTCAGGGCCGCCGGAATGAACACGACCCCGTCGTTGCGGTAAGTCGCGCGCAAGGTCGCGAAATCAGCTAGTTCAGACATATTCATGACCATCCACTGGACGGGCAGCGTGGACGAGTTAACCGGGTTGTCTCGTTTACTGTGCCCGAAAATAAGCGCCTACGCGCTTTTCCGAATCCGCTTAAGCGCCCTGATCTATTCAGGTATTTGATTCGCAATCTCACGTAGTTTGCTGAGGTGCTGTTCGTTATCGAGTCCACCGCCCAGGGTCCGCAGGCACACGTAGTCGAGTCCCGCTTTGCGCCAGCCCCGCACGCGATCCTGCCATTCTGCTTCGCGCGGCCCAACGACAGCGACGCCGGCTTCGGTACCAATTTCTGCCGGATCGCGGCCGCTTGCTTGCGCTGCGTCAGCAATCTTTGCGCTGACTTCGACAAACTCATCCGGCGAACTCAACACAAACCAGCCATCGGACAAGGTGGCGATACGCCGAATAACGGACGCACGGGGTACCGCTTGCGCTCCAATCCACATCGGGATCGGACGCTGGTCGGGTAACGGGTCTAAGCCCATACCGGAGATCGTGTCCCAGCGCCCGGCGAATTCGACTTGCTCGTTGGTCCAGAGCTGTTTTAGCAAGGTCATCTGCTCATCACAGCGAGCGCCACGGCTATGAAAGTCCGCCCCCACGGCTGCAAACTCTTCCGGACTCGCACCGACCCCAATGCCGAGCCGCAAACGGCCATTGCTCAATAAATCGAGACCGGCAGCCTGTTTAGCAAACACGGCGGTCCGGCGCAGCGGTAATACGATCACCGAGGGGACGAGCTGGATTTTCGACGTGAATCCGGCAAGCCAGGCCAATAAGGTCATCGGCTCGTGTAAATGTCCGCTATCCGGGCGGATGACTTGATCGGGAATACGCAGATGGCTGAAATCCAATTCCTCGGCGAGCTCGGCAAATGCTTTGATGGCGCCAAGGTCGTTTTTCATTTCGCGTACGGGCAGGGATAGTCCGATTTTCACAGGCGTGCTCTCGATGTATAACGGGTTGGACGCTGGCGTTGCCAGCAGGACGGCAATATATCAGCTGCGGATCGTCGCGGTGGCTATTACCGCGATTGGCTTCGGCCTAACATGAAGCGTCTTCGGGCCGTGTCGCACGCGCGCCTGACTGAGTTATCGCACAGAGGGTTTGGGATGGAAGTGAAAGGCAAGATTGCCGTGATTACGGGTGGCGCAAGTGGTATCGGAGCAGCGCTGGCGCGGCGCTTTCACGCCGAAGGTGCGAAAGCGATTGCAGTTGCCGATGTCCAGGCCGAGCCACTCGCGGCAGTCGCCGAAAGTATTGGGGCACTGGCTGTCAGCTGCGATGTATCGCGTGAAAGCGACGTGCAACGTCTTGTGCAGCGCGTCGAGGACGAACTTGGCCCGATTGATATTTTCTGTTCCAACGCCGGCATAGCGCGTCTGGGTGAAGAAAATGCGCCGAACGAAGAATGGCAACTGAACTTCGACATCCACGTGATGGCGCATGTCTACGCAGTGCGCGCGGTCGCACCGAAGATGGCAGCGCGCGGGAGCGGTTATTTAATCCACACTGCCTCGGCGGCTGGGCTGCTGAGCCATATTCAAAGCGCAACTTATGCGGTTAGCAAACACGCTGCGGTGGCGTTCGCTGAATGGGTTTCAATCAAGTATCGAGATCAGGGCGTACACGTTTCTGTACTCGCGCCGCAGGCGGTGCGCACGCCGATGACCGATCGGCCCGACGGCGCTTCGGTGGCGAGCGTCGATGGCATGATTGAGCCCGAACAACTGGCCGACTGCGTCATCGAGACCATGGCTGCGGAACGCTTTTTAATGCTGCCGCATCCGGTCGTGCACGACTACATGGTTGGCAAAGCGACTGATGTCGACCGCTGGCTTGAAGGTATGAATCGCTGGCGCAGAAAAGCGGGTGCACCAGCGCGCTGACCCGGTGCCGCATTCGGGCACGGCGACGGCAAGTTCCGATTCGCGCGCGTGATGCGCCATCGGTTAGCGCGAACGACTAAGTCAATGCGAGGAGGTCGGTATTGCCCCCGACCGCAACCGTATTGACGGTGACGACGCGTTCGCTCGCGAAACGCAACAGATAATTCGGGCCGCCTGCTTTCGGTCCCGTCCCAGACAAGCGTTGCCCGCCGAACGGCTGCGAGCCCACCACCGCGCCGGTCATGTTGCGGTTCGCATAGACGTTACCCGCACCTACCCGTCGCGCCGCAAGGTGAACGCGTGATTCGATGCGGGAGTGAATACCGAACGTCAAGCCATAGCCGGAGTTCGATATTTCCGTCAGGGTCTTTTCGAATTCGTTTGCGTTGAAGCGGATGACATGCAGCAGCGGCCCGAAATGTTCTTGCTCAAGTTCATTGATATGGGTGATCTCGAAAAGCGCCGGTGCTACGAACGTGCCGCCGGCGCATTCTGGCGGCACTTTCAGTATATGGAGCAACTGATTGGCATCCGTCAGCGTCTGCACATGCGTGCGTAGTGCGCGCGCTGCGCCGGCCGAGATAATCGGCCCCACATCTGTTGCGAGCAAAGCCGGGTCGCCGATTCGCAGCTCGTCCATCGCGCCCTTAAGCATCTCGATAGTGGCTTCGGCAATGTCATGTTGCAGATACAGCACGCGCAGTGCCGAGCAGCGTTGCCCGGCACTAAGGAAGGCGGATTGGATCACGTCATCGACGACTTGTTCAGGCAATGCGCTCGAGTCGACAAGCATTGCGTTCTGGCCACCAGTTTCGGCGATCAGCGGTGCGATAGCACGCGTGGTTTCCGCCATCGCGCGATTGATCTTGTGTGCCGTTTGAGTGCCGCCCGTGAACGCCACACCGGCCACCGCAGGGTCGCGAACGAGCCGCTCGCCGATGGCGCCGCCGCCGAGAATGAGATGACATAGGGCGGCTGGAACGCCGCACTAATGAAGCAAGGTCAGCGCCTCAAATGCGACTATCGGGGTCTCAACGGCAGGCTTTGCCAGCACCGCATTGCCGGCGCCTAGTGCGGCCGTCACCTGGCCAATAAAAATCGCTAGCGGAAAATTCCACGGGCTGATGCAAACAAACACACCTCTGCCGTGCAGGCTGAGCGTATTGGTTTCGCCGGTCGGGCCGGGTAGCGCTTCAGTGGCACCAAACAAACGCCGCGCGTGGCTGGCGTAGTAGCGAGCGAAGTCGACCGCCTCGCGAACTTCGGCTACCGCATCGGCATAGGTCTTACCCGCCTCGCGGCACAACAGCGCAATAAATCGATCGCGCTGTTGTTCGAGCGTGTCGGCAAAGCGCTCGATAATTTCCGCGCGCTGATCAGCGCCGCACGCATCCCAGTCCGGTTGTGCGGCGATGGCCAGTTGGAACGCGCGCTCGAGGTCTGCTTCGGTGGCCTCAATGCAGGTACCGACAACGTCGTCATGGCGCGCTGGATTGACTACCTCGACGCTGCGACCGGTGCCCATTTCGCCGCCCACCAGTGATGCTGCGCAATGAAGTGCCGCGTGCGAATCGATGACAGCCTGGCTGAGTGCCGCGACGCTGGCGGCATCCGCGAGATCAACCCCTGCAGCGCTGCGGCGCTGCGCTCCAAATAGATCAGCCGGCAGACAGATGGCCGGATTTGCGATGGGGCGTAATTGCCGGGTCACCTGCAGCGGGTCGCCGACTAGTTCCGCCGCGGGCGCATTCTGATCCAGGAAGCGATTAATGAACGAGCTGTTCGCGCCATTTTCCAGCAGGCGTCGGACCAGGTAGGCAAGCAGGTCGTCGTGTGGACCAACGGGCGCGTAGATACGCATCGGTGGGAAGTGTTCGTAATAGGCACTCGCAGCGGCGTACAACGCTTCGCCCATGCCATGCAGGCGCTGAAACTCGAAACCCTGACCGGCCTTAGCCATGGCCATGACAGCGGCGAGGGAATGCGCGTTGTGGGTGGCAAACTGTCCATAAAGTTGCGCGGGGTGGTCGAGAATTTTGCGCGCACAGATCAAGTACGACGCATCGGTCGACGATTTTCGCGTGAAGACCGGGTAGCCGCACAGACCCTGCTGTTGTGCGTGCTTAATCTCGAGGTCCCAATATGCCCCCTTTACCAGCCGTACAGGGAAAACGCGCTCGGTTTCACTGGCCAGGCCCAGCAGCCAATCAAGGACGCTTAAGGCACGCTTGCTGTAAGCCTGGACAGCCAGACCCAGACCATGCAGGCCGCGTAATTCCTGGTCCGATGCCAGCGCCTGGAAAACCTCAAGGGACAGTTCGAGGCGATGCGCTTCTTCAGCATCTATCGTTAGTTCTACCCCACCGTGTGCGGCGGCGAGACACAGTTGCTTCACTCTGGGGATCAATTCGGCGAGGACACGCTGACGTTGCGCATAGTCGTAACGCGGATGCAGGGCTGACAGTTTGATGGAGATTGACGCGGGCCCGGCCTCGGACTTCGCGCCGCTTGCGATCGTCTCGATGGCATTGAGGTAGGCCGCAAAATAGCGCGCTGCAGTTGCTGCGTCGCGCGCGCCCTCGCCGAGCATATCGAATGAATACAGGCCGTCCGCCGCACTGTTGTGCAAAGCGTGGTCGATGGTTGCCCCGAGCACGAACTCCCGGCCCAGTATGGTCATAGCCGCGCGCATCGCAGCGCGGATCACCGGCTCGCTGAGGCGATTGGTCAGCTGCTGTAACCACATTCCGGGCTCGGCGCTGAACTCGCGATCGACACTGACCAATTTGCCGGTCAACAGCAATGCCCAGGTGGACGCATTGACTAACACGGATGTTGCGTGGCCGGCGTGCGATAACCAGTCACCCATCAAAATCTTGTCGGCGATAAGCTGATCAGCCGTGCGCTCGTCGGGAATCCTGAGCAGGCTTTCGGCCAGACACATCAAGGCTACGCCTTCGGTATTCGACAGACCGTACTCGGACAAAAATGTATCCAGCAAGCCAAGCGCGCTGCTGTCTGCGCGAGCCATCTCGACAAGCGCTACTGCGTGTTTGGAAATGTCCTGTGCACAATTATCTGAGTACGGCGGGATCTCCAGCATGCGCGTCGCCGCTGCGCTCTCGTCGGCCAGTTTCCAGACGGAAATTGCCAGGCGTTTTTCACGTGCAGACGTGGTTTTATTCCCTTGTATTTGACTCGCTGCCATTAGGTGTCCTGCCTGTGGAATCGGTACGTTTGAGCGAACCATCGATTTGACGTTTCGTCAGTCATCATCGAATGCGAAACGAGACGTGGGGAATCTCGGTGAAAGCGACTGCGTGGTGTCCTGTGTTGCGCATTCATCACAAATAAACTGCGCGCTTCGAACACCGACCGCCTTGCCCGCCAGCATTTTCGCTCACTACAGCAGGGGTTCCTTTGCGGATGCCGCCACCCAGCGCGCTTCGAATCAGCTCGACCGCCCGCTGCGCAGAAACATTTGTGCGGTCCAGGAGCGGATTGAGTTCAACGACCTCCATCGACATCATGCCCCCGTCACGCGCGCATTCGCGCAACAGCAGGTTCGCCTCAGGCAAGGTCACACCATCGGCCACTGGGGTGCCCGTAGCCGGTATAACGGTCGGGTCGCAGCCGTCCAGATCGAAGCTGATGTGAAAGCCCGCGGTCCCCGCATTGATAATCTTGAGAGCCCGACGCGCAATCTCCGGCATGCCGAACTCATCGATGTCGTCCATCGTGAACACACTAACGCCAGAGCGGGTGATGAATCGTCGTTCGGCGCGATCGATATCGCGCAGCCCGACAATCGCGACGTTCTTTGCGGCCACTGCCGGATGTGCGCCGAGGACGCGGGATAACTGGGCATCTCCATAGCCGAGTAAATGTGCGAGCGGCATGCCGTGAACGTTGCCGCTGGGCGAGCTGGCGGGTGTGTTCATATCAGCGTGGGCGTCGAACCAGAGCAAGCCAGCGGTTTGACGCCGCGCGCGCGAATGAGCTGAGATCCCCGACATGGTTCCCATGGCTATCGAATGATCGCCGCCAAGCACCAACGGTGTCGCGCCGGCTCGTAGCGTTTCCAAGGTGTGCCTGGCCGGCACTCACAGACTGCGAGGATCTCTGCTTTGAAGCGGACTGTTTGATCCACAGATCCACGGGTGTCGAACACCGGCACGGAGATATCCAGCTCAGCCCTCAGTGGGTAGCCGAGGGATTCGAGCGCCGTGCTTAAGCCGGCCGCACGCAGCGCGCAAGGCCCACCGGCCGTTCCGCGACGAGAGGCGCCGAGATCAAGCGGCACGTTGATGATGCGCACTGGCCGAGGCGTTCTCATCACGAGCGGCCGTTCAATTCACGCGCAGTGAAGGTCTCACGCTGACCCGGCGCGATTGATCATGCCAAACAAGTCGCGCGGGTCGTCCGGGTCGGCAATCATATCCAGTTTGGTGAAATGACCGGTCGTTTCAAGTTGGTCATGAACATAGCGCAACGCGGAAAAATCTTCGATCGCAAAGCCGACGCTATCAAACAGCGTCAACTCGCCATCTGATGATCGACCCTTGGCGTCGCCGTTAATGACTTGCCAAAGTTCGGTCACCCGGTGATCCGGCGGCAGTTGTTGAATCTCGCCTTCAATGCGCGTCTGCGGCGCATACTCAACAAAAATATCGGCTCGCTGCACTAGGGCGCGCTGAAGTTCGGTCTTCCCCGGGCAATCGCCGCCAATCGCATTGATGTGCACACCGGTGCCTATCATGTCGTCTGTCAAAATGGTGGCGTACTGCTTATCTGCGGTGCAGGTTGTGACAATCTGCGCACCTGCGATGGCCTCTACCGCACTGTTACACGCGACCACATCGATGCCGCTGGTCGCCAGATTGCGCACCGCCTTGTCGGTTGCGTGTCGGTCTATGTCGTAAAGCCGCACGCTCTCGATGCCGAGCAGTTCCCGGAAGGCCGCGACCTGAAACTCGCATTGCGTACCATTACCAATCATGGCCATGACGCTAGCTCCTGCGGGCGCCAGATATTTCGCTGCAACAACGGACGTTGCAGCGGTTCTTAACGCCGTGAGGATGGTCATCTCTGTGAGCAGTACCGGATAACCGTTACTGACCTTTGCGAGAACCCCAAATGCCGTCACCGTCTGAAAACCGCGCGCCATATTGGCTGGATGACCGTTAACGTATTTGAAACCATAGGTCGCGCCGTCGCTGGTTGGCATTAACTCGATCACACCTTCTTTGGAATGCGCAGCGACGCGCGGGCTTTTATCGAATTGTTCCCAACGTTCGAAATCGGCCTCCAGGTAAGCCGACATTTCCCGGAGCATGGTTGGCAAACCTATCTGATTCACGATCTTCATCATGTTATCGACGCTGACGAAGGGCACGAAGGCGAGTTGGGAAGGCGCGGGCGGGGTATCGCGAGGTCGACTGCCCCGCAGTGCAGTGCGGGTTTCGGCACTTTCGGACGAGTGCTGAGATGCAGGCATCAGCGGCGCTTGAGCTTTCAGCACGATCGTCTCCAAAGTATTTACAGAAAGATACTTTGGACTAATTTAGTGGCTAATTGATAGGCTACAATATGTACAGAATGTTCAGCGTAACTTACATATTGTACCTAGAGGCATGACACTTCTTATTATCAAATCCCCATGCTGCTCATGCCCGGCCTAGATTCGACAGATCAGGGTTTACTGGCACTGTTGCGCAATGACGCCCGCACTTCGGTAGTGGCGCTGGGTAAGCGCTTGGGGGTCTCGCGCGCGACGGTGCAAAACCGCATGCGCAGGCTCGAGAAAGACGGCGTTATCCTCGGTTACACCGTGGCTCTGGCAGCGGACATCGACGCACCGGCGGTGCGGGCGCTGATGAGCATTCGCGCGGAGAGCGTCAAGGAGCGTCATGTCATCGGAAGCCTGCGCGGTAATCCCAATGTGACGGCCGTACATCACACAACCGGGCGCTGGGATCTGATTGCTGAAATTCAAACCGACTCGCTGGCGTCTTTCAACGCCATAGTCGGTGCCGTGCGACTTTTCGATGGGGTCACTGCGACGGAGACGAATCTGCTGCTGGACAGCTACGAGTAGCAGGCCGGATAGCGGCGTATGCGATGCCGGTCGACTGCTCAGCGACGCCGTCAATGTCAGCCAATCAATGTCGTCTGTCCGCCATCCACCGGCAGATTGACGCCAGTAATAAATTTCGCCTCGTCCGAGGCCAGGAACAAGGCGGCGTTGGCAACGTCCCAGGCCGTGCCCATCATGCCGCCGAGGGGTACGCGGTTATTGCGCTGGGCGATCAGGGCTTCGCGTTCATGCCCGGCGGACACATAACCTTCAATCGCCATGGGCGTGTTCATTAAGCCCGGCATGATGACGTTGGCGCGGATACCGTATTTAGCGCCACCGGTCGCCAGTGAATGGGTGTATGCATTCATGGCCGCCTTGGATGCTTTGTAACTGACCAGACCGATGGCACAAATTGCCGCAATAGAAGAGATATTGATGATGCAGCCGGAACGCTGCGTGCGCATGACCGGCAGTACGTACTTACAGGTCAGCATGACGGATTTCAGATTAACGTTGAAGATGTTGTCCCACACCTCTTCTTCGATGCTGGTCGGCCCGCTGTCGCCGGTGCCGATGCCAACATTGTTGTGCAGGATATCGATGCGCCCGTAACGCGCCACGCAGGTCGCGCTGACGGCTTCGCAGTCCGCCGCCTTGGTCACATCAGCAACGAGCACGCTGCCCTGTCCGCCGCGTTGCTCGACCAGCTCCAGCGTTTCTTGTGCTGAATCGCCGTCACGATCAACCAACAACACGGTTGCACCTTCTTCACCAAAGCGACACGCGGTCGCCCGACCATTGCCGATAGTGGCACCGGCCGTTTGCCCGGCGCCGACCACGATGGCGATTTTATCTGCCAGTCTGGTCATAGTTGTTGTCCTCGAGATTACCGCGGCAAAGCCGCGTGCGGAATATCATCGAAGCTCGTCGCTGACACGACAATGCCTCCCCGTGCGACAGTCTATGGATTAACGCCGGTCAGCTCCATGGATGTCGTGTTCGTGGCGGCTGAGCGTTTGTCCTGAAGTTCACGCAGATCGAGCTTAGCCGCCAGACCGTCGCCTGGATTACTATTGCCGTTCAAAGTTTTACGCGTTGTCATGCTGCAATTTTTCGACCGTATTGCCGAAGACCGTGCGAGCCGGAACGATTTTTGATTGGCGAAACAGTGCAGGAGTACTGATATGGAACTTGGTTTGGCAGGCCGACGAGCCGTGGTAACCGGTGCCTCAAAAGGTATTGGGCTCGCGGTCGCACAAGTGCTGGCCGCAGAAGGCTGCGACGTGCATCTGGTCGCACGTAGCGCCGGCGATTTACGCACGGTCTGCGAAGCGATTGGGGCGAACGCACGCGGCAGCATTAGCTTCGATGCGTTTGATCTCAGCGACAGTCGCAACGTCGACCGCCTGTGCGAGTCGCAAAGCGGGCTCGATATCCTCGTCAACAACGCTGGCGCAATACCGGCCGGGACACTGGCTGATGTGGATGAACAACGCTGGCGCGAAGCGTGGGATCTTAAAGTATTCGGTTACATCAACATGTGTCGACGCGTGTACGCCGACATGCAAGGGCGAGGTGGGGTGATTATTAACGTCATCGGCATTGGCGGAGAGAAGCCGATGCCGGGTTACGCTGCCGGTGCCGGTGGTAACGCCGCGTTGATGGCGACGACTCGTGCGCTGGGTTCCACTAGCGGCGCAGATGGAATACGCGTGGTCGGCATTAATCCAGGGCTCATTGAGACCGAACGCTTGGTCACCATGCAACGCACGTTCGCGCAGGCAAAACTCGGTGACGCGGAGCGCTGGCAGGAAATGCTGGATCCGGTGTTTCCGCCGGGCAAACCTGAGCACATTGCCGATATGGTGGCGTTTCTGGCGTCCGATCGATCATCGAATACCAGCGGCACTGTTATCACGATCGACGGCGGCGCGAGCGCGCGCTAGCGCTTGGTTGAAATATCGCTTGGGTAATCGTCTGCCAAAGTCGCACAGACGGACGAATGAGGGGATGCGCTCATGTCGCCGCGACCAGACATCGCGACGACATAAGCAACAGGACTAACCGGCAGATTTAAGATCGGGCGCGTGGTGGGCGGCGAGCGCAGGTTTGGCAGTATCCGCAGCTGCAATACCTTCTTCGAGCGCTTTTGAAGCCCGTTCGTTGGCATTGATCTTGGCCATGATCGCATCACCTGCACGCTCAAACGATTCACGGTTGTCGATCACATGCCGTTGCGACGAACGATAGCTGTCGAGCATGCCATTCACTTCCGGAATCACATAACGCGCGACCAGGTCCCAGCTACGTGCTGTAGCTTCCTGGTTCGCCCAATCGTGGGCAAATCCAATCACGGTGCCAAAGCCACCGGTAATTTCGCTCATCTTGCGAATTGCCGCGACCAGGTCGTCCGGCGTACCGATGACGGTCGCACCGACCGATTCGGTGTTCGCTTCGACGGCAGCGTCGGGGCTTGTATACGCTTCCATACCCGGGCGCATCAAAGTGCCGACGTTGTATTCGTTGTGCCAGCGGAACAAGCCGTTCTTGGCTTCCGCTGCCGCCTGTTCGCGGGTCTCAGCGATATGCCAACTCATCACCACACGCCAGTCGGCGCGGTTAACGGTGTTGCCATGCTTGGTTGCCGAATCTTCGGCAAACTGCCATTGCGTCGGCAGCGCTTCCAGACCAGCACTCGACATCGAACCGATCGACAGTACGCCAGTACGATGTTTGCCGGCCAGCGTCATGCCGGACGGACTGATCATCGAGGCGACTGCGAACGGCATGTCTTCCTGTACCGGGAGTAATTGTAAGGCTGCGTCCTTGAGCGTGAACCATTCGCATTCATAGTCGAAGCGTTCTTCGCCGGCGAGCAGACGTCTGATGACGCCCATGGCCTCGTCCTGACGATCACGTTGCACCATTGGGTCAATGTTGAGCATGTAAGCATCGGAAGGCAGCGCGCCGGGTCCGGAGCCGAAAATCGCGCGGCCCTGACTCATGTGGTCGAGCTGCACCATGCGCTGCGCGACATTGAACGGATGATGGTAGGGCAGTGACACCACACCAGTACCCAACTTAATGCGATGGGTGTGCTGCGCGGCAGCGGCGAGAAACATTTCCGGCGAGGCAATAATTTCCCAGCCGGTGGAATGATGTTCACCACACCAGAACTCGTCGTAGCCGAGGCGGTCGAGTTGCGCCGCTAAGGCCAGATCGCGCTGAAACTGCAGGGTCGGGTTTTCCCCAATGGGGTGATGCGGGGCGAGAAAGCCGCCGAACTTGATACGAGACATAGACACTTCCTTGACGTAATCGCACAGATTGCTGTGTGCCATAGTACTCCGTAGGCTGGCCCGGCGGCTGCTATTTGCCCCGTATTGGAGGATGTCATGAATAAATTGATTTGCCTGTTGGCCCTGGGACTGAGTGTCCCGGTGGCCGCCGAACAATGGATGGTGAGCATACCGGCCAGTGATATCGGCGCGGCCTGTCTGGACAAGGACAATCTGGTGTCGACCGAGATTTGCTTCGCCTTCGCACTGGGGGTGACCCAGACCTATGAGTCGTTAGCGCGCCGTGAGATCACGCCCATGCCGTTCTGTTTACCTGACGAAATTACGCGTAAACAAGCACTTAGCGCGATTAGAAAGCAATTTCGCCGGGCCCGAGCTGAGGCGAGCATACCCGCCGACGAGTTTGTTCGGGAGGCGCTGGTTGCTGCTTTCCCGTGCGTTGACGGGGATGCTGATACGACACCTTGAGGCGCCCGCCAACGTCAGACGAGCGCCGCAGTAGCTCATTTTAGCAACAGCAGGTCAGAGTGTTGAAAAACGTAGCGAGGACGCCCGGCTACAAGGAGCCGCGCAGCGAACGACGAGACATATCAGATCGATAGGCGAGGAGTGAGCGAGCACGCGACGCCGTACACGGGCGGCGCAGTAGTTTTTCAACACTCTGTCAGTGGAGTGCTTCGAACCAGGGCAATACCATCTTCTCGTTAATGGTGTAGGTCAGCGCATGGCCCCAATCGGGCAGTTCGGTGTACTTCACCTGGTAGCCGAGGGAGCGCATCAGGTCGGTTGTCGAACGTACCGTCTGAACCGGAAAGATGGCGTCGAGAGCGCCGTGAATGACATACATCGGCAAATCCTTGCCGTGCCCGGCGCGTAACAGCGGGTCGGTCATCGGACTGAGCACCCCAGCGATGGGCGACACCGCAGCAAAGCGTTGCGGATGAGCGAGCGCGAGCAAATAGCTGAATGTGCCGCCATCGGACAGGCCACTGAGGAGAATGCGGGATTTGTCGATCGCATACTCCTCGCAGACTTTATCCAGCATGCGCATGACCGAATCGCCGTCAATCCCCGGTTGCAGTATCGACCACGTCGGACCAATCGATTTCGGCGACAAGACCAGATAGCCGCGACTGCGCGCAGCGCGCAACCAGCTCCACAGATACTCATCACCACGACCGTATCCGCCGTGCAGGGCGATGATCAACGGCCACTCGGTCTGGGTGTCGTAGTGCTCGGGCACGTAGAGCGAATAATTGTTGTGTCCAACGCCGGCATCGCAATGCTGTATGCCGCGCACAATGCCGTCATTCGACTGCACTTCAGGCTGACTGCCCGGGTCGTCGGACAAACGAAAGAACGCGTCGATCAACGTTAACTCCGCGCGCGCCTGATAAAGAATCTCCAGTGCCTGACATTGATGGCCACGGCTGCCGAGAAATGAGGCACCGAAATCCATGCCTGCCGTGGGTTGTAAAAAAGTTTCGCGGGCCAGGGCGAGATGGGCGAGGGCCGTGCGCAGCGCTTCGTGGGTGGGTGTTTCGTCTGCGTTCGGACGGGCGCGCTCAACAGCGCTGCTGGCTCTGAGTAAGGCGTCGCCTGTTGCGGTGTCGAGCGCACCCTGCGCGGCCGCAATGTCCTGAAACAGAATCGTCTGTTGCACTATTTCAAAGGCGCGCAGAAAAACCAGCGTGCCTTCCTGTGCGTGTTCAAGTTGCTGTTGGAAATTCTCGTCGCTCATGCACTCACTCGCCTGTGTCTTGGCCAGGTTGACACCCAGGGGCCGATACTGAACCCTACCATCAAGCGACAACATTGGGAGCAACCAGGTGTCTGACGACGAATACTATTCAGAAGAAAAGCATGGCCCGCATGCGTATTTCGAACTCGGCGATTTCGCATTGAGTAGCGGAGAAACGCTCGCCAACGCTCGGCTCGCGTACAAAACCCAGGGCACGCTGAATGCTGCCAAAGACAATGCCATCCTGTTCCCGCATATGTGGTCCGGTACTTCGGCCTCGATGGAGGGCTTCGTCGGTGTTGGCAGACCGCTCGATCCGGAGCGTTACTTCGTTATATTCCCCGGCCAGTTCGCCAATGGTTTTTCCTCTTCACCTAGCAACACCCCGGCCCCGCATAATGGCGGGGCATTTCCAAACGTCACTATCGCTGACGATGTCATCGCGCAACACCGGCTGGTCACCGAACAATTCGGGATTAGCGAACTGCAGCTGGTCACGGGCTGGTCGATGGGCGCCGAGCAGACTTACGAATGGGCGGTGAGATATCCCGATATGGTGAAACGCGCCGCACCATTTGCCGGCACTGCCAAGACCACGCCGCACGATTATCTGTTCGTGCGTGCGCACGAGAATGCGCTGAAATCAGATCCCGCCTGGGCCGATGGTTTCTACAAAAACTCGCGCGATGTTGCGGTCGGTCTGCGCCGGCACGCCGAGTTGTGGTCGGTCATGGGCTTGTGCCAGGAATTCTATAAGCAGGAATTGTGGCGCAGCGTTGGGTTCGAGTCATTGGATGGTTTTATTACCGGCTTTTGGGAAGCTTATTTCGAACCGATGGATCCGAATAATCTGATCTGGATGGGCTGGAAATGGCGCCACGGCGACGTGAGTCTGAATACCGATGGTGATCTCGTCAAAGCGCTTGGCCGCATCACGGCAAAAACCACAGTCGTCGCGTTCGGCAATGATATGTTTTTCCCGCCGGCAGACATTGAAGCCGAAGCGAGCATGATCACCGGCGCGAAGTTCCAGATCATAGAGTCGCTTTGGGCACACTTTGCGATGTTCTGCATGGACGAGCGCGATAAGAACGCGATAGACGGTGTGTTTGCCGAATTGCTAGCGAGCTAGGCGCTGCGCAGACGCTTGCTTAAGGTGTGATAACCCAGATGTAACGTGAAATACCATGTCAGGGATCATTGACACTATGTTCCAAAGCGGACGCTCAGAGTGACGTTCAAGTTGTGTTGCTAGGGGCTCTTTTCGGCCAGGAGCGGAAGTTCATGGCTTCGACGGCTGTGCTGTATCCTGCCTTTTGATTTTGCTAACGGGAATTGAACGATGAACTGGGATGCGCTCGGAGCTGTAGGTGAAATCGTCGGGGCGGGAGCAGTCGTTATATCTCTTGTCTATTTGGCGCTGCAGATTCGGACACAGAATAACGAGGCGCGCTTTAGTGCGATGCATGATATCTCTGTTGGCTACAGGGATACCCTAGCAACCATTGCCGACGGAGAGATGGCGGTTATCGTCGATAAAGCAATCGATAGCTATGACTCATTGACACGCGTTGAGTTGCTCCGTTTGATAGCCGGCGCAGGACGCATATTTCGACTATGGGAAGAAGCTTACTTACTCCACGAAGTCGGTCGTCTCGATAACCGAAGTTGGAAGCCTATGGAGCGACAATTTTGCGGCTATTTAGACATAGTACCGTTTGGACGTGTATGGGAAATTAGAAAACAGTATTTCGATGAAACTTTCAATGAGTACGTCGACTTATTGGATCGCTCGCCCTATTCATTCGAATAAATCACGGGTACGAGACTCAAAAAAAAACTGATGAGCCCCCGGCAATTTCTCAAGTTGCGACATCGCCCTTCGAGGACACGCCAAGGACCGCTCCGGGCACAATCTGCGACGGACAACATACGACGCTGAGCGTCAGATTTCCCGTAAGCAGTCGTTTATTCGTCTGCGCAATTCGTCGCTGAGTGGCCACAATCCGACGTTCGCGTCACGACCGCCGTCGGATATGCTGCCCGTTGAATTCTCTAGTGGGGCTTGGAAGATGAACTGGGACGCTTTGGGTGCAATCGCAGAATTGTTAAGCGCGGTAGGTGTGATCATCACTCTCGCATATCTTGCGATTCAAATTAAGAATGGCGCGCGGCAGAGCCGGGGACAGGCTTTCGTTTCACTTCAGCAGAAGACGCACGCTATCGTGAGTGAATTACGTCAAAGCCCGGAATTATACGAAATGGTATTGCGCGGCGGCACAGATTGGGATTCGTTAAACGACCAAGAAAAATCGATGGCACATCTTTGGAATATGGATGAGGCCCAGCTCTATGAAACCGCTTGGGTCCTTTGGTAACAGGGCGCAATCGATGAGGAGTCCTATCTTTCTAGGGAGGATTACTTCTTGACTTTACTCCGTACGCCGGGGCGCACAACGTGGTGGACTGAATATACTTTTGTTCTCGATCCGCGCTTTCGAGAACGGATCAATCAACGACTAGAACAGCTAGGCTCAGATACTGACTTTTATGTGAAGTTCCCTTTCATGGCCCCAAAGCAGTGAAGATGAAGCCAAATGCTCGGGTGGAGTACGACGCTTGACCACTCCTTCCGCTAACGCTACGGCCGTCGCCGTTGACCGCAGCCGAACGTGCTGCCGAAGGTCGGTTGTGGGCACAGAGTGTGTAAAAACATCGACCTCGCCCGTGATTTCGGCGGTGGCAACCGAATGACGCCAGCCAGCTATGTCGAGTCCTTGAACTCGGGTTTCGGATTACCGGTGGCCGCTTGACCTTCTTTATGCGCCTATTGCGGTAGGGCGTGCCACGAAGCGAAAAAACGCAGCGATAAAAAGCGCGTAGAGCGCCCGTTGCAGCCCCTCAACACCCAAGATGTTGATGACGCGCTTAAGGTTGTAAGCAAGTACGTTCAAACTCATCTCCGTGCCCGTGTTGTGCAACCCTTTCGTGAGAAAGTGCTCTGCACCCATCCATCGTTTCAGTGTGCCAAACGGATGTTCAACGGTGTCGCGCCGCAATCGCATCATGTCCGGACGACGATCAAGGCGGTCGCGCATCGCCTCAAGAACATCTTCGCGTTCCCAGCGACTGACGCGGCGTTCCTTCCCCGTCGTGCACTTTGGTTTCAGTCCACATTGACCACAATTCGATGTCCAGTAGCGAGTGATTTGTTTGCCATACTCTTCACGAGTCGAGCGCCGCTTTAATCGTTCACCTGCCGGGCATTGATATTCGTCGTCTTCGACGATGTATCGGAAGTCTGCTTTGTCGTAGAGCCCCTTGGCTTTGTTATTCGATGTGCCCGTATGAGGGACATACGCGGTGATACCTGCTTCGCTACAGGCCAACACTTGTTCGCCTTTGAAGTAACCCCGGTCGGCGACTGCGTCGAGTGTGTCTATGCCCATCGCCTCTCGCGCTGCAATGGCCATCGGCGAAAGTTGGTTGTGGTCGTTGAATTGGTTCGTGACTTCATGCGCGACAATCAAGTGATTGTCAGGCTCTACCGCCGTTTGCACGTTGTAACCGACGATCCCGGTGCCGCGAGTCCTTAGCGAGCGGGCATCCGGATCTGTCAGCGATATCTGTTTGTCTTCACGCTTGTCGAGTTCGGGCTCCAAGGCATTGAGGTCTGCCAGCGCTTCTTTCAACGACGCAATCTTCTCCTGCAGCATTGGCGTTTGGATCGCCACGACGTCATCGGACTTCTGATCCATCTTGTCCAAACGATATAAGTACCGATCGATGCTGCGCTCAAGCTCTTCGCGCCGACGTTTGAGTTTCCCTGGTGTGACGTTGCGGTCTCGGTTGTTAACCCCTTTGAACTTGCTGCCATCGATGACGACCGTCGACTGGCTGAGCAGGTTGAGCTTGCGACAAACGATGACGAACTGTTTGCAGACTTCGCGGATACCACGGCCGTTGTCCTTGCGAAAGTTGGCGATGGTTTTAAAGTCAGGCGTCAATCGTTCGGTCAGCCACATCAACTCAACATTGCGCTGGCTCTCGCGTTCCAACCGTCGACTTGAATGCACGCGATTGAGGTAACCGTAGACGTAAAGTTTGAGCATCATCGAGGGGTGATATGCGGGTCGACCGGTGACTCGCGGGACCATGCCTGCAAACCCAAGCCTCTCTAAATCAAGCGCATCAATAAACGCTTCGACGACTCGGACGGGATTATCTTCGCTGACGTAATCGTCCAGACACCCGGGCAGTAAGCTCATCTGAGAGCGCGTTTCGCCCTGAACAAATCGCTTCATGAGAAGACACTCTGCGGAGATGTCCAATTATACTTTTTGGGATCGCGTTTTTACACACTCTGGGCACAAAGCGGACGTAGCTGATCAGTATTGGCGAACGTCTGCTTTACGGAACATCTGACATCGTTTGCGTGATCAGGTACCGACTACTACACTTAAAGCATCACACGATGCCGAGTCTGAGCAATGATTGTCCGCCCGCGGCAATCGCCTCATCCGGGTTGCGCGGTTGCCAGCCGAGCAGCTCGCGCGTACGCGAGGTGTCGATTTCGCGGCGCACGCCAAGCTCCGGCACATAGCGCTGCAGGTCTCGAGCGAGCAAAGCAACCAGCTTCAGTATCGGATTCGGCATATGCCAGCGCGGCAGTTTGCCGGCATGGCTCGGGCAGCTGATGCGTAATTGCTCCACCACTTCACGTAACCAGCGGAACCCTGCGCTGCACATAAGGCGTTCACCATCGGCTGCTGAAGATTCGAAGGCGAGGCGATGCAGGCTGGCGACGTCACGCACATCGACCATCTCAAATCCCAGATTTGGCGTTAGCGGTAGTCCGCCGCTGAGCAAGGTATGGAGTAATTTCAGACTGGCACCGTAGTCCGTTTGCAGGGCTGGTCCGAGCACGATGGCGGGGTTGACGATTGCGAGCACAGGGCGCATCGGCTTATCAACGTATTCCCAGGCCGCGCGTTCGGCGAGCGTTTTGCTTCGGCTGTACGGCGACTGCTCCGTGCTGTCGCCATCGCTCCAATCGCTCGGACCGTAAACGCGCGAACCCTGGCCCCGCGGACCCCACACGGCCGCGGTCGATGAGGTCATGACGACCTTCGCGACGCCGGCCGCGGTAGCTGCGCGCAGCATATTCAACGTCCCGGAACGGGCAGTTTCGATGATCTCGGTCGCATCGCGTGGCTGCATGATGGGTACCGGCGAGGCGATATGGAAGACGCCCTCACAACCCCGCATGGCATCCGTCCACGAAGTGGCATTGGTTAGCTGCACCTCTACAAAGTTAATGTGGCGGGCGCGGTCATCGTATTTGGAAAGCGCGCAAACGAGGGATTTCGCACGGCATATATCGCGCAAGCTGCCGCGTACCGCGTAGCCATGCGCGAGCAGTTCGAGGATCGTGTGTGAAGCGATGAACCCCGATGCGCCGGTGACAAGGATCGTTTGTGGCATCGGCGGGCCCTTCTCCGACTGTTCGCCGGTCGATCGCGGCAGGCCAGCTTAGCTGAAATGTCACCTGTCGCCGAATTACCTATTTTCACCGTCCAGCTTGGCGTTTAGACAGCCCCAGCCGGAGTTGGTTGGGACGGATCCCACTTTCTCTCTGCGCCTAAGACAATTATGCTAGGCGGCTGATTTCGGACTTTTCAGAGATTTAAATAACGATGAATAACGCTGGGAATACCGCTGGATATGACATCGACGCGGTAGTCGTCGGTGCTGGTTTCGCCGGCATGGCGATGGTTCGCAAGTTGCGAGAGCTTGATTTTACGGTGCGCTGTTTTGAGCACGGCAGTGATGTCGGGGGCACCTGGTACTGGAATCGCTATCCGGGCGCGCGCTGTGACGCCCCGAGCATGCAGTATTCCTATCAATTTTCCGAAGAGTTGCAGCAGGATTGGCACTGGACGGAAATCTACGCCGCTCAGCCCGAGATTCTGTCCTACGCGCAGCACGTTGCAGACCGCTTCTCCATTCGCGATCACATCACATTCAATACGTCGATTACCCAAGCCCATTACGATGAGAAAACCGCCTGTTGGGAGGTCGAGACCGACGCCGGTGAATCGCTCCGGGCACGCTTTTGCATTATGGCAACGGGGAATCTCTCCTCCCGGCTGAAACCGAACTTCGAAGGTCTCGATGACTTTGCCGGCAGCTGGTACCAAACTTCCAACTGGCCGCACGAGCAAGTTGATTTCACCGGCAAGCGTGTTGGCGTGGTCGGCACCGGCTCGACCGGTATCCAGGCGATCCCTGTTATCGCCGAACAAGCCAAGCAATTGAGCGTATTTCAGCGCACGCCGCAGTTTTCCGTGCCAGCTAACAACGCGCCACAGGATTTGGAATACGAAGCGAACATCAAAGCCGACTACGCTAACTTCAGGGCGCAGAATTACACCAAGCCACTCGCGATGGCCATTGATGTGAAGCGCAACCCGCTTAAGACTTTCGACGTCGACGAACACGAGCGCCGTGAACGCTTTGAGGCATCCTGGAATCAGGGCGGGATTGCGATGCAGTTTACGTTTCGCGATTCGGCGACAACGATGGAAGGCAACGAGGCACTGTCCGATTATCTGCGCGACAAAATCGGTGAAATCGTCGCAGATCCGGCGACCGCAGAGTTGCTCAAGCCGAAACATATTTTCGGCTGCAAACGACCGTGTATCGATACTGACTACTTCGCAACCTATAATCGCGACAACGTCACGTTGGTTGATTGCAGTGCGGGAATCGAGCGCATTACGGCGTCCGGGATCCAGGTAGATGGGGTTGAGCACGAACTCGACATCATCGTGTTCGCGACCGGTTTCGACGCCATCACCGGCACGCTCAACAACATCGATATTCGTGGTCGTCGTGGCCTCGCCTTGAAAGACAAATGGGCCGACGGTCCGCGCGCGTATCTGGGTTTGCAGTCGGCGGGGTTCCCTAATTTGTTCACCATTTCAGGGCCAGGTAGCCCGTCGGTGTTGACGAACATGGTGCCGACCATTGAGCAGCATGTGAACTGGATTGGCGATTGTTTGGCGCACTTGCGTGATGCCGCTCTGGCTACCATCGAAGCGCGTCAGGACGCTGAGGATCCATGGGTTGAGCGCGTTCAGGCGCTTGCCGACAGCACCTTATGGGGCGCCTGTGACAACTGGTATACCGGCGGCAATGTCGCGGGCAAAGCGCGCGTGTTTCCGATCTACGTCGACTGGGTCAGCTACCGCGAGAAGTGCGAGGAAGTCGTCGCCAACGGCTACGAAGGTTTCGCGCTCGGCTAAACGGACAACGGCTGTCGGCAGTGGGGCCGACTGCCGGCAATCGATGAATCCATGTGTACCGCGATTGCGTACTGCGCAGTCCCGATGAGTTCGCGCCTGCTGCGACTATGATGGCGCGGCGATAAACCCATAACCCGAAGGCAACGTCATGCTCGAGCGTCTCCGAACGCCCATCGTCGTTATCGCGGCCGGTTGCCTGATCGCGATGTTTGGCTTCGGTGCGCGCTCTGTTGGTGGTTTGTTTCTGGAACCGATGACCGTGGCGCACGGCTGGACGCGCGAGACATTCGCACTGGCGATGGGATGGCAGAATCTGCTGTGGGGCCTCGGAGTCCCGATCGCCGGGGCGATTTCAGATCGCAAGGGCGCTGTCGGCGTGATGAGCATTGGTGCGCTCATCTACGCTGGCGGTCTGATTGGCATGGCTAACGCAAGCAGTGCCAGTGGTCTGTACCTGACAGCCGGTGTGATCACCGGCGTTGGCGTCGCATTCACGTCATTTTCGCTAGCTCTGGCAGCGATGGCGGGCGTCGTCGGCCCGGAGCGGCGCGCTTTTGCGCTCGGGCTTGGCACTGCGGCTGGCTCTTTTGGTCAAGTCGTTTATTCGCCCATCACGCAAGGGTTTATCCACCATTACGGTTGGCACACGACCCTCTATCTTGTTGCCGCCAGTGTGTTGGTCATCATCCCACTGGCTTTGCTGTTGCCAAGCAAATCGCCGGCTGGCGGCACATCAACGAAACCAGAGCCAGACCAGCAAAGCCTTGGCGCTGCGCTGCGTGAGGCGGGTCAGCATCGTGGTTTCAAATTGTTGACCATGGGATTTTTCGTCTGTGGATTTCATGTTGCTTTTATTGTTGTGCACTTTCCTTCCTATGTGCGCGACCTCGGTCTTGCCGCTGAGGTTGGCGCGTGGTCGATTGCACTACTTGGATTGTTCAACATCGTCGGCGCAGTGTTGTCCGGCATAGCTGGCCAGCGCTGGCGCATGCGCAATGGACTATGTGTGATTTATGCCGCTCGCGCGCTCCTGATTGGCGCATTGATGTTCGCACCAGTCAGCGCCATGACGATCTATTTATTCGCCGCGGCAATGGGGTTGTTGTGGCTTTCGACAGTGCCATTGACGACCGGCATCGTCGCGCGAATCTTTGGCATGCGTTACCTGGCGACGTTGTTTGGCATCGTCTTTCTCGGTCACCAGCTGGGTAGTTTTCTCGGCGTGTGGCTGGGCGGTCGTATTTATGACGTGACCGGCAGCTACGACATGATGTGGTGGCTCGGTGCCGGTCTGAGCGTGTTGGCAACGTTCATTCACTGGCCAATTGATGAGCGGCCCTTGTTACGTACGCCTGCACCTCTGCACAGTGCCGCTAGCCAGGCTTGAGCATCTCAAACGTTTCCCACTGCGGCGCGGACTGGAAGTTATAACCGCCGATCGCGTTGTCGTAAGAATTGTTCTCGCTTTTGATGGTGTTGATGATGACCTGGGTCGCGCCGGCATCGAAATGTTGCTGAATGCGATCGCGGATTTGCTCTTCCGTGCCCCAGGCGACCAGCGCGTCAATCAGGCGATCACTGCCGCCGTTTTCTAAATCAGCCGTGGTATAGCCGACCCGTAACCAGTTGCGATAATGATTCGGCGTGACGAAATAAAACTCCATCGCTTTGCGCGCCGCGGCCCGTGCCTTTTCGGCATCAGTCGTTAGACACACATGTTGCGCGGTACAGATCCATTTGTCCGGGCCGACTAGCTCGCGCGCCCAGTGGGTGTGCTCGGGCGGCGAATTGAACGGATGCACGCCGTCAGTTCGTTCGGCCGCCAGTTCCATCATTTTCGGACCGAGCGCGCCGAGCACCAGCGGCGGGTTTTTGCCATGCAGATACTGACGGGCGTCGTCCATCTGGTCGAGGTAGGTCCGCATGGTCTCCAACGGCTTGCGGTAAACGTGTCCGCGCATGTCCTGGACAAGCGATTTGTGCGATACGCCAAGGCCGGTAATAAAGCGTCCGGGGTAGAACTCTTCAAGACCCTGAGAGGCTTGTAGCGTGGCCATGGCGTCGCGCCCGTAAGTGTTGGCGATGCCACTCGCAATCGCTATCGACTGCGTCTGGCTGAGCAAATAGGCGCCCACCGTGAAACTCTCGTAGACCATTGCTTCGGGGTACCAGATAGCGTCGTACCCAAGACTCTCAAAGCGCTGTGCGAACTCGGCGAGTTCGGCAGCGGAGAAGTTATCCGGGTAGAGAAATACACCCAGGCTTTTTTCTTTCATCTTCATCGAGCGATCACTCCCGAACTGAGACTCAGGGTCAAGTTTAGTCAGAACACTTCGGCTTGCCTGACGTCATGCCTATGCGCACCTCGGTCCGACGGATCGCACGCTCTACCAGCCGCTATTCGAGTGCGGTTGAGTGCCAGGTGTCGAAGCGACAGACGGCGCCCTAAAATACACCGTCGAATTTCATTTTTGCGATCGTTTCGGCATCGCGACCGAGTTCGCCAAGCACTTGTTCAGTGTGTTCTCCTACGGCAGCGAAGGTGAATTTGGCTTCCCCGGGTTCGAGTAGAAATTTCATCGGAATGCCGACGTGTTCCCAGCCGCGGTCATCTTCGACAATCATCTTGCGATGGCGTAACTGCACGTTATCTGCAGCTTCGCGCAAGTTGTTCACCGGTGCAAAAGCGGCATTCACACCCTCAAAGAATTCGACCCATTCGGCTTGCGGACGCGTAAGAAAAGTCTCCCGCAGAAAATCCTTGACGGGATTTTGATGTGGGCCAGGCGGCGGACGACACAGTGCAAGCAAATCAGGTCGCCCGAGCTTGTCGAGGATCGCCTCGGCGAAATGAATTTCCGATCCACCCAGTACCACGTGGCGGGCGTCGCTGGTCTCATAAATTTCATACATGGCGTAACCACCAAGCGCACGCTCGTGATCCAAATCGGGTGCACGTTTTTCGGCGAATGTCGTACTGAGGTTGTTGGGGACGGCCGCGAACAGACTGTCGGCCATGGCCACATCGATATAGTCGCCCGCACCAGTATCCTTGCGTCTTAGCAGCGCCATCAAAACCGCGCTTAAGGTCATCATCGATGAAACCATGTCGGCGCCGGCCATACCGGGAATCGCGGGCTTGCCATCTGCGCCGCGCGTTATCGACAGCACGCCGGTGATGGCTTCAGTCGCCAAATCGTGCGCAGGTTTGGTGACGTACGGACCGTCTTGCCCCCAAGCTGACATCGAAACGTAGACGATGCCAGGATTGCGCGCTTTCACAGCTTCGTAGCCGAGCCCCAGGCGCTTGGTGACGCCGGGGCGAAACGCTTCTACAAACACGTCGCAGGATGCCGCCAAATCGAGTGCTGCGGCGAGCCCCTCAGGTTTTTTCAGATTGAGTTGAATACTGCGCTTATTACGATTCGTGTTGGCAAAATAGACGGTGACGCCGTCGCGCTTCTCGCCAATCTCCCGGTTCGGCTCACCACCATTCACCGGTTCGAGCTTGATCACTTCCGCGCCATGATCGGCCATCATCTGCGTCATATAGGGGCCAGGTAGAAACAGCGATAGGTCGAGGATGCGGATACCGTCAAGTTTCATTCAATCTCTCACAATGTGTTGAAAAGCTACTGCGGACGCCATCTACGGCGTTGCGCGCTCGCCTGCGGTGTTCATTTATCAATATAAACTCCACTCCTCGGCTCGTGCGCGCCTTGTAGCTGGTGTTCCTCGCTACGCTTTTGAACACATTGAGTGTGTGTTGAAAAGCTACTGCGGACATCATCTACAGCGTTGCGCGCTCGCCTGTGGTGTTCATTCATCAATATAAACTCCACTCCTCAGCTCGTGCGCGAAGTTATGCGCGACGCTCTTCCTGTTCGAACTGTTCCAGGTCGGCTTCGCGCGTCCATTCGAAAAAATCCACGTTACGAAACGGCGAATTGACCACGATGCGACCGCGCTCATTGCGGTAGTAGGTGGTCATGCCCTCGTGAGTCCAGACCATATTTTCGTGGGCCGCATCGACGCGTTCGTTGTAGGCGTCATGAACGTCGCGGCGGCACTCGACAGCGCCGAGTTTCCTGGCACCCATTTTGCGGATCAAATCCATGATGTAGTTGACCTGCATTTCCACCACCACAATCAGACTACCGCCGTGTCCCGGCTGCAGATTGGGTCCATAAAGGGTGAAGAAATTGGGGAAGCCGGGCACAACCGTGCCGAGATACGCTTTAGCATTGTCGTCTTCCCATGCGTCCCGCAATGAACGCCCCTCGCGGCCCACGACTTCGAACGTGTTGACGAAGTGCAATACGTCAAAGCCCGTAGCGAGCACCAGCACATCGGCTTTGTATTTGCCGCCGTCTGCGGTGACAAGGGCGTCACTTTCGATGTGGTCAACGGCATCGTTGACCAGCGTGACGCGTTCGTTGCGCAACATTCGATACCAACCGTTGTCGAGCAACATGCGTTTGCCAAACGGGGGATACTTGGGCAGCACCTTGTCGAGCAATTCGCCATCGTCGGCGAGGTCGCCAAGTTCAGATTTAATGTAGTTAGAGAAGTACGCGCGGTGTGCGTCATTGGTCGCGTTCAATGAGCGTTCCGGGTGCTGCCACTCGGCATCTTTTTGCAGCGAATCATGCAGACGATCGTTGAACGTCCAGCCCAGACGCACGCGATACCAGGCCTGGTAAAGCGGTACTTCTTTGAACATCACGCGCAACGCATCCGGGACCGGTTTGCGGAACTGGTCGAACGGTGCGGCCCAGTGCGGCGAGCGCTGGAAGATAGTTAATGATTTCACGCGGTTTTGTATTTCCGGGCCGATTTGCATGCACGTCGCGCCATTGCCAATGATGGCGACATCTTTGCCATCGAGGCTGACATCGTCGCGCCATTCGGCGGTATGAAAGGCGGGGCCTGAAAAATCCCCAAGACCGTCGATGTTGGGTTTAACCGGTGGATTGAAAATGCCGTTGGCGCTAATCAGTACGTTGCCTGACAGCGTCGTGCTATTGCCATCTCCATCGCGAGTTTCGACCTGCCAAAGTTGTGTCTTTTCATCATAGGTGGCGGTCTCGACGCTGGTGTTGCAACGAATATAGGGGGCCAGTTCGTGCTGCTCGGCGACGTGTTGCAAATAGCCGTGCAGGTCATTTCGGAGCGCGAAATACATCGACCAGTCATGCATTGCGAAAGAATAGGAATACAAATGATTCGGGGTGTCCACGCCCGCACCCGGGTAGCGGTTCTCCTGCCAGACGCCGCCAAGCTGGGGGTTTTTCTCCAGCACTGTAAACGGCACACCGGCTGCTTTCAGGTTCACCGCGGCGCAAATTCCGGACACGCCGGCGCCGACTATCAAGACATGAAAGTCATCCGGCACATCGATTTTGTCATCGGAAACGGGCTGTTGACCGAGCAGGCTGGCGGTAAAGTTGCCGTATTCGGCAGGCACCGGTTCACCCATCGCGGAGCTCAACATTTCGACCAATAACTCGTCCGAGGGTTGCGGAATTGCGAGCGGGCGCCCCGCGCGCCACGCCATGATCGCCTCGAGGGTCGCGTCGCGGATTTCCTGTTGGATCTCTTCACTCAAGCCGCCGCTGTCGTTGTCGCCCAAACCATTGCCACGCGACGGCTTATACGGAGCCTGCAGCCAGCCTTTATCGCCGGTCATCTGGACCAGCACCATAAGCAGGGTCGGTACGTTGGCGAGCGCGACGGCCTCCGCCAGTTGTTCGTTCGTGCGCGTGGTTGTCGTTGCGGACATAGCTGGGTCTCCAAAGTGATATCCGGGCCCCTCGTTTGCGCTGAGACGAGCCCGTGCTGATGCTGGATAACCGTACGCTGCTGGTATTTGAGCGTACTGTCGAGTATCGGAATGATAAGGCCGTTCGAGCAACTATTCACGCATTGATGTGGCCCGACAACGAAGCCGGTGCTAACGTTAGGCCTCGATTTCAATCAGGCATCTGGCCATGAGCAACAGCGCATTTTCGACTGCCACTGAACTTCTCAGCGCAATGACCTTGGGCGAAGTCACGTCGCTTGAGGTAACCGAGATGTTTATCGAACGCATCGAGCGTTTTGACGGTGACATCAACGCGGTGGTGGTGCGCTGTTTCGACGACGCGCGCCGGGCAGCAAAAGCGGCGGATAGTGCGCGGTCGCGCGGCGAAATATCGGGTCCATTGCATGGCTTGCCAGTGACGATCAAAGAATCTTACGACCTGGCTGGTACGGCAACGACTTGGGGCGTGCCGGATTTCGCCGGCAATATCGTCGCGACGGACAGCGAAACTGTGGCTCGGCTTAAAGCTGCGGGTGCGCATTTTCTGGGCAAGACCAACGTGCCACTCGCCCTTGCCGATTTCCAAAGCTATAACGACATCTACGGCACCACCGGCAATCCCTGGGACCTGGGGCGTACGCCGGGTGGGTCCTCGGGAGGCGCGTCGGCGGCCCTGGCCGCAGGCTTAACTGCGCTTGAATCCGGCTCCGATATCGGCGGTTCGATTCGCAATCCTGCGCACTATTGCGGCGTCTACGGCCATAAACCGACTTGGGGGATTGTGTCGGATCTTGGCCACGCCTTACCGGGTTCTGCCGCGCCAGCCGACATCGCTGTATGCGGTCCATTGGCGCGCAGTGCAGAGGATTTGGCCTTGTCGTTGAAACTGGTCGCGGGGCCGGACCGGCGCACGTCGCGAGGATGGCAATTACATCTACCCGAACCGCAGCGCTCAAGTCTGGCCGATTATCGCGTTGCCGTGTGGCCGCAGGCCGACTTCGCCCCGGTATCTGCTGAGGTCGCCGGTCGCGTGCAGATGGTCGCTGACGCGTTGGCTAAAGCCGGTGCGACCGTCTCCGATAGCGCGCGCCCCGCTATCAATGTCGACAAAGCGCTTGAGACTTATTACGCCCTGTTGTGGGGTGTGATGGCTGCTGGCGTGTCGGATGAGACACATGCCAGACGTCAGGGCGAAGCAGCCGCGCTCGATCCGTCCGACCAAAGCCCGTCAGCGCGAGTGGCCCGCAATGCTGTGCAGGATCATCGCACCTGGCTCAAGCAGCACCACCGGCGGTTCCGTCAACGCGCGGCCTGGACGGCGTTTTTCGAAGACTGGGACATCCTCATTTGCCCGCAGATGCCGACTGCGGCTTTTCCGCACGATCACGCGCCGCAATTGTCGCGCCATCTCCCAATCGATGGCCGCGAGCATCCGTATTTTGAGCAAGTGCACTGGTCGGGTTTGGTCACCGTGGCGCATTTGCCCAGCACAGTGTTTCCGACTGGACCGAACGCACAAGGACTGCCGATCGGTCTACAGGCCGTTGGACGCGAGTTCGACGACCTGACGACTATTGACTTCTGTCGTTTGCTGGCCGAGGAGATCGGCGGCTTTCAGGCGCCGCCCGGCTACGCGTGATAACGGCGCTCTGGCTGTCCCCGTGTCAGGCGGCCATGTGGCCGACCATCACAGGTCGACATCGCCCTTGAGCAACCGTTGCGCGATGGTGCGATTGAGGATTTCGTTCGTGCCATCGGCAATGTTAACGATGCGCAGAGAATGCCAGGCGTGGATGAGACCGACTTCGTTGGTCAGCCCCATCGCGCCGTGCGTCTGAATCGCCCGATCGACGGCGCGAAACCCCACTTGAACTGAATAAGCTTTCGCCATGCTGAGTTCTTTTACTGCGGCCTGGCCTTGATCGAGCAAACCGGCGGCATTTAGCCCCATCAGGTGTGCCGCGTGCAGTTCGGTGGCAGATTCGGCGAGTGGGAAACTGACGCCCTGGTAGTTGGCTATGGTGTCGCCGAACGCTTCGCGCGTATTGGCGTATTCGAGGGCCTGTTCGAGGGCCCAGCGCCCGTAACCGACTGAGCGCGCCGAATTATAAATTCGGCCCAACGAGACGCCGTATAACGCGGCCTTGAATCCCTGGTCGAGTTCGCCCACCAGCTGCCACGGTTCAACGCGAATGTCCTCGAGAGCAAGCTCCGCTTCATCCCCGCCGATGTGACCGAATAATTTGATAATGCGCTGGACGTGAAAGCCGGGCGAATCGGTCGGCACGATGAAGGCACTGATGCCGCCTTTCTTCGCCGCTGCCTTGTCTTTATCGGTGATCGCAAAGACCACACAGTAGTTGGCTACCGGCGCATTGCTGGTCCAGATTTTCCGTCCGCTAATACGCCAGCCATCGCCGTCTTTGACAGCTCGGGTTTTCAGCATCGAGGCGTCCGACCCGGCATTGGGTTCAGATAGCCCAAAGCACATCGACTCAGTGCCTTTCATGAGGCCGGGCATGACGCGCTCGCGGGCCTCGGCAGTGACTTTCTCCAACAACCGGCTGGGCCCGAACGCCCAGTGGGCGAGGGCATACAGCATTAACCAATTGTGCGGACCGCAACGACGGAACAACGCTTCCCAGGCCACGTAGTAGGCGAGGTGGCCGAGCCCGGCGCCGCCGAGGGCTTCTGGTGCGCACATATGATAGAAACCCGCCTCGGCCGAGGCCATGCGCACCTCGGTGATGATCGCTTTCAGCTCATCTGAGAAGCGCCCATCTTCGCGATAAAGTACGCGTGGGTCGTCGAAAAGCGCAGCGTGCTGAGTATGGCGCGGTAGCACCTCATGTTCTGCGAACGCGACAATGGCGTCGCGTGCGGCAACAACGTCTTCCGGCAATGGTGTGGCAATGGCGCTCACGCGTAGTTCTCTCCCCGACATAGTTCGTGCAGGCGTGAGCTTACTGCAAGGACTACGGGCTGGCGAACGCGGGCGCCGGGGCAGCGCTTATACTAAGTCGTCAGGTCGTGACAGCGACGCCATCAGGGCGCGTATTGACTCAGGGGATCAACGATGCTCAAAACCATCGCACTAGTGAAAAAGAAAGCCGGCATGGATAACGATGAATTTCATCGTTATTGGCGCAAGGAACACGGCCCGTTAATACCACGCATCAAGAACTGCCACCGTTATGTGCAAAGCCATCGCACAGCAGAAGCGCTGCCCGGATTCGAAAGCTGCCCTTATGACGGTGTTGCAGAGCTGTGGTTTGACGACCTCGCGGCACTAAAGAACTTGCCGGCCGATCCCGACTACATCAATGGCGCGCAGGCTGACGAGCCAAACTTTATCGACATGGATTCACTCGCGTTTCTGGCAACCCGCGAGCATGTATTTATCGAAGGCCCACCCATCGCCAAAGACACGAAACATATCAAGGCGATATTCCTGCTGCATCGACGCCCGGACATGAGCGTTGCCGATTTTCAGGACTACTGGATCAACGGCCATGCGCCGCAGATTCCGCGCGATGCCGGTATCGTGCGCTATGTGCAATGTCATCAATTGCCGGAAACTTATGCCGATGAAACGCCGGCTTACGATGGTGTTGCCGAATTATCGTTCGAGGACATGGCCGCTTTTAACGCATATTGGTTGAGCGACCGCATCCAGAAAATATTCGCCGCCGACGCGCCGATGTTTATGGACGGTGCGAATTGCACCGGATTCCTGGCCGAAGAAACCCGCGTTATCTGGCCCTGATGGGATAACATCGAATCATTCCGGCGCTGCTTCGCAGTGACCAATTACCGGCTAGCTGAATCCTAGAGGATCGGCGACCTTGCACAGAATATTAAGGGGAGACCATGAAAGTAAAAGCTGCAGTTCATCGCGAAGTAAGTAAACCACTCGTTATCGAAGACGTTGATCTGGCCGACCCCGGTCCGGACGAAGTGTTGGTTAAAACCGTAGCGTGTGGGGTATGTCACAGCGATCTGCACGCGCTGAATGGTTCGATTGTGTCCCCCACCCCGACGATTTTCGGACACGAACCGGCCGGCATCGTGCTGGCTATTGGCAACCGCGTACGCAACGTTGAAGTCGGCGATCACGTGATTGCTTGCACCTCTATCTTCTGCGGCGCCTGTGTCCAGTGTGTTAACGGCCGCCCTCATTTATGTATGGATCGTGGTGCCTGTCAGCGCAGCGAAGACGAAGCCCCACGGATCAGTAAAGACGGCGAGATGATTCATCAATTCGCCGATCTTTCGGCCTTTGCTGAAGCAATGTTGTTACACCATCGCGGCGTGGTGAAGATTGACAAAGACATCCCGCTTGATCGCGCTGCCCTGGTCGGATGCGCCGTGACAACCGGAGTTGGCGCTGCACTGAATACTGCCAAAGTCACGCCGGGGTCAGTGGTGGTCGTATTTGGTGCCGGCGGTGTTGGCGTATCCATCATGCAGGGCGCCCGAATTGCCGGCGCGCGCCAGATTATTGCTGTCGATATCGACGACAACAAACTCAAGAACGCGCTTAACTTCGGGGCCACCGATACTTTCAATTCGTCGGGCGGCGACCCGGCACGGGCGCTGAAGAAAATGACCCGCGGTGGTGCTGATTACGCCTTTGAGGCGGTTGGCGTGCCAGAGCTGCTCGAGCAGGCGTTTTATTGCCTTGCGCCGCATGGCACCGCGATACTCGTTGGTGCGATTCCGTACGGACAGAAAGTGTCGCTGCACGCTGGACATTTTTTCCAGGAGAAGAAGGTCATTGGCTGCATGATGGGTTCGAATAAATTCACCATCGATGCGCCGAACTACCTCGAGCTGTATCGCCAGGGCCGTCTCGATTTAGATGGCATGGTGACGCGACATGAGCCCCTGGATCGTGTCGGCGAAGCGTTTCGAGCGATGGAAGCCGGCGAGGTTACCCGCACTATGCTCATGTTCGACTAAGGATTAAACAGTGCAACTTGAATCCACATATAAAACAGCCGGGGAGGCGACGTGTCCGATTTCAATCATAAAGATTTAGGGGTCAGCATTGACCAGTACGTAGCGACGGTCGAAATCCAGCGTCCGCCGCATAACTTTTTCGACATCGAACTCATTCGCCAGATCGCGGAAACCTACGAAACGCTGGATACCATGAATGACTGTCGGGCCATCGTTTTATGCGCGCAGGGCAAGAATTTTTGTGCGGGTGCGAATTTTGGAGACAGCGACGCCGGCAATGTCACTGACAAGCAAAGTGGTTCATTGTCGAACAGCATTTATCGCAACGCAGTCAGAATTTTCAAAGCGAACACGCCAGTTGTCGCAGCAGTGCAGGGCGCCGCAATCGGTGGTGGTCTCGGACTGGCTGTATCAGCAGACTTTCGGGTGACCTGTCCGGAAGGACGCTTTAGCTCAAATTTCACCAAACTCGGCTTTCATCCTGGGTTTGGATTAACGGCGACACTGCCAGAGCTAATTGGTCAACAGCGTGCTTCGTTAATGTGCCTGACCAGCCGTCGCATCAAGGGTGAGCAAGCGACGGAATGGGGCCTCGCCGACCTGTGCGTACCACTCGACCAGGTGCGCTCCGCCGCGCTTGATCTGGCTGGCGAAATTGCCTCGTGCGCGCCACTAGCAGTGGTCTCGACTCGCGCGACGTTGCGCTTTGGGCTCGCCGATCGGGTAGCGCGTCAGACCGATCACGAGCTTGCCGAGCAAAACGAACTCCGCTTGAGCGAAGACTGGCAGGAAGGCGTAAAAGCGACCTCAGAGCGTCGGGAGCCAAATTTCGCTGGTCGGTGATTGAAGGGGAGGCCTGCATGGCCAGTGTTAAGTTTGATTTCCCGGGCACCGCCGCCCGGCTGGCGGCGACGGCGGGTATCCTCACTGCCGCCGCTTTCGCAAGCACACCGACACTAGCCCAAGGTGATTCTCTGATCGACTTGTATGGCGGGGTGGAAAGCGGACCACCTCCCGATTTATCTGGTCTCAATTTGCGCATTGAAGGTATCGCCAACGCGAGTGGCAAGATTGTCGCGATGGTGTACGACGACGCCGGTGCCTATTCCACCTACAACGCAATGCTCGCTGTCGCGTCAGCGACTCTTGATGCTGTCGAGGGAACGCTTGATACGAATTTCGCAGAACTCACCGAAGGCCCCTACGCGGTGTTTCTGTTCCACGATGAGAACGGCGATTTCGAATTGAATTCGAAACAAGGCTTTCCTCTGGAGGGCTATGGCTATTCCGGCCAGACCGACCCTCATGTGGTGCCCACATTCGCTGAGGCTGCGACTACCGGCGACCACATCAACGTCACCCTGGTCTATCTTGGTAAAGTGCCGGTCAAAGCGCACAGCGGATCGACGCGGGCGCCTGCCGGGCCGTTCCAACAGCGCCGCGAACCCTGGTTGGGTCAATAAGCTGACGGCGCCAGGAGCGCGCCGGCGGGTAAGCCTCATACCTTAAAGCGGACGTATTCAGGACCGCGGCGCCTGGTTCACTGTCCTCGTCGCGACTGTCGTAAGCGCCCGCTCTTCAGAATCGATTTATCGCCCGCGTGACCTGCTATTCTCGGCCCTCACAGTGGTCTCCGGGAGGATCAGGACGATGCGTTTTTTTAGCCAAAATGCCGCGGCGATGGCGCTGCTGCTTGTCTGCACGGGCGTCTGCGCCGACAACAATCCAGTCGATGAAACCTGGTGGCCGAGCGAGTTCGGTGTTGACGATCAAGCAGGCGCTACGAACTACATCAAACCGTCGAAGCGCATTGCTGCCGCTGCCTTGGTGCGCAAAGGTGAGGTGGCGACCCTCGGCATGCCTTACCACGCGCGCATGCCGCTATTTCCCGGGCGGATTTATTCACTGACATTGCCTGGAGGCGGGACGCCAACCCACGATTTGCCGTGGTCGGGCGATAACTATCGCCAGACGTTTATGGATGAACTCGTCACTGCACAGATCGGGCAGGTGGGCACACAGTTTGATTCACTCGGTCATCCGATGATCAAAATCAGTGGTAAGGAGGCCGACGGCTTCAAGGACGGCAACTATCTTTACAACGGCCGACGCCTGGAAGACATCAGTGGTCCGTACGGACTGCGTGAAAACGGTACCGAACAGGTCGGCTCGTTTTTCACCCGCGGCATCATCATTGATATGGTGAAAGTGAAAGGCGGCAATCTTCCCATTGGCTATGCAGTCACCATGGACGACTATCGCGCTGCTCTTAAACTCGCCGGCATCGCAGATGCGGGTGAGGGCGATGTTGTTTTGATCCGCATGGGTTGGAACGATTTATGGCAGGACAACATGAGCAAGAGCGCTGCCGAGGCAACCGCGGATAACGCGACTTTCAATTCCGGTGGCCCCGGCATTTCCCCCGAGGTATGTGGTCATCTCGCGAACCGCAAGATTGCCATGATGGGGGCCGACAACTGGGGCATTGAGCCGTATGATTTCAAGGGGGTCGGTAAATGGCCAACGCCACCGGAGAAAATCGCGGAGTGGGGCTATTGCCACATGAATCTATCTGCGCGGCGCGGCATTTATCTGTTCGAGAATCTTAATCTGAAAGATCTTGGCGAGCGCGGGCCAGGTGAATTCCTGTTCAGTTGGGCGCCGTTGAAACTCGTTGGCGCGACGGGTTCACCCGGCAATCCAATCGCAGTTTGGTAGAGGTGAGTGGCGGAAAGCCGGGCGTACTTCGCGTGGTTTTCCGGCAACTAACCCGGCGTGCGTGTACCCTCAATGTGCCGGCGAAACGACTAAGTCACCCCGCCTACTTCTGACTCGCTTTCAGCTCGATGCGGCGCCGATGCAAGACGGGTTCGGTGTAACCGTTGGGATGATGGACGCCACCGAAAACTAACTCACAGGCTGCCTGGAACGCTACCGAGCTGTCGAAGTCGGGCGACATG
This sequence comes from Proteobacteria bacterium UBA981, assembly GCA_002292285.1. Classification (GTDB taxonomy): domain Bacteria; phylum Pseudomonadota; class Gammaproteobacteria; genus UBA981. Next base: position 90,056 of record DBBP01000019.1, read on the forward strand.
GGTTTGTACTCTCGGTCATCGGCATTCTGGCGATCGACAACTGTGGCCATACGCTTGAGTGTTTCCAGAACATGCGTGCGGCGGACAAAATCGTGGCGCAACCAGTTCGCGACGTGCTGACTGGAAATACGCAAAGTTGCGCGATCTTCCATCAGGCCGATGTCGTTAATGTCAGGTACTTTCGAACACCCGATACCCAGTTCGACCCAGCGCACCACGTAACCGAGAATGCCCTGGCAGTTGTTGTCGAGCTCGTTCTGAATGTCTTGGTCGCTGAGCTGGGTGTCGCCGAGTAGCGGAATCGTCAGGATATCGTCGATGCTGGCGCGGCGGCGGTGTTTCAGTTCGTCCTGGCGCTCGCGCACCAGAATTTTGTGGTAATGCAAAGCGTGCAGGGTGGCCGCAGTCGGTGACGGGACCCAGGCGCAATTGGCACCGGCTTCCAGATGGGCAAGTTTGGAATCGAGCATCTCTTTCATCAGATCCGGCTTCGGCCACATGCCTTTGCCAATTTGCGCGACGCCTTGTAAGCCACATGCCAAACCGATATCGACATTCCAATCTTCGTAGGCTTTCATCCAGGCTTCGGAACGCATCGCTTCTTTACGCACCATAACGCCCGCTTCCATGGCGGTATGGATCTCATCACCGGTGCGATCAAGAAAGCCGGTGTTGATGAAGATGAGGCGGTTTCGTGCGACGCGTATACATGCTTTGAGATTGAGTGTCGTGCGGCGTTCTTCGTCCATGATGCCAATCTTCAAGGTGTTAACCGGCAGCTTGAGAACAGATTCGACTTTGGCGAACAGCTCGCAGGCGAATTCGACCTCTTCGGGACCATGCATCTTCGGCTTCACGATGTACATTGAGCCCGCGCGGGAATTGCGCAATTGGTTAAGGCGCTTCAGGTCGTAGAGTGCAATCGTAGCCGTGATAATGGCATCGAGAATGCCTTCCGGCACCTCTTGACCGTGCATGAGGACGGCTTCGTTCGTCATCAGATGACCGACGTTACGCACCAGCAATAGTGAACGTCCGTGCAGCGTAATCGGTGCACCTTTGGGATTGAGGAAATGTAAATCCGGGGTCAGGGTGCGGGTGACCGCTTTGCCACCTTTCATGAACGTTTCGCTCAGCGTGCCACGCATTAAGCCGAGCCAGTTCCGGTAGACCTCCGCTTTGTCTTCGCCGTCGGCAGCTGCCACCGAGTCCTCGCAATCCTGAATGGTGGTGATGGCCGATTCGATTACGATGTCTTTGATACTTGCCGCGTCGTCTTTGCCAATGGCGTGGCTGGGGTCAATCTGAATGATGGCGTGGAGATTGTTATTGCACAGCAGAATTTCGGCCGGCGCATCGGCACGGCCGTTGTAGCCAGCGAATTTTTCCGGATCCTTAAGACCGCTGACGGTGTCGTCAGCGAGGGCGACGCGCAAGGCACCATCAACGACGGAATAGTCGACGGCATCAGCGTGTGAGCCCGCACTGAGCGGGAAGCTTTCATCGAGAAACGCGCGCGCGAACGCGATGACTTTGGCACCCCGGGCCGGGTCGTAGCCCGTGCTGCGTTCGGGACTATCGTCCAATGGGATGCCATCGGTTCCATAGAGGGCGTCGTATAAAGAGCCCCAGCGAGAATTTGTGGCGTTCAGGGCATAGCGGGCATTTTTGACCGGCACTACCAGCTGTGGGCCGGCGATTGTCGCGATTTCGTCGTCGACATGTTCAGTAGACACCTGGAAATCGGGGCCCTCAGGTTGCAGGTAGCCGATTTTCTGCAGAAATTTCTTGTACTGGTCATGGTCGTGTGGTGCGTCGCTGCGCGACTGGTGCCAGGTGTTAATTTCTGCTTGGATTTGATAGCGCTTGAGCAGCAAGATATTGTTTTTCGGAGCCATTTCTCCGATCACTTCTTCCATCAAGGCCCAGAACGACTCTGCCTCCATGCCCAGATCAGGCAGAATTTCCTTGACGACCAAATCGTAGAGTGGCGCCGATACCTGCAACGCGCTGTCGGGGACGCTGACGTGGGAGGTGGCTGTTTCGAGAACGCCGGAGCTCATGTTGTGTACCTTGACTAGCTTGCTTTGGAAGTGAGGGCGGCAAGCTTACACAAGCTCGCGTAAAATTCAAAAAGTGGGCCGTCTGGCAGCCGTTTTCTGTGCGTTTACAGCGCTAGCGATGCCCCGCTCGCGGGCTCGGTGGCAGCAGCGTCATCTGAGTGGCGTTACGGCGTGGTCGACTGCATGGCGGACGGATGGTTAACTGTGCGGAGTTGCACCCGCCACCTGGGCGGGGCCCCAAATTCAGGAGTAGATTCGAATCATGTGGTTGAGACTTCGGCAAATCGCACTGGTCGCAGAACATCTGGCACCCGTTGAACAAGCAATCGAGGCTATTTTGGGCTTGTCGGTGTGTTATCGGGACCCGGCAGTCGCAGAATTCGGCCTGGAGAATGCCTTGTTCCCGATCGGCAACCAGTTCCTTGAGGTTGTTGCGCCAACCCAACCGGGCACTGCGGCCGGACGCTTTCTGCAACGCCGACGTGGTGATGGCGGTTATATGGTGATCACTCAATGCGACGATCATGCGCCGCGGCGGCGTCGCGTTGAAGCGCTCGGGGTCCGCGTTGCACATGAATTCGTCGCTGAAGGGTTTACTAATATGCAACTGCATCCGCAGGACACCGGCGGGTCGTTTTTTGAGATCGACCAGCAACTTGGTGCGCGTGGCAACGAACTCGACGGCCCGTGGGTCCCGGCCGGTAATAATTGGCAAGCTCACGTAAGAACCGAACGCGTTAGTGCAATTGCTGCGGCCGAACTCCAGGTCGATAATCCGAGCGCGGTGGCGACGCGCTGGGCCGAGATTGCCGAGCTGCCGGTTGAGGTTGGCGGCGTAGCGTCGCTTATACAGCTCGACAATGCCCGGCTGCGGTTTGTAGGTTGCGCTGATGGCCGACCGGCTGGTCTCGCGGGCCTGGATTTGGTGAGTCACGACCGTGACGCCGTGCTAAGTGCTGCAACTGAACATGGCGCCCCAGTCGACGGTAATAGTTTCGTTGCATGCGGGATGCGCTGGAATCTAATTTAGCAGGCTGTTGAAAAATGACTGCGGCGCCCAGCTGTTGCGTCGCGTGCCCGCTACGCTTTTCAACAGCCTGTGCGCGTTAGGCCTTGCTTGCTGGTAACTCCTCTGTCGCGAGTTCCAGCGCGCCCGCCGCAGGGTCATTAAAGGTTGCGATATCGAGCGCCTGCTCGCTGTTGGCAATGACGCAAGTCACAACGCAGTCTCCAGTCACGTTGCACGCCGTGCGCATCATGTCGAGGATGCGATCGACGCCGATAATCAATGCGATTCCTTCGACGGGTAAACCCACCTGGTTGAGGACCATGGTTAACATAATGAGACCAACACCGGGTACGGCGGCCGTACCAATCGAGGCCAGCGTCGCGGTCATTACCACCATCAAATAATCTGTCACTGTCAGATCAACGCCGTAAACGTTGGCGATAAACACGGTCGCGACGCCTTGCATGATGGCAGTCCCGTCCATGTTGATGGTTGCGCCTAGCGGTACCGTAAATGACGCGACGGCGTTGTCGACACCCAACTTTGCTTCCGCAGTGCGCAACGTGATGGGAATGGTAGCGCCACTACTGGCTGTGGAAAACGCAAAGGACGCTGGATCGCGCATCTTGCGCAGGAACGTCAGCGGATTCAGACCCGAGAGTCCTTTCAGTACGGTCGGATAAACGATCAGCGCATGAAACCCTAACGCGCAGGTCAGGGTTAGAAAATAGCTGATCAATGGCACGATGAGTTCGATTCCCTGGGTCGCGAACGTACGCGCGATGAGGGCGAACACACCGAACGGCGCGAGCCGCATGATGATTTCGACCATCTTCATGACCACGACATCGAGATCGCGAAACAGCGCGATGATTGTTTTGCCACGCTCGCCGGACATCGTGAGGGCGATCCCGAACAGGAGCGCAAAGACGATGATCTGAAGCATGTTGCCGGACGCCATCGCAGCAATCGGGTTCGATGGGACCATATTGATGAACACGTCAGCGATAGGCGGTGCGTCGCGACCCGTGAAGCTCGCCGAACTGCCACCAATATCGAAATCAGCGCCAGTGCCGACCGCGATGGCAAGCGATAGGGCGATGGTGATGGCGATCATCGTGGTGACCATATAGAGCGAGATCGCTTTCACGCTCATACGCCCAAGCGTGGCGAGATTGCCAAGCGAAGTCACGCCGCCCACTAACGAGACGAACACCAGTGGGACGACGAGCATCTTTAACGAAGCAATGAATATTGCGCCGATGACGTAGAGCAAACCACCAACGACATAGTCCATGACCACCGCGACGTCGGCAGCGAACAGATTGATAACGACGCCTGTTGCGGCACCGACCAGCATCGCCAACATAATCTTGCGAGTCAGATTTTGCATAACAGTCCCGCTGTGGCCTGGCCACATGAGGTTGGTAAATTCGCAGCCGTGCTGCGCCCAAAGCGGCGCCCCATGGCGCGCGTGACAAACCCGAGTGTGATGTGTTGGACACAACGGAGCTCATGCCACACAGGTATTCGGGCTGACGTCATGGCGCCCGGATTACACATGTGCCTACGCGTTGTGATCGGTAACGTCGCAGCCACACCACTGTTAATGACACTAACCGCGCCCCGGGCGGTGCGCAAGCCGGGCAGTACTCGCGATTCGCCAGTCCTGTGTGCTCCGTATAATGGCGCGCACTGAAATGCTGGAAACACCATGCACACGACCAACATCCTCACCCGTGCCATAAAGCGTTTGGCATTAACTGGGCTGCTCAGCGTCATGCTCAGCGGTTGCGGGCAGTTCGGGCCTCGCTTCATCGAAGCCAGCCGTACGGATTACAACATCGCGATGAACCGCACTGAAAACGAACAGATGCTGCTCAACCTGGTGCGTCTGCGCTACGGCGACCCACCCTATTTTCTGGAGGCCTCCGCCCTCAATACCCAATTTCTGATCGCCCCCAGCGCCGAGGCAAGTTCGCTGTTTGATTTCAACGGTAACAATACGTACGGACTTAAAGGACGCCTCGCTTACGAAGAGAAGCCGACGGTCACTTACTCACCGCTACGCGGGCAGGCCTTTGTACGCCAGGTGTTGTCGCGGGTGACGCTCGATACCGTGCTGTTACTCGACGCCAGCGGTTGGAGCACGGCCCGGGTTCTGCGCATGTGCATCGAAAACGTCAACGGACTCGATAATGCCGCGCGGGCATCCGGGCCGACACCGGCGGATGCCCCCGATGTCACCGCATTTCGTCGCGCGATCGATTTACTGGCTGATTTCGAAGGCCGCGGCGATCTGGTCCTGTTTCGCAAGCAAACTGAGGGAGCAGTGGAGTTCGTGGCTCGTTTCAGTCCCGCTGCGCGTCGAACTGCGTCATTTACCGAACTCGCCCACTTGCTCGGCCTGGACCCGAAGCTCGAGGAATATGCGTTAACGCTGAATCAAATCAGCGATTCCCGTAGCGCTATTAATATGCAGACTCGATCGTTCATGGGCGTGATGTACTTTCTTGCCCAGGCCGTCGCAGTGCCGGAGCAGGACGCGAACGACGGCAAGGTCACCGTTACGCGGGATGCCGTAGGGGGCGAATTCGACTGGGGCCAGGTTACCGGTGGCTTGATCGAAATCCGCTCAAGTCCGCGCAAGCCGAGTGATGCCTCGGTCGCGGTGAATTTTCGTGAGCGCTGGTTCTATATCGATGATGCCGATGTGCAGTCGAAATCCACTTTCGCCTTGCTCGGCCAGCTATATGCGCTGCAGTCCGATGCCGATGCCAGCAACGCGCCCATCCTGACTTTGCCGATTGGCGGCTAGATGCTTTGTGCTCAGCCGTTCAGGGAAGTCTCGGACGCTACTTCGCCCTTAATGCGGGTATGAATCATCTCGCGTTCTTCGCGGTGATCGTAGGGTCGGGCGCGATGGAGCAGGCAGCGGTTGTCCCACACAGCGACATCGCCCGGCGTCCAGCGATGCATAAACGTGCGCGGCGGCTGGCAGATAAAGGTCATCAGTTCGTCCAGTAGTTTTTCCGATTCCGGTAGATCAAAGCCTGGGATCTGACCGGCGTGGCGGCCAATATAGAGTGCCGGGCGCCCGGTCACTGGATGGACTTTGATCAGCGGACGTAATGGCGGCTCACCCTCGAAAAAGCCATACGCCTCACCGACGGCGACCTTGTGCCCGATCTTGGCCTGCGAATAGAAATAAGAATGGTAGGCCGCCAGATCCGCGATGCGCTTGCGGGTCGCCTCATCCAGTGCGTCGTAAGCGGCGCGCGGGTCGGCCCATTCGGTCTCGCCACCTTGTTTTGGTACCACGTGAGCCGACAGCACCGACGCTTTAGCGGCTAAATGGACGTAAGAGCTGTCGGTATGCCATCCCTCGTTACCCATCAGCAACTGCATGCGGAAACTGTCGTCTTCAAGCAGTTCGCCTTCTTCGTCCTTGTTGCTGACGGGAATGGATGTCATGTCCTCGACCAGGATCTCAAGGTCCCCGAAGCGCCGCGCGAAAGCGATTTGTGCCTGGCCGTCCAGATGCTGGCCGGGAAATATCAATAAACCGTATTGGTGGAATGCGTCCTCGATGGTCGGCCATTGCGCGTCGTCGAGTGCGCTCAGGTTAACGTCGGTGACAATCGCACCAAGGGTGGCGGAGGTCGGGGTGATGGTGATGGACATGGCAGGTTTCTCCGAAATTGAACAGCCGAGGGCAGGCGGACAGCACCGCGCTGTGCAGGTCTATTCCACCCTATTGCGGCCGCTGATGAAAGTCCGCTGCGACGCGTCGCAACCCGGCCGGCGACTTGGGGCCGATTGGGCCCCCGCCCCAGCGGCCTCGGGGTTACCATACGAGCTCCCGCGATTGATAACGGAGTTCCCATGAGTAGCGCCATTAATCCCTTCAAGATTGCCGTCAGCGACACTGTTCTGACTGATTTGAAACAGCGTTTGCAAGCGGCGCGCTGGCCCGAAGACGAGCTTGTGTCGGACTGGAGTCAGGGTGTGCCAAATGCCTGGCTGCGCGAGATTTGTGCGTATTGGGCGGACGGCTACGACTGGCGCAAGCGCGAGGAGTCACTCAATCGTTTCGCACAGTTCACCACTGAACTCGACGGCCTGGAAATTCATTTCATCCACCAACGCTCCCCGCACGCAGATGCCAGGCCGTTGATCCTCACACACGGCTGGCCAGGCTCGGTGGTTGAGTTCCACAAAGTCATCGAACCGCTGGTCGATCCGACCGCGTTTGGCGGAGATGTGAGTGATGCTTTCCACGTCGTGTGCCCGGCCTTGCCAGGCTACGGTTTTTCCGCCAAGCCGCGCAGCACGGGCTGGGGCGTTGAACGCATTGCGCGCGCCTGGAGTAGCCTGATGTTGCGACTGGGTTACCCAAGCTACTTCGCGCAGGGTGGTGATTGGGGTTCAGCTGTTACACAAGCCATTGGTTGGCAGGATCCAGAGCATTGCCAGGGCATTCACGTGACTATGGCTATGAGCACTCGCCCACAAGTGGATGGCGAACCCAGTGCCGAGGAGAAACGTGCGCTCGATGGTATGAAGGAGTATCGACGCTGGGATTCTGGATACTCAAAACAACAGGCCACCCGTCCGCAAACGCTCGGCTATGGCCTGACCGACTCGCCAATTGGGCAGGCCGCGTGGATTCTGGAGAAATTTTGGGCCTGGACCGACTGCGCCGGTCATCCGGAGAATGTTCTGAGCCGCGACGAACTACTCGACAACGTGATGTTCTATTGGGCGACCGCGTCCGCAACCTCATCGGCGCGTTTGTATTGGCAGAGTTTTGGTGCCGTAGAGCGGCATACGATTACAGTGCCGACCGGCGTCGCGGTGTACCCCAAGGAAATCGTGCCACCGGTGCGTGCGTGGATGGAGGCGGGAGACTATCCGAACATCCAGCATTGGACAGAGCAGCCCAAAGGCGGGCACTTCGCTGCATTCGAGCAGCCGCAATTATTTGTTGATGATGTACGCGCCTGGGCGCGACCGCTGCGTAATCTCTGAGAGCAGGGGCACGGCACCGTACCTGAGCCGTTGGTGCCTTCAACATAGACTGACCCCGGCCGCTGTCCGCGGCGGCCGGGTCAGTCGTCACTCAGCAAACTCTCAGAGACTTTTTTTGGTCATCTGCTCTGCAATGTAATCAGCCTGACGAATCGCCAGGCTGACAATCGTCAGAGTCGGGTTCTCGCCCGCGCCGGTGGTGAACTGGCTGCCGTCCGAGACAAACAAATTGCTGATGTCATGGCTCTGCCCCCAACCGTTAACCACGCCGTCTGCCGCCTTGGCGCTCATGCGATTGGTGCCGAGGTTATGTGTTGATGGGTACGGTGGTGTCTCCATTGTGCGCGTGGCACCGACGGCCTCGTAGATTCGCGTACCCGCAGCAAAGCCATGCTTCCGCATCGCAATATCGTTCGGATGATCGTCGTAGTGCACGTTCGGTACCGGCAGACCGTGCTGATCTTTCTCGCTCGCATGCAGCGTTATCGCATTGCTCTCTTGCGGCATGTCCTCGCCGACAATCCACATCCCGGCAAGGTGATCATAGGCATCCATGAATGCAGTGAAGTCCCGTCCCCAGCCACCGGGTAGTAAAAATGCAGCCATAAAGGGCACGCCCAATGAGATAGTTTCCAACTCATAACCGCCGGCAAAGCCACGGCTCGGATCGTGCTTGGACTCGTCGGTAATGATGCCGGCCATGGTCGTGCCGCGGTACATGTGCACGGGTTTGTCAAAAATGCTGTAGACCGAGCCGGTCGTATGGCGCATGTAATTTTTGCCGACCTGACCAGAGGAATTACTCAGGCCGTCAGGAAACTTGGCAGAGGCAGAGTTCAACAACAAACGGGGGCTTTCGATTGAATTGCCGGCTACGCACACCAGACGAGCTTTCTGACGTTGCTGGTTGCCGTCCTTATCCGCGTATACGACTCCACTGACCTTGCCATTGGCGTTGTGTTCGATTTGCAGCACCTGGGCCTGCGCGCGTAGTTCGAAATTACCAGTCGCTTCCGCTTTCGGAATTTCTGTATACAGCGTCGACCATTTCGCGCCCATGCGACAGCCCTGGAAACAGAAGCCCAGCTGGCGGCATGAAGTGCGGCCATCGCGTGGCTGGGAGTTGATCGCCATGCGGCCGGTATGAACATTCTTATAGCCGAGCTTTTTAGCGCCCGCTTCCATCACCTTGAAGTTATTACACGGTGGCAAACCGGGGATGTCGTTCGTGCGTGTGACACCCATCTTGAATTCGGCTTTCGCGTAGTAGGGTTCCAAATCCGCCAGGCCGATCGGCCAGTCGAGCAGGTTGGCGCCATCAATTTTGCCGTAATGACTCAAGGTGCGAAATTCGTGTTCCTGAAGGCGCAGGCTCGCGCCAGCCCAATGCACGGTCGTGCCACCGACCGTTTTGCAAATCCACGCCGGGAGCCCGGGGAAATCTTTTGCTACCTGCCAACTGCCCGAAGTCGTGCGTTTATCGAGCCACGAAATCTTGTCAAACATCGGCCATTCGTCGTTGGCAAAGCCCTTGGTGTAGTCGAGCCGTGCGCCAGCTTCGAGGCAGACGACTTTAATACCCTTTTGCGCGAGTTCGTTGGCGAGCGTACCGCCTCCAGCACCTGAACCAATCACCACGACGGCGCTATCGTCGTTCATATCAATCTGTGTCATGTTGTTCTCCTGCGTACCGGGCGCTAGCTTTCGGGCAGCCAGTCGATGTCGTCAAAGCCGCGTTCCAGATAGCCGCCGTAAGGAAACGAAGGGCCTTCGTAGCCTAGTTCAGCCCACACTTTTCGGTCGGTATACAACGCAACGACCATATGCCCGCGCACGCTCTGAAAGAATGCCGTGTTCTCGATAGTCACCAGGGCGGCTACTTGCGCGGCTTCGTCCAATTCGAGGAACTTGCCGCCGCTCGCCGCGTTCAGTGCGCTCGCACCGTCGTTTAACTGTTTCGCAAGCGCGCTATCAGCGGCTGCTTTGGCGTCCAGACTGACAACGCAGTCTGCATAGTGGCCATCGCTCAAACCATCGTGCGGGTACAAAACGCGGCACATGCGCACCAGCATGGCGGCGTTTGACGACTCGATGGCAGCCAGTTGACTGGGCCAATTGTCGTCGGCCAGAACCAGCGTCGGAACCAGGCTCGCGACGACCCCACCGGCCACTCCGCGGGTACTGGTCTCAAGGAACTGGCGTCGATTAATCGTCGCTTTACTCATATTCGTCTCCTGTGACGACATTGGTTTGGGATGCGCTCCGTGGTTCACGCGCCACACGCACGAGTCAAATCGGGATCGCCAGCGAACTGCCGTATATCAATGCCGCGCCAGTGCAATATCCTGCCACAGACGTCGCACTAAAGCGCGAGCTGAGCGCGCCTGCGAACTGCTGCCGCGCAATATAGCGGTCCAGCTCGATGATGACTTCAGCGACCGCTCCGGCACCAATGCCGAAGAACACAGCGGCCCAATGTGGCGCGGACGAAAACGTGCCCAACCACAACCCCGGCACCAACGGCACCCCGGCCAGCAAGGCCAGCGCCAGCAGCGTCAAAAGCCGTGTGCGTTGTTTCGCGATTGGCGCCACGAGTGCGATGCCCTCGGTCGTGTTGTGGAGCGCGAAGCCGAGTACTAATACAGAGCCAACCGCCAGCTCGTTGGCCGCAAAAGATGCGCCGATGGCTAGCCCCTCGCCAAAATTGTGTGCGCCGACACCGAGCGCGACAAGGACGGCCAGGCGCAGACCATCAGTGCGTGCGTTTTGGCGACGATTGAATAGCAGCAGGAGCGCTATCGTAACGAGTAGCGGGATGAGGACCAGCACCGGGCCGCCGAGCAGAGGACTGGCCGCGGCCGCAAGTTCCAGGCCCTCCAGACCCATGTCGATGAACAAATAGCCGAGTAGGCCCTGCGTTAAAGCAAGCACAAACTCGAGCCCCTGATCGAGTCTTTGTAGTGCCGGGTAGAACAACATGCCGACGATAATCGGCAGCAGGCCGACGAGGATGCCGAGGACCGCTAAGCGCGCCAGTACACTGGTTGAGGGTTGTGGTGTTTCGAGCGCAATTTCAATGGTGTGATCGAAGGTCGAACCGATGCTCGTGATGAAACGCAAATGATGAGTTTCGCCGCTGCCCCAGGGGAAATCGATGCTGAGCCTGGTGGTATCGAGACGCGCTATCGGGCCACTGTGGTCGCTAGAGAAAACCCAGTAGGCCCCGTCGACCATCACTTGCGCGAGTTGTAATGGCTCGGCGCCGTTGTTGCGGACTAATACCTCAAAACCGGATTTCGAAATCTTGATCTGTTCGACGCCAAGACGTTCGAGTGCAGGTGCGTCCAGCCCCATCCAATGCAGCGCGTCGAGACGAAAAATCGCAAGGACAAACGCAGCCAACACCACCAGCGGGGCGAGTGCGTACCACCAGGGTCGCGCGGTCACGAGACCTCAAAAAAACCGCTCCAGCCCTGTTCGGCGAACTCCGCCTGGTGGGCATGGAACATATATTTGCCGGGCTCATGGTCCTTGAAAGTGAACTCAAGGATGCCGCGCTGGCCCTGACACTGCATCACCGTATCGATCGTCCGTGAGCTCGGCTCAAGATTGGTTCCATGATCGAAGTAATTGAAGAAATTGGCATGCAGGTGGAAAGAATTTATCGGATCAAATTCGGTGATGTTGATGAGGTAAATCCGCACCGGTCGCTCACGCGCAACGGCAATGGGTTGCTTGGCGAACGCGTGTGCGATGGAATTGACTGCATAGACCTCGTTCTCATCGTCGAAGTTAACGTCAAAGCCATTCATGACCATGAGGAACTCCTGCCATTCGGCGTTCTCATCGCTACCGAGCAGGCGCGAACGAGCAACGTCTGCGTGCTCCGGATGGCGGGCGGGATCCGGATCGACGATGAATGAACCATACAAGCCCTTATGCACATGCCGACGTAATGGGTGGGCATGGCAATGGTACAGATGACAGCCGTACGGTTGTGCTTCAAATTCGTAGACAAACGAATCACCCGGCGCCACATCGCCAACACCCGGGAGCCCATCCATGGCCGGCGAATGGATACCGTGAAAATGCATATTGTGCTTATGGGTGCCGTGATTGGTGAATACGACGCGGACAATGTCGCCTTCTGTGACGCGCAGGCTCGGCCCAGGCACCCGGCCGTTATAGGTCCAGGCAGGAAAACGCAGATTCGGCGCGATTTCTATTTCACGTTCGATAGCGGCGATTTCGAATTGTCGGACGGTACGCCCGTCGCTACGGGTTGAAACGACACCGGTATCCCAATCGGTCAGCATGTGATGGGGATCGAAACCATTCAGTGCGTTATCGACCGTGCCGGTGGTCGTCATCATGCCGTGGTGTGCCGCACGGGCAACCACCGAGGTGCCGGCCGCCGCCGCTACAGCGCTGCCGAATAAGGCACGTCGCGATAGGGTCGATTTAAACCAATTCATCATCGCCCCTATTATTGTCAAATGGTGCGCGTAGTTCGAGACGCACGTGGGTTACTGCATGCCGTAGGCTTCCGCACCACCCCCACGCGCGCGACCGGCCGTCGGATCTTCGTCATCGGGAATGTCGGCTATCAGCGTTTCCGCGGTCAGGATGAGTGCCGCAACCGACAGCGCATTTAACAGGGCGGTATAGGTCACCTTGACCGGGTCCATGATGCCACTGTCGAGCATGTTAACCAGTTCGCCGCTGCGTGCGTTGTAACCAACGCCGGCAGGGGCACCGAGTACATCGGCGACAACTTTCCCGGCATCGACACCGCTATTCTGTGCGATACAGGTCAGCGGTTGGGTTAACGCGTGCTTCACCACTTCGGCGCCTTCGCGAACGCCACCACTGCTTTGTGCAACGACTTGTTCTACCAATGGCAGAGTTTTTATGAGGGCGGTGCCACCGCCGGGTACCACGCCTTCTTCCATCGCTGCACGGGTCGCATTGAGTGCATCTTCTATAAGCTGGACGGTGCGCTTCTGTTCCACTGGCGTCGCGCCGCCGGCGTGCAGGACTGCAACACCACCAGACATTTTCGCGAGCCGTTCGTTAAATTTGTCTTCTTCGATGGGCACTTCATTGAGCGCAAGCTGACGCCGAATCTGTTCGACCCGCGCGCGGATACGATCCGTGTCGCCGCCGCCGCCGGCAATGACAGTCGTATCTGCCGATATACGAATGCGTTTGCTGGTGCCAAGATCGGCAACGCTTGCTTCGCTGAAGTGCTGCCCGAGTGCCTTCACGAAAACCCGGCCGCCGGTTGTGGTCGCGATGTCTTCCATCATCGCCTGGCGCCATTTGCCATACTCGGGAGGGTGGACGGCAACGATGGCCGGGCTGTCGTCGCGGTCGATGAGCGCCGCGACTGCTTCTGCAGAGTAATCTTCGGCAATCACGAGCAAGGGTTTCTTCGCTGCGCCTGCTAATTTACGCAGGTCCGCTACCTCGGCGGCGCTGCTGAGCCCGTGATCGGTCAACAGGATCAGCGCGTCTTCGAGCTGGATTTGCATGGTCTCGATATCGTTGACCATGTGATGCGAAACATAACCACGTTCGTATGAAGCACCTTCGGCTATGTCTATCGTCGTATCGACTGTGAGGCCGACATCTACGGTCACGATGCCACTGGGCCCGACCGCTTCAAGCGCATCGGCGACCAATTGACCGGTTACGTCATCATTGGCAGCGATAATCGCGACCGATGCCGCCGCCCCCTCAATGTCGCTGATCGGCGTCGCCGCAGCCTTGAGGCCCTCGACGACTTGTGTGACCGCGAGATTCATGCCGTTTACGAGGTCGAGCGCGGCGATAGCGTCCCCTTCCAGTGACTTGAAGCCGCGCTGAATTAAAGCGTTGGCAAGGACCGTCGCGGTGGTGGTGCCATCACCGGCAATTTCATTGGTTCGCTTGGACACTTCGCGCGCCACCTGCGCACCCATATTCTCGTAACGGTCTTCGAGTTCAATCTCCGCAGCGATGGAAACACCGTCGCGCGAGATAATCGGGGTGCCAATCGGCACATCAATGATCGCGTTGCCCCCTTTTGGGCCCAGGGTTGATTGCACTGCGCGCGTCAGCAACGCGACACCGCGGGCTAATGCCGCGCGGGCTTCGTGATCAAAGATCATCATTTTTGGCATATATCAGTTCCTTAAGACCCTAGTGCGAGTCTTGCGTACATTTTGGTGAAGTATCCGCGATGATCATTTCCGCGTGGAAGCGAGCGTCCCGCGCGGCGACGATTCAGCATTTTCGTGGGCCGACGGCAGTGCGCGGCCCGAAGGTGTGTTAACGCCTCGCCGGCGCCGTCTATTCTTCGTACTGGAGCGCTTCGTCCATGTCGCCGAAGATAACCACAGTATCTTCGTCGATCATCACCATGCGTCCGTAGTGCGTCGACATCACGACCTCAAAGTCGTAGGCGGTGAAGGTACGGCCGAGTGCTTCGCTGAGTTCCACCATATCGAAGGTTAGCCTGCCTTCGGTATCAAGGCGGATCATGGCCGGATAGTTGAGCACTTCAACGCCGGGCTTTTCTTCCATGACCTCGGCAATGACACGCGCGTCGGCACTGTCATTCATCGTTACACCGCACTTGTGGGAAATCGTGTCCTGGCGATTCAGATCGTTGAATGTTTGTGTACTCATAGCGTCATACCTGCGGGCAAGCCCACTCCGATCTCAGTCAAAATATCCTTGCAGCGCAACCGTGCATCGCCCACATTGCCGGCATAATCCAGCTCCCCGCTGTCGGCCAGGCCCCACACCGATTCCAGACCGCTGGCCGCTTCGCTGCACAACGGCAGATACTTCTCCACCCAGCCACTCATGAGCTCACGATTGGCTTTGCCGTGGGTCTCGTCGCCGTTGAGCATTTTTAATAGGGTGATTGTGTTGGCCAGATTACGGCGAAAGTCGTCACTTGCGGCTGATACCACAGCAGGGGTGACAAAGTCATTGTGCGCCGGTCCGGCGCGCATGATCAGGGCATTGCGAAACATTTCGCCGATCAGTGGCTCGAACATGACGTTCGCCGCGAAGTAAATTTCGATGTGGTCAGTTGCCGCGAGAATCGCTTCAATGGCTTTGCGTGTGCCCTGCCAGGCGGGATCTTCCATCCAGCTTTTCTTGCCTGCATCTCCGTCAATCTCGATGTCGAGACCGACATCGGCAAGGTACAGGGTGATGTCCTGTGAGAGTCGCAATTTGTACGACGCGTTAGTCAGAATGGCGTTATTAACCATTTGCGTAACGCCATCACGCTGTGCTTTCATCAGCGCTACGCCGAGTCCGAATTCTGCGTGTTTCAAAGCGCCGAAATGATCCTGCAGAACTTTTATCCAGCCGGCATCGAAACGGCCCGGAGCACCGTCGCTACGCGCATTATCGACCAGCATTTTGATTGTGTTTTCGATATGGCTCTGGCGCTGATAGTGGGTGCGCGACCATTCCTGATCGACTGAGCGATAGACATGCCAATCGCTGCACTTGGCGGCCGTGGTGTAATCGCCATAGGTCGGCATGCCGTCGGCAAACGACATGATCCAGCCCTGAATCAGGTGGCGGCTAGGATCGGGTTGCACGTCCACCGTGACATCCTCGTAGAGGGTGGCGCGGCGGCCTGCAGGCTCGAAATAGTTATAACGGCGACTGTCAGATCCTGCGAATGTCGAACTGCCGGCAGCGCCGGATTGCTGTACGTTTTCAGTCATTGTGAGCGCCTCTAGGCTGTAGCCGGAGTAAATTTGTCGAGATGAATGTTGTCCGCATCGACGCCTAACTGCTGAAACACAGGCAGCAGCGCGTCAACCATCGGCGGGGGTCCGCAGGCGTAAGTTTCGAGCGTCGGATGGCGGCCGCTCGCGCCATACTGCGCGGCAACGACTTCATGGATAAAACCCTCATCACCATCCCAGCTGCTGTCGTCACCCTGGTCTGACAGTGCTGGCACGAATGCGAAATCCTGCAATTTCGCGCCGAGCGCGGCTATTTCTTCGAGATAGAACAGGTCGTTTTGCGTCCGTGCGCCGTAGTACAGGCGCACTGGCTGGGTCGCGGAATCTTCTACAAGGTCGTTCAGAATCGACCACAGTGGTGCCATCCCGGACCCGCCGCCGACCAGCAGCGTTGGTCCGGCATGGTTTTTGTTACGAAAGCTGGTTCCGAACGGGCCTTCAATCTCCAGCGGCGCGCCCACCTCGAGTTGGCTGCCGAGTAGATTGGAAAATGCCCCATCCGGGTAAATTTTAATGATGAAAGACAGCGTGCCAGTCTCGCTCGGCGCATTTGCCATCGAGTAGGAGCGCGTCACACCGCTGCCGGGAATCGTGATGTCGGCGAACTGGCCGGCGTTGAAGCTCATAGGATCGTCGAGTGCTACTTCGAGCAGGCGAATGTCATGCGTGAGAGATTCAATCGCGCTCACTTTACCGGTGACTTTCTTCGCTGGTATCCAGTTGGCCAGAACTTCCTCATCGTAGTTCAGCAGCTCGATTTCAAGGTCGCTTTGGGCGAACAAGCGACACAACAAAACTTTGCCTTCATCTTGCTCGACTTCGGACAGCGCAAACGTCGAGAAATCTTCGTGTTCGGCGTCGCCATCGAGGAGGACAGACTTGCACGCCGAGCATTGTCCTTCTTTGCACCCGTGCATCAGTGTGATGCCCTGGCGGAACGCGGCCTGCAGGACGGTTTCGTCCTCGTCCACTTCCATGTCCACACCAATAGGTTCTAGCCGAACGGAATAGGTCATAAAGTTGTTGTCGATTGAGCGTAAGGCGATTGCGTTCCAAATGGCCAGGCGGCGGCACGCGCCACCGCTGGCCCTAGGTGGTCGGTTCTAGATTGGTTTACAGGTAAAACCAGCCTGGTACTCCGCGATATGTTTTTCGCGGTCTGCAGGCGACATCGCGCGCAGGTCGACGAGCGGGCTGCGCACTTCCAGACCCTTGAAGTGGTCCAGGGTCCACATCTTGCTGTCTTCCATGTGCAGATGGGGTTGCTGAATAACGGTGTGGCCATCTGAGCGCACAAAGCCCAGGTCTTTAACGACGTCAGCTAGATCCCAGCCGTGGTAGAGCTCTTCCCATTGGCGACGGCCACTGAAGCGGCCCATGGCGGGCGTTGGACGGCCGTTGTATTCACCCGCAAAAGCAACTTTGTGGGTCCAGCGACACAGCTCTGAACAGTAGGTGTAAAGCTCACCCTCAACCTCATCGACGCAGAAGTCTTCACGAATCAGCGCCGGTACGTTGCAACTCCAGCAACGGTGCGGATAGACGTAGCCAGAATCGAGGTACATCAACGGCGGCTGATTGGGCAAACTGGCTTTCCCATAGTTTTCCCAATAGGTACCGAATTCGTTGTACCAACCCGGGTATTTGGCTTCGAACCAGTCGAAATCCTTCTCAACCATGCCGTCGATACGCCAGAACGCAACCGGCCAGCCAAATGAGAAGAACTGCGCCACTTTGTGCACGTAATTCTTTTTGACGATGCGGTTCCAGGCTTCCTCGACATCTTCGTGATGAATTTTGACGCCGTATTTTTCGAGCGGCAGGAGATACGTACGGTAGTAGTCGTCGAATACCCAGCGATGCCATAGCTCGGCATAGGATTCTTTATTCTTGTCGCGGTCCTGGGTGCCGTACTCGATGATGGTGCCGATGGCAGCATCGACGATGGCGTGGTTCTGCCAGAACGCATAGCGTAAATCGCGTTCGAGCAAATCGAGATTTTCAGGCTCTTTGACGATCGACATCAGAAACGAGTGGCCGTTGCCGATGTGGCGCGATTCATCGGACTGTACGGACAAGAAGATGGTCGGCAACGCGTAATCGCCATTGCGCGCGGCCTCTGATGGCATCGCGACGAACAGGGTGTTCGTGAACGCGGTCTCAGCGACGACCTGCAAGTACACGTTGGTCGACGTCACGGCATCGCCGGTGATAAAGCCTTCGCCAAACTGACGCCCGATGGTGGTTGCATAGCATTTGCCAAACGCCGCTTCAGTAATATCGAATCCGGCCGGATCGACGTAATTTTCCATGTACCACTTTTTCAGATTCATCTGAATGGTGGAATGACGGAATTCATCAATCATCTGCATTGTGAAGCCGGTGCGCAGGTTTTCGCCGGGCGCAATCTGGCCCTGAATAGCCATCGACCGGGCAGCGGAAATTTCCGGAAACGGAATAATCGCCAGGAACAGCTTCTGCCATTCAATCCAGCGCGGCTCAACGTTGCGAAACATGTCACCACGCAGCGCAGCATCGAGTGCGCCATAGACGCGGTTGTCTTTCTCTTCTTGCATCGGGAAGTAGGAGCGCAGCACCTGCTTCATCGGATCTTTGGGCGCTTTCTCAACCTTATAGTCGGTCGGATATTTGAGGATTTCCTCAAAGTAATCCGGCGCCCAGCCGAGATCGGCGATGCGCTGGGTGGCCTCGGTAACGCTAATGCTTTTTTGTTTTACGATTTTCGAGAGGGAAAGGTCGGCTGCCATAGTCGTAGTCTCCGGTTGTTCGGTCAGCACGGCTCGGGCAGATGTGGTGGGCGACACACAATCACGTAGCGATTGCGCATCCGGTCCTCCCCGACAGTGTGCAGCAACGCCCGCGAAACGAGCGCTATTTAGCTGTACGATATACGCTTCCCGCCCGCAGAAGCAAGGCTGTGCACGCGTTTATGACAGGCTCGACCAAGTCCCCCGAATCCGGCTCCCCGCAAACCGACGACGGTCTGGCCGAAAAGCAGCAAATGGTGGAAAAATTGTTCCGTCATACCAATGAATTCCTCGAGCAGAACAAGGACGACCCGCTATTGGTCGTCGAGGCTCTCGCGGCGATTCTGGTGCGTTACACCGCTCTGCTCGGCCCGGTCGAGCAGATGGGTGCCCGCCTCGACGTTCTGGAAGGCATGATTGGCAAGGAAAGCGAAGCTATCCAGGCGGTTGCCAAAGCGCAGCACGCCGCTGAAAAGGCCGACTAGGCGAGTCATTTAGCGCTGTCATGCGCTTCTCGTCCAACTTAGGCGGGCCTGGCCCGCAACACTTCCCCAGACAGCGGCTCGGGGAGTTTCGTCCCATCGTTGCCGTAGGCGGTTCCGAGCTGCTCTGCAGTCAGGCCAAGTGCCAGGCTTAAGTCGGCGTCACTCAAATCTGCCTCGTCGAGCAACGCGCCAAACATCACCGCTTTAGTAAAATTGGCGCCGCGCAGGCTGGCGCCAGAGAATTCTGCCAACATCAGTTTGGCATCCGTGAAATCGCAACCGTCGAAACAGGCCTGATGGAGTTTCGAGCCGGCCAGATTGCTGTCTGTCAGATCGGCGCCGGGCAGGTTGGCGCCGCTGAAGTCGGCGCTAAGCAGGTTGGTGGAGCGCAGCGATGCCGCACTCAGATCGGCATTTTCGAACGCCACACCCGGAATAATCGCGCGGGCCAGATCGGCGCCTTTCAGGGATGCGGCGCTCAACACCGTGTTCACCATGCTGGCGCCCTGTAGATTTGCCCCGTCGAGCGTTGCTCCGGTCAAATCACATTCACGCAGATTGGCGTTGATCAGGCATACGTCAGACAGATTGGCCCGGCGCAAATCGGCGAGCAGAAATCCGGCATAAATCAGATTCGCACCGGGGTAATCGAAGCGCGTCCCCGCGCGACCCTCTGCGGCCAGCCATTCGCCGTGTGCGGCCACGCGCAGACCCAGCTCGTCTTCGGCGACGCGATCGCGTTCGGCTTCCGGATCGCCTCCTAAACGGTTATCTGTCATCGGACGTACTCAATCGAATTTCGGGCGAGAGCCCGCAAGGCGGCATCGGAGGTGATGAGCAGCGCACTATCGTGGTGGTCGGTCCGGCAATTTTTACTCATTAGCGTGTTGTGCTTCCGTTTACGCGTTTCGTTCCCAATAGTGTGGCCCAGGCTTTCGCCGAGGTCGATACGCCGGTCCGGGGAGGAAATTCGCGATGCAGGTGACTTCGATGATTTTCGGCGCTACCTTGCGCGCCGGGAAATATTGCACAACCACGCAATGGCGAGGAGAAATTTGTGACACAAAGTCAGGCGCCAATCGGCGTTATCGGCGGCGGCACTATGGGTGTTGGCATCGCCTATGTCTTTGCCGCGGCCGGTCATGCAGTGACCTTGGTTGAACCCGGCGCCAATCGCCGTCATGCCCTGCGGGGCGAACTGCGTCAGGCTGCGGCCGCAGCCGTTAAGCGCGGCAAGATGAGCGAGTCTGAGCAGGACGGTCTGCTGGGTCGAATCACACTGATTGAGCATGCCGATGCACTGCCCACCGGACTCGCGCTTGCCGTTGAGACCGTACCTGAACAGCTCGAATTGAAGTTGGCCGTGCTGGCTGCCGTTGAGGCACGGGGGCCTGCGCTCCTCGTCACCAACACAAGTGCCATTTCCATCGAGCGCCTGAGCAGCGCGCTGAACGCACCAGAACGCTTTATGGGGATGCACTTTTTTAACCCGGTGTGGTCGCTCGCCCTGGTGGAGTTGGTGCGCGGTGGGCGCACGAGTGCCGCCACGATTGCTGCGTGTGAGTCGCTGGTGGCTGGCATCGGTAAGCAGAGTATTGTGGTGCGCGATATTCCCGGATTCGCTACTTCGCGGCTGGATATGAGCGCCGCTCTGGAGGCGATGCGCATGCTCGAAGACGGCGTCGCCAGCGCTGAAGACATCGACCGGGCTGCGACACTTGCCTATCGCCACCCGGTCGGACCGTTACGCCTGAGTGATATCGTCGGGCTCGACGTGCGTTTGGATATCGCGCGCACCATGGCAGCGAGCCACGGCGCGCGCTTTGAGCCGCCACAGATACTCGTCGACAAGGTCGCGGCAGGCGATTTGGGTAGAAAGACTGGTCGTGGATTCCACACCTGGGCTGAAAACTAGCAGGAACTAACATGATCGAGAACGCACTCTTTACGTCCGCATTGGTCGATACGGCTGAGCATCACGAAGATATTCGGCGTGCCGTTGGGCGTCTGGTCGGAGACTTCGGCCGCAGCTATTTTCAGGACGTCATTCGACGTGATGCAAAGCCAGTCGAGCTATGGAACGCGCTCGCACAGGCCGGCTATCTTGGCGCTCATATCCCGGCCGAATACGGTGGCGGTGGCGGCGGTTTGGCAGAACTGAACGTGATCATTGAAGAGACTGCTGCGCAGGGCTGTCCGATTTTGTCGTTGGTGATCGGTTCGATTACGGCACCTATTATCACCAAGCACGGTTCGGATGAACTCAAGCAACGCTGGCTGCCGGGTATCGCCAACGGTAACTTGCGCATGTCCTTCGCGATCACCGAGCCGGACGCCGGCACCAACACACACTTGATTAGTACCCAGGCGAAACCGGATGGTGACGGCTGGGTCATGAACGGTACCAAGTACTACACCTCTGGCGTTGACGAAGCAGATTCGATACTGGTTGTGGCACGCAGCGGTGAGGCCGATGAACGTGGTCGCTATCCGTTGTCTCTGTTCATCGTCGCCGCCGACGCCCCGGGGATTACTGCAACCGACATTCCCTGCGCCGTCCAGTCGGCAGAAAAGCAATTCACGGTTTTCTTCGATAACGTCAAACTCGGACCGGAGGCTTTAATTGGCGAGCCAGGCGAAGGACTGCGCCAGGTGTTTGCAGGCCTCAATCCGGAACGTGTATCGGCTGCTGCGATCAACAACGGTATTGCGCGCTTCGCACTGGAGAAAGCCGCCACGTACGCCAGTGAGCGCAAGGTCTGGAAAGAGCCGATTGGCGCCCACCAGGGTGTCGCCCATCCACTCGCCAAAGCGTATATCAACGTGCAGATGGCGCGTCTCATGACCTACCGAGCAGCCCAGCTCACCGATGAGAATTCCCCGGCCGCGGGCGAGTCAGCCAACATGGCCAAGTTTGCCGCTGCTGAGGCTTCTCTCGAAGCCCTTGACCAATCGATTCAAACCCACGGTGGAAATGGCTTCGCGCTTGAATATGGTCTCGCCGATTTGTGGTTCGTGGCCCGTTTGCACAAGACGGCACCGGTGAGTCGGGAGATGATTTTGAATTTCGTTGCCCAGCATTCGCTCGGCCTGCCGAAGAGTTACTGATGGCGACTCATTCCGAGCGCCCTGTGAATCTGGCGGACGTTGTGCGTCGTCAGGCGCGTTTGCGTCCAACTGCACCGGCACTCAGTTTTGCCGACCGGACACAGACTTACGCCGAGCTGGACGCGCGCAGTTCCCAGGTCGCCAATGCGCTGCTCAACCGTGGCCTGCAGGCTGGCGACCGAGTTGCCATTCTGGCCCGCAACCTGCCCCTGTTTTTCGAACTTGCCTTTGCTGCCGGCAAGGCGAACTTACAAATGGTGGGCCTGAACTGGCGGCTCGCGGCGGCGGAAATCGAGGGTATTGTGCGCGATGCGGCGCCTGCGCTCGTGATCGTGGCTGACGAATTTCAGGACTCGCTGAACGACAAGGTACGCGCGCTGCCGGCCACTGACATCATCAGCGTGGCGGCGTTTGAGAAAGTTGTGGATGGCGCTTCGGAATCTGATCCAACCAGTTCAAGCACTCCAGCCCAGGTGGTTTGCGTGCTCTATACCTCGGGTACGACCGGCCAACCGAAAGGCGTTCAATTGACGCACGAGAATATGGGGTATTCGGGCTGGATTTCCGAGCACGCCTACGGCGTTACAGCCGCAAGCGTCAATCTGGTCGCTATGCCGTTGTTCCATGTGGGGGGGTTGGGCTATGGCTTATCCGCGTTTATGCACGGCGGCCATACGATTCTGCTGCAGGCCCCGGACGCCGGGGAAATCATCACCGCAATTGACGCCTATCAGGTTACCCACGCGTTTTTCGTACCGGCCGTGATCCAGACCATCGTCAGTCACGAGATGTTGGCGGGGGCAAATCTCAGCAGCCTGGAGCTGCTGGTGTACGGCGCCTCCCCAATTAGCGACGCCCTGTTACGGGCCGCGCTTCAGGCCCTGGATTGTCGGTTCGTGCAGGCTTATGGCATGACGGAAACCGCCGGCTCAGTGGTCATCCTCGACGCCGCAGAGCACGACCCGGAAAGCCCCCATGCGGGACGCCTGCGCGCCTGCGGCAAAGCCTTGCCGTGGATTGAGTTGCGTATCGTCGATCCGGCCGCTGGCACCGATGTTGCGCAGGGTGAGGTCGGCGAAATCTGGACGCGCTCGCGGCAGAATACCCCCGGTTACCGCAACAAGCCCGAGGAAACCGCGGCGGCCATCCTCACCGACGGCTGGCTTCGCACGGGTGATGCGGCCTATCAGGACGAGGATGGGTTCATCTATTTGTTCGACCGGTACAAAGACATGATCGTGTCCGGTGCGGAGAACATTTATCCGGCGGAAGTAGAGAATGCCTTATACGACCACGCTGATGTTGCCGAGGTTGCGGTGATTGGCGTACCGCACGAACGTTGGGGTGAGACTGTCATGGCCATGGTGGTTCGTGCGCCCGAGGCGACAGTTGAGGCGCAGGAACTCATCGAGTTTTCCCGCACCCGGCTGGCCAAATATAAATGTCCGACGTCAATCGAGTTCGTTACCGAACTGCCGCGCAATGCCTCGGGCAAGTTGCTGAAAACGGAATTGCGCGCGCCTTACTGGCAGCACCAGCAGCGCGCGATTTCGTGATTGCCGGCCACGGCTGGCGCACGAAAGCGCGGGCTTGCAGTCAACCCGTGGGCTGCGTGTACACTACTTTTTTTGTTGTTGGCGGTCAGTTTCGCGCCCACCGCCCCGAATCGATATTGAGGCTATTTCGATGACGTCATCGCATCCTTTTGTACACCTCATGCGCCGCTACGTGCTCGACTATCTGGCCTGTGGCAACACGGCCGTGTGCCCCGAGATTATGGAGCCGGATTATTTGCTCTACATGGGCGGGCATGAACTCGGACCGCGAGATGAGGTGTATGTCCCCGCAGTGGCTCAGCAGATGGTCCAGTTTCCCGGCCTGTGCATGACCCCCAATGATTTGATCTGCAATGGTGATCGACTCGCGTTGCGTTTTACCCAACACGGCGCTTCAACTCGCCACGACGGCGCGACCGGCGCCTGGGCTGGCGTTGGTCTGTACCATTGGAATGGCAACAAACTGACCAGCAATTGGGCGCTGGAAGATTATTACGCGCGCCGCCGGCAACTCAAGGAAGGTCGCTGCAATAACCTTGAGGCGCCACATGTCGCGCCTTGGGATATCCCCATCGAGACCGCAGACAAAGACGCCGAACAGGCGGCACTGGCCTGGCTGAATAGCGGCTCTATGCACGGCAGTGCAGGTGTCGATTTCGATGACGAGTGGGATGGTCATGCTTGTGGTCCCTTGATTGAGGTCGGGGAAACGACGGTTGACGATATTTTTTCGGCCGGCAATGCGGTCGCTTTTCACGTTAGTCAGCGCGGCAGCTATATCGGCGGGATTGGCAAAGACGAACGGCAAGGGGACAGCGTGGTGTTGCGTAGTTCCGGCATCGTGCGCGTTGCAGCCGGGATGGTCGTCGGCGGTCGTGTCGTTCGCGATCGCGGCGGGTTGCTGGCGTGACGCGCTTTATCGCTACGCTCATGGAAACGCGCTCCCAGCCGGCTGAGTGGGCGAGCAAGCGCGAAGCGGAAGGTTGGCATGGGATTGCTGTACCTGATCACGTGTTCATCGAAAAGCAGGCCGTAGCGCATTTATGGGTTACGGCTACCGAGATGGCTCTGGCAACGAAGAAAGTCACTATCGCAACTTCGTTTGCCAACAACTTACTGCGCTCGCCAGTCGAGTTCGCGCAGGGTTCGCTCGCCTTGCAGCGCGCCAGCAATGGCCGTTTCGAGGCCGGTCTGGGTGCCGGTTGGGACCAAGACGAGCTGGAGGCTACTGGTGTGAATTTCCCGCTCGAAGCGCAGGAAAGAGCCGGGCGATACATCGAAGCCGGCAAGATTGTTCGTCAACTGTTTGACGAAGGCAGCGCCGACTTCAGTGGTCGCTGGTACCGCGTCAAGATGGACACCATCGGTCCGCAGGTTGAGGACCGTCCACCGCTGGTGGTGTCCGTCGGGGGGCCACGCACGACCAAAGCGCTGACGCCGGTCGCCGACGTTGTGGAAGTCAAACTACCAGGGTTCGCAACCACCGGGAAAGGCTCGTTTCACACGCGTAGTTTGTCCACAGTCTCGTTACAGGATATCGAAGCGCGGATGGATGAGGTGAGGGGGATTCGACCAGACGCCAGGCTTGGTTTGTTTTTGGCAGCGGGTTGCGGCAATGACGCGGTCGTCGGCACGCTGCGTAAGCGCCTGCAGGGTAGTTTGTTTGCTTCGCTGTTCGGCCCGGCCGACGAAGTCGCCGAAACGATTCACAAGATTTCCGCGCTCGGTTTCGAACGTCTGACTATCGGCGCAGTGACGCCGAAAACCTATCAGCAGTTGGCACCCAGTCTGCTTACGCATTAACGCTCGCGTTGATCCCGGAGCCCAATCGGGCGCCAAACAATCCTCAGCGGTCACGGATGGCGATTCGTCTTAATCCTGGACCGTCATGTCTCGCAAATTCCGCGTAGTCGCTGCGACCCGCACTGTGGGTGGTATGCATAGCTGCAGGGACCGCAGAGCCAAAGTAACCTGTACTCCGACCGCGCGTTCAGGTCTACGCCGGGATCGGACCGCTGTTTTAACTATATCCGCTGACAAGCCAGACGGGAGAGCTATTAATGACTACTGAGCTGAACGAGGATTTTGACGTCACCTTGACCGACCACATCGCTACACTCGAGATCAAGCGCCCGCCACACAATTTTCTCAGCAACGATCTCATGCGCCGTATCGCTGACAGTTATGAGGCGCTCGACCGCAACCCCGAGTGCCGCGCAATTGTGTTGTGTAGTGAAGGCAAGAATTTCTGTGCCGGGGGCGATTACGCACCTGCGCAGACGCGCGCCGATGGGGGTGAACCGCCACCGCTGGCGCTGGATGATTTTTTTACCCAGGTGGTGCGAATTTTTCGTTGTCAAACACCGGTCGTCGCCGCGATTCAGGGTGCTGCTGTCGGCGGCGGGCTGGGGCTAGCGGTGTCGGCCGACTTTCGCGTGACCTGCGCAGAAGGCCGCTTTAGTGCGAATTTCACGCGGCTTGGTTTTAATCCGGGCTTTGGTCTGGTGATTACCCTGCCGGCCTTGATTGGTGAGCAGCGCGCAAGTTTGATGTGCCTGACTTCGCGGCGTGTTAAAGGTGAACAGGCGTTCGCCTGGGGACTCGCCGACGCCTTCGTTGAGTTGGCGCAGGTGCGCACCGCAGCACATGAGCTGGCGCGCGAAATTGCAGCCTGCGCACCCCTCGCAATAGCCTCTACGCGAGCTACCCTGCGTGCCGGTCTCGCCGATCGCATCGAACGGCAAAACGAGCACGATGTCACGGAGCAAAAGCGTTTACGCGAAAGTCACGACTGGACTGAAGGCGTGACTGCCGTTGCCGAGGGTCGCATGCCGATCTTTACCGGCCGGTAATCCATTATCCAAAGTGCTTTGTTCGCGAGCATTTCACTTTGATTTCCGACCGTCTGCTGGCCGGGTACGACCGCCCCAGCCTATCTTGCCTGCATGCACGGCTCAGCCTGGCAGGGTGATGGTGCGCAACTCCTGACGGGTCTCGGTCGAGCGCTGGCCGGCTAGCGGGTCGGGGTAGCCTTCGGAGTCGCCTGGTCGACGATTGCAGCGCGAAAAATACGCTCTAACTCGGGATTATTCGACCCTAACAAGCGACATTGGCATTCATGTCCCAGCCGAAGTTGTAAGCGGTCGCATCAGTTGGTTTGCCGTCCGAGCCAACCGCCGCGTACTCGTTGTACTCGTAAGTGACCTGTTCGAATTGAAGTTTCAAAGTCTCGCGGAAAGCGTTATCGGCATCGCTTCCGCCGATACTGAGCGAGGCGACGCGCACACGGTTGAATGTCATGGTCAGATATTTTTGCTGAGCGTCACGTTTCCCCACGACCGGGACGACGCTCACCGCAGCACTTTCAACCTGCGTGCCTTCGGCAAGCAACTGCATCACTCCCGGTCCGTCCATACCGATCATTTTCACAATGGATATTTCGTGCATGCGCGCCGGCGGGCGAGCGCCATCGGCGCCCGGCGTAGATTGGTTAAGAGACCACTCCCACGAGACGACATCCGACCAGCCCTTGTGATGGTAGTTTCGTGAGCTTCCCGTCACGCCGTCGATTCTGAGAAATATTTCGAGTGCCATGGTGTTTACCTTGCAGGAAAAGCACTGCATGGCTGCTCGGTCACGGGCAACCACACGCGTGCGGGCGGTCAGCGTGACCGCAGCGATGATGACGGGGTCTAGTCAGAGGCCAGGCGGGGATGCCCGAACGGAGAGGTCGGTCGTCAGCAGACGTATCGAACCAGCAGCATAGTCGGCTCAACGCACGCTGTATATCAACGCAGTCGACGCGAGCCCAAGTAACGCGCTGCCCCTGGGCTGCGGAACTTGGGTTTCACTCGGGCGCGAAAGGGAACTCTTCAAGGTAATGCAGGCAGTCATCTTCGACATCGATCTGCAGGGCACCAAGCACGCGTACGACGCCGCAGTAAAAGGCGATACTGGTGATCAGGTCGACCAACATTTCGTTATCGAGGTGTTCGGACAGGGTCGTATAGGTGTCGTCGTTTAGTGCCGGTGCAGCACTCAGTTCGCGCGCTGCCAGTAGCACTGTTCTATCGAGGAGTGGTAGCGCGCTGGTTCCGCCCGCACTCTCTGTCGCGATAGCGCGTACATCATCATCAGTCACGCCGACCCGGCGACCGATTTCGATGTGGTGGGCGTACTCGTATGGTGCTCGTGCCATATAGCCAACTTGTAAGATGGCCAACTCGCGCAGACGCGGATCGAGCGTCATCTCGTAGCGAATATGCATGCCCAGCGCACCGAACTGACGGGCAGTATTCGGGCTGTGTACAAGCGCCCGATACAGGTTGATATTGCGGGCGAGCAAATCACGGTTGTCGGGTTCGAGATCAGCTTCGGTGAGATAGGGGACGCGTGCCATCGGAATCTCCAGATCGATCAGGGTTAACGAGTTTAGGTGTTGCCGCGGTTCAAGCGAAGCGCTCCGCATGAATGATCTTAGCGCGTCCAAGCCATCCGCATACCGCGCGCAAAGGAGCTGTGGTATGCCTGTCTGCTACCATTGCCAGGCAGTCTGCCAGCGTGCGTCGCCCGCGCGATTGTCCGCACCGCGATCGAGCCTAACTTTTGGAGCAAGACCTCATGAACGAACAAGAATTTCGCCAACATCTGCACGCGCAGGGTTACCCGGATCCCGAAGTGCTTGAGCGAGAAGCGAACCTCACGAACGAGCAACACACGCACGATTTTTCGGCCGCGGCCTTGGTGCTGGCGGGCGAAATCAGTGTCATTACCGAGACCGGCACGACGACCTGTCGCACCGGCGATATGTTCGCACTTGAGAACGGTACGCCTCATCACGAAAGCTACGGCCCCGAGGGCGCTCGCTTTCTGCTCTCGCGCAAGGCCTGAAGCCGGGCTAACGCCGAAGGGTTTAGTCGGTCGACCAGACCGGCAGGCGTTTCTCCAGAAACGCCTGCAATCCCTCGCGACCATCTGCGGTGTTGAAAACGTTACACAGGGTCTCAATCTGGTTTTCAATGTTGCGCCGATAATCCAGATCGTTGGCACGCATGAAGGATTGACGCCCGAGTCGCATCAGTGTTGGCGATTTCTCGGCAAAAACGTCAACTAACGCCATCGCCTTAGTCATGATTTCCGCGCGTGGTACGACGTGATTGATAAGACCTAATTCCGCCCCCTGCGTGGAACTGATCGGTTTACCCCCAAACAGCAACTCGAAAGTTTGATGGCGCGAAATTTGACGGGGCAGATGGACATAGTGGATGGCCGGAATCACACCAATATCAATTTCCGGATAACCCAGATCGATATCGTCGGCGGCAACGATCATGTCGCTGGTAATCGCGAGTGTCATACCCGCTCCCCGCGCGGGCCCGTTGATCACCACGATCGTGGGCTTGGTCAGGGTGTACTGGATATTCATGGTTTCGATATAGAACTTGTAGACAAAGTGACGCAAATCTTCCGCGTCCCCAGCTGCCACCATGCGCAGATCCATACCGCCACAAAACATACCTGGCAGAGCGCTGGTGATTATGATCGTGCGCACCGCCGGGTCGGCGTCGGCGCGGCGCAAGGCGGCATGAATGGCATCGATCATGGGATGATCAATCGCGTTCACCGGTGCCCGGTTCATGCTGATGATGGCGGCAGCGCCATTGATTTCATAATCGAGTCGATGTTCGGAAGACATGGATGGCTGGGCCTCTCTGAAGGACGTGGAACGCAGTGCTTGCGAACGGCGCCTGTGCATTTGCGCATGGCGGTCGATGTCTAGATGTTCGCAGCGAGGACACATGTTATGCCAGCGGCTCGCGCTGTTCGAGAGCAGACAGCACTCGAACGGTGGCACTTTGGCGCGACCGCGATGCCTCGGTCGCGCATTCCAGTGCACAATCGCAGATACTCGTGAATGAACGCGGCAGCGAGCCGCTTAAAGAACGGGCGTAAGCGAAGTTTGCGCCCGTGATGAGGACCTTGTCGTGAGTCGCAACCTGAGTAATTTCAGCGCCTATATCCTGCCCGGGCATGTCGCCGACGCGCGGGCCGGGTTGGAACAAGCCCGGGTCGGGGAGGCGCTTGGTCTCGGTGCCGTGTTTCTATCTGAGCGCTGGGATTCCAAAGAGCTGGGCACCGTAATGGGCGCCTTGAGCCAGGCCACCGAGCGGATCAGGCTGGTTGCCGGCCTCACGCATTTCGGGACCCGTCACCCGCTCGTCACAGCAGGCATGAGTGCGACCTTGCAGACGCTCAGCGGCGGGCGCTTCGAGCTTGGCTTTGGTCGCTCAGTGCCGTCGTTACTGCGCCAGCTTGGCATCAAGACGTTTAGCAACGTCGCCATGGCTGATTTCGCAATGATTCTGCGCCAGCTATGGCGCGGCGAAACGGTGAGTTACCAGGGACCGGCCGGGGATTTCCCCAATATGCAGCTTGCGCGGCCGTGCGCGTCGCCTCCGCCACTGCTGCTCGGCGCAGTCGGTCCAAATACACTCAAGCTCGGCGGCACACATTTCGACGCGGTCGTGTTACATCCGTTTTTGAGCGCAGAGGGTGTACAGCGCTCGGTGGCGCTGGTGCACAACGCAGCGCGTGCTGCTGGTCGCGATCCCGCAGCGGTAAAAATTTATGCCACAGTTGTCACGGTACCGGATACGCTCCCGGCAGACAGCCGCCATGATTTGCTGGAGGCGCGCGCGGTGTCGTATTTCATGCATCGCGACATTGGCTTACTGCTGGCCGAGTTCAACGGATGGGACAGCGCGCCGGTCGAGCAGGTCGTTCAGCGTGGTCTCGACCGCCTCGAGTTCGGCGCCTCGGATATTGCCACGGCGCGGCGCCAACTGGCAGAAACAGCGGCCCTGCTGCCGTCGCACTGGTTTAGCGAGGGTGCCGCGATTGGTTCGCTCGAACAATGTGTTCGGCGTATGGATGATTACTTTGCGGCAGGTGCCGATGACATCGTGCTGCACGGTCCGAGCTGTCAGCAACAGCAGCCTTTGATCGAGCGCCTTGCTGCCGCAGTCGCAAAGTAAGCCGCGCGCCGCGTGGCTATTTCAGCAATTCGTCTAGCGGTCGCAGCGCCGTTGGATCGAGCTCGAATCCGCCTGGCGCAAACCAGGCCCGCGCAAGCTCGGCCTGCTTTTGGGTAGCCGAGATGACAAGCAAGGCCATTTCACGGTCATTGGGCGATGCCTCCACCCCCGCTGCGATGACCACATTGAGGGAAGCCGTGACGGCTTCGAGTTCAGTGCTGTCGAGTTCGGCGTTCGCGAGCGCAACGTCGGCAGTCGTGATGCAGGCCACCAGATCCTGGTTAGTCTGGCGGGCATTCAATTGCTCGGCCAGGGCGAGCGAGTTGCGCAACTCCATGCGCACCATGCGTCGGCGTCGCGGCAAACGTTCGCGCATGAAGCCAAGCGTCGCGACCGCGAGCTGACACTGTTCACGAGCGAGCGGATTGGTCTCCTCGAGTGCACTCGCAACAGTCGACTGTAAAGCTTTAATCACCACTGCCAGCTGTAAATCTGTATCCGGGATCATTGCATTGCCTCCTCAAGCTGGTCAGCCAGATTCGCCAATGCGATAGGCCCAATCATCGCCAACCACGCGACCACGATGTCTTGATGAGTTTTCGACTGAGCTGCAACCCGATAGGCGCTCGCAAACATATGCACCGTCGTCACAAACGTATTGAAAATGCTGAAGTAGGCGAGTCGTTCCGGATCGACACTCAGCCCGGAAATTGCCGCGTAGCGCTGCAAGAACTCGTCTTTGCTGACCAGTCCGGAGACCAGAAATGTGTGCCCGTCTTCGGCGTAGTGACCGAAATAGGGCGACATGGTCCAGGTCAGGTCCTGATGTCGGTCGCCGAGCACCGCGAGTTCCCAATCCAGCCATGCGGTAATGGATTGTTCGTGTTCAGAGAACAGAAAATTGCCGCTACGAAAATCACCGTGCACCACCGAAACGTGATCGAGCGCTGGCGCATTGGCGCGTAGCCACTGCGCGGCCACTGGAACAAGCGGCACAGCTTCGCCATGATCTTCTTCCCACACTCGCCACCACCAGTCGATCTGGCGCAATAGCGCGAGATTGTTACCGACCTCGGCCCGATCAAAAACGCCATTGGTCAGTAGGGGCTCCGGATCAGCGCGATGGATAGCCGCGAGATGCGTAATAAAATCATGCGCCAGCGGCTCGCGCAGATCGGGTCCGAAATTGATGCCAATACCGGTCACTTGTTGAGCAGGCTGAGCGACCGGACGCGTGACCCCCTCGTTAAATGCATAAATCATGGCTGGGTGGGGTAAGTACGTCGCGTCGTCGTCCAGCCAGTAACATTCGGGCACCGGCACCACGTCCCGCATTTGTTTGCACGCGGCGTATTCGCGTCGGCGACTGGTCTCGACTATCGATTCGGGCAAGGCCATACGGAGTACCAGCGCGATTGTCTGGCGCTCGTGGGCTCCAGGAGGAAACCAGCTGAGATCGAACGCGGCCTGCAGTTTCGACGCCCCGCCATGCAGCCAGCGGCAATTGTTGATGGAAAAATCGTCGCCCGCAGTCGTGCGGATGAGGTCACTCGCACCGGCGGTAATGTCAGTCAGCTCAATACCAACGAAACCAGGGCCACCGCGGCGTTCCATTTTGTCGGTGAGCACGCGGTCGATCTCATGCTCAACGCTGAAGCGGGACCGCATTGATGCAATAAACGCCGCGTCGGGAGCGCTGCGCGGATCAAATGGTTTCATGCGGGTGTCCGCATCGAATCACAGCGCCCACCGGTGTACTGGCCTAGCCCAGGCCTGGCCAGTTATTCCAATGAGCATAGGTCCGGTCGTTGATGATTTTTCCATCACGAATCGTCAACACCGCAATAAACGGAATATTCCAGTCAGCACCTTTGTCAGGATCGCGCAGGACGGCTTCGACGATGACGACATCGCCGCTGGCGTGGCGATGATCAACCCGCATCAAACGATTCGGCGCAGCTGCATCGACAACCGTCTCAAGCTTGCGCAATGCCTCGTTGCCATGAATCGGTTCACCACCCATCGCCTGAACAACGCAATCTACGGCATAACATTCTAGCGCCATGCGCTCGGCATCTTCGTTATAGAGTTTTTCCCATTGGCGAGTGAGTTCGATGTTCTGTTCGTGCGTGCTCATTGACGTTTCCCTCGAAAAAAAACCAGACGGCGCGATGGTACGACTGCAGCTGTCTTCCACCCATCCCGGAGCAGCCGTTAAGTCTGCGACAATGGTGCGCGCTACCGGCACCCGGTCATGAGACCATAATCGATGCCTCAAGCTTGCGCCATCGCTGCAATAGCGCACCTGCAGATGCATGCCGCGCGCGCAGTTTTTTCGTAAGGATCTTGCATGTCGCCATCCACCCCAACACGCGCACCCCGTGGCGAACTGTTCTGGCCCGTCAGCGCGATGTTCGGTACTCAGACAGTGTCGGTTCTGGTGTTTCTGACGGTTCCTGTGATGGCCACCGAAATTGCGCCCGAGTTCGGCGTACAGGCCAAGGACATCAGTGTGTTTATGTCGGTGGTGTTCGCCTCGGCGATGCTATGGTCGGCTGCCAGTGGCAGCCTCATCAAGCGTTTCGGCGGTATTCGGTCTAACCAGATTGGCATGTGTTTTTCAGCAATCTGTTTGCTCCTGGTGTTGACGGGTTCGCTGCCGCTGCTATACATCGCTGCAGTCCTGGTCGGGGTAGGGTACGGCCCCAGTACGCCTTCAGGTGTGCACGTGCTGGCGCGTGTCACCCCCGCTCATGCGCGCGGATTCGTGTTCTCCCTGAAGCAAAGTGGCGCACCATTGGGCGGGCTGATTGCGGGCTTGCTGGTGCCGGCGATGGTTGTCAATTTTGGTTGGCAAGGCGCGATAGTTTTGTCGGTCATGATTGGTCTGCTCGCGGTAGTCGCTATTCAACCGCTGCGTGCCCGTCTCGACGACGATCGTGACCCGACCGCTGCGCTTGCGTTCGCGTCGCCCTGGCATGCCGTGCGCAAGGTCCTGCGTGACGTGCCGCTGCGGCGTCTGACGGTGGTGGCGTTTTGTCTGACCAATATCCAGGCCATTGTGATGGCTTTCCTGGTCATCATTTTGGTCAAACAGGTCGAACTCGAATTCACGCTCGCCGGTGCTATTTTCGCAGCTTCGCAAGCGGCAGGGGCCGCGTTGCGCATCACCATGGGGTGGATAGCTGACCGCGCGCTGGGTACGCGAGCGACCCTGGTGATGCTCGGTCTCGCCAGCTCGGTCGCCCTGGTTGCCCTGACCACCTTGGGGCCACAATCCCCCCTTCCGTTGGTGATCGCTCTAAGCGTGACGGCGGGCTCGTTGTGCTTTGGTTGGAACGGCGTTTTTCTTGCTGAAGTCGCGAGCCTCGCCGCGCCGCACGAGGTTGGGGCGGCAACCGGCGGCTCATTATTCTTCCTCTACGCTGGCGTCGTGTTTGGCCCGCTCATGATGTCGTTGCTGATCACACTGACTGGCGGCTACAACATTCCCATGTACGGCGTTGCCGCTGTCACGATAGCGGCTTGTCTGAATTTGCTACGCTCGCGGGCTTGAAATCACTGCCTGCTATTCGAGTGCGTGTCGCAAAAACGAGCGGGCATGCCGGACGGCAAGGTGCGGCCAATACGGGATAAATGAGTGGCGAAGAAGTTTGTGCAACGCAGTCGCGGGGCGGCGCAGCTACTTTTGCATCGCTAACTTAAGTACCGGTGAATACGGCTGCACGCTTTGCATTGAACGCATTAACAGCTTCCTGATGGTCGTTTGAAATATTGGTTAGCGCTTCATAGGGCAGACTCGCGTCCATCAGCTCGGCAGCGATCTTGCGCAACGGAATGTTCGCAGTAATTTTCGTGAAGCGAATGGCTTTTGTTGCGCCGGCGACCAGCCGACCGGCAATTTCGTCTGTCTTGGCATCGAGTTCAGCGGCCGGAACAAGGTGATTGAGGAGCCCGTATTTGTCTGCCTCGGCTGCTTTCAGCATATCGCCGAGCATGAGTAGTTCTTTCGCCTTGTTGAAGCCGATGAGTTGCGGCCAGATAACACAACCGCCGTCGCCTGCAACCAATCCCATGCACACATGCGGATCGCCGATCATTGCCTTGTCAGACGCGATGACGATGTCGCTCATCAGTGCAATGGTGGCGCCGAGACCGGCAGCGGCACCGTTAAGCCGGCAAATGATCGGCTTCTCGAGTTCTAGCAAACCGAACACGATGGCTTTGGCTTCCGGTAACAGCCGCTCGAACATGATCGGTGTATCGATCATCTGCTGAAACCAGTCCGTGTCGCCGCCGGCGCAGAATGCCCGTCCGGCACCGGTCAATACGATGACGTCGCTGTCCGGGTCCAATTGCAGGTCGTAGAACACACTCGCCATCTCACGGTGCATGGTCGCGTTGATGGCATTCATGTGGTCGGGGCGGTTAATCGTGGCGGTCAGAATGCGTCCATTACGTTCGAATTTGAATGTCTCGTAGTCCTCGAAATTCATCATTTCGTTCCTGGTTGTTTAATTGTGTAGCTGGGTCTGGCGGCGGAATTCGCGATGCGCGATTAGAGTCCGATATCTGAGCGAAAGCGAGCAGCTTTGCGGTGCGCGCGCGCGGCCGCTGATCCGTCCGCACCAGCAAACGCTTCACAGTAGGCCGAGCTCGCCGCCTCGGCGAGGGGCACCCATTTTTTGACCCAGCCGTTCAGCACATCGCGGTTGCCATCAACACTGAGTGCCATTTCGATCAGGGCACTGGTCCAGCGCCGATGCCGTTCAGCGTCGCGCATTTGCGCCTGTGTGAGCAAGCCAAGCAGGGTGTCATCATTAGAACGTGCCAGGTTACCCAGTTCGCCGAGTAGCGTTTCTTCGACAGCGGGCTTGATCACGACCATAAATGCGGTAAACGATTCGGCCCAGTCCCAGCTGACTAAGGCGCGTTCGAGCAATTCGCGCCAGCCTTGCCAACACGCGTCGTTCTCCCAGTGCGTGCGTTCATCGCCAGCGAACCCCGGTGTCGGGAAGCTGTTAGCCAATTCGCGGGTGCGATAAGCAGTATGGGTTAGCCAGCGCAGATGATCTGCGGTGGTGTAGGTCGCGCAATTGGTGATGGTACTGGCCGGCGCCATCTGGTGGATATATGCCGTGCCCATTTGCAGGCCGTGAAACAGGTAACGCGCAGGCGTGTAGAGCACGGCGAGTTGCTCGAGCCAGGCGGGATCCAGCATCGCGTCGTGACCGCGTTCACTGAACTGGTCGAACAGGCCGTTGACGTAGTTCTCCTGACCATCCTGAACGATGTTGTAGGTGCGATAAATCATCTCATCCGGATCGCGAAACGTGTCCCAGTCCGGGTGGGTTAACGGACTCTGATTGCGATATTTCCGGTACCAATCGGCCATCGGAATATTCGGGTCGAGCTCCCAGGGCTTGTCCGGGTCAATGGTGTGATAGTGCAATCCGGTCGAGACAACTTCATATTCGCTTGGGCGGCGGCGGTTGCCGGAGAGATAAGACCAGGTCTTGAGGGCAGGTTGAGGCGCTGGCTTGTCGCTCATCGAAGGATTCCTTGAAGTTTCAGGCTCGTGACTCAGCGTGTGGTGGAGAAATAGAAACGAAATTGTTCAGTGCCCGTTTCAATCTTGCCGGCGAAGGAGCTCAAATTGACTTCGAGTTCCTGCATGCGAAACGCGCGTCCGAGACAGTCCTCGACCGTTTCCCGACGCAGGATCATTTCGCTGTCGGTCGAAATTCGCAGGTAAGCATGCATATCCTCCACCTCAATAACCTTGCCGGGGTTATCAATTTCAACCGCCTCAACGACCGCGTCCGCAACCTCACCCGAACGCATCACCGGGCCTACGCGGTTATTGTTCAACAAGTCGTCGTTATCCGTCATGGCTGGTGTCTCTGCGCGAGGATCATTCGGCGTTCAAGTATGCGAGGTCGCTGGTGCGATGCCTGCGACGTCAACGAAAACATCGTCGCCGTCGACGCGCGTTGGATAGATGGCGAGTCGGCAATCGGCCGGATTAACCCCTTGCCCGGTGGTGGCGTCGAACTGCCACAAATGCGCGCGACAGGTGAGAACATTATTTTCAAGTTTGCCAGTCGCCAAATCGAACTGCTGATGGGGGCAACGGTCCTGAAATGCGATCGGCTCCCCACCGTTCGGGAACACGATCAACACGCCAGTGCCATCGGTGGTGTGAAAGCGTTCCATTTCGCCTTCCCAAACATCGTCCAAGGTACAAATTTTTTCGAACGCCATGGCGTTAATAGTCGCTTGTAAGTTGTATGCAGCGTTTCTTAAGCGCTCTCAAATACCACATCAATCGTTTCAGTCGGACGCAGGCCTGCATCGCACACGCGTAAGTCACGTGGCAGCAGGAGCGTGTCGCCGTGTTTGCGTACGCGCATGATTTTGTCGGGTTGCGGTGTAACACGTCGCCCGACTGAGTGGTAAGCACATTTTTCGGCAACGGCGTCCATGGTGTCTTCACTATCAACGGCGACCAACTGGATAACGAAGTCGCCTTCAAAGTTCGAATTAAGCGGGAAGGCAGCCATACAAAAGTTCCTACTCGTCAGCGTCTGATTCAGGCTGCGGCAATATTGGCCTGGCGAAAGCGTTCGATCCAGCTGTAGCCATGCGCGTCTTTGCCGCGTTCCTCAGGGCCCAGTTGCATGTAGTCGAGCGCACCTTCGATGGTCGGGGGCTGTATGAGCCCGGCGAGGAAGCGGTCAACAATAGACAAGTGGCCTTTGTAGTGGTCCGGCTTGGTGAGGAAACACCAGCGGTCGACTTCAGAACCGAAATGATAGAGCCGGCCCTCGTGCTCACATTGCCAGTCGGTGATATCCCAGTCGTCGCCGGGCAGATGGGTAATTGGTAGATTCGACATGTTGCAAATCAGCGGCAGCGTTTCCGGCAGCGTCAGCGCTTCGCGGTCGCTTAGAAGGTTGTCGGTAATGACATCCCAGCAGCGCCCCCAGCGCCTGCCCCAGCCGGGATATTTTTCTTCCAGCCATTCGCGTTCATCGGGGCCTACGCCCGCAGCAGGGTCCCACCATACGGTCGGGCGCCAATACCACACACCCATGTGCATGCCGTGGTGGGTGATCTCCATGTCGCGCATTAAGGTGTCCCAGTACCACGGTTTATCGAGGCCCATGTCGAGTAGCTGACGCTCGAACTGGACCACAATCCATTCCTGCATGAATTCTTTGAAAGACATCTTGCGCGACGCGACGGGCGTGTAGTAATCCATAATCGGGCCGGTTAACACGGAGAAAAGTTTCCACGAGCGCCAAATTGCGACGTCGATCAATTGTTGCGCCTCGGCTTTGTGACCATTGGCAATGAGGATCTCAAGCGCCGGTCCGCCCTGTTGCGAATGGCGTGATTCGTCGGTTTGAATACTCGAGATCAAGCTTGCGAACGTATGGTCGCCAGTTTCTGCAGCGTCCGCTGCCATGCCGAGAAACTGCATGTTGGTGAAACCAGTCTCGAAAGCGAAAGTCAGCATGATGGCCGTCGAGATGGCGTCGCGGCTGGTGACGATATCGTCAAACAACGAGCGCGCTGCAACTGCGGCCCACTCATTGGTGCGTAAGCCCTTGTGTGCCCAGTCCCACTGTCTTGAGCGTTTGATGTTGGCGTGCGGGAAGAACAACTGCAGTTGGGTATGACGGTTCTCGTCCATCATGCCGAACACGGCCATATTGCGATTACCGGGCGCTTTGGAGAATCGCGCCATGCGCGCTTCACCGATACTTGCCAGATATTCGCCCAGTGGAATAGCGCCGTAATGGGCCTTCATGGTGCTGACCCAACCAGGGTCGGCTTTATCGACAAATGCTGCTCGTTCGAGCGCGGCTTTGACCGAGTAGGCGCCAGCATCTTTTTCGCGCTGGATTTGCACGTACTCCGAATAGGAGGTTTTGTAGGGCTCGTCGTAGGTTTCCCATTGTTCTGCCGGGATCCCGCGTGCGCCACTCATGTTTTCGGGGAACAATTCGGACTCTGTAACGTAACTCGGTGTCCAGTTGGTCGTACGGGTCAGGTCGTACCAATCATCACGGCTGAGTAATGCCATTACGTGCCCCTCCAGTCTTGCGTTTCAATCATCGTTCAGCGGCGGCGGGAATTGCACGCGCCGCAGGTTCGCTAAATTATGTTTGCAGTAGGTGGTGGCGTAACCCGACCGCTATGGCCGGGCTACGCGTCATCGTGTTGCGCTTATCCGGCGCTAGCTAGCTTGGTGGTATTACCAATCTGATTCAGGCGCAACAGTTCGCCTGGTGTCGCTCCGGTACATTCGCCATCCTTGAACGTGACCTGACCGTTGACCATGATCCAGCGGTAGCCTTCAGCGCGCTGTATTCGACGCCATTCGTCGGCCGGAAAATCATGCGCAATTTCATAGTCGACCTCGGGGATGCGCCTCAGATTCTCGAAGTCATAAACGAGAATATCTGCTGGTGCGCCCTCACGCAGAAAGCCGCGATCGGTAAAGCCAGCCGCCTGAGCCGGTAGATAGCTGAGTCGGTAATGAGCCTGTTCTAAAGTCAGCTGTTTGGTTTCACGCACCATCCACGTCAGTAACTCGGTGGTGAATGAACCGCCGGTGAAGAAACGCGTGTGCGCGCCACCATCAGACAGACCCGGAATGATGTGCTGATTACGCACCAGTTCACCGACTTTCTTGGGATCGTTACTGCCGATATCGGCAGTTCTGTAGAGCACCTTCAGGCCACCGGCGACGCCGATGTCGAGCATGGCATCGATATGATGTTTGCCTTCTTCTTTGGCAATATCGCCCAACGTACGGCCGTGGTATTTATTGAGTTCCGGGTATCCCGGTGTGTCCTCAATAATGATGCCTTCAATAGGACCACCAACGCCGGTCGTCACCAATTGCTCTTCTTCGGCAATCATCGCTTTCCGGACTTCGGGATCGGCGAGTTGGCTGAGCTTCTCTTCCAGTGTGCCGACTGTCGCGACACTCCAGGCCGGGCTTGAGTCGTACAGATTCCAGTCTTCGAGTGTGAAGATGAACGGTGCTCTGACGGTTACTGCCTGGCCGTAAATGCGTAGCCCGCGTTCGAAGCAGCTGTCGATCCACGCCATCGTGTCGTTGTGAATATTTTCTTCACCCTCATTGTCCGAGGCGATTAAGGCATTGAACAAAATCGGGCGTCCGGTGCGGCGCGCGACTTCCTCGATAAACAATCTGTCTTCGTCCTGCGCATTGTTGCTGACAGCGTCGCCATTTTTGGCATTGAGAAGCTGGATAAAACCATCACCGCGTTTACCCAATAAATCGGCAAACGAGAGAATCGTTTCATCAGGCATCACATCAGTCGGCATTGGCGTGCCGTCGTAGTCGGATTGAACCGAGTTCACGCCGAAGCGCTGAAAGCTAAAGCCCATCATGCCGGCGTCCATGGCTTCATCAATAAGACGATTCATTTCGCCTTGTTCATCTGGCGTCGCCTGGCGACCAGCTTTCGCGCCTTCGAGTCCAAGCACGTACACGAGTAATGGATTGAGTGGCACGTAGCTGAGCAGGTTGACGCCTTTGGGTAGCGCGTCCAGGTGGTCCATCCATTCGGGTAGTGATTCCCAATCCCAATCGAGGCCCATGCCTTCGACCATCGTCTCGTAGGGAATTTGTTCGGTGCGCACCATCATCTGCAGTAAGCGCTCGCGACTTTCCTTGCGCGCTGGTGCGAAACCAAAACCGCAGTTGCCGATGGCAACCGAGGTGACACCGTGCCAGCCAGAGATCGTGCAATACGGATCCCAGTGCACCTGTGCATCGTAATGAGTGTGTAAATCGACGAAGCCCGGCGCGACCATCAAGCCTTCCGCATCGATAACTTCTTTTCCCTCAGCAGCGTCTATCCGACCAATTTTCGCAATCTGCCTGCCAACGATTGCGATGTCTCCCTTGAAGCGCGGTAAGCCAGTACCATCAATAATGGTGCCGTTTTTGATAACTGTGTCGTATTTAGCCATTAGAAGTCTCCCCTTCCAATGCGAACGCAGGTTGGGGCATTGCGCCCCGGTTGGGCTAGTGCGCTCGCGTATTGTTTTAACGCATAGTCGCCTTCGACTGTATCCTATAGGGAAAGGCATAGCACTCACTTTCCAAATGGCAAATTTATGCTGCTGTGCAACACTTTCGCGCTCTTGGAACCGTTCGCGTCGCGCTGCCGGCAGCGCAGGATTCAGAGCGCATCATCCTAAACACGGGCGAACAAACGAGAGTTCTCTGCGCGTTCATTTCGCGATGAATAATTCGCTGAGGATTCGGTAGTTTGAGTGCCGTAGTTATCGTTTCATTTCATGAAAGGTCGCGCATTGCGCGTGAAGATTTGATATGAGCAAAAGCGCCAACCGGATCAAGCTGGTGATCCTCGACGTCGACGGCACGCTGACTGACGGGGGAATTTATATTCTTGAGTCAGGCGAACAATTCAAGAAATTCAACGCCAAAGACGGCCTTGGGGTGAAACTCGCAGTTGGTCGAGGGCTTGAAGTCGGCATCATCAGTCACAGCACCTCGCACGGCATGATTGCCAAACGCGCACAAATGCTTGGCATCGAGAAATGCTATACGGGAAGCGCGCCAAAGCTTGAAGTGCTGGCCGGGTGGTGTACCGAGCTTGGGATTGAGCTCACGGAGGTCGCGTTTGTTGGCGACGATCTGAATGACCTTGCCATTATTGGTGCTGTGGGATTGTCAGCCTGCCCCGCTGATGCCATGCCCGAAGTTCGTGAGGCCTGCGACGTCGTCCTGGGTCGAAACGGCGGCGACGGTTGCGTACGTGAGTTTCTCGATTTTCATCTCGACACGCCTGCGCCCAACAGCGGAGAAATCGACGCCGCGATTCGCCTGCAATAGCGAGTAGCCAAATGCGCGACCGCAAGCGACCGCGCACGCACAAGGCTTACTTCAGGTTATAAATCGCAACCGCCGAATCGTGAAACAGCAAATCGCGTTCCGCCTGGCTGTACCGCTCGGCCGTTTGTTTGAGCGCGTTCCAGAGCGTGCGGTAACTGCACGAACGGCCATCAGGCGGAAAGTTTGATTCGAACATCACCCGTTCTGGTCCGAATGTATCGATACACCAGCGGATTTGGTCGCCCCAGGCATCCGCAATGACTTGTGATGAAGGCGGTTTCGGCAAGCGGTGCCAGCCGCTGCCGTAGACCGTCATGCCGATGCCGCCGAGTTTGACGCGAGCGTTTGGTAGCTTGGCAAATTCGCTCAAGTGCTCGCGGCAATACGCTAACACCTCTTCACGTTTGCCGGCGTAGGGCCCGAGACCGATGGGCCCGCCGAGGTGGTCCGCAATAATCGTTGTCTGCGGCACCTTACGCGCCAGTTCGACCAGTTCAGGTAGCTGCTTGTGATAGAGCCACACGTCATAAGTCAGCCCCATTTTGCCCAGCACGGCCACACCCTTGGCGAAACGTGGGTCAAGCAGTATCTGCGCCGGCGGTCCGGCTTGATGGTTGACGATATCCGGACTTCCATCCCAGGCGGCGGCGTGGCGGATACCACAAAAGCGTCCTCCACCTGCCTCGACGTGAGCCTCGAGTACGTTCTGCGCCGCGTCGCCGAGCAGCATATCGGCGAATCCGACGATACCGGTTATCACCGGTCGACCCACTAACTGTGCCAACTCAGCTTCCTGACTCACCACGAATTCGGTCTCACCGACCGGTGCCAGCTCCGCTGGTCCGCTGGTGCGATAAGCCGAACCGCATTCGACATAAACGGTCTGGCGAACGTTATGTCCATCACCGATGTCAGCCGCCAGCTCGGCGGCGAAATAGCGATCTCCGGTGTGATCCCAAAGATGGTGATGGGCGTCACAAATTCGCTGATTGGGCCAGAGGACATCCTCAACCACCGATGCCCGCCAGGCCGCTCGTTCCGCACCAACTGTCGATTTTCCGTTCGCCATACTTCTCCCCTTCACCCTGTTTTATCAATCGCAACACTCGAATTGCCGCCACGCTGTCGCTATCCTTGTGCGGCGGCCGTCAAAAATAGAGCCGTGCGAGTCCGTCGCAGCGGCTATTGTAAAGCCAGAAAACTTCACCCTCGATCATCTTTTACCCGGCGCAGCGCGGACCGCTAATAATGAAAAACAAAAAGAGTCGTTCGCATGAAATCGCTACTAATACTTCGTCACGCCGACGCTACGGCGACTGGCGCAGGTTCGCTCGATGAGCTGCGCCCTTTGTCTGATCTTGGTCGCGCGCAAGCGCGCAATCTTGGTCTGGTTCTGAACGCCCGTGGGGTTATTCCCGATCGGGTGGAATGTTCTGCTGCAGTCCGTGCTGT
Organism: Proteobacteria bacterium UBA981; assembly: GCA_002292285.1. Lineage (GTDB taxonomy): Bacteria > Pseudomonadota > Gammaproteobacteria > UBA981. The sequence goes on from DBBP01000019.1 coordinate 133,228, forward strand.
CGCGACCGCGCAAGGCGTTTGTGAAGCCGCTGGTTGGGCGACCCAGGTTGCCGCTTTCGAGCATTTATATACCGCGCCCGCTGATGTTTTGCTTGAGCAAGCCAGGAAGCAAGGTTCTGAAGTCACGCAATTGCTGTTAGTTGCACACGCTCCGGGAGTCGCCGATTTGGTCAGTATGCTGACCACTCGCCAGAACGACCTGGATCAATACTGTGCAGCTGCGACCCTCGCTGAAGTGATCCTGGATGTCGAGCGCTGGGCGGATGCGCGAGCCGGCACGGGTGCTTTGCAAATGCTGCTACCACCGCAATCCTAGTTGGGACGGCCACGCTTATCGCGAAGCCGAAGTCTGCCAGTTGCATCTGGTCGGTCGCTTTGGCAGGACTGGCGTGAATCCACTTCTGGCGCAGACGAGTTGGCCTAATTCGGGCAAGACTCAATCGACGCGTGTCACGCGGTAATATTCGCCGGGCCACGGCACTGCCGGGCTTGTACGGCTATGGGAGGTCGTTTGATGTCGTTTCCACTCGAAGGCATGAAGGTGCTTGATCTCACCCGCGCGCTGTCCGGTCCGTTTGCAACGCGTATGTTGTCCGACCTTGGCGCGGACGTCGTCAAAGTTGAACCGCCAAGTGGTGACCTAACCCGCGCCTACGGCGGGCGCATCGGCAATCTGGCCAGTCATTTCACCCAACACAATGCCGGTAAACGGAATATCTGTGTCGATCTGAAAGCGCCCGGCGCAGCGCAATTGCTGCTGGAGATGGTCGATGTCGCCGATATCGTGGTCGAGAATTTTCGCCCTGGAGTGATGGCGCGCTATGGACTGGATTGGGGCACGCTGCACGAACGCAACCCGCGTTTAATCATGTTGTCCATTTCAGGATTCGGTCAGGACGGTCCGGAACGCGATCGAGCGGCTTATGCACCAGTGTTGCACGCGGAGACCGGACTCATCGATCGGTTCGCGGAGCTTGGTAAAAACCGCGCCGTCGATTTTCCGTTATCGACTGCAGACACCAGCGCTGCGGTGCACGGTGTCATCGCGGTGCTGGCAGCGGCACTCATGGCGCAACGTACCGGCGAGGGCCAGCATATCGATCTGGCGATGGTCAACGCGCAGTTCTATCACGACGATTTCTTAGGCATGGTGTTGAACGGCGACACGCCGCCGGCGGGCAGTGGCGACGTTTGGGAGATCGAGGGCGGACGTATCGTTATCGCAACGCCGTTCTTCTATCTCTGGCGTACGCTAGCTAAGCACGCCGACTTGCAGGATCCCGGCGACGACGAGGACAGCCGTCGTCAGGTGGTTGCCGATTATCTCGCCGCCTTCCCCAGCTGGGACGCAGTGACTGAACTTCTGGATGGCTTCAATCTCGCCTGGGGGCGCGTCCGTCCATGGCGGGACGCCGTATTTACCAACCCGAGCGCCGGACCACGCGGAGTGCTGGCTGACATCGATGACCGAGCAGGCGGTACGCGCAAGATTACCCAGGCCCCCTATCGCTTCAGTGACGCCGAAGCCGGCGTGCGATTGCCGGCCGCGTATCGGGGCGAACACAACGCTGAAGTCCTGTCCGACTGGCTGGAGCGCTCAGCGAGCGACGTTGCAGCCATGCGCGAAGCAGGCATTCTCGCTGAGCAGGACCCAACCAAGAAGAGATAAGGCCTGTTTTAGTGCAAGTTAAGTGGGCAACCGTCCGCGAATAAATTCCGTGAGCATCCTTGAACGCGGGACGCTGTACAGCGAATGCGTGACGTCTGCGCGCGGACAACACAGTAGTTCGCTATCAGGCTGCTAAACTGGTGCATGAACAGAGACGCCGGGGAGCGGTCGCATGAGTAGTTTTGATGTCGTCATCAAAGGTGGCACCGTCATTGATGGAACGGGCGCGCCTGCAAGCCAGGCCGACGTTGGCATCGTGGGAGATAGAGTCGTTGAGATCGGCAAGATCAGCGGCACCGCAAAACGTACTATCGAGGCTGACGGTCGGCTCGTTACTCCGGGTTTTGTCGATATCCATAGCCACCTCGATGCCCAGGTCGCATGGGACCCCACCTGCAGTTCATCATGCTGGCACGGTGTGACCTCGGTTGTGGTCGGCAATTGCGGTGTGACCTTCGCGCCCGTTCAGCCGACCGACCACGAACTACTTGCCAAGTTGATGGAATCGGTCGAAGACATTCCCGCCCATTCGATCATGTCCGGATTGAACTGGAACTGGCAGTCCTACGGCGAGTACTACGATGCGTTGGATGCAATGCCTAAGGGCATTAATTTTGGCGGCATGGTTGGTCATTGCGCCGTGCGCTTTTATGCGATGGGCGAACGTTCAATTGAAAGCGACGCGCATCCGAATGAAGACGAACTGAAGTTGATGGTCAGCACCGTCGATGAGGCCATGGCAGCCGGCGCACTGGGATTTTCGAGCTCGCGCGTACTCGGTCATCGCGTGCCGGACGGACGGCCGGTGCCGGGTACGTTCGCGAAACGCGAGGAGCTTTTCGCGCTCGCCGATCCGATGCGTCAGCGCGGTCGCGGCGTGTTTGAAGTCGTCCCGCGTTTCGAAACCGATGACCCCGAAACCTGGCATAAGACCCAGCGCGAAATAGACTGGATGGCCGATTTGTCGCGTGACACAGGCCGCCCGGTAACGTTCGCGTTCTTCCAATTCCCGCATCTACCTGAGCAATATCGCAAGATCATCGAATTCGCCAGTGCCGGGAATGTGGGCGGCGCGAACCTGCGCCCGCAAACCACGGCACGTGGTATCGGCGTGTTGTTCGGGCCCAATATTCGCAGTCCGTTCGACCGCAACCCGGCGTGGCGCGCGATGCGCCCGATGTCAGTCGCGGAGAAGCTACGGGCTTATGCCGATCCCGATCATCGCGCGAAACTTATCGCCGAAGCGGAAGAGAATGGGCCGAATGCCGAGGAACTTGCGCATCTGTACGTAATCGATGGCCCGGATCCGGATTACCAACCCGACCCGGCCAAATCATTGCCGGCGCTGGCGGCCGCTCGCGGCGTCAGTCTGGCCGAAGTTTACATGGACGTCATGATCGACAGCGACGGCTTGTCGTACGTCAATCATCCCATTCTTAATCCCGATTTCTCTGCGGTCGAAGAAATGCTGCTGAATCCGCAGGTCGTGCTCGGCCTCGCGGATTCAGGCGCGCATGTCGGGCAGATCATGGATGCCAGTCAGCCGACCTGGTTTCTTACGCACTGGGTGCGCGAGCGTGGCTTGTTCGGTATTGAAGATGCGATCCGCCGGCTGACGTCGGATACCGCAGAGCTGTTCGGTCTCGAGGGACGAGGTGTGTTGAAGCCGGGCGCCTACGCCGATATCAACGTACTCGATCTGGGAGGTATGCGTTTGGGCATGCCGGATTACATTCATGATTTCCCTGGCGGTGCAGGGCGTCTGATCCAGAAAGCAGAAGGCTACGACTACACGCTGATCAACGGCGAAGTTTTTATGGAATCCGGCCAGCACACGGGCGCCTTGGCGGGCGCACTACTACGCAGTGGACCCGACCAGCGTTGAGGCGCGTCACGAACGCCAAGGATAAGCATATGTACGACTTGTTAATTACCAATGCACGAATCATCGATGGCACCGGTGCGGCAGCTTTCCACGGCGACGTTGCTGTCCAGGCTAACAAGATTGTGGCGGTCGAGACGGCGGAGCAGGGCGGCATCAAAGCTGCCGCGACGCGCGTGATTGATGCTGAAGGTCGGTTACTAACGCCGGGTTTTGTCGATATCCATACTCACTACGATGGTCAGGTGTGCTGGGATAAACAGGTTACACCGAGTTGCTGGCATGGCGTCACAACGGTGGTGATGGGTAATTGCGGTGTGGGATTCGCGCCGGTGCATCCGGGCACTGAAACTGCGTTGGTCGAACTCATGGAGAGCGTCGAGGACATTCCTGGCACCGCCTTACACGAAGGCATTCCATGGGGTTGGGAAAGCTTTGGCGAGTATCTCGACAGCATAGACACCCCTTACACCATGGACATCGGGGCCCAGGTTCCGCACGTCGCGGTGCGCCACTATGTGATGGGCGAGCGCTGCTACGGCGATGCAACGCCGGACGACATGGCACAGATGGCCGCAGTAACCAGACAAGGCTTGGAGGATGGTGCGCTCGGTTTTTCGACGTCGCGTTTCTACGGTCATCTCGACAAGCGTGGCGAATTTGTACCGGGCACGCATGCCGGTGCAGACGAGATGCTCGCGATCGGCGACGCGCTGGCTGAAATCGACCACGGCACGATAGAGATCATTTCCGACCGGCTTGATGACGACGCTGAGCAACAATGGATTGAAGGTCTTGCGCGCCGGACAGGCCGCCCGCTGACTGTCCTGGTAAGTTCGAATGTCGGTCCTGGCGTGTGGGATTTGGCCGACCGCCTGAACGCCGAAGGTCTTGAATTGCGCCCGCAAATTGGCGCGCGCCCAGCATCGATTCTGATGAGTCTGGAAGGGACCGTGAATCCGATGCGTCAGTTCCCGTCATTCTCGGAAATTAAGTCACTGCCTCTGGCAGAACGTCGGGAAAAACTACGCGACCCGGAGTTTCGTGCCCGCATCATGGGCGACACCGCAAAAGTAGCGCGCTTCGCCGATACTCAGAAAATGATCACTGCGTGGGACAGGATGTATGTTCTGCCAACCGACTTGAGCTACGAGCCTGGCTATGAGGATTCCATCGCCGGTGTGGCCGAAGCGCAGGGTATCCACATCCGTGAAGCACTCATGAACGCGATGGCCGATGGTCGACCAATTTTGTATTTGATTGGTGATTACCCGGGCCATCTCGAGAAACAGCGCATGGGTATCGAACATCAACACTCGGTATTCGGTCTGTCTGACGGCGGCGCGCATTGCGGTGTGCTCTGCGATGCCAGCATGCCGACTTACATGCTGGCCTACATGAGCCGTGACCGGAGCAAGGGCCCGCGCCTCGGCCTCGAATTTACGGTGCACAAAATGACCCAGGACACAGCGCGCGTTTACGGCCTGAACGATCGCGGTGTGGTTGCTCCCGGCTATAAAGCCGATCTGAACATCATCGACTTCGAACAGCTGTCGCTGCTCGATCCAGAAATGGTTTACGACCTGCCGGCAGGTGGAAAGCGTCTGATTCAAAAAGCACGCGGTTACGTTGCGACCATTTGCAATGGCGAAGTGACTTATGAGAATGGCGAGCATACTGGTGCTATGCCGGGAAGGTTAGTGCGCGGTCACGCCTAAGTCCTCAGGCCGTCGAAAAACTACTGCGGAGCACCGCGGCACGCGTCGCGTGCCCGCTCACTCCTGATTCTGCAGTGCCCCGACATTTCTGAATTGAGGTAGCCGGATAGCGGCCACGAAACTTTCCGCGACCACAATCCGTCGTCTGCACACTTAGCTATTCAGCTGTGGCGCGTCCTCAACAATTCGAATCAGGCCACTATCGCCATTGACGCTGATCAAGGCACCGTCATCAATGAGTTGGATGGCGTTGCGCAACTGCACAGCGGGCAGCCCGTACTCGCGGGATAGACACGCGCCATGCGCCAGCATGCCGCCAGTTTCTAACACCAGGCCCTTAATGAGCGGGAAGACTGGCATCCAGCCCGGATCGGTGCTGTTGCAAATCAAGATATCGTCTTTCTCAACGCGACCGATTTCGGTCATGTTTAATACCACGCGCGCGCGTCCGGTAACTTCACCTCGACTGGTGCCAATTCCGCCCAGCGCGCCGTCAGCCAGTGCCACCGGATCTTCTTTAGTGTCCAGGTTAATCGGCACGCCAGCCTGCAAATAAGGCGGGGTGTATTCTTCGCGCGCATTGCGTCGGTCAAATACGGCACGCCGCGCCACAATCTTGGCGTGGCACAGGGGTTGTGAGCCACGTCTGTCGAACAAGTCGTACAGTTCGTGCCGGGCGAGGAAGTAAAAGTCATCGGCATTAACGACCTGACCGCGCTCGTGCAGGCGCCGGCCGATTTCGCTAAACACACGTTTTTTGCGCAACGTCATACGGTCAAGAAAATGGCGTTCGTCGTCGCGGAATTTCAGAAAGCGCAGGTTATAGGCGAGCACGGACTTGAAAGCCTCGGCTTTCAGACCGCCGAGTGGTTGTGCAGACAAGTTCTTGATGACCTCATCCGTCGCGGCTTTGCGCTGCGCGATCAAGCGCGCTTCCATCTGCTCCGGGCGACTCGAATCATCTGCATTCTCAAGCGCCCGAAAGGCGCGGTAGTCAATTTCCGGATCTTCAATACGTCGCTTGTAATAGATGTCACGGTCCTGATGGCCACGATGCCCGTGGGCATGGAGAAAGCCCTGGTATTTCTTCAGGAAAGCAGCGCCTTCATCGAAGTCCTCGAGCGCTTTGAAGAACGCGGCATTTTTGTGCTCATGCAGACATTTCTTGAGCGCCGGCGACTGACGAATCGCGTCGGCGAGATGCCACAGGTCGTGTGTTTCTTTGACCAGTGCGGTATCCGGAATACCGGCAATCAGATCTTGAAATAAGTTGGCTTCCTCGCCGTCGTACCATTTCGTGATGAGTACGTTGAGCAATCCCAGCGCACCTGGCGCAATCCACGAGAAGCCCGGCCACAGCGTTTCGAAGAAACCTGCGACCATTTCCGTACTTTCGTCACACTGTCTCTTTAGCGCGGTGTCCGACAAACGCGTCAGTGACTCGGCTGTTGGGCCGTTTGCTTCCTCGATGCGCCCATCAATCCACGAGTAGGTGTTTCGAAACCAGCCGGTCAAACCATGTTTAGGTTCAAGCGTGTGCAGGCGCAGCCACATGCGCGCAACATTCAGTAAGGAAGTTTCGTCGCGCGCGTATTCTTCCTGCCAGACTGGCGGAATGTTAGTCAGGTCGCGCAGCGCAGCTGGCCACATTTCTCGCTGCCAGATTTTCTCGGCATCAACATTGAAATACATCGTGGCGCGACGATATTTGAACCAGCGCACGTTGGTAATTTCTTCAAAACCGTAAAGCTTGGCGAAGAAGGTCCAGTTGAGCTCGCATTCCCAGGCGCGCAGTGATGAGAACAACGGGGTAATCCCGCCAGTGAGAAATTGTTCGCACCAGGTGTAGGCCCACACGGTGTTTTCATCTTCTGGCGCGGTATGCCAGGCGTTGACGTCCTCGTCCCAGGTAAATTCAACACCCGTAATCGGACGCGCCTGGAGCAGGTACAACTCGCCACCGGCGAGCGCCCATTCAATGTCCTGTGGCAGACCGTCGTAGAAATCCATCACGTTGCGCCCGAGTTGCGCGAGCGCCATGGCTTTTTCCGCAGATAAAGATAAGGTTTCGCGCATGCTCATCGGCACGTCAGCAGTGATCGTACCGATCCCATCAGGTGCACGTATGACCTGCACTTCCTTGTCACCAATACTGTGCTTTTTCACATCGAGCGTGTCGAGCGACAAGATATATTCGTCTGGTGTCAGAATGCCGGACACAATGCCCTCGCCAAGTCCCCAACTGGCATTGACTACGATTTCGTCAGTACGCGTAGTTAACGGATTGGCGGTGAACATCACACCGGACACTTCGGAGGTGACCATGGTTTGAATGACCACGGCGATCTGGTTAATCGCATGATCGAAACCGCCGCGTTCGCGATACGCCGTCGCCCGTGCCGTCCACATCGAGGCCCAGCAGCGGCGAATCGCATCGATTACCGCGTCGATCCCCTGTACGTCCAGATAGGTATCGTGCAGCCCGGCAAACGAGGCACCGGCCAAATCTTCTGCAGTTCCCGAGGACCGCACCGCAACGTAGACGTCCCCGCCGAGCGCTTTATAGTGTTCCGTGATTTGCGCTACCAGTTCGTCCGGCAACGGTTTGGATTCAATCAGGGTGCGGATGTCGCTGGTGACTGATTCGAGAGTGACCGCGTCGTCGTAATTGAGACCGACGAGCAAGGACTGAATCGACGCGGCCATGCCATGCGCCGCGAAGAAAGCCGCCTGTGCTGCCGTAGCGACCGTAAAACCAGCCGGGACCTGAAAGCCCGCCTGGCTGAGTCGCCCAAGGCTGGCTGCCTTACCACCGACGCGCGCTAAATCGGTCGCACCATCGTCGTTAAAATGGATGATCATGAATGACTTCGCCTCTCTCTGTGCACCTGACACCGAATGATGCGATCGCCGAGTACCGACATCTTCGACCGTTGATATTCAACGTTCCCGAACCGCGTCTGAAAAACTTGAGCCAGTCGAGCTACGAGACTTCGCTGCGCTTGAGTATAGAACGATACAGGGCGAGTTATCACTACTGGCTCGCGCACTTGTAATCACACCAACGACCACGCGCAGACTAGTAGCACGACGAAGTAGTAGATGCGTGGCAACCACTTAAAAATGCTGTCGGTCGATTGCTCGAGACGCATCCCCTGTCCAAGCAGATAATGCTGCAAAGCGGAAACCAAGCGCCCGGATTGCTCACCCACGTTGATCGTTTCCGCCAACTCGCCATCGACCAGCAGGCCAGCATCGCGTAATGCCTGCGTCGCCGGTTTACCGGCCCGGACCAGCCGCTGATAATTGTCTAGTGCCTTGCGATAACCAGTGGCGTTGATCAGCTTGCGCAGGTTTCGCGCGCCAGCTGCGTAGTCCATACCTGCGTCTGCCTGCCACACAAATAAGGTGTAGAAAGTTTGCTCGAAGTAGTGCCGAAATAATGTGCTGCGGGCGCGCAGTCCAAGACGCCAACCTATGCCGAGCGCTCGCGCGATGTCGGCGCGCACTGCGACAAGCATGGACTGCGTGACGATGACGATCAGCAGCGCAATCCCGAGCGCGTCCGTTGCCGCGTTCGATAGTGACGCACCTGCAGTCACCGCGCGCACGACATTAATCGTAAGCCCGATGAATAAGAGCGTATTCGGTAACCATAATCGCGTACGCAGGGCGGCCGCGCGTGAGCGCCGCTGTTCGAGGCGCCTGGAGACCAGTCGCAAGGCCTCGTCCGTTTTCCCGGCCGCTTCTGCCGCGCGCACGATCTCCGTCTCCAGGGTGTTGGCAAGTCCGGCGCGGTGTAGCGATTCGGCCAACGAGCGGCCGCGTTTCAAGTCAGCCTGCAAGCCGGTGAGCAGGCTTCGCGTGCGCGAATCACCCGCCTCGAGACGCGCGACAGCATCGGCCGGCGCAATACCGGCCTCCAACAGATGGGCTATATCGAGAAGAACCGGGTTGCTATCCATACCGTGCGTGGTACCTGCTCATATGTGGACGTTGAAACGAAGGACTTAGTCTAACCGTGTCGGGATGATGTCGAATCTACGGCGCTGGTTGTGCTCGAGCGCTTGCATGCTCGATCGACCAGGCAGTGCGTTGGCAGCGCAGTGCTACTAAGATAAGTCGAGCCGCGGTACGCCGGCACGAGGAGAGGCTTGTGAGCGAGATCTGGACTCATCATCAGAAAACAGTCAACGGTTTTCGGATGCACTATGTCACCGCCGGCAGCGGCTATCCGTTAGTGTTGCTGCACGGTTGGCCACAAAGCTGGTACGAATGGCGCGGGATTATTCCGGCACTGGCTGAACACTTCACGATTATCGCGCCCGATCTGCGCGGCCTCGGCGATTCCGAGAAGCCCATGACCGGTTACGACAAGCGCACCATGGCGAGCGATGTGCGTGCACTGGTTGACCAGCTTGGTTATGCACAGGTCGGGGTGATCGGGCACGATTGGGGTGGCGCAGTTGCGTTCTATTTCGCCTACGACAATCGCGAAATGGTCGAGCGCATGCTGATTCTCGACATGATTCCGGGTCTTATTCGCGCCGGCGAATCGTTTCCGCTGGAGCTGGCGTTAAAAATCAATCACGTCTTTTTCCATGGCGGGAATCCCGATTGGGCTGCCATGCTGGTGAGTCAGAACGTCGATGCCTACTTAAGACGTTTCCTCACGACCCCCGATTTCAATTACAGCCCGGCCGTATTCTCAGAGCAGGACATCGCCGAGTACGTGCGCGTCAATTCTATTCCTGGCTCACTGCGCGCCGGCTTTCAGTGGTATGCGGCCGGATTGCGCGAAGATACTGTGAACCTTGCCGAGGCGACGGACAAACTGACGATTCCCGTGCTGGCCTATGGCGGGGAGGCTTTTCTCGGTGATATTCGCCCGTATTGGGAGACTGTCGCCGAGGACGTGGCGGGCGGTTCTGTACCGGAGTGCGGGCACTTCATCCCCGAAGAGCAGCCACAGTTCGTGATTGACGTGGCCGAAGCGTTTTTTGCACCGCTCGGCGTCTGAGCGCCGCCACTTACCATGCCGGTGGAATCACGCCCTCGCAACTTGTCCACGCCGCCAGGAGCTTTCTCATGAGTCATTCTGAACACACGCTAGCGGATGATTACGCGCGTGATGGTTTCGTGTTTCCCATTGATGCGATTGATAGCGAACAAGCGCGAGCGGTATTCGCTGACCTGGAGGCGGCTGAAACCGAACTGGCGGGTGACCCAGAAAGAATTGCGTTGCTGCATGCCTACCCGGACCGGCTGCTGCCGTCGTTCGACGCCCTCATCCGTAACCCATGTCTGGTCGCCGCCGCGGCCGAAATTCTCGGCCCGGATTTACTGGTCTGGAGCGCCGGATTATTCAGCAAAGACGGCAACACGCCAAAGGTGGTGTCCTGGCACCAGGACCTGACCTATTGGGGGCTCGATGATGACCAGGAGCTCACCGCCTGGGTAGCTTTGTCACCCTCGACCCTGGAAAGTGGTTGTATGCGTTTCGTGCCCGCTAGTCATGCCCGCCAACTGGTCGCGCATGTCGACACTTTTGATGAAAACAATTTGCTCACCCGCGGTCAGGAAATCGCCGAGGATATTAACGAGCGAGACAGCGTGCCGGTCATACTGGACAGCGGGCAGGCGTCCCTGCACCACGGTCATCTCTTCCATTCCTCTGGCCCCAATCGCAGCAACTACCGACGCATCGGTTCGGCGATTCGCTACATTAAGCCATCGATGAAACAGCGTAGTGGTGATCGCTCGCTGGTGGCGCTGGTGAGTGGCGAAGATCGATTTGGGCATTTCACCATTGCTGCGCCGCCGCGCAAGCGTCTTGATCCGGACGATTTTGAGCGCTGCCGGGAGGATTCCCTGATCAAGCGTCGAGTACTTTACGAGGGTGCAGACATAAAGAAGGGCAATCGCTATGCAAGCTGAAAGCGGCGCAACCTTCAGCGCTAACCGCTCATGACCAATGCAGAACTGGTGCGCGCAGCCTGCCAAGTCGTCTGGACCAACGGTGAGGTCGATCGCGCGGGAGAATTCTACGCCGAAGACTTTCACGCTAACTATCCGATGACGGACTGGGGCAGCGGCCTTGCGGGTGTGCGGCAATTAGCTACCAGCGTTCGCGTTGGCTTCCCGGACTATCGTGAGCGAATCGATGAGTTGATTGATGCCGGCGACAACATCATCGTGCGTTTGACTATCAAGGGGACGCATACCGGTCCGCTGCCAGGACTCGCCGCGACGGGCAAGACGGTTGAGTTTAACGATGTGACGATTTGCCGGGTTGAGAACGGCAAGATTGTCGAGCAACGCGGCCTTACCGATTACCTCTCGCTCTACATGCAACTCGGCTTGGTTGAGCTACCGGCTGCCCAGGCTAAATCTGAGTAACGTAGCGTCAAGTGGTTCGAAACATGATCGCTTTTTCAGTGGAGTTCGAATCCAGCCGCCCCGCGAAGGCGTTGTGTGACGCCATCTTCGACGTCACGCAGTGGTCGACATTTGAAGGTTACGGGCCGCTGCCGGGGATTGCGGAAGCAGAGATTATTCAGGCTGGCGTGACGCAAGTCGGAACGAAATTCCGGGTTAAAAATCGCGACGGCTCGCATCACGAGGAAACCGTTATTGATTTCGTCGCAGGACATGCGATCACGCTGCGCATGGATAACTTTTCAGTGCCTGTTCGCCATATTGCTTCCCACTTTATTGAGCGCTGGGCATTCGAGGCACGTGGCAACATGACCAGTGTTACGAGGACTTTCGAACTCCATCCTCGAAACCTTTTCGGATCGGTCGTGCTGCGAATAGTCGCGATTTTTTTGCGACGTGCAGTCGAGAATCATTCACGTCGGCTAGCACGCGAGTAAGTTCGCCGCCACGGGCCGAACGTGCTGCGCTGTGCAACCGTTCAGTTGAGGGTTGTTCGGCCACGACTATGCGTGGCCCTTCTTCGTACGCCTAAGGCGTCATGACGACCTTGCCGATCACGCCGCGCCCGGATACTTTCCGCAACGCTTCGACGCATTCGCTGAGCGGGTAGGCCGTGTCTATCATTGGCCTGACTTTACCGGCCTCAATCCAGTCAAACAGTTCACGCATGTTTGCAGCATTGGCCTCAGGTTCTTCACGCGTAAAGCGGCCCCAGAACACACCTACCACCGAGTAACCTTTAACCAGCGTCAGATTGACTGGTAGTTGAGGGATACGACCGGACGCGAATCCAATCACCAGAAGACGCCCGTTCCATGCCATCGCGCGCGAGCAGGCGTCAAAGGCGTCGCCGCCAACTGCGTCGTATACGACGTCCGCGCCCCGTCCCCCGGTTAAAGTCTTGATTGCCTCGCGCAAATCGTCCTGCGTGTAATCGACACATTCATCAGCACCCTGTTCACGCGCGAAGGCCATTTTATCGGGACTCGAACACACTGCGATAACGCGCGCACCAATCGCTTTGCCGATTTGGACGGCGGCGGTGCCCGTGCCTCCGGCAGCACCGAGTACGACCAGTGTTTCGCCGGCTTTGAGCTGGCCGCGCTGGCGCAAACTGTGGTGCGCGGTACCGGTCGCGGCGAGCAGGCCCGCGCCCTCTTCGAATGACATGAAGCCCGGCAGCGGCGCTGCAATGTCAGCGTTGATCACCATGCGCTCTGCGAAGGCGCCAAAGTCTTCGTTGAAGCCCAGCGCGCGATCGCCGACCTGGAATTGGTTCACGCCCTCGCCAATTGCAATCACTTCCCCGGCAGCTTCCGTACCCGGAATAAAAGGAAATGGCGGGCGCACCTGATAGCGGCCTTCTATCACCAGCGAGTCGGCGAAATTCACGCTGATTGCACGGCTTTCGATGACGATTTCGCCGGGGCCCGGGACAGGATCGGGAACGTCACGAAATTGCAGGGTATCGATAGGGCCGAAGGCGTCACAGACTTGTGCTTTCACAGCGTGAATTCCTGATGGTTAAACAAGGGGAAGAAAATGGCTCGCCACGAAATCGCTGGCAGCGAGACTAGCCGACCTGGCGCGCATAATCGTCGAGGGCCTTGAGTACGCCACGCTCATCGGCGACTGGCAGGCGCAGGATGATGCGCTGCGCACCCGAGTCCCGAGCTTTGCTTAAGGCCTCATCCGATTGCATCTCATCGGCGAGAAAAAACAACGACACTTCCAGCGCGTTCGGATCGCGACCAAGTTCGGTCATCTGAGCATGAATGTCGGCAATGCTGCGCCGTGTTTCGTCGACATCGAAGGTCAACGGTAACCAGCCATCGCCATGTCGGGCGACTTGCTTGCGCCCGAACGGTGTATCCATCGTCCCGAGCACGACCGGTGGGCCGCCAGCCTGGACGGGTTTCGGGTACTGCCAGCATTCATCAATTTCGACAAACTCGCCGGAGAACGAGGCCTTCTCCTCACGCCACAACACGCGCAGTGCGGCGAGGCGCTCGCGCGCTTCGCGCCATCGAGTCGAGAACTTGACGCCATGGTTACCCATCTCGCGGACATTCCAGCCAGCGCCGATCCCGAACGTAAATCGGCCGTCACTGAGGTGATCGATGGTCGCGATATGTTTGGCGAGATTGATCGGGTGATGTTGGTTGATGAGACACACACACGTTGCCAGCCGAATACGTTTTGTCACTGCCGCGGCTGCTGCCAGGGCTGTAAACGGATCAGACAGGTGGCGATACTCCTTCGGCAGAAAAAAATCTGCCGCACTCATCGGCATACCGGTGTCCGGATCCGCTTGTTCGTCGCCGCGCGGCACTGGGATGTGTGTATGTTCTGGCACCCACAGTGATTCAAAACCACGCTCTTCAGCCGCTAGCGCCAGCTTGTCCGTGCGCATCATGTATTCGGTATTGAAAGAAAAAACGCCGATATGCATGGCTTGCCTCTTCTGCGAGCGCCGCCTTAGGCGCGCCCGTTGTTCAATTGATACTCGGGATAGCTTACTGAATTCCCGCACGGGCGGGGGATTTTATGTAGCCGGGAAATTCTCGTTCAGCGCGGTGTAACGGGCGACGTCTCAAATCTGCGCCGGGCAAACTATTGCGGCGGATGCGCGCTCGCTTCGTCGGCGACCATCAGCACCCAATCCACCAGTTTCCCGGCAGCGACGGCGGTGCTAAGCGCGTGGTCGTCCTCGATCTCAAGCAAGCGTGCGGATGAATTCACAGCCGCAACCTTGCGACTGTCCGCGACTGCAACCACGTCATCACCGGTAGCATGAACCAGTAGTACCGTCGCCTCGCCAGGGACGGTGGGTTCAAGTCCATAGTGGATGCCAGCCTGCGCCAATAAGAGCGTCGGGCCGCACCAGAATCCGCGCTGCAACAACGCTAAAGCTACTGCACCGCCAAACGAAGACCCGATCAAAACATCCGGTCGCCGCTCTCGCAGCCGTTCAGCATGCAGGGCGACACAGCTCTCGAAATCGCTGGTATCCATCGCTGGCGTTTCAGCATCGAAATGCTCTGCTAACACGAGAGCTTTGCGGCTGGTCGGGCTACTTTCCAGACCGTGGATGAAATGGACTTTTAGCATAAGTGGAGGTTTCCGACATTAGCGTGATATCAGGTGGCTGGAATTGTTTGTCTCACGCAGTGCTGATTGAACCCGCTCCGCTATTGCGGCGCGTTACCTCCAGCTAATTCGAGGACAGTGACCTATTTGTTGAAACTGACAGCGTCATGAGAATTGACAAACAGGTCACTGTCCTCGAATTAGCCCGCGATAAATTTCCACTAACGGGCAGCGTCACAAAGCATGTTTAAACGCATCGCTGATTCGATCAGCGCGGCGTTGGAAATAGGTTGCGGCTTCCTGATGCGTATGGATGTACAAGTCGTTGCGGCGCATCGCATCCAGCACCAGCGCGGCCACCGGTGCGGTATCGATCAGGCGCCCGTCCAGGGCCTCGAGTTCTTCCGCCGTATACGTTCTGTTCGCTGCCGATCCGCCGAGTTCATCGGGGCGATTACGAGCACTTAAATCAATATTGCTCTGCACCCGCATTGGGCACAGCACCGATACCCCGATGTTGTGTTCGCGGACGTCTTTGCGCAGCGATTCGGCCATCGCGACCACGGCAGCCTTAGACACGTTGTAGGCGCCCAATTCACGATTCGCAACGAGTCCCGCGAAGCTTGCCGTGAACAGGACATGTCCGCCGCGGCCTTGCTCGATCATGCGCGGAACGAAAACTTCTATGCCGTGGATGGGGCCCCAGACGTTGACGTTCATGGTCCATGCCCAATCTTGCTGGGTCATGTCTTGAATCGCCCCGAACACCGCGACGCCGGCGTTGTTGAACACGATATCGACGCCACCACCCACATCGAAAGCATGATCAGCCAGCGCGACGATGTCTTCGCGCGAACTAACGTCGGTGCGCATTCCCGTTACCGCCACTCCCGCTTCTTCGAAAGAAGCGACTGCATCGTCCAATGCCGCCTGCTCGATATCTGCCAGCACGAGGCGCGCACCTTCGGCTGCCAACGCCTCAGCGACCGCAAGACCAATACCACTGGCGCCGCCGGTGATGACAGCTACTTTGTCGAGAAAGTTATCCATGACTTTATTCCTTCTTCGTTCACTGTCGGTGTGTAAAAATTCTGTTAAGCGCGCAAATTTCGCGCAAACAAGTCAAACAAGCGTGCCCAATGGCGTTCTGCACTCGGCTTGTCGTAGACGCGCTCACGCAAGGGGAATGCAAAACCGTGCTGGGCACCGGGGTACCACTCGATGCGGTGATTGATGTTGTGGGCTTCAAGCTGCTCCTGCAGGGTATGGATTTGATCGGCCGACGCGTATTCGTCGATCTCCGCGCAAGCGAAGTAAATCTCGCCCACGATATCTTTGACCAACCGATGCGGCGAATCATCTTTTTCAGTCACGAGCAAAGCGCCGTAAATCGACGCCGCGCATTGCAGGCGCTGCGGATAACTCGCCAACGCGGTGGTCACGAACGGACCGCTCATGCAATAACCGACCGCGCCGATACGCGCGGCGTTGGCGTCGCATTGCGTATCGACAAAATCGATCATCGCCTGAGTGTCTTTCACCACCATTTGATTACTGAGGTGGCCCATCATTTCGAAAATACGCGCGATTCCGGTGTCGTCGAGCGCGGCGGAGAATTCGCGCACTTTGCGGTAGTACAGATTCGGCAATACGACGTAATAACCAACACTCGCGATGCGGCGCGCCATATCGTGCAGTTCCTCGCGCTTGCCGGGTGCATCCATGTAGAAGAACACGACCGGGAAGGGCCCGCCTTCGTCCGGACGCGTGATGAAGGTGTTCATGCTGCCGGCGGCGGTATCGATATCGAGATGCTGCTCTTTCATACTGCGTTTGCTTGCGTGTTGGTGCTATCCAGAGCCTGCCTTATACGGGGGGCAATTGACAACCGGTCGGCGGTGGACTGGTCGACGTCGATCTGCAGATCAATTACATTTCACGCCGAGCCGCGGCGCCACTATCGGCGTGTGCGAAACACCCACGACTAAGCCTTAAGGATCCAGCCACTTAACGATGAGCCAGGACACGTCACCACCTCATTTGATTGTTGAAAAACGCGATGGCATTGCTTATGTCACGATGAACCGGCCGGAGAAGCGCAACGCATTCTCGCCCGAAATGCTCATCCGTCTGTGCGACGCCTGGGAAGATATCAAGAACGATCCACAGACCCGCGTGGTCCTGCTCACGGGCACTGGCAAGGCCTTTTCTTCCGGCGGTGACATGGGCTCAACGATTCCGCTGATGATGCGCACCCGGGCGCCGGTCGGTGAGTGGGAGGAGCGCTTTTCCGCCGACCGCAAGCAACTTGGGGCGGCCATTCTGCGCGAGACTAGTTTCTTCAAACCGATCGTGGTGGCTATTAATGGTCACGCCCATGCGGGCGGCGCCGAGTTCTTGTTGAGTACCGACATTCGCATTATGTCGAGCGATGCGACTATCGCGTTGACTGAAGTTCGCCGCGGGCTGATCGCGGCCGGTGGCTCGCTGGCACGCCTCACGCGCCAGATTGGCTGGGCGCATGCGATGGAACTGGCCTTGTGTGGTGAGCCTATTGGTGCCCAGCAGGCGCTTGAGATGGGGTTGGTTAATCGCGTTGTGGCCGCCGACGATGTGTTTTCGACAGCCGAGGCCTTCGCACGGCGTATATGTCTCGGCGCACCCATCGCATTAATGAAATCCAAAGAAGCGCTGGTACGCGGTAGTGGTCGACCGCTTGAAGACGCGTTCGCAATCGAAACGCAATGCACCAAGGACAATGCACGCACTGATGACGCCAAGGAAGGTCCGCGCGCGTTTATGGAAAAGAGACCGCCGGTGTTTACCGGACGGTTGCCGGACGCATGAGCTTACTCAATGGCGTACGCGTCGTGGAAATGGGCTTGTGGGTCGCAGGCCCGTCGGCTGGCGGCATCCTTGCTGATTGGGGTGCCGACGTCGTAAAACTCGAACTGCCTAGCGGCGATCCGATGCGCAATATTTATGGCGTATTGTCGGGTTCGACTGAATCTCGCTGCCCGCCGTTCGATTTACACAATCGCGGCAAGCGTAGCGTCGCGATCGATGTCAATAACGAGGAAGGCAACGCCCTGGCGCAACAGTTGATTGCGGGAGCGGACATTTTCATCACCAACATGCGCCCCCAGTATCTGCAGCGTGCGGGTCTGCACCATGAACAGATGCTGGCCGCCAATCGCAAACTCATTTACGGCATTTTGACCGGTTACGGCCTCGATGGACCGGATAAAGACGCGCCGGGCTATGACGTCGCCTCGTTCTCCTCGCGTGGTGGTGTGTGCGGACGCGCCACGCCGCCCGGCGGCACCCCGCCGACGTTGCCGGGTGGCATGGGCGACAACGTCACAGCGATTGCTCTGGTAGCCGGCCTACTCGGCGCACTGTGGTCGCGCGAACGGACCGGACTCGGCCAACTCGTGTCAACGTCGCTACTACGCACTGGTATCTTTTGCGTGAGTATGGAAATGTCGGCGCGGCTGGCGCTCGGGCGCGTGGCGAGCGCGCCGTCCCGTACACGCCCGCAGAATCCGCTGATGAATTCTTACTGCGCAGCGGACGACAAATGGATTTGGCTCATCGGTGTTGAAGCGTCACGCCATTGGCAGTCGATTGTGAATGGCCTTGGTGTCCCGGAATTGTTTGACGATGAGCACTTCGCGACGACGCGCGAACGCCGGCGCAATTCAACCGCGCTGGTCGAAATATTCGACGCGATATTCGCCACCCGCAGCCGCGACGAATGGGCCGAAGTATTTTGTGAGCACGATATCTGGTGGGCACCGGTTAATTCATTCGAAGATTTGTTGACTGATGAGCAAGTGGAAGCAGCTGGTGCATTTGTTTCGATGCCCACCATGGCAGGCGATGGCAGCACGCAGATGAGTATCGCCTCGCCGGTCGATTTCGGTGGCCAGCCGGTCGCCGCACCGAGTGCGCCGCCGACGGTCGGATCCGACACCGAGAAGGTGCTCGGCGAGCTCGGGCTCGATATCGCTGAGCTTACGCGGCTACGTGCCGCGGGCGTCATCAATTGAGTACGCGTCGCTTAGTACACGATGGGGAACGCGATGAGTGATGGCTTCAGCCCGCTTGTCGGCGTTCGCATCATTGAGTTCTCGAGCAGCATTGCCGGGCCTGCGGCGACGATGATTCTCGCGCAGCTCGGCGCGGACGTGATTAAGGTCGAATCGCCGCAAGGTGATGACGCGCGCGCCTGGCCGCCACATGTCGGCGATCGCAGTGTCGTTTTTCGCCAGATGAATCTGGGCAAGCGCGACATCGTCATTGATTTGAAGCAGCCCGAAGGTGTTGAGGTCGCGCTTGCACTCACTGACAGCGCTGCAGTGGTATTGCAGACCATGCGCCCCGGTGTCGCCGAACGCATCGGCATCGGCGCTGAGGCCGTCAGCGCGCGCAACCCGGATGTTATTTATTTCGACATGAATGCGTTCGGTACCGGTCCGGTCGGCAGCAATATGCCCGGTTACGATCCGATGGTGCAAGCCTTCACCGGCATCATGGCGATGACCGGACACGACGGTGCACCGCCAACCCGTTGTGCACCCTCGTTGATCGATCTCGGCACCGGACAGTGGATTGCCATGGGCGTGATGGCCGCGGTAATGGCTAAACAACGTGGCCAGTCGGTGAGCAGCATGGAAACGGCCCTGGTCGATACCGGATTCAATGTCGTCTCGTATCAGGCAAGTAGCGCTTTGATGAGCGGTGAACGCCCGCCACGGGCCGGTTCCGGCAATCCGATCGCTGCGCCCTACCAATGCTTCAGCGCGCGGGATGGCGAATTGCTCCTTGCTGCGCCGAACGAAAAGCTCTGGAGGCTGGTCGTGCAGGTGCTTGAGGCACCCGCCCTGCTCGAGGATCCGCGCTTCGCTGACCCGGTGTCGCGCAGCGAACATCGCGACGCCTTGGAGCAGGCGCTTAACGCCTTGTTCGGGCAGATCGGCGTTGACGATTGGCTGACCCGTCTCGCCGCGGCGGGCGTTCCCGCAACACGGGTGTTCGGGCTCGAACAGGCAGTCGTGAGTGATATCGCTGAAGAGCGCCGCACTTTCGCCGAGTCCGACGGCGTGCCGTTGGTACGCTTGCCCTGGTTGGTTGATGGCGAGCCCTTGGCTCCATCCGCGCCGGCGCCGCGCTTCGGGCAGCATACCCACGAGCTTCTCGAGGACCTCGGTTTCTCTGAGGAGCGCATCGCAGCACTGCTCACCGCGGGTGTTGTGCTCAGCGCAGTGGACCCCGATTAGTCATTGGCCGCTTTTACGCACCTCGTCGTTAGTGCAAGCGCGCACCGCCGATGTTGTCTGGCAATTGACTTGCATCCCGCATGACAATTAGCCCCGCAGCAGATAAACCAGCACTGATCGCTTTCGCGCCGACCGCAATGCGCGACACGATCGAACACCGGTCAACAAGGAACAGACATGAAGAAATTGCATATTGCGCTGTCGACCAACGACATAGCGGCCTCCATCAAGGACTACACCACGCGGCTTGGCTGCGCGCCATGTTCTGAGGTTGCGAATGAATACGCCTTATGGCGCACCGAATCCCTTAATTTTTCGATTCGCCAGGATGTGTCATGTCCTGCAGGGGAACTCCGACATCTCGGTTGGGAGGATGACGCGGCGGAGGCATTCAGCGAACAGAAAGATATTAATGGCGTTACCTGGGAGCGTTTCAGTGCAGCACAGCAGGCTGAGGAAATAAACGCCTTGTGGCCTGAAGCGAAGTATCTGCCGAGCTAAGCGATTCGCTGGGACTCGACCCACTACGCCGGGCGATCAAGAATGGCCGTCGAACTGCTAACTTGTCAGCGCAGCTGAATTCCACAATCTCGAATGCGGGCACGCCAGCCGGCAAACAGCGGAGAAGACGATGAGCAATACCTCGGGTTTGGCTTTGAGCGATGTGCGCGTTCTTGATTTAACGCGCGCGGTCGCTGGACCGACGTGCACGCGCTTGCTGGTAGAGATGGGCGCGGAGGTGATCAAGATCGAGGCAATGCCGGACGGCGATTTTTCGCGCGGCGTTTCCGTTTTCAAAAATGATCGCAGCCTGTATTTCATGCAGCAAAACCGCGGCAAACAAAGTCTGTGTGTCAATTTGCGCGACCCCCGCGGCATGGCCTTACTGCTGGAACTCGTGCCCAAAGTTGATGTGGTGGTCGAGAACTTTCGCCCCGGTGTCATCGATGCGATGGGCCTCGGTTATGAGCGTCTGCGTGAGCTCAAGCCGGATATCGTGCTGTGTTCGATCTCAAGCTTTGGTCAAACCGGTCCGCTGTCTGACAAGCCTGGTTACGACTTTATTGGTCAGGCTTACTCCGGAATGACTTCGATGGTCGGCGAATATGGTGAGCGGCCGGGATTGATTGGGGCAGCGGTCGGTGACGCGGGTACCGGCGCGCACGCCGCACTTGGTGTGCTGGCTGCTTTGCGTCGGCGTGACCGCGATGGCGTAGGGGACCATCTGGATGTCGCTATACTTGATACGTACTACAGTTATCACGACGCGAATGTGCACAGCGTGAACGGATCTGGCGGTGCTCTATCGCCAACACGTAACGGCGCGCACACACCTTACCTGAGTCCCTGCGGCGTCTTTCGTGCCAGCGGCGGCTTCATTGTGATTATGGCCTTCATGCATCATTGGCCGGATTTATGTCGCAGCATGCAACGCGGAGATTTGATTTCACACGCGGATTTCTGCGAAGAAGCACTGCGCATAAAAAACCGTGCTGCACTGACGACCATTATCGAAGCATGGCTGGCGGAGTTTCCCGACGTCGCCAGCGCAGTCCAAGTCATGCAGGCCGGTGACGTACCGTGTGCGCCGGTGCTGACCATTGAGGAAACGCTGACCGATGACCACCTGCGTGCGCGCGGCACGGTGCGTACTGTCGACGATCCCTTGCACGGAAAGGTCGACATCCCCGGTAACCCGATTCGCTGGAAAGATCATCCCAACAACATTCCTTTGAGCGCGCCCCTGCTCGGGCAACATAACGTTGAGGTATTGCGGGACAAGCTTGGCAAGGATGCAGAAACCATTGATGCCCTCATCGAGGCCGGCGTCTTGGGTCAGAAAAACTGCTGACCACGCCTCCGCGCTAGCTGACTCGCAAGGTCGATCACGGTCGTCCGCTGCTGCGCAGAATCCTCAGGCCTCCTTGCCTGGCGGCCTGCAAACTGAGGGTTTGGCACGAATACCCGCCGCAGACCGACCGGAGTGAAACGCGGGCATGCTATAAACCCCTCAGGAAGGTGCCGGCGATTTCGGCATCGAGAATTTGACGACACAGGATCCGGTTATGGCTTTCAGCGCAGATTTCGACCAATTTAAATTTGACCACAAAGCGTTCGCTGGCAAGCGCGTGCTGATCACGGGGTCCGGGAAAGACGGCGGCATTGGTCAAGGGCTCGCGCTTGCGGCTGCGGCCAATGGCGCCGAAGTCGTCGGTGTGCATTTCCACAGCAGCTACCGCGACGGCTTCGATATGGTCGAGGCGGTGCGTGCGCGCGGCGTAAAGGCGTTCGCGATGCAGGCCGATGTCACCAATACGCGCGATTTATGGGCGTCGCGCAGTTATGTCATCGAACAGATGGGCGGCAAAGGGCCGGACATTGTGATTTGCAACTCCGGACTGACGGAGAAGGGCTATCGGTTCGGTCGTGCGCTGCCCGAAATCGACGGGGAAGGGCGCGCCGAGCGGCGCGCGCGAGTAAGGCGCGATTTTATCGAGCATCTGGCTGAAACGAAGCTCGTGATGGATACCAAAATCGATGGCTTTGTTTATCTCACCCACTTGTGGGCAGGCGAGGCTGTGTATCACCAGCAGCCGATTCAGTTCGTCTACATTTCGTCGATGCAAGCTCTCGAACCGGGCATGGCCGTTCCCGGTTATGTGGTCGCGAACTGGGCGGTGTTGAAGCTGCCAGAAGTGTTGAAGGTTAATTTGGGTCGAGCGAGTGACATGGCAAGCGCGTGCTGCCTGATGCTGCCTTTTGTGCGCACAGGTATGACGGAAGAATACGCTGACAACCCGAAAGTTTACGGACGCTGGCAGCCGCGCATGCTCGAAACCCACGAAGCAGCTGGCGCGGTCATCGATCTATTGAGCAGACCCGCCGAACAGCTCAATCTAGCTAATCTAAAGCTCAACGTAGCAGGCACCAGCGACGATATCGAACTCAAATGGTCTACCGTGAAACTCGAGGCAGTGGAACAACCGCTCGATTGACCGGCCTTACGATGTTTCCTTACGCGCTGGGGCACAGGCCGCTCCCGGTGCCAGCCCCTTTATCGTTGCGTCAACCATCGTGCCAGGATGCCTCGTTTAATTCGGGGACAGTTACTGTATTTCCGCTACGGAAATACAGTAACTGTCCCCGAATTAGGCAGGGTGGATCCGGGCGGCGTCACCAGTCGCCATCACAACTTGGAGTCGGCGCATGCAACAACCTGACTCACACTTCGCAAGTAATCTGGCATCTGCATCGCAGCGCAAGAATCTGGCCATTCTCGCGGTCATGGTGCTGGTACCCTTGGTGCTCATCGGGCTGGCGGTAAGCTTTTGGGTGAGCGAGGAGTCGGTCCGGGAGCATGCAGCGATAGTCACTGAGGGCACTCCCACGTCCACTGTGACCGCCTCGGAGGTGCCGGGACACGTTGACTCTGCTCCAAGTCAATCTGGGTCGAGCCGTATCGAATCCGCTAAACACTCGACTACGCGCGAGCAACCGCCGAGTGCCGACGCGCATCCGTCTTCCGTGATGTCCTCGCATTCAAGTGTCGCCACCACAATCGCGGTTTATAACGAGGGGGAGACAACCGTCGATGTTTACTGGATAGATTTCGATGGCCACGAACGGCCGTATTTTTCGCTTGGGCCGGGGAAGCGCCAGACTCAGGAAACTTACGTAGGGCACAGTTGGGTCGTCCGCGATAAGAGCACCACGAAAGAGCTCTTGAGCGCCACGGCCAAGGTCGCGCCCACTGCGATTCGCGTTGGCGAAGGTAAAGAAGAGCCTGAAATTGAGGCCGCTGCGTCGACATTGGCTCTGCTGGGTGCTTACGAAAATCGCAAATACGGGGACAGTAAAAATGACTGGCACTACGTGACGCTATCGGCAGCCGGGAAAGACACCCTCAGCTGGTCGAATCGTGCTGGTGTTTCATGGACATTAACGGCGACGAGCGATCCGAACACATGGTCAGTGGGCGCCGATTCGCCTTATTTCGGGCGAGGACATCGCAGCGCGGACGTAGAATTTCATGCCGACGGGCGGGTTATCCGACTCACCGGCCCGGGTGGTGAGTGGTACTATCGCGTCCCCTGATGGGTGCTTGAGTCTCGGCCGAACACTCTGCACAACTGAAATCCAGCAGTGTTGCAATGGGCTGGGTGCCTTGTCTGGATCTCGAGAACCGCATGACTACCGTGAATCCCGATAATCTCTCCGCGCGGGCGCCAGTGCCGCCTTTGCTGACCCCGCGCTTCGCGCTGCTTTTGTTCAACGCGGGAATTTTCGGTCTCGCGTTTTCGACCTATTTTTTGCTGCCCAAATTTCTCGCCGTTGAACTCGCCGCCGATGCTGCGACGATCGGGAGCGTTACCTCAATAGCTTGGCTCGCGTCGGTTTTCGTGGTGCCAATTGTTGGCGTGCAGATAGACCATCACGGTCGCAAATATTTCGGCTGCCTCGGCGCGACCATTTTCGCCTTCGCGTGTCTGGGATATCTCTGGGTATCCGCCGTTGGACCACTGCTATGGATCCTGCGTCTTTGCCAGGGCCTCTCCTTCACACTTTTTTTCGTTTCCATGTCGACACTTGCCACCGATATCTCGCCGGCCGAGCGACTCGGACAAGCCATTGGCGTTTTCGGCGCCGTGATGATTTCAACCAACGCCATCGGTCCGGCGCTCGCGGAATGGGGCGCTCAACAATACGGCTGGCCAACGATATTCGCTGCCACAGCGTGTTGTGCAGGCCTCGCGGCAATATTGACCTTGTTCGTGCCCGAGCAACACAAGAAACACGACCAAGCCGAGCGGACCAGCATGCTACAGGTCATCACCCGCCCCGGATTGCGACGCATATTGCTCGTCGCGACCATGGCCGGCTGGACGTTTGCCGCTGTGTTTACTTTCTATCAACCGTGGGCTCTGGAGCTTGGTTTCGAGCAAGTTTCGAGCTTTCTCATTGCCTATGCCCTGTGCGCGATGGTGTCGCGCATCGGGCTCGGCGGGCTCGCCGATCGCCTCGGTCGGCTGCGCGTGGCGAAAGCGGCCTTGCTGCTATACGTCTCAGTGCCATTTGCCTTGATTTGGCTCGACGTTATTGGGCTAACCCTCACTGGTGCGCTCCTCGGTCTCGCGCATGGCGTCTTCTTCCCAGCCCTGAACGCGCTGGCCGTCGACTACGCGCAGGATGGCGAGCGCGGCAAAGCCATGGCTTCGTTTAACGGTGCATTCAATGTCGGTTTTTTCTCTGGCAGTTTTTTATTGGGCTACGTCGTGCTGGCTACCAACTACCCCACCATATTCGTAATTGCGGGCGCGAGCTGTTTCGCGGCCTTCGTGGTGCTATCGAGCACGCCGAAAATGGCGGCGGGGAAAACCCGAGAGCCGTCGGAGGCCGCGCATAAGCACAGCAGCGAGTAGGGCGTAGCCGATGCTCGCAGACGGCAGGAGATTGCTTACGAGTCACGCGACGGCGATTATTCGGTCTGCAAGCAAATTAACGCTAGATGTCGGGCGCCCGAATTTCGCCCGCCGACCCTGCAGGCTCGGTCCATCAGGCCAATCGAATCGCCCTTCAACTCACCGGCTAATCATCCGACGATGCCTCAACTATCACGTGGTCCGTGATAACCACGACATCGTGTCGCCCAAGGAAGTTCGGCACATCTGCAAGTGCTCGCTGGCCGGCTTCACTTTCCCAGGCAGCGGTCATCGCCTCATCACTCGGGTAGTCAATGAACGCGAAGCCATCGACCCCAAACTCCTTACTCGGCGCCTCGAGGTGGCGCTGGACGTAGCGAATCACATTCGGCAGCGCTGCTGCTAACGGCGCGTGTACGTCCAGCCAGTAGCGGTCAAATTCCTCGAAACTCATGGCGTCCTTGCGTCCAAGAATAGCGACTGTACGAATTGGTTTACTCATCTGCGCAATCCTCCGGGATAACCGAGGCGCTTGCCTGATTCCTAATTTGGGGATTCCCCAATTCGGGGACAGTTACTGTATTTCCCCTATGGAAATACAGTAACTGTCCCCGAATTAAATCGATAGGTGCCGGGGCGACATGTGACGGACTACACTAGCCCGTGAACGCCTGGATGTTGGTTTGTGTGCGGCCGAGGATCAGGGCGTGGACGTCATGTGTCCCTTCGTATGTGTTGACCGATTCCAGGTTGAGCATGTGTCTGATGACGTGAAACTCGTCGGAGATCCCGTTGCCGCCGTGCATGTCGCGCGCGGTCCGCGCGATATCGAGTGCTTTGCCGGCGTTGTTGCGCTTGATTAGCGAGATCATCTCACTGGCAGCTTCGCCGCGCTCGATCAAACGTCCCACGCGCAACGACGCATTCAATCCGAGCGCGATCTCGGTCTGCATGTCCGCAAGCTTTTTCTGGATGAGCTGATTGGCTGCGAGCGGGCGGCCAAACTGGGTCCGATCTATCGTGTAATCACGCGCGGCGTGCCAGCATGCTTCAGCAGCGCCCATCGCGCCCCAGGAGATACCGAATCTGGCGCTGTTCAGGCAACCAAAGGGTCCGCTCAGGCCGCGCGCGTTCGGGAGTTTGTTCGCTTCCGGCACGAACACCTCATCCATGACAATCTCTCCTGTCATCGACGCCCGCATGGAGAACTTACCTTCGATTTTGGGCGTCGAGAGGCCCGCCATACCACGTTCAAGAATAAAACCGCGAATCACGCCTTCGTCGTCCTTGGCCCACACCACCATTACATCCGCGAGTGGCGAATTGGAGATCCACATCTTGTTTCCAGTAACGGCGTAACCTCCGTCGACGCTTTTAGCGCGCGACTTCATCGAGCCCGCATCGGAACCATGATCCGGTTCCGTTAAACCGAAACAGCCGACCCATTCGCCGCTCGCAAGCTTGGGTAGAAATTTCACCCGCTGCTCTTCGCTGCCGTAGGCGTGAATAGGTTGCATCACCAGTGACGACTGTACGCTTGCCGCTGAACGGTAACCCGAATCAACACGTTCAATCTCGCGCGCGATCAATCCGTAGCAGACATAACCAAGGCCCGCGCAGCCGTACTGCTCCGGCAAGGTCGCCCCGAGCAAACCAAGCTCGCCCATCTCGCGGAACATCGCGCGGTCGAGTGTCTCATTGCGAAAATCCTGCACCACGCGTGGCAGCAAAGTTTCCTGCGCATATTTGCGCGCTGTCTGCTGCACCATGCGTTCTTCGTCACTTAGTTCGGACTCGAGTAAAAATGGGTCGTCCCATTTGAACGGTGCGTTCGCAATGTTGGTATGGGCGTGGCCGGCCTTGAGGGGTGTGGACATATCGATTCTCGTCTTACGCGTTGAGCTTAGTGGGCATTTCGGGCTGAGCGATGTGCGGCACTTATACGGCTTTAAGTTCGGCTTTCGTTTCTGTTCCCGCTCCCGTCGCATCGCGCTTGCTATAACCGTCGCGAGTTTGCGGAAACTTACGATCGAGAATGCGCGTCGCGATAACCGTACGCAGAATCTGCGCAGTGCCGCCTCCGATGGTGAACATGCGGGCATCGCGAACGATGCGCTCGAGCGGCGTATTACGCGAATAACCTTTGGCGCCGAACAGCTGCAAAGCATCATTGGTAACTTTAATCGCCATCTCCGAGGCGAACAGTTTGGCCTGTGCGGCCGCATTCGGATCGGGAAAGGGCGAATCTGCTGCGCCACGAGAGCGCGCTGCGCTGTAAATCATCAGGCGCGCTGCTTCGAGTTGCGTGCTCATATCCGCGAGCATCCATTGCAAACCCTGAAACTCGGCGATTGGCCGCCCGAACTGTTCGCGCTCAAGAGTAAACAGGCGGGCGCGGTCGTACGCCCCTGCCGCAAGACCCAAAGCGACGGTGCCGGCGCCCACGCGCTGTGCGTTGTAGGCGTTCATCAATTCGCCAAAGCCGCGTTTGAAGCCGCCGGGCGGCGTCAACACCCGCGACGCATCAACTTCCAGATCATTCAGAATAATTTCCGTTTCAGGAATGCCACGCAGGCCCATGGTGGGTTCTCGCGTGCCAATCTCAAGGCCGCTGTCCTCGTCTCTGATCGCGATGAATCCGCCGATCCCACAGTCGCTGCCGGTCTCGTCGAACACGCGTGCAAAGATCAGGTGGAACTTCGACACCCCGCCGCCGGTGATCCAGTGCTTTTTACCATTTAGCACATACCGATCGCCGCGTTTGTCCGCGCGCGTTGTCATCTCGCTCGCGGCACTGCCGGCGTCCGGTTCGGTAATGCATATAGCGGGTTTATCGCCACCGAGTACGAGCTCAGCTGCGAGCTTGCGCTGCGCCTGTGTGCCATATTCCATTACCGCCGAAATCGCACCCATGTTGGCCTCAACACTAATACGGCCTGTGACACCGCAGACTTTCGCCATTTCTTCGATAACAAGCGCGGCATCGAGGTAACTTAATCCCGCACCACCGTACGCAGCAGGGATAGTCATTCCCATAAACCCCGCTTCATGCAGCGCGCTGACGTTGTCCCAGGGATACTGCTCGCTGCGATCGACTTCGGCCGCGCGTGGCTCGATGACACGGGTGGCCAGATCGCGCGCGCGCTCCTGCAAGTCGAGCTGGGCCGTTGTGAGTCCGTAATGCATCAGTTATCTCCTTCGCTGGCGGCGTCGCAAATCTGCCGGGGCGGATAAACATCGTCGAGTCGCCGGCGCTCGAACGCCGGCATGGTGTTAATGAATATTCTGCGCCGCAATCGCCGCAATCGCCGCACGTTGGGCGTGCTCGGTGTCGCCCGCCGCCTTCAGCACATCAGCATATTTGTTCCAACTGCCAACACTATTCGGGCGCAAGGTCAGGCGCTGCGACAACAAGGTCTGTGCGCGACCGTAGGCTTTGGCGCCGATCGCCGCATCGATCAGAATCTGAGTAAATAAATCGCGTTGTGCATGGCTGCCACCGATGGCACTCCATTGATCACGCAGTGGCCATAGTCTGGCCAGCGCGGCATCGAAATCGCCGGATTCAAACGCGACCAGTCCTTCGCACATTGGAATAACGACGCTGTTGGTGATCGAGGCCGAATAATTGTCCGGCGTTGCCGCGAACGATTTCAGGGAAACGAGATATTTCTCCACGACATCGTGTTGTTTGTTCGCTGCGAGTGCGAGACAACTATGCAGATCGGTAAACGACAGAACGTGGTCGCCGATTTGCTTTTCAGCGTACTCAGTGAGGCCGTCCCAACGACCACCAACATTAACGCCCTGCAGCTCAAGACGCTTCAACAACGAGGCACCGTTCTGGATGTCGAGAAAGAACTCGGTGTTGGAGGTAATCACACGCTCGTCGTAAATTTTTAGCACGTAGTCGTAGTCGCCTTTCTCAAGTGCGAACAAGGCGAGGTGCCACCAGTTGTGACCTTGAAACGGATTGCGATCGGCCCATTCAGCAGGGTCACGGTCGAGCAGGGTGATGCCCTCGTCGAGTCTGCCCTGCATTTCAAGCACATGGGCAACTGAATGAATTGCCCACAGGTCGTCGCCATTCATGTCTATGGCGCGTCGCCCGAAGGCCTCTGCCCTGCTGTACTCGCCACATTCTTCCAGCCCAAAGCACATCATGCCGAGCACAAAGCTGAAGCCAGGCATTGAGGCATCCCAGGCATCGAAAACGCCGGTGACGGTGTTGCGAATGACGTAATTACGACCCGTCCAGAAATTCACGTGGTGGTGCATTTTTAATGCGAGCAAATCGTGCGGATAGTCAGCCAGGATGTTCTCCCAACTTGCGCAGGCCGCCGTAATGTTGCCGGTTGCCAGCCCTGCCAGGGCATCAGCGTGCATGAGCTCGCGGCGCTGGGCAGGGTCGAGATGCGCCCGCGCATGTTCAACGCTGGCGAGCATTTTCGGACGCACCACGACCGATTCCAGCATTGACATGATGTAGCCCCGCACGATGTGCGCCATGGGAAAATCGGCATCGTGATCAAAGGCCGCCTTCAGCGTTTTCGGCGCTTTTATGCGGTAGTTCCACAGGTCGAGAAGGGACGATTCGTAAATATCGAGTGCCTTAGGGTCACTGCAGGTAATTTCCAGTCCGCGTGAATCGGTGAGCATGAATGTGTTCCTCAAAAGTCGGTTGAGGCGGAGTTCCTTATGCGGAGACAGTCGCCGGAGATTTCGGGGCCGTTCAGGGCGGAATCCTAGCATTTCAGACCGCTCTCGACGTAGCCAGGCGTATGCCAATGCGCCGCTTGTGAAGGGGCCCGAGTGCCTGCGTTGCAGCTATGGGAGCAAGTAGGGACATGCAAGCGTTTGTGGCGGGCCTCATGCTAGCATCGGGACAGGTTTTTACGTGGGGATAAAGGAATGGCGGTTCATGGCGGTAGGCTCGCAGCGCGGGCTCTGAAACAGGCTGGGGTGGAATGTATCTTCACGCTCAGTGGCGGTCATGTGATGGCAATCTACGACGGCTGTCTGGACGAGGGCATCAAGGTCGTTGATGTGCGTCACGAACAAGCGGCAGTACACGCTGCGGACGCCTGGAGTCGGCTTAACCCGGGCAAAATCGGCTGTGCCGTTCTGACGGCAGGCCCCGGCGTAACCGATGGCGTGACCGGCGTCGCGAACGCATGGCGCGCCAACAGCCCGATACTGGTGATTGGTGGCCAGGGGCCGTTCAACAACCTGCGCCGTGGCTCGCTACAGGAAATGGACCATGTCGCGGTCATGAAGCCGATCACCAAATGGGCCGACACCTGCTACGACACAGCCAGAATTCCGGATTACATCGAAATGGCGATTCGCCATGCGGTGTCTGGTAATCCCGGCCCGGCTTTTCTGGAAATTCCGATGGACGTGCTGGGCGGCGAGCTGGAATGGGATCAGGTGCGCATGCCGACCATCCGCACCGAGCCACCGCTGATGGTACCGGCACAAGCCGATATTGATGCCGCGATGGATATCCTCGCCACAGCGGAACGGCCGGTGATGATGGTTGGGACCAGTGTGAAGTGGTCGAACGCTTCCGGGGCGGTACAAAAATTCATCGAACAGGTGCACATCCCGACGTTCGTCAACGGTATGGGCCGCGGCGCGGTTAAACCCGGTACGCCAGAGCTACTCAACCGGGCAAGAAAGGCCGCCATCACGCAATGCGATGTATTTATCTGCGCGGGCGTGTTGCTCGATTTTCGTCTTGGGTATGGTGCGACGATTCCCGCTGACGCGAAAATTATTCAGCTCGATATCGAAAACGAGTTGATCGGTACCAACCGCTCCGCAGACGCCGCGGTGGTCGGTAATCTCGCCAGCGCATTCGACGCCATGCTCGAGTCCGCGAATGGCCGTGCCAAGGCACTCGATTACAGCGGCTGGCGCGATACAGTCATCGCGACTGAAGCTGAGCTTGAAAAGGCTTTCGTCGCGCAACTCGATTCCGATGAGGTGCCAATCGACCCCTTGCGCCTGTGTCGCGAAATCCGCGATTTCGTTGCCGACAAGGATGTGATTCTGATCGGCGACGGCGGCGACATTGTCGCTCAAGCCTCCAAGGTGCTACCGGTGCCGGAAGAGAACTGCTGGATGGACCCAGGCCCGCTCGGCACGCTTGGCGTTGGTATGCCGTTCGCCCTCGCTGCCCAGCTTGCCAAGCCGGAAAAACGTGTACTCATTATTTACGGCGACGGTGCCTTTGGTTTGAACGGTTTCGAATACGACACTGCGGTGCGGTTCAACTTGCCGATAGTCGGTATCGTTGGTGTCGATGCCGCGTGGGGCCAAATGGCCAGACCGCAGGTGGATGTTTATGGTTACGACCGCCTGGTTGCAACCAAACTCAATTACACCCGCTACGACAAGATCGTCGAGGCCATGGGTGGCTACGGTGAGTATTGCGAGCGGCCTGAAGAAATCGGCCCGGCGCTGGAACGAGCGTTCGCGTCAGGCAAACCAGCCCTGGTCAATGTCGTCATGCGCCAGGACATCGATACCGGCATGAAGGGCAGCACCTATATGTAAGGTGTGCCGCGACCCATAAAGATCTCTGCGACTTTTTGCGCAGGGCAATAATGACCCAGAAAATGATAGAGAGAGTGCAGGAATTATGAAGATAGGATTTGGTTTTATCGGTGCGGGCCTGTCGGCCGACCCAGACATCATCTCGCTAATCGCCACGACGTGCGAAGCGTGTGATTTTCATTCGCTATGGGCACCAGAACACATTGTGCTGCTCGATAAATATGCCGCGAAATATCCTTATACGCAGGATGGCGTGATGCCGTTTCCGAGCATGGAAGTCGATCTGCTCGACCCGTTTATCGCTCTGACCTACGCTGCTGCGGTCACCAAGAAGATTCGCCTTGGCACCGGTATCTGCTTGCTGCCGGAACGTCACCCTCTGATTGTTGCGAAAGAAGTCGCAAGCATCGACAAGGTCAGTAAGGGACGATTCGATTTCGGCGTCGGTATCGGCTGGATGCGCGAAGAATTCGAGGCACTGGGTATTCCATGGCCGAAACGTGCCCAGCGTACGCGCGATTATCTCGCCGCTATGAACAGCCTGTGGACGGACGCCGTAAGCGAACACAAAGGCGATTTCTGCGAATTCCAACCCTTGCGCTCGTTTCCGAAACCGGTACAGACACCCCACCCCCCGATCATTTTCGGTGGCGAGTCCGAGCCGGCATTACGACGTGTCGGCGAGATTGGCAATGGCTGGTGGGGCGTGAATGTCAGCGTTGACGCGGCCAAACAACACATCGCCACGATCAAAGGCTTCGCCGAAGCTGCCGGTCGCGATCCATCCAAGTTGAGCCTCGCGGTTTCGCCGCAACTCGGTATGCCAGTCAGCCTCGACGAAGTGAAGCAGTATGCTGATTTGGGCATTGACCAGGTCGTCGTCGGCGCGTTCGCAGGGAGCGCCGATGAATACAAACAGGTCCTGGAAACCACTGCAGAGACGCTGATTGTGCCGTTGGGTTAAGCGGAAAAGTCTACGTCGGCAGATCTCTGCCGGCGTTTGCTCGCAATGACGACACCCCCGGCCGGGCAGGGGTGGATGACAATTGACGTTGCTTCCAGGTGAATACCGCCATGCCCCCTTGCAGGGACACGGGTGCCCAGGCAGCGATTACAGCCAACGGCTCTTCGGCGCATTGCCTGACGGCCGTTTGGTAGCCTGGAAATACGCCGCAGAATTAGCGAATGGGACGCTCAATCGCCCTATACTCGTGTGACTTGCCGGGCGGTCTCGACCGGCCCAGCCTCATGCAACCAGGAGGACGTTGATTGAGCTCCCCTGCCAGCAGAATTCAAGAACTCGACGCGTTGCGCGGAATTGCCGCGATAGCGGTCATGCTGTTTCACTTCACGTATCGGTTTGGCGAGCTCTACGGATATCAGAGCACGCCACCCGTGCAGTTCACGCAGGGTAGTTATGGCGTTCAGCTCTTCTTTCTAATTAGTGGTTTCGTCATCTTCATGACGTTGAACCGGACCCAGCGGCCGCTCGACTTCGTCGTTTCGCGTACCTCGCGTCTTTACCCGACTTACTGGGCAGCCTTGATCTCGACATTCACCATTGTGTCTGTGTTCGGCCTCCCGGGTAGAGAGCTGGGTTGGTTCCCGTTTCTCGCCAACTTCACGATGATGCAAAGTTTCGTTCCCGGTGTCTCGAGCGTCGACGGCGTTTATTGGACGCTCGCGGTCGAGCTCTGTTTCTACTGCGTGATGTTCGGTGTCTACACCTGCAACCAAATGCAACGCATCGAGTGGATCGGATTACTCTGGATAGGTCTTTCTCTGGTTGAGGAGATCACGCCCCTGCGAGACGTTTTTATCGGGAAATTGCTCAATCTTTTTTTGATTCTGAATTACGCATATCTGTTCGTCGGGGGAATTTGCTTCTACAAAATATTCACAAAGACCGCGACAAAGCTCACTTACGCCACGCTTATTGCCAGTGTCACTATGGTCCCGGTATTTACCCCTGTCGACGGCCTACTCGCTGTGTTTATAAGCTACGGCATTTTCGGCCTATTTCTGACCGGCAATCTGCGCGTTCTGAATGCCCGTTTGTTTGTCTTTATGGGAACGATCTCATATGCCCTTTACCTCGTACATCAGAATATCGGCTACGTTGTGATGCTCGAAATTCGCGATCGGGGGCATTCGGAAAACTGGGGCATCGTTGGCGCAATGGTCGTTGCGATTACTCTGGCGACGGCAATAACCTATCTGGTTGAGAAGCCTCTCATTTCGTTGATTCGGTCCCACTACAAAAACTGGAAGGAGCGCGGTCCGGTGCTTGCGAGTGGCGCAGCTTCCTGACCAAAAGCTGCGCCTAGATAAGTAAGCCGCGAAGTATCGTTATATACAAGGTACCAGTAACTGCCTGCCCGCTTCGCCCCGCTCTTGGCAGAATCGAAAGGCTCAATCGTCAATATTTCTTCAGTGACAGGGCGCGCGCATATACCGGGAATGGGGGCTTACGGCTCTACCAAAGCTGCACTGCATCACCTCTCAACGATATGCGCGATTGAGTTGGGCCCTCTGGGGATCCGTGTCAATGCTGTTTCTCCAGGGGCGACCAGAACGGATATGGGTGGTGTTGCAATCGATGCGTTCGGTGAGCGGGCGTTTGAGCAGATGACACCGCTTCAGAGAGTTGGCATCCCGAGCGATATCGCGAAGGCCGTGTTCTACGTCGCGAGCGAGGACGCGGGATGGGTCACGGGCCAAGTCATCGAAGCCTCGGGGGAAATGTCGCTATAACGGCCAGACAGACTTGGATACCTGGAAATAGTAGCTCTAGACCGTGAGGGTCTCGCTGTTCGTCTGAGCGTTTAAGTACGGCCAAACTCGAGACGGCCACGAACGTCCGTGCGAACACGTGGCTGTCGCTTAATTACCCTATTGATCCTCTCAAGCGTGAGCTAATCAGATCTCGCTCAGCAAACGGATCATGTTTAGATTTTGCATAAGAGTGACCGCGATTGCGCAGCCGAGCACCATATATACCGACTGCGCCAGGACTTTGGCGAGGATGTTGAGCGGCGTGGGCGATTCAACTAGGCGCTGGATCATGACATGTCGTCCTTTAGGCCAATTGGCCAAATATTGCGATGCAGCAATTTTAGTGCAGTGCAGCAATCGCGACTAGGATGCAATCTGGAACAAGACTTGTGCCTGCGACGACACATCGCCGCCGGGCGAGATGGGCGTGCCTACATTGCACACGTACCGAGGCACTGAAACGCTTGGCATCGGAAAGTTGCCCGGCCGGTGGCGGCCGCACTATGTGACGCTGAGCACGCCACCATCGACTCGCCGACTCACGCTTCGATTGGCGCTTAGCCGCGCTTTTGACGAATTTTTGTCGATGTTGTGCCGACCTTGCACAAAGGCTGAAGGTCAGCAGCACAGAGGTGGACTATCAGGCCGTGCTGAATGCCCTCGGGACGGACGTGCGGGGAACTGTGCCCTGCACCAGATACACGCCCGCAATACCTGGCAGGTGAGCGTGTTTGGTAGCGTAGTCTTCGTAGAAATCGAGAAATATGCGCACCTTCGCCGCGACATGGTCGCGACTACCGTAAAGCGCATATAAGGGTAAAGTTACTGGTTCAGCATCACGCAGCTGTAGTTCGATGACCTCGGCATGTTCAAGTTCCTCGGTGACGGCATACTGCGGCACATAGGCAATGCCGAGACCTTCAATGGCAGCCTCAATGACTGCTTCGGTGCTGAGTGACGAAAAATTGCCAGTGACCTGCTGCGTGACTTTGCTGTTCGCGTGGCGCAGTTCCCATATGCCATCGAATTGAATTGAGGCGTCGATGATGCAGTTGAAATTGGCAAGGTCGACCAATCGGTCCGGCGCGCCAAAGCGCTCGATGTATGCGGGTGCCGCGCACAATACAAACGGTGCATCCCCAACATGTTTGGCGACCAGGGAACTGTCACGCAGTTTACCGAGGCGAAAGATCAAGTCGAGGCGCGAGGCGATCACATCTGGTTCGTCGTCCTGCAAGCCGAGCTCGACGCGCAGTTCCGGGTTGTCCCTCGCGAAAGCGGCGATGACCTGGGTTAACACATGAGTACCGAAAGAGGGTGGGCAATTAACGCGCAAAAGTCCTCGCGGACCAGCCGCAAGCATGCTCACAGCAGCCTCGACTTCGTCGATGGAGCGCAGAATGTCATCGACCCGCGACACATACAGTTCACCCGCGTCGGTAAGCGAGACTCCGCGCGTGGTCCGGTGCAGCAGACGAACGTTGAGAACGTCTTCCAGGTGTTTTATTTGCTTGGACATCATGCCCGGAGTCACGCCAAGCGTTTTGGCAGCAGCTGAAAGCGAGCCCAGCTTGGCGACGGTGATCAACGCCCGCATGTGCCTGATTTTGTCCATTTTTTTCCTAATCTTCCGCCACTACAATTCAGTTCTATTCGGTCCTCCCCCGCCGAATAATATTGCGGTGCAGCATAACATAAAATAGCGGCGGGCGGTGCAGAACCGGCGCGAAACTTCGTGCGCAATATGAAGGAGGCATGGCCAATAGCGCCAACTCGACGACGCGCAATCGTCGGGCAGAATTTGAATCGGGCCTTGCACGTGAGAAATCGGCTTCAGAGTTCGCCCAGACCAACTCGCTGACGTACTCTCGTTAGGGCGGAGCCAGTCGGGACTAGAACTGAACACACCGTTTGACGCGAGCTTTCTGGATATGAGTTGTAAAACACAGACTTCTTTTTCTGACAACTGCAGCGCGTCTCTCGCATACGCCCCACAAGGCTGCTCCCAACGATGTGGCGGGTTGTCGTTATCGCCCAAAGCAGCCAAAGAAAAACCACGGGGCCCTTATCTGGGATAGCCTTGAGCAACAGGCGACCGACTTCCACCGACATCCAATAGGCAAGCATTAGACATGGTGACACTCGTAGTCGGCGCCAGCGGCGCTACTGGCCGCCTGTTGGTAGCGCAGTTACTTGAACGCGGTGAACACGTCAGGGTGATCGTTCGGTCAAAGACCGCCCTTCCAGACGTGGTCACCAGTCACGACAACCTGTCGATCATTCAAGCGAGTGTGCTGAATCTTTCAATTGACGAGATGATCGGATATGTCAGCGGCTGCCGCGCAGTGGTCTCGTGCTTAGGCCATAACCTGAACATCAAGGGTATGTTTTGGCCTCCGCGAAGACTCGTCACGGATGCGGTAAGAAGACTTTGCGCGGCCGTGGTGGCGAGCAATCCTGCCGACCCGGTCAAGTTTGTGCTGATGAACACTGCCGGCAACAGCAATCGTGATCTCGACGAAGAAATATCAATTGGGCAGAAGTGGGTAATCGGACTGCTTCGTCTATTGCTGCCCCCGCACGTGGATAACGAAGCCGCAGCGGATTTTCTTCGCACCCGGATTGGTCAAAACGACGCGACGATCGAATGGGCAGTCGTTCGGCCTGATGCTTTGGTCGATGATGACGAAGCGACGGCGTTCACGGTGCACCCTTCGCCAATTAGAAGCGCGATCTTCGATTCAGGTAAGACCAGTCGCATCAACGTAGGTTGTTTTATCGCTGACCTTCTCGGCGACCAGGAAACTTGGACACGATGGATGGGCAAGATGCCGGTTATCTATAACCGCGAAGAGTAAGCGGCTCCTGCAAAAATGAATCCGATGACTGCAGGGATGCAGAAGCCAGAGCAATGCAGGGAGAAATTTCCTCGGACCGCCATCACCTTGAGCGCCGAAGCCGCTAGAAAATTGCCCGGACGAGCGGAAATGCCGCCAGCCCAGGGGCGTAAATCAGGCCAGAACCGCATGGATGTACGGGCTGCTGATGATCTGGTGAACCGACGATACGCGACGGCCCGGCGGGAAAGGGCGCTTGTTCGTCCTATACTCTGAGCTAGCGCGACGCACTGTCGACTCGAAAACAAGAGATTCGAATAATGCTTAATGTGGGGATCGATGTCGGCGGAACGTTCACGGACTTTGTCTTTCTCGATAATGAAACGAAGTTGCTGTCATGGCGGAAGGTGCCGACGACGCCAGACGATTTGGTACAAGGTGTCCTCGACGGCCTCGGCGATAGCATTCCTGATCTGGACCGCGTGATCCACGGTACGACGATCGCCACCAATGCCATTCTTCAACGACGGGGTGCAACCGTTGCCCTGATCACCACCCAAGGTATCCGCGACCAAATCGAGATCGGCGACACGCTTCGCTATACAGGCGGGCTGCATGATCATCGCTGGGTGCGAGAGAAACCTTTTATGGTTCCGCACGCGTTGCGCTTTGAAGTCAACGAACGTATCGCCCACACCGGGAAGATCGTTGAGGCGCTGGATACCGAAGCCCTGTTGCCTATCGTAGAAGTGTTGCGCGCTCAGGGCATCGAGGCCATCGCCGTCTGCTTTCTCAATTCCTATGTCAATGGGGAACACGAATTACAGGCGGTGGAATTTCTGCAACAACAACTCCCCGAAGCGTGGGTGACGCACTCATCGCTGATTCCAGAGTATCGGGAGTATCCGCGCTTCATGACTGCGGTCTTGAACGCCTATATCGCGCCCATCCTGGGTACTTATGTACGCCAATTCTCGAACCAGTTAGCGACGCGCGGCTACGGCGGAAAAGTCTTGTACATGGGCTCTGCCGGGGGCACTTGTAGCGAACAGACGAGCATCGCAGCGCCAATTCGCATTGTGGGCTCAGGTGTCGCGGGCGGGGCAAGCGCGACTGCTGCGTTAAGCCGATTGCTCCAAGCTCGGCGCGTGATCAATTTTGAGATGGGCGGAACCAGCACTGACGTGTGCCTGGTCAAGGATCACCAACCTACCATTTCGACCGGTAAGGTCATCA
The DNA here is from genome assembly GCA_002292285.1 of Proteobacteria bacterium UBA981. Classification (GTDB taxonomy): domain Bacteria; phylum Pseudomonadota; class Gammaproteobacteria; genus UBA981. The sequence goes on from DBBP01000019.1 coordinate 172,136, forward strand.
TCGCTTTCCCGATCATTGTCCCTGAGGTGGATGTCAGCAGCATTGGAGCAGGTGGCGGAAGTATTGCCTGGATTGAGTCGGATGGGTCACTGAAAGACGGGCCGCAAAGTGCCGGTGCGCAACCCGGTCCCGCCTGCTACGGTCGCGGAGGACACGCGTTTACCGTGACAGACGCGAATGTATCACTGGGTCGAATTGGCGCCGCCTCGCTAGTCGGTGGCTCGATGCATTTGCAATCGGAACTCGCAAGTGATGCAGGGACGACTTTGCTTCAACAGACGACGCTGACTGATCTCGGCCAGCTCGCCGAAGGCGTGCTGGAGATAGCGACCACACATATGTATGGCGCTATCCGTGAAATCACGATTGAGCGGGGCGAGGATCCGGCTGAGTACAGTTTGATCGCTAGCGGCGGTGCGGGGCCGTTGCACGCCATCCCGCTCGCTGAGCGGCTCGGTATTCGTTCGGTCATTGTTCCCCCGGCGCCAGGAACCTTCTCCGCCATGGGTATGTTGGTATCGGACTTGCGCCATGATTTTGTGCGCACCTATCTACGTGCTTTGAATGACGCAGATATCGAAGAGATAAAAATTCGCTATCGTGAGATGGAGCGCGAAGCGGAGGCTGCATTGCGCCAAGACGGCATTAGCCCGCAACAAATGAACATGGGCTATTCAATCGACGTGCGTTATCTCGAGCAAAGTTTTGTCGAACATATTGAAGTGCCTGGCGCTGGTTTCGCGCTCGCGGACATTGCTGAAAGGTTCACCGAGGCTTATACCAAACGCTACGGCTACCATCGGGAGGTCGACATGATTGAGCTGGTCAATCTGCGGCTGATAGCAACGGGATTAGTCGAAAAGCCCAATATCGCAACATCGCAACAGGTGACGACGGCGAACAGCGTGAAGGAGACACGTGAGGTGCGCTTTGCAGGGCACACGAGTACTTGTCCCATCTACGACCGCGAAACGTTGTCGCAAGGCATGGTTATTGCCGGCCCGGCGATTATCGAAGAGTACGGTTCAACGACCGCGCTCCACCCCAACTGGCAAGCCGAAGTCGACAACTTCAACAACCTTCTTCTAAGCCCGATATCTGATCCCCCTCCCGGCGCAGACCAGGATTAGGCAAACGCTTCTGCCACAGGACTTTTCGCATGCAAGCCGTAAGTACGCCGAAACCATCCACCATCAACGCCATTACGCTCGAACTGGTACAGGCGAGCCTTAACAATATTGTGCGAGAAATGCGCGTCACGCTTATGCGCAGTTCCTATGCACCAATACTTTACGAGACGCACGATTTCTCGTGCTCGATTCTGGACCGGCGCGGCGAGATTGTGGGCATGTACGTCGATGTTCCTCATCACAATTTCCAGCTCGTTTTCTGTACTGAGTATCTGTTGGAGAAATATGGCGAGGACATCCATCCCGGCGATGTCTTTTTTATCAACGATCCATATATCGGCGGCACTCATCTCAATGACATCGCTTTGCTGGTGCCAGTTTTCTATCAAGGTGAACTGGTCCACTTCGCGACCGCGCGCGCTCACTGGGGCGACGTCGGCGGCCTTACGCCAGGCAGCGTCAGTGGCAAATCAACCGAGCTTTTCCACGAAGGCTTGCGCATTCCAATGGTAAAAATTTGCTCGCGAGGCGTTTTGAACGAAGCGCTGCTCGATACCATCCTTGCTAATGTGCGCATGCCATTTGAAGCGCGCGGAGATTTCATGGCGCAGCTACAGACCGCGCGACTTGGGGAGGCACGAATAATCGAGTTGTACGATCGATACGGACCAGACACCATTGCAACTTGCCTCGACGCTTACTTGCACCAGGCAGAGAAGCGCATGCGCGAGGCCATCACCAGGCTTCCGGACGGCATCTATTTCGCGGAAGACTACCTGGAAAACAGTGGCACCAACCCGGACCCTGTTGTCGTGCGCTGCAAGACTGAAATCCACGGCGATACCATCAACGTCGACTTCACTGGAACAAGTGCACAGGTAGCCGGCCCAACGAACACCCCATACACCTGCAGTTTGTGTGGTGTGTTTAACGTCCTGAAAACGTTTCTCGATCCAGGCGTACTGATGAACAGCGGCGGCTGGCGGCCAATCGAAGTCACTATCCCCGAGGGCACTACCTTGAATCCTGTTTGGCCCGCTCCGGTGGGCGGGTTCGCGGACATCATGTTTGGTCCGGTTCAGGGTTGCATGCTGAGTATTCTAGGACAGCTTATTCCCGAGCAGTTGAGCGCCGCTTTGCGTAGCGGAGCTAATCAGGTGAATGCGTCAGGCACGGACCCTGACCGCGGCAATGCGATGTGGCATTTGTTCGAATTCGCATCGGGCGGGTGGCCGGCGTGTAAGGAGAACGACGGCAATTTGAATACCTATCAATGGGACATGGGAGACTTGCCGACCATCTGGCCGTTTGAGCGCATGGAACAAATCCGTCCCCTCAAGGCGAAATACAACAACATGCGCCTGGATAGCGGCGGACCGGGTTATCGGCGCGGTGGCTTGGGTCTCGAGCGGATGTGGGAGGTTGATGCGCCCAGCGGAGCGGTGTCGATACTTACGTCTGATGCGATCCTACCCCGCCCCGGCATGTCGATGGGCTACGGCGGCGCACTAAATTCGATTACCGTTCGGCGCGATGGCGGAGAAATTCCAATGTCCGATATTCCCGGCAAAGTCGCCGGCTTTCCGCTCCAGCAAGGAGATTTTATTGTTACTCACAGTTCAGGCGGCGGAGGCTACGGCGATCCCCTGAGCCGACCAGCGGAGTGGGTGAAAAACGATTTCGAAAGTGGTTATGTGAGTATCGCTGGTGCTCTTGCGGATTATGGCGTGGTGATTGATAACGCTGAGGTTGATATGCAAGCGACGGAGTCCCTGCGTGATCAATTGCGCAGGCAGCGAGTCACGGTGTGCATTAACGCAACCGAAGAAGATAGCTATGACAATAAAGGTCGGCGCCTGCTGCAGGTGAGCCGTGAAACGGCGAAGCGACTTGAGGTCACGGATAACGATATTGTTGAGTACGTGCCCGAGTCGGGTGTACCACTGCGGGCGTGGATAAAAGTCGATCTCGAATTGAAGGGCGAATCAAGTCCATTAGGTTCGACCGGGCAAGCAATGATCGGCTTAAGTGAGGGCGACTCGATCTGGATACGTACCCCGTGGACGTCTGTATCGAGACCTTAAAAACAAGACGGCATTCGAGTATGGGGACCGATAAGACCAAGGGAGCCACCGTAACGCCGTAACGGACGTTCCCAATGACGGAGCGGACTTCGATTATGTGCACGGAACGGATCTGCGGAAACCCGTATGTCGAATTAAAAGCGTTCCATTCTTACGCCTGTTGACGATTTACTGCTTATGCTTACCACGTCATTCATCCATAAAATCTAGAATTTCCGAATACGGGAGCTTCACCGTGGATTTGCGCACATTACTGCTTTTTCTTGCCTGCATTCTTATGAGCGCAATGCTCTATCTCTATGGATTCAGGTTTCTGAAAAAAAAGAACAACTGCCTGGGCTGGGAGTGGCTGATTCTTGCCAGCTCGGCGGCGAACTTCGCGTTTTACTGGGTGACGTATTCGCAGGCATCCTACGATCTCATGATTTTTCTCGATGCCTTTTCGCGGGCCTTCGGTATCGCTCCGATCGCCATCATCGGCATGATGGCTGTCACGCATCAGTACAAACCATCGCTCCGCTTCGACGTAAGCGTGTATGCACTTGGGATGCTGGCGACGGCGTGGATGTTATCCGTCGACTTCATGGAGCCAGTCCTGCCTTATTTCCTGCTAATCGCCTATTACGTGTTTGCCGTGTATCTGATTTACTTCACCAGGAGGTTATTTGCCGTGGGCGCAACCGCCGTCGCGGTGCACATGAGTGTTGCGATTGCGGTGACCTCGGTGCTGCATACGATGTACGACTTCTACACTATCCCGGGTGAAGAAACGAACATCGTATTCAACTTCTTCTTCCTGGCTCTACTTGCTTGGACCTATCTGTTTTCAATGATCTACTACGGCTACATCGCTCTGGAGCGCTCGAACGCATTGCAGGTCGATAGCGCAGTATCGTTGAATTGATTCGAACAATGCGCCGTGTGCATGCGGAGTAGCGAGTAAATAGGACGAAAAAGGGGAACGGACTCCCTAAGGGGACGGACTCCCTAAGGGGACAGATTTATTTGAGACTCTCGAAGGGGACAGGAGACTCTCGAAGGGGACAGATTTATTTGCCTCGATCTCGTAGCTTGGCCGCGGTCAAATAAATCTGTCCCCTTAGGACAGTCCGTCCCCTTAGGACATGAACAACCACGATCCCTCGTTACAATTCGGCACAATGTTCTGGGAATTTATCGAGTAGGGTGTGTGCTCAGCGACTCGATGCATAAGTACGAGCAAGGGTCAGTTTGAGAAGCGATAGGAGCTTCAATTGTTCAAAGGGTTGGTCTTACGCAAGGCGCGAACTGCCCGGACGACGGGCGTCTTCCCGATGAACAAAACGAACATCTACATATCTGCAACATCCAGGAGATAAACCGTGGCACTGGACTGCCGAGTAACTGTCGGCGGCAGAACCAGCGCCGGTTGTTCGGCCCTACTGGAAACAGGGCATGGAGCGCGGAATTCATCAATAAAGGAGCGATCGATATGATTGGAAGGTTTGCATGTGCGTTAACCCTGTTTGTCTCCGGCGCAGCCAATGCAGGGCTGATGGTCGATCTCGTTGGTAAACCGGGCGATTCGGTTGTGACCGTGAGTGCTTCTGGTTCATTCACTGTAACGGACGATGTCGATGCTTATTTCTTCGGTCGAGGCTCCGGCTGGAACGCTGGCTTCGCGGCCAACTCAACGATAAATAACGGCGGGGGATTGACCGTTGGAGACCGAGCTCCAGTGTTATCTGGCGACTTGAGTGTTACGAACGGAACGGACATCTTCGCGCTGTCGATTTCCATCGACGGCGACGCTTCCGCCGCCGACGACTTCGGCTTTTTCAAGACGGACGGTAGCGAGTTCCAGTTCCTGGCCGGTCAGTCCTGGACCGTTTCCGGACTTTCGACATTTGACCTTGGTCAACTCGGCAACCTCGATCCGGCTCAAATGCCAACATTCAGCGACCTTGGTCTGGGCACTTTCTCCACAAATCTTTCGCTAGGGGGCGCCGCCAACGTACTGGCCGACACCATTTCACTGAAGATTGTTCAGGTTCCCGAGCCCGCAACATTTGCACTTTTCGGTCTAGGCCTAATGGGATTGAAATATAGAAAGAGAACGTAGCGAGTTCTAAAACGTTCTTGAAAACCCGCCATGATGCGGGTTTTCTTTTGTCCGAACGTCGTCTATTGGCCGTTAGTTGCAGTTGCTCGTCGTGCCCCCGAACGTCGGCCAATGGGAAAGCTGCCGCCCAAATACGAACCAGACAGTTAACCGAACATCTATTTATTTTTGGATGGGAGGCCGAGTCGGTGCACTCCTCCGTCATCAATGGGGTACCACGTGAGCATTGCCGTAATCGGCGTAAACCTAGACACTTGAAACGGGCAATCAATTGCGGTGTGGTATGACACAAGACTTCACTAAAGAACTGGCTGATTTCGAGCGTGACGGCTACGTTGTTTTGGAGAATGTTATTGATTCAGAGCTGATCAGCGAGTTGAAAGAAGCGCTACTGAGAGTCGAGCACGATCTTGGCATCACCGGTCGCGATACTGACTTCGAAGGGCGGCAGACCATTCGTATCTATAACCTTCTTGCGCATGGTGAAACTTTCTGGAAGGTTCCTGTGCATCCACGCACGCTGCCCTTCGCGGAAGCTGTATTGGATGACGAACTACAGGTTTCCTCACTAAGCGCCATTACCCTGTGCCCGGGACAGGGTGCGCAACCGTTGCACGCAGATGATCAACTGATCCCTGTTCGCAAACCTCACCAAGCATTCACGCTGAACTGCGTTTGGGCACTGACTGATTTCACCGAAGACAATGGTGCCACGCGCGTTGTCCCAGGAAGCCACAAGGCAGGGGATATGCCGGATTTCGGACAAGATGCCGAGACCGTTGTGGCGGAAATGCCGGAAGGGAGCGCAATCTTCTGGCACGGCAGCCTATGGCACGGCGGCGGTACTAATCGGACTGACGAACGCCGCTACTGCGTCTCGAATTATTATGCTGCGGGCTTTATTCGTCAGCAGGAAAATCAACAACTCGGAATTCCTCTTGATGTCGCGAGACAGTTCCCGCGCCGCTTACAGGAACTCTGTGGCTATTCCGTTTACAAGGGCCTCTACGGTCACGTCGATAATGGTGATCCCATTACGATGCTCGGACGCACGAGTGACACAAAAATGATCTGGGAACAGTCGTACGACGACATGTTCGAAACTGAGGGCCGAACGCCATCAAAGGGGTAGATCAGGCCGATTCGACACGGCTGCCGATACTGGTTTGTAAAGAAATAAATTCGCAAGTTCGATATTTGACGAGATGTTTCGGGGCACCCATGAAAAGGGCGGCGTCATTCGACTGATAATCCACCTTTCCCAACTCATCGGCTGAGGGGCCGCGCAGGGTTGATGCACTGCGGTCCCTCGAACGATCAGTACATTAGTAAACTGCCTATTTCGATGTCCGAGGCTCACCGGTTGCGCCGATGAGTTGAAGCACAACCAGCCGCTGTTCTTCTAGAGTAGGAGATTCCCCGCTGGCTTTCGGTGGGCAGAAATGCACCCAAGTTTGACCTTCTCTGAGTACGCAAATCTGCCGGAAATGTGAATTAGCGAACGGTGTTTCCGAGTTAAATATATTCTCCCGGATACTCCATTCCTCAGAAAATCTTCGCCGCAGACATGGTAGGGACTCGGCTCAAGTTTTTTCATTCGTCGGGCCGATGTACTTATCGAGTGCCATCAACAGTGGTGGCAGAAAGAAAAATACCGCCGCCAGCGCGAGCGCGATGACCAGTGCAACCATCACACCCATGTATGAATTCAACTGGAAATTCGAGAACGCCAATACCAGGAACCCGACAATCAGCACGATCGAGGTGACCAGTAGCGCTCGCCCAACGGCGTTTATGGCATAGCGCACCGCCTCTTCGCTGCCGAGACCGCGTTCGCGCCGCGCACGCAGATACTTACTCATGAAATGCACGGTGTCATCGACCACGATGCCCAACGTCATGCTGCCAACAATCGACAACGCGATGCCTACGCTTCCATTGAAAATAGCCCATAGCCCGAAACCGGCCGCAATGGGTGCAAGATTGGGGATCAGGCTCAGAAGGCCGAGTTTGAACGAGCGCAGGGCTAACATCAGCACGCCGCCGATTAGCACAATAGCGACCCCCGTTCCGAACAACATTGAAAAGGTGTTGGTCAAGGTCAGGTGGGAAAACATCATTATCATGCCGGCACCGTGGTGACCCTGAACATCGGGACCATTCTCAGCGAGCCAGCTTTCACCACGTTCTGCGAGCTCCAGGATTTCGCTCATCTTGATCGGCTGCACGGTTATCACTATGCGGGTCGCCGACTTGTCGATATTGACCTGGTTATTAAGATCGAGCCCGTACGGGAGTGACATCTCGTAGAGCAACAGGTATTGCGCAGCAAGTTCTCGATTGTCCGGAAGCACATACGCGTCCGGATCGTCGCCATGCATATTCTTATTGAGCCTGCGCATGGTATCGCTGAGTGTGTTGACGTGAACGACTTCGGGCTGCGCGCGCCACCACTCGGCCCAGGCGTCGAGCTGGCGCAAATAAGCGGGCTCGTTAATACCACCGGGACTGTCGGTCGCCAATGAATAATGAATGCGGTAGAGGCCGGTCAGATTCTCGATCGTAAAATTGGCATCGCGGCGAAATTCTGTCGACTCATTGAAAAACTCGACCGGATTGTCGTTGATCTCATTGCGCGGGAACTGCGCGATCAACAGCGCCATGACCAGACCCGTGCCCCAAAGCAGACGCTTGCGGTGCGTGACCACAAATTGGCCGACCCAATTACTGCCCGCATCGCCGGCAGTACCCTTGCGCACTTTGCTCTGCGGCAATACAGCCAGTAGTGCAGGCAGAAAGCTTATAGAAAGGAGAAAAGAAACCACTACCCCGACTGCAATCACGTTTCCCATTTGTTGAAACGGCGGCACGTCGGAGAAGTTCATGGTCAGAAAGCCGGTCGCGGTTGTCAGGCTTGCCAGTGAAACAGGGTGGAGGTTGATACGCAGGCTCTCGTCTATCGCCTCGGGCTGCGTTTCACCTTCACCCAAACCATGCAGGTACGAAATAAGAATATGCACACAATTGGCGACGGCAACGGTCAGGATGACGTTCGGCGCGGGCGCCATGGTCGGGGTGATCATGTAACCCATGTAGCCGGCGAAACCCATCGCGGCGAGAACGGAAAAGGCAATCACGAAAATGGTCGCCAGCGTGCCCTTGATGCCGCCCGCCAGCACTGCGAGCAAAATCAACATCAGTGCAAAGCTAAGCGGGATGAGCTGGGTCATGTCTTCAAATGCAGCTTCAGTAAAGGCGTAGTGCATGGCACCCAGCCCGCTCATGTAGAAATCGACCTCCGGGTATTTTTGTTCCGCGGCCGCAAGTAGTTCACGTGCAAACAACACTGCTTCGGGAAACTCACGCGTCTCATCGATCCCCGGTACTTGAAGATTGACGTTGATGGCACTCACACGAGCGTCCGTAGATACAAGGCTGTTCACCAGAGCGGGCTCTGCGAGCGCGATGGCCTTTATGCGTGCTAAATCCTGCGCGTCCAATGCATGCGGATCCGGTACCAGATCGCCAACGAACAGATCGTCGTCTAACGCAACGCTGTGTTGGAAATTCGTCACCGAATCGACGCGGTTCGAATGCGGTACCTGCCAGCTCTGCTCAGTTAACTCGGCAATGATAGCCAGCGTTTCGGGCGAGAACACCTCACCGTTCTTAGGCGCGACGACAAGCAGAAGACCATCATCCTTGGTATAGGTGTTCTCGACTAAATCAAGCGCCATCCGGTTCGGATTGGTCGGTTCGAAAAAGGTGCGATAACTGTTCGAAAAGCCAAGGTGTCTGGTGCCGGCCGCAGCCAGCGCGATCAAGACGATACTGACGACGATGATCGGCCATCGATAGCGAATGACCAATTGCGGAAAGCGCGCCTCGAATCGTGTCCATTTGCTCATGTGTGGTCCTGTACTTCGCCGCTTTCTATGGTGGTGCTGAAAAAGATTTCACTCGTATTGCGCGCGTCCGGGTTTACCTCGCAAGCGAGAATCCGTAGGCCCTCAAATACAAGCGCCTGTGCGCACAACGTTGGTTATCTGACCGAACTCGGGTATTGCGTTTTCCGTAACGTCCGGTTGTCGTGGTTTGTATAAGGGCCGTTCGGCTTGACAACACGACTAGGCGAGGGCGACCCACAAGAGACATACACTGGCCGCCGACGTTGCCTATCGTTCAATCTAACAAGATCGTTGGCCGTATCAGCTGCCGACGCTACGGCGCCGATAAGCTCGGCCCGATCGCGAATCCAAAGCGGGATTTAGCAATCGTGGGCGCGCGCGGGCGCAGCATATCATCGTCACCCGTGCGGATTGAAACGGCTCTCGAATGGGCGCACGGCTGCGGCAGCTTCTTGTGCCGCTAGACAGCCTTTGCCTACCTCATCGATATTGAGGTCAGCAACGGCGCCGTGCGTTGTTCGCTTCTACTCTCCATTCGCACGCCGCATTGTGGTGCCGTGCACGTACTTCCGGAGCCGGCCGGAGATTAGGACTCAGGCCAACTATTTCGGTAACGCGAACACAATCAACGCGCTGCCGGTCGTGGTGATATCCGGGGTGCCCATAAAACTCGGAACCACACCGCCCGCGCCACTCCCTATTGCAACGTACTGGCGACCGTCCATTTCCCAGGTTATTGGCTGACTGCGGATCGACGATCCGGTTTGAAACTGCCACAACACCTCGCCTGATTTCGCATCGAATGCGAGCGCATGTCCGCGTTGATTGCCGCCAAATACGAGGCCGCTCGCGGTCGCCAGGACGCCTGCGAAAAACGGGTGCGGATCTTTATGGCGCCAGACGATCTTTCCCGTCACGGCATCGATAGCAACAAAAATACCGTAAGACGCGCCGTCATCCCCTTCTGTTTCGCCGGGACCGCCGCCCCAATAGGGGTCACCTTCTATAAACTCGGCCGGCGCGACTTCAGGTTTCACACAGGCTTCGATACTGGGTACAAACATCGTGCTGCCGTTAAACGCGTAGGTGAATCCGCCATTGTGACCACCACCACTCCCCGGACAAGTGAAATTCGGCGTGCCGCCAGGAATGGGTAAAGCATTTTCGTTGATTATCGGGCGGCCGGTTGGGGTCAGGCCTGTCGACCAATTCAGCCGATCGACATACTGGGTACCGCGAAGAAATTTCCCCGATGTCGCATCAAGCATGTACATGTAGCCATTGCGATTCGGCTGCAAGATCACGCGTTTCTGCTCGCCATCGAGTTGCAGGTCGGCCACCACCAGGCCATTGGTTGCGTCGTAGTCCCAAACATCGTGGGGTGTGAACTGAAAATGCCAGACGATCTCTCCGGATTCCGGCTTCAGCGCCAGTACGGAATTGGTATAGAGGTTATCGCCAAGACGAGCGTCGCCATCCCAATCCGGCGAGGGATTGCCGGTCGGCCACAGGAGTAAATTCTGTTTGGGATCGTAGCTTCCGGTCGCCCAACTTGGTCCACCGCCGGTCTTCCATGAATCGCCGGCCCAGGTGTCATTGCCTGGTTCGCCCAAAGCGGGAACAACGTGACGGCGCCAGCGTCGCTTACCGGTAGCCGCTTCGTAGGCATCGATGTAGCCGCGCGCACCGTATTCGCCGCCACCGACGCCAGTGATCACCAAATCACCCACAATAAGTGGCGCGCCGGTCGCGCTATAACCGGCATCATGCGCACCTAGCTCGACGTTCCACTCCGCTTCGCCCGTGTGGCGATTGATTGCAACGAGGTGGGCGTCCAATGTCGCCATGAACACGTGGTCGCCGTGAATGGCAACACCGCGATTGGACGGGCCGCAGCATAGGCGTAAATCACCCGGCAACGCGTACTGGTAGTACCACAATGCCTCGCCCGTGCGCGCATCCAGGGCCCACAAATGGTTATGGGCTGAGGTCACATAGAGCACGCCGTCGGCAACGATCGGCGAGTTCGCCATTGTTCCGGCAATGCCGGTTTGAAATATCCAGGCGGGAGCAAGTCCCGCGACGTTGTCTGGATTAATCTGTTCAAGTGGGCTGTAGCGCCAGTTTTCGTAATTACCGCCGTAGTGGTACCAACCGGACGTGTCCTGAGTCCCTTGCCGCAATTCGGCGTCGCCGATCTGTTTAGTGTCCGCAGCTACGATCTGTGCGGCCAGCATCAGAGCGAGGGCGAAAAACAACAACGGGCTGATTGATTTAGCGTACGCGTGGAGCATATGGATAAACCTGTGTCGTTAAGTACATGGGACAGCTAGCGAACTATATATTACCGCCGTCCGCGTTGAATTTTCGTGCGGGCGCGACTCCAGTGTGCAAAAACCGGGTTCAGAACGAGCATCAGTTGAAAAAGAATCGACCAGAACCAGCTTGGCTTCCACTATCTTCTCGAATCTCACGGGCTGCTCGAAAAAAATTCACGTAGGCCGTGCAGGCACAAATCACGCCTGTCCTGCTGGCTGCGATGTCCGCGTCCGTAACGGTCTTTGGCGATGATGAGTCGCGAATAGGCTCCGTCCAAGCTTAACAACAACTGGAATTTTACGCACTTATCCCGACTTTAAGTTTCAGGCGCATCGTACAATCACGGCGCTAGGAAAAAGAGGCGCAGGAATCAATATGGACGGTGGTCAAAATCTAGTCCCTCGGCCCATCTTTTTCTTGATTCTGGTGCTTTATCAAGTGCCGGGTGGTTTCCGCGCCGGATGGGCCGGTAACGTTTAGATCACACGCTACAAAAACAGGTATTAGTAAATGAAAATTGCCGCCGCCTTATTGCTCGGCCTCGCGTCGTTGGCCGTCACGCTAACCGCACATGCTGGCCCAAAGCTCTACGTTTTCGATTGTGGAATCCTGTATTTGGACGACATCACCATCTTTAACCTGACTGAAACAGAAACTCAGGTTCGAGAATTGTTCGTGCCCTGTTATGTCGTTAAACACCAGGGCAAATTTCTTCTGTTTGATGGTGGCATACCGAAACGGTACGCAGATAGATCCGGTTTAACCGATATGGCTGCCGGTTCCGCCGCGTACGAGCGCTGGATTGTCGATCAACTGGAGGACATTAACCTTAGTCCGGCCGACATCGACTTCGCTGCGTATTCTCACCTGCACTGGGATCATGCGGGATCAGCTAACTATTTCATTGAATCGACCGTCTTAATGCAGAAAACAGAATGGGAGCAGGCTTTTGGCGCGGGCGCTGAGTTCATCGACACCTCGCTGTTTGAAAAGCTCAAGGATGCGAAGCTGCAGATGCTTGACGGTGATTATGACGTTTTTGGTGACGGTGCCGTGCGCCTCATTTACACGCCCGGGCATACAGCTGGGCATCAAGCGCTGTATGTTAATTTGGAGAATACGGGTGCCGTAGTGCTATCGGGCGATCTGTATCACTTTCGCGAAAACCGTTCTCTCAAGCGACCGCCTCACTTCAACCTCGACGCAAAACAGACCCTGGAATCCATGTCGAAGTTGGAAGGTTTTTTGACTGATACTGGCGCGACATTGTGGATTGAACACGACAAGGCTTTGGCAGACACGCTCAGAAAGGCGCCATACTTTTACGATTGAATTCGCTCTTCGGTTGGTTTGCGTAGCCCGCAAATAGATTTGACAGCAATTCTAGTTGTGCTTGGAAATCTGAGTTCCCTGTCGCGAACGCGAGTCCGTACGGTCGGGAGAAAACGGCGAAAACTGTTCCCCTGTGGGTTTCCCTCCACAGATGTTTTCCACTGACATACACCACCGCAGGATCACCGAATGAAGATTGTCGCCGAATGGATACTAGCGATCGCTATTCTCGGTTTCGTATCCCTGACTGATGCGAGCGCGCAGCCGGCACCGAAATCATCAAGTCCGGGAGGGTCTGAGACTAGCCCAATCCTTCCAGCGCCGGAAGGAGAGATCCGCGAAACGCTAATTGAAGTTCATCGAAAATATCGTGCCCTGAACGACGGAAAGGTCGCCGCTCACACGAAAATATCGGCCGGGGTCAATCCCAAGCTCTTCGCTATTGCGCTGGTTACGATCGATGGTCAGATCTTCGAAACTGGTGATGCGGAGACAATCTTTCCGCTCCAGTCGCTGTCGAAGGCCTTCGCATTCGGAGTGGCACTGGAGGATCGCGGCGAAGAAATTCTATTAGACACGGTCGGGGTGCACGCTACCGGCCTGCCTTACGGTTCATTGATTGCAACCGAAGTGCGTGCAACCAAACGACAGAATCCAATGGTCAGCGCTGGCGCCATAGCCACGACCAGCCTCATCGCTGGCAACTCACAACTCAGAACAAGAACGATGGGAACGGATGCATTCCGCTTTTTCAGCTTACGCCGGGACCCCATTGGGTGTGTTGGAAAAGGTTTACGAATCGGAGATGGCCAGTAATCTCGGGAGTATGTCGAAAGCCTACGTGCTCGCGAACTACGGTCTTCTTGACGGCGATCCTGCTGAGGTTGTGCGGCGCTATCTCCACGCTTGTTCCGTAGGCGTGACAACGACCCAACTTGCCCAGATGGGCGCGACCCTTGCCAATAATGGAACGAACCCCGCGACTGGCGTACGCGTACTTTCTGCACGGAATTCTCGCGGCGTGCTTAGCGCCATGACTGTAGCCGGTATGTACGATGACAGCGGTCCGTGGTTTTACCGAGTCGGGTTACCGACAAAGAGCGGTGTCGCAGGGGGCGTCATCGCGGTTGTTCCAAACCGATTCGCGATCGCCGTATATTCTCCGCAACTCGACTCGTTCGGTAATAGCGTCCGTGCCACCGCTGTGATTCGCGAGTTGTCTGAACGTTGGAACCTGCACGTCCTGGATTCGCAGAATTGAGGCGGCCTGCCGATTGCCACGTCGCAGTCGCTGTACTACCTGAATCTAGCCTCCCAATTGAGGAAGAAGCCCACTAATAAACATAAGCAGTAGGTGTCAGGTTTATCTACGCATCCAGCAAACTAGCCTGATACTTTTCCGAACGCACCACGTCTAGCTTGGTCATCAATTTTTCGACCAACCCCCGAGACTCATCAGCTATCTGACCACCGCAGCCCGATATCGAGCGCTCCGGATCGGTACAGGGTCGCGTGCTATCAATGTTCCGGTTGCCAAAGAAGAACATGCATGACTTCACAACGCTCTGAAAGGAGGTGTGTAAGCGCTACACGTGTTCGTTACAACTTGTTACAAGCTGTTGCGTGGCTGCAAAGCTTTTCGCCGATCGCTGCGCCATGCTGATGGCGTCGAAAAAGGCTTTATGCCGCAACTCTCCCAAGGAGAACACACACATGAAACGCTCCAACAAAGTTATCCTCACGTTCGCTCTAACCGTCGGTGTCATCGGCGGCGTGGCTGCTTATGGCAAGCATCATTATGGCGATCCCACGAAGCTGGCCGAGCACATGGTTGAGCATGTTAGTGACGAACTCGATCTGAATGCCACGCAGGCCCGGTCGCTACAGACCCTGGCCGATGAATTGCTGCAACTCAAAAGCGAAATGGTCGGCGATAGAGGTGTCCAGCGCGAGACGCTGCGCAAGTTGATTGCCGCACCAAGCTTTGACAAGGGTAAGGCACTCGCGATGGTCAACGCCAAGACCGCGGCCATCGAACGTAATGCGCCGGCCGTGCTCGCCGCTATGGGTAACTTCCTTGACGGCTTGACGTCTGAGCAACGGGCTGAGATTGCCGCGCACATGGAGAAGCGCTCTCGTCATCACCGTCATCATCATCGTGATCATGCCGACGCGCATGAGAGCGGTCGGGATGAGCAGTCTTTGGAAAACCATCATAATGACGAGGATAAAAGCTGAACCGGGCACGTGTACGAGGCACCGGTTCTGATTTACATCAATAGCTCGACGGCAAGGTCGCCACATGTTGCGGCCGTGCCGTCGCGCATCGCCCACGATATGCGATCTTCGGACCGCCTCCCCAATCATCTTTTCCACAGTGTGAGCGTTGAGCGTGCACAAGATACACTCGCTGTCGGCCTAGTAACGTAGTTCCTGATATGACGCCCCGAATCCTCCTTATCGATGACGATGAAAAACTCGCGCCACCGCTGGCTGAGTATTTCGCGCGCTTCGATCTGACGCTGGTGGCAGCCACTCAACCACGAGTTGGATTGACCCTGCTCGCTGAAGAAGATTTCGATTTGGTTATTCTTGATGTGATGTTGCCCGACATGGACGGATTCGAAGTGTGCCGCCAGATCCGCAAGTCCTCTACGATCCGCAACACCATGCCGATTGTGATGCTCACCGCCCGCGGCGAGGTCATGGACCGGGTGGTCGGGCTGGAACTCGGCGCCGATGATTATTTACCCAAACCTTTTGAGCCGCGTGAGTTGGTGGCGCGGATTCAAAACGTATTGCGCCGTAGCAGGGGCAAAGCATTCTCACAAGAAGCGCGGGAAGCGATGGTGTTTGCCGAACTATCCATTGACACATCGACTCGCACTGTGCGGGTTGCACAAAGCGAACTCGATCTAACGACCATGGAATATCAACTGTTGGTATTGCTGGCGCGTTCGCCTGGCAAGGATTTTTCCCGCGATGAGATCCTCAACGTGTTAAAGGGTACCGATGCGGAACTGCTCACGCGTTCGGTTGATATTCTGGTCAGTCGTTTGCGGAACAAACTCAAGCCGGCAGAACCGATCAAGACCGTTTGGGGGTCCGGTTATGCATTCGTTGCCAAGCCCTGAACCATGAGTGTTTTCACGCGATTGCGGCACTCACTGGCAGCGCGCTTGCTCGGCGTGTTCCTGGTCACCGGTATGGCGATGCTGCTGGTGATTACCTTCGTCTGGGGCGTGGCTTTGAAGCACCAGTGGAACGTTAAGATTCGTCCGCATTTGGTGCAGTACATCGACTATGTGCATCGGGATCTTGGTAGCCCGCCCGATCCCCAGCGTGCAGCGGCGCTGGCGCGCATCGTACCGGTGAATATCTACATTCAAGGTCCAGGTATCGACTATGCCACCAACGGTCAGCGGCTGAATGCAAGCGAACTCGAATTCAGCGACGGGCATGATCAGCATGGCGAGCGATGGCGTCGCCGGCGGCTGACGACTGCGACGGGCTTGCAGTTCTCAATTAACGATTACGACGACCATACGCTGATGCGCACCGTCAATAATGGCTATAGCGTGTACTACGAGCTGCGCCACCGCGCGGAGGACATGCGCCACCGGTCGAAACTTCGGCGCGGGCGATTACTCCTGTTCGGCACACTGTTCGTTTTGGTTGGCTTGCTTGCAGCGTGCTGGTGGTTGATCCATCGCCTGCTGCGACCGGTGCGTGACATCCAGGCAGGTGTTGCACGCATGGGCTCCGGCGAACTCAATCATCGCATCGCGTTACGGAGCCAGGACGATTTAGGCGAATTGAGCGTCAGCATCAATGAGATGGCCGGCGACATTGAGCAGATGCTCGATGCCAAACGGCAGATGCTACTCGGCATCAGTCACGAGTTGCGATCGCCCATTACGCGCGCCAAGATCTCGACCGAATTGCTCGAACCGTCAGCAACACGCGCGCGTCTCGAAGACGATTTTCTGGAGATGGAAACTCTGGTCACCGAATTGCTCGAGAGCGAGCGTCTGAAATCCCGGCATAGTGTGCTGAACCCGCAACCAGTGAATCTGCGCGAGTTGATTGATTCGGTGTTGGTGCCGAATTTTAGCGAACGCGTGACGCTGCACGCCGATGCGGTTCTGCCGACTTTGATACTGGATGAAACGCGGGTGCGCCTGCTGCTGCGTAATCTGCTCGCCAATGCAGTGCGCTACAGTCTCGAGGAAGCACCGCTGTTGCATGTTGCAGCGACGGATCGTTTGGTGACCATGACCGTCAGCGACTCCGGCACGGGTATCGCCCCGGAACATCTTGCGTCGTTGACCGATCCGTTTTACCGGGTAGATCCCTCACGGACGCGCGCCACGGGTGGCTTCGGGCTTGGTTTGTACCTGTGTCGGCTGATTTGCGAAGCGCACGGCGGTGCGCTGTCTATCAGCAGCACGGAAGGTGTCGGCACAACGGTGGTGGCGACACTTAACACGCAAGGTGTAACTAACGGGCCCGAAGATCCAGCACCACACGGCACGTCGCGGGATGTGTCGGAATCGTCACGAGAGGCCTAGATTATGGGCGGCCGCATCTTCTCCTCGACAAGCAACGCCATTCGGCCCGCGGTGATGCACGAGATGTGCAGTGCAGGGTTTAGCCCAAAAATGAAGAGAGTCGAAATAGTCGAGGGCAAGATTCTCCGCAAGACACGCCCGGCCTACTAACGGGCAAGTAATTCTGCCTATCCCGACCGATGCTCCGGCCATGCTTGGATGAGCGAGCGGAAGTCTTCCGGCGGCGCACCATGCAGCAACACCTTGTCCGCACCCGCGTCGAATAATGACCTCATGTAGCGGGCACCGGTATGCGCATCTCCAACCGCATTGCTTTGCTCAATCCAGGCTGGTGGGTACAAATCGCGCATTCGCCTTAAGTCGTCCATTTCTCTGGACACACCTTCATCGCCCAGAGCACCGGCGGGATTCTTGGCTTGCTCTGCAACGGTTTGTCGGATTGTCGAAGCTGTCGCCGGATCCCAATCGTTCACCTGAACGAGAAGGTCGATCATGGGCCACATGAAATACGTGTTCATACGGCGCACGATGTAATTCAGCATTTTTTCTTCGTCAACGTCGCAGGCGTTCACAGCCACAGCCGCGACCTCGACAGTGGCTGGGTCACGCCCGGCGCGCTCAGCGGCAGTCTTTACGATGCGCACCGAATGCGCGACGGCGGGCGCATTGAGACAGGAAAACAAAATAACGCCATCACAATTCGCGCCCGCCCACGCCAGCGTTTTGTCACCCACAGCGCCCATCCAGACAGGCGGTGGTGACTCAAGGCGGACACCAAGCGCTGCACCGTCCAGTATCCAACCGTCATGAGCCGCGGTAACAGTTTCGCCTCGCCACAACTGGCGCAAGGCGGCCAGGTAACGTTCGATCAGTGCGATGTTCGAGCGCGGAACCCCGAGCATATCCGCCAAGCGATCTTGTCCGCGACCGACTCCGAGGATAAACCGTCCGTTGGTCACCATGGACATAGTCGACGCCAGCGACGCGGTGATTAGCGGATTTCGCGCAGGCAGGTTCGCGACCAGACCGGCCCCGACATTCATTTTGGGTGCTGTGGCTGCCGCAGCACCGCACAGCACACCGATGTCCTTTGTGCCCGGCCGTTCGGACAGCCACACCGTGCCCAGCCCGAGTTCCTCGCCCAGTTTGCAATGAGCGACCGCTGGCTGCGGGTCGTGGATATGGCCGCCAAGCACAAAATAACCAAGTTCCGGGTAGGGTTGGGTCATGCTTCTAACTCTCGGTTCTACTATGCAATCGACACTGCGTTGTTATTTAAAGAGCGACTCGATATCGGGTAGAGAATCGGGATCATGGTCAAATCCCATCGCGTTAAACCAGACCCGCGAACGCAGGTTCTCTTCGCGGGCGTGTTGGATGACCAGGCTGTCGCAAGCGCGTTTAAACGTCTCGCTCCCGTCAATGCCGGCATCGATGACGAGCGCTTCGATGGCGTGCGACAACGTATCGGTATCGACGTCATTCGGTAGTGCCTTCAGGTGCGAAGTTGCAGCCGTCGTGATGGCACCGCCATCACTCACTTCCACCAGTGCGTTCGATAAGTCCTTGAGGGCTGCCCGCTCGCCGTCGCACATCGCTTTCTCGCGGCCTCCGTGAAGCAGCAACGCGTGCAAATGACCAACTAGCAGCCCGGCTTGTTCCTGGGCTAGCGCGTTACGAGGATCGACTGCGGGTACGATGATTTCCGTCAGTGCCCTGATCATGGTTTTGATGCGCAGCTCAATTGTCGGATTCATCGCTGGAGGCCTTGATCAAGAACGTCGATAAGTTCGTTAACAAACACATATCCCGCTGGAGTCAACCAGCTCATAAGAGCATCTTGATGGTTATGTGCTTCATGGGCCGAGCGCAATCCGCTGCCGAGGCAAATCACACTGCACTTGTATAGACAAAAGACTTGGTAGAAATGCAGCGTCTTCGGATCAATCGTACGCCCCGTTGCTGATGTGTAACGCTCGAAGAGCTCATCGCACGGCAACAAGCTTGAGGCGAGGAGGGTACCGTTCTCGATGTGGCTCCAGGGCCGTAAAGATGTCCACGCGAGATCTTCGTGGTAGTCACCGATATGGGTGAACTCCCAGTCGAGAATGGCAGTTATCTCGGCGCTGTGTTCGTCGAATAAATAGTTTCCGGTGCGGTAATCTCCATGAAGCAGAACAAGTTCAGCAGTCTCAGGAAGGTTCTCCCGCATCCATCGTTCTGCAAGACCGAGAACGGGGATACCGCGCAATGCATCGTTGTGCCAAACCGTTGTCCACCAATTGACCTGCCAGCGCGCCGCCTGCTTCGGATCGGCATTGGGTAGCTGAAACGATTTCAGCGTCGGCGATTCGATATCGGTGCCGTGTATCGCTTTCAAGTGCTCGATAAACCACACAACGAGTTTCTCGCGCAAGGTTTCACCTATCACCGTACCGAACCCGGTTATGTTCGAGCTCGTAGCGGTGGGTTTGGTCACGCCCTCTACAAACGCTGCGATCAACGCGGGCCTGCCCAGCGCCGCTCCGTCCGCGTCAACCCACAATACCTCGGGCACAGGGACGACATCCCGCACTGCGCCCATCGCTTCAAATTCGCGTTGCCGGCTGGTAATGGCAACGCCCTCAACCGGCTCCAGGCGTAACACGCAGCGTCTCGGCGCGCTGCCGTCTTGCGTTAATGTGAATACGAACTGCTCTTTTGAGGCGCCTCCGGCGAGCCGGCGCAAGTCCTCAATACGCGGATTACGCACGCCTTCTCGAGACAGATAAGGTTCCAGGCGTGCGCGCAGCACATCTTCCTGGCACATCTCGTACGGTCCCGACGCCCGCGCATCATGGATGCGTTCCAACGTCTGTGCGATCTCGGGCTCCAGGTCGTGCAGATTCATGCCCTGTTGGTTCGTCTCGCTCATTAGTTTTGCCGCGGCAACTCGTCGTGATAGGGGGATCATCTTAAGGCGTCGATTGACCGTTCCTCAAGTAAGTGTTTAGGACCGCTTAGTACAAAACGAGACTAAGTGTGGGGTTGTTAGCGGGGGTACATAAAGATAGAAAAAAGCACGTTAGGCTTATTCTCGGTCTTCGACTGATATTCGCCGGTCGCGCGGTGGCTTGCGCTAGGATAAAGTTCATCGTGGACTAAAGTAGCCCCTCACAGGCGCGCGAGAATATCCACGGCAATCCGCGCCATGGCAGCACCAAACGTTTCTAGGTCCGCCACTGGCTTCGAGGCGAATCGCCCCGCAACGACCCCCACCAGTGTGCTTCCTAGCTTCGCTCATATCGCATTCTCGAGGTTAGAAATCGGACGCATTGACAGCCTAGGACCGGACAAAATACTTGTCGATGGTTATGCAGAATAAGAAAACGGCGATTTGCTGAACTAGTATCGAACCGCTAAGTGCGGATCCCGATTTCCGGTTTACATATTTTCCGTGTACGCGTGGCGTGCCGATATCGAGTATCGACTGTCCCTTTTTGATCAGATAGCGCCAGGCGATCGCTCTAATCAATTGTTGGCTTGCTGAGGGTGAACTCGGAGACAGGCACCAGCCGAAGCGCTTCGTAAGTCAACGTTGGCATAGACTATGAATCTTCAGTTAATTGCATTGGACCGATCTAATGGATACCAAGGTGCTCGCAGAATGGGCGGAAATCGTCGCTGCAAGTCTATGGTTCGACTGGAAGTCGGGCCTGACGACCGGCTACTGGGACGAAATCACCGATCAATGTGAGCTGATTGACCCAAGATGAGCGCGCGGTACCCAGCGTCGTTTCAGTTCGCTCCCAACGAGTCAGCTAGACGGGTCATCGGCTCCCTGCGGTGAATCCCGTTTTGTTACGCGCCGTGATAAACCGAAGAGTACCCACGAGATCCTCCCGTCAACCCATGCGACGGGGGAACTCGTCGCGGTAGCGAAAGAAGATGTATTCAGCGTTGAAGTCCGATGCTTACCAGACGGCAGTCGACATGCGCCGGTGGAATTCGATGCCAGTCATCATTGATATTTGGTGGGTTCCTTTGTCTTCAACCCACTCGTCGAAAATGCCCGTAACCAGCCTTACTGATTCTTTCGGGACTATTGTTGAAAGCGCGAACGACCCTCCCTATTTGATTCGGTAGTTTCAACAGTTCCCGCCTCGTGGTCGTTGGAAAACATATTGAATCCAAGACTTCCGTGGCGGGTGACAATTCCCACACTGCCCCGTGCAGTACTGGCGCACTATCAATACACGCGGAGGGGAGATGGCTCCCAAGCGTACAGAAAGCGTTTTGAGTAACAGTAACAAGGAAAAAAAACATGTCAGACAAGAAAGAGATTGCGAAATTCACAGCTAAATCGACGTCGATTGCACTGTCGGAATTACCCGGGGGTGGCCTCAACTTCCAAATAAATCTGGAAGGCACCGTTAGCGGTGGATTTGAGGGGGCGATTCTGATGACGATACAAGCGTCGTCGGCGGATCTGAAAAATGGCAGCTACACGCACGTTGTCGGGGGATATCTTAGTGACGGATCGAGTGTTTCTGTCTCGGGTGGCGGGACGCTACAGTCGGTCGGTACGCATAAGTGGCGCTTGCGTGGCTCGGACATTACCTCTGATGGCCTGGCCGTTGTCACCGATGGCGAAATGGATTTGGCTACGCGGACGTACAACGGCACCATCTACGAGTAAGCCGTAAGCTTCACCAGGCTTACTGATTGAGATTTGAAACCCGCAATTGCGGGTTTCTTTTTGTTCGCTCGGTCGCCTCATGTTGGACCGATTGAATTGCTTCGCCGGTCGTCGTACGGCGGCGGGACGCCCAACATTACTGGTCCACCTCCCATGCCAAGCGCTATGAGCGCTACGACCCAGGTGTCGTTGGCCAAAACGTGTGCGACGCACACGCCCTGCGCGAGCAACACACGGTGAGTAAAACTCGCTACGATCGCGCATCCCCAATGAACAGGGTTCCGCTATGATCGACTACCACGGCAAGACGGCACTGGTAACAGGTGCCGCTTCCGGCATTGGCCGTGCGCTCGCGTTGGCGCTCTCGGCGCGCGGCGCGGAGTTAATCCTGGTCGATGTGAACGAAGCGGGGCTCGCAGAAACTGCCGCGCAAAGCGCGTCGCGGGCGCAGATGATCATCGCGGACCTGTCCGATCCAGCCGCGCCGTCGATGGTCCTCGAACAAGCGATCGCAGCAAGTGGCCTCCCTGATTTGATTTGTTCGAATGCCGGCGTTGCCCCGGCGCGCCGCCTTATCCGCGAGAAAGCCGAAGACAACGGCGGACGCCTGTTTGCGGTCAACGTGTTCGCAGGGCTTTATTTCGCGCAAGCCTATGCGGAGATCCTGAAGCAATCCAACAGCCAAGGGCGTCTTTTGCTGACCGGATCGGAGAATTCACTCAGCGTGCCAGCCGGGGTGGAAGCGATGGGCATCGGTCTCTACGCATCGACCAAGGCTGCCCTGCTTATGCTCGCGGAATGGATGCGCGCCGAGTTCGCCGGCCGCGTACCGATCGATATGCATATCCTGCTGCCTGGTGCGGTCACCTCGGGGCTGAATGACGGTGGCACGGTCGACCCCGCCGTTGCCACGCTCAGCTTCATTCCGGCCGCGCAGTGTGCCGCGACTGCGCTCAAAGGGATGGACCTTGGTCTGTTCTACATACCCACGCACAAACATCTTGCCGATGACATGCGTCCGAGGTTACGAGGGATAGAGGAGGCGATCACCGCGCTGAAGTTGTGAGTCCGCCTGGACTTCGCGCCTGCTCGTGACGGCTGGGCGCAATTTTTCGCTGGTCACTGGCCACGATACGTTTGAATGCGGCGTTGATTTCCAACTGCACGCTGATTCCCGTTCGACCGATGAGTAAAAAGGTTCGGCATTATCCTGGCGCAACCAAGCGGGTTAGTTGTACCCCAGGCGATAAACTGCCGCGGCACTCGGTGTAATTTCTTTCACCACGCCTGTGCTCACGTAAGTTCAACCACACTTTTGCAAGGTCGTTAGCGGCCCCAACGAAAAACATACCTCACGCCCCGACGCGTGCTAGTCTCACCGTCTCGCTGAAACAGCGTCAGGACGTCTCGTCGTGCCCAGAAGGCCCCAGCCGCGCATCTCAGCGCAGGATCTCGCTCGTTTACGCGTCTTTAAAATCCTGCCCAATCTAACCAAAATCCCCTTGTTCGTCGGCCTCATGGTTGCACTGACCTGGCTGGCGTGGGACACCGCCTCCACACCACTAATTTGGACGGCCTACGTTGCACTTGGTTATCTGTGGATGAGTATCGTGACTTTTATGCACGACGCCACACATAACACCCTGTTCGCCAACCGCACTTTGAGTTGGGCATTTGGAATTACCGCGATGATTCCGATCTTCGCGTCGTTTATCGCGTTCAAGGAAGATCACCTCGAGCACCATCGCTTCAATCGCTCGCCGCGCGATCCGGATGCGTTCACGATGGGCAAACGCGGCCCGCTCGATTTTCTGCTGTTCTATGCCTACATGGCGATCGGGGCAGTCTTGAGTTTCGTGCATTTCAATCTGCTCTATCCCATTCAGCGCTTTGATCGGCGCAAGTGGGCGATACATCTCGGCGAATGCGCGTTGAAGGCTGTTGTCTACTACCTTGTGCTCAGCTGGGCAGCGCGGCACGGCGTGCTCGGCAAAACACTCGAAGTCTGGTTGTGGCCGGTGTTCTTCTTTTCGCTGTTCAATTCCATGCGTTTCATCGCGGAACACTACGGCACACCCTGGGATAGCGGGCAGATGGCAGGGACCCGTTCGGTGGTTTCGAATCGCGTGCATGCGTTTTTCTGGAACAACATCAATTGGCACATCGGGCATCATGTTTATCCGGGGGTGCCGTGGTACAACCTGGTGGAACTGCACAATTTGCTGGCTACGCAAATCAGCGCGAGCGGTGCGTTGGTGGATAAAAGTTATGTTGGCGTTTGCTACGCGGCGATGGTCAGTGGGCCGGAGACCGGGGCGCGGCTGGCGCGGACGTTGGCGGCGCGTGCGGTGGCTGAGGGGCGTTAGATTCCTTTGCCGTCGGTACGGCGCACTGGTCGGGTGTCGACTGGAACGCAGGGATTTCCTATATGATCTCGTCAATTCGAAGGTGCTCGCCAACCCTCGGGCAAGTCGAACGCAAAATAATCAAAAGACGATAAATATCCTCTAACTTGCCTGAGCAACCTGCCGAGAACGCACTTCAGGAAAAGTATCGATGCTGTTGACTGATACTGCGAGGCACGGTGAACCCCTAAGCCGATGGCTATGGCTGGCGCTCATTGTGGTAATGGCGCTGGGCTTGCATCTGCGCCTGCAAGCCGTGATGCATACACGGATTGATACGCCCGTACGAGCAGATGCCGCCGACTATCTGGCGTATGCCGAAAACCTCAAACATCACGGCGTTTACTCCCGCGCGAGGTCAACCCCCGACGATCCGGATGTAGCGCCGGACGCCCTCCGCTCGCCGGGCTATCCAGCCTTGTTAACCACTTTGCTGGATGACTCACTGGACGGCCCCGATCAGCTTCTCCGCTTCTATCTTGTGCAGGCACTGCTGAGTGCGCTCACCATTATTTTGGTGTTCCAACTTGCCCGTTCGATTGTTGCACCAGTCGCAGCGCTCAGTTGCGCGGCCCTTACTGCATTGAGCCCGCATCTCATTAACATGAACAGCTACGTGCTTTCGGAGACCTTGTTCGCGCTGCTCATTGGTGCGGCTGCGTTGTGCATGGCGCGCACTGCGAACTCGCGCAGCATGATGGGATTGTTTCTGCTCGGGATGTTGTTTGCGGCCGGTGCGCTCACGCGACCCTGGCTGCAATACTTTCCTTTTCTGTTTGCCGCATGGGTGTTTGTCATGCAGCGAGACAAGGGCGGTGGAGCACGCGCCGCGGCCTTGCTCGGTGGTTTCGCGGTGCTCTACCTGCCATGGCTTGTGCGCAACATCGTCGCGATTGGTGCGACCAGCGATCCAAACCTGATGATTAACGGATTACATCACGGCATGTATCCTGATTTTCGGTTCGCAGGTCTGGAACAAACGTTTGGTATTCCCTATCGATTCGACCCACGCAGTGCCGAGATTTCGTTGTCGGTCGGGCATATCCTGGCTGAAATTATGCGGCGCTTCCAGGATGATTTTCTTACCCACCTGCGTTGGTTTTTGCTTGGCAAACCTCTGACCTTGTTTTCGTGGTCGACAATTCAGGGCGTCGGGGAAATTTTCATTTATCCGCCATTGCGAAGTCCGTACTTTAGCGAGCCGCTGTTCCGCTTCACGGCCGCGGTGATGAAAGCTTTGCACGCGCCTTTGATGTTCCTGAGTGTCGTCGGTGTCGCCTTTACGGTTCGCCAGCCCAACATGCCAGATTCGCATCAGCTATTTGTTCTGCGTGCGTTGGCTTTGTTGATGATGTACTTCGTCGCCATACATATCGTGGTTGCCCCATTTCCCCGCTATTCGATTCCCTTGCGGCCGCTGTCTTACCTGTTCGCGGTGTTCGCGATTTCCGTTATCGTCGATTCCTTGAGCGCGCGCCTGCGCGGGACACCTCCAACCTGAATTTCCGTTTCTCCGTATTTACCGCAGTGGACGAAAACACGCGCAACTACCTCGTTGCTAACTCGGCGCCACATTCCTACCTGATCCCGGTTCATTCCGAGCACGACAATGCGCCCCTTTACGGACGGTTTCTACCACATGGCGAACGCCGCCGGGCTGGGCTTATCAACACTCGGGACTCAGGGGATGTCTGTTGTGGTCACTCGGCTTCGTGCTTGCTGCCGCGCTGTTGTCGACTGGATTACCTGCAATCGCAGACAGACTCGAGCGAGCAGAGTTATGACCTCGTGCGATCAAGCGAAATCGCTGCCGGTCGCGCGCAAAGAAAATCGAAGTGCTGCGAAGCGATTATTCGCCGCCTAAGTGTCATGCCTCATGAGTGGCTTCGGCATGTGGCGATAGACCGAACCATCGGGCAATCGATTCGATGTGCGGGCCGGAGCCTGTTGCTTTCAACGAAGTTTCAGTCAGCGCCTGCTGTAACGATAATTTGCCCAGGAGAATGTCGGCGAACGCGCGCGGTGTGGCACACAGGTAGACGTCTACTTCGAGTCCGCGGTCCTCATCACAAGCATCGACATGGTCGCCATCAACAACGACATGCCAATGGGCATCGTCAGGCTCGCCCTCGAAAATGATGCGCAAGATAGTGCGCGGGCCGGGCATTTGAGCGGGTTTCAGAGTGAACTCCAGGTCGCGCATCATGGCATCGACATTGACCTCATCGTCCTTGAACTTGTCGTATTGCCAGCGCGCGGCCCAATGCCCGAGCTCCGCCACCACCGGTAATAACTCCTGACCCGCGCTGGTCAATTGATACATGAATCCGTCGCGCTCGCGCGTGCGTACTCGCACCACGATGCCTTCGTCTTCCAGCATGGATAGTCGCGATTTCAGCAAGGTTGGCGAGATACGGGGCAGAAAGCGCCGCAATTGGTTGAAGCGCGTTGCGCCCATCAAAAGTTCGCGGACGATGAGCACCGTCCAGCGTTCGCACAATAGTTGCGCACCTTTGGCGACCGGGCAGTATTCGCGGTAGTCGTACATGGTTCCCCGGGTGGTACAGAATCTGTACCGCTTTGATCCAGCTTTTATTCTAGTCCCGCTGGTTGCGCGGCTCTACAGTGCTTTCGAACTGCGGTATTGCGCCGTAGATCACGCACATCGATAGGAGACCATGATAATGAGCAAACAGGCACTACATGCCGTCACCGAGAGCGAATCCAAGCAGCTGTCGACGGCTGCGCGAGTCGATCATCTCGGTGTTGCGATGACGCCGACCGATCCGCGCTGCGTTGAGATCTACGCAAAGGCGATAAGAGCGTTTAACTGTTACCGCGGCGATCCTGTCGCCATCATCGACGAGGCGCTTGCTATCGACCCCAATTTCATCATGGGGCTGGTGTTGCGAGCGCACTTGCACGTCAGCATGTGGGAGCGCAGCGTGGTGCCTGACTTGCGCACGATGCTGGTGGAACTGAAAGCGCTCGCGCCGCAGGCGCACGACCGCGAGCAACGCCATATCGAGGCCATCGCTGCTTGGGCCGATGGTGAATGGGATAAGGCCCGCCTGCTGCTCGAGTATCTCAGCGCGGACTATCCGCGTGACGTCCTGGCATTGCAGGCCGGCCATCTCGGCGATTTCTACCATGGTGATCGTGACAACTTGCGCGGTCGTGTTGCCCGGGTGCTACCTCACTTCACACGTGACGACCAAGGCTACGGCTTCTTGCTTGGCATGTATTCATTCGGGCTGGAGGAATGCGGCAGCTATGCCGAGGCTGAAGAGACCGGTCGCCATGCCATGAGCTTGGAAGCGGATGATTGTTGGGCTCATCACGCGGTAGCGCATGTTATGGAAATGACCGGCCGTGGTAGCGAGGGCATCGCCTTCATGCAGCAACGGCGTCAACACTGGGCTCAGCCGGACAACGGTTTGAAATACCACAACTGGTGGCACCTGGCTCTTTATCATCTTGATCACGGTGATAGTGAACGTGCGATCGCGCTATACGACTCTGGCGTGCGAGCCGACCCCGATGCTATGCAATTACTGCTCTTGGATGCGTGTGCCATGCTGTGGCGATTGCGGTTACAGAATATCGATGTGGGGCAACGCTGGGAGGAACTCGCCGCCAAGTATGGACAGAGCGCTGAGGTCGGATTCTACGCGTTCAACGATATGCACGCAGTTATGGCTTTAGTCGCAAACGGCCAGCAGACTGAGGCGGAGAAGTGGCTCGCCGAGATGCACGAAGTGGAACATCTCACCACCAGCAACGGCGTCATGACCCGTACAGTCGGTCTGCCCATCGCGCGCGCAATCTGCGCATTCGGCCGCCAAAGATATGACGATGTCGTGTCCCTGCTGATGCCGGTGCGTCATCGCGCGCATGCCTTTGGTGGCAGCCACGCACAACGGGATATCGTCCATCGGACGCTCATAGAAGCGGCGCTGCGCGCCGGCCAGGCAACCCTCGCCCATGGCCTGCTGGAAGAGCGTCGCGCGCTGCGCCCCGACTGCCCGTTTACCTGGCAACAACTACGCCGAGCCGAAGCAGCACAGGAACGGCCGGCCTAGACTCACCCGAGAACCAGTTCGCGGATAATAAATTCGGGGACAGTTACTGTATTTCCGCGCTGGAAATACAGTAACTGTCCCCGAATTGATCTTGGGTAGTGGGTAGCCACGGAGACGCATTTGAATTAACGTCCCGACCCGCAGAATATCCAATCAACTGGGGAGACTGATGATTTTTACTCGTGTCCACGTGCTACTCGCACTGCTAATGATGGCGGTTGCCAGTAGCCCCGCTACTGCTGACACTGCCGCGCCAAAGAACACCAACTGGCTCAGCTATAACCACAACATCAACGGTCAGCGCTATGTACCGTTGGCGCAGATCAACACGGGTAACAGCGCGGAGCTCGGAGAAATCTGCAAGCTGCGGGTGGAAGATATCGGTTCGTTTCAAAGCGCCATTTTGCACATCGATGGCGCCCTGTTCTTCACTACGGCCACGGATACGCTGGCTGTCGATTCGGCGACCTGTAAGGTGCTGTGGCGTAACCACTACGTCGAGGAAGAACTGGAGAGCACGGTGATTCGGGTCAATCGCGGTGTCGCGTACGCCAACGGGCGTTTGTTCCGCGGTACGCCCGATAGCCGCTTCATGGCCATCGACGCTAAGACTGGTGAAACCTTATGGGTCCATCAAGTCGGTGATCCCCAGGCTGCCGAGTTCTTCAGTGCAGCACCACAGGTTTACCAGGGACTCGTGATTATGGGTGCCGCCGGGGGTGACTGGGGAATTCGCGGGCGCGTCGCGGCGTTCGATCAGATCACCGGGCGTGAGGTGTGGCGCTTCTACACCATCCCGCGTGGTGACGAGGAGGGCGCAGATACTTGGAAACATAAAGACAGCGCACGTTTCGGTGGCGGCGGTACCTGGACGACCTTCACCATTGATATCTCAGCCGGTGAGGTCTTCGTGCCCGTCGGCAATCCGGCGCCTGATTTGCTCCCAGAGCAACGCCCCGGTGAGAACCTCTACACCAACAGCCTTGTGGTGTTGGATGCCAATACCGGCAAGCTCAAGTGGTACTACCAGTTGCTGTCGAACGGCGGCCAGGATCTCGATTTGGGTGCGCCTCCAATGCTGTATTACAACCGGGCCGGTGAGCGCATCGTGGCCTTTGGTGGTAAAGACGGCTATGCCTATGCGATCAACCGTGAAACGAAGGAGCGCATTTTTAAAGTCCCGGTCGCTCACATCAAGAACCCGGGATTAGTTCCCACCCCGGAAGGTATCGAAGTGTGCCCGGGTCTGCTTGGGGGTGTTGAATGGAATGGTCCGGCCTATGACAAACCACGTCATGCGTTGGTGGTCGGCAGCGTCGATTGGTGCGCGATTCTAAAGTCGGATCCGGATTACATTTACAAACCCGGCCAGTTCAACATGGGGGGCACGTTTGAATTCGTCGACCCGGCGCTCGGCTGGATATACGCACTTGATGCCGATTCCGGTAAAGAACGCTGGAAAATCCAGTTAGCGGGTCCGCACGTTGCTGGCATTACGCCGACCGCGGGCGGCGTGATGTTTTCTGGTGACATGGCCGGTAATTTTTTCGTGCTCGACAGCGAAACGGGTAAGAAAGTCTATGAAGCTCAGGTTGGTGGCGGCCTTGCAGGCGGCGTGATTACTTACATGCGCGACGGCAAGCAGTATGTTGCGTTCGAATCCGGCAACGTGTCTCGGTTGACGTTTGGCGACGCCGGACATCCGACTCTGCACATTTACGCACTCGGCGGGAAACAGCCGACGTTAGAGAAAATTACGGCTGCAGATGACTCGGTGCGCGGGCCGGACGCCAAGGCTGGGCAGAAGGTCTACGGATCAGTTTGCGCAGCCTGTCACGGTGGCGCCGGCGAAGGCGGCATCGGCCCCAACTTGGTGGGTGTGAAAGACCGTATGGACTCCGCAAAGATCGTCGAGTGGATTAAAAACCCGTCTTCGAAAATGCCGCGTTTGTTCCCGTCCATGTTGAACAAGCAGGCGGTGCATGACGTTGCGGAATATTTGCAGGGACTGTAGGTAAAGCGTCGGCGAAGAGGGGCAGCGCTGCTAGCAATTAGATACGGGCGGAAGCAGCCCTGCCGCCCTGCGTACTAAGCGCCCCTCTTTGTATCCGCCTCGATTCGCCGCGCCTGTACACACGCGACTCGCAGGCGAGGCGCCTGAGGCGACAGTTACCGGTTTCGCCCGCGGCCCGCTGCTATCGCCCGTTTCATGATCTCGACCACGCAATAAATTTCCATGCCAAGGCCGACGGCAATCAGTCCCCACGCTACGTCAGGCTGAGCAAGTTGCGGTATCTGCAATATATCGAGCAGCCCGATAATTCCTGCCGCCATGGGCAGCGAGCCAAGCGCGCCGATCACGATCGCGGCAACTGGCGGGCGTAGTTCGTTTTCTGGCATATCTTCGTTCTCCCGCCTTTCCAACACCTGTTCCCGGTCGAGCTTCGCGTAATATCCCGCGTCCGACGAGGCGTGCCGACCCTTTACGCGGCTGTTCTGATGATATCTGGTCACTCCACCAACCGGCTAGCCAAGCCGATATCACTGTGCACATCGACTGCAACGGCTTCTCGCGCTCAGAGTCGCTGAACTGCAGCGAAACCATCCCCAGCCAAATTGCAGACCCGCAATTGTGCGATCCCATTGTGTTCTCGGGCGAGCGGTAGGCCCATCGCGGCCACTGGGGCGAGAGATCTTTTTCGAGAAGGATAAAACTTCCGGCGCCCACTTCGAGATCGCGCTGATCAGCTCTAGACAATCAAGCTGGCGAGGATCTCCGGAGGATCGTGTGGAACTGTCGATACCAAATCGTCCAATCTATCTCCATTAGTCAATGAAAATCAGTAAACTCAAGTTGTCCTTATGCGAGCAGCCCCAACATGTCGTATCGAATTCCTTTCTCGTTATTCGTGTTCATTTCAACGTTGCTCGCAACCCAGGCGTTCGCGTTGGATGGCATCTACACCGAGTCGCAAGCGGCGCTTGGCAAGGAGCAATACGACAAGCACTGCGGTGACTGTCATCACCTGACTTTGCGCGGTACCGGACATGGCTTGCCGTTGGCCGGGCCGGCATTTTTATCGAAGTGGGGTAATCAGCGAATCGCATCGCTCAATGCCTTGAGTCGTGAGCAGATGCCGGCCGGCGCGCCAAATTCCCTGAAAGCATCGGTTTACACCGCCATCACGGCGCACATTCTGCGCGTTAATGGCGCAGCGCCAGGTTCATCAGAACTTAAAGCAGATGCAGCGCTCTCCGTTGGACTCGCCGTACAGGGTGATGGATGGGATGCCGCGGCAGCTCGCGAGGCAGCAGAGAACGCCGGACCGATCGTGTTCCAGAGTTGGTCCGAAGCAGGCACGATCGCAGACGCGGCGAAGCAATCCCGTGGCTTTGTGAATCGCAAGCTCGACGACTACCGCCCGGTCACTAACGCCATGCTCGCCTCGCCGCCGCCAGGCGACTGGTTGAGCTGGCGCAGAACGCAGGACGGGCAGGGCTTTAGCCCGCTCACGCAAATTAATCGCGATAACGTGAAGCAACTGAAACTCGCGTGGGCACTCACCATGCGCGAAGGCAGTAATCAGGGCACGCCATTAATACACGACGGCGTGATGTTTCTGACCCATCCCCAGAATGTGATTCAGGCAGTCGATGCCGCCACTGGCGACCTGATGTGGGAATACGCCTACGACTATCCGCCGGCATCGCAAACCCTCGGCGGGCCGACTAAAAACATCGCCCTGTATGAAGACAAGGTTTTTCTCGCGACCTATGACGCGAAACTCATCGCGCTTGACGCCCGTAGCGGCGAAGAACTGTGGCAAGCGACAAAGGCCGACTACACACAGGGTTATACGCATACTGCAGGCCCCGTAATCGGCGATGGTGTCGTGATCAGCGGCATCAACGGTTGCGAACGGTACAAGCAGGGTGGCTGTTTCATCACCGGGCATGATCCCGATACCGGCAAAGAACTATGGCGGACCTCGACAATCGCCCTGCCCGGAGACCCCAACGACGCGACCTGGGGCGACATGCGACCGGGTTTACGTGCCGGCGGCGATACCTGGATGCCAGGGACTTATGATTCGCAGCTGAAGTTGTTCTTTATCGGCACTTCACAAGCCAAGCCGTGGGTCGCCGCGAGTCGCGGCATGTCGGCGCTCGACGCGGCGCTCTACACCAACTCGACACTCGCCATCGAGCCGCACACCGGCCGCATTGTGTGGCATTACCAGCACATTCCCGGTGAGACCCTCGATATGGAAGTCGGCTTCGAGCGCGTGTTGCTCGATTCCAAAGGTCGCAAGCTACTGGTGACGGTTGGCAAGGATGGCATCTTGTGGAAGCTCGACCGCGCGACCGGCAAGTTTGTCGATTTCACCGAAACGATTTATCAGAACCTGTTCCTGCCGCTTGATAAAACGACCGGCCGCTTGCAGTACCGTCAGGATATCGTCGACGCCAAGATCGGCGATCCGGTCTCGGTATGTCCGAGTATTTATGGTGGCCATAACTGGCAGTCCGCAGCCTATAGTCCACCGACCGGCACTCTGGTCGTACCGTTGCATCAGCTGTGTGTGGACATGGTCGGGCGCGAAGTCGAATTGGCCGATGGCATGGGCGGCTACGGTGGCGAGTCGCGCGTGTACGAGATGCCGGGGGCGAATGGCATGCTCGGGCGCCTGGCAGCCTGGGATATCGAAACCATGACGGAGCGCTGGAGCCACAAGCAGCGCGCGATGTTCCTCACCGCCGCTTTGAATACTGCTGGAGGATTAACGTTTATCGGCGACGTTGATCGTTACTTCAAAGCCTTCGACACCAACGATGGGAAGCTCCTGTGGCAGACCCGCCTCGGCGCGGGGCTGCACGGTTACCCAATTACCTACGCAGTCGATGGACGCCAGTACGTCGCAGTCGCTGCCGGTATGGGTGTGATGAAGTTGTTGACCGTAGCGCAGAGTCCGGAGATTTATCAGCCGAACGGCGGCAATCAGCTCTATGTATTTGAGTTGGTGCAGTAGTCGACGGGCCTGCGCGCGCCTCGCTCGTGCCGAAACGTATCGTTCTGATAGCGTACGACGACCCCCCAAGAACCGCATGGGCCTGGCATGAAACAACGGCTCATTCCAGGCCCAAGACTTGCGGTGTCAGCCGCCTTTCAGCATCGCATCTTCAGCTATCGCACATTCTTTAAACGACGCCCGCCCGAGCAACTGTTCGGCATAGGCTGCCAGCTTCGGCCAACGCGCGCTATCGGGTGACTCTCCAGCGATGCGAAACGTGCGCAACATCGAGCCAGTGGCGATATCGGCAACTGATAATTGGTCACCGACCAGAAAATCGCCGCCATTGAGTTGCCCCTCAAGATAATCGAACGCAGGGGGAATTCTTTCCCCCATCGCCTGATCGATGACTGCCTGATCGGGTTCGCGTTGAAAAAAGGCCTTCGCCACGATGCGCTGGAAAAAGATCGGCCCGACGGCTTCAGCCAAACTGGAATCGGCGAACTCTTCGAGCCACGTCGCGCGAGCGCAGGCTTGCGCATCTTGCGGGTAAATCGATGGAGCGGGGTTAGTGCGATCGAGATAAGCCAGAATCACCGAAGAATCAGAAATGCTGAAGTCGCCATCCTCATAAGCCGGAACTTTCCCCAACGGGCTCATGGCACGAAACTTCGGGTCGTCGTTCGCCGGCGGCACTGGCGCCACGGGGTTGATCTCATAGCTGATACTTTTTTCCTGCAAAGCGATTCTGACTTTGCGGACGAATGGGGATACTGGAATTCCGTGAAGTGTGGGCATAGTGGTCTCCTTATTCGTGAATGCGAGCGTCTCAATGCATGTTAGCGGGGCGACGAAAGAGTCATCGCTACGGTTTCTGATCTAGCCACGGAATCCATGAGCGATTACGGTGCTTGCTCTCGTCCGCCTAGATAGAGACGATTGCGTAAGCAAAAAGGATGCGCAAGGCGCGAAAAAAGAAACGCGCCGCGCCCGGCGCTTGGGAGTGGTTCTTCAGTTTTCACCAGACATTAATGAAACGTGAAGACCTGCCCCAAGCGGATCCATACGACAGCCTAGCTTTTTTTCGCGGCGATAAGCGCGTCCAACTCGGCGATGGCACGGCGCGCGGCATCACCTTCTGGAACCGCTTTCCCGGAATCACGCCACTCAACAGCATCTTTGAAGCCGTGCACTTCGGCATGGCGGCGAAACCACATGCCTTCCGGATTGTGCCGGGTAATGCCGTCGAACATCGTGGCCAAAGTCTGACTCGACAACAAACCCATCCGCTCCACGGCCTCGTTCACAACCATTTTCTGCATCATGAGCATGCCGCTCGGCACCGCGGCGATACGCGCGGCAAGCGCGTCAACGGCGTCATCAAGCTTATCCGCCGGCACAGCTTCGCCGACTAGTCCCCAGGCGGCAGCGGTGTCGCCGTCGATCAAATCACCAGTGAGGAGCATGCGCTTGGCGCGCTCGGGACCGAGGCGGTAAGTCCAGTGCGCGGTGGTCGGGCATCCCCACACCCGTACCGGCATGTAACCAATGCGTGCGCTTGATTCCATGATGATTTGATCACAGCACAGCGCAAGATCGGAACCGCCGGCAATGGCATAGCGATGCACGCGCGCGATGGTCGGCTTGTGCGAATGCCACAGGCTCATGAAGTCGTCGGTGTAGCCGCGCATGGTGCGGTAGTCGAGCATCGGGTCCCACGGTTGTCCTTCCTGGCGGCACGGATGATCAATTTCATTTTCTGCGAACAGGCCGATGTCATAGCCCGCACAAAAAGCCGCGCCCGCGCCTTGTAGGACAATGACATGGATGTCATCAATGCGATTGGCGAGTTCTACTGCGCGACGGATCTCGCCCGGCGTATCAAAGCTAACCGCATTCAGGCGCTCGGGCCGATTGAGGGTGATCCGCGCGATGCGCAGATTAGCGCGGTCTTGTGTGAGCGTTAGATGCTCTCTAGCAGAT
>DBBP01000035.1:0-183358 GCA_002292285.1 Proteobacteria bacterium UBA981
TGCGTTTCGTTTGGAAATTCAAGTCGCTGTTTCATCATGATTCGTATCTGCTAAGTATTCACGTTCGTCTAACCACTCGTGAAGTACGGTGGTGTAGAAATTGTGATTTTCAACAAGATACTCGCGTACACCGGGCTGCGCTATTAGTGTTTCAAAATAGCGTTCGAACGAGGCAACAAAATCGTCCGTGGTGAATCCGTGTCGGTGTTTTTCGATTGCCAGCTCGAAACCCATGATCATGTCCGAAATCAACCTATCAAACCGCATTCGGTCGATGGCATTTAGAGATTTGTAGCTTTCACAACCCTTTTGGAATAACTCCGCATATTCAGTTTCTAACAGGGGCCGGGTAGCGGTTGAATAAAATGCCACGGCCCGTTCATGCGCATCTGCGTTGGCTTGCTTAGTACTGTGACGAATCTGAACAGCAAGATACGCTAGGGTAAGAACCACCGCCGCAGCACCGACGATTTCTCCGATTGCGCCGATCGCTTCCCAATTCATAGATTTACTCTAGCGACCTAACAGTACACTAGCGTTCCTGCAGCACGCGTTAGAGCGTGACGGCGGAACGGGCTAAAGCGGGATGGTGGCACGCTAATTCTGCTCCTTACGTGACGTGGAGAACGCTCGATACTGACCATACGTTGATTGGACCGAAGGTGTGGTTCCGAGTGTGCCGGGTTGGCGGTCGATTGTGAAGTCGGCAATGCCGTGACGATGATCCGATATTCCGTCCGAACCTCCGATGAAGATAGTAAGTTAGGTCGAAGATGACGATGTCGGCTCCTGACCAATATCCTCATTAGATGACGCCTATACCGCCGAGCGGTTCGGGTGCGAACTGGTTGGTCTGGAGGGAACGCAGGCATATCACGATATGCCGCCGGTGTCAGGGACGTTTGACGAAGACAGCGTCCTACCTTTTGCGGACGCCCGCGCGATTCGATCGCCAGGGAGCATCCATTTCTGAGGCTGCGATTGTTTGGGAGCGGAATGGCGGTGTACTCATCACATCGGATGCGCTTCAACATTACGTGGACTGGCGCTTCTTTAGCTGGCCGTCAGTACTGGTGCATAGAATCATGGGATTCGGAGCAGGAACCATTGTCGGGCCCATGTGGCATCGATTTCTTGTTGCTAACGAAACCGAGGCACGAAAGACCTTTGAAATGCTTCTGGATCTTCCTTTCACTCACGCCCTTGGATTGCACGGTGGGTTTGTCGAGGGCAACGCCAAGGCTGCAATAAGTGCGGCCATTTCTCGCGAAATGGCGAAGGGCCGGCGATGCCTGATTGGTTCTGTCGAATAAGCGAGAAAGGGGTCCGCAAAAAGCTTGCAAAATTTACAACCTGGCGCTGACGAGCAAATACGGTTCCCTCCTTAGCCTGAGCCGTCCAGGTGTGAACATGCGGAGAAAAACCTGATGACGCGCTTGAAACGTAGCGGGCGATGTTTTGAGTCCGTTGCGTCTGGCTGGATTGCACCTTTCCTATCTTACGGTGATGCAACCCAACTGATAGCGGAGCCATTTCGCGATCAGTGGGATTCGGGTATGTCTACCTTCGAAGACCGTTCCCCAACGTTCGTCCTTAGTCGATAAGAGCGCCAGCCAGAGGAACAACCAACGACTGCTTTTCCATTATCGGCCACTCATTAGCGACCTCCGCGGAAAACATAAATCCACCGCCCCTATTTTTTTTGGCCCGTCGCGATCCCGAATTAAATATACGGCCCCCGATATTCCCGCTACAGCTTGGATCGAACCTCGCCGTCGAACTGACTCACAACCTCACCAAAATGCCCGGGGCTGTCGTAGGCCTGGACATGGACAAGGTGCGTAACCCCAACGTCCTTATACGCTTGCGCCATGTCAATGCCGGCCTGGGGATTCTCCAGAGGCAGCGTTTTCATCGCGACTACCTCGAGGTCCTTACGCCCCGCTTCTGCAGCCAATTTATGCAGCATCTGAATAGAAGGCGCGAGATCTTCCGGCAAGGTTCCCATCGGCATCCATCCGTCGCCGCAACGCACCGCTCGGGGAATGGCAATTTCTGTCGCACCACCAATGTAGATCGGCGGGCAGTTGAGCTTCGGCTTGAGAATAAACGGCTGACCATTTGCTTCAATGGTTTCGTTTGCACTGCTTTCGCGCAGCAAGTTGATCGTTTCGTCCGTTAGTTTCCCGCGTTGGCTTTTCGGTACGCCGAGCGCCTTGAATTCTTCATCCAGATAGCCGGCCCCGACGCCAAGCAGAAAACGATTCCCGGACAAGACCTGAATCGTAGTCAGGAGTTTCTGCGTCACGATCGCCGGTCGGTATGGCAACACCAGCACACCCGTGCCGAAGCTGATGCGGCTGGTGGCGCTAGCCAGGTAACACGCGAATCCGAGTGGGTCGAGAATGTTGCCCATCTCCGGAGGAATAGGCATGGGGTTCTTCTCGATGTCTGGCGGAAATCCCAAATGGTCATTGAACCAAATGGCATCGAGCGTCGAACGATCGGCGATAGCAAAGCAGTCGTTTAAAAACTCAGGGGTCGCCGTCGGACCCCAATTGCGGATAGTGACGCCCAGTTTCATCGGTCTCTCCCACCTTGGTTTCTTCGCATCGCGGTGATCAATTCATCGAGTTCTGAATAGAACTATCAAAAGCGAAGTAATGATGCGCATCATAGAGTGAAATCTATCGAATTAGAACGACTGGGAACTTCGGGACAGCCAGCAGATTCTGGAATCACCTGAGCGTGGGCGTGATTTCGTGGGTGTCGTTGTGCGCTGAATGCGAGAGCACGATCAGATCGGTTCGCGCGTGGGGGTTGGTACGTCGCACTAGCGCCGGGCCTGTTTAGCAATGACGAATTCTATTTTTCGCTGCGCCATGGCCCTCTCTTGATGATGACGAGGTGGGGCGGTGTTTCGGCAATTGGCCTAATCCATGTTCAGGCGTCGCATGGTTCGGACCAGATTGCTGCGATCCAGATTGAGAGCTCTTGCAGTCGCGGCAATATTGCCTCGCTGCTTGTGCAGTTGTTGTTCGATAAGCTGCCGTTGGAAGTTATCAACGTGTTCACGATAATCCGTCCGCCCTTCGTTAGTGGCAGCGCTCAACGTAGCGAAGCTAAGAGGGCTTGAGCTGCTAGCCGGTGCGTCTATTTGCAATTCAAGGTGCTTTCTATCGACATCGATGATGTCGCTATCCCTGCCCTGTTCCCGAATCGCTTTGAGTGCAGCACGACTGAGTAAATGCTCCAGCTCTCGAACATTACCGGGCCAGTCATACTGAAGTAGTTGCGCGTTGGCCGCGCTCGTTAGGCGCAGGCGTGCAACGCCGAGTTGGTGCTGATTTTTTTCCAGAAAGTACCCGGCGAGTAACTCAATATCTGTTACGCGATCGCGCAGTGAGGGAACTGGCAGCGGGTAGACGCTCAGACGGTGATACAAGTCGGCACGAAACCGCCCCTCCTTCACCTCCAGTTGCAGGTCTCGATTAGTAGCAGCAATGATGCGGACGTCCACTGATATGGTTTGGTCACTGCCGACCCGTTGGATTTCCCCACTCTGTATTGCGCGCAACAACTTTGCCTGTGCCGGTAACGGTAATTCGCCGACCTCATCAAGAAGCAGGCTGCCGCCGTCGGCTAGCTCAAAGCGACCGCTGCGATCGCGAGTAGCGCCCGAGAAGGCACCTCGTAAATGGCCAAACAGCTCGCTCTCCACAATATTCTCGGGCAAGGCGGCACAGTTGATTTGCACCAGTGGTTGCTCGGCACGCGTTGATTGTTGATGGAGGCTTCTGGCAACCAACTCTTTGCCCACGCCAGTTTCTCCCGTGATCAGTACCGATAGATCAGTCGGGGCGACAGTCGAAATCTCCGTGAGCATGGCCTCGATTGCCGGACTGCGACCGATAATCGTTGACGCCTGGTCGCTCTCCATTAATCGCTGCGCCACCTGATGTTTGTGCTCGGCCCGGGCTTCCAATGCCTCGATGTGCTGGCTGGTGTTAATCACTGCTGCGGCGGCGGCAATGTAAGCGCGGGTTTCTGTGGGTTTTAAGCTGTCGAAGCTACCTGCCGTCATAGAGTCCAGCGTAATAACGCCCCAGATTTTGTTGTTGACGTAGATAGGGCTGCCCATGCAATCGTGAACGTGTAGCTGGTCGCCTTCATCGAATACCAATCCGTCGTAAGGGTCGGGCAGCGCAGAATCTGATTCAAAGCGCGTGATCTGCGTGTTTTGCAGAATCGTTTCCAGGCGCGGGTGTTGCGTGACGTTGAAGCGGCGGGCTAATGCTTCACGTTTAAGACCGAGCACTGCAATCGGCACCAAATCATTCCCTTCGAGTTTGAGTAAGGCGATGGCATCGCAGGGAATGGCGCGCTGAATGGCTTCTACCAACTGCTGGTAACGCTGGCGGGGAGTCAGGTCGCGGTTGAGGTCTTCGACAATATCGATAAAGGGCAAAGCATCCATGAAGTCAAAATAACCTGTTAAAGGTCAAAATGACATTAATTTCGCTTCGGTCATAATGACCTTATAGAAATAAATAGGTAATGAAAACAACCCAATATAGGTTGGCACGGATATTGGATTGCAGAGGTTATCAACTTAATACAGTCCACCAGGATGCCCGCCATGTTAGATAAAGCGACGGTCGAAATTATTAAATCCACGGTTCCGGCTCTACAGCTGTATTCAGAAGACATCACCAGGCATTTCTACCCTTTGCTGTTTGAACAGTATCCGGAGGTTATCCCGTACTTCAACCAGACGAACCAGGCGAAGGGGACTCAGCCTAAGGCTTTGGCAAACGCTGTACTGGCTTATGGTGCAAATATTGATGAACTGGGTAATTTGAGCGGAGCCGTCAGCACAATTGTGCAAAAGCATTGTTCGTTGGGCATCGAGCCCGTTCAGTACCAGGCTGTTGGTGCCTGTCTGCTGCAGGCTATTGCTGCGGTGCTGGGTGATGCGGCCACCGACGAGATTGTCGATGCCTGGGGTAAGGCCTACAGCCAACTGGCTAACATCCTAATTGAGGCTGAGGAGGCAGTTTACGCCGCGGCTGAACAACGCGACGGTGGTTGGCGCGGAGAACGGGCGTTTCAGTTGGTCAACAAGGTTGAGGAAAG
The DNA here is from genome assembly GCA_002292285.1 of Proteobacteria bacterium UBA981. Lineage (GTDB taxonomy): Bacteria > Pseudomonadota > Gammaproteobacteria > UBA981. Next base: position 5,137 of record DBBP01000035.1, read on the forward strand.
TTCTGTCATTACCTCATTCTACTTTGAGCCCGTTGACGACAACGGCGTGCCTGATTTTGAACCCGGACAGTTTATCTCCATCGTGCTGGACGTCGCAGGCAATAGTTTGCGGCGGAACTACAGCCTTTCAAATGCTCCCGGTGAGACCTATTTGCGGATTAGCGTAAAGCGTGAACCGCAGGGCGTGGTTTCCAATTTCCTGCACAACAAGCTTGCACCAGGTGATGAGGTGACTCTATTACCACCCTGTGGGGATTTTGTTTTACGTAGAAATAGTAAGCCGCTGGTGCTTGTCACCGGCGGGGTTGGCATCACGCCTGCTATCAGCATGCTGAATGCAGAGGCTAGCTCCGGCCGAGAAGTACGCTTCATTCACGCCGCAATAGATAGCAAAGTTCACGCCTTCAAGGCGCACGTGGATCAGCTCGCAGCCGCGAATGAAAATGTTTCGCGTCTTTATGTCTACAGCGATCCAGGCCAGGGCTGCGAGCCGCACGCCACGGGTTTTATCACAGCCGAATTACTTGCCAAGCAGCTGCCGGCGGATTGCGATGTCGAGTTTTACTTTCTCGGCCCCAAGCCGTTTATGCGTGCCGCACTAAGCATTGCGACTGAATTGGGCGTGCCGAAAGAACAGGTTCATTTCGAGTTCTTTGGTCCATCTGAGGCGCTCGTCGCCTAAGCGCGTGCTTGCTTGAAAACGATTCTAGTGGCGTGCGAAAGATCGTGGTCGTAGCGTACGGAGTTCTCTCTCGTTGCCAGGACGGCAATCCACGTCCGCCCCGATCGCAAATTCCGCCATCTCGGCAGGAATGTCTCGTTCGCCGTTTTAGAACCGCGCGCTGTATGCGCAGCCGTTTGGAATGGAGGGATCCATTGGTTCTTCCTGCAACGAGAGCAGGAATAGGCGTCGCGAATATCGCGTCATCGTCGATTGCATGGGTGCCATGAAGCGACCGCCAACGCGTGCACCGGTAAGCCGCGCTATTTTAGCTCGCCCAGGAACGCATCGAGTTTTGCGTTGAACGCATCTGCGTGGTCGAAAAAATGCCCATGACCACCCAAAAATTCACGTTCGGCATTCGGCACGTGGGTTTTTAGGTAGGCTTCGGCATAAGTTCTCTGGTCCGCTCTAACAACATGCAACTGCGGGATAGTTATTGACTGAATCGTTTCGCGGTGGTCGACCATCCAACCGTCGTACAACAATAGCGCTGCCACGGTTGTCGGCGTCAGCATGCTGTCTTCCAACATCCAGGCCGCATCGGCCTTCGATACGCCCTTGGTGAACATCCAGGGAATGAACTCCTTTACAGCACCTATCCGATCAGTGACAAAACTTCTGAAAAATTTCTGGGCCGCATCGCCACTACCATCGGTCCATGAATCCTGACCTAGCGGTAACGGCCGCGGTGTTTGGTCCATTAAAATGACGCCGGTGAGCGCGTCGGTACCGTATTCGCTCAGGTATTCGTATACCGTAACACCGCCCCACGACCAGCCGCCGAGCACCACATTTTCAAGCCCCAACGCATCAATAAATGCCTTGAGATCGGCTGCGTGCGTGGCGTAATCCGCCCCATCGACCGTTTTCGTCGAGCGACCATGCGCGCGCGGATCATAGGTAATGAATCGAACCGATTTGGATTCGGCGTAATGCGCGAGCTGGTTCTTAAAAAACCCCGTAGTCATTGTCCACCCTGGCACGAACAGCACGACCTGAGTGCCCTCACCCGCTTGTTCGTAATAGAGGGAAACATCGTGACTCGCATCTATTGAGACGTAGTCGCCAGCATGGACGTAGCTGGACGATACTGTAAGCGCGATGATCGCGACCAAAGTGGCGCTGCACTGCCGAAGGGACATCATGGTGATTTCTCCGTTGGTTTCGATTGGTGACGCTGTTCGCTTCCTAAAAGCGCTCTTCGTCGAGGAACTTTCACCACCGAAAACGTGAATTTGAAAATTTCGATTACGACTTAAATGTACGGTCCCCGCTAGTCCTGACTAAGGCACTAGGTTGGCGCCCAACGTCACCGCTATCATTCGCGCGGCTTTAGGCCACGGGTTACGCCATGCGTGCATCGTGCCGCTTTGAACAATCGTATCGCCAGCCTTAAGCTCGGTTTTCGAACCATCGTCCAGCTCAAGGACAATCTGACCTTCCGCGACATAGATCAAATCGACTGTCTCAGAGCGATGCATGCCCGGCACGTCGGGGTCCATCGCCGCCATCATGCGCGGAAAAACGCGCTCCGCGTATTCCATTAGTTGCTCAGGATCTTCAGGCGCGGCTCCTTCAGCGTCCGCATCCGGGTTGATAATAAATTCGAGAAAGCGAAACCCGCCGACGGGAGGGAAAAACGGCTCGCAATGGGGTGGCGCCCCGGCATCCGGGTATTGCATGGTTTCTGCCGATGCCCAGTAAGTCGTCAGCTGCCCGCCAGGGGTGCCGGGAAGGGCATTTCCGCTGACAACGTCATCACTGGCGATAATTGACCGGCCTTCGCTATCGTGTCCGGTGACCACTCGTCGATACGTCGTCATTCAATCTCTCCAGGTGCTGGTGCCACTACAAGAATAGTCCGCGACCTAGTCGCTCACCATGTCCCGGACAAGCTCGTGCAACAGTAATGCGCCGCGACCCAATTCGGTTGTAGAAAATCGTTCGTCACGCCCGTGCACGAAATGAAAATCGGTAAGCGGAAAGCGCATCGGCATAAAACCGTAGCAGGTAATACCTTTGGCGCGAAAGATATTGCAATCGGTGAAGCCTGAAATGAAGTTAGGCACGACCTGTGCGCCGGGGTCGTAGCGCCCGACCAGCTCACCAATGGCGCGAAACAGTTCCGTGTCGATAGGTGCCGCATACGATTTGGAGGACAGGATGGGACGAATGTTGATGGCCGGGTCATCGATTGCGCGCTTGAGCTCATCGATCACGTCGTCTGGCGATTGCCCGGGTAAGAGCCTGAGATCGAGTACGGCCGTAGCACGGGCTGGCAAGATGTTTTCTTTCGCGCTGCCAGCCAGTGTTGTGATGGCAAGAGTGTTGCGTACCAATCGTGCGTTATTCGCGTTGCCCATGAATTCATCGCGAAATTTCTCGTCATCCAATGCTTTTAGCAAGTTCTGATAGGGCGCGCGCGCGGCTGGCGGCATGGCCGCAGCCCGAGCGCTAAATACAGTTTGTACGGCGTCAGTGACAACGATAGGAAACTTGAACTGCTCGAGTTTGGCCAGTGCCCGTATCAATGTATGGGTCGCCGCCGCAGGCGACGGCCTGGAGCCGTGCATTTGCACCCCTTGCGCCGAAATCTCGAGCCACAAGGGTGCTTTTTGCGCGAATTCCACGCCGTAGCGAATTTTATTCTCGCCGAGCTCCAGCATCACGCCCCCCTCGTTCAAGGCAAACTCGACGTCGGCGATCATCTCGAAATGCTTCTCGGCAATAAAACGTGCGCCTTTACCCCCACCCTGCTCTTCGTCCGCTACGGCGAGCAGTACGACGTCGCGCTTGAGTGGGATCTCGAGCCGCTTCAATAAGACAAATGACAGGACCTCCATGATGCCCGGCCCTTTGTTGTCGATGCTACCGCGGCCCCACAGATAACCGTCGCGAACTAAGCCTGCGAACGGTGGCTCAGTCCATACGTCTGCGTCGGCCGGTACTACGTCCATATGGTGCACCAGCATCATCGCTTTCTTGCTGCCGTCCCCGCGCAGTCTGGCGTACAAGTTTGCGCGCCCGGGCTCCGCTTCAAGGCGGGTTATTGGTATTCCTTCTTGCGCTAAAAACGCTGCCAGAAAATCTACCGCAGCCGTCTCGTTGCCAGGCGGATTGGTGGTATCGATCTGAATGTAGCGTTGGGCAAGACACACGGCTTCGGCGGTTATCGCCGCAAGGTCGAGGCTAAGCGCGCGCGGGCAGTGTGACTGAGCGCTGACGTTTGTGGTGTAGAAGACAGCCATCGTCGCCCACAGAGGCAGATACAACAATCGATTCGTGAGCCGTTTATATACGTTGGGCAATGGTCTTTTCCTGGATTGGGGACAAGTACGATTCAATCACGTTATCGCATATGGAATTCGAGAGTAAGACGATTCAGTCGACTTCTGGCCTGACTCTAACCGACTCGTCAACGTCCTGCATGAAAGTGGCCAGCCGTGGTTCAGCGTCGCCCTGTCGATGGATAACTTTCAACGGATGATGCCGCTCCAGAATCTGTCGACGTTGCTCGCATCCGCTTCGGCTATACCACTCGCTGGCAACGAATTCATATGCCTACCGGGATAAACGATTGGCCGCTTCACGGAGTCGCGCCTGCGCAGCGGGACTGTGCCAGATCTCAACCTGGCGCGCGACGCGGGCCGACATCTGCTCCCGGACGTCGGCGCAAAAGCGCCCGCTACGCATCCGCTTCGATCGCGATCATCGATCTGTTCACAAACAATGCTCTCCACTTGTCCCTATTGCCTTGCCCTTAATGCTGGCGCGTGTTCATGGGTGCAGATCTTTTCGGCACGAGTACGCCCCCGTTTCGTTGCCTCCGATGGGAGACGAGCCGGGGTTGCCGACCGAGAGGCTGAATAGACTCGACACCAGTCTCGGAATCTTACGGGAAATAGAGCCGGCGGTTTTAAGCTTTAGGCCGCGACAACATTCGAGACGCCAAGTCACTCACCAATACGTTGTCCGATTTCGTCGACCAACCGTCGGTTCTCGGCCAGTTCCACTCGGTTGACGGCCCGGCGCATCCGCCCGTTGTCGTTGCTGCCATCCACCCCTTGCAAAACTTTTCGATATGCACGGCACCGTTCTTCTCACTCAGGCGTGCACGCTTTTAGTCGTGCAGCCTACAACTCAACAGCGCGTGCCGATCATCGGTAGAATTCACCGGACACCCTTCTGCGTCTTGGTAGGCGATTACCTGGCAGCCGACGTTGAACTAAGGGAACCCACTAGGTTGTTGAAGTTGTAAGGTTCGAACGTGCTGATTGAATCATTGAGCCCCATGCTGGGCGCGGAAGTTACGGGTCTCGATCTCGCTGAGCCACTTTCGCACGATACCGTTCAAGCCCTTGAAGCGGCGATGTGCGACCACAAAGTCCTCCTGTTCCGCGGACAGCAACTTAGCGCTGCAGCTCTCGCGCGATTTGGCGGACATTTCGGTGATCTGCAGGCTCACGTTCAAAAACGTTACCAACACGCGGAAGTACCGGAAGTAGTGTGGATGACCAACCGCAAGCCGGACGGCAGTTTCGACGACGTTGGCGCGGCGCGGGGTTCGGCAAAACGTACACGCGATGGTTGGCATTCGGATATGGCGTTCGACCCAGTACCGGCTAAATTCACGATTCTGCATGCCCTGGATATACCGTCATACGGTGGGAACACGTGTTTCGCGAATGCTGAGATGGTTTATCGCCTGCTTGATCCCGAGCTTCAAGACCGCCTCGTCGGACTGCGGGCCAATTTCGCGTATGGCGGCCAGTCGACCAATGATCTGAATCAGCTCGCTGCTAATGCATTGAGCGATACGGACAAGGCGGCTAGCGTGGCGGTCCACCCCGTTGTATCAGCCCATCCGGATACAGGCACGCCAGCGATATACATCAGCCCCTATACGACGTGCGCCATCCGAAACCTATCGCAAGGCGAAGAAGAATCGATTTTCGATGCGGTTTACGAGTTGATGGACAGCACGACAGTTCGGTGGGAGCACCAATGGTCGGTAGGCGATACGATTATGTGGGAGAACCGTAGCGGCCTGATGCACAGCGGGAGACTTGATTATCCGCGCGATGAAGCAAGAACCTTCCTGCGTACTACAGTACGAGGCGCGCCAATCGCAGCGTATTCTGCCCCCGGGGATTCGTAATCTTCTCTGCGTTTCCCCCAACCGCGAACTGGACTAAGGTTTCTTCGTTCGGGGAAATCGGATCCGGCCACATTTCCCTCCTCTAGTCTTCTCGAAGTCAAAAGGTTGGTGGCCGGACGCTATTTTTTACGCTACTCCTACAACGATGGGGGCTGCCTACGCTTGCCGGGGTCGGACTCGTCGTTGCCTGGACTACACCGTCAAGCAAATTTTTCCGAAATGCTTTTGCGACTCTTGATGAGCAAACGCACTAGAGATATCTTCCAGCGGAAACGATCTATCGATGACAGGACGAAAACTGGCGGCCTCCAATGCACGCACCATATCCAGCTGATGGTCGCGCGAACCGACGGTGATGCCGGTAATTCTTATATTGCGCCAAACTACATCGAAGGTCGGTATTTCTCCTTCCCACCCCGTGAGCACCCCGATCATCGACACATGTCCACCCACTCGCGTCGCCGTAATCGATTGGGCTAGAGTCCCTGGTCCGCCGACTTCAACGACTTCGTCAACGCCGCGACCGCCGGTAATCTCCATTGCCGCGCCTCCCCATTCCGGTGTGTCGCGATAATTGATGACGTGATCGGCACCCATTTCAGTCAAACGCTTGAGTTTTTCATTCGACGATGACGTTGCGATTACCTTCGCACCTGCTGCTTTGGCGAATTGCAGTGCGAATATCGACACGCCACCAGTGCCCTGCGTGAGCACCCAATCACCAGGACGGATATCGTTCTCTACGAACAGCGCCCGCCATGCTGTGAGTGCGGCGCACGGCAAGGTCGCCGCTTCTTCAAAGCTGTATTCAGCTGGCATCGGTGTAAACGCTGCTTCAGGTAGACAGACATACTCGGCTGCAAAACCGCTGACGTGGTCGCCAGGTACACCCAGTGTGCGCGCCCCCGTTACCGGACCTCCAGACCAATGCGGGAAGAACGTCGACATCACCCTATCGCCAACCGCAAACAACGTGACCCCCGCACCGACTGCGGCAACTTCTCCGGCCCCATCGGACAGCGGAACGCGTCCTTCTTCAACGGGGATCATCCCGACAGCGACGGCGTAGTCGTGGTAATTAAGCGAACACGCTCTAACACGAACACAAATCTCCCCACGACCTGGTTGCGGTTGCTTGTGTTCCACCACCGTGAGCGACTCCAGGGTCGCCGGGTTACGTACTTCGATAACTTTCATACTTGCTCGCCTTTTTTTGACACTACTTATTGTTTGCCCCGCCGTACGCATGACAATACACCGAGATTAGCGCAACAACCCAGTCGAGTGCCCCACCGAGTGTGACGTCAGCTTTCGAGTTGGAAGCTGTTCAATACGGCAGCACAGAGTAGTGGCTGCCCAAGCGCCGAACCCGCGGGCGCTATGGCAAGCGTCGGTTTAATGGCACTCGGGGGAAATGCGATGTTGATTAATAGGCGAAGTTTACGGGGGCGCAAGACTGCGATAAACACAATGAATCTGCCAGCCCCTTTGCTCTCTATAAATAGATCTGACACCTTCTCCCATTGCAGCAAAGTATCCCGCCCAACAATGAGGACAGTGTATTGAGTAGGAAGATTGTCATCTCAGCCGATGGCCCGGTTCGGATTATTACGATTAACCGACCAGCGGTACGTAACGCACTGGATAATGAAGCCGCGCTCGCGCTGCGCGACGCTTTTGCGGACTTTGAGGAAGACGAAACATCTAAAGTTGCAATATTGACCGGTGCAGCGGGCACCTTCTGCGCTGGCGCGGATCTCAAGGAAATGGCAAGCGAGGGGGCAGTGTATGAACCCTGGGCCGGGCCGAATGGCCCGAACGGCCGTAGCTTGTCCAAACCCGTCATTGCTGCCGTTTCCGGCCACGCCTGCGCGGGCGGTCTTGGCGTTGCGCTGCGCTGCGATATTCGGATCGCAGACGCTTCAGCAGTGTTTGGTGTTTTTTCGCGACGTTTCGGCGTGCCGATGAGTGACGGGACCACTGTTCGACTGCCGCGTGTTGTCGGTATGGGTTTTGCGCAAGATATGCTGATTACTGGCCGCGCCGTTCAAGCCGAAGAGGCGCTACGAATCGGCTTGATCACACGTCTCATCCAAAACGGTGCGGTGTTAGATGCCGCAATCACGCTTGGTAAACAGATCGCGGCGGTGCCGCAGACCGCGATGAACTCCGATCGGCATTCCGCCTATGCTCAAGCAGGTCTTTCTTTGACCGAAGCGTTTACCGAGGAGATTGCTCTGGCCGAATCAGCCAAGGCGGCCGATGCGCAGTCCGGCGCGGCCCGATTTGCTGCTGGCGTAGGCCGGCATGGCGGGCGGGAGATCAAATAGAACTCAGGAAAAGAACAACCCGATAGCTGTACCAGACTGACGCTTCGTTCGTAGAGAGCGCGCGAAACTCGTGGTGATTGCGCAATCGAAAACTGGTCCTCCTACCGATAAGTTTCTGCATAAGTTAACGATTCAACCGTTCTCGAAGGACCCTGTCGTTAGGTGTTGGCGTCGGCGCGTGTTCACGTGTGGCGTTTTGCTATCTTAGTGCTGACCTTTTTATCAGCGCGGAGCCCGATATGCTGACGCTTAACTATTTTGTGCGAAAGCGAGCGGACGTTTCCCGTGAGCAATTCCGGGAATTTTGGCTGAAAGAACATTTCGAAAGACGGCGGCCGGTGATTAGAGAAATCGGCGTAAAAAAATACGTTAAGTGTGAAACCTTACACGACGACCCAGCGAACGGGCTCCTTCGCGGAATCTACGGGACACCCGAGGATACTTACGATTTCGTAGATCAGTGGGTTATCGGTGACCTGGCGGATATGAAACGTGGTTTAACGCTAGAAAACGTCCGTGAGGCGATCCAAGGATGGGCAAAGGAAGAGTCACCATTTGTGGATTTCTCGCGTTCAGATATCTGGATGACCGTTGATGTACCACAGCTGTTCCCTCGCAACGACATCGAGGCGAGCTGGGAAAACACCTATCTCAAAGCAATTATGGTGGCTTCTTACCGTCCAGAATTGACGATGACAGGAGCGCAATTGCATTGGAACGCGTGCCACGGGGCGCTGGCCAGGCAATTCGCATCGTTCCTTCCTTACGATAAGTATATTCAGGCGCATAGGCTTGAGAGCGCGGTACTTGATGATCTTAAAGGCCTAATGGGTGCAGCGTTCGAGGAAAGGCTATGCGTTATGGGGCAGGCAGAAGTGTGGATGGACCGCCGTGCGGCCGCCAACCTTAGCGGTCCGGAGGCAGACCGAATGATGCAGATGCTCGTCGAAGATATATCACTATTCGTTCAGCTTGAAAACGCGCACTTGTTTGCCGGCAAGGAACACGTGATGCATAGCGAGCCTATCATCACGCCCCCTTTGCCCAAGCTATTCTCAGCGGACTGATTTCGCCATTCGGTTCGAAACATGTCGCGACACTTTTTCGGCTTACCGCCGCATAGCACGTAAACAACGGGCCAAAAGATCCTTTGTTAGTCGATAGCGCGAGTAGACCAGCGTCTTCGGTACGTCCGCTAGCGGGCGGGCTGACGTTCAGAATCGCGCCTCGCTCCACGGGAAAGTGCCCCCAATCGCAATACGGTCGACAACGTTCAATACAGCTCGTTTTACCGTGCTATATCCGATTGCTCAACTTAGTCGTTACGGTTGGGTTTCGAATTTCTCTAACTCGGGATTCATGTGATCCTATGGTTGGGCACTGCTTACCCAGAGATCACCTGTAGGGGAATATCGACTCGGGTCGTCTAAACTCCCCGCTGTAATCACAATGATGTCCGGAGCAGCCGATTCTTTGACAAATAGCGGCGACCCACAGTCTCCACAAAAGCCACGGCTTACCGTGTTCCCGCTGTTCGCTGTTTTATTAAAGTATTTTGGGTCACCTTCGAGCACTTTCCAGCCCGTTATAGGCACGACCATGTCGGTCGAGTAAGCACTACCGGTCGCCTGCTGACAATCACGGCAGTGACAGTTCACGGACATGACGGGATCGGCTGAGCATTCGTATCGAATCGCGCCGCACGCGCAACCGCCAGAGTAGGTCGTAGATATAAGCGAGCTCCATAGTTATCCAGTCGTCGTGTTAGCTAAATTGCCAAATCCTTTAGTAGCCACACCCGATATCGTACTCGTCGAACCACAAGGTGCGTTTTACCCGCTCGTGCGCATTTCCGGAATGCCGCCGAGTCCCGATTTTGTTAATGGCGGGCTCGTAGCAGAAAATGTGGGGCTCGCGCCTGACGATACATTCTGGCCTGGCAACGAAGAATACATCCGTCTGTGCTTGGCGCAACCGCCAGCCTGTCTTGAACAAGCACTTGACCGCATCGTGCGTTAGCTCGACCGGTAGGCCGACACACTAACCGAGGCTGTTGGCTCCCGGGTGTGGAGCGCAGGTACGATCAACACCCCGAAACGTGCGTCAGTGCGGGTCCGTCGAGACCACTTGAGCATCCGTTGCCGCGATGTCTGACAAGCATTCGTATAAAACTCGATTGAACCGTTGCGGCGCATCCAGCATCAGGAAATGACCGCCGCCGGCAAATGGAATCACTTGCAGGTGGTCGCGGTAGCGCGATGCAACCGCAGCATCGAGGAGCTCCGCGGAATTGATGCACACCGGTGCCTCGGGCAGCTTCTTAAGAGCCGCGTCGAGATCCCATCGTAATAATGCCTGCATCGATTTAATGCCGACTACGGGCGACGTTTTTAGCATCTCATCGAGTACCCACGATTTAACCTGCGGGTCACCGCCCGGGAGGAAATACGCATCGAGGGCTGCGCGCAACGTGTCGCCAAAGTTGCCCTGCAAGGCTTCGCTCATGGCAGCGACGTAGGCGTCATCAGCACGTGGATAAATCTCTTGGTAGGTAACAGTATCGACGCCTATGACCCGACGGCAACGCTGGCGATTGTTATTCAGTGCCTCAAGCGCAACGGCACCGCCCATCGAGTGCCCAATCAACGATGCCCGAGTGACGTTCAATTGATCCAATACGGCGATCACGTCCTGAGCGAAGTTTTCGATTGTCCAGTCGCGTTCACCGACCCCAGATTCACCGTGACCGGCGAGATCGAGCACAATTAGATCGTGTGTCGCACGAAAGCCCTCGATTTGGCCCCGCCAAAAACTTTGCGAGCAAGCGAGACCGTGGATAAACACAAGGACGTTGCGATAACGGGTCAATTGATAACTTGCCGCAATCGAGGCGCCGTCAAGCGATTCGACGCGGGTCGATTTTTCGAGCAGTGCATGCTCAGGCATTGGTAATGTGATCCTTATAAAACCGGCCGTCTTTTATTACCGCCAGCAAGTTTTCTTCGGGTCGGGCAAGAATTCCGATATCGCGCGTCGGGTCTCCTTTTACGACAATCAAATCTGCCAACGCGCCGGGCGCGACACACCCCAGTTCTCCACGACGTTGCAGTAACGCAGCGTTCATCGATGTAGCGGAGCGCAAAATTTCGATCGGCGAAAGAACTTCACCTCGAATGACGAACTCACGACTCTGCCAATGCTGCAACGAACCCAGTAGATCGGTACCGAATCCGATGTTGACACCAGCATCGCGACAAATTTCGATTGAACGCATCCCGACCTCGCGCACCTGCGCGATTTTGTCGATGCTTATCCGGTCGTAGCCCAGGGCTGCGCCCTCTTCTGCCAACGCCGCGTAAGTGACCAACGTGGGCACGATATACGCGTTCGCCGATGCCAAGGCTTGCGCGGCGTCCTCGTCAATCAGGTTTCCATGCTCGATTGAACGTACCCCGTTTTTAACACAACGCCGAATAGCATCGCCAGTATAGGCGTGTGCCATCACATAGGTATCCCAGCGACGTGCTTCTTCCACCGCGGCGCGAATTTCGGTCTCGGTATACTGCAGCATCGCGATCGGGTCGGTCGGGGAGGACGCCCCACCAGATGCCATTATTTTGATCTGGGTAGCACCCTGGCGCAGTTCCTCACGCGCAGCAAGCCGCACCGCATCTTCGCCGTCTGCCAGTCGGCTAATACCACCCACGTATGCGCAGGCGCAGCCCCCACGGTATTTTTGCGGCGCACGCATATCACCGTGGCCGCCGGTTTGACTCAGCGCTGAACCGGAAAAGAACAATCGTGGTCCCTCGATTAAGCCGGTCTCCGACGCTTTTGCCAGGACCCAATCTGCGCCACCTGCATCGCGTAACGACGTGAAACCGCGTTGTAACGACGCCTCCATGCTCTTGCAGGCAATCAACGCACGCATCGTCGGCGGTACTTCGTCGTTGGCACTTAGGTTAACTTGAGCTGCGCACACGTGAACGTGCGCGTCGATTAGCCCGGGCATCAAAAATGCGCCTTTTAAATCTATTCTTTTGGCTAACTGCGGCGCGGTACCGGAGTCACCGACTTCGCGTATACGGTTATCTTCGATGATCACGGTCGCGTCTTCGAGAATCTCAGTCGAGGAACCATCAAAGACGTGGCAATGTTGTAGCGCTATCAAGGACATGGGAACCGCCAAACTTACAATCTATAACAAGTGTAGCGAAACAGTGCTGCCACTGGGCAGCGCTTGTGCTCCGTCAATCTATCCATGACCGATTTGACGGTTTCGTTCGTGAGCCAGGATTCATCCGCCCCTCGATTATTAATCTGTAAAACGCACGATTTCCGCTTCGTCGGGCTCAACAGGGTCTTACAATCGGATGACATCGGATGCGTACCGGTGGTGGGCTCCGCACAACGATACGCGCGCCCATTGGCAGGTAGTTCATCGCGAATTGCTGAGTCGCGAGCGTCCTGACGCAGTCCGTGATGACATCTGGTCGCTGGCCGCGGCGACGTTTCAATGCACCGGCGACGCTATCGCCGCCAGGTGCCAGAAGCTGTCGCTCACGTCATTGAATTGAAACGCTGGAATGCAGGAAAGACCACGACTTTGTGAACATCAAGGCGCGCGCTATCCCTATAGTTCGCCGCTAACAGGGAAGCGCACGGCTAACGTCGTTACGCAAACAGTTGTTCGACAGTGGGAAGAATTTCGCAATGGCGCTAAGGTTTAGATTACTGGCCGACTACCTGGACGCGATCCCCATCATCTCCAAGTGGTATTTCGACGAGTGGGGTCACCTGACGCAGGGCGACACGATCGAGGCCACGCGGGATCGAGTCGAACGTTACGCGAACCGGAGCGAAATTCCGTTCATCATCGTTGCAACGAACAATAGCGACGTCGTTGCGGTGGCACAGTTGAAGTATCGCGAAATGGCGGAAATGTTTCCGGATAAGGCGCATTGGCTAGGTGGTGTATATGTCCCAGCCAACCACCGAGGCCGCGCCTATGGGCAGCAAATCGTCGAACGAATTATTAAGGTAGCGCCGACGTATGGAGTAGAAACACTCTATTTACAGACGGAAGCGTTGGATGGCGGCTTATATGCCAGTCTCGGTTGGGTGCCCTACGCGCAGGTGATTAATCGCGGATTGGACGTGCTTGTTATGGAGCGGCAGATATTTGATTGAGCGTACGAGTCACCGTGAAGATCCGTCCTTGGCCGATTAGAGTCTGATGTCGCCGGCCGATCGACGACTGCTCTCGGGAGAGCTGACACTCCGCTCCTTATCCCGACCGTCTCAGGTTTGCCAGAGCAGCCCCTCGCGATCTAGACCTTAAGATGCTCGCCTTTCGAAATGAGATTTTATTTTGGGGCGTCGTTATTCGTCTGTTAAATGACAGGGTGATTCACGCAACCTGAGAAACAATCATGCTGCGAACGCTGAATCGCTGCTTAGATACAATCAAATTGTCTTGGAGTAAGTCATGGGAATTTTTCGTACAACATCACTGTCACTATTGGTGTCTATTTGGCTCTCGCCAGCCTTTGCTGACACCACGGCGGTAAATACTGATGAAGCCGTGCCAGGAAAAGTATCTCTTTCAACGATATTGTCCGGCGAACTTGAACGTGTCGAAGGCACCGAGTTCATAGTCAGCCGCGTAGACCTCCCACCTAATACCTCACTCCCCACGCACTGGCATCCGGGTGAGGAATTTGGCTACGTGCTTAAGGGTCGCGTGATTATGACTCTGGAAGGTAAGGGTGATGCGGAATATGGTGAAGGCGAGCTAGCGAAAGTCCCCCTAAAGCATGTGCACGCCGCTAGAACCGGCGATGAAGGTGCTGAGTTGTTGGTGTTTCGAGTCCACGAGAAAGGTCAGCCTGAGCGGGTCCTAGTCAAGGAAGCCGCGAACTAGCGCAATCGGACAAACATGAAGCGGTAACCTAGTCATCGACCGCGATGTCGCGCCCGATATTGAGGTCGATGGCATCCCATTTATCAGTTAGTCGAATATGGGTTCCTGGCCGATCGGCCAAATTGTGCGGGCTACCGAACGGCGGCTAACAGGAAAATTAAAGCTCAACGTCGCGTCTCGGTCGTCACAACTAGCCCGCGCCTTAGCCCACTTCGGCTTTTTTATAGCCCGACGCGATGGCATATGACGTGCTGGATTAATCCCTTTGCGAGACGACCTTTTTATAATGATCGTCCGAAACACCTGCCAGGGCTGTATCTACGAACTCAACAAATTTCGAGTCCAGTGGACGCGGTGCCCAAAGACTGTTTTCCCACGAGTACTTAAATGCTGGAATTGAATATGAAAGGACAACACCCTTCAGTTCTTCTAAGTCCTGTGGATCAGTCGTAGATGAAAATTGGCCCCAATGCAGCCAGAAATACATATTGTTTTGAAAATCGACGCGCGCTGCATCATCAAAGTCTATCTCCAGTACACGCGCCATCTTTTCGTAATTTTTCGTTAAGCCGAATGCCTTTATGACACTATTTCGCAACTCGTCATTTGTCGCATTAGCGAGCATTATTTCCCGAACTCCGCTAGCACGCGTCAGCCTATTCGTGTCCGCTGCCGTTTCCTGGGAAGAACGAACCTGTCTAGCGACGTAGATCAGAGACGCGATTACGCCAATTGCCGCTACAACCTCGGCCAACGTCGCAATAGTTTCCCAGTTCATCTTTACCATCCCGTCAGATAATCCAGCGGGCAGCATATCCGAGAGGATTGGTTCCGTGAACGTCCGCTATTGGCAATTCCCCTCTGACAAGGCGCACCGACGAACGTGCACAGATGGGGGAGCGGCCGTTCCGATGACCGCCCTGGGTCAACCGCTGGAGCTTCTATAATTGCTAATCACGCATTCCACGCACGACTAGAGGATATTAGATATGGACCTTGCGCAATTCGCAGACGTCGCAGAAATCGTCGGGGGCTTAGCGGTGTTGGTCACGTTGATTTACCTTGCTTTGCAGGTACGGCAAGGAAATCTCGCCCAGACGAGAGAAACCTATCGCGCATTTGTTGCTGAATTGAACTCGGTACTTTTCAAGCCAATGACAGACCCGAAAATGATGGCTCTTTTGCAGAAGGGCACGCTCGATTTCGAGTCGTTAAGCCGTCACGAACAAGGCATGATCAACGGCATTTGGTCGCCATTGATAATCCTTAGCGGCGAAATATTTGCAGCGCAAAAGCACGGGACAATTGATCCCCTGATGTCACACCAGCAAGATGCCATCACCGCAAGTTTTTTGCAGATGCCTGGAATGGCAACTTGGTGGGAATACCTTAAACCGTACTGGAACCCGGATTTTGTCGCTCATGTGGAGGGGCTGCTAGCTTCGCCCGACTGTCCGCGTCCGACTCACGAAATGCTGCCCTGGTACCTGCCGGACGACGAACAAGGTAAGACGGAAGAGTAGCTATTCAGCAAAAATTTGAGGACCGACGAATGGCCTTTGTTAGGTGCTCTGAACAAGGTGGCTGGAGACCTACGGTCTCCGGACGTGAATGCCGGGGTTTCAGACGCTTGCCCCGCACGCCCTAAACGCTTACTTCAGCAACCCGCGACCGTTGAGCAGGTCGTAAAGCTTCTGTACCGACTGGTCGACAGTCAGATCGTCGGTCTTGAGGGCCAAGTCGGCTGACGTGGGCGCTTCGTACGGCGCAGCCATATCGCTGAACGCGGCCATCTCCGTCATCGTGTCGGTGAACTCATCGGTGGCGGCGCGTGTCCTGCACACGTCTTCAGGGGCGTCGAGGTAAACCTCAATAAACCGGTCGTCGCCGATGATGTCCTTGGCCATTGCGCGGTCCTCAACGCTGGGCGAGAGGAAAGCGCAGATGGTGATGTGGCCCGCATCGTTGAAGAGCTTGGCGGCTTCGGATGCGCGACGCAGGTTTTCCTTGCGGTCGGCCTGGGTGTGTTTCAGGTCGGCGCTGAGGCCCAGGCGTGCGTTGCGACCATCGAGCACGGTGGCGCTCTTGCCTTCGTCGAACAGGCGTCGCTCCAAGCCGTAGGCCACAGCCGATTTGCCGCTGCCAGTCAGGCCGGTGAGCCATACTGTCACGGGCTGTTGACCCAGGCGGGTTGCACGTTCGTCTGCGCCGACCAGCGACTCGTGGATCTTGATTTCCGTGCCGCGTTTCTCGGCGATCTCACGGCGGCGCGATGAGGCACTATCCAGCTCGCGGTCCAGGATCATGCCCGCGCCGACGGTGTTGTTCGTCAGCTTGTCGATGACGATGAACGAGCCAGTGCCACGGTTGCGGGTGTACGGGTCGAACGCCATCGGACGCGACAATTCGACGACGATTCGGCCGATCTCGTTGAGCTCGAGTTTGTCCGCATCCTGGCGGTGCATGGTGTTGACGTCCATGCGGTAACGCAGGTCGCTGACGACACCGGTCGCGTTGGTGGTGGTCTGCTTGATGGTGTACTGCTTGCCGGCCGTCAGCGGATCTTCGCTCATCCAAACGACCATCGCTTCGAAGGCCTGAGCGACTTTGGGCACGTTATTGGGCTGGACGAGCATGTCGCCACGAGAGACGTCGATCTCGCGGTCGAGGACGATGGTCGGCGCGAGTGGCGCGTAGGCCTCGTCGAGGTCGCCGTCCATGGTAACGATGCGTTTGACGATGGCTTTCTTGCGCGAGGGCAAGGCCATGACTTCGTCGCCCGGCCGGACAGTGCCGGAGGCGATGGTGCCGCTGAAGCCGCGGAAGTTCAGGTCCGGACGGTTAACGTATTGGACTGGAAAGCGGAAGTCGACAAGGTTGCGGTCCGACGCGATATGCACGTTCTCGAGGATGTGCATGAGCGTGCCGCCGTGGTACCAGGGCGTGTGCTCGGAGGCGTTGACGACGTTGTCACCGTTGAGCGCGGACAGCGGCACGAACTGTATATCGGGCAGCTCGAGCTTGCCGGTGAACTCAGTGTAGTCGGCCTTAATCTGCTCATAGCGCGCTTCGCTAAAGTCGACAAGGTCCATCTTGTTGATGGCGACGACGACATGCTTGATGCCTAAGAGCGACGCGATGAACGAGTGACGGCGGGTCTGGACCTGCACGCCGTGGCGGGCGTCGATAAGGATGATGGCGAGGTCACAGGTCGATGCACCGGTGGCCATGTTGCGGGTGTACTGCTCATGACCGGGGGTGTCGGCGATGATGAACTTGCGCTTGGTCGTTGAGAAGTAGCGGTAAGCGACATCTATGGTGATGCCCTGCTCGCGTTCTTCGCGCAGGCCGTCGGTCAGTAGCGCCGGGTCGAAGTCCGTGCCGGTTGTGCCGTACTTACTCGACGCGCTCTTAACTGCAGCGAGTTGATCTTCGTAGACCATCTTGGAATCGTAGAGCAGACGACCGATGAGCGTCGACTTGCCGTCGTCCACCGACCCGCAGGTCAACAAGCGCAGCAATTCCTTGTTCTCGTGCTGCTTGAGGTAGCCGAGGATGTCGGATGCAATTAGTTCTGATTGATGGCTCATAGTCACTGGATCCTGGCGTTTGCTTTAGAAGTAGCCTTCTTCTTTTTTCTTCTGCATGGATGCGTCGGAGTCGAAGTCGATCATCCGGCCCTGGCGTTCGCTGCTTGTCGCAACCAGCATTTCCTGGATGATCGTCGACAAGTCAGTCGCGTCGGACTCGACGGCTCCGGTCAGCGGATAGCAGCCGAGCGTACGGAAGCGGACGCTCTTCATCATCGGCGTCTCGCCCTCTTCCAAAGGCATCCGCTCGTCGTCGACCATGATGAGGGTGCCGTCGCGTTCGACGACGGGGCGCACCGCCGAGTAGTACAACGGGACGATCGGAATGGACTCAAGATAGATGTACTGCCAGATATCTAGTTCGGTCCAGTTGCTTAGCGGGAAGACGCGGATGGACTCGCCCTTGTTCACCTGTGAGTTGTAGAGGTTCCACAACTCGGGCCGCTGGTTCTTGGGGTCCCAGCGGTGGTTTTTGTCCCGGAAGGAGTAGACGCGTTCTTTAGCGCGGGACTTTTCTTCGTCCCGTCTTGCGCCACCGAAGGCAGCGTCGTACTTGTAGTGGTTCAGCGCCTGCTTAAGGCCCTGGGTCTTCATGATGTCGGTGTGCTTGGCCGAGCCGACGGAGAATGGACTGACGCCCGCGTCGACGCCTTCCTGGTTCACGTGAATCTTCAAGTCCAGGTCGTACTCTTTCACGAGCCAGTCTCGGAAGGCGTACATTCCCTGGAACTTCCAGGTGGTGTCTACATGCAACAGTGGAAACGGCAGCTTGCCGGGCGCGAAGGCCTTGAGCGCCATCCACAGCATGACCATGGAATCTTTACCCAGCGAGAAGAGCATCACCGGGTTGTCGAACTCGGCCGCGACCTCTCGGATGATGTGGATGCTCTCGGCTTCCAGCTGCTTGAGGTGTGTCAGTTTCTGCGAAGTCACGTTTGCGTCCTCGTGTTGCGGTCTGTGTGGGGCCAAAGCAGAGCCGGTCAGATCGTACAATCGGTCCAGCGGACCGGCATTGACCCTTTACATGGGGTGGTCTCGGGTGATTGCCCTGCCCAATTAGGCCCTGAGCGGCGCCCGCATCGATGTTCGTGTGGTAATGATGACATCTATCACTTCCACGACATCTTCCACCTGCTCGCCGGACCTACCAACAACGTCTTGGCGGTGGATGTGACGTCATGGCCAGTCGCGTCGATCAGGAGCGCTGCTGCGGACGCCAGCTTATCCGAAATGAGCAGCTATCCGATCCCGCACTGAAAGTGCGCTCAACGGACCGTCGGGAGTCTTACGTGGAGCCTAAATGCAATAGTTGTAGCCTTAGCAATAGAACGAGCGGCCAGGTGCTTGTTTCACTTGGCAATGCGTCTAATGCGCTCAAAAACTCATTCAGCATGCCTGCTACTGTTCCGCTTTCGATGCGATTTATTAAGGATTTAGTATAAATCGGGAGCACGAAAGGGGACAGATTTATTTACCCGCGATTTGGCATCACGGGAACAGCATATTTAGCGCGAGTGAGCGTCTCTTCCTGGCCGATTTCGTCGAAAGTTTTAGCCGAATGGAACGTCCGTTCATCAGTGGGTGAACTGACGCAAGTGCGGCACTACAAAAGGAAGTGGACGATTTGGATTAACTAGTGCCGGGCACAACAGCATCATTCATCTTCAAACGCGGCCCGAAAAATATTCATTCCCTTTATGCGCGGATAATTTTCGAACAAGTTCAGAAATATTTTCTTCAGCTGCGGATAGGACGTCATGTTGTGCCTGGCGTCGCCGATCAGGTCTTTATACAGCTCCGGGTCTAATAAGCCATTCTCATGAGCAATATCTGCTTGCATCCAATTATTCATCAACCTCATTGCGAAATGCTCCGATCTTTTCCGCTCCTCATCAGTGAGCTCTTCATCTGACTCAAGCTTGATCATTAAGGCAATGATATCTGGGGTAGTGAGAATCAACTCGTCGACGCGACTGAACTCAGACATGAGCGCAAATCCTGTATCCGTCGCCGCCTGTCGGTTACTTTGCTTGACCTGTACGGCTACATATATGAGCGAAACGACAACGGCGAATGCACCAAGTATTTCGCTAAACGCACCTATAGCATCCCAGTCCATCGCTTGATCTCCCGCTAGTGAATCCAGCGGGCAGCATATCCGAGGAGCTTGGTGTCATGAGCTTCCGTTCTCGGCCGTTCACGTAGAGCACCACTGCGAATTCATGCGTCTGCTTTCGCGTGGTGGACAGTTACGCATCGCGGCGGACCGTAGCCGGCTTCCAGCCGCCATTGATTGACCGCTCCCTCCCGTAGCGGTCGCGGAGTACAAGACAAAACCCAGCACAGCCTGGATCTTGTAGTATTAATGCTGCGTGGAGTGGAGAAAGCTATGGCGATGCGCGTCACCGAAGCACCTTGCCATGCTCGCAGTCACGCTTAAGTCGCACGCCAGAAGAAATGCCGCTTCCAGGCCTGGCGAGCCTGTATTCATTGTGGACGATTCACTATGCCGGATTCCGATCGCGAACAAATACAAAACCACCTCGCCAGGTACTGCTTTACAGTCGACCAGGGTACAGCTGATCAGATCGCTGGTTTGTTCTGGGACGACGCGCGCCTGGACTTCAATGGCATTTTTACCGGTTCCGAGGCGATCCGGGACTGCTATGTTGAATGGATCCGCAAGGCGCGCGATCCCGTCGAGGGACTACGCCATCTAATCTACGTTCCGCTCATCGACATCGACGGAGATAGTGCGCTTACCGAGACCTACGTGGACGCCGATTGTCACGCGCGCCGGAGCGGGCGAGCCATCCAGTTACGCTCGCTATATCGCGATCGCCTGACGAAACGCCACGGCGAATGGCGCTTCTCCGACCGTCACATCGTCGCCATGCCAAGCCTCCAGGGCTCGCCGCCCAAGTAACAGTCGCGCCCGAATTGACGCCGATTCACAGTGGAGTTATTCAGGCGAATCGCGCCAGCTACGCCGGCGACACGATTTCTAGCCATGACTTCGATCCCAACTGTTCAACGTCGAAGCAATCACGAGACAGACGCAGAACCTGCCTGGTGCGCGGATTAGGTTGCGACCGGTTCGTGCGGGAATTGCCCCTGCGTACGATTCGCGAAAGCCACCAGCGAAAGCATTACCGGGACCTCAACAAGCACCCCGACGACGGTCGCAAGTGCAGCACCGCTTTCAAGTCCGAAAATACTTATCGCAACGGCAACGGCGAGTTCGAAAAAATTGGAAGTGCCAATCAGCGCAGCAGGCGCCGCAATAGAGAATGGGGTCTGCCACAACCAGGCCCATCCGTACGCGATAAAAAAAATGCCGTAACTTTGTACCAGCAACGGTGTCGCAATCAACAAAATCACGAGGGGTTGCTCGATGATGCGCGGGCCCTGGAAACCGAACAGCAAGACGACTGTCGCCAGTAGGCCGATAACCGTATACGGCTTGAGCTTGGTACTGAACGCCTGAACTCGGTTCTCGTCACCATCGTCGTCAATTAACAGGTGTCGGGTCAGCATCCCGGCCGCAAGCGGCACCACCACATAAAGCAGTACAGAGAGCAACAAGGTGGACCACGGCACCACAATATCCGCCATGCCGAGAAGCATTGCCACAATCGGCGCGAAAGCGAAAATCATGATCACGTCGTTAATGGATACCTGAACCAACGTGTAGGTCGCATCGCCCCGAACCAATTGGCTCCACACAAAGACCATAGCCGTACAGGGCGCAGCGCCGAGCAGAATCATCCCGGCGATGTATTCGCGGGCATCGGCCGGGTCTACCCAACCACGGAAGAAAAACTCGAAAAACAAGATCCCAAGCCCGGCCATTGAGAGCGGCTTGATAAACCAGTTCACAACCAGGGTGATGATGAGGCCTTTGGGACGGTCGCCAATCCGTTTAAGTGACGTGAAATCGACATTTACCATCATGGGATAAATCATCACCCAGATAAGAACGGCGACGAGCAGATTTACCCCGCCAATCTCAAAACCAGCAAGAGTGCTAAAACTTCCCGGGAATAAGGCACCCGATACGGTGCCTCCCACCATGGCGATAGCCACCCAAAGACTTAGATAGCGTTCAAAAATTCCCATTAGCAGCACGCTTCCTTGTTACCCGCTGCTAACGCTTTCTGCGCATTACCGAATTTCGGCCCCGCGCCAAACGTCTCCGAATCGCTTTTTACGCGATACCACTCCCACTGCAAGCCGTCCGGCTCGGTCGCCCACACTTTGTCGGAATTGGCATAACAGCAGGTCGTGTCCTGCTCTTCCAAACTGATCATGCCGGATGCTCTCAGACGCTCGGCAGTAGCGGACACTTCATCTTCGGTAAATACTTCGACGCCAAGATGATCTAGCCGTTCAGGCGCATCCGGGCGTTCGTTAAGGACCAGTTTGAGTGGTGGGCTATCAATCGCAAAATTAGCGTATCCGGGTTTTCTTTTATTCACTTCAACGCCGAACAGTTTCGAATAAAACTCGATGGCTGTTTCGATATCTTTAACGTTCAGGGCTAGTTGAATTCGCATCATTCTTTCTCCAATTTTCTTCTAATGTTTCGGATTTATTCAGGACCGATTATTCAGGCTCGTTTCTTCGCTTGGGTCGACAAATCTTTGGCCGTCGGCTGTCCGCAATCGACCAGGCCCTCGCCTTCACCTTCACAGCAGTTTTCCGTCAAGAAATTCACCAGATCAGTCATCGACTCAAAGTTCGCGCTATAGATCAGTGAACGCCCTTCGCGACGGCACCTCACTACGCCCGAAACTTTAAGCTCCTTGAAGTGGAAAGACAGTGTCGACGCCGGGACATCGAGTGCGTCAGCAACAGCCCCTGCAGCCATACCCGAACGCCCGGCGCGCACCAGCATGCGAAAGATATCGAGCCGGGTTTCGTGAGCCAGCGATACGAGCGCGCTGATTGCGTTTTGTTTTTCCATAATTCGATTATAGTGGAATTATCGTATTGATCAACCTCGAATCTGCCAGACGTGTTTAGTGAGTATTCGATTTAGGCGTTTTTTTGATGCACGACTGCGAGAGTCCTAGTGCAGCAGGCATCGCACAGATGCAAAAATTATCGACTGGGGCCGACACCCAATTACAGCGCGCGTTAGAAGCGCGCCCACTTCGGCCATCTGGCGGGTCTCGCCCGGCTCTGCTTACTGCATTTTGAATCCGTCATATCCGCTATCACGGCAGTGGCGGAATTCCTCCAGGTAACGCGGCAGTCCGCCTGGGTACATCAACATCTCGCGCGATTTACCAGGAATGTTCGCGCCCATGTACCAAGAGTTCCCCTTCGGGAAAAGCGTCGCGTTGGTGAGATCCAAAATCGATTGCCGCCACGTTTCTTCAGCTTCCGGTTCAGCGTCAAACTCAGTCAATCCTTTGTCACGCATATGCACCAACATGTCGATAATGCAGTCGCCCTGATACTCGGCACTCGACGGACCGTTGCAAAATCCGGTTGGCGCTTGCGGACCATAGCTGAACAGCAGGTTCGGGTAGCCAGAGGTCGCGACACCGAGATGCGTACGCACGCCGTTCGCCCATTTTTGACCGATGGTGCTGCCGTTGCCGTCGCTAAAGTTCATGTTCGCAATACTGCCTGTGACAGCGTCGAAGCCGCTGGCGTAGGCAATCACATCCAACTCATAGAACGCATCCGCAGTTTTGATCCCATTACGAACGATTTCCGTGATCGGATTGCGCTTGAGACAAACGAGATCGACGTTGTCATAGTTGAAAATATCGAAGAACCATTGTTCGAGCGACGGGCGCTTCACACCGAACGGGTGCGGCGCCGTTTCTGGCGCCAGAATCTCCGCCATCGCCGGGTCCTTGATACGGGAAGCGACTTTACGGCGCCAGAATTGGTAAGCCGTTTCGTTGGCCCGCTCATCAAGCAACACATCCTGGTAGGAACCCAGCCAGAAATTAAACCCGCCTGCTTCCCATAACGTCTCGTAGGTCGTGTCGCGCTCTGCGTCCGACACGTCGAACGCGGATTTCTCCATAAAGTCGAAATCGAAACCGCCGAAGGTGTGCTCACGGCGCTTGAATCGTCCGGGCCAGTCCCGTTTGCGCGCGCCCATATCATCTTCGGTGAAATGGCACTGCCCCATCGGCAGATACATATTCGGCGTACGTTGGAAGACGACACAGCGGTCTGCTTCGCGTGCCGCTTCTTGAGCGATTTGTACGCCGCTCGCGCCCGTGCCGATGATGCCGACTTTCTTACCGCGGAAATCGATGCCTTCCTGTGGCCACAGCGCACTGTGACAAGCCTGGCCGGCGAACGAATCCTGTCCTGAGATTTGTGGAGTGAATGGCTTGGCCGCAAAGCCGGTGCAGGCGAGCACGAATTGAGCACTGTAATCGACACCCTTCTCCGTTTTCACGTGCCACCGTTTTTGGTGCTCGTCGAACGCCGCGTCCGTCACACGAGTGCTATAGGAGATATCCTTACTGACATCGCGTTTTTTATCGACGTGTTCGAAATAGGCGCGCATCTCCGCCCAACCAGGAAAGCGCTCGCTCCAGTTCCAGTCCCCCCACAATTCGGGATCGGAATATTGGTAAATGTCGCAGTGCGTATCCACCCGCGCGCCGGGGTAGCAGTTCCAATGCCACACGCCGCCCACGCCGGGCGCAGCGTCGATGAGATGAACATCGAACCCCAGCTCGCGCAGCCTAAGGAGTAGATAGATGCCGGAGAAGCCAGCACCGATAATTAAAACTTCATGTTCATTGGATGCGTGAGACATGTTCCCTTCTCTCCGATTAAATTCATCAATGTTGTGCGGAATCAGCCAGTGAATGCAGCGGCGTGGTCTGCGCGGCCCGGGATCTGGGCGCAAAACTCACCCGAGATGGCATTCCATCGACGTATTGCGCCGTACGCGCGTGAAAAGGTATCGAGCTTATTGTAAGTCTTGGATTTCGCGCCGGTCATTCAATCACAGGAGGCCGGCTTCGCGTCATAGTGGAAGTTTAGCAAAGGTGGTGATACTTCCCCCTTGCGCCCGGTATGCTCCCCTGCAAAGAGAGCATTAGCACCCAAATAGGAGTAGGCGTCTGATGGAATTCGCTATTCGCGAAGACTGGCTCGCGCAGATTGAAGAGCCAGTACTCGATCCCGAGCGCATCATCGTTGATCCTCATCATCACTTTTTCGCGATTCGAGAGTCTTTCCAAAAATACGATTTGGCGAAACTACGCGCGGATTGTGCCGCCCACCGAGTTCAGCAAACCGTTTACCTGCAGTGCGGAGAAGGCTATCGCAAAACCGGTCCCGAAGCCCTCCTACCAGTGGGCGAGACCGAATGGGTCGACGCGATCGCGGTACGTGGACGACACGATCGCGACGCAACGCAGATCGGAGCCATCGTTGGTACCGCCGAACTGCGACTCGGCGCTGCCGTGCGCGAGATCCTTGAAGCCCATCAAGCGGCGAGCCCGTTATTCCGCGGTATCCGTCAGGCAGCTGCATGGGACGCTTCTGATCTGGTGCCCAGCCGGCCTGGACTGACCGACGGCGCACTGTATCGAGCCCCTGACTTTCGCGCCGGGTTCGCAGTGCTGGCTGACATGGGTTTGAGTTTCGACGCCTGGCACTACCATCACCAGATCCCCCACCTCACAGATTTAGCACGGGCGTTTCCGGGTGCCGCCATCGTGCTCGACCACTTCGGCACCCCTCTCGGTGTGGGTCCTTATGCCGGACGCCACGACGAACTATTTGCAAGCTGGGCGGATGATTTGAGTGAATTGGCGACCTGCCCCAACGTTTCGCTAAAGCTCGGCGGGCTCGCCATGCCATGGAACGGATTCGGTTTCGAGGCGCGCGCGCTGCCGCCCACTTCTGATGACATAGTCGCTGCGCACCATCACTACTACGCCCATGGAATCGAGGCGTTTGGGCCTGCACGTTGTATGTTCGAGAGTAATTTTCCGGTCGACAAATTTTCTGTGTCATACACCGTGCTGTGGAATGCGTTCAAGAAGATGAGCGCTGATTTGACTGAAGACGAGAAAGATCGTCTGTTTTGCGGCACGGCGTCGGAATTCTATCGATTGCAGCAACACGCTTAGTCGCGAGCTTAGATTATCCAAGCTGCGTTTCGGCATCGCCCCCCGGCGGTTCCGGATGTAGCCGCCGATGTACGGCGCGCTCGAACATGCTCATGCGACTCTCGGTAGGAGATCCGCGAACAGCTCGTCCGGGAGCTGACAACGCTACAGCCTGACATCTCCGTAGTCGACGCAACGAGAGGCTGCGGGGGGAGTCAGGTATGCAGCCCGGTTTGCTCACGAGCCATCATGATGTCCCAGAGAGCTCACCGGCCACACATCAAATAATGCGATGCCCTACATTCGCTTTCGTCGAAAAAGCCGACGATTAGCTCGCGCCCATCAGCTCGATGAAATATTCAATGCCGAGTTCGCTAACTTCGTTGGTTGCCGGATCTTGACTACGCAACAGAACGTCCTGACCTGGCTCACCAATCAGCACGGCGAAAACCGTGAATCCGGTGTCGCCCGTTTCCGGGAAGTGCGTTGAGCCGACTTGCTCGACTGCAAGGCCACCTGGCTTGAGATGCACATCGCCATAGTTCCAATCACCGTCCAGGGTGTAGGCAAATGCGCGGCAGCGATGTTCGTGCATGGGAAAGTTCTGGTTCGGCCCGAGTTGGTAGAGAAAAGCTGCTGTGTTGCTCGCTCGATCGGCATAAAGCACCTTAATCGCCGAGCCGCTGTAGCCTTCCATTGGGACCCATGCGCGGGAGTCGTCATCTACGAACGTATCGCCAGGTCGCATAATTGCGGGCCATGGCCCGTTGCTTTGTAACGGTGGTGGCACGTCATCATCAATGCCTGTCTGGGTCGGGTTCGTCGCCATGAAACTTCTCCTTGGTGGTCAGTTGTGCGCCAACACTAAAGAAATGACGGGCGATAAAACGGAGAGACGCGGAGATTAAGAGTAAACAGCCAGGTCAATGTTTTTACGCGTCGCGGGCGCATGGGAGTCCCAATTGTGAACTTGATCGGTACAACGTGCCATTGAATTTTTCGTGACGCGGAACTGTTCTTTCTAATCAGCTCGGTCAGGTCGTGGTTCATAGTGACGACTTCGGATTTGGGCGACTTCGTACCAGGCAAGACCTATGTGTCAGATTTCGGTCGGTTGTACCCAATGGCGACTGGCTATCGGCCTAACCAAAATTCGATTAGCAAAACGACGGTACCCAGCTTCTCTAAACGACCCGATGTGGCCAACATTGCGTTTTAGCAGTGCGGACAGACCGCTAGCTGTTCGAAACACCGGCAACAGGCGGTTCTGTTTGCCGGTCGTCGAGTTTCATCAACAACGGTGGCAAAAACAGCAGAACTGTTGCTAACGCACAGGCGATCACAATAGCGACTGACAGACCCATCTTCGAGTTCATCCCGAAATGCGACGTTGCCAGGACCATAAAGCCCACGACCAACACGACTGTGGTAACAATCAGGGCACGACCGACCGTATTAAACGCATACTTCACCGCCTGTTCTGCGGACAGGTCTTGCTCGCGCCGGGCGCGCAGATATTTGCTTAAGAAATGCACCGTGTCGTCGACGACGATACCAAAAGTCATGCTGGCGACCACCGACAAGGCCATGCCAATCTCGCCGTTGATCATTCCCCAGATTCCGAAACCCATACCGATCGGCGCCAGGTTCGTCACAAGACTGAGCGCACCAATTCTGAACGAACGTAACGCCGCGATGATCACAATCGAAATCAGCCCGAGCGCGAGCGTTGTACCGAATACCATGGTGATGGCGTTGCGGCGCATCAGATGGGTGAACATCATGATCATGCTGGAGCCATCATCGTGACCAATCTGCGGCGCATGTTCATCGAGCCAACGACTGGCTCTTTGGCTGATGTCCAAAGTTTCATCGATAGTCGTAGGGCGTAGTGTAGCGACCACTCGCGTGGCGGATTTGTCGACATTAATTTGATTGTTCAAGTCGAGACCGAACGGCAGTGACATTTCGTAGAGCAGCAAGTACTGCGCCGCCAGTTCGCGGGAATCAGGGAGCTTGTACATCGCCGGATCGTCGCCGTGCATATTCTTGTTCAAACGCTTCATTGTCGGCGTGATTGAGCTGATATGTTCGGCCTCAGGCTGGCTGGCGAACCATTCCACGAACTCATCGACATGGCGGAGAAACTCGGGGTTACTGATACCTCCGGACTCCCCAGCGTCCAGCGAGAAGTGAATGGTGTAGAGTCCGGTCAGATTATCGATCATGAAATCGCTGCCAATGCGAAATTCCATGGTTTCATCGAAATACTCGAAGAACATCTCGTTGAATTCGTTGCGCGGAACATTGGCGACCAAACCGAGAATGACCGCAGCCATCCCCCACAGTAAACCGCGCTGACGCCGCACAACGAAATTCGCGAACGCGCTGATCTTCTCATCGGCGCTGGATTGCTGGCGGATGCGACCGGTCGGCAGTACCGCCAGCAGCGCGGGTAAAAAGGTGATAGCGAGGACGAATGAGATCAGCACCCCAATCGCAACTGTCGTACCCATCATTTTGAACGGCGGGGACTCGGAAAAATTCATACTGAGAAATCCGATCGCAGTCGTAACGCTTGCCAGCGAGATGGGGTTGATGTTGATGCGTAAACTTTCTTCGATGGCCTCGTTTTTACCGAGGCCGGCGCGTAGCTCGTGAAAGTACGAAATGAGTATGTGGACTGAATTCGCGATCGCCACAGTGAGAATGATATTCGGCGTCCCGGCGCCCGTTGGCGTAATTGGAAAGCCGAGATAGCCCGATATTCCCATTGTGGCGCCAACTGACATCGCGAAAACCAGAATGGTTGCCACTGTACCGACGAGTCCACCGGCAAGTAATGCGATGAGTACAAACATGACGCCAAAACTGATTGGCGCAAGCACGCTCATGTCATGGATGGCCGCTTCGCTCGCCGCGACATGAAAAGCACCCATGCCCGTGATGTAAATATCGACTTCCGGGTCAATCGATTTTATTTCTTCGGCAAGCGCGCGCACCGATTTGATCATCAGCGGCTGCTCTTCCGTTTCGTTAATACCGGGCAGCAGGATATTGATGTTTACCGCGGTCACCTTCGCATCTTCGGCGAGCAGGAACTTCCTGAGCAGGGGCTCCGCAAGCGCGATAGATTTGACCTTTGCAAGTTGTTCGTCGCTGAGACTGGTGGCGTCTTTGATTAGGTCGGCAACAACCAGATCGTCTTCGACCGCTTCGGTGTGCTGAAAATTAGTGATCGAATCAACACGATTGGCGAACGGAATTTGCCAGGCTTTTTCGGTGAGGGTTTCTACCAGGCTCAGAATCTCGCGATCAAATACTTCGCCGCCTTTGGGAGCCAGCACCATCATCACCGAGTCATCTTTGGTGTAAGTGTTCTCGAGCGATTCGAACGCGACGAGATGCGGATCTGTGGGTCCGAAGTACGCGCGATAGCTATTGGTAATCGTAAGGTGCCGCGCACCACTGGCCGCGAGTGCGACCAGCACGACGCTAATGATGATGATCGGCAGGCGAGCGCGGACGACCCAGCTGGCGAAACGCGATTCCAATTCGTGCATTAAACGGGCTTCCTGGCGTGTGTTATTCGGTTCCGGCTATCGTTAGAAAGCGCGGCCGTGGTAGTCGATGTTATTTCTCGGCCGACAGACGCGGTCGATACTGCGTAACTCAACCGCCCGGCTGGTGCCCTCAATCCCGTTGCGGCGCCGGAAATTCCACGTCCGTGAAATTGGGGGCCCGGCACAAGGGAGCTGGAGAGACGACGCAGAACCCTAGGCAGATTTATCCAGCGCGTCCGCGCGGGGATCAAAGCCGCTTAGCTGACTGCTAAATAAAACTATACTGAATGAGCTAATGATCGTGCCGGTTATAGTGCGCAATGTACTGATACTAAAGCGTTCTGACAAACGAGTATCATTGCTCTTCACGCAACAATATCTAATCTGAAGCTCATGGATGACTTACCGTCACTCAATGGATTACGCGCCTTTGAGGCGGCCGCCCGGCATTTGAGCTTTGCCCGCGCTGCCGAAGAATTGCACGTAAGTCCCGCCGCAGTGAGTCATCAGATTCGCACACTCGAAGACCAGCTCGGCGTCCAGCTATTCCGCCGCCTGAATCGGGCGGTTGTATTGACCGAGGCCGGTGCGCTGGCGTTTCCGGGTATACGCGGCGGCTTCGAAGAACTTCGCCGGGCGCTGCGACAACTCGATAAGCGAGCAGGTGGCGAGCGGGTGGTGGTGGTCACGGTCGCCCCGGCTTTCGCATCCAAGTGGTTGGTACCACGGCTGGCGGCATTCATCGCGCGCTATCCCGAAATCGATCTGCGCATAGGCACCACCATGGCGACCGTAGACCTGGCGAGCGGTCAAGCCGACGTTGCCGTGCGCTACAACCTCGGTAACAACGATGGTTTGGTGTCGGACAAACTACTGGACGAAGTGGCCACGCCGATGTGCCGCCCCGAATTACTGGACGGTAGTCCGCCGTTACAAAAACCCGCCGATTTGGCTAACCACACCCTGATCCACGACGACTCCCTGGCACGGGTCTGGCCGGGCACACCGGGCTGGACGAAATGGCTGGCACGCGCGGGACTTCCCGATTTGAACGCAAGTGGCGGGCCGCATTTCGAGCATTCCGACCACTGCATTGACGCGGCTATCGCTGGCTCCGGGGTAGTTCTGGGCCGCAAAACGATGGCCCGGCGCGACTTGGAGTTGGGTCATCTTGTCGCGCCGTTCGATATCGACATCCCCTTTCCCGGGAGCATGTATAGCGTCACGACGCTTGAGAAGGCGAGCAACCCCAACGTTCGGGCATTCCGCGACTGGCTGTTGGCCGAGGCCGTTGAAGCCGACCTCGGGGCAGCTGATTAAGCTGGACTCCGGGGCTCGCTCGCGCTGAGTGCGGTGACGGCGTGCGCTTTTCGAATTGCGGTACTGGGCGAGCACCTGTTCGACTACCGTTGCATCAGGTTCTCGACTCAATTAGGTCCGGACGTCCTGCCCGGGCCGGACATCCAGCTAGAATGTGTGAAAAAGAGAAAATTGGAGTTGTCCTTTGTCAGCGCGTTCTGTTTCCTGGTGCATATAGCCGAATTGAAATCTCGCCTTATCCGTTACGCTATAGCCCAGCGCCAGATAGGTGCGATTACGATCGAATACGCCCACGCTCCGGTTGTTACCAATGTCGTTTTCCAGATTCAGAAACACTTCATTGTAAAAAGAGACATAGAGACTGCCCCTGCTGAGATCACTTTTGTTCAGTGGGTAATTCACATTAAGGAAATAGCGAAAGCGGTTTCGAAAATCCTGATTTTCTACCCACCGCTGCTCCAGCCGCAGGCGATGGGTCACGAGAAATTTCTCACCGAACCGCTGAGGTATCGAGGCTTCCTGATAAATTCGACTCTCCTCAGTCGAAGCACCGGAAGATCCAAAAACACCGCTCTCGATATGAGCGTAGCCGAAGGTATATTTGGCACTACTGTTTTCCGGCGACCAGGTTGCGCCGCCGCGAATCAGCAGTTGTTCCAAATCGCCGCCCAAGTCCCAGTTTCGATGCTGAATGTCGCCCTGAAATCCGAACTGACTGGCGGGCAGAGTCGCGTTCCAGAGGTACATGTACCACGCCCCAACTTGATCCTCGTCAACTTCGGCGCACGCCAGCGTGGGCAAAGCAAACAAAACGCAGATCCTGAATATTCTTCTTAGCATTGTGACTCCGTAGGTTCATCTCGGTTCGACCGGCGAGTTTAACTCTGGACGTGTCTGTTCTTTGTCGAAACAAAAGGACCGGCGTCATTTTCTATCCAGCGCTGAGCCCCGACAGTCGCAAAATATAAACGACCGCGCCATGTTTTTGTGCGCCTTCCGCTTAATAACAGTCAGGTTTCGTGCCTTTTGATTACGCTTCGACGTGTAAAGCGCGCATCTGATTTCTGAGGCGCTGCATCGGTAGCTCAACAACTGTCCAGTCAGCCCGACGCGAAGACGTCCTGGATTTGCGCAGGGCTTCACGTCTGTACGGGCATCCCTTGATCTGGATCAACTGGGAAAAGCGCGAACAGCGGACGATTTCTCCTCCAGGACGAAATTGATTGGCAGGAGACCGGCGGCATGACCACGAGTGGAAGTAACCTGAACGACGTTCGCGTCATCATCATCGGCGCCGGCATGGCAGGGATTTTGACTGCCATCCGCTTACGCGAATTCGGCTATGACAACTTCGTCATCTACGAAAAATCGGATCGCGTTGGTGGTACCTGGCGCGAGAACACATATCCCGGTCTTGCCTGCGATGTGCCAGCACATTTATATACGTATTCTTTCGAGCCCAACCCGGATTGGTCGCGCACTTTCGCCGGTGGCGCCGAGATCTTCAAATATTTCGAGGGCGTGGCGAACAAGTACAAGGTCATGGACAGTATCCGTTTCAACGAGGGTGTGCCCCACTGCAAATTCGAGAACGGTCAATGGAAAATTCGCACCTCCACTGGTCGCGAGGACGAAGCCGACGTCGTCATCGCTGCCACCGGTGTGCTGCACCATCCGCGCACGGCCGATATCCCCGGCCTCGATTCGTTCGCCGGTGCCTGTTTCCATAGCGCGCGCTGGGACCACACTGTCGAATTAACGGGCAAACGGGTGGGTGTGGTGGGGACCGGCTCGACTGCGATACAAATCACCACCGCTCTCGTCGACAAAGTCGCACACTTCGACCTCTTCCAAAGAACACCACAGTGGGTCATGCCGATAGACGACCGTGTGTACAGCGACGAAGAACGAGCCATGTATCGCAATGAGAGCACCGCCATAGAAGCGCTACGGACGCAGATTGATGGTGAGTTTCAGCGCTTCGCCAACGCGGTTATTGACGCTGATTCGCCGGCGATGAAGGAAATCGAGGCAGCCTGCCTGGCTAATCTTGAGGATACGGTGGCCGATCGGGCACTGCGCGAGAAGCTGCGCCCGACTTACCGAGCGGGCTGCAAGCGCCTGATCTTCTCGTCTGATTTTTACGAACGTATCCAGCACCCGAACGCAGAGGTCGTCACTTCAGGAATCGAATGTATCGAGCCGCGGGGCATTCGTACCGAGGATGGCGAGCTACACGAACTCGATGTACTGGTCATGGCAACCGGATTCCACGCCGACAAATTCATCCGCCCGACGACGGTACTCGGCCGCAGCGGCAAGAACCTTGATGAGGCCTGGTCCGATCACCCGGTCGCCTATCTTTCGATCTCGGTGCCGGAATTCCCAAACTTCTTCCTGTTAAACGGACCAAACGGACCGGTCGGCAATTTTTCTCTGATCCAGATAGCCGAGTCGCAGGTGTCGTATGTGCTGCAATTGATCGGTCAGATTCGCGCCGGTGAATGCCGAGAGATCAGCGCCAGCGCGCGCGCCACCGAGGATTTCGAAAGTGCGCGCAGCGCCGCAGCAAAGAAATCGATCTGGGCGACCGGTTGTGACAGCTGGTATCTGGACAAGCACGGAGTGCCCGCAAGCTGGCCGTGGTCGCCATCGCATTTCTTTGAGGAGATGGCCTCGCCCAAACTCGAGGCTTACGATCGCCTCGGTTAATCGGATTGCGGCACTTGCCGGTCAGGCGTGTCGACTCTGCCGAAAGCTCGACTGGCGTCGCATTAGTGGCGAGCCTCGAATGATTGTGAGATATTATTGACACGTGCGTAAGTTAATAATCTGACAACTCACCGAAGCGAAAAACCAGAGGGCTCCATGTCCCGACCGTTCCGCAGGAATTCCGCAGCATGAGTGCGCTCGCCACTGCACCTGAGCTGCGTCCGGTCGGCCGTCCGCCCAAACAATCGGACCAGCGCCAGCGCATTCTGCAAAGCGCGGCCAAAGCCATTGCCACCGTCGGTTACGAACAATGTTCGCTGGCCGATATTGCGGCCGAACTCGACCTCACGCGCCCCGCGCTTTATCACTACTTTCCAACCAAGCAGGTCATATTCACCGAGATTGCGATGGGCGCCATGAGAGGCATCTCGGAACACGTGCAAAGCTGCGTGGACGAATCACAATCGAGCGCCAAGCAACTGCTCGCATTAATGGTCGCGCATACGGAGTACTTTGAAAGCCACTACTGGCTGATGAGCGCAACCATTGCCGGATACGCAGGCATAACCCGCCGTGAGATCGAACGGTTGGACGAGTTCGAAGGGCATCGCAACTCGTACGAACGCTTTGTTCATCGCGTTTTGCGTGCGGGCATGAAAAGCGGCGAGTTTCGCCAAAGTGACGTCAAGGCAACGTCCCGCGCCATATTCCAGCTCCTGAACATGACGCGCTGGTTCCGGCCCGACGGCAAAAAGCCGGCAACAGATTTTGCGCGCGAGAATTTCGCTTTGCTAAGCGGCGGCCTGCTGGCCGATACCAAGTGACCCAATCAATAGATCAATGCGCCCATCCAACGATGGTGAAATGCAACACAGGAAATCGCGATGGCGGAACTTAAGCCAGACCCTGAAAGCTACCCACGCGCGGCGGACCCCGAGTCCCCGGTCAATCCCGGCAGACGCGATTTTTTGCGTCGCACGTCTGGCTCCAGCCTGGCGCTCTCGCTAGCGCAATTGGGCGGCGTGGTGTCGGGTAGTTTTGTCGGCAAAGTGCTGGCCGGGGAAACCCGCGTTGACTACCAAAAGCCCGCCGATCTGTATCGAGATATCTGGCAATGGGACAAAGTAACGTGGGGTACGCACACCAATGCGTGCGTACCGAACGGTTGTTCATTTCGTGTCTACGTCAAAAACGGCATCGTGTGGCGCGAAGAACAGTCGATGAAAAATCCGGCGAGCAACCCGGACTATCCTGACTACAACCCGCTCGGATGCCAGAAAGGCTGCTCCTTTCACGCCAATCTGTATAGCGAGGAGCGCGTCACCCACCCCATGAAGCGCGCCGGCCCGCGCGGCAGTGGCAAATGGCAACGCATCAGTTGGGACGATGCGTTGACTGAAATTGCGGAATCGGTCGTCGACGGCATCGAAGAGTTCGGCCCGGACAGCTTCATAACTGATGGTGCGCACTTCAACGCCGGCGGGGTTGGCTTTACCAGCCTGTATCGCTTCAATTCCATTCTCGGTGGCGTAACGCCTGACTGGAACGTGATGAACGGCGACATCTACCAGGGTCTGCACGACACGTTTGGCAAGATGCTGCTCGGCTATAGCGCGGACAACCTCCTCGACGCCGAACTCATCATCATGGCCGGCACCAACTGGTCGTATACCAATACCCCGCTCTACCACTTCATAACCGAAGCGAAATATAACGGCAGCGAGTTTGTCAGCATCGCGCCGGATTACAGTCCGAGTTCGATTCACGCTGACTATCACGTACCCATCAAGCCCGGTGGCGATGCGGCTTTCTGGCTCGGCATGTGCCAAGTGATGATTGAAGAAGATTTGCTCGACCGGCAATTTATGCGCGAACAAACGGACCTCGCTTTATTGCGGCGCACCGACACCGGCAAGTTTCTGCGTGAACCGGATGTCACGGGCAGCGGGCGCGAAGACCAGTTCTATTTTTGGAACAGCGCAACTAGCGAAATCGCGGCGGCCTCGCGCAGTACTCTCGCCTTTGACGGAGAACAAGCGCTCGAAGGCCGCTTCGCAGTCATCCTCGCCGACGGCAATGAAATCACTGTCGAACCGGTGTTTGAAGGTGTGAAGCGGTCGCTTGCCGCCGACTACACGGCAGAAAAGGCAGCGGCCAAATGCGGCTTGCACGCGAGCCTGATTGAGACCATTGCACGCAAAATGGGTACCAAGCGCACCCTCACTCAAGTCGGCTGGGGCGGTTGCAAGGTCTACCACAGTGACTTGAGCGAACGCGCCATGCTGCTGGCCAGCGCGTTTTCAGGAAACTGGGGGAAACCGGGTACTGGGCAGACGACCTACGCCATGCCGGCCGATCACATGGAAGTGCTGATGGTGATGGAAAAACCGATGCACGAAGGCGGCCTCGGCATGCTGGCGAAAACACACGAAGCGGTCGTCAAGCAAATGGAAGCGAGTGATCCGGTCGTCACACCAGAAAACATCGGCATCGAGATGACCAAGCTGCTGACTTCCCGCATGGGGTGGGTGCCGCCGGCGATGTTCCTGCACAACCATTGCGGCTACGACGAGTTATATAACAAGAAAGAGTGGCAGGACCCGGCGCTCGATCGGACGTTCTCCGAATACCTCGCTGAGGCAACCGAGAAGGGTTGGTGGAAGCCGGAGCATCTGCGCCCCGGGCCCGGCAAGGAACCGCGAGTGATGGTGATGTGTGGCGGCAATCCGCTGCGCAAGATCAGAAGCGCAGCCATCATGTACCCCAAACATCTGTTCCCGAAACTGAAAATGATGTTCGCCATCGAGCCGCGTATGTCGTTCACCGCGATGCATTGCGACATCGTATTGCCGGCAGCGTGGTACTACGAAAAAGCAGACATTTCCTACACCGTGAGTAGCAATCCGCGCTTCGCCTTCATTGAGGAAGCGGTCAAAGCGCAGGGTGAGTCGCGCAAGGAGTGGGATATTTTTGCCGCGCTAATGAAAAAGATTGGCGAAGTTGCGACGCGGCGCGGGCTCGAAAGCTACACGACGTTTTTCGGCGAGGAACAACGTTACGACGAACTTTGGGATCGCTTCACCATGCGTGGACACCTCGCCACCCACGACGATGCACTGGAAGAGATGATTGGTATTGGCGCAGCGCTCGGCGTATTTCCCGAAAAGGCCAGTATCGAATCGATGAAAGAAGTCGGCATGGTGCCGTTAACCAGTTTCGGCCAGGGCCTGTACAAGGATTTAGTCGCCAACGAATACGATCCTAAGAAACCATTTTTCAGCCTGCGCTGGCATGTCGATAACAAAGTGGTCTATCCCACCCACACGCGTCGCGCGCAGTTTTTGATCGACCACGACTGGTTCATCGAAGCGGGCGAGGAACTACCGGTCTACAAGGACGCACCGAAGATTGGGGGCGATCATCCGTTCACGATTACCGGCGGTCATCCGCGCCACAGTATTCACGCCACGCACCTGACCTCGCCGAAATTGATGCGTTTGCATCGTGGTCAGCCGGTCATGCACGTAAACGACAAAGTCGCTGCTAATCTCGGTATTGCCGACGGGGAAACGGTCGAAGTCTTCAATGATTTTTCCGACTTTCGCATCATGGTTCGTACCTCGCCGACCGTGCAGCCCGCGCAGGTCATCGTCTACATGTGGGAAGGCCATCAGTTCGAAGGCTGGAAAGTGTTTAACCGCGCTCTGATTGGCCAACCCAAGCCCCTGCATCTCGCTGGCGGCTACGAGCAATTACGTTACTACGCCATTAACGGCAGCCCGTCGCCCGCCAAAGACCGCAGTGTGCGGGTCGATATCCGAAAAATTTAGGAACCGATAACTATCATGGCCAAAGCACCTCCAGGCGCGCCGAAAGAAGAACTCAAGCGGCACAACCGCCATATCGCGAACATCATCGATCTGAACAAATGCATGGGCTGCCAAACGTGTTCGGCGGCCTGCAAAAGTTTGTGGACCTCGCGCGAAGGCACCGAGCATATGCGCTTCATGAATGTCAGCACCTATCCGGGTGCCGGCTATCCACGCGATTACGAAAAAATGGGCGGCGGCTTTGACGAACATGGCGAGCCGAGCCCCGGCGCCCTGCCCAATATGGTTGATGTGGGCGACGCACTCACGTTCAACCATGCCGAGGTACTTTATGGCGGCACCGGCGACAGCGTCCATCTACAGCCGAAAGCATCATTAACCGGTGAAGATCCGGAATGGGGTTACAACTGGGACGAGGACGAAGGCGCTGGTGAATGGCCGAATGGTTATTACTTCTATCTACCGCGCAAGTGCTACCACTGTACCGATGCCCCGTGTCTCGATGCCTGCACGCATAACGCCATCTACAAACGCGAAGAAGATGGCATCGTGGTGCTCGATCAGGATCTTTGTCATGGCGATCGTCTGTGTGTCGAGGCTTGCCCATACAAGGCGATTTACTACAACCCGGTAACTGAGAAAGGCGAAAAGTGCATGATGTGCTACCCGCGCGTCGAGCAAGGAATCGCGCCCGCGTGCGATCGTCAATGCCCGGGACGTACACGCTTGTTTGGCTATATCGACGATGAAGACAGCGACTTGTACAAAATGATTAACGTACACAAAGTCGCCCTGCCCCTGCATCCGGAGTTCGGTACGGAACCCAACGTGTATTACATCCCGCCATTCGAGTCGACTAAAGCATTTGCTCCGGACGGTTCGATTACTGATGTCGGGCGCATTGAGATGAATGTGCTTGAAGAATTGTTCGGGCCGAACGTGGAAGCTGTCGTGCGTAAATTGCGCGAGGAACGCGCGAAGAAGCAACGCGGCGAGGAGTCAGAGATTATGGATTTGCTGATCGGACGCAATTTCTGGGACCGCTTCAAGGGCTTCGAGAACGACCCCGCAGAACAGGTGATTCATTTCCGCGTGCCTGGCAAAGCCTAGTCGCGCCACTCATGTCATCGCCAATGCATAACAGCGCGATGAGAGTGCGCCAGCAGTTGCGCCGCGCGCCTTTGAAGAGACAGTTATGGAAATAAAACGCGTCAGCGCTAATGTCGACACGCTGCTCAATCCGCAGGATGCCGTGTGGCTCAATCGCGATAGCGAGAATGTGCCCCTGATCCCAACCCCTTTGAACGGCAACCCGATGATCAAAAAGATTTCGCCGTTTATTGAGAAGAGCACCGATCATGGCGTGGTCACTGAGCTAAGCATAACGGGCGCGCACAACGGCGACTTTCTTGCGATCCGACTGAGTTGGGCCAGTGAGAAACACGCAGAAATTATTGATCTGGATGAGTTCGTCGATGGCGCGGCCGTGATGTTTCCGCTCACTGCGAAAGCCAGCGCGTTTACGATGGGATCGGAGTCCGACCCGGTCAACGCCTGGTACTGGAAAGCCAATCTTAAAGACGAGGCGTTTGACGTCGTCGCGCGCGGCTACGGCACTTCTGCACGAGCGAAAAGTGCGCACGATCCGATCGCGTGCCGAGCTGTGCACGAAGGCGGCCGCTGGCATCTGGTGATGGGCCGTGAGATGGGGCCTATTCAAGGCCGCGCTGGATTCGCCGCCGGGTATCCCACCCGCGTCGCATTCGCCGTCTGGGATGGGGGTAACCGCGAACGCTCCGGACGCAAATCTTTTTCTGGCGAATTTGTGAGTCTGCCGCTCGAGCCATGAGCTCAGCGATCGACCCACCCCTGGTTATCGACACGCCGACAGATCTCGACGCGGCGGCCCGGTCACGGGTATACGCCCTGCTCGCCGAGGCTTTTGCCTACCCACAAGGCGAAGCGATTCTGCGCTTGCTCGACGGCGATTGGGAAGCCGATATGCTCGCTGCCATCGGCGCGGCCCCGCTTGCGGTCAAACCGCTCATCGAGCTCAGCGTGCCTAATCAACCGAGCGCGATCGCCGAACTGCAGATTATTTATACGCAACTATTCGACGTCGCCGGTGGTACCCCTAGAGTCTCGTTGCTGGAACGCCGCTACGGCGACACGCCCGAGCAGGAACTATGGAATGAGCTGCTCGGTTTTTACGGCCATTTCGGTCTCGACTTTTCGCAAGGTTACGCCCATGAGCAACCTGACCATTTGCTGACCGAATTGGGTTTCATGCACTACCTGAGTTTTCTTGAAGCTGGCGCGCGCACCGAACAAGACAGTTTCCGGCGCGGCCAGCGTGATTTTCTAAAGCTGCACCTGGCCAGCTGGAGTCGCCAGTGTGCCGAGAAGTTAGTCGCTACCGAGCAAGCGCAGCCCTACGCGACGCTGGCAACATTGTTGCAGGACCTGATAACCGCCGATCTGGAGTACCTGGACCAACGATTGGGTACGGACGAATAGCGCGGCTAGGCATAGCACCAGGTTCAATCGTAATTTGGGGACAGTTACTGTATTTACGTCATCGAAATACAGTAACTGTCCCCAAATTAGCGTCCCTGAATTAGTGCGGGCTAGTTAGTTGGGGCTATGACGGCTTTACTCAGCTTGCCATAACAATAGGCAACGGCCAGGGACCACAAGCCAAAGACGAATACGATGGTGACGGCCTGGGTCCCGGGCAGGTTGGTATTGACGATAAGTAAGGCCAGTGCCGCATTGCGAATAGCCGTGGAGACAGCCAGCGAACGACGTATTTCATCCGCCTTGCCGCGCATAACCCAATCCCCGATCAGTAGACAGCCCACAATGCCGACTAGAGAGACTGCGTGAGGCAGCACACCGAGGCCGACAATCTGCTCGGCTTGGCCGCTTGCGATCAAGGTCAACGTGAACAACACGCCGATCCTGCCGAGCTTGGGCACGACGCGCAGCAGTTTCTCAGCCCATGCCGGCCGCGCACCGTTGATTGCCATGCCGACGCCGAGCGGAATCAGCTGCACGACCAGCAGGGTTTGAAGAATCCTGACGACATCGATGTGCAGGCCAGCCTCGCTCGCAGGCAACGCGAGCGCAAGAATAAGCGGCGTCAGAAACAGGCCGAGAACAGCGGCAATCACCATCAGTCCTACGGCGTACGCAACGTCACCTTTGGCCATACCAACGAAAGGCGGCGCCAACGGCGCGATTGGGACGGCCGCCAGCACCAGCAAACCAATCACAACATCCGGCCCCGACGACACTCCTTTGAGCGCGAAGGTGAACAGTACTGGCACGAGGACGAAATTCGCCAGCAGCCCTCGTAGTACCAATCGATATTGCCGAGCGACAGCGACCACGTTGAGGAACGGGGTATTCAGGCCCACCCCGAACAGGAGCAACATGACCGAAATCGAAAGTGCGCCGTTAACGAAACTGGTCATCGTCAAGGCGCAGTGGTGTGTATTTGGACAAGAGATTGCATCGCTGTCTCGTCAAAGAAATATTACGAACCGGGAAGATCCCAGGAGGCGTATTCGAGCAGCGCACATGGCCAGACCAGGCGTGCGGCATCGTGCGCAATCGGCGGATAGGATCTTTTACATCAGGTGACGCACGCTAGGCGTCATATAGATCAGCATTTCGTCGCGTTGCCTCCGCGAGATCGTCGTCGCTGTAGTACACCCGCGGTTTCCCGGTCGGTACTGCAAGGCCACGTTGCACGGCATCACGCTTTTCGATGCGCTGAAACCAGGCTCCCAGATGCATCAGATCGTCAACCGGGATATTGCCCCAGCGATGCGCCCGTGCCCAGGGAAACATCGCGATGTCCACGATGGAATAATCGCCGCACAGGTACTCGCGGTCGGCCAAACGTTCGTCCACGATGGTCAGCAGACGGCGTGACTCATTCACATAGCGCTCGATAGCGTACTCATCGACGATGCCCTTTGGCGCCGCAATGCGTTGAAAAAACATCGCCTGCCCCATCATTGGCCCGACCGCACTCATCTGAAACATGAGCCATTGCATCGCCTCGAATCGTTGTTCAAGTGTCGTGGGGAAAAGCTTGCCGCAGCGCTCTGCCAAGTAGAGCAATATCGCGCCTGATTCGGCAAGCACGTAGTCGTTGTTCTCATGGTCAACAATGACCGGGATGCGACCATTTGGATTCAGCTGCAGAAACTCCGCAGACTTCTGTTCGTTTTTGTCGAAGTGGAGATACTCGGTTGCATAGTCGATTTCAAACTCTTCGAGTGCAATCGACGCTTTCCAGCCGTTTGCGGTTGGCGCGGTGTAGAGAGTGATGGCGGGCATGGGTAAGCTATCTGGAGAAAAAGTCGGCTCTCAATCTAACCCAAATTGATGGTCATGGGTCATCCTGTCGCTCAACTACGTCAGCAGGCAATGTCCACACGATTGCGAAACTGAGCTGGGGCATCTTTTGACTCCACCAACATAGCTTTAGCTTGTCGTCTTGGGCTTCTTTAAGGTACTCCCGGCATAGGCTAGCCAGTTCGCCGCGATAATCGTCACCGTCATGACGACGCTCGCCGGACTACCACTGCCGATGATGATGGCGACAATCCAGCCGCTTATAAACGCGACCGCAATCGTGACGAACACCCAGACGATTCCATCGCGGCTGGGTGAATCCGCCCAAAAGAACCCTCTGATGAGTCCGGGCGTAAGCAAGCCCAGCAGAAAAACTATCTGTATAAAGCCCATGACGATTAGCATCCTGCCCCAAACGGGTTGCAGTCCTCGACTGCCGCACCGCGTTGGTCGAGTCAAAGCGCGCGTGGTGCATCGTGCTGTCTGAAACTAGCGAAACACTTCCCCACCCATCGTATTGATTTACGCGTCCCCGCTGTTGTCCATTTTCGTAACGCCCACAGCCCGCGACCTAGAGGGATTAAATTTTTCAGCTGCACCTACAATTAGTGTGTCGCTCGACGGATGGCCTGCCGCTAAAAGATAGGCAACATGAAAATTACGCCGCTCAGCGGGCGCCGGCCGGCGCGACGAGGACACCCTGCTGATGGGATGTCCTCGGCTGCCGCTATGCTTCGGCGAGGCCTAAATCCGCCTCCGGGTAATACGGATACTGTCGATTGGCATCGAAGGCGGCAAAAAAATCTTCACCACCGTTCAATTCGCCGACCCGATCCGCGTCCAGCATCATCGACTGGCGTCGATAGTTCCAACTCGCAGGACACAGGCGGACCGCTTCGTTGAAATGCTGCTTGGCGCGCGCCAGTTCACCTTGCGTGTATAGATAACGCCCTAGGCGCACATGGTTTGCTGCCAGTACGTCATCGGGACGAGGGCCACTCATGCGCTGTCTGATTTCGTCTGCTGGCAGTACATATCGACTGTCAGCACCGTGGCGTACCCAGTCTCGCAGAGCGTCGATATAGGCGTTGCGTACCTCAAGTCCGTGCGCCGCCGCTTCCTCTGGTACTTCAAACGTCTCTCGGTCCATGTGCGGCACCATGTCGTAAGTACCTGCGGATTCAACCGGGCGCACCAGCCGCCCGTGTTCATCAATCCACACCGCCTGCGGCACATTGCGCATGCCGTAGCGTTCCGCGACCTCGTGCCCCTGGTCGATCAGACACGGGTACGTCGGTGGCGCCTGACGCGCCCACAAATCTTCCGACCAACCCATCAGGCGCGCGAGCACCACGGGTCGCTCAGCAATATCGGCCGCACGAATCTTGGCTTCTACCGCCGCCTTGCCGGCGGTGTCAAAAGCAACGGCGACCATCTCAAATCCCTGGTCTTTCAGCTCAGCGTAAACTGCCTGCCACACGGACAGGTCAAAGCTACAGCCTCAGTAAGAACCCCAGGAATGGAGGAATACTTTTTTACCGCGATAGTCGGATAGCGAATGCATCACGCCATCGATATCGGGCAGCGTAAAGTCGGGTGCCTCAAGCGAAAACAGGGCATCGTGGCGGGCGCTGACACTCTCGCCAAACGCCCAGATGTTGTCATCGCGTGTGATGGGTTGGTCCATGTGGCGGGCGAACGCGGTAACGTCGATGCGATCTTCGCCATCGCGCCAGGCGGGGTCAACGCCAACGCAGGCATCGCCGCGGCATAGTCCTTCGCTCTGCAGCTTCCAGCCCGTGGCCTGTTCGAGTTCGCTGGCGCTCAGCCATAACGCGTCGCCGCTGGCTTCTACGCCTGGCAGCGTGGTTTCTCGCTCATCGTAAAGTAAGACGGTTGCACTCATGCGGCGCTCCTGTGTCGGGAAGGGATGGTTGCGCGTAATTTACAACCAGTGGAGCGCGATGGCGAGAGCCGTAGCCAGTCAAGCCACCCGGGCGACTCCGACAGGTCGCCCCAAGGTCGCGACACCATCGCTCGATTAGCTGAATTGCAGTCCGCCGTGACCATCGATACGTACGCTGCGCCCACAGAACTCCTCATCAATCATCGTGCAGACCGTGTCGGCATCAGTCACATTGGCCCACGTTCGCTGTCCGTCCGGGGTGAGGCACGCGCAATGCGCGACCCGCGGTTCGCCGCTCGGTCCGTACATCACAACATAAGATTCAAGCGTCGCCTCGCCATCGTGATCGATCAGCACAGCGCGGCGAAAACCTGCATCCACCTGCGCCTGCAGATCGGCTCGTGCGAATGGTTTTTGCGGCGGCTCGCTGGCATACAGGCACAGCGCGTGCTTGGTCAACAAGCCCCCGTTGGCACTCACCAGCGCACGGCTGCCGGGCTTCTCACGCAGCAACTCCACCGTACGCGCGACGCTGTGCATGACGTAATTGTTGAGCGGCCCCCCAGCGAAAGTGAGACCGCCGGTTACGGTCAGCGGACGCTGCTGATCGAGACCGATTTCATTCGCGGCCACCTGCACAGCAACCGGGAAACAACTGTACAGGTCGACCAAATCCAGATCGGCCGT
This sequence comes from Proteobacteria bacterium UBA981, assembly GCA_002292285.1. GTDB lineage: Bacteria > Pseudomonadota > Gammaproteobacteria > UBA981. Next base: position 49,350 of record DBBP01000035.1, read on the forward strand.
ACTGACGTCAGTCATTTCGAACAGCTTCGCTGCAGCGATGCGAATCGCCGGCGAAGAATGCAGATTGTCGCGCTCCGAGACCGTAATGTGATCCCAAGCCTCGGTGCCGGCGAGCGGATACACCCACTGCTCTTCGGCGATGCCCATGCGGCGCGCATGTCCCACTGAGGTAAGAATCAGCGCAGCACCCTGATCCACGCTGTTGTTGGAGTTCATCAACTTCGTGTAGGGATAAGAGATAGCGCGGTTAGTCGGCGACGCCTCACTGATTTGCGCAGCGGTCATTGGCTTGCGAATCCATGCGTGCGGATTATCCACAGCAACACGATTAAAGCCGGCCCACAGTTCGGACACGCGTTTGCGGTGCGCCGTGACGCTCTCGCCGTTCGCGTGGCGCAGCGCGATCTCGAACATCGGATAAAACTGAATTGGTCGTTCGATGCCGCGTTTGAGCTCCGCCTCATGGCGAGTCACTTTGTCGCTGCCAAGATAGAGATCGGGCGGATCGCCGTCGTCGCGTGTGACTGGCGACGTGCCAGGCGCGGCGGCAAGTGGATTCCAGTCCAGCTCCAGTCCCGCTTTACCAGCGCGGGCCTGAGTACGTCCGCATTCCGCACCCGCGACCACCACCACTTCACGGCGCCCGGCCTGGATATCGAGGAACGCATGATTGGTGAGCGATTGGACGTAATTCCCACCCAGCGACGTGAGGCCCGTTTCCGCACCCGGCACCCCAATTTGCTCTGCGAGTGCACGGGCCGGATTACCGTAACCCCACATCCCGCGCACCACGCGTACCGAGTCAACTGCCTTGAGAATTTGCGGATTGCCACAATCGTCCGCTGCGGCATTTATCGCATCGAGCATCAGCGCCAGCGGTTCGCGTGCTGCAGCCGGATCGTCCTCACGCTGTTCGACCTGGGCTACGCCCACGATCACTGGGGTACGGTCGTCGATCGTCATTGGCGTGCTCCTGAAATATCGGGGACAGTATATTTAATTCGCGAGATGGCTCGACGATGAGTCATTATCACGACTGCGGACTGATAATCACAACAATGATGGTTTGGGTGACGGGGTAACAATCGCGCGGTTTTGTGGTGGTGCCTGAGCGCGGCGCAGCAAGCGATAGCCGCGAGCCAGCTGAACCTTACTGTGTGTACATCTGGCCAAGACAGATGACCGGTTGAACTTCGACCCGCCGGTCCGGTCGAAAGTCCCGCAAAGCTGAACAATCAGACAACCTGACAAACGGAGCGTGAGGTCGAATGCGTAGACGTAGCCTATTGTGCCTGCCCCTGCTGGCACTTCTCTTACCGGTAGGCGAAGTACTCGCCGCCGATCCTGAGCCGATCACCTATTCCCGCGCCGCATTTGACGCTGCGATAGCGAGTGGCAAGCCCTTCTTGCTGGACTTTAAAGCCAGCTGGTGACCGAACTGCCGTCGGCAAGGCCGCACCGTGAGTGCGCTACTAGAAAACAAACCCGAATATCAAACCGTCAGTGTGATGATCGCAGATTGGGATAAACACAGCGGTAGTCCGATAGCCAAGGAACTCAAGGTGACTCATCAGGCGACTTTGATCATGTTCAAAGACGGAGTAGAACTCGACCGGGTCGAATGGAGTTCCAACGAAGCTGCGATTGAGCCGTTGTTCCAAGCCGCGATCAAGTCGTAGGTGATAGTGCCAGCGAACCAGGCGATAACGCGATTTAGCCGACGATGCTGAACTATTTGTGGGCCTATCTTGCCGGGTTGTTGACCTTAATCAACCCGTGCGTGTTACCCCTGCTGCCGATCATTATCGGCACGGCTTTTCAAAGTGCAAAGCATGGGCCTTTGGCCCTCGCCTGCGGATTAGTGGTGTCATTTACGCTTGTCGGCGTCGGCGTGACCGCGTTTGGGCACTTGATAGGACTCGACGCGCAGATCATCAACCGCGCAGCCGCCGTGTTGATGATCGTTTTCGGCATCGTGCTGTTAATCCCACAGAGCCAGGCCGTCATTACCGCGATGTCCGCGCCGCTGGCCGAGGGCGCGAACGCCAGTATCGATCGAATTAAAGACGCCGGCCTGATCGGTCAGTTCCTGATTGGCGGGCTGCTCGGCGCAGTCTGGTCGCCATGCATCGGCCCAACGCTTGGCGGCGCCGTCAGCCTCGCCGCGTCGGGCGAGAACCTGCTACAGGCGACGCTGACGATGCTCGCTTTCGGTTTTGGCGTGTCGACAATCCTATTGGCCCTGGCGTATGGCTCGCGTGCTGTCGTTGGCGCTCGCAAAGCGCATTTGATGCGCATGATGCCGTGGGCGAAAACGATAATGGGGGTCCTACTCCTCCTCGTGGGTCTCGCGATATTTTTTCATATCGACCGCGTGATCGAAGGCTGGTTGCTCGATGTCCTGCCTACTTGGCTGCAGGATTTGTCGATCTCGATATAGTCAGGTCGGCCGCATACGAACCGAACCGCTGAGTGACGGACAACGGCCACCTGCGCAGCAAAAAATTGGACGGCGGTCATGCGCTCAGCCGGATTAGCCTGCGTCCGCGGACAGACTAAACCGGGCGCCGGCTACCCAGTTTCGTCATCCGTGAACGGAGCGTACCAGCGTTGATACCAAGTCGCTCAGCAGTCTGACCTTTACTGTCGCCAACTCCACAGTGTCATTCAACGGATTCGCGCTGGGGCAGAACCGGTCCACAGACACGTAAACGCGATACGCTCGTGGTGGCGTAGAGACGATCGCGGTTGAAGCTGGTTCTTTCCGACTCTGGTGTTGAGGTCAAGCGCGTCGATGTTGGCAACTGGTTGCGACCGGATCCATACTGTGCAGGTACCCTGCCAGCGTCGTTCCGCTGCGCGATTCCCCGGCGCCACGCTTTCATCCGATTGTCGGCACGCCACAGAGGTATCGATCATGCAGCCATCCCCCTTTCATCTCGGCGAGCAGGCCGTCCAGTCGCGCCTCGGCGTACGCGAGCAAATTGAACCGTGGGCGCGCCAGGTCGTAGTGTCTGCGTTGCCAGAACAGCATCGTGACTTTCATACAGCGCTACCGTTTGTGATTGCCGCGGCACGAGATGCCGAGGGGCGTCCGTGGGCTACGATGCTAGCCGGCGATAACGGGTTTATTTCGTCACCCGACGCTGCGCACCTGCGCATCAACGCAACCCCATCGAACGGTGATGCTCTGGCTGATAGTTTTACCGCGGGTGCCGAACTCGGCCTGCTCGGGATCGAGCTCGACACGCGTCGTCGTAATCGCGTCAACGGCAACGTCGTGCAACGCGACAACGGCAGCGTACTTTTTGAAGTCGCCCAGGCGTTCGGCAACTGTCCGCAATATATCCACCCGCGCGCCTTGCGACGGGTCACTGCGCACAGCGCGCCACGCGCACGCCGCTCGACGACGCTAAGCCGACACTTGATTGCTTGGGTCGAAGGCGCAGACACGTTCTTCATCGCGAGCGGCTATCGCGGCGATGGCGACAACGCCGCTTTCGGCATGGACGCATCACATCGCGGCGGCGAAGCCGGCTTCATCAAAGTCACGACACCCGCGCAGCTCGTATTCCCGGATTACGCGGGTAATAACCATTTCAACACCATCGGCAATCTCATGGTCGACCCGCGCGCCGGGCTGCTGTTTATCGATTTCGCGACCGGCTCGTTGCTGCAAATGAGCGGGCATACCGAGATCGATTGGGACTCGCCAGCGCTCGCAGAATTTCCTGGCGCGCGCCGGCTGGTCTACTTCAACGTCGAAGCAATTGTCGAGATCGACTGTGCCGTCCCGCTGCGCTGGGAGGGGGCGCAGGGATTCATGCGCACCTTACGGGTGATTGAGAAACGTCGTGAGAGCGAAGACGTGACATCGTTTGTGCTGGCGGCGCGCGACGGTGGTACCTTGGCTAGCTTCGAGCCCGGGCAGCACTTGCCCATTGCGCTCGATGTTCCGGGCCAGGACCACTCGGTACAGCGCACGTACTCGCTTTCCGGTCACCCGACTGCTGACACTTACCGAATCAGCGTCAAACGCGAAAAGCGCGGACTTGCGTCCGGCTATCTCCATGACCACATTGAAACCGGCGCCTTTATCGACGCTTGGGCTCCGGCCGGCGATTTCCACGCTGATGCCACGTCGCAAAAACCACTCGTGCTGATCAGTGCCGGCGTCGGACTGACGCCGATGGTGAGCATGCTGCACGCATTCGCTGACAACGGGGTGGGACGCAGGGTGTGGTTTTTCCATGGCGCCCGCGACGGCGGGCATCACCCGTTGGCTGGCGAAGTACGTGCCCTGGCGCATGGGCGTGACGACGTCAACGCCTATGTCACCTATAGCGCGCCGCGACCAACCGACGAGCTAGGCCACGGCTTTGATGCCGAGGGTCGCCTCGACGCGAACACCATCAAGCGCCTGATCGGCCATCTCGATGCCGACTTTTACATTTGCGGCCCCACAGGGTTTATGGCCACACTGCGCGATGATCTCGCCGCAATCGGTGCGGCCGCAGAGTCAATCCACAGCGAAACTTTTGGCCCGCTCGGATAGGCGCTGGCCGCAGTTGAGTGAACTCATTTTCGGGTATCCGGCGTTCTCGTCGGACGTTCCCCCTATGTTGTCAGCCTGAGCGCACCCGTGCACCGACGGCGTTCGGCCTATACAGTGCAGCGGGGTCGCCGGGACTTGCGGCCCCATCCCATCCCATCCCATCCCGTCGCCTCGCACCGAGAATCGAATGTCAGTGGACATAGATGGTCAGCGGCAACTGTCACGCGGCATAACTTGCTTGCTCACTAACCACCGCATTCGGTGTTCCGGATCATTGCAGGGTGATACTTCTAGTTACCGCAGGAGCACGGCCTATTCGCTGACGTTATATCGATTGTATTTTGAGCATCCGCGCATTAACGTCCTAGCGACAATGCGTCCACGGCGATAGGACGTACAAGTCGCTGGTCACGACAGAAACCTGCACCGGGAGGGGCCCATGCAAACGGATGGCGCGCACGGCGACGCCTACATAGGCGTTGACGTCGGCGGTACCCACACTGACGTCGCCGCGCTGGTCGGTGATCGCCTGCAGCGCGGCAAAGCTTTGACGACTTATGACGACTTCAGCCGCGGCGTACTCGACGCGGTTGGAGTGGCGGCGGCCTGCCACGAACTCAGTGTTGTGGATCTGCTCGGCCGCACGCGCTTGTTCGTCAACGGTACGACGGTAGTGACCAACGCCATAACGACGCTCACAGGTTCGCGTGTAGGCGTCATTGTCACAGCCGGATTCAAGGATACGTTTCGCTTTGCCGGTGGTCCGCGCGTGGCCGAGTTCGACGATCATCTGCAAATCAATCCACCCGACTTGTTCGATCGGCGTGCGATTGTTGAGGTCGATGAACGCATCGATTGGGCTGGTGACATCCTGGCACCATTGAATACTGCACAGCTCGAAACCGGCCTGGTCCGACTGGTCGAGGAAGAGCAGGTCGAAGCGCTGGCGGTCTGCTTTCTGAACAGCTTTCTCAATCCCGCTCATGAACACGCAGCCTACGAAATCATACGCGCACGCTACCCCGATTTATTCGTCACCCTCTCCCACGCCGTGTTCCCGGTCCGCGGCGAGAATCGCCGCTGGACGACCGCGGTACTTAACTCGTTCGTGCAACGTGGTGCGTGTGCCTATCTCGACGCGCTCAACACGCGTTTGCGCGAAGCGGGACTCGCGGGTGGTCTGACTTTCTTTCAAGGTCTTGGCGGCGGCATCAGCCTCGCCCGAGCACGCGAGTACCCACTCGCGTTGCTGGGCTCTGGACCAGCGGGTGGCGCGATCGGAGTCAACGCACTGGCACGACGCATGGGAATTCGCCACGCGTTGATTGGGGATATGGGCGGCACCAGCTTCGATACTGGCATCATCGTCGATAACACGATCCACATTGAGAAAAACGTCGACCTTGGTCTCGTCCATACCGGCGTGAACATCGTTGACGTGGTCTCGGTCGGAACCGGCGGCGGCTCCATCGCCTGGATAGGTGAGCGCGGTGTACCGCAAGTGGGTCCACGCAGCGCCAGTTCCGAACCCGGACCGGCCGCATACGGCAAAGGAGGAACGGAGGCCACGGTGACGGACGCTATGGTAATGATGGGGTTCATAGATCCCGAGCGCTACCTCGGTGGTCGATTCACCTTGCATGCGGACCTTGCGGAACAAGCGATTCGAACCAATTTTTCCGAACCGTTCGGCTGGAGTGCCGCACAAGGGGCGGCGGCCATTCATGATCTCGTCGTCGTCAATATGGCGAGCGCAGTGCGCGAGGTCAGCGTCGAGAAAGGTCATGATCCGCGCGAGTTTGCTTTCATTGCGTATGGTGGCACTTTGCCACTGTTCGCCATGCAGATTGCCGAACGTCTCGGTATCGACACCGTAGTCATTCCGCACAACAGTTCCATTTTTTGCGCGCTCGGCCTGCTCGCGAGCGATTTCGTGATGCGTCTCGATCGTACGGTAGCGTGGTCCCTCGACCGGGTCGACCAGATTGAGCACATTAATTCGATTGCAGCAGCTATGGTCGAAGAGGCGCATGGCGCGATGCGCGCGGAAGGTTTCGACAATGCGGACATCGACGTCGTGCGCAGCGCTGATTTTCGCTTTCTCGGCCAGTCTTATGACCTCACTCTACCGCTGCCAGACCGCGATCTTGCGCCGGCCGACGCACCTCGGCTCGCAGCTGAATTCTTTGCCGCCTACGAACGCACGTACGGCGCGGGGACAGCCTGGAAAGGGGTGAGTGAACAGTTGCTCAATCTGACCGTCACCGTCACCGGACGTCGCGAGCACCCGACTCCCGGCACCACCCCACTGGCTGCGCGGTCGCCCGAAGAGATCCGGTTGGCGACGCGGACGGTCTATCTGCCGTCGCTTGAAGCCTGGCACGACGTTCCGGTTTACGCTGACGAGCGCTTCGCGCCCGGCAGCAACGTCGACGGTCCGGCTATCATCGACGCATCCGACACGACGATTTTCGTGCCGCCCGCGACGCGCGCGACGAGGGATATCTACATGAACTACGTTCTCACCACGATTGCGAACGCCTCGTGAACGACCCCGGCTACGACATCATTGGCGCGGAGATCCACCGCAAGGCCATCCATAACCTGACCAACGAGATGGCGATTGCATTACGCCGGACCTCTGGGTCGCCGGTGGTGGTTGAGGCGATGGATTTCTCAACCTGCCTGCTCGATACCGAACCCGAACATCTCGGGTTCGCCGCCTACGTCTTGTTTCATCTCGGCACGTCTTTGCTCGGCACGCGCTTGATTGCGGACATGGTCGCTGCCGACGGTGGCCCACGCCCGGGCGACGGCTGGATCGTCAACGACCCGCATGAAGGCGGCGCCGCTCACCAGGGTGATGTCGCGGTGATTATGCCGATGTTTCATCGCGACCAGCACCTTGGCTGGGGCTTCGTCAATATGCATGTACTCGACGTCGGTGGTGCGGGCCTGTCGGGCATCGCACCGGGTGCCCATGACGTTTACGCCGAGGGCTTGCGCTTCCCTGCCGTGCGCATGATTCGCAATGGCGCGATCGAACACGAATGGGAAAAATTCATCTCGGCCAACGTGCGTACACCGGGGCCGGTACTGAACGATATACGCTCGATGATCGCCGCAAACAATGTCGGCAATCGCAAGCTCAGCGAAATCGTCGAGCGCTTTGGTGTAGCGCGCTACCTGGAGTTTTCTGCGATCAATAAAAACATCACCGAGCAGGTGTTGCGTGAGCGTATCGCGAGCCTCCCCGATGGTGTTTACGAGGCGGCCGAATGGAACGAATGGGACGGGCACGACGGCCCTGACAGTCTCCTTGAGTTGCGTCTGCAGATGACCGTGGCTGGCTCATCGTTAAACTTCACTTACAGCGGCGCGCCGCAGATTGATGGCTTCGTTAACGCCGGTAAGGGGGCGATGTGGGGTCAGACTGTGACGGCGTTATTAACGGCACTCGCTTACGGGGACTTGCCCGTCAATGGCGGCTTGTGGCGACCACTGACGATCGAGCTCGGCAGTCCCGGCACTATCGTCAATCCCACGCCGCCGGCACCGGTCAGCGACGGCCATTCGGAAGTCGGCATGCGCGCCTGCAAACTCACTCGCGACGTGCTTTCGCAGGCACTCGCACTCAGCGACGATCCCGTCCTGCGCTCACGCGTCGCCGCTAAAGCACACGATGGCACACCGGTCAGTGCGTTATACGGTGGCAATCAGCATGGCAGCACGTCGGTAGTGCTCTATCTCGATAGTCCGACCGGCATCGGGGGTGGTGCGCAAAGCGTCCACGATGGTCAGGATATTTATGGCGCAACGTGCATGACGGGTTGCGGCCTGTCCGATCTCGAAACCCATGAAGCAGCCGATCCGGTACTGTTCCTATGGCGCAAAATGGTGCCGAACTCGGGCGGACCCGGCCAGTTTCGTGGCGGCCAGTCGCTTGAGCAGGCGTTTGCGCTCGCCTACGTCGACACGATGGGTGGACCGGCCTGGAATTCATGTGCCGAAGTACCACCGAGCGGTTTCGGTGGTGGCTTCCCCGGTTCGGGCAGTACCTACTATTTGATCCGCGAGCCGAACTTGCGCGAGTTACTCGCGGGCGGCGAAGCACCCCTGTCCGAGCGCTTGAACGGCCGCCACGAGCTCACCCGCAATAAGGTCGGCCACATGACTCTCAATCGGGACGACGTGCTGGTCTTTGTCAGCGGCGGCGGCGGTGGTCTGGGCGATCCGTTATTGCGCGAACCGGCACAGGTCGTTGGTGATCTCAGTGCCGGATGGATTACGCCGGGCCATGCGCGCGCAGCCTATGGTGTCGTACTCGATGCCAGCGGCTTACTCGACTACGCCGCAACCCAGGCGTGTCGCGCCGCGATGCTTGAGCGGCGCATCGGCAACATGCCACGCAGACCACTCAGTGCGCCCGAAAGTGTTGGGGTTGCGGTGGATCTCGCAGCAGACGGCAAGTGCTGGTGCTGCGGGTCATGTCACGAGACGCTCGCGGCGGGCAACGCAAACTGGCGCGATGAGGTGCCGATGACCGACACACCGATCACCACGCGTTTCGCCGAACTCGAAATGAACGTGCGGGCGCGTGAAGAAGACCCGGCGGTGATGATGCGCGAGTACTACTGCCCGGCTTGCGCAGCGGCACTCGCCGTCGACGTTGTGGTTGCGGGCACGGAAACCCTCCCCGCCCCTCGCCTCGCGCGTGCCGGGGTTCCTGCGCTTGCGAGCGCCGGCTGATACACGACTGATCTGCAGATCATAGAACTCGAGTTGTGCAGCCGTTTCGTAGCCCGTAGCGGACTACCTGAGGCAGGCTGTGGGATGCGCCGCAGTTCGCGGACTGTCGCTCGACCGCTACTTTTGTTCGATATCAACGGGCACTGGCCGTGCGCAAGATGGCTAGGGCTTTTCTTACCCCACAGCAGGCAAGACGCTACGATTTACCGCGGCGGCGCTTTCAAGAACCGCCTCGGGGATTGCTGATGCACCGGGCGGTTGAGCAACCAGCATGCGTGATTCGAAGTATCCGTCGTCGGTGACTTCAAGACCGGCAGCTGCCAGCGCAGCATGTTCGGTCGCCCGTTCGCGCTTATTCGCAAACTTTCGCTGAACATAGCGGTGCCGGGTGTCCGGTTGAATCACGTAGCCGTAGCCCAGCAGAAGTTCTGTCAAGGCATCGAGATCAGTGTGCAGAAGTGGGAAACCCACGATCCACGGTAGCGTAGCTGGTGCCTGTGGCAACACGGCGAGAATTTTCTCAAACGTTGCCGCGCCGATGAAACTAAAGCCCCCGGTGATGGTGATGAGGGAGCACTGCGCGATGCTGTCCCCCAGCATCGGTGGCAATGCCTCGGTTTCGAGATCGACAGCATAGCTTTCGTCCATGAAACCAACGGAACAAGCGTAGTTGAGTGCCTGCTCCGCAACGTCCAGACCGCTGACGTGCAAGTTTTTGTCGCTCATGCGAGCCGATATCAGAGCGTGGTCAAATAAATCACCGACCGAACCGGCTCCAGACTGAGTACTGAAGTAGTTGTACAAGGCGTCCAGCGAGAAGCTCGTTTTCATCAGTGCACCGTTGGCACCGTAGCCGGCACACAAGTCGAGTACCGTTAAGGGCTGCGCGCCGCGTTCACGGCGCAATTCAGCGATGCACCAGGCGAACACACCGCTCGCCAAGTCTGGGATGCAGTAGTCGAGTTGTGCCATGCCCTGAAAGTACGGCCGTGCGGTGGGCAGGTTATACAACGCACTGAAGTCGTTGATTGCCACGTCACAATCACTTCTGCCCCGCTGCAACTGGCTGGGTAGGTGCCGCACTTCGGTAGGACCGTCGGTAGATTCGTCCGCGACACGCAGATCGTCGTCCCAATGGGTGACCAGCGCGAGCAGCTGCTCGGGCGCATCGAACTGTTCGATAAGCATGGTGCGATAAAAACTTTCTTCCGCACTGCGCGCCGGCCGTGGGAGTTCATCGTGGGCGGCATTCGTTTGCGTCGCGGTAACTGATTCGAGCAGCTCGGCGATGCCACTACCCTGGTCGAACTGCGCTTTGTCGCGCCACACGATGTCGGTCGGCAGCATATCCTCGAAGGCTTTCCTCAAAATCCATTTTTCGATACGACTGTCGGATGGCAGCTTCAGATTTGCCGGAATGCGGAAGGCCAATTCAAGCATTTCCCGGTCCAGAAACGGGACGCGGGCCTCAAGACCATTAGCCATGGTCATGCGATCCACGCGCTGCAAGTTGATGTCGTGCATGCCAAGGATTGAGCGGCGCAATTCGGCCTGCAGGGCGTCAAGATTCTGATACGACTTGTGGTAGGTGTAGCCGGCAAACAGTTCGTCGGCACCTTCGCCAGTGAGGACGACCTTGACGTGCTCGGCAGCAAGGCGGGCTGCGTAGTAACACGGTACTGCACTGCGCACGAGGTCTAGGTCAAAAGATTCAAGGTGATAAAGGATGTGCGGCAGATCGCGCATGACTTCATCGGCGTTGAGTTCATATTCGAAATGATCGGTGCCGAGATGGGCGGCGACTTGGCGAGCCGCTTCGAGATCCGGGCTGCCTGGCAGGCCGACAGCAAAACTCTTCAACCCGTCTATCGACTCGCTCGCGATAGCAGCGATGATGCTGGAATCGAGACCACCTGAGAGAAATACCCCGAGCGGTACATCGGAGCGCAGTCGTTTCTGCACAGCCTTAGTAAGGGTCTCGCGAATCGCAGCTTGCGCAGCCTCGGCCTGCTCGAGGTCGTTTACTGTCGGCGGCAAGGTGTAGTGAGGTCTGAGGCCAAGTTCTGAATCGAAAACGTGCCCGGGCGGAAACTCCTGGATATCTTCCGCAACATGGAGCAGGGCCTTTATCTCGGAAGCGAAACACAATGCATCGCCACGACGCCCCACATAAAGCGGTTTGATACCGATCGGGTCACGCGCGACGATGAGTTTCTCGCCGTCACCCATAATGAACGCATACATGCCGTCCAGGCGGGATACCGCCTTAGTGCCGCCGTGCAAACAAGATTGCAAAATTGATTCGGAATCAGTTGCGCTCAAGAAATGGGTTTGATCGAGCGATGCGCGGAGCGCGCGATCGTTGTAAATCATGCCGTTGGCCACCAGTGCGGCCTTGCCGTTAGGTGCGACCAAGGGTTGCTGGCCACCGAGCGGATCAATTATCGCCAGCCGGCGATGAGCTAACGAGAGGCCCGGTACGCCCAGGTGAAGTGAACCGTCCCCGTCCGGGCCGCGGTGGGTCAGTTTTTCGGCAATAGATTGGGCGAGACCGGGGACACTATCGCCCCAGACGGCAGCAATTCCGCACATCGTAAGATTCCTTGTGACCGGCTAGCGATCGAGTCAGCAAAACGGACGGCTCCCAAGCAGAACGTTGCCTGAAGGGTGCACCTTATTAATTAGATAGTCGAATTATATTGTATTTGGTGTCGAATTAATAACCGTTGGAGGAATGCCTGTTTCAAGCTCTTGTACGCGATTTTAGGTTTGGAATTACTGTGACATTAGATATATATTGATTTGATTATCGAATTAATAATCAGATCGGAAATCGGCACTTAGGCGGAGTAACATGACGCCAGCCCTAGGACATAAAAGAAATGGATAGCTACCAGCAGTTGTTGATTGCCCTGCGCCGAATCAACAAAGCAACGGATATTGGGGCCAAACGTCTGGCCAAGGACACGGGTCTGACGACGCCCCAGCTTCACACTTTGCAGGCGGTTAGCGACGCGACGTCGCTGACCGTCGGCGAGGTCGCGCGTGCTATCAACCTGACTCTGGCCACGACAACGTCGATCATTAATGGTCTTGAACGCAAAGGTTTGCTCGACAAGCACCGCGACGTGTCCGACAAAAGGCGCGTTATCGTGTCATCCACGATCGCTGGCAATAAACTTATCCAGGACGCGCCGAAGACGCTGCAAGATTTGCTCGAGCGGCGCTTTGGCGAGCTCGAAACGTGGGAGCAGTCATTTGTGCTTGCCGCACTACAACGCGTGGCCATGTTGCTGGATGCCGCAGACATCGATGCGGCACCACTGCTGCATACCGGGGCCATCGAGCGGATTGGCGATAACAGTACCGGAAATGCCGTCGACAATGTCTACCCTGCTCAGGCTGCTGGTTCGAAATAAGCGCTTAGTGTAGAGCGCTGCAAGCGCGGGAAGTATCAGGCGCCACGCCGGCAGCTCCGCGGCAACTGCGTTATTGGGGATTGTCTCGAGAGGGCAATATCACTCGCAGCGGAATTAGCCGAGACCCAGTAGCGCCGCTGCTTCTGAACGGGTCGCCAGGGGCCGCCCCATTGAGGCGCACAACTCGACGACCTGCCCGACTAATTCGATATTGCTCGGTTGCCCGGGCCCGCTAAAATCTTCCAGTCCAACACGCAGATGTCCGCCCGCCTCCAGAGCCCAGCGCGCCATGCCGGATTGGATCACGTCACCGCCAAGCACCGCGACTGCCCACGGCACTTGCGTGCCATCCAGTAAGGCAAGGTAAGCATCCAGCGCCGCGCGAATGGGCGGGAAGCCGAACGCGAGCCGCTCACTAAAATACAATTTTATAAACGCACCAGCGGGTAAAGCATTAGCGGCTTCGTAGCCGCGCACAACCCGCAAGAAACCGGGCTCAAATATCGCCATGTTGGGCGCGAGATTGAGCGCCCTACAGCGCGCCATCATCCATTCGATGTCGGCGTAAGTATGTGTGTAGAGCAAGCTACCGTCGGTCCGCGGCCGGCCGTCTGCGGCGAACGAGCCAAGGTTGACCGAGCCCGGATCGACGTAGGCCATGCGCAGTAAGTTTTGCTCGGCAAGAATTTCCTGATGCTGCCAACGCGTCTGAATATCCCCGGGCCAATTCGCGGTCGGGTAGAGTAAGGCATCCGGAACTTCGGCGAGCACTGCACGGTAAAACGCCGCCGCCTTGTCGGCCATCACCTCCGCAGTTGCGCCGCCCAATTCTCCAGGCCGGCCGAGGTCGTCGTGCTGATGAATAATTTGCGCACCAGCAGCCAGGCAAGCCAACGCATCGGCGGTCAATTCTTCTACAGACACGGGCACGTGGGGATTACTCTGCTTGCGTGTCTGGCCGTTGATTGCTACTTCAACTATGACGGGCTTGTTGGCTGGCATATTTGCTTTCCTGTTCCGTTCTGCTCGACGCCCGCAACGTGCACGGTGGTTACTTTCAACTGCGGTCGGATGAGCGTTAGAAGCGTCGCTGATGCAGATCTCAGCGGTGCGGTCGCGCGCCGAGCAATTTCAGCACGCGCACCGCACGCAACCGAACATCAGCTCAACCATTGGGTAATCACTGCTGTGCCGCTCCCTCAAGCCGTACGCGCTTTTGCGACGAGACGGACCATTGATGCGCGAACTTGCTGCGGCGAATCACAAGGCTGATCAAACGCGAGGCGGATGGGTCGCCACCCTTCAGTTGTTTCGACCGACATTTCGAAACCGTATCGGTCGACACCTGTCATCTGTATCGCGTTGAAGTTCTGTGCCTGAGTAAATGCGTGACAGTAGGCGGTCATGGCTTCGATATGATCTTCATTCATGTGCGCGATGATGGCGTTGGCCTCGGCGGCGAGTGGGTCGGGCTCAGCAGCTAACCAATCGGCTGCGCTAACCCATGACATACGACCAAAACCACCGATGTAACGCAACGACTGGATTTGCAAACGCCAAAAGGAAAAATCGCCATAGTCCATGTAGTAGGCGGCGTCCGGAGCGGCCGCCAGGTAACTCTCACGGGGCCCTGCCAGTTCGTCTTCTGAGAGTTCCACACATTCACCGAGCAAGGTCACGCGACCGAGTGCAAGTGGCGTGTCATCGCCCTGCTCGGTTAACAGCAGCGATGCGCGCGGGTCGGCGCGCAGATTCTGAGTGTGTTCAGCCAGCCCGCTGATCAAAAAAATTGGCTCGCCTTCGTGCAGCGCCGTTGTGACCAGCGAACCGTAGGGATAGCCCGCCTGCTCGCCTTCGCCATGCGCTAGCGTCGCCAGTGTGCCAGTGACACACAAGCTCGCCATCGTGCGCGCGCGCTCGGCGTGATCCGGCGTGCGTACGTTGATGTCGTAGAGGTACTCCTGACTCGGACCGCCGCCTGAATGGAAGTTGTTACTGGTTGTCATAAAGGGCTTCCCCGGGAGTGAGTTTCGAATTTTACGCTGCATAGCCCGCGCGTAAGCGGCCCGTGTTGGAACGACTTTTCCAAGTCTGAATATTACTGTGCTTTTGTACAGTATTAATCTATGCTTTGAGCATGGAATCGTGGCCAAGAATTATCGTTCATGCCGATATGGATGCATTCTACGCAGCCGTCGAACAGCTCGACGATCCCACGTTGCGTGGGAAGCCGGTCCTCATCGGGCCGAACAACCGTCGCGGCGTGGTGCTGACCGCAAGTTATGAAGCGCGGCCGTATGGTGTAGGCAGCGCAATGCCGGTCTCTGAGGCCCGACGGCGTTGTCCACGCGCCGTTCTGGTTGCGCCGCGCTTAGCTCGCTATGAGGAGGTATCCAGGCAGGTCATGGCAGTCCTGGGCGATTTTTCGCCGGCCGTAGAACCGCTATCGCTGGACGAGGCATTTTTGGATATGTCGGGTGCCGAGCATTTATTCGGTGCGCCGCTGGCTATGGGTCGACGCATTAAGGCGGCAGTGCTTGCCGCCACCGGCTTGCATATCTCAGTCGGCGTTGCGGGGACCAAGTACGTCGCCAAGGTCGCAAGCGCACATGAAAAACCCAATGGCCTGACCGTGGTGAGCGCCGCTCAGAGCGTAGCCTGGCTCGCCCCACAGTCGATTAGCCGCTTGTGGGGCGTCGGGCGAAAAACCGCAGCCAAACTCAATCGACTCGGCTTTCACACAATCGCCGACATCGCCGCCGCTACCGAGATGGAGTTACACGATGCGCTGGGAAGTGCCGGAACGCATTTCTATAAACTGGCGCATGGTTTTGACCCACGCCCGGTGCGACGTGGCCGCATGGCACGCAGCGTCGGTTCCGATCGCACCTTGAACGAAGATGTTGGTGACCGTGCAACGATTGAAATGCATTTGCGGCGCGCCGCGGAGCGCATCGCCCGGCGTATGCGGGGAAAGAACTACGTCGCCAATGGCATTCGCGTGCGCCTGAAAACATCACGCTTTGAAATGCTCAGCCGCCAACAACACCTTGCCCGCGGCGACGATACGGCCGAAGGATTTTTCACAACGGCAAAACAACTGCTCGACCGCTTTGAACATCCAGGGCCGTTCAGACTGATCGGCGTGACTGCCTTCGATCTCCAATGGCGCGATCAATCAAAGCAGGCAGATTTATTTGATGACCCTAATCAACGCCGACTCGAAACAACCATCGACGAGTTACTGGAACGCTTCGGAAGCAATGCCTTGACGCGCGCAACCGATTTGGCTGGGCGGGGTACGGTTGCGGACAGTGGCGTGACGCTTGATTTTCTGGACTATCGCGATGGCGAGCGCGTCTCAGTCCCCGGCTAACCCCGGATGCGGCGGCCCGTGCTGCCACCCGCGTGTTGCAATCTGCCTGCCACTGCCATTTCGTATCGATCGCGTACACTGACCATCGGCCGTCGCCTATTCCCTCGCGTGAAGGCATCCGCCGGTTTCGAGACGGACCACCTTCGCTCCCATTCGAGGTCACAGCCAATGCATATCCGCAAATTCGATTTCGACTACAGCCGCCGCCAGTTTGCTCATAAAACCGCTGCGGCAGTTGGCAGCGCCGGGCTGCTCGGCTCATTGTGGAGTGAAATTTGCCGCGCAGGTGACGCGACGCGGGCGTACCCCGACGAACTGCTCGACATCGAAACGTTCACTAAAGGGCGCATCAAGGTCGGCGATGTTATCGATTCAGACAGCATCGATTTAGTACAGGATCTGGTCGACCCGATCTTGTACCAGGAGGTCAAACAGGACGGACGCAAGTTTTTTATTCAGCCATCTGAGCAAGATATTGAAACGATGTACCCGCCCTACTTTCTTGATGCGACGCTGCGCCATCAGGGGATGGCAAAGTTCGACGATGCCGGCAATGTTTATACAACTGAAGGTCAGCCCTGGATTGGCGGTGTGCCATTTCCCGATCCGCAGAATGGTTTTGAGGCGATTGCCAACATCACTTTGAGTTGGGGCCGTCATGACAAAGCGATGTACGCGATCCCTGCGGTCACGGTGAACCCCGAAGGTGTCGAACAATTCGAATACGATTTCATCTGGGGTGAGCAACAGTGCACGGGCCTTGTACATCCCGACGCTGAAGGGCCTTATCTTGACGGCCACGAAGACAAAACTCGCATGCAGGTGATCTGGTTTACGCATACCCAGGACGTGCGAGGCCATGCCTTTTTGAGTTATTGGCATTATGACCAGCGCGTCATTCCGGACCTGTGGGGATACCTGCCGAACTTCAAACGCGTACGTCGTTTCCCGGCCAATCAACGCTTCGAACCGTATCTGCCGGGCATGAACCTCTTTCTGTCCGATGCATGGTCGTCCGGAGACCCGATGTTGACCTGGGGTAATTTCCGCATCATCCATCGCGGACCGTTTCTCGGCTCGACCCACGGTCAGTGGCAACCGGGCAACGATAACTGGCGGCCAGAGCTGGTCGGTGGTCAGCAAGAACAATCTTATTTCCAGGTGGGGAAATCTCTCATCCCGGAAGTTATCGTGTTTGAAGGCGAACCCGTGGGCTACCCGAATGCCCCGGTGAGCAAACGCCGCATCTTTCTCGATGCGCGCAACATGGGCGCTGTGCAATCGATCACCTACGATCGTAATGGTGACATGTGGAAGAGCTTCGAGGGCGGCGGTGGCCAGCGCATTGCTGGAGAGCAGACTATGCAGACCTCAGATGGCCGCCCCGAGTGGAGTTGGTGTTGGGGCATCAGCCACGATATTCAACGCAACAACGTCACGCGCTTTCATCATGGCAAGACCTGTCGGGGGAACTGGAATTCAGCCCTCGATCCGAACGAAGACATGGTCACGGAGTACATGACGCAGCAGGCCTTGCTGCGCATGGGCATCTAAACCTTCAGTTGAATCGGCACCGGCTGCCGTGGAGCACATCGCCATCTCGCAGATGGTTTACGAGACGTGCTGGCGGCCCCACGGATAAACGGGTCTGCGCGGTCGGCTCACCGGACGATTCCGGAAATCCGAAACGCGTTAAGCCGCCCATGATTGCGGCGCGTCGCGTACAAGCTCCTCGGCATTGTGAACGATCGCGCCGCACAAATTATTTTGTGATCAGGCCGTCCATGTCACCTTTGCTACGCCACTCACGTAGCAAGCGGTAAAACTTCACCGCACCATCGCTGTAGTGCCCCTGCAGAAAGCCGTCACTACCGCCCGCCTGGCCTTCACCGTTGTAATATCCGGGCGTACAGTTGCTTAAATAATCGGTCATCATGTCCGGCGCATTCACCGTTTCGACCCATTCGGCTTCTGCTTCTGCCGTCGCTTCAATCGACTGCAGCTCGCGTGCGTTCACATCTTCAATCACGCCTGCAATATGCTGCGCCTGATTGTCGAGCATGTAGGTAAAGTTCGGCGCGAAGCCGGTCTGCGTCAGCCCCATGTGAAAGCAATTCGGGAACCCATGGCTGTAAAACCCGTGGTAAGTGCGCATGCCCTTGTCCCAATACTCGGTGAGCGAGGTGCCGTCGCGCCCAAACACTTCAAACTCTGCCTGACGCGTATAGGCTGTGCCGACCTCGAAGCCTGTCGCAAAAATGATGCAATCGACCTCGTACTCGACGCCTCCAACGACTACGCCTTTGTCGGTAATGCGCTCGACACCTTTGCCCTCGGTATCGATCAGCTCCACATTCGGACGATTGAACGTCGGCAGAAACTCATCGTTAAATGTGGGGCGTTTGCACCAGGGTCGGTACCATGGTTTTAGCGCTTCCGCGGTGTTGGAATCTTCGACAGTCGCATCCACACGCGCGCGGGTTTTATTCATTTTCTGAAAGTCGCCGATCTCGGCCAGCATGCCCAACTCTTCCATCGAGACGTCTGAGTCGCCTGCGCTGGCCAGCAATTTGCTGAGCGACTTGAATAGATCTGTCCAGCCATCGTTCACAAGATCTTCTTCGGTCGGCTCACCAGCGAGAATGCAGGCGAAGTTGTGATTGCGCTCGTGCTGCCAGCCAGGCTGCAATGACTTCGCCCACTCCGGATCCGTGGGTCTGTTACCGCGCTCATCGATCGAGGACGGCGTGCGTTGAAACACGTAAAGCTGCTTCGCCGCCTTGCCGACATGGGGTGCACTCTGAATCGAGGTCGCGCCGGTACCAATAATCGCAACGCGCTTATCGCTCAACTTATCGAGATTGCCGGTCCCGTCACCGCCGGTGTAGTCGTAATCCCAACGACTGGTATGGAAGGTGTGTCCTTTGAAGTCTTTCAGGCCTGGAATGCCGGGCAACTTCGGACGATTCAGCGGGCCGCTCGACATGACGACAAATTTGGCGCGAAACACGTCGTCGCGATCGGTTCGTACCAGCCAACGTTGTGCATCATCGTCCCAACGCAGATCCCGAACCTGGGTCTGGAAACAGGCCCGCGGATACAAATCGAAAAACTCACCAACACGCTTCGCGTGTTCGAAAATTTCCGGACCGAAAGAATATTTTTCTTTCGGGATGTAGCCGACTTCTTCCAGCAAGGGCAGATAGACGTAGGACTCAATGTCGCATTGCGCACCCGGATAACGATTCCAATACCACGTGCCTCCGAAATCACCCGCCTTCTCAATAATGCGGAAGTCAGTCACGCCGATTTCCTGCAAGCGCGCGCTGATCAACAAGCCGCCGAAACCGCCACCAATGATCGCCACTTCAATATCTTCGACAAGCGGATCGCGTTCAATCGTCGATTCGATATAGGGATCGACGTTGTAGCGTTCCAAATCCCCGCTCACTTCCTGATACTGCTGGTTGGCATCAGTACGCAGACGTTTCTCGCGCTCGTCATCGTATTTCCGTCGTAATTCCTGCGGGTCGAACCCGAGTTCCTGAATACTTGGAATGGGGCTGGATGGGACCTGGACCGAAGGGTTCGAGGACATGAGGACGCTCCTTAATCGTGCACAACAGAAAATACTATCGGCCCAACCATCGATCCACGCTTGGGCAATGTCAATATTTGCGCGCGATGCTGCTCTGCAGCGAAAAACAACCTGTCGACACCCCGCGCCGCCGCACAGCGAGTTAGTGCGGTCTGGCGCGCGGCATACAGGCACTACGTCTGTCGGGAGTTTGTCCGCAGGTCCCGCGCATCGCGCGACTGCGCCCGGGCGGGAGGAATGAGCATGCTGCTCCGACGGCCTTGCCGCTACAGGCGGCCTGCGCCTCAGCTGGCGGGCCGGCGCGCGGGTGTCCGCCCTGCCCCGAGCCTGGCCGACGATCGTCGGACAAATCACCAGATTGCTCGCCCTGCAAGTCTGCGCCGCGTCCCGTTCCGCGGTTTTGCTCACCGCGATCTCCGCCGCCGAAATCTTTACTCGCAGTACCCCACAAGCAACGCGGGAAGAATGGATAATTCGCTGTCGCGAAATACACGAAATGACCGTCGAGCATACCGCCATTGCACACATCGAGCGTTCCGGAACCGGGCACAAATTGCCAGTCTTCGTTGTAGGTACCGTCGTGACGACCACCGGGCGCGGTGGGGCGCGCTCCTTGTTTGAGGGAATAACTTGAACGTTGCGCGCGTCCGGCGACATGAATCTCAAAACCATCTGCCGCGTAACCGAGCAAACGACTGGTCGCTGACCCTGCCAGCGCCGGCGGTACGCCGTGATAGTGATACAAACCGCGCTCGTCGACATGCGCGTTGTTAGCGTCCATGCCGAGTAGCTCGCGCGCACCGAGACCTTCGAGATTCCACCCAGAGCTGCGGTCGCGACTAAATCCACGTCGGTTTGAGCCATCGTAAAAGTCCGCCGTGCCGGGACGCATCTGCACACCATTAAGTGCCACGCCGACCGACCCGCGCACGGGGACACCTGGCTGGGCATTTCTTTTGGGCGTGGCACTGACGCACAAGCGCACGTTCTGCGGCTGTATTGAGTTGGGATTCCCGCTGTTAGGGAACATGCCGGTGCGGTGATCGGGCAATCCGTTGGAAATGATACAGCGTTGATCACCTATCAGGCTGATGGCGACCTGATTATCGAGCGCTGCGGGCGCTGCCGCGAAGCACCCGAGTACTACGACGAAGCTACATCGGTAGAGATGACGGCGATATCTTGTCAGTAGATTGATGGTATGCCTGCCTGCAAAGGGTGATGCGCAGACGATTGTGCCATGACGTTGGAAACGGTAGTGAGACAGGGCGTTGTGCGGCGCACTGCGCAGCAACCAATGTCTAAAGCTCGGCGACAAGCTCGCCGAGCCCTGCCTGGTAGCTCGCGTAGTTCGGGGTGAGCCCGAGCGCCTGCCAGCTTGCGTTAGGGTCGCAGCGTCTTGAACGCGGGGCAGCATCTTGCGCTCTGCTAAAACGCGGCGTCTGCGCGCCGAGCAATTGAGCGAGGTGGTAATAGTAGTCTCGCCGCCGCACTGGTTCGCCGTCGCTGATCAGCGACAGTAGCGGTGGCGCAGCTAATTCAGCTGTTGCCAGCACAGCGCGCGCCGCATCCGCTCCGTGAACGAGATTCAAAAAACCGTCTGCGCGAGCGGCGATAGTATCGCCCCGTTCGATGTGGCCCCGTCCGACAATGCGTCCGCGTCCGTATAGTCCGGCCAGCCGCGCGATGTGCACCGCGAACCCGCTAGCAAGCCACGCTTGCTCAATACCGAGCAAACGCCGGGCGCGCGGCGTATCGGCAAGATGGCCACTCGCAGCCGAGACTGGCGCGTCCGTATTCTCGCGATAGACACCGGTGCTTGAAGTCACAATTACGCGCCGCACGTTTACCTGCTGCAGGGTGCCAAACAGGGGCCCGAGTGCGCTGGCGGGCGCACGATCAGCCAACGTGGAAGGTGGCAACAAGAAGAAGACATCGCCGCAAAACCCGACCAACTCGTGCGCCAGTCGGTCGGTATCTTTCTGCTTGGTGATGTCGATCGCCAGACAACGGTGCGCGTGAGCTGAGTGTTGGTTCTGACCGCGCGGACGGCCAGTACGACTCACCAGCAACGTTCTACCGTATGCCAGTAATGGCACGAGATAGTTGGCCAGGAAACCGTTACCGATAACCAGGGCATCCAGCTTCGAGAGATCCGCTCGCACCGACAATTCATCACCCCGTTACAGTTTGAGAGTCCACGCCTCCAAGACCCACATTGTTGCGCTAATCAGTCTGGTCAGCACAAACACAGCCCGTTGCGCGCTCGCGACTCGCCACTTTCAGGCAACGGCCGGCCGGGTGCCAGCGACCGGGCGAACTAATCGGCAAACAAGGCCATCGGATTACTCGGCTGCGGGAATTCCTGTGCCCAGGCGCGCGATACAAGCGTTTGTTCTGGCGTGCCACTGTTGAACGCTTCGTACATGGCTTGCGGATCGTAGATCACGCCAATCGGGTTAGCCGCGAACTCCGCGCCGTGCATATACGCCGTAGCCTGCTCCGCGCTGGCGAAATTATCGATCTGAAACTCGACGAACTGCCCGTCCGGATCGCGATAGTAAAGCGACGTTGTCAGGCCGTGTTGCATGGGTACGCGCGGTTCGATACCCGCGGTTTTAAGCTCGGCATAGCGCTCCATCAAGCTCGCCAAATCGGCAAACGTATAGGCGGTGTGTGCGAGCCCTGTGCTATTCGGTGGTCGCTCAGCAAGCACCCCTGGCGGCGCGGTAACGAATGCCATGCGATGGTGTTCGTCGTCGAACGTAATAAAACAGATCATATCGTTTTCATACACGACATGGGCCCCAAGCAGGGTGCAATACCAATCGCGCATGGCACTCAGGCGATTAGTCATCAGTACAGTATGTGCATATTTGGGTGATGGTGCGGCCATAGCGCTTCCTTTCAGTCTTACTTCAGTACAGGTGCGGTGTACTGGCCTAGCGTAGCGGTAAGCCACTAGTAGGGACAATCGATTTCAGCCCGCCGGTGACGTTCCCCCAGGCTGTGCTGCAGAGCCATTCGCGATCCCACGTCTCGCCGCGTTTGTCATGTTGCAATCTCGCGCAGAGTCCGTTGCCAGTACGGTATGGCGTACCAGATCTGCTGACTGCCCCGCCGTCAGCTCCCTCTGAACGCACATCTGCGCGATGCGTAACTTGCCGCAGTCTGGCGCTCACGGTCTAATCCCGATAACACGGCAATGCAGACTGAGAACTTGGGCGACAATAGAAAAGTCACGCAAAGTGATGGCGCGAGCTTCGCCCTGTCTGGCATTTTCGACGACTGGAGTCAGGCGGTTGCGGTATCCCGAGGCGATAAAGTCGTCTACGCCAACCGCGCCTGCGCCGACCTTTATGGTTTCGCCTCGCCAGACGACATCATGGCACTCGAATCACTGCTGAGCCTTCACCCAGAGCATGAACATGGGCGCTTGCTTGAGTATCGCCACGCGCGGGCAGCCGATGAATTAGTCCCGGTTACATATGAATTGGAAGCGCTGCGCAGAAACCACGCGCACTGGTGGGCCGAGTACCGCATAAAGCCGGTTATCTGGGAAAACGAGCCGGCATGGTTAACAGCCATCAACGACATCACCGAACGCGTGCTCAGCGAACGCGCCTTGCGCGAAGATGAGCAACGTTTCCGAGATTTCGCACAAACCTCCGCAGTGTGGCTATGGGAGACTGACCGCGAACACCGCTTCGTGAGTCTTTCGGGTGGCCCCGCCCATCGTAGCGTTGAGCAAACCCAGGAGCATCTTGGTGGAACGCGCTTCGATCGTCGCATCGAAGATGATGATGACAACGAAAAATGGCGTCAGCACCAAATCGATTTGGAGGCACACCGACCCTTCAGAGATTTCGTGTACCGCACCCGCGGCCCTGATGACCACGTACGTGTTTTTCGCACGAACGGCGAGCCGATATTTTCAGCCACAGGCGCGTTCTGCGGCTACCGCGGCGCAACTGTAGACATCACCAGCTTCATCAACGTTGCGGAGAGCTCCAACCCGGAAACCAGTGGTCGTCTGCGGCGCGTCGAATCAGCCCTCCAGGCTAGTGAAACGCGCGCCGCGCAAACTCAAGCGCTGTTGATCGACGCGATTGAATCTCTGGACGTCGGTTTTAGCATGACCGGGCCGGACGGCCGTATCGTGATGACCAATCAACGCTACCTGGATTTCTACGGTGAGCTGGCTTATCTGTTCGCCCCTGGTGCGTCATTTGAGTCAATTGCGCGCGGGATGGCCGCTTCCGGCCTGATCCCTCAAGCGGTCGGACGTGAAGATCAGTGGGTACGGGAGCGCGTCGAGCTGCATCACAATCCGGGCCAGCCACTTGAGCGTGAATACCGTCCGGGTCATTGGTTCATGGCTTCTGAGCGCAAAGCCACCGACGGCAGCACGTTCACGGTGCTGAGCGATATCACCGAGATCAAGCGCCGCGAACTTGAAATATCCAGACTGAATCTGCAACTGGAAGAACGTGTGGCAGCACGCACGCAAGAACTCACTGAGCAACTTGCCGCGACCAGAACAGCGCAGGATGCACTTGCCGCGAGCGAGCAGAATCTGCGTTCAATCATGGATAACGTGATCGACGGCATCATCGTGCTCGATGCTCACGGCACGATCCTCTCTTTTACCAGCGGTGCTGAACTCGTTTTCGGTTGCGCGGCAGCAGAAGTGCTTGGCAGCAGTATCGCAATCCTGCTGCCTGAATTTCAGCGCCAGACGCCCACACAAATACACGCTCGCTTGCTCGAACTGACGACGCTGTCGTCACAGGGCGCCAACCGCGAAATTGTCGGTAATCGCAAAGACGGGACGGAATTGCCAATCGATTTGGGCGTTAGTGCGGTGACCAGAAACGGACGCACGACGTTCACCGGAATTGCGCGCGATGTTACTGAGCGCAAGCGCGCTGAGCAGGAACTGCTCGAACAATCGCGCATGCTCGAAACAACGCTGGCGAGCATCTCGCAAGGCTTCGCGCTTTACGACGAAAATGATCGTCTGGTGTTTTGCAACAATGTCTTTCGCGACATTAACAATCACAATCAAGATGTGATTCATCCCGGCACGCGTTTCGAGGACGGCTTAAGGTCAAATCTCGAAAGTAGCAGTTATGCGTATCCAGGCCGCACGCTGGATGCGCAGGTTGCTTGGCGAATGGAACGCCACCGCAATCCGCGCGGCAACATTGAACTGCGTATGAACAACGGCACCTGGCTGCTGGTCACGGAACGAAAAACGGATCTCGGCCAGACCGCCCACGTCGTTACCGATATCACTGACATCAAACGCAGCGAAGAGCAGCGCAGCGTCGCCCAGCGCAGGCTTATCGAAGCAATCGAAAGCCTGCCGGCTGCCTTCGTGCTCTATGACGCCGATGACAAACTGGTACTGTGCAACGAAATATTCGGCGATCACTTTAAGCCGCTTGTCGAGCACGCAGTGCCGGGCGTTGACTTCTTCGAGCTGGCCAAGATCAATGTTGAGTCCGGCTGGATCGTCCATGTGGCGAACGCGCATGAAGATTGGTTAACGCGCCGCGTAGCGCATCACAACAACCCTGACACTAATATTGAGGTAACCGTCGCCGACGGTCGCGTGCTGCAACTATCGGAACGCAAGACCCCCGATGGCGATAGTGTGGGTCTATGGTTTGACATCACAGCGCAGAAACGACATGAAGCGGAGCTAGTCAGTGCGCGCGAACAGGCTGACACCGCGAATCGAGCCAAGTCTGAATTCTTATCACGGATGAGCCATGAGCTGCGCACACCGATGAACTCGGTGTTGGGATTTGCACAATTACTCGAACTCGACGAACGCGACCCACTGAGCGCTGCTCATCGCATCAGCGTGCAGGAGATTCTGAATAGCGGTCGTCACCTGCTTGAACTCATCAACGACATACTCGACCTCGCCAGTATTGAGGCTGGCAAGCTTGCGATAGACATCAGAACGATTGATGTCATCAGTGTGATTGAAAGCTGCCTGGCCACCACCCGCCCTATCGCCGCACAAAAAGAGGTGCGGATATTTTTCATCGAGAATGCCGCAGAGCTCAAACCCGTCCGTGCAGACGAGACACGCATGCGACAGATGTTGCTGAACCTGTTGTCGAATGCCATTAAATATAACCACGACGGCGGCGAGGTCACGATACGAACCGAACGCCGCGGCGAAGGTATGCAGCGCATCGTAGTCGCCGATAACGGCCCCGGCATTGCGTTGGACAAACAACAGGACGTGTTCGAGCCGTTTTCCAGCTCCTCGAACAGAAACGCGGATGCCGAGGGCACGGGCATTGGGCTGACCATCACCCGCCAGCTCGCGGAACTGATGCACGGCCGCGCCGGGTTTTCCAGCACCCCCGGCGTTGGTAGCGAGTTCTGGTTTGAACTCCCAATCGCCAGGCGATGATGGCGCCGAGATTAGATTGGACAATCCGCGATAGCGATTGAATCCCGAGCCGGGGATACCATCCCTTTAATCCGCACGTCCTGATTCCATCAGCAGCCGCGTGAGTTACGTCCGCGTCAACGGTCGCGTCTGCATGTCGACTGCGCGTCGACAGGATTCGGCTCGTGAAGCTACGCTATTATCGGCGGGGTTGCTCCGGCCATCCTCATCGTCGGGTCATACTCGGCAAATCAATCGGCGCCGTCGAAAGGGGCATTGAATGGGACGTTTGCAAGACAAAGTTTGCATCATCACAGGCGCGGCAGGCGGCCAGGGCCAGGTCGCCGTCAGCTTATTCGCCGAGCAAGGCGCCAAAGTTGTCGCCAGCGATCAGTGTCGTGAGCCCACCGCCTCGATAGCGGACACCATGCGCCGCTTCCCTGGCCAGGTCTGCTTTGTTAGCGGCGACGTCACGGTCACTACCGATCTCGACAACATTGTGAGCACTGCAGTCAAACAGTTCGGACGCGTCGACGTGTTGTTCAACAATCACGGAGTGATGGTCGGTAGTCCGATGCTTGAAACCACTGAGGACGAAATCGACCTGGTGCTGAACGTCAACGTACGCGCGTCGTTCCTGCTCAGCCAGCGGGCAGCTCGTCAAATGGTTGAGCAAGGCAATGGTGGGTCGATCATCCACAACAGCTCCGTCGGAGGACTGGTCGGGTTCCCGGATATGGCCGCGTATGGCGCATCGAAAGCCGGAGTAGCGCAACTCGCCCGTTCCATGGCAAACGATCTGAAGGACTATGGCATCCGGGTTAACGCCGTCGCGCCAGGTGGTATCGATACGGCGATGCCACGAAAATACGTCGAGAAATTCGAAGATCGGGAACAGATCTGGAAGGCGATGGAGCAAGCACATTTGAGCGGGCGTCTGGGACGCCCTGAAGAAGTGATCTGGTTGGTCATTTTTCTGGCGTCAGATGAAGCCTCTTTTATGAATGGGGCTGTTGTCCCCGTCGACGGAGGGTATTCGTGCGTCTGAACGTGTGGCAGATTATGCCACGTCGCACTGACGCGCGGATGTTACTGGTTGACCCGAATTGGGCCGTCGACGCGCGCGCACAAATGGCATTTTCGAACGCACTCGATTCGCATCGTGAACATGGAGAACTGCAATGGAATTCAATTCAAGCTGGGTGAAGGGCTGGACCGAGGCGATCAACGCAGATCGGGCAAGCCAGCACAACGGCCGCCATTTTAACGGGTCGTTCACGATTGCTTCTGACGACCAGCGCTACACGCTCCATGTGCGCGACGGATGTGTTCACAGTGTGGTCGAAAATGGCGGTGCACTCGAACCCAGTACATTCACGCTCGCGGCCGCCAAGGAAGTCTGGGAAAAACTCTTCGCGCCCGATCCGGAACCAATGTATCAGGCCCTGTTCGCGACCATCGGGGCCGGCGTGATGGTCGTCGAAGGAGACCTGCAGTTACTGTTTCAGCAAATGCTCACCCTTTCCGACTGGGTGAGAGTGGGTCGATGTCAAAACGGAACGCCCACAGTCGCAGAAGACCCACCGGAATTAGCTGACTATCAGGCAATTGGACGCTATGTGAACGTGACCGTCGATGACGTATCTCACAAGGTGTTTTACTTTGAGGCCGGCGAAGGTGTACCGGTGCTATGTCAGCACACAGCGGGCAATGAGAATCGTCAATGGCGCCATTTGCTGGAGGATCGCGAGCTGACTAAGAAGTATCGCTTCGTCGCCTATGATCTTCCGGCGCACGGCAAATCGGACCCGCCGTCGAGCGGCGAGTTTTTTGAGTCTGACACGCCTTTGAAGTCGGACTGGGTCACTCGGTTCGTGGTCGCACTCAGCGAAGCGCTGGCACTTGAGCGACCGATTTTTCTTGGGTGTAGCATCGGCGGCGTCATCGCCTGTCATTTGGCCGATAAGTATCCGGAAAAGTTCAGTGCCCTAATCGGGATGGCAGGTGGGCTTTCAACGCAGGGGTTTCACCACGACTGGTGGATCGATCCGCACGTTAACGCACCGATGATGCTGCCAGGCGTCGTCGATGCCGTTATGCCACCGGGTATTTCCAGACGCGACCGTGAGATCAATCGCATGTGCCAGAGCGCACATCCGATCACCATGCGAAACGATCTCTATTTATGGGGCTTCGACAATAGTGACCCGGAGCGCGCAAGCCGCATCGATGCCAACAAGGTCCCGCTTTATCTGTTCGCTGGAGAATTTGATTTCACCTGCCCACCCGAATTAGTCGAACAAACCGCCAGAGACATCGGCGAAGGTGTGCATTATGAAATGCTCAATGGGCTTGGCCACTTCCCGATGAGCGAGAACTACGCGCTGTTCCGACCGATATTGCTGAAAACATTGGCTGATATCGAACAGCGCACCGGGCGGCAGGAAGCGGCCTGAAACCGAGGAAGCACCTGCATTGGTAACGGTTATCACGCCGGGTCGAGCGGAACGACCTCAGCGGGGCTTTGTCCGCTGGCCTCGCCGCCGTAACAACAAGCAGCGAGACAATGCACCCGGCATGTCAGCGATGTTGGGCGCCGCGCAATAAACGCCCGGGCATTGCGCCGGTGTGCTCGCCATTTTCGTAAGTCACCTGCCCTTTGCAAATGGTGGCTACATAGCCTTCAGACTTCTGGATAAGTCGGCGTCCACCGGCCGGCAAGTCATAGACCATCTCAGGGTCAAGTAACTTCAGGTTATCGAAATCGATAATGTTCAGATCGGCGCGGTAGCCGTTTGCAATCACACCGCGATCGGTCATGCCGTAAACAAGTGCCGTGTCCTGGGTCATCTTGTTAACTGTGAACTCGATAGAAAAAGTCTCTCCTTTGGTCCGATCGCGGCTCATATAGGCCAGCATATAAGTCGGCATGCTCGCATCGCAGAGCACGCCGCAATGCGCGCCCCCGTCGGATAGCCCGAACACTGAATGCGGATTGGCAATACATTCACGCTGCACGTCGAGATCACCCTGATACTCTCCAATCAGGTGCAATAGCGGGCGCCCGCTTGCCATGACATCCATCAAAGCCTCGCGGCAATCAATACCCTCGCGCGCCGCGATCGCCGCAATCGAGTCAGAATCGTCGGGTTCGTAGCTAAGTTCCGTTGGCAGCACGTACATCTCGTCGAAGGCGGAAATAATGCGCGCAGTGTCAGCGAAGCGTGCCACTTTCGGCGTGTCGGCAAGGACTTTGGCGCGAAACTCAGGGTCGCGCAACATCAGCCGTTGTTCGGCGAACGGTAGTCTTTTAATTTCCGCATAGGCCGGAAACTGGCGCATTGGATTGAGCGTACCCTCCAGCGTCATGAGTACTGAAGCCGGGCGAGCGCCAACCTGCGGTCGGATCTGTAGGCCTTTTTTATTCAGGCGCTCAGCCATCTCCAACGCTCCGATGCCAATATTCGAGGTCACCAGCATCGTCACCGGACGCCCGGTTTTAGCGGCAATCCATTCGATCCAATGTTGCTCAGCTTCGTTCTGCAATCGATCGGAAATGATCTCGATAGCGCCGTGGGGGGCCTCTGCGACCGCCGTGCCAAGCCCCATCAATTCCTCAGCATCAGCATGGGTGCCCGGCACTACGTTACCCGCCTTGTCGATGTGGCCATAGAAGCGTGACGTCGAAAATCCCAGTGCACCGTCGTGCAAAGCCTGGGTGGTTAGCGCAGCCATGTCAGCGATGTCGTCGCTGGTCGCCTCGTCGTAACAGCGCTCGCCCATGACGTAATGGCGTAGCGCGACATGTGGCACCTGCGAGCCGATGTCCATCGTATAGGGCGTGTCGATCGCCTGCAGGTACTCCGCAAAAGTCTCCCATCCCCACGGGATACCTTCGTGTAGCGCGGTGCCCGGAATGTCTTCGACGCTTTCCATCAGCTCAACGAGAGCGTTCTCCGTGCCGGGATGCACGGGTGCGAAGCCGACGCCGCAATTCCCCATCACGATAGTCGTTACACCGTGCCAGCAGCTCGGTGTGACTTGCTTGTCCCAGCACACCTGGCCATCGTAGTGGGTGTGGATATCAACGAATCCTGGTGTCAGCAGGCGACCGTTAGCGTCGATAACACGTTTCGCGTCTCCGCTGACGCCACCCACATCGGTGCGCTCGACAGCTGCAATAATGCCGTCGGTGACAGCGACTTCGCCGGCAAAACGATCAGCGCCGGTGCCGTCAACAATACAAGCGTTTCGGATTATCAGGTCGTACATCAGGTTCTCGTATCCCAGGTTCCTGTTCAGTAGAGTATTGCAGAAAAACAGGCCTCGGCGGGCGCCGTTATTGCCAGATCACCTCTCGCCGGTCAACGTGACGGGCAGCTTGGTGACTCGGTAGTGTTCACTCCTGTCTACAAATGAGCAGCAGAATTCTGAATTAGCAGACAACCGCAGCATGGCCCATAGGTTTTTGCGCGGTGGCACATTGTTTGCACGGTTATGCCCCGTTAAGGCATTACCAAAGCGACGATCGCGGCCGGACGTGCTGCTAAATCAAACCCCAGACTAATAGCAGCACCGAATTGCAGGCGCTATCGCTACACAATCGCGCATAGAACGCGAAACTTGCCAATGACCCGGTGCCGGTGACTCTCGATGGCTCTGGCACCGGGTCTTCATTCGCACCTGTGTCAGTAGCAATTGCCCAATTGTGTGTCGTAGAAGCGCATAGCGCCCCAGCAAATACGCGACCGACCAGCTAGCTCGTGGAATGGTTGCATCGGATGCTTGCTGGCACCATTTACCCGGGTGAGCTGTTCCGCCAAGCCAACACTGAAACTACTCTCAAATTCATATGCTTGGGGATGGCCGAGAATTACATTCAAGACGGTGGGCGATTCAGTTTCTTCAACTCCGGATATCGCTCCGACTGGCCCGGTCACGAATCGCCCCCGGCGGCCGATGTCGTGCGGGCGGTCCTGCAACGTCCCCAGTCATCGCGCTTTTTATTGTTCAAGTTCTGCTCACCAACTTGGATAGATAAAACGCGAGCGTGAAGTTTGTCCGTATGGGCCTCGCAAGCGATTGCAGCCGTAACCGGACCCGGGAATGCTTTCGCCCGATCGAAAATTAATCAGCGCACGCGTTTTGGGCATCGCGTTCCACCATCCGTGCGGTTCTCTTTAACTCGTCGCCCGTCAACGGGCCATAGAACCTCGGATAGCTCCACCCGTAGCCCCAGCGAAAACTGGTGGGCAGGTAGGGTGTCCCGCCGACTTTAACCCCGGCCAACATCAGGTTCGCGATTTCGGGTTGCCCAACATTGGCAACGCAAACCTTCAGCGCTTTATCCGCCGCTTTTCTTTGTTGTCGGGTTCCACCTTTCCAGTATGCGCAGTCGTGCGCTGTACAGCAGTGTTGCCAAAGATCCTGCTGTTGACGCGTGCCATCTGGAAAAGCGCTGCAGCCATCGGTGGTGAATGACTTGAGTTCCATCGAGGACGAGCACGATGGCGTGCACGTCATACACACGGCTAGCAAATAGAATTTCCATCGTGTAATGAGCGCGGGCCTGTTAATCGCAGACGCTAAGTAAAATGGCGACATGAGCACGGCACGACCTGGTAATTGGCCTTTGCGAGTCATGCTCCTTCGGCGCCTGAACGGGCGCCATGAGGAATTGTTCGCCCCCAACTAAAAGGCGCCGCTAAAGCGTGCGGAGATACGCCATTAACGCTCGAAACTCAGCGTCGTGTGTTTCGAAATAGTTGCCGAAATACGTGTGGCCATCGTTTAAGTTGCCGGTCCGTGATGTATCGAACTTCGATTTCGGTACGCCAGCCGGATAATCTTCTGCACGATACTTAAAGCCGATTTCATCAGGGAGGAATTCGCGGCTGCCGGTGAAAAACACGTCTGGGCGGGTATTCGGTCGAAGCAGATGTGCAAGCGTCGGTACTGACCCATTGTGCAGGTAGGGGGCAGTCGCCCAGATACCGTTCAACGCCCGTGCTTTGTAGGATGCCGTCTTCGGTTCTGCTGACATCTTCGAATCTGACGTCGAGTCACTATCAGCAGCGCCGCAGGTCTCGTCGTGCACTGCATCGGCCGGTTTCTGATTCGGACGTGTGCGCCAACGCCAACACGTCGTGCCGCGGATGATATGCCCGGCCGCCGCCGCGTCAGTCCTAACGACCGAGACGACTGCATCTGTGAGCGCCTTCGCAGAAGGGCACGGTTCGGATGTGTTTTCGAACGCGCGGGTGCAAAAACCTACTGCCGCAGTCGAGTCAACGCCCATCACTTCGACCGGAATGGCATTCGATCGAACCCGCCGGGATGGGGCCTCACGGGTGATCGGAACGTGGCAACTCGAGCAGAGGAATTTCTCCGGCGTTTCGCCATGGAACAATTTTTTGCCGTATGCGACCTCTTCAACAGTGTCGTTTGTCGTAATAAACTTTTCGGGCGTCCATTGTGGTGACCACAAGGTTCGCAACAACGTTTCAAGTTTTCCAAGGTTGGGAATACGAACCGTAGAGCGAATACGGGGCTCAGCGTTCGACCCAGGCATTATTGTGAAGCGCCCAAAGACACCAAGCACTTCGCCTACGTTTCTGCCCAAAGCGCCCGTTGGATCATTGCGGACTTTGCCATTCCATTGAATATAGTCGTGATGCGGCGCCTCCCATATAAACGGATAGCTGACGGGCGCATCGGCCACCTCGGTCGGGGCACTCGCGCCACCGCTCGCTACCTTACTTCGTTGAGTATCGAATTGAAGGCATCCAGGCGGCCAAAACCGTAAGTCAACGAACCACCGCTGTTGCGCGAATTCCAGGTTTTTCTCTCTTCGACGATCGTACCCAGATCCGCTTTCAAGGCATCAGCGTCCTTAGATTTCTCTGGAACGAGCACGCATTCGTGCTCACCGGGCGATGCTGCCTCGGCGTATTTCTCGAGTACCTTTGAAGCGAAGCGGCTGTAGCGTTTGGGATCGCTGAGGGTCTGCTCCATCGCCATGACGAGCCCGTCCATCAGTGCCTCGAATTCTCCCATCGCCGGTGCACCTTCAATCAAATACTGCTTTCCTGCATAGTCAATCTGAGCGGTGTGACATGCTGCGCAATTCAATCCCAGCCATTTTCCGGCGATGCCTTGGTGTACCTCGTCGCCATCGGGCGCGAACCGAACTTCGGGATGCGGATCGACTTCGGATGGGGCCGAATAACACACGTCGTCTTCCGTAAAGCCGATGGGCAGCCCGGCCCGGTTGGAATCAGAGTTGGCTGGAACCGGGATATAGCGCAGGCGGTCCATGTGGTCCGGGTCGAAAAAACGGCTCGCGATATCTGATTTAGAACGACCGAGGTGGCTGCAATATTGCGAGGTGACGGGGGCTCCAACACAACTCGGACGCTCCAATGCGAAGACCCAATCGTAGGGAATAAGCTGCGATCCCTGTGGGG
This sequence comes from Proteobacteria bacterium UBA981, assembly GCA_002292285.1. GTDB lineage: Bacteria > Pseudomonadota > Gammaproteobacteria > UBA981. Next base: position 82,928 of record DBBP01000035.1, read on the forward strand.
TAAACCAGAACGTGTGCCGCTGGTCGGAATCCCAATTTTGCTCCAGATGCTCCCTGCCATCCGAGGCCGCTGCGGTATGTGTAAGTGAGGCTGCGACTAACAGCATGACGAGACCCCTAATTGCATGGGTCGAAACGCCTGAAGAACCGTCGTCGCTACCGTGCCGCGATGTAAATTGGCAACTCATTACATTAATCATCGTGTCCCCTGAAAGTCTTCGGTTAGCTATTTGAAAAGTGCGTCCCAATCTCTGATCGCTGCGACCGCCCCGGTGCGTAAAGTCTTAACGGGCAAGCTCGCACAATGCGTCGCGCGAACGCGCGTTCCAGCGCTTCTCTCGAACACGGGCCTAGTCAGCTCGCGGCGGCGTGAGTCGATGTTCATAATGCCATTCGAAATGGCCTGACATCCGCAACGAATTTCCTGTCACTTTCGGCGAACGGCCCGAACTTTCACCAGGCCTGCAGATCATCGTCAACTATGAAGCGAGTCCTGAAGCATCCATATGATTTCGAATGCACGTCGCGTCGCGTCACGTCAGTTGTTTGGTTGGGTTCGTGTGACCAGCGCGTTTACGCGCAATTTCCAAATACTGACCAATCATAGCGTTTTCCGACCCCGGTTCCGCAATATTCTCAAGATGGTTTCGGTAGTTGGCAGGCCCGGAGATACGCGAGTCGAGTTGCAATAGAAATATGGTGTTGCACCAGATGCCCAGCGTCAGCGTACTGCAGTCGCGATCGTTGCGCCGAATACATAGCACACAGTAGAGCCGTTCAAAGGCTCGCAGTAGCCGAATTACCGCCAAGGATTGACCGGACTTTGCGCGAGCCGCTGGCGCGGGCGAATTCGGGTATCCAAATACGTGCCCTTATGGACGAAGCTGCGATACCCTTGCGACACAATGTCCATTAGTCATACCGGCGCGTCACGTGAACCTTGCGCCCCTGTTTAAAGTAAAAAGGACGTCACATGACGGATTCGGTCTTATACACTCGAGATGGTGATCTCGGCATCGTTACGGTCAACAACCCACCAGTAAATGCGCTCTCACAGCACGTCCGTCTTGGTCTGAGTGAATGTTTCGCAACTGCAGCAGCAGACGACAGCATCGCAACTATTCTGATCTGTGCTGGCCGCACATTCATCGCCGGCGCCGATATCAGTGAATTCGACAAGCCAATGGGGCCACCTGATTTTCTCGAAACTCTGGCGATGATCGAGGATGCTGCGAAGCCGGTGGTCGCGGCCATTCACGGCACGGCCCTCGGCGGCGGGCTGGAAACGGCGTTGTGCTGTCACTTTCGCGTCGCGGTCCCGTCGGCACGCCTGGGCCTGCCAGAAGTTCTCCTCGGATTATTACCCGGAGCCGGTGGAACCCAACGACTGCCGCGCTTGATCGGTCCCGAAGCTGCGCTTGACGCCATCACCACTGGCACACCAATGAATAGCGCGGCCGCTCATGCAGCCGGCGTGGTCGATGCCATCGTCGATGAGCAAGGTTTGCTGGAAGGTGCGAAAGCGTTTGCGCGCGAAGTGGTTGCGACTGGCCAGCCGCTGACCAGGGTGCGCGATCTGAACGACAAGGTAAGCGCTGTCGATCCGGCAATCTTTGTCGCCACGCGTAAGAAAGTCGCTCAAACGAAACGTGGTTTCGAAGCCCCGCTTAGCTGCATCGCCTGTGTCGAAGCGGCCTGTACGCTGCCATTCGACGAAGGGATGGCGCGCGAGCGCGAGCTGTTTCAGGGGCTGCGCGACAGTGTTCAGTCGGCCGCGCAGCGGCATATCTTTTTTGCGCAAAGAGCGGCCACAAAGGTCGACGATATGCCGGCCGACACGAAACCTCAGCGCATTGAACGCGTAGCGGTACTCGGGGCCGGAACGATGGGCGGTGGCATTGCGATGAACTTCGCGAATGTCGGCATTCCGGTCATCGTGCTTGAAACCGAGCAGGCGCTACTCGATAAGGGACTCGGCATCGTTCGAGACAACTATGAACGGACTGCGAAAAAAGGACGCTTGAGCAGCGCCGATGTCGAGCAACGGATGGGGCTGATCACGGGGACACTGGACTACGCCGATCTCGCCGACGCCGATATGGTCATTGAGGCGGTGTACGAAAACATGGCGATAAAAAAAGAGGTGTTTGCAAAACTCGACGCGACCACGAAGGCTGAGTGTATTCTCGCAAGCAATACCTCGACTCTGGACGTCGACGAAATCGCGAGTGTGACCTCGCGCCCAGACAAGGTTATCGGCACGCACTTTTTCAGTCCCGCAAACGTGATGAAGCTGCTCGAGATCGTACGTGGCGCTAAAACGAGTCACGAAACTCTGGCGTCAACGCTGGCGGTGACCCGCAAGATCAACAAGGTCGGTGTCGTGGTCGGCGTGTGTGACGGCTTTGTAGGTAATCGCATGATTCATCGCTACGGCAGCCAGGCCAGCTATCTGCTGGAAGAAGGTTGCCTGCCGCACGAAGTTGACGCGCCGATTTACGATCTTGGTTTCGCCATGGGGCCGTTAACCATGTCCGATCTGGCCGGGCTTGATGTGGGATGGCGAATTCGTCAGGGCAAGGGCCTGCCGGCGAGTTTGCCGGCCGGCGAACGCTACTGCGAAATCTCGGATCGCATTTGCGAGATGGGTAGATTTGGACAGAAAACGGGTGACGGTTTCTATCACTATGAGCCCGGTGATCGCAACGCGCACCGCGATCCGTCCATCGAACAACTCATCGTTGAGTATGCCCGGGAGAAAGGAATCGAAAGACGCCAAATCCCGGCTAGCGAAGTGATTGAACGCCTTATGTACGCGCTGATTAACGAAGGCGCGTGGATACTTGAGGAGGGAATCGCTCAGCGCGCGAGCGATATTGATGTCATCTACGTCTTTGGCTATGGCGTGCCGGCATTTTTAGGAGGGCCCATGTTTTATGCTGACCAAGTCGGTTTGGATACCGTCTATCGACGCGTTTGTGAATTCGCCGAAGCCGATCCGGCGTCGTGGAAGCCAGCACCGTTGCTAAAACGCCTGGCGGAAAGTGGCGGCACATTCAATTAAAAAAACGGACAGGTCGGTTGCGGCAGATTTCCTGCAGCTCGCAGCCGCGGGGATGTTCTAACGCTAGGTGAGAGAAACGGATTGCGACGCGACCGAAATCGACACCGCTGTCGAGCATTCAATTGCGAATGGCCGACAGCGGTATTACGGACTACTTAAGAATCAACCCTGCCAGCTCACCTTTTTCGCGCCACTTCTCTAACATGGCATAGAAGGCAGGTCCGCCTTCACTGTAGTGCCCCTGCAAGAAACCGTCGCTACCCGACGCCTGACCTTCGGCGTTGTAATAGCCCGGCGTACAGTTGGCCAGGTATTCAGTCATCATGTTCGGTGCGTTAACCGTTTCCACCCATTCAGCTTCCGCCTCGACGGTCGTTTCAATCGATTTCAAATTGCGCGAATTGACTTCGCTAATGACCGCCGCAATATGCTTCGACTGATTGTCCAGCATGTAAGTGAAATTCGGTACGACACCGGTCTGGGTAAATCCCATGTGGAACATATTCGGAAATCCATGACTTAAGAAGCCATGAAAGGTGCGCATGCCGGTGGCCCAATAATCCGCAAGCGTGAGACCGTCGCGCCCGTAAATTTCCAGATCCGCCTGCTTCGCATAGGTGGTCGTCCCGACTTCAAAACCGGTCGCAAAAATCAGGCAATCAACTTCGTACTCAACGCCATCGTAGACGACGCCCTTCTCGGTTACCTGGTCAACACCCTGACCATTGGTGTCGACGAGGGTTACGTTCGGACGATTAAAAGTGGGCAAAAATTCGTCGTTGAATGTCGGTCGTTTGCACCACGGTCGGTACCACGGCTTAAGCGCCTCGGCAGTAGCAGGGTCGGAGACGGTCTGTTCGACTCTCGAGCGTGTTTTGTTCATTTTCTGGAAATCACTGATTTCCGCCATGATGGCCATTTCTTCGTTACTCAAATCGGCACCTGGATTGTCTTCAAGCAGTTTGTTCAACGCTTTAAACAAGGCAGTCCAGCCGTCGTTGACGAGATCTTCGCCAGTCGGACTTCCAGATAAAATCGAGGAAAAATTATGATTGCGGTGGACCTGCCAGCCGGGTTCCAGTGATTTAGCCCACTCCGGGTCGGTCGGTTTATTGCGACGTTCGTCGATCGAGGAAGGCGTGCGCTGAAACACATAGAGCTGCTGCGCAGCTTCGCCGACGTGCGGCACGCTTTGGATGGAAGTGGCTCCGGTACCAATTACCGCGACGCGCTTATCAGCTAGTTTGTGCAGGTTGCCGCTAGAGTCTCCGCCGGTGTAGTTGTAGTCCCAGCGGCTGGTATGAAAGGTATGTCCTTTGAAGGTTTCGACGCCGGGAATACCGGGTAATTTCGGGCGATTCAGTGAGCCACTCGAAATAATCACGTAGCGCGCGCGAAATGCGTCATTGCGATCGGTGTTGATCAGCCAAATGGCCTGCTCCTCATCCCAACGCATGTCGCCGACCTGCGTCTGGAAGCAGGTGCGCGGATACAGGTCGAAGTGCTTCCCAACCCGCTGAGCGTGTTCGAAGATTTCCGGCCCGAAGGAATACTTCTCCTTGGGTATGTAGCCGACTTCCTCAAGCAGGGGAAGATAGACGTATGACTCTATATCGCATTGCGCGCCCGGATACCGATTCCAATACCAGGTCCCGCCGAAATCACCGGCCTTTTCGATGATCCGAAAATTAGTGATGCCTGCTTCCTGCAAGCGCGCGCCGATCAGCAAGCCACCGAAGCCACCACCGACAATCAATACTTCGAGATCTTCTTCGAGCGCTTCGCGTTCAATTGTTGACTCAATATACGGGTCGACTTTGAAGCGCTCCAGGTCACCCGTCACGTCGCGATACTGGAAAGCACCATTTTTTCGCAAGCGCTTTTCCCGCTCTGCATCGTACTTGCGGCGCAGTTCCTGTGGGTCGAACCCAAGTTCCTGGATACTCGGGATGCCGCCGGCATTGGACTCTGATGATGTTTGTGACATGGGACCTTCCTTGCGTGAGCGAAATGAGTTGCTGGAGCACAGAACGCTAAGGCGGGTGACCGAAGAAAGTCAAGGATGGGAGCTACGGCCGTGGTTCGGGTTCCCTGAACGGGACCTTCGAGTGACTTTACGCCGTCGAAATGCGTTCTAGATGACCACGAGGGTCGCGTCACGTAAATTTGCAGTCAAACGCAGCAAAATTCGACGACGGCATCACGTTGCATATAGAGCTGACAAAGTAGCGAATACTTTCAGACAATGTTGCGGAACGTACCGATATTTGCGCAGCCCATGAACGTGACCGTTTTCCATCGAGCGTGCTTTTAAGCTCTAGTGGATTGATCTGAAAAGCGTTTTAGATCGGCGACGCCTTAGCCTTTGCGGTAATCCAGCTTGATAAGCCACAACGGCATAAATCGCTATTATAAGAAAGCCATCTGTCCAAGAATGAACGGTAAACTCGGGGAGCGTGCTAAAGCTAAGGGCGATAATTAAGACTATGCGAAATAGACAGTTACTGAGAATAATCGCACTGAATCAGCGAAACGCGCAACTTTGCCCATCGAGCGAACATTCGGGGGCACAGCTAGCGGGTACTAAATCTCCGCGCTTTTCTCTGGATGAGCCGGCCGCCAAACCCTCTCTCGTTGATCTTTCCTGAGGTGCTTCATATACTCATTTCGTATACGGGTGGGGGTATATTTTCACACCACCGTCCGCCCTCCGGAATTGGGATCCCGCCGCCATGACGTCACCTAAGCAGGCCCCAGGACGTATCGTCGCAGCCCCAACCGCCGTGCAAGCGCCTTCTCGACGTCGCTTTCTGCTCGGCGCGGCAGGTACGGCCTCGGCCGCCGCGCTGTCTGCCAAAGCGACAGCTGGCGATCTCGCTGTGCCCGCCTGGTCGCGTGTACTCGGCCAGCCGGTAGCAGCGAATCCGTATGGTTTGCCGTCACCCTTCGAAGCCAACATCATTCGCCGCCAAAGTCCGGGACTCACGCGAACAAACGAATCTTCTATCGCATTCGCACCGCTGCAGAATTTATTCGGTGTGATCACGCCTAATGGTCTGCACTTCGAACGCGATCATGCGGGACGACCTGAGATCGACCCACAGCAACATCGTCTGCTCATCCACGGTCTGGTTGGGCAACCGAAAATCTACGCCATGGACGATGTCATGCGGTTGCCTTCGGTATCACGCATACATTTTCTGGAATGCGGCGCGAACACAGGCATGGAATGGGGCAATGTCGCGGTGCCGACAGTGCAGTTCACCCACGGTATGGTGTCGGGCGCGGAATACACCGGAGTATTGCTCTCCACGGTATTGGAAGACGTTGGCATCGACCTCAAGCGGGCGCGCTATATTCTCGCCGAAGGCGCGGACGGTGCCAGCCTCACGCGCACCATTCCGATCGCGATGGCGCTTGATGACGCACTGCTGGTGTATGGCCAAAATGGCGAAATGCTGCGGCCGGAGAACGGCTATCCGCTGCGCCTGATCGTGCCTGGGGTGCAGGGCGTGTCGAGCGTGAAATGGCTGCGGCGACTTGAAATCGGCGATCAGCCCTGGCACACCCGCGAAGAAACTCTGCACTACAGTGACCTCATGCCAGACGGTTCAAGTCGGCAGTTCACCTGGATTCAGGAAGCGAAATCAGTCATCACCTCGCCGTCCGGTGGCATGACCCTCCTCGACCCCGGTACTTATTATGAACTCACCGGTCTCGCCTGGTCTGGCCGTGGGCGTATCAAGCGTGTCGATATTTCGACTGACGGTGGGCGCACTTGGCGAACTGCGCAACTGCAAGACCCCGTCGCGAGTAAAGCACTCACCAGATTTCGCGCGGACTGGGTCTGGGACGGCAACCCGGCCTTGCTCCAAAGTCGCTGTGTAGACGAGACCGGCTACGTTCAGCCAGCGCTGAAACAACTGCGCGAAGTACGCGGAACACGATCGATCTACCACAACAACGCCATCCAGACCTGGCAAGTTCTGGCCAGCGGCGAGGTGCGCAATGTGCAGACTTGATGCCGCCCTCGCTATCGCCGTGTTACTTGGAACCAGCGTCAGTACAGCCGCCACGCCATGGCAGACGTTCGGAACAGCAGCTAGCCCGGAGCAGATTAGCAGTTGGGATATCGACGTGCTGCCCGACGGTCAAGGCCTGCCGTCCGGGCGCGGCTCGGTCGCTGAAGGCGAGATTGTCTATGAAGCCCAGTGCGCGAGCTGCCATGGCACTTTCGGCGAGAGTACCGACTATATCGCAATCGCAGGAGGCGTCGGTTCCCTTGCCAGTTCTGCGCCACAACGCACCGTCGGCAGCAAGCTCAACTACGCGACAACACTGTGGGATTACATTTATCGCGCCATGCCATTCAACAACTCGAAAACCTTGAGCGCGAATGACGTGTACGCGGTCACCGCTTATGTCTTGTCACTAAACGACATCGTGCCGGGCGACGCGATACTCGATCAAACAACACTACCGAAGATAGTCATGCCCAACCGGGACGGTTACAACAACGCACATGGCTTCACCGCGATAGAAGGACGCCCGGATGTTGAAAATATCGCGTGTATGTCTGAGTGCACAACAGCAAACGTCGTGGTCCAATCGCACTTGCCGGACGGATTCGCAGAACAAATGTATGGTGATCTCAGCTCGCATTTCCGCACGTTTGGTAAACCGCCGGTGTCCGAAGTAGCCGACGAGGGACTGAAAATGGCGCAAAAGAACGGTTGCCTGGCGTGTCACGCGATTGATACCGCCCGCGTCGGGCCGCCTCTGGCCGCAGTCGCTACGCGCTACGCAGACGACACGAGCGCCGAGACGGTCTTGGCGACACGGGTGCAGACCGGTAGCACCGGCAACTGGGGGGCAGTTCCCATGCCGCCGCAGCGCCATGTCGATGACGAAGATTTGGCCACAATAATTCACTGGATCCTGGCCGGAGCACGCAGTCATGAAAAATAGATTTCGCCACACAAGCAGCGCGGCGACAGCAGCATTCACATCGGAGCAATAGTTATGGTTGGACACTCACGTCGAAGTTTCTTATCCCTGGCGCTAAGCGGCGGTTTGTCGGCCGTGGCTTTTGGCGCAGGCTTATTACCCACATTGGTGGGAGCTGTCGAAAAGCGCGCCGCGTTTGCTGCCGATGGTGTCGCTGCAGCTCTCGAAGCACTTGGGCTGAACGAGCATCAGGCGTCTACCAAGATCAACCTGAAGCTACCAGAGATTGCCGAAAACGGGGCTGCAGTGCCGGTCGAAATCGAAAGCAAGCTGCCCAATACCCGTTCCATATCTATTCTCGTTGAGAAAAACCCGCATGCAATGTCCGCCGAGTTCAATTTTCCGGAAGGCACCGAACCGTTCGTTGCGACCCGAGTGAAAGTTGCTGAGTCTTCGCTTATCCACGTGGTAGTCAAAACGGACGCTGGGGTTTTTCATACCAGCAAGCTCGTCAAAGTGACCCTCGGCGGCTGCGGCGGTTAAGCGAACCAATCAGGAGCATAAACATGGCAGATCCGATGCGCATTCGCGCCAAAATGGCTGGTGACAAAATCGACGTCAGAATCCTGATGTCGCATCCGATGGAAAGTGGCTTACGAAAAGATGGTGACGGGAACGTTGTGCCAGCGTCGTATATCGTCAAAGTCAGCGCGACCTGGCAGGGCAAGGAGGTCCTTGCTGCCGACTGGGGGCCGTCGGTATCGAAAAATCCCTATCTGGCTTTTCGCTTTAAAGGCGCCGCCAAAGGCGACACCCTCACTATCACGTGGACAGATTCGGATGGAGACAGCCGCACCGATGAGGCCGTCATCGCTTAGTGTGCAGAAGTGTCGATGTCTCGACCGGCTGACGGCCAACGAACAGGAACGCCGATGAATAGACGACTTCAAAAATTGCGCCAGACGGTCGGCATGCTATTGCTTGCCGGTGCCACCAGCGCTGCGGCTCAGTCTGCAACTGAGGCGGCGATAGCGGAGTACCACGAGATGTTCGGCGACGAGAATCCAGCCGAACTGTGGGAAATTCGCGGCGCCGACATCTGGCTACAGAAACGCGGGCCCCTCAAAGCTGATCTCACCGGATGCGATTTAGGGCTCGGTGCGGGTGTTATTGCCGGCGCGTATGCACAGCTCCCGCGCTGGTTTGAAGATACTCAGCGCGTACAGGATCTGGAAACCCGTCTGGTCACCTGCATCACCACGTTGCAGGGCTTCAGCGAGGAAGAGGTCCTGGCCGTGAAGTTTGGCGACGGTGCCAAGAAATCTGATCTGGAGGCACTTTCTGCCTATGTTGCTGCGGCTTCGAAGGGCATGGCGATTGCATTGCCGATGCAGCACCCGGCAGAGCAAAGCGCCTACGCTCTCGGCAAGGACATGTTCTATTACCGTGCTGGCCCCCACGATTTTTCTTGTGCAACCTGTCATGGCGAAAGTGATAAGCGCATCCGACTTCAGGCCCTGCCTAACCTGACGGTTAGCGCGGGTGCTCAGCATGCGTACACCCACTGGCCGACCTACCGCATTTCGCAAGGAGAGTTACGGACTATCGAATGGCGTCTGCAAGACTGTTTGCGACAGCAACGCATGCCGCAATTGAAATTTGGTTCGGCTGTCGCAATCGGGCTGACGATGTTTCTCGCCAAAACTGCTGAAGGTGGTGTCATGGCCGCTCCATCGATCAGACGCTAAGGGAGATCACTTCATGAGCGTTACAACGCCACGCATTCTGAAAGCAGGCAGTCTGTTAATTTTGGCTCTGTTCGGGCAGGCCAATGCCGAAGGGGACAACCGCAGCGATAGAATTGCCGCTACCGTGCAAGATTCATTTGTCGCCAAACGCCAGGCCGGCATGGACCGCATCACGCAGGACTATACGCAACGGCAATGTACGCAGTACGCAGACGCACCGCTGCCCGGCACCGTGAGCGCAGAAATCATGCGCCGCAATCGGGCGACTATAAAGCCACCCAGCGATGGCGTCTTTCTGGGTGACGTTACAGCCGGGGAAGCGGTTGCGCGACGCGGTCGCGGTTTACAGTCGAGCGATGATCCGGCCAAACCTGCAGGCGGCAATTGCTACGCCTGCCATGAACTTGCGCCTGAGGAGCTTGCGTTTGGCACGCTCGGCCCCAGTCTGCGCCAATACGGTAAGTTGCGCGGCGACTCGCAATTTGTCCTCGACTACACGTGGGGCAAACTGTACAACTCGAATGCTCACATACCCTGTTCCAATATGCCGCGTTTCGGGCATCAGGGCATCCTGACCGAACAGCAACTCAAAGACGTGATGGCCTACCTGCTCGACCCTGCATCGCCGGTGAATCAATGAACCGACGCGAATTCGTACAACTGCTTGCGATAGCGAGCGCCAGCGGCATGAATCTCCACGCCCCCAGTGCACTCGCGAACAGTGAAGGCACTGCACTTTACGACCTGCCTGAGTTTGGCAACGTCAATCTGCTCCACTACACCGATGCCCACGCGCAACTGCTACCGGTCTGGTTCCGCGAACCGTCATTCAATCTTGGCCTTGGTGATTGGCGCGGGAAACCTCCTCACCTGACAGGGCAACACCTGCTGGACCACTACGGCATTGCTGCAGGTACCCGTCAGGCACACGCGCTGTCCTGCCTCGATTTTGAAAGCGCCGCGCGCACCTACGGCAAGGTGGGCGGTTACGCGCATCTCGCTACGCTGGTGAAACGCATGCGCGAATCGAGGCCCGGCGCATTACTGCTGGATGGCGGCGACACCTGGCAGGGGTCTGCCACTGCGTTGTGGACCCGAGGCGCAGACATGCTCGCGGCTCAGCTTGAGCTCGGTGTCGATGTGATGACCGGTCATTGGGAATTCACTTACGGCATGGCGCGGTTGCAAGAGCTCGTCAACGGGCCGATGAAAGATCGTATTGAGTTCCTCGCCCACAACGTCCGGACCAATGATTTCGGCGATCCGGTGTTTCCGCCGTATACCCTGCGCGATATGAACGGTGTCACCGTTGCGTTGATCGGTCAGGCCTTTCCGTACACCCCGATTGCCAACCCACGCCATTTTGTTGCCGACTGGAGCTTCGGCATTCAGGAAGAACAAGTGCAATCGCTGGTCGACGAAGTCCGCGGCAAGGGCGCGCAAGTCGTCGTACTACTTTCGCATAACGGCATGGATGTCGATCTGAAACTCGCGAGCCGAGTGCGTGGGCTGGATGCCATTCTCGGCGGCCATACGCACGACGGTATTCCGCGCCCGGTACCGGTGAAAAATGCTGCCGGGGTCACCCTGGTCACCAATGCCGGCAGTAACGGCAAGTTTCTCGGTGTGCTGGATTTTGACGTCCGCGGCGGCGCGATCAAGGACTGGCACTACCGGCTGTTGCCAGTGTTTGCAAATTTATTGCCAGCCGACCCGGGAATGCAAAAAGTTATCGATGCCGAGCGTGAACCCTACCTCGACAAGCTCGGCGAAGAACTGGGCGTGAGCGAGGGGTTGCTATACCGGCGCGGCAATTTCAATGGCAGCTTCGATCAAGTCATCCTAGATGCATTGATGTCAGTGCAGGATGCACAAATAGCTTTTTCGCCGGGATTTCGCTGGGGTACTTCGTTGCTGCCGGGAGAAACGCTGACCATGGAACGACTCATGGATCAAACTGCGATTACCTATCCGGCAGTGACGGTGAACGAATTCAGTGGTGCTCGCATTAAGGCGATTCTGGAAGATGTGGCCGACAACTTGTTCAATCCTGATCCTTACTACCAGCAGGGCGGCGACATGGTCAGGGTCGGCGGCCTGACCTACAGCTGCACACCTGGTGCGACCAGCGGTGAACGCATCTCTGATCTGCGCCTCGGCGAGAGCCCGATTGACGCGGCGAAGAATTATAAAGTCGCAGGCTGGGCCTCGGTTGCAGAGAACGCGGAAGGGCCACCGGTCTGGGACGTGGTCGCGACCTACCTGCGTGCCCACAGCCACCTGCCTGCCCCAACTCTGAATTTGCCAACCCTGCATGGTGTCGAGGGCAACCCCGGCATCGTATAGCGATGTACAGGCCGCGCGCGTCCACGAACACTGCGCCGCCGAACAGCTCCAATCTCTGACGTCACAGCAAGGACATCAGCCATGCAAAAACCGAATCTTGAGCGCGCAAACACGGACAGTCGAGAGATGGCGTCGCCAAGCGGTGAACCGCCTGCTCGCGAGCAGCACAAACGCAGCCTCATCAACCGACTGCGTCGCGTTGAAGGGCAGCTCCGGGGTATCCAGGGCATGATCGAAAAGGAAGCGACTTGCGAAGACCTCGCCCAGCAAGTCGCTGCAGCACGGCGCGCTCTGGACCGGACCTTTTTTGAAATCGTTGCTTGTACGATGGAGGCGGAAATCGAGAGTGCGCCCGATCTTGTGACAGCCAAATCGGCAGGGACGCATGTCGCAAAGATTCTTGCCAAGTACGGATAACACCAGCAGACCGAAAATTTCTGCGCCCAACGATTGGGTGCCAGCGAGCAGCTAAATAACGTCGTGCAATGCGTCTCCACCCCGGGCAACGCGCTGCAAGCGAGTCAGCAATTTGTGCATGGACCTAGGCGTTCAACTCGCCGAGCATCTTGAGGTGTGCATCCAAATGCTGGTGAAAATGTACCACCGCTTTCTCGAAACGCCCGAACGTGAAATGGGTGTTGCCTGAGCCTGCAAGTCCTTCCTGGATTCCACAGGCGGCCGCACGATCTTCGATGACGCCGGTGTCTTTGATAAACGCGGCATCGCGAACTGATTTTTCCAAATCTACCGGATCGTTGTCAGCGCTTTTTGGGCGCAAGCGATAAATGATCCACCGTGAGCAGGTGGGTGAAACAGGCTCAAGAATGACCAGTAGAAAATGACTGGACAAGGTCGCGAGACGGGTATTCGGAAACATCTGATAGACGTAAGTGAGCATACCGTCGGCACGCCAGTCAGATTCTGGCTTGCTGCGCAACTTTTCGATGCGGCGAAACGGAAACACGATGCGTGAATTCGCACCGTCGGTTTCAACCACGTTCAGATTATCGAACCCAAACGGATAGAAGCTCGTGTTGTGCAACGCCTTGATGTGGTAACCCTCCATCGAGGTTTCCAGCAACAATTTCCAATTCGCGTCGTCGGTGAAGTCGCTGTATTCGAAAACCTCCTGGCCCGGTTCCATGAGCTCCGGCAGACTCGCCAACGCGCCCTCTGAAAGCGGCGCTTTCTGTGTCACAAACACCAGCCCCCCACGCTCGACAGCGTGCGCTTGCACAAGTCCGTGCTGAGCAGCATCAAGGTCCGGAAATCCGTCGCGGCCGGGAATATTTCTCAGACCGCCATCCAGTCCATAAGCCCACGCGTGATAGGGACAGACAAAACCTCGCGCATTGCCACTCCCCTCCGCAAGCTTCATGCCGCGATGACGACAACTATTGTGGAAAGCACGCACCACGCCGTCGTCTCCGCGCACCACGACCAAGGGTACGCCGGCGAGCGGGCGAGCAACAAAATCACCGGGCTCAGGAAGTGCACCTGAAGGGCAGTACACCATCGGCAGGCGCTTGAATATCTCCATTTCCTCGTCGAAGCGTTGTTTCGATTGATAGTTTTCGACCGGCTCGCGCCACACCTCATCACCCATATCGGTAGTGTGCGCACTCGCGTGCTGGAGTACGCGCTGAATGACTTCGTTATCGCTCTTCAACGCCGACATGAATTGGCCCTTTCAACTCAGAGGAATTTTCAGTCTAATTTCTAAAGTGTACGATCTGCAATCGCCGGACTGGTATGGGCGCGGTCGAGCCTGCGAGTTAACTCCCCTTCATCTAAGGAACCAAGATGACCAAGACCGTTCTTATTCTCGGGGCCAGTGGGCTGGTCGGCAGCGCAGCCGCCATCGAGTTTGCTGACGCCGGTTGGGATGTCATCGCCGCATCGCGGCGTAAACCCGAATTGCTGAGCACGGTGCCTCACCGGCATCTTGCGCTCGATCTCACAGATGCCGCAGCGTGTGCGGCGGCGGCCGACTCACTGGGCGCGGTGACCCACGTCGTTTACACAGCCGTTTTCGAGTTGCCTGGTCTCATTGCAGGGTGGTCCGATCCAGCACAAATCGAGACCAATGGCCGAATGCTGCGTAATATTCTCGACCCCTTGCGGACCAAGGCGCGTCTCAAACACGTCTCCCTCCTGCAGGGAACGAAAGCCTACGGCGCCATGGTCGCACCCATGCGCGTACCCGCCCGCGAAGCGCAGCCGCGCGTCGAACATGCGAATTTTTATTGGGTGCAGGAAGACTATCTGCGCGAAGTAGCCACCGCTGACGGCTTTGCGTTTTCGATTTTTCGCCCGCAACTCATCGTTGGCCCCAATCATGGCGTAGTCATGAACCTGCCGCCGGTGATAGGGATTTATGCCGCGATCCGGCGCGAACTCGGTTTGCCGTTTGCGTTTCCCGGCGGCGCGACCTGGGTGTGGGAAGCAGCTGACACGCGCCTCGTTGCCGGTGCACTGCGTTGGGCCGCTGACGCACCAAACGCCGTCGGTGAAACTTACAACCTCACCAATGGTGAGGTTTTCTCGTTCCGCGACATGTGGCCGGCGCTCGGGCGAACACTCGGTGTGCCGGTCGGCGTCGATGAATCACTCGCGCTTGCGGACTACATCCCGGCGCACGCAGACGTCTGGCAACGCGTGGTCGAGCGGCACGGCCTGCAGCCCATCCCACTCAAGGACCTGCTTGGCGAATCACACTTCTATGCCGATATGTGCTTCGCCTATGGCGCGACCGAACCGCCCTCGCCCATCTTCGTCAGTACAGTCAAGATTCGCCAAGCGGGATTCACCATGGCGTGGGATACCGAGCAGAGCTTCTGCCATTGGTTGCGTGATCTGATGGCACGAAAAATCCTGCCGCCTGCCGATGCTTAGTGGGTACATACCGCTGTGAAATCTGCACGATAGTCGCCATTGCCTAATGCCGCGATCTGGATCAGGCGAATCGAGCTGGAGGAGCGCCGCTTAACGGAACCGCTTGCACTTGCGGCGTAAGCCGGGCAATCACGAAGACGCAATGGCGGGGCAGAATCCAGCGCCGACCTTTGTAGGCCCCGAATTTGGTCCGCTAAAAAGCGTCTCCCGGTACGCGCACCCAGCCTTCCATCAGCACGCGTGCGCTACGACTCATAATCGCTTTATTAACCTGCCAGTTGCCGTCTCTCTGACTAGCTTCGGCGCCGACCAATAAACTACCGGACGGATGACCAAAACGAACTTCAGTGCGCTCGCCGCCACCGGCAGCCAGGTTAACGAGGGTATTGGGAATGGCGGCGGCGGTGCCGATCGCAACAGCAGCAGTACCCATCATGGCGTGGTGTAGTTTCCCCATCGACAGGGCACGCACCAGCAAATCGACTTCGTCGGCCGCAACCGCTTTGCCACTGGAAGACACATAGTCGTGCGGACGCGCCACAAAGGCGACCTTGGGCGTGTGTTGCCGTGTGGCAGCTTGTGCCACGTCATCGATCAGCCCCATCCGCAGAGCGCCGTGCGCGCGAATTGTCTCGAACATCTCAAGCGCTTGCGGGTCGCCGTTGATGGCCTCTTGTAGTTCAGAGCCGGTATAGCCGATCGCCTCCGCTTCGATAAACACGGTTGGAATGCCGGCGTTAATCATGGTGGCCTTGAAAGTTCCTACGCCCGGAACTTCCAGATCATCAACGAGGTTCCCGGTCGGGAAAATAGCCCCCCCATCATCGGCCGGATCAAGAAACTCGAGCTTTACTTCGGCAGCTGGAAAGGTCACGCCATCGAGTTCAAAGCCGCCCGTTTCCTGCACCTGGCCCGCGCTGACAGGAACGTGCGCGATGATCGTTTTGCCGATATTGACCTGCCAAACCCGGACTGTGCAGATGCCATTTTCCGGTATGTGGTCGGGGTCAATCAGTCCGTTGCTGATTGCGAATCCGCCGACGGCCGACGACAAATTTCCGCAGTTGCCGCTCCAATCGACAAAGGCTTTGTCGATGGAGACTTGCCCGAACAGGTAGTCGATATCGTGATCGGGTTTGTTGCTTCGGGACACAATGACTGTTTTGCTCGTACTCGACGTCGCGCCGCCCATACCGTCAGTTTGCTTGGCATAAGGATCGGGGCTACCGATCACGCGTAGCAACAACTTGTCGCGCGCTTCGCCCGGCTCCCGACATCGTTCAGGTAAATCATCGCGAAGAAAAAAAACACCCTTGCTGGTACCACCACGCATATAGGTAGCGGGAATCTTGACTTGGGGTGGATAGGCCATACGGCGGTACTCCGGAAGTAGATGCGGCGGGCAGCCTGCCCTCAGGCCGCCCGTGCATTGGGATGGGTCGTGGCGGCAGACCGGCGCGAAAACTCAGGCAGCGTTTGAGGCAGCCAGAAAGTCTTGCGCGAAACGTTGCAGGACACCGCCCGCTTCGAACACCAGAACTTCTTCGGCGGTATCGAGCCGGCAGGTCACGCCAACCTCGATGTCTTCACCACTGCGCCGATGGATAACCAGCGTTAAATCCGCACGCGCTTGAGGCTTGCCGATCACGTCATAGGTTTCACTGCCATCGAGGCCAAGGGTTTTTCGATTCACGCCAGACTTGAACTCGAGCGGCAACACACCCATTCCGATAAGGTTGGTACGGTGAATACGCTCAAAGCCCTCAGCGACAATCGCTTCAACGCCGGCGAGACGCACGCCCTTAGCTGCCCAGTCGCGCGAACTACCCTGACCATAGTCCGCTCCGGCAACGATGATCAGCGGCTGCTTGCGATTCATGTAGGTCTCGATCGCCTCCCACATGCGCACCACTTCGCCCTCAGGCTCAATGCGCGCCAGCGAACCTTTCTTTACTTCGCCGTCTACGACTGCCATTTCGTTCAACAATTGGGGATTAGCGAAAGTGGCACGCTGCGCCGTCAGGTGGTCGCCGCGATGGGTTGCATAGGAATTAAAGTCTTCTTCCGGTAGCCCCATTTTTGTCAGATATTCGCCGGCCGCAGAACTGGCGAGAATCGCGTTCGAAGGCGACAGGTGATCGGTGGTGATGTTGTCACCCAGAACCGCTAGCGGGCGCATCCCAGCTAAACTGCGATGCCTCGCAAGGGCACCTTCCCAGTATGGCGGACGCCGAATGTAGGTGGACGCCGCGCGCCAGTCGTACAAGGGGCTGACTTTCTCGGTAGGACCGTCTTTACGTTCGAACATCGGGATATAAACTTTGCGAAATTGCTCAGGTTTCACACATTGGCTGACGATGGCGTCGATTTCCTCGTCCGTCGGCCACAAATCTTTGAGCAGAATCGGCTCGCCTTGCGGGTCCCTGCCAAAAGAATCGCGCTCGATATCGAAACGCACCGTGCCGGCTATAGCGTAAGCCACAACCAAAGGCGGTGAAGCAAGAAATGCGTTTTTGGCATACGGATGGATACGACCATCGAAATTCCGATTGCCGGATAGCACCGCTGTCGTATACAGGTCACGGTCGATAATTTCTTTTTGGATGACCGGGTCAAGGGCACCTGACATACCGTTACAGGTGGTGCAGGCGAAAGCGACTATCCCGAAACCTAGGGCCTCGAGTTCGGATTTCAAGCCCGCTTCTTCGAGGTACAGCGCAACAGTTTTCGAGCCGGGTGCGAGTGAACTCTTGACCCAGGGCTTGCGCTTCAAACCGAGTTTATTGGCGTTACGTGCGACCAGTGCAGCGGCAATGACGTTGCGTGGATTGGAGGTGTTCGTACAACTCGTAATGGCTGCGATGATCACTGCACCGTCAGGCATTTGCCCGTCGACATCCTCCCACGCGCCGGCAATTCCGTTCGCAGCGAGGTCGGTGGTCGATACGCGGGCATGCGGATTGCTTGGGCCAGCCATCGTGCGCACCACGCTGGATAAATCGAAAGACAGATTACGTTCGTAAACGGCGCCCGCGAGGGAGTTGGACCACAGGCCCGCCTCACGCGCATACGTCTCAACCAACTTGACCTGCTCAGCGGTGCGCCCAGTTAGCGTCAAATATTCGAGCGTCTGTTGGTCAATGGAAAAGAGCGCTGCCGTGGCCCCGTATTCCGGTGCCATGTTCGAAATGGTCGCTCGATCACCGAGTGTGAGTGAGGTTGCGCCGGCGCCAAAGAATTCCAGATAGGCGCCGACAACTTTGGATTGACGCAAGAACTCAGTCAGTGCCAGCACGATGTCGGTAGCGGTTATGCCGGGTTGGCGTCTGCCCGTCAGCTCAACGCCAACAATCTCCGGCAAGCGCATCCATGAAGCACGCCCAAGCATGACGTTCTCCGCTTCCAGGCCGCCCACACCAACAGCGATCACGCCGAGGGCATCAACATGCGGCGTATGGCTATCCGTACCCACGCAGGTATCGGGGAAGGCCACACCATCTAACATGTTAATGACCGGTGACATCTTCTCCAGGTTGATCTGATGCATGATGCCATTGCCGGCCGGTATCACATCGACGTTGTCGAATGCGACTTTGGTCCAGTCAATGAAGTGAAAACGGTCTTCATTGCGCCGATCTTCGATCGCTCGATTCTTCTCAAACGCCTCGGGGTCGAAACCCGCGCTCTCTACAGCGAGAGAATGATCGACAATCAGTTGCACGGGTACGACCGGATTAACTTTCGCGGGGTCACCGCCCTGATCGGCGATTGCGTCGCGCAAACCGGCCAGATCAACCAATGCCGTTTGGCCGAGAATGTCGTGACACACAACGCGCGCCGGAAACCAGGGAAAATCTCGCTCGCGCTTGACCTCAATGAGCTGCTCCAGACATTCCCGAACGATGTCCGGGTCCGCGCGGCGCAGAATATTCTCGGCGTGTACCCGCGAGGTGTAAGGTAGACGGTCCCAGGCACCTGCCTTGAGATCGTTCACCGCACTCGCGGCATCAAAATAGTCGAGCGAAGTACCCGGCAAGGGTTTTCGATAGTCTGAATTCATACTGCTGCCCAACGCTTACGCGCGATCCTTCAACGGCACGAACTTCTGGTCCTCGGGACCGTTGTAGTTCGCGCTGGGACGAATGATCTTGCCGTCAATGCGCTGCTCAATGACGTGCGCAGCCCAGCCGGCCGTACGCGCAATCACGAACAGTGGCGTAAACATTGCCGTCGGCACACCCATCATGTGGTAGCTGACCGCGCTGAACCAGTCGAGGTTGGGAAACATTTTCTTGACTTCCCACATGACCGTCTCGAGGCGTTCGGCGATGTCGTACATTTTCATACTGCTTTGCTCGGCAGAAAGCTGCTGGGCAACATCCTTAATGACCTGATTACGTGGATCACCGACGGTGTAGACCGGATGACCAAAACCGATCACGACTTCTTTACGTTCGACCCGCGCGCGGATGTCGGCTTCGGCATCGTCTGGCGATTCGTAGCGCTTTTGAATTTCAAACGCCACTTCGTTTGCACCGCCGTGTTTGGGACCCCGCAAGGCGCCGATACCACCGCAGATGGCGGAGAACATGTCGGAGCCAGTACCCGCTACCACACGCGAGGCGAAAGTAGACGCGTTGAATTCGTGCTCGGCGTAAAGAATGAGCGAGGTATGCATAGCCCGCTCCCAACTCGCACTGGGCTTGGAGCCGTGCAGCAGGGTAAGAAAATGTCCGCCAATGGAGTCGTCATCGGTTTCGACGTCAATACGCTTGCCGTTGTGCGAGAACTGATACCAGTACAACAACATTGAACCGAGCGAGGCCATGAGTTTGTCGGCGATATCGCGCGCGCCGGGGTGGTTGTGATCATCTTTTTCAGGATTCAGACAGCCGAGAACTGACACGCCAGTGCGCATCACATCCATCGGATGAGCCGACGGCGGTAGTTGTTCAAGCGCCGCTTTCAGCGCTGCGGGCAAACCGCGCATCGCCTTGAGCTTCGCCTTGTAGCCAGCGAGCTCCGCGACATTCGGGAATTTTCCGTGCACCAAAAGATACGCAATCTCTTCGAATTCACAGGTATTGGCGATATCAAGGATGTCGTAGCCGCGGTAGTGCAGATCGTTGCCGGTCCGACCGACGGTGCACAGCGCGGTGTTACCGGCTGCGGTGCCGGACAGGGCGACTGACTTTTTCGGTTTCGGTTTTACTTGCTGGGTATCGGACATGATCGTTCTCCTTTCAAAGTCTGGCTGGCGCGGTCGGCGCCTTCACTTGCTCTGCTTAAACAGTTCGTCGAGTTTGTCTTCATAGGCATGGTAGCCGAGGATTTCGTAAAGTTCGGCTCTGGTTTGCATCAGGTCGAGGGCGTTCTTCTGCGTGCCATCCTGGCGAATCGCCTGCATCACGCTGAGCGCCGCTTTCTGCATCGCGCGCGTCGGCGACAACGGATACAGCACCATCGCAATACCCTGCTCGCCAAGTTCCTGGCACGTATAGTACGGCGTGCTGCCAAACTCTGTGAGGTTGGCGAGCACCGGGATTCCAACCGCGTCGCAGACCTGCTTGTACATCGCGATGTCCGTCATGGCCTCAGCGAACAAGGCATCGGCACCCGCCTCGGCGAACGCGCCCGCGCGATCGATGACACCCTGCAAGCCTTCAACCTGCAGCGCATCGGTGCGTGCCATAAGGACGAAATCGGCATCAGTCTTGGCATCGACCGCCGCTTTCACGCGATCGACCATCTCTGCGGTGGAGACGATTTCTTTGCCCGGGCGATGACCGCAACGCTTCTGTGCAACCTGATCTTCGAGGTGCACTGCTGCGGCACCGGCAGCAATCATCTCGCGCACCGCGCGGGAGATGTTGAAGGCGCCGCCCCATCCGGTATCGATATCCACCAGTAGCGGCGTCTCAACCTGATTGGTGATACGGCGCACGTCCGTTAACACGTCTTCCAGGGATGTCATACCGAGATCCGGCATCCCGTAAGAGTAATTAGCCACGCCAGCGCCGGACAAATAAATTGCGCGGTAGCCCGTTTGCGTTGCCATCATGGCTGCATAGGCGTTAACCGTGCCGATGATTTGCAGCGGTTTTTCCTCTTTGAGCGCACGTCGAAAGCGGCCCCCGGCAGTGAGCGACTGGGTCATGAATTCTCCTTCAAATGTTTCTCGATGTTGTGGCGCGCCGAGCTGATATGGCGACGCATGAGCATCTCGCTCAAATCACCGTCGCGCGCCTCGATGGCATCGACGATGTGCTGATGCTCTGCGAATGCCTTCTGTGGTCGATTGGCATACGCACTGAACTGGTAGCGATACATGCGCACACGGTGATAAAGCTCACCGACCAACAATTGCGTCAAGGCACTGTTATGGCTGCCCTGAATCACTCGGTAGTGGAAATCGAAATCACCTTCGGGCTGGAAGTAAGCGGTATCGGACTTGAGCGCCTCGTCCTGCTCGTGGGTTGCCAGCAGCGCTCTAAGTCCAGCAACTTCGTCACCGGTCATGTTGACTGCGGCCAGGCGGGCAGCCATACCTTCGAGCGCTTCGCGCAAAAAATACAGCTCAATGAGCGCCGCGTGACTGAGCGCCGCGATGCGAATACCGACATGCGGCGTACGTTCCACCAGGCGCCGCGACTCCAACCGCCGCAGGGCCTCGCGCAGTGGGCCGCGGCTGGTACCGAAACGCTCGGCAAGGTCCGCTTCTCCCACGCGCTCTCCAGCACCGATGTCACCACGCACGATGGCGTCCTGGAGCGCTTCGAAGATCCTGTCGGCGGAAGTACGGCGCACCGAATCAGGGTCGAGGGTGGGTGCTGACATGCGTTATTGTTTACAATTAGTTAAAATTAGTGCTCGTTTAGGGTTCGATATTAGCGATTCGTGACTATTTTGTCGACAATGTGCCGAAGCATGCCGCATTCACTCCGTACTTTACGTGGTTGGCCCGGACTTTAGGCCTGCCTTTCTGCTCACCAGTACCGCGCTCCAGCACCATTGCTTATGCTGGTTGAACTGCACACCGGAGCCTCATCGACGCAATGCCAACAATCGACGCGAAGCCCAGTCAATTTACGACTAATTTAAAAGCCCTTGGGCCTGGCCTGTTGTTTGCCGGTGGCGCTATCGGCGTCAGTCACCTCGTCCAGTCGACGCGCGCGGGTGCGCTTTTTGGTCTTGGCCTGATGGGTGTCATCATCGTGGCCAACATCAGTAAATATCCCGGCATGAGCTTCGGCGCCCGCTACAGTCATGCGACCGGCTTGAGTCTGCTGGAGGCCTATCGACGCCAGGGCATGTGGACGCTGGTGGTGTTTGCCATGCTTACGCTCGGTTCGATGTTTATCGTCTCTGCCGCAGTCACTCTGGTCACGGCAGCGATATTCAACGAGCTCATCCTGCGCCGCCTGATAGACGATCCGTCTTTGCAACTCGGCTGCATCATCTTGCTCGGTTGCGGTGGCGTGCTGCTGAAAACTGGCGGCTACGCCTGGCTCGACAAAGCGATTAAATTTCTGCTTGGAACTATGGCACTGCTGACCCTGGCCGCAACCGCGATCGTGCTGCCCGACCTCGAATGGGGCACCTTGTCGCTGACCTATCCTGCCGTCGCGATGAACGCTGCGGCCATCAGCTTTGCCATCGCACTCGCCGGCTGGATGCCCGCCCCGCTCGACCTGAGTGTCTGGAATTCAATGTGGGCGCTGGCCAAGCAAGAACAAACCGGCCGCCGTGCTACGCCAGCGGAAAACCAGTTCGACTTCAATACCGGCTACGCGTTATGTGTCGTGATGGCCGTGTGTTTCGTCATTCTTGGCACCGTAGTGATGCACCAGCCCGGTATTGCGCCAGCGGCGGGCGGGGTTGGCCTCGCCAAGCAAATACTAAGTCTGTTCACTGAATCGCTCGGCGCGTGGTCTTATCCAGTGGTCGGCGCGAGTGCACTGGCGGTGATGTTTTCGACCACACTCACAGCAGTGGACGCGTTTCCGCGCGTGCTGGTGGTGCTGAAAGATCGTTTCGCCAGCGCTGAAGCTCCGGGCGAGGCGGCCCGCGATTTTGCGGCCGAACGTTCCTATTGGATCGCCTTTGCGATCATCTGCACGGGCTCGCTGACGCTGCTCTACGTGTTCCTGACCAGCTTCCGACAATTTGTCGATCTTGCGACAACCTTATCGTTCGTGACCACACCGGTACTCGCGTTGTTCAACCATCGCGCAATGTTTAGTGCCGAGGTGCCACAAGCCTACCGGCCATCAAACACGATGAAACGTTATTCCGAAGTGTGCATTGGCGCACTGTCGGTGTTTGCTTTGGTCTATTTGTGGATTCGATTCATCGCCTGAGCGTCGGCCGGGCAGAGACCATCTGCCCAGGTTCCGCTTTCGGCGACGCGCAAGGGCTGACTTGAGAGTCAGCGCGATTTCCGAGGCGTCGCCACTACCCACCCGTAAGTTCAAGGCGGACGACAGAACGGCCCCCAAAGTTTGGCGCCTTACTCCTGCGCGGTCAGCGCTTCGCGAAACTCAGCGCTGACACCTGCACCGATCTCGCCATCCAGCGAGAAATCGGCATCTTTGCGCGGCATCCGCCCGAGTGCCATCTCGGGCGGCAACAGATCGCTGACCTCGCCGGCCACGTCTGGATCGGAGTAATAGCCAAGCGCATAATTACCTTGCGTGTAACCCAGCAGCTCCTGGAGTTCCGGATCCAGATCTTTGGCGATG
The DNA here is from genome assembly GCA_002292285.1 of Proteobacteria bacterium UBA981. Classification (GTDB taxonomy): domain Bacteria; phylum Pseudomonadota; class Gammaproteobacteria; genus UBA981. Next base: position 106,668 of record DBBP01000035.1, read on the forward strand.
TGCGGCGGGCAGGACAGATACTGATTCTCCTCCTGGCGCAGCCAGCCGAGGCAATAAGTGATGTTCAAACCCAGGCGCGCTGCTGCCGAGTGATTCTCTCCACCACTGTGTAAAACGCTGCCGGAGTAACACAGTACCGACCCGCGACTCATCTCGGCCTGACAAAACTGCTCGCGTTCTGCGCGGCGCGCCCAGTCCCAGGTGTGACTTCCCGGCACGAGGCGGGTTGCTCCGTTCTCTGCCGTGAATTCAGTCAACGCCCACATGGTGTTGAACTGTGGTTCGATGCTGGTGGGTAAATGCGTACCCCAGGCGAGACGGTCGCGATGCAGAACCTGCGCGCCCTGACCCGGATAGATATGTATGGACTGAGTCAGGTGCAGGACGATGCGTTCGGTAAACGGGGCGAGAAAGTTCCGCGCGCCACCCAGAATGAGTTCGTTCACAATCACGTCGCGAACTTGCGGCGCGCGTGCTACCAAGGCACCCGTGCGACGTGTTTCGTGACCGGTAAAATCGTCACGTCCCTTGGGCGAACGCTCAACATAGGGCATCAGTTCGTCACAGAGCGCGTCGACTTTTTGGCGCGGCAATACGTCGGCGATGATTACGGCGCCGTCCGCGGCCATTGCGGCTAACAAGGTCTCGCGTGTGCAGTTCGCAGAAAGCGTTTTGAGGCCCATCACTTCCCCTTCAAATGTGTGCGCGCGGCGAGTGCCGCAATGGAACAAACCGTAACGGCAATCCCGCCATGCCGCAAGAGCATCAGCGGCGCGCAGCTTGGGTTCGAATCTGCTCAGCGACGCATTGAAACGGGAGTCAAATCCGGTCGGGCGAGTAGCGCATCGAACTCAGTAATGAAGATTCATCCCGCCAGCGCAGCCTCGACGTCCTGACTGGTAAGGTCCCAATCATTGTCGAGATTAGCGATGACCGTGCTGGCGAATGATTCGGCAGCCGCGCGTGCCTTGGTCGCGTCGTCCAGATGATCAGCCAGAATCGCAAGTGCCAGCTGCTGCGGCGCGCTGCCTTCGTAGCTCCACTCGAAGCCCTTATCGTCAAACACTTCGATATCAAAGCGCGCATCAAGCGGCTTCTCATCCACAGTGACCAGGATGCCATCTATGGTTCGTTTCCCGCTGTAATGCTTCATTGAAGGTTCCTTGATTTCGCCAGCGTGCCGTCGCGTCGGGGATGATAGGTAAATACAGTCGGCTAAACCGCAATCGCCGGATCGACTGTTTGCCGCGTAAAGCTTTCAACATAATCCAACAGCTCATCACTCGCCTGCGCCGCACCATCCGCATCGCGGTGCGCGATCCGCTCTGCCAGTTCGGCGTGCAAACGTGCGATAAACGGCATGTCAGCCGCCTGCTTGTAGTGGACATACCAAAACCTGCGCGACAAGCCTTGCATGGCCTGAATGGCCCGCGCGGCGTATTCGTTATGCGCCGCCTGCGCGATGAGAATATTCAACTCATTATCGTGGCGCATGAATTTTATATCGTCGTTTCTGAGCGCCGCCTGCTTCATCCCGATGGCGATACTGCGGAAGCCTTTGCGCTCCGCTTCGGTACTGCGCACAGCAGCGGTGCGCGCCAGTAAACGTTCGAGTTCGCGACGCACTTCGAGAGCAAGCAATTGCTTGCCGGGATTGATCTCGGTAACAAGAACACCTTTGCGCGGCAGAATCCGCACCAGACCTTCACGCGCGAGGCGATGCAGTGCCTCGCGAACTGGTGTGCGCCCGATACTCAGGCGCTCACCCAATTCGAGCTCGGACAATACCGCACCCGGCTCAAGTTGCAGAGTGACGATCATTTCCTCGAGTTGGCAGTAAGCCTTGTCGGTCAGGCTCGTGCGCACGCTCATTGGTACGACTCAATTAGACAGAGAAATAACTCCGGGCTACTTTTTCGCACGGTCACCGGCTTCCGGGAAAATCCACATTGCGAGGACCATAAACACACTAAGCACCGCGCCGACGATAGCGACGTGTGCCTGTCCGTAGTCTGTTTCGAAATAGTAGAAAACCGTGCCGACAATGAGAGTCGCTATGGACACAAAGATTTTGATATGCGTTGGCATGCAGTCGCTCCTTTGGGTCTTATGCCGCAGTCAGGCTTCCATCGCCATCGGTTCCGCCGCAGCAATATCAGGTCGAGTAGGCTGCCCGCGCAGGTTCTTCTTTAAATGTTCGTCGTTGTAACCATTGAACACATGCCCAAATGGACCGCGATCGAGGTCAGAGGTGCCGAACAACCAGTCCGCGACCGGGAAAGTCAGATTCATGTTCTTTTCCATCATCAATCGGGAGTTGTGATGTGCCGTGTGGTGGCGTCGAATCGTATTCACGAACGGCATATTGCGCACGAACCCGTTCTCATCGGTGTGACAGCAAAAATGCATGAACTCGTAGATGAGATAAATGCTGGTGGTGGTTGAAATGAACAGCCAGGCGATATTCGGCGTGAGAACAAAATAGCAGGCCGCCGCGCCGGGCATGACAATCAAGGTCAGCACCACAATCGCGTAAGGCGGGAACACCGTAACCCGCCAGTCATTCTGGTCACGAAAGCGCATCTCGCTATCCGTGAAGAACTGATGATGCTGCAAGGTATGCCGGTTATAGATTGCACGCAGACCTTTTGATTTTTGCGGGCGATGCATTACATGCAGATGAATGAACCACTCGAAAATATTACTGCCCAGCCAGAACACCGGCACCATCATCCATTCCCACCATTGCACGTTGTGCGGGTGCTGCGCGAAAATCCACAAAGCGGTAAAGCCGATCGTATAAACGACCAGCACATGGAGCACGCCGTTATATCGGTTAGAAAGACGGCTGCGGTACTCCTCTCGATAAGTTTTCTGGCGTTCACTCATCATTGCGGATGGCCTCCGTACTCAAGTGTCTTTCGTTACTCGTATCGAATGCGGTGGATGCGCATCAAGCCGATTCGGTCGTCCGCGATAATTCCGGATCGCAGGTCACGAACTCACCGTTCTTGATCACAGCCTGGATGTTCTTACGTTCAGCCAGCACGCGTAAATCCTTGGATGGATCACCGTCGACGATCAGTAAATCGGCCAGCTTGCCCTGCTCGACCGTGCCGAGATCATCCAGACGACCGGTGAAAGCCGCAGCATTGCGCGTCGCCCAGGTAATGACATCCAGATTGGATACGCCGCAAAGTTCCGGATATACCGCTAATTCTTTGGCGTAATCACCGTGCTTCATGAGCTCACCAAAACCGAAGTCATCGCCGACCAACATCGGCACGCCCGCTTCGTGCGCCTTTCTTACGGTCTGCGGGTGCGATTCCAGCGTACGCTCCAGATCGGGAATAGCAGGGGCCAATCCAGGTGCCTCACCACTCAGGTAAGCGCTGACCAGGCGCGACGGAAGATAAAGACTGGGCACGAGATAGCTACCTGCTTTCAGAAACCATTCGATGCATTCATCATCGGTACCGTCGCCATGATCCACAATATCAATGCCCGCCTTGAGGCACGCGAGAATCCCGCGTTTACTGATCAGGTGGCCGCGAATCTTGGCACCGCGGTCATGGGCCGTACTAATCGCCGCTTCAATCTCGGCTTCGCTCATGCTCATAAATTCCCGATCGTTAGGCAGTCCGTGTCCACCTGTCGGGTAAAGTTTGACGATATCGACCCCGTTGGCGATTTCTTCTCGCACCGCCTTGCGAAACTCGTCCGCACCGTCGCAAGTTTTTGCAAAGCTTTCCAGGCCAAGCCCCCACCATTTCGGATGCGCATCAACCGAGTCACCGGTCGTCACGACATCACGACCACAAGCGAAAATGCGCGGCCCGGCGATCAAGCCTGAATTGATCGCGTTACGCAGTACCACATCGATGTAATGCCCGGAGCCGGCACCGATGGCACTGGTGAAACCACAATGCAATAACAGTTCGGCATTCTTCGCCGCGATTAAGGTCAGCATGGTCGGCGGGTGCTCAAGATCGATTTGCCCGAGCGAATTCACATTGTTGTAGGCGGGGTGATTGTGCGCCGCTGCCATGCCGGGCATCACGACCTTGCCATTGAGCTCGAACACCGAATCGTTGGCTCCGGGTACTTTGGCTTTCGCCATACTTGAAACACTCACGATGCGCTCGCCTTCGAGCACAATCACTTTGTTATTGACTGGCTTATTGATGCCGTCGATTAGGCGCGCGCCACGTAAAAAGGTTTTGTTCATGCGGTCTCTCCCCAGTCGTCATTACGATGTTCCCAGCGACCGGGAACGAGCTCTTGTGCAGGCGTCAAAGCGCTGGCGCGGATCCGATTGGAATCGCATCCGGTCCTGCAGACATATCTGTAATATATTACAGATATGTTTCAAGATCAGCCGTCGGTGCTACCGGTGGATACGCACAGACTGGTGCCTGAGACTGACGCATACCAACCTGAGCATCGAGGGACGTTCGCATGACCGCTATTCTCTATGTCCGCATCACTTCCGACTTGAGTGCTGGGGAGCTCGAGCGGCGCATGCTTGAGCGTGGCCCTCTTTTTCGCGACGTCCCTGGATTGATACAGAAGATATTCGCCCGCGACCCGGCAAGCGGAGAAATCTGCGGCATCTATTTCTTTGCGGATGAGGCTGCGCTGACGGCCTACCGGGAAAGTGAACTGGGCAAGTCGATTCCCAGTGCCTATGAGGCGACAGAAGTTCGTCGCGAGGTGTACGAGGTGCTCTATCCGCTTTTCCCGGAGCGCGGGCCGCGGGCGACGTAGAGCGGAAATGTCATCGGATGTTAGCTTGTTGAATACCGGCACTGGCCGACAGATGCTATCGATTTGGCCGAAATCATTCACGTCGTATATCCGCTACTGTGAGCACACAAGCCATGCTTGCAGTCGCGCAATTTACGCAGCCGACCCCTCGCGCCGGAGCCCCGCAATAGTGCTTCCCACCGACGCCACGATCCTTTATCGACCTCGGTCAATACAGTACGCTAGCGACCCCGCGTAGCCGTCTGTCTGAACAGGCGCAGGAGACAGCAGGCATGAGCACCGTGGATTTCGATCCAACGCGTCGCGACGTTCAGAACGATCCGTATCCCGCGTATCGCCGCTTACGTGATGAGTCGCCCGTTCACTACATAGAATCGCTCCGCGCCTGGGGCCTGTTTCGTTACGAAGACTGCAAAAACACCTTTCTCCATCCCGAAGACTATTCGGCGCGAGATTTTATTAGTCAGGCCTTCGGTGATCTGGATCCGGTACCGGAAACGACCTCCATTATTGCGATGGATCCGCCCGCGCACACCCCACTGCGCAAATTGACTGCAACGGCATTCGTTCCTTCGGTAACGCGACGCATGGAGCCCAAGGTGCGCCAAATCGTCAATGGCTTGCTCGACGAAATCGAAGCGCGCGGTCGCGAGTTTGATTTCGTGCGCGACTTTGCGGCCTACATCCCGGTTAGCGTGACGGCGGAACTGATTGGCGTCGATGCGAGCCAGCGTGAGAACTTCAAAATCTGGACGGCCGACCTGCTGAATGCTGCCAATCGAGCGAGCCTGAGCGACGCTGACGTTGTGCGCATCCGTGCGAGCGTGGCCGAACTGCGTGCTTACCTTGAGGATGTCATCGAACAACGCCGCGCGGTACCAGAGGACGACTTCATCTCGACCTTGCTAACGGCCGAGATCGAGGGTGACATGCTGTCCACTATTCAGGTGCTCTCGACCACGATACTGACCCATTTCGGCGGATCTGAAACACCCTCGCATCTGATCTCAAGTGCATTGGTGGCAATGTTCGACAACCCTGACGTCCATACCGCCGTGCTCGCGGACCACGCCCTCGCCGCCAACCTTGTTGACGAAACCCTGCGCTATTGGTCGCCGGTGAATCTGGTGTTCCAAACCGCGACGCACGATATCGAGCTGCAGGGTCAGGTGATTCCGGCAGATGCGTACGTGTTGTCATACATCGGCTCAGCGAACCGCGATGAACGACGTTTTGATGATCCTGATCGCTTCGACCTTTGGCGCGATCCGCACGGTCATTTGTCGTTCGCGCACGGCCCGCATTATTGTCCCGGTGCTTCGCTCGGGCGGCGCATGGGCGCCATCGCAATAGAAACACTACTCGACCGCATGCCCGCCATTCGCAGGCTCAACGAATTAACCGACTGGTTACCCTCGCTGTGGGTACGAGGCGCCAGCGCTTTGCCAGTCACCTACTGAGACCCAATTAGAGATGACCGAAGAAAGCACCACGATGCGCCTGATAGAAGGCGGCACTGTCGTCGACGGCCTGGGAAACGCGCCGTTTCGCGCCGACGTGCTGATGCGCGATGATCGCATTGAGGCAATCGGCGCAGATCTTGCGATACCGACCGAGCGACCGTTACACCGCATCGACGCCACCGGCCTCACTGTCATGCCGGGTCTCATCGACGCGCACTGCCATATCAGTTTTGACGAACCGAACTCCAACGACGAACTGTTCTTTCATCGTCGCGAAGGTCTGGCGGCAATCATCGCAGCTGCGCATGTGCCGAAACTGCTCGCAGCCGGGGTCACCGGGTTCCTCGATGCGGATTCGCTCTATGAAGTTGGCGTTGATTTACGCGACGCTATTGAGGCCGGCATCGTTATTGGCCCGCGCATGTCCACCGGCGGCAACGCCCTGCTCACGTCCGTCGGCGGCACCGCCGGACGCCTGATTCCGGACGAGGGACGACGCGGTTACGGCAAGGTGGTCAACGGCCGCGACGAGATCGTGCAGGAGGTCCGCCGGCAGATCAAAATCGGCGTCGACTGGATCAAAGTTCACGTGACCGGCCTCACGCCGCGCCAGCGCGTCAAAGGCGAAGTCCAGGTGTGGAGCTTCGAGGAACTGAAACTTGTTTGCGATACCGCACACGAGCTTGGCGTGCCGGTGGTCGGACACTGCCGCGGCGCGTCCAGCACGCGCGACTGCGCGCGCGCCGGTTTTGACATGCTGCTGCACGCGACCTACATGGACGACGAGGCACTGGCGGCGGTGATCGAACGTGGCGTACCGATTGTGCCGACCTTCACGTTCCAGGCCAATCTGGCTGATTACGGCGAGGCGATTGGCGCGACCCCAGCGATCCGTGAGTTATTCAAGCGCGAAATTGCCGAGAGCGCCGTGATGCTACGCCGCGCTTATGAGGCTGGCGTGCCGTTGTTGTGCGGTACTGAAAGCGGCTTTTCGCTGACACCTTATGGCGACTGGCATTACCGCGAACTGGAAGTTTTCGTGCGCGATCTCGGCTTCTCACCGTTGGAAGCAATCCGCGCCGCCACCAGTGCTAACGCCTTTGCACTCGGACTCGCAGGCGAGACCGGTGCCATTGAAGCCGGCCGTCTCGCCGACGTCATCGTCGTCGACGGCAATGTTGCCAATGATGTCACGTTACTCGCAGACAAGGCGCGCATTCGACATGTGTTTCTCGACGGCCGCGAAATTGTCATACCCCCGATTCCGGAGCGCGGTGACCCGCCCGGCTGGCGCCCCTCGAATTACGGCTCCCGCACATTAACGCGCGCGGTTGTTGACGCTATCGGTGCCGGCCGGCCTGCCACATGAGCCTCGCCGACGCCGTCAGCATCGATGTACATGCACACGCCGTGCTCGAAGAAACGTTTGGCACTGCCGGACGCTATGGCCCGGAACTCGGCCGCGAAGAGAAGCCGCGCTTTCGGGTTGGTGACTACGAACTGCATGGCGTACGTTATCGCGGTAGCCCCTTCATGGATATTGATCTGCGAATAGCGGCGATGGATTCAGCCGGGATTGATTTCCAGGTGCTCTCGCCTAATCCGCTCAGCTATTTTCATTTCATCGAAACCGATGTCGCTGCGGAGTTCTGCCGCGTCCACAACGACACGCTGGCCGCAGCGGTCGCCCCGCATAGCGCACGTCTGGCAGCGTTTGCGGCGGTGCCGATGCAGGACATCAACCTGGGGATTGAGGAGACGCGACGCGCGGTGACCGAGCTTGGCATGCTGGGTCCTTATATCGGCACCGATTTCGGGCGGCCGCTTAATGACCCCGCGCTCGATCCGTTCTACGCGGCGTTGGTGGAACTTGACGTGCCGTTGTTCATCCACCCGGCGCCAGCCGGCATTGACGGCCCCGGCGGCGACCCTAACCTCAAACAATTCGACCTCGACATCATCATCGGCTTCGCGGCGCAGGAAACCATCGCGGTCGCAACCCTCATCTACGGTGGCGTACTCGAACGACATCCGCAGCTAGACATTTGCATCAGCCACGGTGGTGGCGCCACGGGCTATTTATTCGGGCGCATGGCGAGCGCTGCAGCTAAGCGCCCTTGGGCATCCGAATCGCTGCGCGCCGATGGCGCGTTCGAGTCTTTGCTGCACAGACTATGGTTCGATATTCACGTCCACGCCGACGATTCACTCGCCCTGCTCACGCAACACGTCAATCCGGATCATCTGGTGTTCGGCACCAATTTCGCCGGCTGGGACCAACAGCCGGGCGATCTGCGTGACACGGCGCGCCCGTATGGTGACAACGCCCGTCACCTGTTGCGGCAGCTTTACAAAAACACTCGGGAGACCCAAGCATGACTGAAATCGAACAACTTAAACTTCAGATCGACCGGCTCGAATCGCGCCATGAAATTGCCGCTCTGGCGACGTCGTATGCGATTGCATGTGACGAACACGATATGCCGCGCCTGGTGAATCTGTTCACACCCGACGGCAGCTTCGGCTCCCACTCCGGCGCCATGGTGGCCGACGGCCGCGACGCAATAGAGGCCATGTTTATCGGGCTTTTCAAAGTGCGCGGCCCCGCCTTCCACTGGACCCACGACCACAGCGTGACGTTTGCCGACAACGATCCGAATCGCGCCAGCGGCCTCGTTCTCAGTCATGCGGAAACCTGCCCGGATGGCATCGTCAGTCTCGCCGCCATGCGCTACTACGATGATTACCAGCGCGACGACGGAGTGTGGCGATTCAAAAAGCGTGTCATCAGTTTCCTGTACTACGTGCCTGTGACGGAATACAAAACGGTCTTGGGCGAGCGCAATCGGGTGTCCATCGGCGGTGAGCGCATGCCGGCCGATTACCCGGAATCGCTCCCCGCTTGGCAAACGTTTCACGATACTCACGTCGCTACCGATGCATAAGTCTGCTGCTACCGAACACGACACCGTGCAGCGTGACGACATCATGCGTGATCTGACCCGACGAGCGCTTGCGCATTTCAGAAACGGCACCACGGATCAGGCCGCATCGCCCATGCCGATTGAGGTCGATGCCTATCGTGATCCAGCGCGGTATCAGCGCGAACTCGATCGGTGTTTTCGTCATCTGCCACTCGCGCTCGCTCTATCTATCGAACTACCGGAGGCCGGTGACTATCGCGCTATGACAGTGGTCGATGTGCCGGTCATTATTGTGCGTGGCAAGGACGGTCGGGTGCGCGCGTTTATTAATGCCTGTCGTCATCGCGGCGCGCGGATTTGCAAACCCGGAACAGGTCATTCGCGTCTGTTCACCTGCCCTTACCATGCCTGGGCTTACAGCACCGAAGGCCAGCTCATCAGTCGCTACGCGGCGGATTCGTTTGGAGATGTCGATCATGATCAACTCGGTCTCACAGAACTCTGGTGTGCCGAGCGCGCCGGACTGATCTACGTCCTGCTGACGCCGGGCGAGCGGTGCGACATCGATGCGTGGTTGGGTGATTTTATCGGCGAACTCGAGTCACTCAAGCTTGAGAGCTGGTCCATTTTTGAGACCCGCGAGCTCGAAGGGCCGGGCTGGAAAGTCGCGATTGACGGCTACCTTGAGGTGTATCATCACAACTCATTGCACGGCAAAACGGTCGGCCAGATGACCATCGGCAATTTACTGGTGCTGGATACCTGGGGTCCACACCAGCGGCTCACGTTCGGGCGTAAGACACTCGCCGACATTGTCGATGAGCCTGAAGAACAATGGGACGTGAATGCGCACATCCGGCTCATCCACAACTGTTTCCCTAATCTCTCGATTTCAGGGATTCTCGGTGGGCATTGCCTGGTGAGCCAAATCTTTCCCGGGCCCACACCAGAAACGACCACCACGCGACAAATCATGTTGACGGCGAGTGCGCCGCAAACCGAACAGGAACTTAAGGCGTGCGAAACCTTTAGTTCGATGGTGTTGCAGGCGGTGCGTGACGAGGACTATGCCGTTGGCGGCACCATCCAGGCCAGTCTGCGCACATCCGCCAATCACGAGTTCATCTTCGGGCGCAATGAACCGGCAGTACAGAATTATCACCGCACTATCGCACGCTTGATGGACGAATCAGGAGCTCGCGCATGACTCAAGTACCCGGGCCGGATAACGACGAAGAAAACGATTTCGAACGTCTGCATGACGCCTTTGATATCGATGACCCGGTGTTCGCGGAACGTTTCGAAGACGCGCTTGAACATCTGGTTAATCGTTGTCCGGTCGCACACGGCAACGCGTCGCGCGGCAGCTACAAGGTATTCAATCGCTATCGTGATGTGCGCCGCTGCGCGCAGGATTGGCGCACGTTCTCCTCCAGCGACGGCTGGATGATGGAGCCGCCGGAAGGCAACATCCATATTCTGCCGGAGGACTCCGATCCGCCCTACCAGACCAACTGGCGGCGTGTACTGAACCCGTTTTTTACTGCCGAGGCGGTCGATGGGCTGGAGGATCATGCGCGACGCTATGCTGATGATCTGGTTAGCGCATTTGTCGAACGTGGTGAATGCGAATACGTCGCAGATTTCGCCGCGCAGTTGCCGGGCCTCATCCTGTTCAAACACATCATGCCCGTGCCAGTGGCAGATTTGCCGACGCTGTTCCAGGACATCGACATCTACTCCTTCGGTCCGTTGGAAGAACGTGCCGCGGCTTTCGGTCGCGTCTATGAGTATCTGCAACAGTTCTTGAAGGACCGCGCCCAGCAGGCGCCGCAAGGGGATCTGGTGGATATCCTGCTGGCCGGCGTGGAACGCGAAGAAGGTGAGATGTGTCCGTGGGAAGATAAGGTCCACTGCGCGCTCGATGTGGTGTTTGGCGGACTCGCTACGACCACCCACGCGATGGCCGGCGCGATGTTCGAGATGGCGAGTAAGCCGGAGGTGCGCCGCGCCGTGATGAACGACGCAGGCGCTATGCGTACGGCTGTTGAAGAAACCGTGCGCCTGTATGCACCCGTGGTACTGGTTGGACGCAGTGCACGTGAGGATGCCAAGGTTGGCGACGTTAAAGTTGACGCCGGGCAACGCATCGCGCTGAACTATGCAGCAGCTTCCCGCGATCCGGAGGTGTGCAAAAACCCGCGCGAGTTCGACGTCACCCGATCGGAAGTCGTGCATACAGCCTTCGGTGTCGGCCCACATCGCTGTTTGGGCGAGCACCTCGCGCGGCTCGAAATCCGCATCGCCATCGCGGCTTTTCTGGACCGCATTCCCGATCCCGAACTCGCCCCGGGGACCACGCCAGCCTACGAGAGCGGCCAGCTGCGGACGATGAAACACATGCATCTGGTGTGGCGTCCGTAATGCTCGAAAACGTTCAATCGACCCAAAACCCTGGCGGTGTGGGCGACGGCATTTTTAGTGAGAGATGAGATGACGACGAAACAAACCCCAAAAACAGAACCTGATTGCGACGTAGTCGTCGTAGGCGCCGGTTTCGCGGGTATCTACGCCTTGCACCAAGCCCGGCAACGTGGTTTTAGCGTTAGAGGTTTCGAGCGCGGGACCGATGTTGGCGGCACTTGGTACTGGAACGCGTACCCGGGCGCGCGCTGCGATGTCGAGAGCTATAACTATGCGTACTTTTTCGACAACGACATCGTGCGCGACTGGGACTGGTCCGATGCTTGCGCAGGCCATGATGAGATCCAGCGCTATCTTCGCTTCGCCGCAGAACGCTGCGACGTGCTGAAGGACATCACCTTCAATACTAAAGTGCTATCTGTGATCTACGACGAGAACACCGGCTTGTGGTCGCTACGTACGGGTGCCGGAGAAACGGTCGTTTGCCGCTACGCGGTCCTGGCTATCGGTGCACTATCAGATCCTAAGGCGCCGGACATTAAGGGCGTGGATAGTTTCGCCGGTGAGGCTTACTTCACCTCGAGCTGGCCAAAGGACCGCTCCGTCGATCTGAGCGGCAAGCGGGTCGGTGTTATCGGCACCGGCTCGTCCGGTGTGCAAGTGGTTCCGGAAGTCGCCAAGGTCGCCGCCGAAGTTACCGTCTTCCAGCGCACCGCCAACTATGTAACGCCGACACGCTCAGGGCCAATGGACCAGAATGTGGTCGCGGGGCTGCGCGAAGATCCGCAAGCGGTGCGGCGTGCCTTTCGAGAAAGCTATGGCGGCCATACGCCGCTGGCCATCGGTGACGAGCGCTTCACTGAACTCGATGCCGCGGGCCGCGAGCGGGCGCTGCAGAAAGCCTGGAAAGGGAAATACGTCGAGCTGGCTTTCCGCGACACCTACCTGCCCGAAGCGAATGCAGCGATCTCGGATTTCATTCGCGAGCGGATGCAAGAACAGGTTGACGATGCGTGGACCGCGCAGCATCTGGTGCCGTGGGATCACCCGTACGGTGGCAAGCGGCCTTGCATGAGCAACGTCTACCTGCAAACTTTCAATCAGCCCAATGTCCGTCTCGTCGCCCTGCCCGAAACGCCCATCGAAGAAATCATCCCAACCGGGATCAGAACGTCGACGGAAACGATACCGCTCGATGTCATCGTCTATGCCACCGGCTTCGACGCCATCTCCGGGCCGGTCTTTGCCATCGACATTTCAGGTATCGACGGATGCTCGATGAAAGATGCCTGGGTCGACGGGCCGATGAACTATCTCGGCACCATGGTGTACGGCTTCCCCAATTTATTCTTGCCCTCGAGTGCGATGTCCCCCTCGGTGCTGTCGAACATGGCGACCCTGGCTGAGCAGCAAATCGATTTCATCTTCGACACCATCGATTGGCTCGAGCAACACGGGCGTCCACTTCTGCATCCGCTGCCGAAATCGCAGGAACACTGGCGCGAGGAGACCCTCCGTTATGCCAAGCGCCGCCCCGGGGCGCTTACGACGAAAAGCTGGTACTCAGGCGCAAACGTCCCCGGTAAGGCGCGAGTTTTCATGGTCTATTGCGGGGGCTTCAAACGTTATAACCAGACTTGCTATGGCGAGCTTGAAGAGGGCTTTCCGGGCTATGAGCTATTGGCATCGCCACAGAGTGCGGGGACGACAGGTTAACGCTTGGCTTATTCCGTTGGTGGTTTCGTATTTTTGCTTTTCCGATTATTTCGCAAACGCCTTACCCGTCATTTCGCTGCGCTCATCGAGCAAGCGTGTCACGTCACTGTAAACGCCCTGAATCGCACGGTCGATTTCGATTCGTGTCACACCAGTCGGGAAATCCAGGGATGGACGGTCGCCAAAAGTGAATACGGCGAAATCAAGCGAATTGATATCTGACATACGCGCGTAATTGGCAGCGAAAACCGTCTCCCCAAAAACGGCAACGACATTACCCGAATGTCGGTCGTTTAGCCGGTCAACAACCTCGGCCGCCTCAATAAGTGTCCGCGACGGCAGAATTCTGGTTTCGACCGCAATTCTGTCCCGCACGAGTTCGAGTGCAGCGATCCGATCCAAAATGGGATGGTCAATTGGTTTTCGAGACACAGCCAACGGTCGGTGCTGTTTTTCGCCGCCCTCAGCGGATTTTTTTCATAAATGAACGTCTCGACGTCGATGTGTAGCTCGGCAATGTTGCGAACCCCGTCAGCGAGCTTCTTGCGCACCTCGGTCGAAGATATATCACCGGCAGACTCCAGGCTGTAAACCACCGTGCCTGCGGATAAATCCGGGAGCTTGTACCCAGGTCGGCTTACAGCGATATATTCAAACTCGGGGAGTATTTTGAATATCGTATGGTTTTTGACCAAGGTGTCGGCGCCGAAAATGCCGCGCAAAGGCTTGTTGTAGTGCTCTGCAATTTGCTTCGCTAACGCGACTCGTCCCTCCAGTGGTTCCGCGAGTACCACTACCCGAATGGACGTATCACGAAACATGGAACGAACCATCGACAAACGCTCGCCGAGACCCCAGCGATAATCCTTTGTACTGTTTTTTCCACCACGATTCACCGAAACGTAAACGTTTCTCAAATTGGTTTTTAGTGCCGAACGCAAAACGATCTCGCGATGGCCGAGCGTTGGTGGATCGAAAGATCCTATATATAAACCGACACCCTCGGTGACCGCGGCGCCGGCCAACGAACCGAACAAAAACAGATAAACAAAGACCGGGGCCAGCAATCGCCGCATCGGTCGTGCGGTCTTCATCGCGCGGGAGTGAACTCGTTGAGTACCAAGTTTAGCCAGTGGCGGGCGCGTTATGGGCAGCTGTTGCCGGACACGGTTTAGCATTCGCAAGTCTCTCCCCATTTGCTGTTGGCAACCTAACCTAGTCAGCCCTGTAAATAAACGCTGGCAATTTCAGGCTACAGCCCTGCTACTTGGACGCTACGATGAGATCAAATCGAAATGCTATCTCAACCTCCAGTCACGTTCTGACTTACTGCGCGCTGCAGCGGCGCTCAAAGGGCGTTGGCGACTGAAGTCGCGCCGCTTGTGGCGTGATACCACTCGCGTGTCGATGCTCGGTGTCAAAATCGACATAAGCCATCGCAGTGAAAAGCGCTGTCTCATCCAGTAACGTTCGGGACTTGGACCGCGCTTCAATCAAGTCACTTCGATGTTCGTACGACTTTCCGCTCGCGTTATCGACGCCGCACCGAAACGCTCGTCGGACGCAGCGGCCGATGCGATGGTGATAGGGGCGGCTTCAACGGACACCAGGGTTGCACGTGCTCGGGTCATGCTTGACCTGCCGGGCGACTAATTTCACTTAAGGATTGAAGTTGCCCGGTAGCCTCGACACCTTCGGTCTGTGCCCAACCCTAAATTACGACAAGAATACCAATGCCGAGCGAACGTTGGGGCGAGCTGGCTTGTTACGGGAACTCCGTCATCATCCGCGATGCGCCCAGATCCGCTAGTTTGCTGGCCAGCAGTTCGTCGATATTCCCTGGGCTGATTGCTATTGCGCTCGCGGCCTCCTCATCTGTTAACGGTTCGCGCATCTGCAACTGACGCTCGAGCACGTCCAGGGTCGCTTCGGATGGGTCAGTTGCATGCTGCTGGCGCGTGGTAATGCGTTCTCGCAGCTGGGTCAGAGGTGCGGCGCAATCAAGTATGTAAAACGATGCACCAAGCGATTGAGACAATGCCTGGAACATCTGGCGCCGCTGCTGGTGTAGAAAGGTCGCATCAATGATCACGCCAAAGCCTGCGCGCAGCGCGTAGGTGGCCGCTGCGAGCAACGCGTCGTACGTTTGCGCGGTGTAGTCAGCGTCATAAATGCCATCGCCGAGTGCGCCCTCAGTGCGCGCATCGGCGGCCAATCCGGCCAGCCTGCGCCGCTCGAGGTCCGAGCGGATATGCAGGTAACCGTTTTGCCCGGCGAGCAATTCGCTGACATAAGATTTTCCGCTGCCGGATAATCCGTGCGTAATGATCAACGGCCCTGGCACGGGCGTGCCGAGGTAACGAACGGCAAGGTCCAGATGCCGTTGGCAACGTACCTGCGCAGCGGCGCCTTCCTGAGTCACCGCGAGTAGCGCGACTTTGGCTCGGATTAGCGTTCGGTAAGTCGTATACAGGCGCAATAGCGCCAGCGCCGCGTAGTCACCAGTGATCTCCAGATAACGATTGAGAAACACATTCGCAAGGCCTGGCTCGCCGCGAACATCCAGGTCCATAACCAGAAACGCAATATCACTACAGGTATCAATCCAGCTCAGTTCGTCGCTGAACTCGATGCAGTCAAACGGGATGAAATGCCCGTCCAGCATGAGCACGTTGCTCAAATGCAGATCGCCATGGCACTGGCGCACAGCGCCGCACCGCTGGCGTGCTGCGATGGTCGTAACGCTTCTGTCGACGCAATCACCGGCCAGTACCTCGATGCCGCCCAGCGCGGCGCCATCGCGCAGCGTCTCAAAAGCACCCGTAAGCTGTGCTGCGACCATGCTCGGACTGCCATACGGACTGCCGTCTTCGGCTCGCGGGGCGAGGGTATGAAGATGCGCAACCGAATCCGCCAGAGCACGGATGCTACGACGGCCAAGCAACCCATCGGCGAGACGACGGTCCAGTATTGCGGTCGCCTCGAAGCGGCGCATTTTTACTGCGTATTCGATCGGCGAACCGGTCTCGCTAAACTCCGCACCACTAGCTCCCCGGACCACCTTGATGACACCGCAGTAAAGGTCCGGCGCAGCACGGCGATTCAGTTCGACCTCTCGCTCACAAAAATGCCGACGCTGCTCGAGGGTCGAAAAATCCAGAAATCCAAAATTTACCGGCTTTTTAAACTTATAAGCGTAACGACCAGCCAGCAATAGCACGGAGATATGCGTCTCGATGACCTCGCCTTTCGGAGCGCCATCATGTGGCCCGAGAGAGCGTTGCAAGTCATCGACGATTTTGCGGAGCGCGTCAGCACCGGCGGCGGATCCCTGCATTGAAAAGATGCCTCCGTAGCGGTGAATCAGATCAATCGGAGATGACGGTACCAGAGTTGTGGCGGTATTCATTGACCGGGGTCAAGCGAGGCCGTACGGCAGCGCGGTTTGCCGCGCTGAGCTAGGCCCGCCGATATGCGCGGCGGATTGACGTGCTGTTTACGCTGGGAATTGATCCTGCGAAAAGATCGATTCGCGAGTCTGGTCCGGGATTTGTTGCAACGTTCGGCGCTGGAACCAAAAAAAAAGGCCCGCAATGCGGGCCTTTTTTAGTTTGGCGGTGGAAGGAGTCTGGTGCGAACTGCTCTCCGTCGGAACAGGGAAAGCGTCGTTGTCTTTGGCGAGCGGTGGATCAAGACGGTGATCTCACTGAGATCCTCATGCGAAATCGCAAGGATGCCAGAGCGGCTAAGCGCTTCTTTCGGAAGGCGTTGCGCTCGCAATTGAGCGTTCCTATTGAGATAAAAACAGATAAGCCACTCAGTTACGGCGCAGCCAGAGCTGAAATCTGTCAGATGTGTATCCATGTCAACCTCTATGCCGCCGCAACACGGGACGCGGCGAGTTCCGCGACCAATTTGCAGACTTCCATATTGCTCTTACCCGCAACTCGCGCCGCGTTCAACGCCGCAACTTCATGTTCCGGCCACCCAACGGCGCGGGCTCCAAGAGATACGGGCTTTGGGAAACTGCCGTCCGATATACGTAGATAGATAGTGCTGCGGGAAAGACCTGTTAGAGCCTTAACGCTGGGTAATCTGAGAATTGCAAAAGACATGTTTGGTGCACCTCGTTGGTAATTGGAACGAATCAGCTTCGTTCATGGTTATAGGTGCAGCGGTGATGTGGAAAAAGGTGGTAGGTTCGGTAGGTTTGGGGCGGGAATGGGTGTTAGGTTTCGTAAGTCCTTATTGCCAATAGGATTTAATATGTCGTAGGTTAATCTGCGGTTTTAGGACGCCCACCATATGTTTCCCAGTTGCATAACGTGGTGATTCGTTTTCGGGCTGCGCCAGTGAGCTTTGGGTAATGTTCTTCAAGCCACGCTAATAATTGTTGTTTCGGTGTTCGGCCAGTTTTTTTCTGCTTCGAAACCGCGCGCCAGGCTTGCAAAGCAATGTCTAATTTTTCGGGGTAGGAGTCTTCTGACGTGTCGAAACCTTCCCATGCGGTGGATTTTAATTCTTCGATTTGTCCGACAAGTACCGCGCACGCCTCCTCGAGTTCGTCGTTGCGTGCAGTTAACTGGTTCACTTGTTCAACACGTTTTTCCAGAACGGCTTTCATCTGCTCATAAAGGTCCTGCCAATCACCGATGACCACTCCATGCGCTTCGACAGCGGCCGTGAGTTCAGCCG
The DNA here is from genome assembly GCA_002292285.1 of Proteobacteria bacterium UBA981. Lineage (GTDB taxonomy): Bacteria > Pseudomonadota > Gammaproteobacteria > UBA981. Next base: position 124,657 of record DBBP01000035.1, read on the forward strand.
CAATTTCAAACTTATTTCGGTGCGCCCACGCCAAAAACAAGCGAGGCGTCACCGGATCAGAGAGGCGGTTCCAATTTTTCGCCCTAACGGCTAATTCCCGCCTTTTCGAATATTGTTTGGCAAACGAAGATACCGTAACAACTGATTTTATATGCTCCCAGTTCACGACTTCGGGCGTTCTACCAAAACTTAACGCGATCGCCTCATCCAGATTCCAGTACGTTGCCTTTGCCCAGTACTCGTAATCCGCAAAAGAGGAAGGTTGGTTGAACGATCGGTTTTTTTCTTCACGATCTAGGCGCGCTATGAGTTGCTGACGTTCTTTCTCGCGCTCCGCATCATGAACAACTTTCAGATCTTCGAGAGTCTTTGATTCGAGATCAGAACGATACTTCTCAATTTCAGCAATCCGCTCCTCTCGCCATGCCTTGTCGAGTCGACCTCCCCGCACTCGGTTCCGCGACACCGAAGATAGAGGCTGATGCATTACATTCTTGTAATCGGGAAATTTCCGTTTAACGAGATAGTCAATCGGATCCTTATTGCCTGCGAACCACTCAAACAAAGATTCTGTCGCGCCATCGTCTTCTGTGGCCATTGAGGTGTTGCTCCGTTTATCTCAAATTTCGTCTGCTCAGTTTCAGGGCATTGCAATGATATGGCGAAACTTCAGACCTCATCGGAAGCTGCTGTACATTGCAGTACAGTCACAACAGTTAACTTGACCAGGCCTTCGTAATCCCTCGCCAGGTTGACTTACGGTACTAACAGGGTCAAAGCAGTCCGAAATCAAGAAATTTACGGCGTTTTTGATTCGCATACAAAAAAGCGTGGCCGACGTGTTGATTTGCACGCTGATTTGATCCGGCATTTGCGCTATCGCGGCAGGAACAATCGGTGTGGGGCGATGTAACCTCGCCTACCGATTCAAAATTTGATAGTCAATTTGATAGTCAAAAACGGAATAGATTAAATAATTATTTAAAAATCAGATTCTTAAGGCATGATAATGGCGGAGAGAGAGGGATTCGAACCCTCGATACGGTTTAACCCGTATACACACTTTCCAGGCGTGCGCCTTCAGCCACTCGGCCACCTCTCCAATTTTTCTACCGTCTTCGTATTCTGTCGGCTACCACCCAAAGCGCTTCGCGCTTGTCGAGAGAGGGATGGATGCGCAAACAAAGTGTTGTTTGCTTACCCCTACGGGGCGCCTGCGCTTCGCTGCGGCGTCCTGACCCGCTACGCGGGACAGTCGAACCCTCGATACGGTTTAACCCGTATACACACTTATCCCGCGTGCGCCTTCAGCCACTGGGCCACCTCTCCATTTGTTCTGCGCTCTTCGGATTTCGTTGATTACCGGACTAAACGCTCCACGCCCATCGAGGGAATCTCACGGGCATAGTCCCGCTGGCGGCGGGATTGTAACGGAAACGGCTATTAATTTGTGCGCACTCGAACAGCCCGATTCGCTAACTTTCTCGATGCGGCAATCGCTCGGGGGCCTTTTCCCTTACTAGTGCTTGGTACGTCTCCATATAGTTCCCGACCATGGCATCGAGACTAAACTTTGCCACCGCTGATTCGCGCGCCCGGGTTGCGAGACCACGGCGAAAATCCTCATCGACGACCATGCGTTCCAGCGCCTGCAGCAGTTCTTCGGGTTTCTCGGAAGCGACCATGAGTCCTGTTTCTCCGTGCTCGACAAGCTCGGGATTCCCGCCCACTGCAGTGGCGATAACAGGAACACCGCAAGCCAACGCTTCCAGCAAGGTATTCGATATCCCTTCTGCTAGCGACGGCAGCACGAATATATCCAGCTCTTGCAACAGTTCTGGCACATTGTCACGCGCGCCCGCCAGCCACACGCGGTCGCCGATGCCTTCTGTTTCAATACACTGTTCAATTTCTGTGCGACATGGCCCGTCACCGATGAGCGTTAAAAACAGGCGCTCGGGCAATTCGGGCAGGCGTTGCAGCAGTGTTGCGAATGCGCGGACCAAACTAATCTGGTTCTTGACCGGTTGCAGTCGCCCGACGGCGCCAATGACAATCATGTCCTGACTGCAGCGGCCTTCGAGCCGCAGCGCTGCGCTTCGAGCACGCGGCTGGAAACGTTCAACGTCCACGCCATTACAAATCCGCTTTATACGCCGCTCGGGTACGCCCACTTTCTCGGTTAAATAATTGTCCAATTCCTGCGACAACGGAATGTACTTATCCACTAGTGGCCGGTGTGCGCGACGAATCCATTGTCGCTTGCGACGCACGCCACCTAAATCCGTAGTATCCCACCCATGTTCGCCGTGGACGCGACAGGGTACGCCCGCAAGCATAGCGGGCAGCTGACTATCGAGACCCGAGAAATTTCGGCTGTGCACAACGGTCGGCTGCAGCGTTTTGAACGTTTGATAGAGCCGGTAGTACAAACGCAGATCATTGCCGGGGCGCTTGTCCATCGACAGGATGGGCACATTGGGTGCGGTAATTCGTGCCGCAAACTCGGGCGAGTAATCTTTTAGGCAGAGGATCGCATGGCGAAATGCGCCGTCCGTCGTGCGATTAATTATGTTGACCAGCCCGTTTTCCAGCCCACCAATAAACAGGTGGTAGATAACGTGGACAATGAGCGGTCTTGAATCTTTTTCAGTCATCGAGATGAGCCATTTAGCGGGTCGTCAGAGTGGGGAGCTGCCGCGTCTAAGGGTTAGGCAGTCGCGCGGCCGGTTGCGTTGGCCTCTCAGGCTTGGCCGTTGCGGAGATGGTATCTAGATTCGAGAGCACCTGACAGCCATGCAGGGATTTAGCGGCGAAGCACGATAGTTAATAATTCGCGACATCAATGAGTCCACACAACGATGCGTGGTTTCTGTGGTAATGAGAGATGCATACCCAGCGCCTTGCGCGGAGCCCCAGAGCGCGTTGTGCTGCGCCAACGCGGGTTTGGGGATTCTGAATCTAGCGCGCCTAACTCTCGCTACTCAGATTAGCGCGTTGCTACCAGGCTGGGATGCCGCGACGCCCCAACAAGCGCCCCATCGTTCGCAGTGACGCGTCGGCACGCACGCAAGCTCGCGTTCGAGCGATAATGCTCGTGTCACCTCTATAACTCGCTGTATACGCTACCGCAGCACACAACAGGAGAAGTCAGCTGGCTACGCAATATTCTGTTAAATCCTTGACCCGCAGGCGGGTTATGGTCACTGGCGGCGCGGGCTTCCTGGGCTCGCATTTGTGCGAAGCGCTGCTTGCACGGGGCGACGACGTTTTATGTGTCGATAATTTTTACACCGGCGACAAGGACAATCTCGAACACTTGCTCGATACGCGGCATTTTGAGCTGATGCGTCATGACGTCACATTTCCGCTCTACATCGAAGCCGACCAGATTTATAACCTCGCGTGTCCGGCTTCACCGGTACACTATCAATTCGATCCCGTTGGAACGACGAAAACCAGTGTGCACGGCGCTATCAATATGCTCGGCTTGGCCAAGCGCGTTAAAGCGCGCATCTTGCAGGCGTCCACCAGTGAAGTGTACGGCGATCCGGAAGTTCATCCGCAGGAAGAAAGTTATTGGGGCCACACCAACCCCATCGGTCCTCGGGCTTGTTATGACGAAGGGAAACGTTGTGCAGAAACTTTGTTCTTCGATTACCACCGCCAGCACAGTGTGGAAATCAAGGTAGCTCGAATCTTTAATACCTATGGGCCGCGCATGCACCCGAATGATGGTCGCGTGGTATCCAACTTTATTGTGCAAGCCTTAAGCGGCGCGCCAATAACGCTTTACGGAGACGGTTCGCAGACACGTTCGTTCTGTTATGTCGACGATTTGATTGCTGGACTGATTGCCCTGATGGACTCCGAAGCGAGCGTTACCGGCCCGATAAATTTAGGCAACCCCGATGAATTTACCATTCGCGAACTCGCTGAACTGGTGATTGAGATGACTGGTTCGAGTTCCAAGCTGGAATTCAAAGAATTGCCTACAGACGATCCACGCCAACGCCGCCCGGATATCAATCGCGCGAAAGAAACCCTCGATTGGAAGCCGACCATCGCGCTGCGCGAAGGGCTGGTGAAAACGATCGCACACTTCGAATCGCTATTGCGCACCAACGACTGAAGCCTGGCCGCAAGACCGCTTGAATCAGGGCCGGTCGCGCCGGGTTCGCCAGTGGCTTGCGTTCGCCGGCAAACGCCTGAACTGCAAATCGCGCGCATGGTCGATGTCGTGGCGCACCGGTAAGAGCGCGGGCGATACGCCACTCTTGGCGAAAATTCTTTGCGTTTGCTCCAATACCCGAGCGGAACTCCACGGTAGATCAGCAAAAACTTCATCGGCGGGCTGGGCCAGGCCGAGCAACCAATAGCCACCGTCAGCGACCGGCCCAAGGACCGCCTGCTGGCCTTCACTGAGTAGCACAGCAGCGTGCCAAATGTCGTTGCCGTCGATGTCCACCACATCTGATCCAATCAAAATAGCGGGACGACCACGATGCAATTCACGCGCCATTGCGCGGCGCATGCGAACGCCTAGCGCACCTCGCGATTGCACCCTCACCCGCCAACCTTGCCGGCCATAACGCGCAGCAAACCAATCCGCATCACCTGCCTGTGCAGCCATCAACACGCGCGAGTGGAAGCCCTGCCGACCGACCTCACGCAGGGTCCGCGCCAGTAACCGCGCATAAACGCGGCATGCGTAAGCCGGCCCGACCGTTCTGGCCAAGCGCTTTTTCACACCCGGTCGCGGTCGTCGCGCGAACACCAACACTGGCACGTCTACCGCCCGCACCGAGCTACCGGTAACCGTACAGGCGTGCCAGTTTCGCTGGTGCGACACCGCAAAACCAGGCGAACCGCAGGAGCCACATCTTCAGCACCGTTGTGGCGATTCCGTGGATCAGCCATCGGCGCGCCGATGTGCGAACCTGCGAACGACAACACAGCGGTGCACTGATACGACGCAGTCGGGCACACAATTCCAGATCTTCCATTAGCGCAATCGGGGTGTATCCGCCGACTTCGTTAAACAGATCCCGACGAACAAAAATCGCCTGATCGCCAGTCGCGATCGCGGTGCCACGCGAGCGCCAGTTCATCAAAGTTTCAATGACCCTGAACTGCCACGCCGAATGGTCTATACGTACATCGAATCGACCCCATTGACGGTTGCTGCTCTCGAAACGAAGCAACTCTTCATGCAATTCGAACGGGATATCCGTATCCGCATGGACGAACCACAGCACTTTGCCATTCGCGACGGCCGCGCCGGCGTTCATTTGCTGAGCCCGCCCGCGTTCGGCGCAGATCACTGTGTCGGCGCGATGGCGGGCTCGCGCCACACTATCGTCAGAACTACCGCCATCGACGACAATCACCTCATTGCCGCGAGCCCGCCATGGCGACAAGCTTTCGAGCAATCTATGCAGCGGCTCAGCGTCGTTCAACACTGGCACGATGATGGAAAGCGTTGGCTGTTGAACGCTCACCGCGGAAAGTTAGCGCCTCAAGGCCCCGCTACAACTGCTGCCTGCACCTGCGGTGCAGCCGAAGCAATGATCATCGACAGCAATTTGGTCGTCCGCAAACGCATGATCGAGCACTTCAGACAGGTGCCGTCGGCGACCTCCGGCAGGCATCGCAAGCATTTGATTGAAATCGCAATCGTAAATATATCCGCGCCAATCAACACTCAAAAGCGTGCGGCACATCACTTCAGTGAGATTCTCAACAGCAAAGTTGTCGTGCAGCGTCTGCATGTAATCGTCGTAATGACCGTCTCGTTGCAACGCATGGCGGAAACGCTTGATGGGCATGTTGGTGATGGTGAGTAAACGGTTGAAGTGGATTCCGAGTTCCGCGAACTCGCGCTTGTAGTCGGCTTCCAATTGCGCTGCCGGAGGCGGCAGGTTCGGGCCGTGCGGGTTGTAAACCAGATCGAGGCGCAGGTCGGAATCGTCTCGTCCGAATCCGAGTCGATTAAGCTGTCGTAACCCTTCCAGACTCCTGTCGTAAACGCCTTTTCCGCGCTGCTCCTCAACATTGGCGCGCGAGTAGCACGGCATGGACGCGATCACTTGGACATCGCTCGCGGCCAGAAACTCGGCCAAATCTTCCTGCCCGGGCTCATTCAGAATGGTGAGGTTACAGCGGTCAATGACATTTATGTTGGCCGCCCGCGCCGCCGTGACCAGGTTGCGAAAATGTGGATTGAGTTCGGGGGAACCGCCCGTCAAGTCAAGCGTAGTGAGCGCGTTTGTAACGAGGAACTCAAGAACCGTATCGATCGTCGCGCGATCCATCATTTCGGTGCGGTCGGGACCGGCATCTACGTGACAGTGGCTGCAAGCCTGATTGCAGCGGTACCCCAAATTGACCTGCAAGGTATGAAGCTGTCGACGCGTGACAGCCGGAAAATGCTGCACCACAGATGTCATTTCGCTCGCTGCCTTCACTGCTCGTCGTCCCCTTGTATTGGGCGTTACCGTCACTCGTATGTATGGGCTTCGTTTTGGGCACACGACGACTGCCATGCCGTGCGTCTACATCGTCATCGCCAGCGGCTCGACTTCAACCGATGATTCCTGGAATTCAGGAGTCGGATTCGTCGATCTTGCTGATACCGGTCACGAGCACCAACACGACGCCTGCCAAGATCGCTATCAGGAGCACGCCAGCGACGTTGGTCGAGATTCTGAGTGCAGACTCTGCAGACACCAATCCAACAATGTACATGGCCGACAATATCGACACGGTAACGACGCCCAGTACCAAACCAATTTGTACGGTGCGTTTGACAGCGACATTCACCATCGTTCCCTCAGTCACGCAATAATTGTCGGGCAGCGCGGTTAGCGCTTCGGCATTTCCTCTACATCATAGCCGCGCAACTGGACCTCGCATATAGCGTTCCCATCGCCTATCGGTGTTTAGCCAGGGCAAGCGTGATGCCAGTGTCCGCAGTTTTAAGCTATGCCCACAGTTACCGGAGCGCGTTGAATACAACGAAACTGATGCGCATAATCATTGCCATGTTCATCCTCTCCCACCGATCTGCCGGGCGCGCGCACGGCGGCAGCAAGTAATCGCCATAAAAAAACGCTTGCCGACCTTCTCGTGGAAAAAAGACAAAGTACTCGAGACCAAAGTCTCGGTGCTTCAAGGCGAAATTCGGCAACTAAAATGGGCTGTATTTGGAGCGTTCAGTGAAAGCGCAAGAATGCGCGCCGCGCTCGCTGCACAAGGCATCGAAATGCCGAAACCGGGCAAACGTGGGGATTGGTCCCGCGTTGAGTCGCGCGAATTATTCGATTTGGCCTGGAAATATTTGTGGTCCACTGAAGCGTTGTATATCAACCTCCGCGCGATCACTATCGTGTCGATCGACAATCTCAAGTTCAGTAAGGAAGGGTTTCGCTTCAATCTCATACACGAACCGACTGATGGCCTGAGTGTGCCCAAAAAAGCACGCTGGGCGGAGACTGCCAACTGGGATGAATTCAGCTGTACGGCGTGGTCGTGGACCGGGTCTTATGGTGGCTGGACGCTGGATTTCGATCCGCGCAGCATCCAGGCTGCCCGCGCGGCCGGTAAAGGCGCGAATCCTGAATTGCAGGGGCGCGAGCGCATCAAGGAACTGAAACTGCTTATGGATGAGTGGCGCCAGATTATTGCTGAGAAAAATATCGTCACGGATTACGGTGACATCGATATCTGAGGCAAGCTTCTCGCTACCACGCCAGGTTTTCTGCACGATTGTTTGACGATGCCGGATTGCGCCACAATATGCGCCGTCAACATTTACCGATGAGGAATCTATCGTGCTGAAATCTACTACTCGCCGTGGCTTTGGACGCATTTGCGCAGCCTTCGCTGCGACAGCGTTGGTCTCCCCCCACTCTGTTGTCTCAGCGGCCGACCAACCTAAGGCCGATCCAGCCAGTGCGCAGGGTAAAGCACTCGGCTATGTGCATGATGCGGCTACCGTCGATACCGGCAAATTCGCGAATTACGTCGCAGGTAGTCAATGTGATGGCTGCCAGCTCTACCTTGGTGGCGAACAGTGGGGCGGCTGCGGCATATTTCCAGGCCAGCAGGTCAACGCTAAAGGTTGGTGCACGGCATGGGTTAAAAAGGCCGGCTGACGGTCGACGCTAGACACCCACCCCGCTTCGGCTGTGCCACCTGGGCGTGCCGGAGCGCGGCGCCGGGGCGGTCAATCACTACGCTAAGGGCGCGTCGCGCTCGGGCCTGACAAGACAAGGAACTCACTATGGCGGATGCCAATTTCAAGCTCGGCGTGCTGAAACTCGGATGTATCGGTGCGGCGCCGCTACTCGACTTGTTGCTCGATGAGAGGGCTGATCGCGACGATCTGGAAACGAGAGCTTTTTCGAGCGGCGCGAAACTCGATCCGCAATCATGCGAGGGCGCGACACGCGACTGCATCGCCTTTGCGCCCGATTTGGTTGTGGTCGTGAGCCCGAATGCCGCACTGCCCGGCCCGACTCAGGCTCGCGAAGCTTTATCAGCGGCGGCATTGCCGCTCATTGCAGTCGGCGACGGCCCTTCCAAAAATGCCTTTTACAAGAAAAATGCCGAAGGTAAAAAAGAGAAACACGTAGCGGACGGGGTTGGATTCGTGATTTTGCCTGCGGATCCCATGATCGGTGCCCGCCGCGAATTCCTGGATCCGAGCGAAATGGCGTTATTCAATAGTGATGTCATCAAAGTTCTTGCGGCGAGTGGCGTCTTGCGTGCACTGCAAAACGAACTGGACAATGTCATCGCTCAAATGAAGCTCGGTTCACAAGTCGAGCTTCCGCAACTGACGATTACCGCTGCGAAAGCTGTCACGGCAGCTGGTTTCGCAAACCCGTACGCCGCAGCCAAGGCCTTCGCATCCTTGACCATTGCAGAATCGGTCGCAGCCGTAACGACCAAAGCATGTTTTGCCGAACAAGATCCCGATAAATACATTCAGATGGTCGCCGCGGGACATGAGATGCTGCGCAGCGCGAGCGTGCTTGCAGACGAAGCACGCGAACTCGAGAAAGCCAATGACTGCGTACTGCGCACGCCGCACGCAGCAGATGGCAGCGCGTTAAAAAAAGAGAAGTTGCTGGAAAAACCCAGCTAGCGCTGTTTGCCGCTTGGCAACCCGGGCCGGGCGGAACGCTTGCTCAGACGTGCAGCGCAATCCGCTCTGGTACGACGTTAGGTGTTGCCGAATTTAGTGGCGCGGCTCGCGGTCCGCGCGGGGCGTCGATAGCACTTCGGGCGGCTCGCCAGGTTCGTTCGCCGCTGGGGTGTCGGGAACGACGTCCGCTTCGCTCGCGGCGGCGGCAGCCTCGCGCAAACTTTCACGCTCCAACGACAGGTCGGCCACCAGTTTTCGCAAGCGAGAATTCTCGCGCTGCAAATCGGCCATCGATTTCTCGCGATCCGCACGCGTCTCCCCGTGTTCCTGGCACCAGCGGAGATAGCGCTGTTTGCTGATGCCCAACTCCACACAGATCGCCTCCAGCTCGCCACCGCCGGTAAGGTGATCTTCGACCTGTTCGAGCATCTCAACAATATCGGCACGCATGAGGCGTTTGCGCGGCGGTACGCTAAAGCCGACGGATGTCGCGTCCAACGGATCCTCCGAGCGAGCCTGTGCAGCTGCGCTACCCGCCTTATGCCGAGATTCGCCAGAGCCGACGCCTGCTTCCTGCAACAACTGCTTAACGCTGCGAACGCACTCACCGAAAGCGAAGACTTGGTCAGGATAGACCGCACCGCCGGCAAACGGTACTAACTTTTTATCCCTGATCTCATAGGTGCCGTTGCGGGACTGCAGGTCGCGAAGGAACATACCGGTGCCTTCAATCTCAAGGCAGGCGTGTTGACGCGATACGGTGTCATCATAAAGTGTGATATCGCCGCCGCGGCCAATGACAAAGCTTTGCTTACTCATCAGGCAGCCAGTTTAAGCGCTCCGCCGGGCTACCAGCAAATCGGCAGCCGCCTCAATCTAGCCAGCCAGCGTGGTAATTGTTGGTGGCTCTATCCCATCCTGACCTGAGTCAAACACATCCTTCACTGTGACGGCCGGTCGAGATTGCTGGGACAAATCGATTATCGAACGCCCCAAATCAGGCTTCTTCGCGACATCGCTCACGCGCACGACCTTGGGCAGCAAACGCCGGCCACGATTAAGCGCGACAACAACAGCGACACTGGCGTCGCTGAGTTCGACCAGGCTGCCGACTGGATACGTGCCAAGCACCTGAATCAGCGTTTCCACCAAATCGCGTTGAAACACGTCGATGGTCGCGGCATACATTTCCTGCACCGCTTCGTAAATCGGAATCGGCTCGGAATAGGCGCGTTCGCTGGTGATCGCGTCGAAGCTGTCAACCAAGCCGGCTATGCGCGCCAACAAAGGAATTTCCCCGCCGCGCAGGCCGGCCGGATAGCCCGAGCCATTGAACCTTTCGTGATGTGTTTCGATGATCTGCAATGTATTCGGCGTAAGGCCATCGAGGGCACGCGCCATCTCGACACCATCGGGCACATGTCTCTGAATGATCATCGTTTCGCGAGAATCGAGTCTGCGTGGCGTACGTAACAACTCTTTCGGCACGTGAATCTTGCCGATGTCAGCCAGCAAAATTCCCATCGTCAACTCGTGAATCGTCTGGCGCCGAAACCCGAGCTCGCGGGCAATAGCTATACCGAGGATTGCACTGTGTGCGCAATGTCGATAAGAAAATGGCGCGTCGCTGGGCAAGGAACGTATCAGCATCGCGGGATCGGGATTTCGCAACACCGATGCCTCCAAGGCTGAGGCTGCTTCTCTGACTGGATCAAGATCATTGCGCGTCCCGATGCTGACCTGTTGCATGAACGTTTTGAGCGACGCTTTGGTCTGCTCGACAACCTCTACCGCAACTTTTAGTTCGACTTCGAATGGTGTTTCAATCTCATACGAGACCGCCGGCGCCGGCAGCGCGGTAGAAACCTTGGCAGCGCTTACCTGGCTGCCCGATTTTGCGCGCGCCGACGTTTTCTCGAAGATTGTTTCCCGGCCGTGCTCGGCTACCGCTTCGCCCTCTTCATTCAGGGTGACGCGCTCGCCTTTACCGGACGGAACGGCGATACCGCTCTCGAGTTCAACGTAGACGAACTTGCAGTATTTCTCGAGGGTGCGTAGTTCCTTAAAAGAACTGATACGGAATCCCTGCATCTTGAATGGCGTTTCGAGCCAAGGTCGGTCCAGCTTCACCACTTGCATACCTTTGGCAAGCTCGTGAACGGGCATTTTCAATGTTTCAATATTCATAACAAAGTCGCCTGCTATCCATCACGTTGGCCTCCGAAACCCACACGGGGAAATGGATTGCACGAATGGCTCCGGCAATCCGATTTAAACAGTTCCAGAGTCGGTTCACATATTCGAGCGCTCGAACGGCGCGTCGTTACGCTACCGTGTCAGCGCGGGTTCGCTCACGGCGCACCAGTCGCACACACCCCACCGCCGTCCCGAGTAGATGGCAGAATTGTCAGCCCGCCGGAGCCCGCATTCAACGATTGCCGGCGGTCAGACACAATTGATTGCATCTCCCGCTGTCACGCGCCGGGTGACGACAGGAGAATCGCGGGCAATTTCACCCGCCACTGGATTTCATTAGGCGCGTGAGAAAAGCCAGTTCAGCAGGTGTGAGGTTCTTCGCAGCGTACTTTTGTACCGCTTCCCGACTGTAGCGCTTATGGCGCAATTCTTTCAGGATGCCACGCGTTTCATCTTCTTTTTGCTGACGCACCGCAGTACACAGGATATCCAGTAACGTCTGCGACCAGATAGTGCCAAGTTGAGTGGTTTCATCCATCGCTGTCCTCCTTAGAAGTAGAAAGCTGAGCCTCGCAGATTCTCAAAAAAGCTGATGCGCAGCCGCACATATAAGCACAATCGTTCACAAAACCATCTTTGGGCTGGCCGGCAGCTCACGCGACGATACCAATAATAGCGCCGGTCGTGCAGGTCGCCAGCGCACCCGCCGCCAGAGCTCGCACGCTCAGTTCGAGGACTTCCTGGCGGCGTTCGGGAACCATCACCGCCAGCGCGCCTGCCAGCATTCCCATGCTGCCCAGGTTAGCGAAGCCACACAGTGCATAAGTCATGATCAACCGCGAACCGTCGCTCAATGATGACGGCGGCAATGCCGCCAATTGAATGTAGGCAATCAATTCGTTCAACACGACCTTCGTGCCCAGCAGTCCCCCTGCAGTATGGGCCTCTGCAGCCGGGATCCCCATCAACCAGCATAGCGGCCACAAAACCCAGCCGAAGATACGCTCGAGAGTAAGTGGCGCACCGGCGATTTCGACCACACTCACGCAGGCGTTGAACAGGTGCACCAGCGCGACCAGTACGATCAGCATCGCCACCACATTGATGTATAGCTTGATGCCGTCAAACGTACCCGCAGTCAGCGCTTCGAACGTTGCGCTGTCTTCGGACACCACGTGTGCCACCGGGGTCGCGCTCTTGCCGGGCGGGATCAGCAGGACACTAAAAGCAATCGCTGCCGGGAGGCTCATCAACGAGGCGGTAAACAAATGCCCAGGGGCATCGGCAAGCACCGGTGCAAGAATATTGGCGAACAGCACAAAAACCGTGCCCGCAATTGTTGCCATGCCACAGCTCATGAGCGCGAAAAGCTCGCCACGGCTCATCGTTTGCAAATACGGCCTGATCAGTAACGGTGCTTCAATCATTCCCACGACCAGGTTGGCAGCGGCGGCGAGTCCGAGCGAACCGCCGAGGCCAAGACTACGTTGCAAAAGGCGCGCAAAAATACCAACCAGAAACGGCAACACGCCCCAGAACGTGAGCACCCGAGCTAGCGCGCTTATGACCAATATGACTGGCAAGGCACGCATGGCAAGAACGTAGTTTGCCGATTCGTCCGTCACGTTAAATGGTGCCGTGCCGCCGCCGAGGTAGCCGAAAACGAAACTCGTGCCAGCTTCGGTGGCCGCCTGTATGGCCTGCATGAAGATATTAATCGCGCTGAAGATACCCGCGGCGGCGGGCCAGGCCGTCAATAGGCCTGCGATTGCGAATTGCGCGAAAAGCGCTACGAAGACCGTACGCCAGGGGATCGCCGCACGCTGCTCGCTGAAGATCCAGAATGTCGCGTGAAACACGCACAGTCCAAGGATAGCTTGCACAGTCGCCACAGAAGTCATCCGTTTCAGGAGGCCCCAAGATACGCCCTAGCGCGCCAACACAACAATAAGCGGCGGTTGTGTGACGACCAGCCACACCAACGAGTCCAGAATTTGATCGTCGCTCTGCAATCTGCGCTACGAATCTCCTGGCAGTACAGCGAACCGGCCGATCGCAGGTACCGGCCTACCGGGGTGAAAGCGCGACTGAGGAGGCGACACCCGGAATAAGGGCAGGCGGTTACTGCGTCGGGATGTGCCGTTGAGCGGTCTCTTTAGCTGAATCCAGCACTTTGTCCTCAAGCGCCTTCTTGTGGTCGAGCAGGCGGTCGCGCAGGCCGGGCAGCAGGGGCGCAACAATCTGGGCGGCTAATACCGCGGCGTTTTCCGCGTTGTCGACTGCCACCGTAGCTACGGGAACCCCGGCAGGCATCTGCACGATAGACAGCAGTGAGTCCATACCCTCGAGTTTGGTCGCGGCAACCGGAACACCGATCACGGGGACAATGGTATGTGCGGCAATCATGCCGGGTAAGTGTGCTGCACCGCCGGCCCCGGCAATCACGACAGCAATGTTCCGCTCAACCAATCTGCTGGCGTAGTCGTGCAATTTGTTCGGCGTTCGATGCGCCGAGACGATGTCGAGTTCGTAGGGGACGGCAAAAGCCCGCAACGTGTCCGCGGCCGCTTGCATGACGCGCAAATCTGATTTGCTCCCCATTACGATAGACACCAGAACGTCTGAGGTTCCGTTACTCATCAACGCTTACCACCTGAATACTGCCTTTAATCCTTTGCGCCTTCTCGATCGCCGCTGCGCGGTTTTCCGCAAGCACCGTCACGTGCCCCATCTTACGCCCCGGCCGAACTTCGGGTTTGTCGTAGCTGTGTACATACACCCGGTCACTTTCTGACCACCCATCAAAGCCGACGTAGTGTGGTTTGCCTGACGCGCCCTGAGCCCCGAGCACGTTGAACGTGACCGCAGCTGAAAGCAAATCGCCATTCGTTAACCCGGCGCCGGTAACCGCGCGCAAATGTTGCTCAAACTGCGAGGTCGCACAGGCCTCAATCGTATAGTGCCCGGAATTGTGCGGGCGTGGTGACATTTCGTTGACCAGAACCTGGCCGTCGGTATCAACAAAAAATTCGATAGCAAGAATTCCGATGTAGCCGAGCGCCGTGGCCAACGCTTCGGCGATATCCTGACATTGCCGCGCGATGCTGTCGCTCACTTCGGCAGGCGCTATAACGCTGTCCATGATGTGATCTTGCGGGTCCATAACGATCTCGGTGAGCGGGTAAGTGACGGTCTCACCGTGCGCGTCGCGGGCGATAAGAATCGCCAATTCAAGTTCAATGGCGACGCGTTCTTCAAGGAGCGCCGCGACCGGCGGTAGCGCCGCCAGCGCCGTTGCGTCCTGCACGATAGCGACGCCGCGGCCGTCATAGCCGTCTCTACACGCCTTCCAGACACAAGGAAACTTGGGCGCTGCTGTGTTCTGCGGGTCGAAGGGCGTGAAAGAACTCGTTGGAATGCCGTGGTCGCGCAAAAACTTCTTCTGCACCAGTTTGTCCTGGATAGTCTGCAGAACCTTCGCTCCGGGGCGCACCAGATACCCCTCTGCTTCGAGCTCGGCGAGCGCCTCAGCGTTTATTCGCTCGATTTCGAAAGTGACGAAATCACTGCTTTCTGCGAGCTGTCGCAGGCAGGCTGCGGAATCGAATGGTCCAACGATGGTTCTCAAGGCGACCGCCGCTGATGAACACTGCGCGTCCGGGTCCAATACGACAAGCTTGAGGTCGAGTACGGCCGCCGCCGGAAACATCATGCGTGCGAGTTGCCCACCGCCGGCAACGCCAACGACATGGGCCGCAGTTTGCGCTTGAGATCCCGACGCCTGACCATCATCTGGAAGCCTGTCGGTGTCGTGAGGGTCAGATGGTGTCATGGTCTCTCTCGGCGAATCGTGTCACGGGTCTGTTTGCGGCGCACGATACCTTTTTGCAGTGTTCATTTAGCCAACGACGGTGACAGCGATTGCACCGGGCACCGGCTTCCAGCCAGGGTGGCATCGCATTCGACGTCCGAAGAACCCCCGTGACACGGTTGGGTAACCGCCAGGCGTCGGTCCTCGACTGTAGGAGCAACTGACTGATCATCGTAAGTCTTTGTTTTATTTGGTGCCGGAGAGAGGAATCGAACCTCCGACCTACTGATTACGAATCAGTTGCTCTACCGACTGAGCTACTCCGGCGTTAGTGGAGGTTTCGAGGGGGCGCAATGATAGCTAAAGGACAGGCTTTTGTCGCCGGTTTGTCAGCTTTGATTACGGACCCGAATGACGACGTCGACGCTGTCCGTGCAGGTACCGGCCGGTGGTACGGGCAACTCCTTAATGACCGCATCCGCGGTCGGGAAATCAATCAACACGCCATCGTCGACATTATAGAAGTGGTAATGCCGCGAGGTATTGGAGTCATAGAACACCCGCGTCGCGTCAACGCGCACTTCCCGAACCAGGCCGCGCTCGGCGAACAGTCCTAGCGTGTTGTAGACTGTAGCTTTGGACACAGCCGTGTCAGCATCGCTCAACTTTGCGAGCACTTGCTCAGCCGATAGGTGTTGGGTTCTTTCGAGCAAGATTGTCGCGATTTCAATGCGTTGCGGTGTGGGAGATACGCCCGCCTGAAGCAATACGGTGGCAACGTCGTCGCGCGGAACCGGCGGCGTGACAAGAGATTTGTCCATCCGCGGCAGTATACGCGGGATTTAGACTGTGTCTAGATTAAACGCGAATAATTTGCATTTAGAAGCCGAAGCCTCTATCGACCTCCATGTGAGAGACGCGCTGGTGTGAACGGTGTCACAAAGACCTCTCGATAGAACACCACTCAGCACTCTATTGCCACCGTTCGTCGTTCGATACCTGCATATTCCAAACGGACGACCCATACTTCAGCGCATGAACAGACACCGCGGATTTACGATTCTTGAGTTGATGACCATTGTCGCCATAACGGCGGCCCTGGTGACCATAGGAATTCCGGGCTTCAACACACTAACGTTCAACAACAGGCTGACTACCCAGCTCAATCTGTTTTCGTCTTCACTCGCACTCGCGAGGAGCGAGGCCGTCAAGGTCAATCAACGGGTTGTCGTGTGCCCTTCTGATGACGGTTTGACCTGTGATACCACGCTCACGTTTGACAAAGGCTGGCTCGTGTTCGTCGATCGCGGCGGTACAGATTTTCAGGTGGATAACGACGGCGCTGGCAATCCCCTCGACGACCCTTGCGGCGTAACGGCCGGCGATGATGCGGCTGACGATTGCATTCTTAATTATGTGCCTGGGCTGACGGTTGTGACCATGACCCTGCAAACTGACATTGCTGCCAATCGAATTTCCTACAACGGCCTTGGCTCGAGCAGCAGCGCAGGCATGTTCGTCATCTGTGACTCTCGCGATAACGACAATGAAGACGGTGACGGCATAGACGACTACGCCAAGGCGGTCGTTGTCTCGAATACTGGGCGCACGAGCGTTCGAACGACCAAAATCGATGGGAGTGCTATCGCATGCGACCCTCCGTTCTAGCGCATCGCCGCAATAGCCGCGGTATGACGCTTATTGAAGTTCTCATTGCGATCGTCATTTTCGCAGTAGGTCTACTCGGCATCGCCGCCCTCCAGGTCGCTGGTCTGCGCTATACAAAAGGCTCGCAAGCGCGCTCCGTCGCAGCGCTGCAAGCCGAGAATATGATCGATCGGATGCGCGCCAACTCCATCGGCGTCGACTCAGACTTCTATCTTGCGGTCGATCCTGAGTCAATCGATTGCGATTCTGCTGACTGCTCCCCTACGCAACTCGCAGCCTTCGACTATGCGCGCTGGCTCAGCGAAACCCGCCAGGCGCTTGGTGTTAAGCGTAACGACGGCTTGACGAACGTGGATGCGAAGGTCAACGCGACGATATGCATCGATTCGACACCAAACGATGGTACTAGCACCTCCTGGGCGTGCGACAACACCGGTAATGTTTACGCCATAAAAATCGAGTGGCAGGAACGTTCCCTGGCACGAGCGGGCAAGGTTACCGACACTTACTCAAACTCTTCGGGATCTGGCGCGGATACAGGCTTCGTGCTGAATCGCTTTGTAATGAGGTTCATACCATGAAACGCCAAACCGGTCGGCGAGCGCTGCGCGGATTCTCTATCGTCGAGTTAATGGTCTCAACGACAATCAGCTTAATCATGTTCGGTGTCATCATCGAATTGTTCGCCAGCAACAAAGAGGCCTATCGCTTGCAAGAAGGGGCCAGCGTACTGAATGAGAATGCACGCTTCGCTGTTGCCCATCTACAGTTTTACATGCGTTTGGCGGATCATTGGGGCGGCATTGAACCCGTGAATGTAAGCGTAGATGCTGGGGTCCCAGCGCCCTCTTTTATCGATGTGACGGTCACCGAATGCGACGGTGACAACGTTATTTCCAATGTCGGATTCAGGGGATTCGACAGCGTCAATACGGACCTGCCCTTGCCTCTCAACTGCATGGGCAATAATTACGAGCCTAATACGGACGCGTTCTTCATTCGCTACGGCGTTTCGCACGAACACGGCCGCGTGATCACGGATGAGTCAGACCCGGTCGCGAACGGGGTCCCCGTTATGCCGAATTCTACGGACGGTGAGACGCCAGTTTTGAGTAGCTACGTTTCGGGCGCAGAAGGGGATGGGATTTGGCTACGGACCGTGCTGGGCAGACGTTCCGTGATCTTTGAAAACAGCGATCTCGCAGACCTCCCGAGCGACGTTTACTCTGCTGGCGACCCAGACCCTGTCGCGGTTACGAACTACCGCTATCAGGCGATGCTTTATTACATTCGTTCCTGTGAGTATCCGGAAACAACCGGGACGGCAACACTTTGTGATAGCACCGACGATAGCATTCCAACCCTCGTCCGCTTGACTCTGAATCCGGATTTGTCATTCGACGAAGAAGTCATCGTGAGTGGTGTGGAAAACATGCAATTGCTTTACGGCGTCGACGATAGTGGTGATTTCGTTGCAGACCGGTATGACGTTGCAGAGGATATTGATGACGCCTCGAACTGGAGCAATGTGGTATCAGTTCGCGTGAGTCTGATCGTTGCTAATCTTGAACGCGACAACACCGTGAACGACACCAAGACATATTACGTACTCGACAGCACCTGGCAGCCGCCAGCTGAGGGACGGAATTTTCGTCGCTCGCAGTATGACTTCACGGTGCAGATTCGAAACATGACGAGGGCCTGAGAATGACTTCCTTCCAACCTATTCGCATTGCGGGCCGAGCACCTCAGCGCGGCGTCGCACTGATAATTGCCCTCATCCTGCTGATGGTTCTGACAATGATCGCCGTTGTCGCCATGCGCACCACCACCCTTGACCTCAAAATGTCGACGAATCAAACCGTGCAGAAACGTACATTTCAAATCTCTGAAGCAGCCCGAGCAAGCATTCACCAGGTACTTCAAAGCCACTCGTTTTACCGAGGTTGGCCGGCTTCAATCGGGGGCAGCGTCGCGGCTTACACCGGCTTCACGATCCCGACGGAAGTCGAAATCGACGACGATCCGGGATTACAGGAGCTTTATCTTGCCGACAACGCAGATCACTGGGACCTAAGACCGGCCGCGGTTGATATGCGAATGCTCGTCGACGGGGATGGTGACAGCAGCTATATCTCGTGGACAGATCTGGCAGCAGACGTATTCATTACGAGAATCACCACTGTCGCTGCCCCCGGTTCAGACACGTCTCAGGTGACGGGTTACGAGGGGCTCGGTGCGGGTGCCGCGGGTGCCGGTTCGCACATGTACTACAGAATTATTTCGAATGCGGCTGGCACCGGCGGGAGTCAGTCAACGACTGAAGCGCATTTTCGCTACGTCGTCACCAACTAGTCATCAACATCGTTCGTCGCATCCACCGAACGAGGACAAAACTATGTACAAGAAATTTGCTTATTTACGCTCTTTTGCGCTGGGTTTTGCCCTGAGTATCAGTTTCATCCCGGCTATTTGGTCCGCTAACGTCCTCGCGGCGAATCTTTCCGGCGCCGATATGATCGATTACACCTCGTATCCGGTAACGACACTCGAAAATGTCACGCCGAAAGTGATGTTAACCATGTCGCGCGACCACCAATATTTCTTCAAGGCCTATAACGACTTCACCGACCTGGACGGAGACGGTCAGCTGGATCTGACTTACAACAACAACTTCCAGTATTACGGTTATTTCGATCCGGATAAATGCTACAGCTACGACGAGCGAAATTTCGCCGGCGGCGGGCAGATTGAACATTTTCTGCCGGCAGATTTCACCACAGATTATTATTGCGACGGGGTCAGTGGTGAGTGGAGTGGCAATTTCATGAACTGGGCGACGATGTCGCGCATGGACATCATTCGTAAGATCATTTACGGCGGCCGGCGCTACGAAGACAGAGACTCCCACACGCTGCTCGAGCGCGCTTTGCTCCCGACCGACGCACACGCATTCGCAAAATATTACAACGGCGATGACATCCACAAATTAACCCCCTTCTCGGGCATTCGCACGGATGGCAATAACTGTCCAAGCGGGGATGCGACCTGTGGCAATGATGTCGATGATATTGATGAAGGCATCACGATTTGCAATACCACTTTTGCAACCAGCGGCGAATCGCAAACCACCAACGCGCGGCCGTTGGCGCGAGTGGTCGAAGGAAACTACTCGTTGTGGGGCGCTAGCGAAGTGTTCCAATGCAATTACCGTGGCAATATCTCGAGCAGCAGACGGGGGAACTACGGCACCAATGGCAACGACCCTGCGCAATCGGGCATTGAGGCCGAAGACGATTCGCCAACGGAATCTTCGGTCGGTCTTACCTCCGGTGGCTATGGACCCGACTATGAACTCCATATCCTCGCCTGCGAACCCGGATTCATCTCCGCCAGCGATGATAACGAGAACTGCCGCCAGTATCCGGACGGCAACTATAAGCCGAGTGGGTTAATTCAGGAGTACGGCGAGGACGAGCGCATCCATTTTGGGCTATTTACCGGGAGCTACGAGAAAAACATCAGTGGCGGTGTACTGCGCAAGAATATAGGGCCATTGGACGACGAAATAAACGTCGATACTGACGGCACTTTCAAAGCCGACCCGAATTCCGCGGTGCCCGCTGTTGGCGTTATCCGCGCGTTGGATATTTTCAAAATCTGGGGCTACGGCTATGGCCAACGAACGTCATCCGCTCGCTATTACAGTAGTGCCTCGAGTGATGACTGTAGATTCCAACTACCAGGATTGGAAGGCAAGGAAGGAGAATGCGCGAGTTGGGGTAATCCTATGTCCGAGCTCTACGGCGAAACGATTCGCTACCTCGCCGGACTGACGCCGAACTCGGCTTTTGCTGCGAATGACAACAGCTATGTCGGTGGACTGAAAGAAGACGATTGGCCACCGGAAGGCGATCCGGATGACCCTGCGCATTTCCTCAACGAGGATAATTTTTGCGCGGGCCTGAACGTGGTCATGATCAATAGTTCGTTGAACTCCTACGACGGAGATACCAGCTTCTTTACCGACATCGGCTCACCCGATCCGAGCGACTTAACTGACATCATCGGCGATGAAGAAGGCATTACCGGTGGCAACTACCTGGTTGGACGCGTCGGCGCGGCAAGCGATCCGGGTAACGATGAACTGTGCACCTCAAAAGTGGTGACTGGCCTCGGCGACGTTGCTGGCGCCTGCCCTGAAGGTCCGACACTAGACGGTACCTACCACCTCGCCGGTATGGCGCATTATGCGCACACAGAGGATATTCGCCCGAATTTAACCGGGCAACAAAAGGTCACGACGTATGCGGTGCAACTCGCAACCAACGTGCCGAAATTCGCACTCGATGTTGACGCCGCCGTTGACGCGGACGGTGATGGCGATTTCACCAACGATTCCGATGTCACCATCTTGCCAGCTTACAGATTGGTGCAAAACGATAGTGGCGGCACCTTGGTCGATTTCAAGATTGTGCAAAATCATGTTGAAGTCGATCCATCTCAACCGAATCTGGCGACCTCCGATTTAGAAGATTTTTTGCCCGCCGGTAGTACCGGGTTCTTCTATGGCAAGGCCATGGTGCAATGGGAGGACAGCGAGCAAGGCGGTGATTTCGACAAAGACATGTGGGGCGTGATCAGCTACCTGCTGGACACCAACACGACCCCGGCGACCGTCACGATCTCAACCAATGCTGTTAACCGGGCGACCGCAAATGGGCAACTGTTCGGCTTCATAACCTCCGGCACAACACAAGATGGGTTTCACGCATTCAGCGGCATTTACGGCGGTAAATATGCCGACTCGGACATCCTGATGCCTGACTGCAACGATGTTTATGCAGACACCGCGACCAGCTCGACCAATGACGACGGTAACTGCGACGTCGCCGATGACGCGCGCAGCCATACCTTTACCGTTGGCGGTAGCGGTGGCGGACTACTTCCGGACGCACTGTTTTTGGCTGCGAAATACGGTGGCTTCGAAGACAGTGACGGCGACGGATTGCCGAACATTGAGGGTGAATACGACACGCGCGATACCAGCGGCAACAAAGTTGTCGGTGGTGATGGCATCCCGGACACCTACTTTTTCGTTACCAACCCGGCCGCACTCGAGGACGCTTTGCGCTCGGTATTCGACCAGGTCATTGAGCGCGTCGCGTCCGGTACGGCTGCTGCGGTGGTTGCGAGTGAGCAGGAAGGCACGGGTGCGGTATTCCAGGCCTTATACGATCCGATCAAAACCGACAATCTAGGCAATGAAGCGAAATGGATGGGAACGCTACACGCAGTGTTTGTCGATCCAAATGGATTCTTGCGTGAAGACACTGATGATGACGACGTCCTTGATGGCTACGATGTCGACAAAGTCGTTGAGATCTTTTTCGACGAGGACGAGCGTCGTTCGCGGCTGCGCCGTTTTACGAGCTCTGAAGCTGACGAGTTTGTGGAACAGACTTCTTCGGTTTCTGAACTTGAGAGTTTGAATCCGATTTGGAATGCACGCCGACAATTATCGTCACTTTCGGATGTCACCACACAACGAACCTATACGGATACGGCCGATAACGGTCGCTACATCGTGACTTGGCTCGATACGGATTTAGATGGGCTTGTCAATGACGATGGATCAGAACAATTTGACTTTACGGTCAACAGCTTTACGGACTCGAACTTTGGCTGGCTGGATATTTGGGATGGGGTAACCCTGGATGACGATGAGGCTGACAAACTCGTCAACTACATCCGCGGCGAAGAACAATCCGGCTATCGCTCGCGGGTTATCGATTATGACAAGGACGGCACATCAGAGGTCGTACGATTGGGAGACATTGTTAACTCGACGCCAACCGTCCAGGGCCCACCCGCCGAAGCCTTTGATATCCTCTCTCTTGATGCGAGTTACGGGGACTTTCGCACGCTGTATCGTAACCGGCGGAACGTCGTCTACGTTGGTGCCAACGACGGCATGATCCATGCGTTCAACGGTGGCTTCTTCGATGTGACGCAAAGTTCGTTTCGCACGTCGCTTACCAGCGAAATCGCCCACCCATTGGGTTCCGAGATCTGGGCCTACATCCCTAAAAACCTGCTCGGGCACTTGCAATGGCTCAAAGATGAAGAGTACACCCATGTGTATTACTCCGACTTGAAGCCCTTTATCTTCGACGCGAAAATATTCGCTGACGATACAACCCATCCCAACGGCTGGGGCACGGTTCTCGCGGTCGGTATGCGGCTTGGCGGCGGCCACGACGACAATGGGATTACCTTGGATACTGCAGCGAACGGTATAGGCGGTGGAGCAGCGGCAGATGACGTGCTGACAAAGTCTGCGTATATCCTGATGGATATTACCGACCCCGAACAACCACCGAAACTCATCGCCGAAGTGTCACCTCCTGGGCAGTACTTTACGACGAGCTTTCCGGCAGTCGCCCTGATTGGTGAAAGTTCGATCAGCTCGAATCTGAGCCCGCCTAACGAATGGTTTCTCCTGCTGGGTTCTGGTCCGACCGACATTGGCTCCGTCGAGTCAACGCAGAATGCGAAGCTCTTCGCTTACGACTTGAAAGACCTCGTTCAAGGTGGTGACGGAATCGTCGATTCCGGACCGTTTAATGGTGGCGAGATCGACCTCGGAGAATCAGACACCTTTGTTGGGCAGATTACCGTCTCCGATCAGGATCTTGATATGAAAGCCGAGGCGGTGTACTTCGGTACGGTTGGAACTGACGACGGCGTTGGGGGCAGCCTGTACCGGATGACCATCGACGAAGAAGATAGTCCGTCGGATTGGGAAACGCCGTTCAAGTTGCTAGACGTTAATAAGCCATTTACGGCACGACCATCGATTACGATTGATGAGCAGTTTCGTACCTGGGTTATCGCAGGCACTGGGCGCCTGTTTACGAACCTGGATAAAGATTCCACCGCTGTGCAGTCTCTTTATGGCTTTATCGACCAATACAGCATAAACGGCAATACATTAATCGACCCGGCAGCTCCGACGCCGTTAGATCACACGGAATTCAAAGATGTCACGTTGGCACGAACGTTTGCATCGGGCGATGTAGATCTCGACGACGACGATGAGTTCGACACAACCTTTGATTCTTATCGCTCTACGGTCTCTGATGCGGGCGGATGGGTCCTTGACTACGAGTCGGATGCACCTGATTTCATTCTGCCCGCCGAACGAACCGTGTCGAATCAAACTTTGATAGGCGGCATCGTATTGAGCAGTGCGTTCACACCGACAACAGATTTGTGTGGTGCAGAAGGCACGAGCCGCATTATCGGGCGCGCCTTCGACCGCGGGCTGGTGCCGCCGCTAGGCGTGTTTGGACAGAACTGCGATGGCGGTTGTCCGGACGCCGAGAACATGGAAGCGATTGGTAGTACCAATCTCGGCTCTGGTTTAGCATCGTCTCCGAGTATCCATATTGGTAATCAGGAAGTGCCCGGTAAAGTCACTGTCATTGTCCAGCAATCCACCGGCGCCATAACGGGCACAGATGCACAAACGATGGGCGGCCTCAATAACGGCGAAGTATCGTGGCAGGAATATCGTAGCGAATAGGACTAACGGGAAATCACAATGCATAAATCGATGATCAGTAAATCTCTCCGTCTCGCGCGTAGCGTTCGCGGCATGACCCTCATCGAACTGATGATTGTTCTGGTCATCGTTGGGATCCTCGCCGCCGTCGGCTACCCGGCCTACGTTGATTACAGCAAGCGCGCTCGTCGCTCGGATGGTAAGGCCCTGTTACTGGACGCTGCAGCGCGACAGGAGCGCTTTTACTTTGACAACAACGCCTATACGACGACCTTGACGTCGGCGGGCCTGGGCTATGGCAGTACGACGGTCACGTCTCCGGAACAAAACTACACATTGGCCGCGGCCGCCGGCCCGACCGGAAGTATCAACACGAGTTTCACCCTTACCGCTACACCGAATTCCGCATTGCCGTTTGTTGACCCGGACTGCGGCAACTTGCTGCTCGATTCGAGCGGCACACAAACCAACAGTGGAACTGACTCGGTTGCTGACTGCTGGGGCCGTTAGTCGCAAAATTCGAGGGATGCAAGAATGGCCGAGACGATCTGCAAGACTCAACACTGGTATATCTGTTGCGCCGCGATTATCACCTTGGTGTTGATAGCCGGACCGGTTTGCGCCGGAGGTGTCTACAAGTGGAAAGATGCCGAGGGCAAGACTCATTATTCTGACAAGGCGCCCCCGGACGCCAAAGCCGAGACCATCTCGATCAAATCGTCCGCGCAGGACAAACACACTGCGGAGCGCCTAAATAGCTTTAAAAAGCAGGCCGACGACAGTCTCGCTAAGCGCGACGAGGCGAAGGCAAACGCACTCGATAAGAAGCGTGAGGCCCAAGAAATGGTCGCCCATTGCGAGAAAGTACGAAAGCAGTTAGTACTGCTCGAAACCTCGACCCGTCGCCAACGAGTCAACGAAAAAGGCGAACGGGAATTTATCGACGAAGAATTGCGTCAGAAATGGTTAGCTGACGGCCGCGCAGAGGTCGCCAAACACTGCAAATAACAGGTCGGACGCTTCAGGCGCCTGTCTCGCTGACTTCCCCTGCCTTCACTAACTCCCGAGGCAGGCTGAACACAACCTGTTCCTTGATCCCAGGCACTTCCGTAACGCGTAATCCACCGCGATCACGCAGCTTTTGTACGACTTGTTCGACAAGCACCTCAGGCGCCGACGCGCCAGCTGTGACCCCGACACTCTTTTTGTTTTCCAGCCATTGAGTGCGGATTTCATCTGCGCTGTCGATCAGATAAGCCGGAATACCCTGCTTCTCGGCGATTTCTTTCAGGCGCGTTGAATTCGAGCTCGTTTGAGATCCGACCACCAAAATCAAATCGCAATATTCCACCATGTTTTTAACCGCATCCTGACGGTTCTGGGTGGCGTAGCAAATATCCTCTTTCTTCGGGCCAACGATTTTAGGAAAGCGGTTCCGAAGCGCATCGATGATCTCCGCTGTGTCATCCATCGACAGCGTCGTTTGGGTAACGAATGCCAGATACTCGTGGTCCTTCACTTTAAGTTGGCCAACGTCGCCTACCGACTCGACGAGATACATACCGCCGCGTCCATCGTCGTGGCGATGGTACTGGCCCAGTGTGCCCTCAACTTCCGGGTGACCCGCGTGCCCAATCAGAATGCACTCACGCCCTTCGCGCTGGTAATGCCCGACTTCCATATGGACTTTCGTCACGAGCGGGCAAATTGCGTCAAACACGCGCAGCTTCCGGCGCGCAGCCTCCTCGCGAACGGCTTTAGCAACACCGTGGGCGCTGAATATCACGGTTGCGTCATCCGGGACTTCATCAAGCTCATCGACGAAAATAGCGCCTTTTTTGCGTAAACCATCAACCACATATTTGTTGTGCACAACCTCGTGTCGCACGTAAACAGGCGCGCCGAAGAACTCTAAAGCGCGCTCGACGATTCCAATAGCGCGATCGACGCCGGCACAAAATCCGCGCGGATTAGCAAGGTGAATTTGCATGCTCAACTGATTCCCTGACACAGTATTGAAGGTATTCGAAAGTCTCGCCGCGGCACCACTCAAACAGCTAAAGGCGACTTCTTCCGCCTCTTGATGCGCAATATTCGCAGTAGTGACAAGCTCGAATGCTGGTCAATGTCGGTGCGACGAGACGCCGGGAAGTATACAGCCAGACTCACTGTTTCGCAGACTGGGCCTCTTCCGAAGCACTCATTCGCGGCGAATGCACGATCATCATCACCGCTCCGACTGAAATCGCAGAGTCAGCGATATTAAACGCCGGCCAAGACCAGTGTCCGTAATATAACTGTATAAAATCAACTACATAGCCAAGCACTAGCCGATCGATAAGATTGCCTGCCGCGCCGCCAAGGATAAGGCTGAGTGCTATAGACAACCACCGTTCCTTGGGGCCCAGACGCGACATCCAGACCACCACGGCAATTGCCACCACGAACGCGACTGCGGAAAAGAACCAGCGCTGCCAGCCAGATTGATCGTGGAGCAAGCTAAAGGCCGCGCCGGTATTGTGTAGCAAAGTGAAATTAAATCCCGGCAACACCGGCACCGGGTGCGCATACTCGAGCAGCGCAGTCGCGCCGTATTTGCTCAGTTGGTCGACGACTGCAATCGCAAGTGCGAGAGTCAGCCAGCGATAAAGGCTAGCTCCCGCGGTATTCAAAGGTAAGGCTCTTCCTCGCAGCCTCGCAATCGCGCTTGATTTGTTCGGCCATGTCCTCAAACGAATCGAAGTCCATGTCGCCGCGGATACGACTGCAAAACTGGACAGAAATGCGCTTGCCGTAACAATCCTGATCGAAATCGAAAATATGCACTTCAAGGACGAAGCGCGGATCGTCGATGATCGGCCGGGTGCCGGCGTACGCGATTCCCATGAGCGGGGTGTCACTGAGTCCGTGCACGCGGGCTGCATAAATCCCGACGATCGGATTCTTCACGCGATGGAGATTCAGATTCGCGGTCGGGAAACCCCACTTCCGCCCGTTCTGATGCCCATGCACGACATGTCCCGACAAACAGTAAGGATGACCGAGCATGCGTTCCGCCTCTTTCAGGTATCCGTGGCGCAGCAGGTTGCGAATATAAGTGCTCGAAATGCGCTTGCCGATGAATAAAAACGGCGGCGTCTGTTCGATCGTAAAACTGCTTTTCTGGGCGAGCTCCTGAAGCACATTGAAATCGCCATCTCGCCCTTTGCCGAAACGAAAATCATCACCGATGATTAGGGCCTTGATGCCGAGGCGTTCGACTAGTATTTCGTTCACGAAGCGTTCGGCAGAGTACTTCGATAGCTCCGGCGAAAAGCGCAGAACCAACAGGCGATCAACTCCGTTGTCCCGAAGCATCTCGAATTTCTCGCGAACGAGGGATAAACGTACCGGGATCCGACCGCGTTGAAAGAACTCGGCAGGTTGTGGTTCGAAAATGATGACGACGCTGGGTACGCCTAAAGCCTCGGCGTGCCGCTTCAATCGTTTGATAATTTCGCGGTGTCCGAGATGTACACCATCGAAATTGCCAATCGTGGCAACACAACCGTGGTGCCTCGGTGTGATGTTTGATAACCCGCGGATGAGTTGCATCGTGGCCGAACTAAAATGCGAAGGAAATACAGTCGGGCATTATACCTGCCGCCCAGGCATCGCCATATGCCTCGGGCGCATGCCCAGTAGAGCAATAACGCAGAAATAGACCCCGACCCCGAGGACAACCGCGCCGAAAAGCTGTTGGGCGCGGGTCATCGCGGACCAACTGAACCATTCGCTCAGTGGCGCACTCCAACTCCACAACGCAAAGCACATCACCGCAGCGGCGGCGACAACCCGGACGATGAAAAGAGCCCATCCTGGTGCCGCGACGTACACGCCCTCGCGGCGCAGTCCGCGCCACAACAGCCCCGCATTGAGGCATGCGGACAGCGTCGTTGCCAACGCGAGTCCGGCGTGGGCGAGAGGAAATACCAACACCAGATTCAGCGCCATATTGGCGCACATCGCGATAATCCCAATGCGCACGGGCGTACGTGTGTCCTGGCGTGCGAAATAGCCTGGCGCCAATACCTTGATCAAAATAAACGCAAGTAGCCCACCGGAATAAGCCACCAGACTGCGGGCAGCCATATTGACGTCGTGATCACTGAGCGCGCCGTAACCGAACAGTGTGCACAGCAGCGGCCCGGACAGCACTGCCAGTGCGCAAGCGGCCGGCACGCCGAGCAAGAAAACCCACTTCAAAGCCCAGTCCAAAGTACGTGAGAACGCTTCGCCAAGACCTTCGTTATGGCGCGCCGACAAAGCCGGCAGAATGACCGTCGCCAATGCAATGCCGAAAACGCCGAGCGGAAACTCGACCAGACGGTCGGAGTAGTACAGCCAGGAGATGCTCCCGGTGACCAGGAACGATGCGATCACGGTGTCCAGGAGCAAGTTAATTTGGGCAACCGAAACACCAAAAATTGCCGGTCCCATCAGACGCAAGATCTGACGTACGCCGGCGTGGCCGAACGCCACGATCGGTCGCAACGAAAATCCCAGCCGCGCCAGCGCGGCATATTGCATTGCCAGCTGTGCAATCCCACCCACCAGAACGCCGATGGCGAGGGCGAATACGGGGCGT
Organism: Proteobacteria bacterium UBA981; assembly: GCA_002292285.1. GTDB lineage: Bacteria > Pseudomonadota > Gammaproteobacteria > UBA981. The sequence continues at coordinate 153,677 of DBBP01000035.1, forward strand.
TCAAGGTGTGGCGCGATGAGCACTGCTGCGCCGATAAGGGCGATATTCAATAGCACCGGTGTGAAAGCGGGTACGGCAAAGCGCCCGTACGTATTCAGGACGCTGCCTGCCAATGCGGTAAGCGAAATAAAGCCCAGATAAGGGAAGGTCAGTCGCAGCAAATCACCCGCGAGGGCAAGTTTGTCCGGCTCGTCGGCAAAACCGGGGGCAAAGACGAACACAAATAGTGGAGCTGCGACAACGCCAAGGCCAACGAATCCGAGCAGGACCAAACCCAGCGACCCTGCAGTCGCGTTGACCAAATCGACAACAGCCTCGTCACCATCCCGCTCTCGGTACTCGGATACGACCGGCACGAAAGCCTGCGCGAAGGCCCCTTCAGCGAACAGGCGGCGAAACAGATTGGGAATCTTGAAAGCGACGAAAAAGGCATCTGCCGCCATGGTGGCACCGAACGCGTGAGCTATTACGACGTCACGGACAAAGCCCAAAACGCGCGACAGCAGCGTCATCTGGCCAACGATGGCGGTTGAGCGCAGCAGACTTCTAGCCAAAGGGTGTGTCTCGGTAAGTACTCGGAGGCTCTCTAAGTGCCCGATTATACGCCTTCTGCCTACACCATCGGTCGATCTCACCATTGACAAAAGGCCGGCAAAACAGCATAGTTCGGCGCCTTTCGAGACACAGGATTTGGAGTCAGCCCATTGGCAAATTCGGCCCAAGCAAGAAAACGTGCGCGACAGTCAGAAAAGCGACGTAAACAAAATACGAGTCAGCGCTCGATGCTACGCACGCGCATCAAGCAAGTGATCCAGGCGATCGAATCCGGTGACAAAACGGCTGCAGAGACTGCTTATGCGGTTGCAGTCCCGACGATAGATCGGATGGCAGGCGGTGACATCATCCACAAGAACAAAGCAGCTCGGCATAAATCCCGGTTGTTCGCCCGTATCAAAGCGATGGCGTGAGCGACTACTGATTCCGAACTGGATGGAAAGCCGGCACGATGCCGGCTTTTTTTATTGCGGTAGGTTCTCGATTAACAAATTATCGCGATGAATGATTTCCGGCTCCCGACTGAAACCCAACACATACTCAATCTCCCGGGAGGGCAGGCCGCTTATCTTCCGGCACTCGTCGCCTGAATAGTTCGTTAGGCCGCGGCCCAATTCAGTGCCGTTTTCGTCGATCAGAACGACGAGGTCGCCCCGTAAAAAGTCGCCGCTCGCCTGCTTTACGCCAACCGCCAATAAACTCTTGCCCAGACCGCGCAGCGCAGCGCACGCGCCAGCATCCAATGTGAGATGGCCCCGAGGCCTGATCGATCCGCCAAGCCACTGTTTGCGCGCCGCGACGCGATCTCCTGTCGCGTGAAGCAGCGTACCAGTGCGCTCACCGGCCGCAATCTTGCTCAGCACCTCAGGGTCGCGGCCGTTGGCGATGATCGTTGAGGTGGCCGAGCGGGCCGCAAGGCGCGCTGCGCGAAGTTTAGTGCGCATCCCGCCACGTCCCCAGGCCCCACCCTCTCCGGCAATATCCGCGAGTCCCGGTTCGTCGACAAGCGCATATTCAACTAACTCTGCCTGAGGTTCCTTGCGCGGATCGGCCGTCAATAGCCCCTGTTGGTCGGTGAGAACAATCAGTAAATCAGCCTCGACTAAATTGCTCACGAGGCCCGCAAGCGTATCGTTGTCGCCGAGACTAAGCTCCGCGGTCGCCACGGTGTCGTTCTCGTTGACCACCGGCAACACCCCGAGCGACAAAAGTGTCCACAACGTGCTGCGGGCATTCAGGTAACGCTGGCGGTCCGACAGATCTTCATGCGTTAGCAAGATTTGCGCCGCCCGGGAACCAAACTTCTCGCAGGCTTGATCCCAACATCTGACCAGTCCGACCTGACCAATCGCGGCGGCCGCCTGTAGCTGCGTTAGTTCATGGGGACGTTGGTTCCACCCCAAATGGGCGGCTCCTTCGGCGACTGAACCAGAGGTGACGACGACGATTTCGCGCCCTTCGCCGTTCAGAATAGCTAATTGGCGAACCCAGTTTTCGATGGCTGCGGCATTGAGACCGACACCCTCATTGGTAGTCAAAGCGCTACCCACTTTAACCACCCAACGACGAGTCCGGCCCATCGTCCGGCGGAGATCTTCAGGCGTCGACGCTATCTTCATCGTCGTCATCCGTGGCTGAAAATCCGTTGTAGATAGCCCACATCAATTCGTTGCACCCCGTACTCGTCGCTGCAGAGATAGCCATGATGGGCCCTGACCAACCGAGTTCGCGAAGCTCCTCAGCGATGTGGTCAACCTGACTTTCGTCGACCAAGTCTGTCTTATTCAACACGACCCAGCGTGGCCGGGCAGCGAGTTCTGGATTGTGCGCCTCGAGTTCGGCGGCGATGGTCGCGAAATCGCTTAGCGGTTCACGCTCGGGGTCAAGTCCGGACACATCCACCAGGTGCAGTAGCAAACGGGTGCGCTCAAGGTGCTTGAGAAAACGCAGCCCGAGTCCGGCGCCTGCGGCGGCTCCGGAAATAATGCCGGGAATATCTGCGATAACGAAACTTTGCTCGCTACCCAGTCGCACCACCCCGAGATTGGGTATTAATGTCGTGAAAGGATAGTCGGCGACCTTGGGACGCGCTGCAGAGACGGCGCGGATCAAAGTCGACTTCCCTGCGTTCGGGAGACCGAGCAATCCGACGTCAGCCAGGAGTTTCAGTTCGAGCCGAAGCTCGCGTTGTTCACCGGCAGAACCGGGCGTTATCCGGCGGGGCGCACGATTGACGCTACTCTTGAAGCGAGTGTTGCCGAGCCCATGGTAACCACCTTGAGCGACCAATAGGCGTGCACCGTCGGCAACCATATCGTCGATCAGCTCATCCGTACCTGCATCGTATACGAGCGTACCGAGTGGCACCTTAACAACCAGATCTTCAGCGCTTTTGCCGATCCGCTCCCGCCCCTGCCCTGGCTGGCCGTTACCTGACTTAAAGCGTCGTTTAAAGCGGAAGTCGACCAGCGTGTTAAGACCCGAGTCGACCTGTAGATAGACGCTGCCGCCGTCGCCGCCGTCGCCGCCGTCCGGGCCACCCTGCGCGATATATTTCTCGCGCCGAAAACTCAGACAGCCGTCTCCGCCTTTGCCGGCACTGACTAGAATTGTGGCTTCGTCGACGAACTTCATCGTAGTGATTCCGACCGGACCGCGCCGGCAATCTCTCGCGCATAAAAAACCCCGTTTAGAACGGGGCTTTTCGCGAGAATCGAAAGCGTAAAGAGCTACTCTGCGACGACACTCACAAAACGGCGATTAAGCGGGCCTTTACGGACAAACTTAACTTCGCCGTCGGCCGTTGCGAACAACGTATGGTCGCGTCCGCAACCGACGTTAGCGCCCGGATGAAAATGGGTGCCGCGCTGACGCAGAATGATATTTCCCGAACGTACGGCTTCGCCGCCGAAGCGTTTCACACCGAGTCGCTTCGATTCTGAGTCGCGACCGTTGTTAGTACTGCCGCCTGCTTTCTTATGTGCCATGTTTCAGCCCTTTTGAACGCCGGTAATTTCTACCCGGGTGTAATTCTGGCGATGCCCCATGCGTCGCGTGTAATGCTTACGACGCTTGAATTTAATGATATGAATTTTCTCGCCACGCCCGTGCTCGACGACCTTAGCGGTAACCGTAGCACCGGTGATGAAAGGTGCACCGACTGCGACATCGTCACCATCGGATACCATCAGTACCTGGTCGAACTGAATTTCGGCACCGACATCGCCCGTCAAAGTCTCGACGTTGAGCTTGTCGCCGGCGGCAACGCGATATTGCTTGCCACCTGTTTTAATCACTGCGTGCATGGTGAATCCTGTGAATCTGTTCCGTGTAGCCTGGAGGTCGGGCGCGTCGCCGCTTGCGAATCGTCTTGGACACAGCCGGACCTAAGGCCAAGCGAGCGCGCGATTGTACGGAAATCGATACGCGGAAACAAGATAACTGCGGGAATAAATGGTAATTCCGCCCAGCTCTTGGCAAGATCCGCGCTGCTGCCAATTCGGCGAAGCACGGAACCCCCTTGGATCAAACTAAAACCAGCCCTGACGTCGAAAAGCTGCGTGATTTGGTAGCTGACGATGCGGCAGCGGTCGACGAACTCATCCGCTCGCGACTCCACTCAGAAGTCCAACTAATCAATCAATTGAGCCACTACATCATTGCTGGTGGTGGTAAGCGTCTGCGACCGCTATTGGCCTTGCTAAGCGCCCGGGCTGCGGGCTATACCGGCACCAAGCATATTGAAGTGGCGGTCATCCTGGAGCTCGTACACACCGCAACGCTGCTGCATGACGACGTCGTGGACGCCTCCAAAATGCGCCGCGGCCGCGAAACGGCCAACCTCGTATGGGGTAACGAAGCGAGCGTTCTGGTCGGCGATTTCCTCTATTCGCGTGCATTTCAAATGATGGTCAACCTGGAAAGTATCCGTGTGCTTGAGATTCTGGCCGACGCGACCAACACAATTGCCCAGGGCGAAGTGATGCAACTGGCTAGTTGCGGTGATCCGGATACGACGGAGGAACAATACCTCACCACCATTCACAACAAGACGGCCAAATTATTTGAAGCTGCCGCGACTTTGGGCGCCGTCATCGCCGGGAGCGGCACGGAATTCGAGACCGCGCTCGCCGCTTACGGCCGCCATATCGGGGCCGCCTTTCAACTCGTTGATGACGCGCTCGACTACAGCTCTTCACAGCAGGCGATGGGCAAAAACGTCGGCGACGACCTGGCAGAAGGTAAACCGACCTTGCCACTGCTCTATGCAATGTGGAATGGAAACAAGGCGCAAAGCACAATGATTCGGGCCGCAATCGAAAATGCCGGCTTGGAGAACCTTGACCAGATCATGCAGGCAATTGAATCAACCGGAGCCATCACTTACACTTTCGCCCGCGCGCAGGTCGAGGCCGACCAAGCGCTGGCAGCGTTAGTGGCGATCCCGAAATCGCCGTACCGCGAAGCACTCGAGGCATTAGTCGAGTTCGCTGTCGATCGAAACTTCTAGAAAGTTCCCACAGTCGGGGTGTAGCTCAGCCTGGTAGAGCACTGTCTTCGGGAGGCAGGGGCCGGAGGTTCNNTTCAAATCCTGTCTCCCCGACCAAATTTTCCTGTATAATTAGTTACTTATGGAGGCCGGCTTTTCGGGCCGGCTTTCCGTACGGACTCCATACGGACAAATAGGTTTTAATGGGGCCTAATTGTCCCCCACCTAGAGCCCCCCATTAAGGTGAGCTAGTTAATGCTGAATTACCCAGCCGGGGTAACGCACAAAAAGACACACCCCCTTGGAACTGGCGAGGTAGTGAATGGCAACGTCAACCACAAGAGTTCAGCGGCTTCGGAAAAGACGTCAGGAAGGGATCTTGATGTGCACCACGATCGAAGTGGGTTCAGGTGGCATCGAACTGCTCATCAGTAACGGGTTACTAGGGCCGAATGAGAAAAATAATAAAGCAGCCATCCAACGAGCTGTTGAAGGTGCTTTAGAGCAGTGGGCCGTTGGGCAGGGCTCGAGGACTAGGGTTCACTAGCAACTGCACTAAGCCCCCTCTCGGGAAGGTCCAAAATAGTTTTGGCATAGCAGTCCATGAAAGGTACTTCGGAGCCCTCACAAAACCTCACCCCTCACCACCTGGTTGCAGATGGTCTGGCAACGCGTTTCGGTGAGCACTGGCCGGGTCTCCGATGTGGAGCAAAAACCCGCAGAGGCAGTAGGTGTTTGAAGCCAGCCCTTAAAGGCAAAAAAAGATGCCAACTCCACGGCGGCAAATCAACGGGTGCTCGAACGGCTGAAGGCTTGCAGAAACTTCGAGAGATGCATTGGAAGCACGGCCGAAGAAGCCGGGAAGTAATAGAGCGTAGCCGAGAACGCAGGCGTGAGCTTAAAAGGCTGGAACTACTGGCCCGGATGGCGGGGCTAATACGCTAGGTCCCCCCCACCCCCCAAATTAGAATTTGGGACTCCTAATATTCATATACACACTAATCTGCACGAGCGATGCGGCACCATGGCCCACGGACACTGGTGTTCGATTGATATTCCGTCGTAGTTAAGTGGTCCCGTTCAGAACTGCCAGCGCAAGTTCAGTGAGCCACCATGGCTTTGGTAATCACTGCGACCTTCAAACTCATAGTCCAGATTGAATGACACCCGCTCTGTCGGTGCAGCGTTAAAACCAATCCCACCCCGGTAAGTGAATTCATCCGGCTCAACACCCGTCGTCGTGAACGCACCACCACCAGCAAATGTACTCGTCACCGCAGTCTCGTCAGTCAACACATCAAAGCCAACGCCCGTACGCAGTGTCAACTTAAAGATGAGCTCCGTGTGCCGTATGCAGCGACCTGCCCAGCAGCCCGAACATCCACCGCTAGTAAATCAGGACTGGGGCTTTTCCAACATAGGTATCGTCCTTGATTTGCCGGACGACAAAATCTGCAACATCTGCGCGCGATATGAGTCCATTTTGCCAATGTTTTGGGTCATCAAGTATCCGATAGAAGCCAGTTCCCCGTCCATTGGTCAGGATCCCCGGTCTTACAATCACCCAATCGAGCTCGCTCTCTCGAACGAGCCGCTCCTGAATATCTTTATCTGCATAAGCGCGGCCAAGAAGGATTCGAAACGGAATTCGCTGCAGACATCTGATGCTTCGGCGGCTGTCGCCTGCTCCAAATCCCGTGATACAGATCAGCCGTCGTACGCCCTTGCATTGCATCGCGGGTATGAGGATGCGCGTGGACTCCGAGAACATGCGAACAGGCCCGAGAAGCATTTCCGGACCCACCGCTATCCCGAGTGCCTGGACGACAGTATCGATCCCGTCTAATGCGGATGCGATATCCTCCGCTTCTCGAGCATCGCCCGACCACTTCTCCAAATTTTGATGGGTCAGGCTGATCCTGTTGGCCCGCCGGGCCATTGCGCGCACGCTAAACCCGCTTGCCAAGAATGCTTTCGTGGTCTCCAGCCCAATACCCTTACTGGCACCAATGATCAGCACTTTCGACATTTCATGTCGATCGGCTGGTTGAGCCACTGACGCGGAGTCTTGCATAGTTATTTCCGAGGCTTTTTTTCTAGTGCACGATAGAGCGCTCGCTCCGACGTACCGTTAGCTTGGATTTTCGCAAACGAATGACTGAAGCCTCGAGCAAAAGCTAGCTGCGTCCTTGCACGCGCAACCATCGCGGCCGGATCTGGATAGCGTACTCGGTGTCCACCTGCGCTCTCAATTTTTTAGCGACCGCACCGTTCGAGTCATCGAGGTAACGCGCGATCATCAACTCAGTGACTCGAGGGCCATCCTGTAAGCTTAATGTCGCGATGCCCTGCCCACGCAACACCTTATAGCGTCCATTCTCCAAGGCAAACTCGAATGCACAACCGGGGCTGAGCGATAGATTACGCCGCAGCAGCGTGCTCTTTTGCGTGATGCACCAGAAGGTTCCAGTCTCGTAGATTAGCCAGACGGTCGAGATCAACGGGAAGCCGTTTGGAGAGGTTGATGCAATCCTGGCGGGCTTGGTAATACCTTCCAGCAGAGACTCAACTTGCGCGATGTCGAGCGAGGGATTGCGGGGAGCTTTCTTCATGCGTTCGATCCGGTACGGGATTCCATAAGGGTTAAAAAAATCGCATCGAGACAATCATTTGGTCTTCGGGACGTGCGGCAGTTTGCTGGGTTGCATTTTGAGACCCTTGATCTCCACGCCGAAGCGCCCTTCGCCGTAGACCAGACGCACTGCCCGCCGATGATGGATAAATTTTTCGTTAAACTCGCGGGCGCTGGTCTGGTGCGACTTGGCAGACCGCAAAGGGTAGACAAGCCGGCAGTATACGCCTGAAGTGCGCCTCGATTTCCTCGCAAGAGGCTGTACCCAATATCTTTGGCCGCTCCTGAATATCAGCGTTGCCCTGACATGCGTTTTACTTGAATCGCTCTACAACTCATCCAGCTTTTCCAGGCAGGCATCACCCTTTTTTATTGTGAGCATCTGAGTCTCGACATTCATCTTGTCCCAGCTTCGATAGACCATGCCAATACGGGGATTGTTCTCAAATTTCTCTCGATGGCGAATCATGAAGTGCCAGTAGAGAGAGTTAAAAGGACAAGCATTTTCTGTCAATTTTTCTCTTACGTCGTACTGACAGCTCTGGCAGTAATCGCCCATCTTGTTGATATAGTTGCCGCTCGCCGCATAGGGTTTGCTAGCAACCAACCCGCCATCAGCGAATTGACTCATACCTCGCGTATTGGGCATCTCCACCCATTCGAGCGCATCAACGTAGATGCCGAGATACCAGTTATCCATCTCGTTCGGGTCGATGCCTGCGATGAGCCCGAAAACACCGGTGACCATTAATCGCTGTATGTGGTGAGCATACGCATGCTCCAACGATTGCGAGACGGTTTGTGAAATGCAGTTCATGGCGGTTTTGCCGGTCCAGAAGTATTCCGGCAGATTCACGCTCGCGTTCAGTCCGTTCAATGACCCGTAGGCTGGCATGTTCGCCCAGTAAATCCCACGGATGAACTCACGCCACCCCACTATCTGGCGAACAAAACCTTCCACCTGCGTGATGTCAATATCGTCTCGTATTCTGTACGCCCCAATAACGGCCTCAATGACTTCACGGGGGTGCAGCAGTTTGACATTAATAGAAAACGAAAGCCTCGAATGAAAGAGCGACCAGGCGAATTCTGATTGGTCGGTCATGGCATCCTGAAAATCGCCAAACCGGGGCAACGCATGGTCGCAGAACCAGGCGAGGAGCCTGAGTGATTCCTCGCGTGTGACAGGTAAACAGATCTCTCTATTCGCGGTGCCGATCATTTTAATCTCGTGTCGCTCGAGGCGTCCCAGAATATCGGTCACATCGTGGCAGAACGTGAGTGGCCGAGGGATCGAATCAAGGCCTTTCTTTGTCAGTTTCTTGCGGTTCGACGCATCGTAGTTCCACTCTCCGCCCGCGGGTTTACCATCTTCTATCAGGATGTCGTGTTGTTTGCGCATCCGTCGGTAGAAAGTCTCCATGCGATGCGGCTTGCCGGCCTCGAACTGATTGCCTATGTCATGAAACGGTAACAGGAAGTGTTCGGTATCAAACTCGTCCAAGGTCGCGCCCTCTATCTCGAGTGAGCGCATCTTTTCCAGCAATCGATACTCATCAGGCCGTTGATATTCGATAGTGTTAACACCATGTTTGTCAGCCAGTTGCCGCAGTAGTTGTGAGACGTCGTTTGTTTTGTGGGTGTCGTCCAGGGTCAGGTGCTGAACCTGATGGCCGTTGGCAGAAAGTGTTTCGGCAAATTTCTGCATAGCGAGGAAGAACGCACACACTTTCTGCACGTGATGATTGACGTAAGTGGCTTCTTCACGAATTTCAGCAAGGATATAAAGTGTTTTCGCATCTTTTTCCGCAAACCAGCTGTGTCGAGTATTTAGCTGGTCACCGAGTATCAGGCGGATTCGATCTACCATGGCAATTCACTGCCGTCCCAGGACCAGAAGCGTCCAGAGTGCGATGGGGTGAGGTTATCGATGACGCGTTTAAGATTCCGTGCGCAGGCTGCGGGTTTGACTGGTCGATGGTTGCGGCCCGTAAAAGGTTGGGAGAGCGGGCTTTCAACCGTACCCGGATGCAGTGCGGCGACCGTACAATTAGGCAGCGCGATCCGATACTCAAGGGCAAGCGTCTTCAACATCATGTTGAGGGCGGCTTTTGAGGCACGGTAACTGTACCAGCCGCCCAGTCGGTTATCTTCGATGGAACCGACCTTGGCGGAAATCGTTGCGAAAACGCTGTCAGGACTTTTTTTCAGGAGTTTTCGTGAGTGTTTCGCGAGCAGTGCTGTTGGCAAAGTGTTCAACTCGATGCTGCGCATCAGGCCTTCAGGATTGAACCGCGCGATAGATTTTTCAGGCTGCTGCTGATCATCATGCAGAAATCCAACGGTATTGATGATGCCGTCCAGTTGGTCAAACTCCTCCATTAGGATTTTGATCATGTATTCGTTCGTCAGGTTGAGTTGCACGGTCCGAATTTTTGGTGACGCAAAGTCTGGGTCACGGCGGCGAAAGGTATAAATGACTTGCTGCACGTCTGCGGATCCGGCAATCGCCAGGGCGAGCGCTTCGCCAATAGTGCTGCCGGTGATTAGTAATGTTCGACCCCTCATAGCCCTTGATTACGCTGCCCGCTTGCGATTGGATCTTTTTTCGGGTTTGGTTCGAAGATAGGGTGAACTCGCGGGAGAGAAATTGTGCCGGAAGGACCTGAAATCAGACTGGCTGCAGATCGGCAGCATGCCGTGCTGGCAGGGCGCGGGATCGCTGACGCCTAATTTACGCTGCCTGGACTGGAACAGGCCTCATCACGCGTCCGTGGCAACCGGGTGGAGCGGGTTACCAGCCACGGCAAAGCGGTGCTTACGCATTTCAGTCACGGCGAAACCCTTTATTCGCACAACCAGCTCTATGGGATCTGGCGCATTGCGAAGCGAGGCCACTTTCCGAAGACGAATCGGCAGTTGCGCGTCGCTCTACACACGGACACGCACAGCGCTTTTCTGTTCAGTGCAACCGATGTTGAACTCTGGCCAACGCAGAGCCTTGGTGAGCACCCGTTTCTGAAAAAGCTTGGGCCGGACGTGTTGGATGGGGGATTAACGGTCGCTATGATCGCGAGCCGTTTGAAAGAGAAAGCGTTTGTGCGTCGATCTCTCGCAAGCCTCTACCTCGATCAGGGCTTTATTGCCGGTATTGGCAACTACTTGCGTTCCGAAATTCTTTTTAAGGCAACGGTGCCACCCAGTGCACGCCCAGCGGACCTCAACGCCTCTGATATTCACCAGTTGGCCCGGGCTACACTCACGATCAGCGAGCGCAGCTATAAATCCCGTGGCATCACCGTTACACAGGCCGAGGCGGGGGAACTGAAGCAGCAGGGTGGAGGCTTTGAGTCCTATCGCTTCGCCGTATTTGGCCGTCAGGGGAAGTCCTGCCTGAATTGCGAATCCAGCATTGTCAGGGAAAATATCAGTGCTCCGCGGCTGTACTGGTGTCGTACCTGTCAGGATTAGCTGCCAGAGCTAACCACCACCGTGAATCGCCAGAGACTCGTCACGCTACTCGGTTCGCTAGGCATCATTCCCTTCTTCCTCGCGCTCGTGATTATGATTACCAGACCTGAGCGTGGATTAAGACTGTTCTCTGCTTATTCGCTCGCGATCCTTTGTTTTCTCGCCGGCAGCTGGTGGTCGGCTGCCTTGGTGGTCCGGGAAAGTGAAGAATCGCAGCGCATGGCGATTGTGTTGATAAGTAATGCCATGGTACTCGCAGCATTGGCGCTGGTGTTGTCTGCGTGGACGGAGGACTGCTGGGATTGGCGATGCTTTATCTCGGGTTCATGATCAGCGAACAGAAACTCGAAGTATTCGCTAAGCAACCGGAATACTACCGCGCGATGCGCCTCAAGGTGTCCTTGGTGGTTGTGCTGTTGCACGTTTCTTGCTGGATGCTGGCTATAACGCGTTTGTAGCCGTCCGGCGACAGGCGACAGGCGACAGGCGACAGGCGACAGGCGACAGGCGACAGGCGACAGGCGAGCAAAGCATCGAACAGTCCAGTATCCTCAGTCCTCATCTGGCACCTCGTTTATCAACGGCCATCCACGCAGGAATAGGTCCCTCACTGTGTTCCCAGGCAATGACGTTGGCATAAAGACCCTTGAGAACTTTGCCGGAAGGCATTTCAAGATGCAGGACTCCGAGACGCGCCTCGGCATAGGCTCGTTCCATGTCCCCAGTGCACACTGCGCCAGAACGCGATGTAGCTGTCAGCTATTTTTTTCGAGCTGCGTGATTTCGATGCGATAGAGCTGGCAAACACCGTCGCGATGGCGTGTTTTTTCTTCATGTCCCTCATACACCGGTCTGTAGGAAATAAATGTTGGTCCAATGTGACAAGTCCGGCGTATAAGCACTATGGAAGACGCAAGTATAAGAAGTGCACACAGCTGTGACCTACAAAAGATCAACCAAGTTATCCAGTCCGCAGTGATGAACTGGCCGATGCCGGACCGCGTGAAACGCCTTGCGGTGCCGGTTTTGCAGTACCACCAGAACGACCTCGACTTCTATGAGGTACTGGTTGCGAACTATAAAGATGAGGTGGCCGGCGTCGCCGCCTGGGATTCGATGCCATCGCAATCGCTGCCCAACGGCAAGGGTGGTGTATTCCACGGTTTGTATGTCCTACCGCTCGTTCAGAGGCAGGGTATTGGCAAACAACTGATGGATACCGTATTTGATGATGCACGAACCCTGCGGAGCATCGGGCTGTTGATTAAGTCTCAGCGCGTGTCGCGTCACTTCTTTGAACGCCACCAGATGCAGTCACTTGACGTCAATGAGGATGAATATCCGTGGCAGTACTGGAAGCAGTTGGCTTGATCTAGTCTGCAGGGGCGTCCTACCTGGCTCAAATGGTGAACTCCCCAAACGCCTCGCGGCAGACAATAACCGCCTGGTAGGCTTCCAGCTCAATACCGTCAGGAATGGCGAGCAGCGTTAGTACTCTTTTCATAACATGTAGATGCAACTCCAAGAGGATTACTACACACTTCGCCTATGAAAAATCTCAGCAGCAAAAGTGACTGGACAGCGGCGCAGGTTCAGCAGTTCCTGGAATCCACAAAGATCCCTATTCGTATCGCCGCCATGGACGGCGGGTATCCCCTGATCTGTTCGGTCTGGCATAGATATCGTGACGGCAATCTTCGTATAGTCAGCCATAAGCGCAGCAAACTGGCTAACTTGCTCCAACAGGCCGGGCGATGTGCCTTCGAGATCGCACCTAATGATCCGCCTTACTGTGGTGTGCGCGGTAAGGCTGACGTGGTAGTAAGTGATGAAGATGCGGAAGCGCTTTTGAAACACTTGATCGCGCGCTATCTGGGCAACTCGAATCAAGGACTGGCGAACTGGCTACTGGGCCGTGTCGAAGACGAAATCGTGTTTACACTGTGCCCCACTTGGGCAACCTCTTGGGACTATGGCGGGCGCATGGAGAATGCGGACGTTTGAATCCGTGATGACCCGATAAAGTCGGCGTTGCGTATTCTGATGACTTAGGCACGAACACAAAGTCCTCATGTGTTGCTGGCTCAATAAAGTCCCTGTAAAGGCCCTGCACCCCATGAAGCGAAGCTACAGGAAACCATCCGCATGCAGTGCAGTTGAGGACTAGTGTCTCGGGATGCGGTGTCGGATGTGCAGATTATTAGGTAGCGCGGATTAGGGACTCGCCTCACTCAGTGTGCCGTTCGTTCAGCCCACTGTTCAGCCCATTCCTCCGGCGTCATAATCTCATCGGTGACTGTTGCAACACTTTGAGTGACGTCTGCTGCGATTTGAGATGGTATGAGTTTGCCCAGCAACCCCATGAAGGCGACTGGGTTTTCTCTAGCTTGTGATGCCAGGTAGCCGACGAGGCCTGCTTTACCACCAGCAATATCGGCAGCTTCAAGGATGGCGTGTTCTCATAAACGGGTTTTCCGGGAATCCGTTTCTCTGCAACCCTTTTTAATGGCCGGCCACCCGTCTTAGGCCTACCTTGTCCTGCCATATCTAAACCACTCCATTCTAGATAAGACTTTATGCCTCATAGATATTCTGGAGAGTTATAACTGAATCTGGTGTTCGGGAGATTGAATAGAGGCGGCGTATCTGGTTGAAATGTTGTTACCAGACAGCAGACCAACCGAAGAGGATACGCCACCATGAAAGAGAGTAACGTTGTTGAATTGTCAGGTCGATCCGAAGGTTACGACGCACGGAGCGCGATGCTGAGATCTGGCGCGCAGGAGTTGATCCGCCAGACGGTGGATGCGGAGTTGCAGGAGTTGTTAGCAAGTCACACAGGTCGCGTGCTCGAGTCGGGCCGAACGGCAGTCGTGCGCAACGGCTATCTTCCAGAACGGCAACTGCAGACTGGTATTGGCCCGGTGACGGTGAAGGTGCCAAAGGTTCGGGCGAAGACCGGCGAGCCAGTGACGTTCCGGTCGGCCCTGGTGCCGCCGTACGTGCGCAAGACGAGGACATTAGAAGCGGCACTACCATGGCTGTATCTGAAGGGAGTTTCATCAGGCGAGATGGGTGAGGCGCTGCAAGTACTGGTAGGTCCTGAAGCGCAGGGACTCTCGGCGAGTACGGTCTCGCGATTGAAGCAGGTCTGGGCGCAGGAATACCAGACTTGGAGCACAGCACGTTTGGACCGCGATCGCTGGGTCTACGTGTGGGCAGATGGCGTTTACAGTGGACTGCGTGCCGAGCAGACGAAGCTGTGTGCTCTGGTGATCATCGGCGTCAATGACCGGGGCGAGAAGCATTTTCTATCGATTGAGGACGGCGTACGTGAATCGACCCAGAGCTGGCGCGAGGTGCTGCTGAAGTTAAAGTCCCGTGGGATGGACGCGCCGCAGCTAGCGATAGGTGATGGCGCGATGGGTTTCTGGGCGGCGCTGGAAGAAATCTACGGCGAGACACGCCAGCAACGATGCTGGATGCATAAAACAATGAATATTCTCAATTGTTTTCCGAAGTCGTCGCAGGCGAAAGCGAAGCAGTCCCTGCACGCAATCTGGCAGGCAGAGACGAAGGCGGATGCTGAGACAGCATTCGACCTATTCATCACGACCTATGATGCGAAGTACCTGAAGGCAACTTTGTGTCTCCAAAAAGATCACGAAGAGCTCATGGCCTTCTACGATTTTCCGGCACAACACTGGCAGAGCATCCGCACGAGCAACCCGATTGAATCAAGCTTCTCGACTATTCGTCATCGGACCAAACGTTCAAAGGGCTGCCCGTCACGCGACGGCATGCTGCATATGATGTTCAAGCTGGGTCAATGCGCGGAGAAAAACTGGAGACGATTACGCGGATTCGATTACCTGGCGAAGCTGGTGATCGGGATCAAATTCAAAGATGGAATCGAGGTGACAGAGGTGAACCAGGCAGCCGCCTGATTCAATTCTCTGAACACCAGATTTGACAATAACTCTAACGTTTTATAGAAAATGGTCTGTCGGGACTATCAGACCCCCACGCTGCCATCGCATCCTGTATCGGTGAGACTTTGGGAAATGCATTTGCGAGAATACCCACTGCCATAATCCCCAAAATAACTATCACTGCTGGTTGGAGTTTGATTTCGTGTGTAATGGTTTCTTTGCTCATCTTTTGTTCTCCTACATAAACTCCTTAACCTCTACAACAGATGTTCATTAGTAAAAGTATTAACACCCCCAAATCACCACAGTATTCGGCGGGATCGCGAAAAGCGGCGTTTTTTGGACCTATGCTTCGTCGCAGTGAGTGAAGCGTGGTCACCTCCAAAGGTGACAAAGGCATACTTAAGTCGCATTTTGACCCGGTCAACCAGCGCGACGAGACATTTACGTAATCCAACATGCAGCAGATGGTTTTGTACCGGCCAGGTTGATCACACCGAACTCCGATAGCAGCCCACTGTTAGTGGGCTGCTATAGTCTTTTTGCAAATGCATCTTTGTCTTCAGCCCCCGATCACTCACTAGATCCCAAATCGGATGTAATTGTTTTTCCGGATGTTATTTTTTTATCAATTGAGTGAACCGGAAGCTCACAATGAACGTATACAAGCTGATTATCTTGTATAGGAATCACTGTGAACTCTCATGCTAGCTAAAACTGACATCTCACTCGGAACAAACGACTACATCATTAAAGACATCGGACTGGCTGACTTTGGACGCAAAGAGATTGAACTAGCCGAACATGAAATGCCTGGCCTTATGGCGATGCGCGAAGAATTTGGTCAAACCAAACCGCTGAAAGGCGCACGAATCGCCGGTTCGTTGCATATGACAGTGCAGACTGCGGTACTCATAGAAACACTCGAGTGCCTGGGCGCGAAAGTCCGCTGGGCGAGCTGCAATATTTTCTCAACTCAGGATCACGCGGCGGCGGCACTGGCCCGCACTGGAATACCCGTGTTTGCAGTGAGCGGCGAATCCATCGAAGAATACTGGGAATACACGGATAAGATTTTTGACTGGGGTGATGGCCTGGGGCCCAACATGATTCTAGATGATGGTGGCGACGCGACCCTGTTCGCATCGCTCGGCCATCGCGCTGAAATCGATTCAGGCGTGCTCGAAAAAACCCCAGCTAACGAAGAGGAAGCAGCTCTTTATGCGCAACTCCGCCGCTCGATTGAGCGCGACCCACAACGGTTTCAGAACATCGTGCCAGACATCCTAGGCGTGACTGAGGAAACTACTACCGGCGTCCATCGTCTCTATCAGATGCTCGAGAACGACGAGCTGCTGTTCCCTGCCATGAACGTAAACGACTCTGTGACGAAGTCCAAGTTCGATAACTTGTATGGCTGTCGTCACTCGCTGGTCGATGCGATTAACCGCGCCACGGACGTGATGCTTTCCGGCAAGGTCGCAGTGGTTGCGGGATACGGGGATGTTGGTAAAGGTAGTGCGCAGTCTCTACGTGGGCAGGGCGCGCGCGTGATCGTCACGGAAATTGACCCCATCTGTGCATTGCAGGCGGCAATGGAAGGTTATGAGGTCAAGAGTATGGACGAGGCCTGTCGGGAAGGCGACGTGTTTGTCACCACGACGGGTTGCTGCGACGTTATCACAGAACAACACATGAACCAGATGAAGGATCTCGCCATCGTGTGCAACATTGGCCATTTCGATAGTGAAATTCAGGTTGGACGCATGCGAAGCTACGAGTGGACAGAAATTAAGCCGCGCGTGCACGTGATTAAGATCAACGAAAACCGGCGCATCATTCTTCTGGCCGAGGGTCGTCTGGTGAATTTGGGTTGCGCCACAGGGCATCCGAGCTTTGTGATGTCGAGCAGCTTTACCAATCAAACGATCGCCCAAATCGAAATGTTCAGCTCGCCTGAACGCTATCCCCTGGGTGTCTATACGCTACCGAAACTCCTCGACGAGAAAGTTGCAAGACTACATTTGTCTCATATCGGTGTGACGCTTGATGAGCTTTCAGAAAAACAGTGTGAGTATCTGGATATACCGGCTGCCGGGCCTTACAAGCCGGCTCACTACCGTTATTGAACAGGGCTAATTACACCGCCGCGGCGGCAGTTTGACTCGATACTTAACACCGAACTGTGTCGCCGCGATTTTAGCTGTATTGTTGTCTGTGAGTAGCAGGAACGGAAGGAATATCCAGATCGAAAGCCGTCAGGGTTGGTAGTCGCCCGAGCGACGCATAAATAGAGACACTTCAGCTACGGTGAGTCCAAATTTCTTGATGTAAGTCCGATTGATGAGGGTATCATCGTCGACCTGCCACAACCGGTCATCAAAGGTCACGAGATATCTGCGTCCCTCGCTTTCGAGTTCCATCTCGTAACGCCAGATCAGCGAATTGCCGTTGATTTCGCCTACCGCGGCCCCGATGATGTCGTTAGCGGTTCCGGATATGCCGCCGCTACTGTCCCGTCGAATCTTCCACCGGCGGAAATCGCGCTCGCCGTCGGCATAATCGAAGACTTCTTCCAGTGTCAGCTTATCATGATCGACTATCCCCTCTATGTGCACCACGAACTGCCGCACTACCCGACCACGCCAATCCTGCACTACACCCCAGGCTTGGGTATGCCCTTCGAAAAAAGCGAACAAATCAAGAGTGGGGATGGCGATTGTTTGATCTACTGTTCGCACCCCGCCACACGCTCCGAGCAAGAGCAGAATCAATGCACAAAGAAGTCTTTGCGATATCGAGGCAGTCGAGCGTTTTTTCTTACGATTCATAGTTTGACTACGACAGATCTGCCCAATCGGATCACTGCCTGTGATCGCTTTTTTCTTCACTGGCGTATACGCTTCATGAGACATCGAAACTTAGCGCTGCTGAGCGCTATTTTAGTACTGGCTTTGATCATCCCACCCGAGCAAGTTCAGGCACGCTGCGTTGAATCCACAGAGCTGAGCGATTTTGTCCGCAGTACCTATGAAGATGAGATTGAGTTTGAAGTAATTCGTAATGGAAAAATTGTCGGCTCTCATCGAACAGTTTTTTCACACTCCAGTGCAGGTCTGCATGCACGTTCGACGATGCAACTCACGGTGACGTTATTGTTTATTCCCTTCTTCGACTTCGCGTACGACTCGCACTCAACGTGGTGTGATGAAAAAATGGTGGCACTGGAGGCTACAGTTGCTCGCAATGGAGTACTCAATTCCGTGTCGGCGTCATCTGATGGCGTAACGACGCTAGTTCAAAGCGGCCAAACTCAGCTTGCTCATCCCGCCACCCTCATACCGACAGACCACTGGAACCCAGCAGTCCTGCAAACGTCACATGTACTGAACACGATTACCGGGCGCATCAACAACGTCGATATCGTGCAATGTCCCGCGACCAAAGCGAGGACGCTGGGTCTTTCGTTGCCGGCTGGGACGGAGTGCTTCGAATATACGGGCGACCTCACAGCAACCGTGTGGTACTTACACGAGCGCTGGATCGGTCTAGCCTTCCAGGGAGACGACGGTTCCGACATTGTGTATCGCTGCAGGGACTGTCGAATCCCATGAATAAACCGAATGTTTGGATAACCGGAGCCAGTAGTGGCATTGGTGCGGCCTTGGTGCGCGAATATGCGCGGCGCGGTGCTCATGAGCGGCCGAAACGTCCAGACGTTGGAAAACGTCAGGACTGAAAGCGGCTTCCCACAACGTTGCCATACCATGTCTGCCGACGTTACTGACAGTTCGGAACTCAGGCAAGTCCTCGAAGATACTGAACAGCGTTTCGGCGCCATCGATGTAGCAGTTCTGAATGCAGGGACGTATGAAGCAAGCGGGATTGATAACTTCAATGCTGCAGCGATGCGTAAGCTTTTCGCGATCAATGTTTTCGCCGTTGCGGAGACGATCGAGATTCTGCTGCCAAGCTGGCGCAAAAGGCGCTCGGGCACCTTCGTTCTCGTGGGCTCGGTAGCAGGGGATTTCGGGCTGCCTTACGCCGCTTCCTACAGTGCGAGCAAAGCGGCGTTAAGTCGGTTAGCTGAGTCACTTTATCCGGAACTCTTACGCGATGGCATCGCGCTACATTTGGTTAGTCCGGGGTTCGTCGATACGCCACTAACGGCGAAAAACGATTTCCCCATGCCGTTTATGGTGAGCGCTGAGCGTGCAGCTTATGAGATATGTCGCGGCGTGGATAAGAGAAAATTCGAGATTCGCTTTCCTTGGCGCATGAGCGTTGCCATGCGAATTCTCCGTGCCCTGCCCTATCCTTTGCAATTTTCGCTCGCGAGAAGGATGCTGAAATGATGACTGGGCTTGAGCGTTACATAGGTTTTTTCGAATCAATCGGAACCGAGAGGCAGCACCACCCTGCTGATGTGGCGACACAGGACATTCACTTCCGCGACCCGTTTAACGATCTGCACGGTCTCGACCAATTTGAGGCGGTTATCGGTGAAATGCGCAACAACCTGGGGAATCTTAAGATCGTTGTTTCCCACGCGGCCGTGCTTGAGGCACGAGGGCGGAAACAGGCCATAATCGCCGCCGTCCGCTGGGATCTCAGCGGTGAACTGCGCGCGTTCGGCAATAAGAGCTGGCAGGTACACGGGTATTCCGAACTCGCTTTTTCGCCCCAGCAGAAAGTCTCACGACACTTCGATTACTGGGATGCGGCCGGCGACCTCTACGAAAACCTTCCGCTAATTGGCGTCGCGTGCCGCTATGTCCGTCGCCGGCTGGCGCTCAAGCGTTAGCTCAGCAATCGACTGCCGACTAATTATTACGACCGCGAGTTTAAGCAGTACCGGTATCGCAACGTACAGTGCGAGCAGCGGCCGGGATTCTGCCTGGTTAATACCATCGGCCACTTCCACGCCCAAACAATACAAGCCACTGAAAGCGCCGCCTACGGCAACCGCTAATGCGAGCTTGGTCACCATTGACCACAGCGCAAATGCTGCCCCCGAACGTCTCGACTGCGTCGTTTTTCTATCTAGCTCAAGAACGTCAGCCTGAATCGATGGTGGTATCGCGAGATCCGCCGCGAGGGTTCCCCCGGTGAGAACGCAGACCAGCACAAACCAGCAGGTCTGATCGGGCTGGAGTACAAGAACCGGTAGAAATGCTGCCACGCTGATACTGAGTGCCAGGCGCCAGGCAACCATCTTACTGAGACGACTCGAGAGTATCAGCCATAACGGAGTCAGCATGATCGCGCTGCCGAAATAGATGAGCAGGAGTTGATAGAGCTGCTTTTCTTCAAGCCCGAAGTATCCCGTTACGACAATCGGGAACAACACTGCAGGAAGACTGTTTGCTATGCTGTTCAACAACCAGCAAAGCATTGTTAGAGCAATAGGCCGGAACCTGAGCAAGCTGAGCAAATCGCCCCAGACAACCGACGATTCTGCACCGAGAGCGCCGGTCGGTAGATCCCGCACCATGCTAAAACAAATTGTGAGTGCAGGAATCGCCAATATCGATGCGGTGCAGGCAATGATAAAGCATGTTGCCGCTGCCATCGAACAGGGCAGGCAGCGATAACGCTGCGATGATCCCCACAACCCCGGCTACTTCACGACTCGCAGTGAGGCGGGAGCGGTCATCGGGGTCGACTGCTAATTCGGCTCCCCACGCGGTGTAGGGCACCATAATCATGGTCCAGCCTGTGAATAGCACTACCGCCCAGAAAACAATGTGGCTTACGCCAGCGTCGACCGGCGGCATGGCAAGCGCGAACAGTGCCACACAGGAAGCAGCTGTGCCGGCTATGATCCAAGGCTTGTAGCGCCATCGACCGTGCGCGCTGCGATCGATCAGGATACCGACCAGCGGATCACCGAAAAAGTCCAGCAATCGAGCCGCCGCAAGCGCAGAGCCTATGGCGAGCAAACTTAGGGTGGTATGCGCCGCGTACCAGGACGGTAGCAGAATGGCGACGGGAATGATGGGCAGCGCCGCTACCGTGTTTAGTGCGCCATACCCGAAAATCTCGCGGTTAGTGACTCGCGCCACTCAGGCGTGCTCAACACGCATTTGCACGACATCAATACTGCCGGACAGAAATCCGCTCTCACAATAGGCGAAATAGTAGTCCCACATGCGTTTGAAGCGCTCGTCAAACCCGAGTTCGCGGAGCGACGGCCATGCCGCAAGAAACTGCTCGCGCCAATGACCCAGAGTCGTCGCATAATCGCGGCCGAAACTCAGCGAATCTGTTATACGCATGTTGGCGCCTGAGAAAATTTCACTGAGCCTAGGTTTCGAAGGCAACATACCTCCAGGGAAAATATATCGCTGAATAAAATCTGCGGATTTTCGGTATTGCTCGAAACGAGATTCATCAATCGTAATGACCTGTAACGCCCCTTTACCATCATGACGCAACAGGCGCTTGATAGTTTGCGCATACGTTGGCCAGTACTTTTCACCCACAGCCTCGAACATTTCGATCGATACGATTCGATCGAACGAGCCAGTTACATCGCGATAGTCACAAAGTTCAACGCTGGCGTTACTGATGCTCTGCGCCGCAATTCGTTGCCGTGCATATTTAGATTGCCGTTCTGAAATCGATATACCGGTCAATTGACCTCGAGTCCGTTTCGAGGCGCGTTCCAGGAAGCTGCCCCAACCGCAACCGATCTCGAGGACATTAACGCCGCCTTTGATATCGGCCACGTCTGCGAGGCGATCGAGCTTCGCGTTTTGGGCTTCGGCTAGCGACATGTCCGCGCGTGTAAACAACGCGGAGGAATACGTCATACTCTCGTCGAGCCAGGCGCCGTAGAATGCATTACCGAGATCGTAGTGATAAGAAATGTTTCGGCGGGCGCGCCTGCGTGAATTATTGTTAGCCAGATGTTGCAAGCGATGCACCAGACGCTGCAGTAACAACCCCTGGGTACGTGGCGCCATCGCTGCGTCGTTGAACGCAGCCAGACGCAATAAGTCGGGTAACGACGAGGTGGACCAATCACCATCCAGATAGGCCTCGGCGAATCCAACTGCCCCGCCGGTCAATAACCGCCGAATTGCACGCGTTCTATGAATGTGCCACTGCGCGCTAATTTCTGGTTGCTCGTGACCTGTAAAAATCAGATATTTGCCGTTCGGTAACAGGATTTCAAGTGTGCCCGCGCTCAACCTGCCGATCAGTCTTTCAATGATGTACGCACCGTAATCGAATAGACGCCAGCGTTGATTATGCTCGGAGGTAATTTTGGGTCTCATCAGGTTTCCTCAGTTCAACGATTGTTGGCGGGTTGTTCGGTTTTCGGCGACAGGCCGAGGTAAGGTACGCCTTTGAGTCAGATTTTCAGTGCCTCGAAATGAATTGCTGCGATTACTTTTAGAGCGACCAGCGGATAGGCCACCAGGGCGCGGCGCACGCTTGCTGTAGTAAACGGCTCTCGGCACCCGCTAAAGCTTGTTTTTAGCGTGCTGCCACCAACGTCCCGATAAATGATATTCAACGACAATCGTTCAGTGGGAACGGGGGCATTGAACTGATAAGTCCCGGAAGATTCAAAGAATGGTGAGACGGGCATGGACTTCTGAGTGGTTTGATTGTCAGCGGTGACGACATAGTTCACGCGGGCGCCCGCAGTGTTGTTTACCTCGTACACCACCGCCAGCGCTCGCCCCTGCCGGTCAAGACAATGCACAACAGTTAAAGGGTTGAACGAGTATCCGAGGGTTCGCGGCAAGGTCATCACAAGATAGGTTTTCGCTGATCTGGAAACGCCGCGGTTGACCAGTAATTCGTCTAGAAACTCGCGGTAGGGACGCTTTGTGCCATCGCCATGGTCGCAGTCGTGCCACGAAAACCAGGCTTTATGGTTGACCGCGAAGACCCGCGAGAGACAGTCAAGTGATGGCAGCTCATCAAGATCGAACAGAAAGTACGGAAGTTCGTAGCTGAACTGGTGTCGCTTGGGGATATCACGTGCGTGATACACGGTGCCCCAGTAAATGCCCGAACGTGTTGCGACGGCATGATTCATGCCGCTTGCGAGAAGCACGGGTGAAAGCTTTCGGGCAGGCGGTCATAGCACGGCGTGTCGAGCAGACTTTCTGCGCCAATTTTCTCGGCCACCCACAATCCGGATTGCAACCCGTCCTCGTGAAATCCATGCCCGAGGTAGGCGCCGCAGAACCAGGTTTTTAGGCGACCCTGGATTGCTGCCACCTGCTGCCGAGCGCGGTCTGTATCGGCGCTGAAAACAGGATGCTCGTAATCGAACCTGGCGTAGTTTAGGTCGGCTCGTGGCGGTTGCTCAGGATTCAGCGTAACGAAGAGATCTTTGTCGGTTGCCAGCGGCTGTAACCGATTCATCCAGTAGGTCACAGTCAAGGGTCGCAAAAGGTCGGGCGCGGCCTGCAGATAATTCCAACTCGACCACGCCCGGTGGCGACGCGGCATCAGGGCAGAGTCTT
This sequence comes from Proteobacteria bacterium UBA981, assembly GCA_002292285.1. Lineage (GTDB taxonomy): Bacteria > Pseudomonadota > Gammaproteobacteria > UBA981. The sequence goes on from DBBP01000035.1 coordinate 177,245, forward strand.
CGTGCAACCACGCCGCATTGCTGCTGTAACTGAATTGCCCCAGAGTTTCACGCTCTGCAGCAGTCGCGTCGCCAAGCAATTGCAAAGCTTGGTCAGCGTGGGTCGCGATAACAACGTCGTCGAACGATGCACGATGGCCCTGTTGGTCCACAAGGACTACTGCATCGGGAGTGCGCATGATCGAGGCGATTTTAGTGCTGAGGTTTTGTCGCAGCGGGCGATCTGCCAACAGCTTTTCTACGTACTGGCGACTGCCGCCAACCACTGTTTTCCATTGAGGTCGGTCGGTTAGGGTCAACAGGCCGTGATTCTGAAAAAAGCGAATAAATGCGTATGCGGGATAGCGGGCAATGTCGGCCCGCGACGCCGACCAGATCGCCGCCGCCATGGGCATAAGATGAAATTCGATGAAAGCAGCGCTGTAGCCTTCGCTTTTTAGCAGCTCACTGATGGTCAGTGAAGCTTCCTCGGAAGCAAGATAGCGGGGTGCACAATGGTAAAAACGCTTAACGTCGGCGAGCATCGTCCAGAAAGCAGGTCTGACGATATTAGTGGGCTGAGCGAACAGGCCTGCTAAGTCTGAGCCGGAATACTCGAAACCGCCGTTGCGCAGTGAAATCCCGAAAGACATATCGCTGTCGGCGATTTCGACATTCAGCCGTTCGAACAGGGCCGTCAGGTTCGGATAGTTACGGTCGTTGAACACAATGAAGCCGGTATCGACAGGGACTATCTGTCCGTCAATTGCCAATTCGACGGTATTAGCATGGCCGCCTACATAGTCATTACGCTCGAATAGTGTGACGCTATGGCGGGACGCAAGCTGCCATGCGGCCCCCATACCGGCGATGCCGCCGCCAACTACAGCAATGCGTCGTCCTTCAGTCGAGTTGCTCAATCCGCAATTCCTTAGTTGCCCTATACTTGCCCTTTACGCTCGAGGCCGATTTCCGGATCACCTGTTATCGAAGTGATCCGAATCGGTTCGGCCATCGTACTGAACTCATGAACCCGAGAAGCGCCACAGCTCACGCGACCACAATGGCTCAGATAACCCCGATCGATTCGGCCGCAGAGGCCCGTGAACATCAAAAGCGCAACGACGAAACGGCACTGCTGGTTCGCGTTCGCGATGATGGCGACCGCGGTGCTTTTGAACATTTGTTTGAGTTGTTTGCGCCACGCATCACGAACTACGTGCGCTCCCTTGGAGTGGAATCGGCGGGCCCGGACGCCATAACCCAGGACGTCATGCTTGCAGTCTGGACCAAGGCAAGGCTGTTCGATGCGGAGAAGGCCTCGGCGCGAACATGGATCTACACGCTAGCACGTAATCGGTATATCGATATCAAGAGGTCCAAGCACAGAGAGGCGAAGGCCTTTGAGCGGCTAAAATATGACCCACGGACCGTTGTAGACAAAGGAGACGGACCGGCCAACTACGTTGATGCCTCTAGCGTCGCGGAGCTGTTGAACGATATCCCGCGCGAACAAGCTGAGGTCATTATTTTGGCTTTTGTCGAAGGTTATTCGCACCGCGAGATCGCTGAGCGCCTGGGTATTTCGATTGGCACCACCAAATCACGCGTCCGGCTAGCCTTTAAAAAGCTCCGCGAGCGAATGGGGGTAACGATATGAACGTAAACCACCACCCCAGCGAGGCATGGCTGATGGACTACGCGCTGGGAAATCTTCCGGAGGCCTTCGAAACCATCCTCACCGCCCACGTTGGGACTTGTTGCTCCTGCCGGTCCGATGTCGCTCTCGCCGAGCGTCTCGGTGGCGAGATGCTCGCCCGCGGCAATGTCTCGCGCTCTGTGCGCGGGTTCGGTGATATGGACGGACTGCCAGATATGGACCCGGACGTGCATGTTCAGCATTCGCGTGCGGTGGACGTCGGCTCAAATGGGGGCTTTGATTTCTTTGTCCAAACTTGTCTTAAGTACAGTAGTGACTCTTTCCGCTGGCGTCGTCTTGGAGGTGGGCTGCAGATCTGCCGCCTGACCGAACAAGACAATATTAAGATGTGGTTACTCAAAGCTCGCCCAGGGCAAGTACTACCGCAACACACTCATGAGGGCAGCGAACTAACATTGGTGTTGAAAGGCGCTTATTTTTGTGGCGAAGATCTGTTCAAAGTAGGTGATATCGAGGATGCCGATGAGACCACCTCCCACCAACCGATGGTGACCGGAAACGAAGACTGTATCTGCCTAGCAGCCACCGAAGGTTCACTCAGATTCGATTCGCTAATTGCTCGCATAGCGCAAAAAATCGTGGGCATTTGATACACCGCTCTGGCGCCAGAAGTCGTGCGACTGGACATTCGCGAATCGAGGTAGATTTGCCTAATTTGCGGTGAAAAAACCACCTCGCAGCGCGACAACAGAACTTTGATCTATACTTTAGCGTCTTCCTAATCGAAAGGAGTGGAGGCTTGTGAGACTCGTCAAATTCAGCTCGCGTAACCTGGCGAACCAGCTTGCGGATATGACCGAAGAAGATCTGGATTCACTGGCCTTTGGGGCGGTTGAACTTGATCGTGATGGTGTAATCCTGCGCTACAACGCCGCTGAGGCGGAGATTAGCAATCGCGAGCAAGAGGGCATGGTAGGGCGTAATTTTTTCGACGTCGCGCCTTGCACCCGGGGTGAGCAGTTTGAGGGTCGCTTTCGCGCCGGCGTAGAGTCCGGTTCACTCGACGTGCTATTCACCTACGTGCTCGACAATGAGATGACGCCAACGGAAGTTCGCGTCCGTATGGGACGGGTCGAAGGAAAAGACACCTACTGGGTTCTCATCAAGCGGGTGTCGCTAGTGGGAGAGTAATGAAACCGACGCGCGATCTTGCACCTGCCGACGTGGCAGCAGTGGTGTGTGATTTTGCCGGTATAGTGTTGGGCTTGGAGCCAGACGAAGTTGCTGCACTCAACGAAGATTCTCGACTGGACAGCGATGAATTCGGGGCAGATTCTTTAAAGCTTCTCGAGTTTGCTACCGCTGTTGCGACTTTCTTCCGTTTATTTGAGAGCGAACTCGAAGATGAGCTTCTGCGTCATCGCCGTGTCGGCGATTGGACGAATACGGTTCTCCGTGGTTGGGCGTGTGGGTCACGCCGAATTACGTTCATGACATCCGGCACTACCGGCCTCAGTGCACGCTGCACCCATCACTGGGCAACTATCGCCGACGAACTCGACTTTCATGCGCAGCTGTTTTCCGACCGACGACGAGTTCTGGGACTGGTCGGCCCGCGTCATATTTACGGTTTTTTATTTTGCACACTGCTGCCGCGCTGGCTCGGAGTGCCTTTCGTTGATTTACGTGGGGTCGGCGCCACGAGATTGGCGAATGTGGCACGCACTGGCGACCTCGTAGTTGGATTTCCGACTCGCTGGAACCTGGCCGCGAACAGCTGCCCGTGGGCTGCAGGGGTTGTCGGTGTAACTTCCACCGGCCCAGTAGCGGCGGAAACAGTCACCGCCCTAACGGATGCGGGCCTGGCGCGTATGGTTGAGATTTACGGCAGCTCGGAGACAGGGGGTATTGGTTGGCGGGACGATCAGACATCGCCACTGCGCCTAATTCCATACTGGTCTTTGCAGGAAAACGGACGATTACAACGTGCCCCCTCTGCTGCCGGCGGCAAGCCTGTTTCGATTGAGCCGCCCGACATTCTCTTGCCAAGGCTCGACGGCTTCGATATCGCCGGTCGACGAGACGGCACAGTGCAGGTCGCCGGCGTAAACGTTTCGTGCGCGCGTGTCGCCAGGGTTTTAACTGAACATCCCGACGTCGTCGAGTGTGCAGTGCGATTGATGCCGCACGACCAAGGTGGCAGGCTTAAGGCATTCATTGTGCCGATTGAGTCTAGGTCCGCGGCGACCCTTAGTCGCGCGCTGAGAACCTGGCTGCCAGTGCACCTCACCCCACCGGAGATTCCAGCAAATCTCACCTTCGGCCCAGCACTGCCCCGAGATTCTCACGGCAAGCTCTGCGAGTGGCTCGTGCGCAACAAGCGCTTCGACCCGACGCAATCCTAATCGCTGCCGAGGCAAGGCTGATTGCCGTTTAGGCTTTCCCCGGCCATCGAGTGATGTCGAAATCGTGGCGGTACAGCGAACCGCTGTCGGAGCCACTGGTGCAGATAGTACCCGGAGGAAAAAAAGCTTCTCCGCGGTACAGAGTGTACTGCTGCCGCGGTTTCTCCCCTGCGGCAGCCATGGCAGCTTATAGTCGACTCTGTGTCGACTATTTTAGATCACGGAACCTTCGCGCTGGATTGCGACCCAGGCTTCTATGTTGCTGTCCACTTTGATCGGGAGAACGCGCCAGAACATAATGAATGGCGTTCCATCTTTCTTGTAATTGATTGCTTTCCCTTCAAACTTGCCACCGGATTTAAGCGCCGCAGACAATCGCTTGATGACTTTGTTGTCGGTGCCCTTGCCTTGCAGGATGCGCGGCGTTTTTCCTATTACCTCGCTTGGTGTATAACCAGTCAGCTTTAGAAACGCCTTGTTGGCAAAGATAATTTTGCCCTTGGCTGATGCGTCGGTTACCAGGACAGAATCGAAGCTGTTTTCCGCCAGCACGGTTACCAGCGCTAGACGCGTTTCCTCGGGACTGACTGCTTTGTTGAGCGTTTTAGCCATTAAGAATCTCCTGATTTGAAGTAAGTTACGTAATTCCTACGTACGTATTGCGATGGGTACTGGATCACAAATGGAGGCACCTCTTTGCGCGACGCCGTCGGCGCACCCGATCCATTGACTCGTTCCGTCAAATTCTTAGGCACGAACAACACGGCCAGCGCAGGGTAATGCGGGTCTGCTCTTCCGCACACTGAGCTGGAGACTTTATGACTAATCGAAATGCAGTGATGTGGAGGATTTAGCATTGACGTAAGCAGAAAACATTTGGGAGACGAAGCTGTTACTTTCTAGGTCGCGCGCCTGGAGTACCTTATTAAAACGCACTCAAGCGATCCTGGCTGGGTAATCGACCTCACCTCGTTCGGCTAAAACGCGGCGCGAGTAACTGCCTCGTGGCGGTCTGGAAAATTCTGCTTGTGGGGTTCATTCGTCATCCAGAATGTCCGGCGGATCTGGTAACTGCAGCGCGCTGACAGGAAATGCCGATAAAATTGGACGAGAGCGCTAGCGTATGCGCGCGGAGTAGTGGCCGGCCGGGCATCACATCAACATCAGCCATGCCACTCAGGATTAGATATGGTTGGTTCTACCAAGCCTCGAGCGGACGGTCTAGGGTATGTGGAAAGCCGAGAATCAGTGGGAATTCTCAGGTTTAACTGTTCCTTGTTGAATATTTTCGTGCGACGGAAATGTTGCTGATTATGCAGCCTCCAGATACCAAGACGCGCAAGAGACTTTCGCCTGCTGCCACCGATTTCGTTCACTTGTTCGTGCTAGCGTGATACTCGCCCTCACGACACGTTTTTGACCGACACCAAATGAATCAACCGCTACGCCCTGTCATCCATTGGTTTCGCCAGGACCTGCGCATGCACGACAACCCGGCCCTGAGCACCGCTGCGCGAGCCGGGGCTGTCATCCCTATTTTTATTCTCGATGACGTTAGCGCCGGCGAGATGGCGCGCGGTGCGGCAAGCAGAGTGTGGTTACACCACTCACTGGCAGCTCTCGATGCCTCGCTGGGTGGCAGCCTTCAGTACTTCGCTGGTGATGCTCGCGATCTTCTGCCTCGCCTGGTGGCTGAACATGGCGTGGAAGAAATCCATTGGAATCGTTGCTACGAGCCGTGGCGGCGCGAACGTGACGTTGTCATCAAGTCACGCCTGAAAGAACTCGGGGCGGACGCTTACTCCCACAATGGAGCACTGTTGTGGGAGCCTTGGGAGGTACTGAAAACTGACGGTACGCCCTACCAGGTTTTCACGCCGTTTTATCGCCGAGCGCGTGCACAGGCCCCGGTTCCGCGCAAACCAGTTCCAGCGCCGCGCGATTGCGTTTTTCACGGCAAAGACTTCGGCGGTTGCAGTCTTGCCGACCTTGCTCTGCTACCGCCCGTGCGCTGGGATCACGCGTGCGTCAACACTTGGACGATCGGCGAGGCAGCGGCGTGTTGTGTGCG
>DBBP01000035.1:183485-187006 GCA_002292285.1 Proteobacteria bacterium UBA981
GTAAAGCGCACGTCCGATGCGGTTCATGGTGAAATCACCGTGATGCGGGTCTGACGGCCCACGACTCGCAATACAGTAATCAGTCCCGCCTTCTCTAGTGCGGCAATTGCCCGAAGCTTACGGTGTTTAGAAATTCCGTGATCCCTTAGCAGCTGGGCAGGCAGCGTAATTGTGGTGGATTTTGTCAGCCACCGCCGATACCAAATTAGGTTGCCTACTGGAACGGCATGGGTGCATTCGGTACACGCTCTCTCATGCCAAGCCAGCGGGATACGCGATATATATTTCTCAACCTTTTGAGTAGATTTTCGACCGCCTAGTTTTGCGGCTTCTGCAGGGTGCACCGTGACCAGGCCTACATTCGTCCCCGGGCCCGTTTTTACAAAGTAGTCCNNCCCTTTTAATATTCAATACTAATTACTTATTACTAATGACCCGGGGTAGTGTCAGCGCACCAGTGGGGGTGCGCTGGTGCACCCCTAACAAGCGTGTCGCGCGTGTCCACATCTCAACCGCCTCGGGTCTTTTATCTTGATATCGGTCAGGCCAGCGAACGGAAGTGGCATCCACTCGACAAGTTAGTTGTCCGTTCATAACGATTCGACTCGCGTCGGCCATAGTCTGCTTCGCAACTTCCACAGCGTCGTCGAAATCGGCAAGCTCGCTTTCAATAACGACGGCGTCGTGCACCGGGCAACAAACAGTAATTCCTTTTGCTTGCAACATTTCAATCCCTAAGCGCATCATTTCAGCGCCCCAAGATTGCACGGGCCAATTTTGGAGCGTCGTTGATTTGGTTTCGTCGTTTACCAGCATCCTCCAGCCGAAGGGCGTACGGATTACTCCGGATAAAAAGGCTTGTGCTTGCTGTTGTTTCACCCACTTCCAAAACACAGGGTAGGTTTCACGATGTCGCCGGAGAATATCGCGCGCCTCCATTGGTGTTTTGTTGATACGTTGCGCAAGGGTTTTTTCTTGCATCCCATAATTGATACCCAGAACGGCCTGCTTCAACAACTCTCGTTCGGCGGGGTGCGTTATCTTGCTGGCGTGACTTGGAAGGTAATTGGAGGCCTGACCAAACGAGATGTAGATATCAGATGCGCGGTAGGCGGCTTGTAGAGCCGGGTCCTGGGACAGAAAAGCGGCAATCGCAATTTCTTGTGCTCCCCAATCTAGGTAGGCTACGGCTATCCCTTCCGCCGGCTTAAGCAGAGCGCGCTGCCAAGCGGCGGCGCCGAATAGAAACTGGCCCGCCTTCGGCGCATTTCGACTCGTTATTGTCCCGAAGGCCCCGAGTAGCGTCCGATTGCGACCATCATCCCCTACAGCCATTTTAAAGTCCCTCAACCCCATCAGCGCCCGACGCAATTCACGGAGCTTCGCCACCTTGGGGTGTGCTGCTGCCTGGTCCTTGAATACGGAATCGCTCGTGGCTAACAAACCGCTCGGCAGCCGCGGCCACGCAATCCGTTCGCGCAATAAAAAATCCTCAAAGCCGGACATTCGGAATCGCGCTCCCTCATAGATTTTGAACTGATGCGCCGACTCATAGTCCGCTATCAAGGCCTCACGAATATCCGGGCCTTGCCCCCGAATAAGGCGAAACAAGTCAACATCGATAGGCAAGCCGGTGTGCTCCATGCGCGCAATACACTTGGAAAATCGCCCACGATGTAGCGCGGACGGCAGCTCGATGTTGAGCAACATCGCTTCGAGCAGAAATTCCAGGGATCTAATATCGCTTTGACAGTAGTTCAGGATGCCGGTTCGCTCCTCCGGCGACCACGGGGGTCCGGCCATGATGCGCTTGCGCCATTTTTCCTTGGGGCCCGCGCCGATGTGCGGACACCCGAAATAGTTAAGTGCCGCTATTTGGCTCTCTCGGCTCTTGTTATACCGCCGTAGAGGGGAATTGGTCAGCCACACAAACTCTACATACAAATCCAAGATGTTTGGCGGTAGCGGCCAATTCAGAGCTAGGTGGCAATTCCATTCAGCAGAGGAGAAGTACGCCACAAACAGTGAGTCAGCATCCGTTGAGTAAAGCGGCGCGGGCCTGTCCTCGCCATCCAACCACACCCGCTCCAATTTACCAGAGCGCAACTCACGCGCGACCACGCATATAGGCGTAGGGATTTGTCCGGGTGGTGCCTGAAACTCAAAATCCACTAGCCAAATCGTCCGGTATGCTGCCAGCTTTGATTCCATCCCCGGCGGGTAGGAATCAAGCGGTTGGCTAGGCCTCACCGCGTATCTTTTGCAGCAGGATGTGATTGGGATCGCAGATAATTAAATTCTTGAACGCCACTTCAACCCACCTGTCAAAACGCCACTCGTCGGGCTCGGGCCACTCGGGATCGCGGTACTCTGCGACTGCCTTGCTCACAACGTAGTGGCGCGCCGCCGTATCCCAAACCATTTGCGTCCAAGAAGTACGCGCATGCTCCGCCGCTTCGAGGGCCGAAGTCCATGCGGAATAGGTAGAGCCATCGGCACTGACGCACTTCTGCGGCCACACAAAATAGATTCCGTTTCGGGTAACGGCCGCAAATAACTTTCGGCGACACAGGGCCTGGGGGGGCACCTTGGACAGGAGGGCGGGATCAAGGATGTGTACCTCTTCGTTGTTCTCGTCGTCTACCACCGTCCACACCTCACGGCAGTAGTCATCGCTGGGGTGGACTCGGAACCACCAATTGGATTTAGGCTTGCAAACTTTAAAACTTAGGAAGACGCGTTCCGCCCCTACTGTCGGGTCCGTGTCGCCATTAATGAAAAGGGCTGAGACCCGATCTTCAATTTCCTTAATTGCTTCTTCGGGGGTGGCTGCGTCTTCGCTCGTGGCTATTTCACTCATTGCCGGACCCTCCTGCGACGATTCCGTGTCGCTGAAGACGGGCTGCCGCATCAAGCAAGGCCCCTCGCTCCCAGCGTGAACAGTTTCCAAATTTTATGGGCGGCGGAATCTGGCCCTGCCGGACCAATTTCCTAAACGTGGTTCGGGAAATGCCGAAAAGGTGAGCCCCCTCAAGGTCCCGTAAATATTGGTTATAGGCCCCCAGCTGCGCTTCAGAATAGGCCTTAGGCTGTGCTTCAAAATAGGCTTTAAGCAGCGCCTCAACGTCGGGGGTGGTGGGGGTGTTCTGCATGTCGAATATCCTCTGGGTTCGTATGATGGTCCCGTAGGGTATCGACGGTGGCCTCGCGTCGTCACGGAGGAATAATAAATAAGAGCTTAGGGGCCGAGGTTACGGGCTTTTTTAACCTTACGGATCGCCTTCTCCACCGCTTTGTAGACGGTGTCAAAGTCCTCTCCCTCGCGAACGTGTTGCTGAACGACGCCTTGTAAATCTTCAGGTAATTGGCTGAGGCGCTGCGCTTGGTCTTTCAACCCACGGTGCGACGCGATGCGCTCACGCGCGGCGGTTGGCGCCGTGACGCGAAGCTGCCTGAATATATAACCGAGGAACTGTTCGAAGTCTGTGAGCACATGAGTTTCCACGTCCCACGATTGTTTT
>DBBP01000030.1 GCA_002292285.1 Proteobacteria bacterium UBA981
GACGTCGATACCAATGTTGTTCACCTGTTGATCTCCCATCTGAGTAATAAGCTGCCAGTGGGTGTCCCGACCTTGAGAGCTGACGATCAAACCTTGTGATGCGAGTTCAGCGACTCAGGATGCTCCAGGGATTACGTCAAGAAGGCGGGGCGCCCATCTAACGCACAAGGTCTAAGCCTTCAGGCGGCAGTGGCGTCACCCAGTAGCTGTCTGAGAATAACCCGCGACGCGGGAGGGCTCAGACAACTAAATTGGAAGATACAAAGGTGGTGAATGGCGGGTCGACATCCACGGCCAGGCCGCGATGGGGATCCGCGCCGAGTTGATCTGGGTTCATGGTAAGTCCTGTGTCGTGGTCGTTGGGCTGTATGTCGTTGTGAGGTCAATCTACAGGCTGATGATTACAAACTAATCGCGTCGCTGCTATCGCCGCATTCTCGGTGGGCGTGCCAGCTTCAGTGTGATCAAACTGAACGTCGTCGGACAGCTGCTGTCCGCAGCGACCAAGACAGGATGAATGCCTGGTTAGTCAGGAATCCGGTGCCCCCTGCCCCTGCCCCAGCGCAACGCTCGGATGCTGTGTTCCACTCGCATTGGTGTTGAGCGTCTCTCTGGGAGCGTAGCCGCCATCGACCGCTCATTTACAGGAAGTAGCTGCTCTCTTACGGATCGCTTGTTTGCGAACCGGCACGCCATTCCGGCGGTGTTCTATCAGGCTCGAGTCCAACAATTCGAGTGCTATCGGTATATTTCTTGGCGCACTCGCGGTAGCGTCTGTATCTGGGGAGAATTGCTGTGTCCAAATGCGGTCGCGAGGTCTGGCACAAGTTTGTGTGAGACCGCCTTGCGTCTACGCCAATACCAGGTCAGAACGATTTTCAGCTGTGTCGATTACCTGAGGTTCCAACGAGATGTCCTATCGCTCACGCCTGTCTGCGGCAAGTTTGATTTTTCTGCTCGCTTTTCTAATTCCGGGTCAAGCGGCAGCGTTTGACCCCGCCGAACTGGACGACGAAACCAACGGCACCAACTGGCTGACCCACGGTCGTACGCACAGCGAGCAACGCTACTCCCCGCTGGATGAAATCAATGCCGATAGCATCAGCAAACTGGGCCTCGCCTGGTCTGTGGACTTACCGGATGCGCGTCAGCTCGTTTCAACCACCCTCGCGATTGATGGCATTTTGTACGTCACGAGCAGTTTCAGTGTTGTTACCGCGATCGACGCGCGGACGCAGAAAGTGCTGTGGAGATACGATCCGCAAGTCACCATGAAAGCGGGTAAAACGCTGCGCGTGTTGTGGAGCACCAGCCGTGGCGTGGCCTACTGGGATGGCAAGATTTTCGTTCCGACCGGTGACGGCCGTCTTATCGGACTGGATGCGAAAACTGGCGCCGAACTGTGGAGCACCATGACCGTCGAGCCCGATAGTTACTACTACATCACCGGCGCGCCACGCGCGTTCAACGGCAAAGTGGTGATCGGCAACGGTGGCACCGAGATGGGTCCTGCGCGCGGGTATGTCACGGCCTACGACGCGAATACCGGCGAGCAGATTTGGCGTTTTTTCATCGTCCCCGGTAATCCGGACGACGGTTTCGAAGACAACGCGATGAAGATGGCGGCCAAAACGTGGAATGGTGAATGGTGGAAGCACGGTGGTGGCGGAAACGTCTGGAATGCCATGACCTACGATCCGGACTACAACCATCTTTATCTTGGCACCGGTAATGGCTCGCCATGGAACCAACGGATTCGCAGTCCTGGCGGCGGCGACAATTTATTCCTGTGCTCCATCGTTGCGCTGGACGCCGACACCGGTAAGTACAAGTGGCACTACCAAACCGTGCCGGGCGAAGCCTGGGACTACAACTCGGCGATGGATATCGTTTCAGTTGACTTCAAGGTCCAGGACCGCGACGTCAAAGCGATTATGCACGCGCCCAAGAACGGGTTTTTCTACATCATCAATCGTTCAAACGGCAAATTGTTGTCGGCGCGGCCGTTCGCCAAGATCACCTGGGCCAGCGAAGTCGACATGAAAACCGGGCGCCCGGTTGAACGGCCCGGAGCGCGCTATGAGGACGGTGAAGAGTTAGTCTGGCCGGGCCCACTGGGTGCGCACAACTGGGCCCCGATGTCGTGGAATCCAAATACCAAATTGATGTACATCCCCTATCACGACGCGCCGGGACTTTATAACGATTCGAAGATAAAGACCGCGACGTTTCAGGCTACCGGACATAAGTTTGAAGCCGGTGTTTCCTTTGGCGCCGATGACGCGCCGGCGGACAGCGGTACCAGTGGCCTGATGGGTTGGGATCCGCTCACGCAGAGCGCCACATGGAAAATTCCGAACCCCGGCATGTGGCATGGCGGCACCATGACCACCGGCGGCAATCTGGTATTCCAGGGTCGGGCAGATGGCTTGTTACTCGCGTACCGCGCGGATAACGGTGAAAAAGTTTGGGAGTACAACGCTAAGCACGGCATTTCGGCGCCGCCTATTACCTATGCGGTCGATGGTAAGCAGTACATTGCCCTGCCGGTCGGCTGGGGTGGTGGCATTGCAATGACCGCCGGTTCGATTGGTGCGCAACACGGTTGGCCGTATGGCGTGCACCCGCGTCGCCTGCTCGTTTTTGCACTCGACGGTAAAGCTGATCTGCCGCCCACGCCGCCGCCCACCGCAGTGGTTGCAATCGATGATCCGGAGTTCGTTCTCGACGATGCTCTCATCGCACGCGGTACCGAAATATGGTCGGACACGTGTTTCTGGTGTCACGGTGGCGGCGCGGTCTCGGGTGGTGGTACGCCCGATTTGCGTGCTTCAAAAATCGTGCTTGACCTTAAAGCGATGAGCCAGGTCGTGCGCAAGGGTGCGCTGGTTCCGCGCGGCATGCCGCAATTCGAGGAATACACCGAGAACGATGTGCTCGCGATTCAGCATTTCGTGCGCAGTAAAGCGCGCCTGGAGTTGAACGCGGCGAAAGCGGAGTAGGCCAGCCTCGTCTGGGACAATGAACCCAGCGACCTGGCATCCTGAGTGCCGGGTCGCTGCGTGATCTCTTCGCGTTGTAGTGCGCAGGAAACTCGCCATCCTTATCAAAAGTAGCGCCCGATAATTCCACAAACTGGCGCGCACATAGAACCTGCTGCACTTAGCGGCGATAATTTGATATCCGCTGGCGTCTCAACGAACGCGCGAATGGGCGAAGCGGGCTGCGCATCGCAGCAACAACTCAAGGATTAATTTATGGAAGTCGGGCTACAGTTTATTTTCCAAAACACCCATCAAGGCGTGTCTGATGCCGAGATGATGCGCAAAGAAACGGCCATCGCCCTTGTCGCCGACGAAATCGGAATGGATTTCCTGCTCTTGCCCGAGCACCATTTTGATCCGAACTACTCGATGATGCCGGACAACATGCAGTGGCTGTCTTATCTGGCCGGCAAGACCGATCGTATCAAGCTCGGCACGGGCGCCATTATTCTGCCGTGGCACGACAACCCAACCCGTATCGCCGAGAAGATCTCAATGCTGCAGGTTGTGTTGGGAGACAGATTCCTGCTCGGCTTCGGTCGCGGCCTGGCGCGCGAGGAATACCGTGCGTTCGGCGTCGACATGAATACGGCACGCGAACGCTTCGACCAGTCGGCCGAGATTATTCTCGATATTCTCGAAACGGGTATCGCCGAATACGACACCCCGCACTTCAAACAATCACGCACAACAATCACGCCGAAGCCCGAATTCGGTTATCGCGACCGGGGATTCTTCTCGGTTGCGATGACGCCAGATTCGGGCGTTGCAGCAGCGAACCTCGGCGGCACCATGATGTCCTTCGTGCAGCTCCCGTGGGACCAACACAATGCCGCCGTCGAAGCCTGGCGCGAGCGTTTCCGCGAAGTCCATCCGAACAAGAATCCGGGCGCGCCGGTGTTCTCCGATTTCACCTATTGCCACGAAGATGCCGCGACGGCTGAGAAGGTCGCGCGGGAATATCTGTCTAAATATTATTTAAGCGTAATCAAACACTATGACTTCGATGGCTCGCATTGGGGTGAAACCAAGGGCTATCAGGCCTATCAGGCCGGCGCATCGGCGTTGCAGGAAATCGGCCTGGAAGCTGCGTGCGAAGGCTTCGTGCAAAGCCAGGCCTGGGGTACGCCGGAGCAGATCATTGCGAAATGGACGCAGCGTGCAGAGATCACCGGTGAGTTGCGCCCAGCGATGGCGGTTTCCTATGCGGGTATGCCGTTCGACATGGTTGAGCAATCGCTGCGTTTGATTGGCGAGAAAGTGGCGCCTGCTTTGCGCAAGCTGGCGTAGAGCTGTCAGAACGCTCGGGCGGAGCGCGCGGTACCTTGGCATTTGCGTGAATGCGCCATTGCGGCGGTCCGCGCGTTACGTCACCCGTTCACAACCCGAAAGTCAGCGCGCAGTCCAAAGCGATTCTGCGCGCTGACACAGCAAGGTCAGGTTTCTACAGACTCCCGGACGTAAAGTGCTCGACGGTTGCGGTGTTTAGTACATTACCGTCTTGATCCATCACATCGAAAAGCTTGCCGTCGACGGCTTTACAGCTGAAATACACGAGTGTGCCTTCCGGACCGCCGTATTCCATATGCTTGTCACCGCCGGGGTTGGTTGCGAAAAAACCCGGTTCGCGGGATTTATGCACAGTCTGGTGACCTTCGGTTTCGACCACATTGTGCTGACCTTCAATGACCAGTATCGAATTTTCGCCGACGTGGCTGTGATAGTGGCAGTAGTGGTTGGGTTCCCACCGTGACAGGAAGTCGATGCGGCCTTCAACCTCGTCAACGTGCAGTACCGCGACCGAATAGTCGATCGGATAGTCAAATTTAGCGGTGCCTTTGACGCGGCTCCACTTCAGGTCGTCGCTCGGGTAGGTGGCTGCGAATTCTTCGAGGGTGCTTGGGACGTTCATGCGGATTCCTGTTGCTGCTTGTATCGCTGGGTGTCGATTTTGGCGCCGTCGGGCTGGCGATGCAACGCCTGCGCCCGAATCCGGCGCATTGTCCGGAGGCAAAGTGGCTAGCGGCTAGCGGATAAACTGCTCCCCAATTGATTTAATCGCATCAGCCCCACCGTTCATGCACATGACCCGCGAGACACCTAGATCCGCGAGTTCCTTTAGTCCGTCCGTGCCGCCTTTGGGCGTCCATCCGGCGGTGAGTTCGATGTCGTCGTAATTGCGTCCTTCCGCTTCACAGGCAGCACGCAGTTTGCCGAGTTGAACGCGTAGTTCGTCCATGGTGATGGTCGGCACGAACCAACCGTCGCCGTATTTCGCGATACGCTGAAAGATCTTGCCGGCGTTACCGCCCATGATCACCGGGATGTCGGCTTTCTGCGTCGGCAACGGATAGCTTTGGAAGCCGTGCCAGGACAGAAAGTCGCTTTCATGTTCGACTACCTCACCCGACCAGACTTTCTTCATTGCGACCATGTAGTCGTCAAAGCGTGCGCCACGGCGTGCGTACGGTACGCCCAGAGCGTCGAATTCCGCCTCCAGCCAGCCGATGCCGGCGCCAAACAGCAGTCGACCGCCGCTGAACTGGTCGAGACTCGCAACCTGTTTGGCGAGCAATAGCGGATTGGTCTGAGCGACGATATTGACGCCGGTGCCGAGGCGTATGGTTTTGGTGTGGCCGGCAAGTGCCGCGAGGGTGATCAGCGGATCAAACAACGGCGTATTCGAAGGAATGCCTAATTCGCCGCTTTCGTTGTAGGGATATTTCGATTTCAGCTCGACTGGGAGCATCACATGCTCGAACGTCCAGATGCTTTCGAATCCGGCAGCCTCTGCGGCTTGAGCCGTGGTGATGATTTGGTCCGGCGCGCTGGCACCGACGTTGACGGGTATAAGTCCGAACTTCATGGATAAGTTTTTCCTGGTATGAATATTGAATTGTAAGAAGGCGACCTTCTGCTTAGGCGCCCCGTCGACAGGGAAACAGGCGTTGTCTCGTGATCAGCGATTAAATCTCATAGTCCTTCTTGCCCATCTCCTGTTCTGTCTTTTCGAAATCGATCAGATGCTGTTCGACGGCGCCCGACTCGAAGATCGCCAGAACGTCAGTTGAACTCAATCAGCACACGGCATTCAATCGATTCGCGCGGTGGGGTCTCGTCTGTAGCATCCGGATGTTTGAACGACGTGTGAGCCGTATGCGGCGGACACGCCTCGACTGAACTTAAGCCGAGCTCTGATGCCGTGTCGAATACTTTGAACACCAGTGCTTCGTCATGGCGCATACCGCTGTAGTAAATCCAGCGGTGGCGCGGCCGATGCAACACGTTGACCACCTCACCGACGCGATGCGGATAGATGTAGTGCGCGATCTGAAAATCCTCGGCCTGCGCGCTGGCCGCATCGAGAACCGCGAGCGGATAGTCCTCAGCCGCGTAGTCAGTGCGAAAATGTCGCCACACGTTGAAGATGCCAAAATGCCCGTTGGCGATGCACTCAGCTTCGGCTTCGCTGAGGGGCGGCTCCTGGAGAGAGACGCTACCTCCTTGCTCCTTCGTTTTGGCGAGCAGGCGTACGCGCGTTCTCGCCGAAGTGCTGCTGTTGTCGTTGTGCGCGCCATTGGCATAGCCGCCCACGTTTTCTCCATTGGTTTCTTTCTCACCGCGCTGCCGACGCGCGAGCGAGCGAATCGTGTGATCAAAGACCACCGCGCGCTTCACCACGTTTGCTCCCAGTGCTGCGGTGACGAGTGCGCTCACTTGTGGATAGTACGACTCAATGATGGCGGTAGAGTCGAGTTCGCTTGCATGGATATCCACTGCCGGCGTCAAGCCTTCGGCGAAAGTAAATCCGTTTCTTTGCAAGGACGGTTTTTCTTCGAGCGAACGACCATCGTGAATATCGATGGCGACCATCTCAGAGCGACCATTACGTCGTTCGGTCACCCCGTCCGGTAATTGCTTGAAGCTGCCGTCGTAGGTGTAACTCGGCTTGCCATCAGCCGTCGGTAAAGCGTGGCTTATCTGTACGGTCGTCATAGGGCATACCTCCTGGACTTCGTATTCAACACACTGGCCGAGTCTAAGTCGGTTTTTTGCCGGTCGGGCTGCGTCGGAGCGGCGCACCTGTTGCCGCTGCAGCTTGCACCATGAGAACAGATTGCTCTGGATCACTCACGTTTCGTACTGGCTCGTGGAAGCGCACGGTGCGGGTGTCGTAGTTCACGATGGCGGGCAGAATCGGCACGCCTGCTGCTTGCGCGATCAACGCAAAGCCACGCTTCCAGTGGGTGACTTCGCCGCGCGTGCCTTCCGGGGTTATACCAAGGACCAGGCCTGGCTGAGCGTCGAACCTTGTGGTCATTTGCTCGACCAGACCTTGCGCGGAGGTGCGATCGACCGGGATGCCGCCGAAGTAGGTCATGACCAGCCCCAGCGGGAAGCGGAACAATGATTGTTTGGCGAGATACGATGCTTTCAGACCGAGCCCCCAGATCACCATTACGGTCAACACGAAGTCGATGTTCGAAGTATGCGGTGCGACAGCGACGATGACTTTGGGCTCGTTGGGGAACTCGCCTTCCAAGCGCCAGTTCATCAGGCGCATCGCAGTCCGGCCCAACAACATCGTGAGCCGATTGCCGCTGGTCGGCACGTCAGGACCGAGTTTTTGCCAGTTCATTGGCTGTTGTTCTGAGCGGTAGTCGATGTCGCGGCTCCAGCAAGTTCGGCGTACAGGGACGGACGGCAGTGGTTGGACGTGAATCCTGTCGACCGCGCCACCAAAGCGATCTAGCCGGCATCGGGAATATCTATCGCGAAGAGCCAAACACCATCGTCTCCACGCCGAACGACTTCATATGAGCTGCCACTCATTTCCAGCGTTGAGCCATCCGGGCCAGTACCGGTGGCACTCCAGTGGCTGCCGGTCAGCGCAATATCGCCAGTTTGCGTGGTTGGCTTAGTGGTCATTTTGAACTGGGGTTTGATCGCGACGAATCCCTCCAGCGCCGTGCGTATGGCCGCCTTACCGGTGAGGGTCTGGCCGTTGCTGACAAAACTCGCCTCCGGTTCGTAGAGCGCCAGAGCAGCTTCGACGTCGCCGCCCGTAAGCGCTGCAATTAATAGTTCGTTGACTTGTTCAGGTTTTTGAGCGGGCATGTAAAAGTCCTCGGTTCAGGTGGCTATTCCGGCGTGTGGGCGGGTCAGCAGCAACTATAGTAATGCCAAGCGCTCGGCCTGGTCGCACCCAATGCATGCCAGTGGTGGCGCTTGTCGGTTCGCCTGCGTAGCGAAATACATGCACGCCGTTGGCGATAAAACCCAGACCGAAAACGATGCCGGAGAGCATGGCCAGCGCGGTTATTTGCGGTAGAACGGTGGCGACCGCCCCCAATATGAAGGCCACAACCAGCAGCACCGAACCGAGGCGAGAGCCGAGACCTGCGGTGAGCAGTGCAACAGAGAAGGTCGCGACGCCGATGCCGATGATCGGCGTTCCGATGAGATAGGCGCTGACACCAAATAGTGGTGCATCCGGGCCGGCAATAAGGGCCAGCCCGCACAGCGCCACGATAAATGCGCCGCCACCGATGCGATTCAGGCGTGTCATGTGAACGAGGTAGAGCCCCGTCAAACCAAGTATCAGGCCCAAATCGATGATGACGTACAGGAGCTCGAGCCATTCCGCGCTCAATCGGGCAGACACAAAAGGAGACACAGCACGTAGTGCTCCGGCGATGATACCGGCCGAACCGAAGATTCTCGTCATGCTTGAATACCTCTCAGATCGGTTGGCTGCGCGGCTACCTGCAATCGGTCATTCTCGCTACGTTCTACAACATCCTGCTCGGGAAGCTCTGCGGCGTCGCGTGCTCGCAGAAATTCCCTAGCCACCGGGCTTCCGCTTGGCGCTTTCCACCAGCAATACCGCCCCGACTACCAGGGCAATACCGAACAGCTGTACACCCGCTAATCTTTGATCGAGCAACAAGAAGCCGAGGACGACACTCGTAACGGGTTCGATGTTCATGAACATCGACGCGGTGACGGGGCCGATGTCCGCGTACACCACAAACAAAGTGATAATCGCAAACGTATAGAAGACCGGCGCGGCGAGAAATCCGAACCACGCATATGGCGTGTGGGGCAGACTCGCGCTGCCGCTCAGCGCACCGTAAATCGTGAAGATCACTAACGCGACCCCAAGCATGTGGAGTGTGACCGGGCGCGTGTCACCACCGCTGCGCGCCCGCGCGCTTAGTGTCATCACCATCGTTACGCCTACCGCGCCAAGCAGACACAGCACAATTCCCGGACGATGTAGTGCAGTGCCGAACACATCAAGCGCGCACAAGATCCCGGCGAAGCCGATCGCCAGCGCGACGGCGGTACGGGTGCTGAACGGCTCGCGGCCGCTCCACCATTCAACCAGCGCAATCATGATCGGGAACGTATAGAAAGTCGCGACTACCAGACCGATCGGCAGATACTGAATAGCGACGAGTACGCTGAACGAATAGCCGGAGAACAAGCAGCCGATGAGGATGGCAATGCGTCGCTGGGGGACGGGCAAACTGAGGCGTACGCCACGTGCCATGAGCAACAGACTGAGCACAAGGAAGGCCGTACCGGTGCGTGCCAGTAACACCGCAGTCGGGGTCGCGCCGCCTGAATAAGCGACTGCGGCCAGACTGGTGTTGGTCGCGAAGGACATACCGACGAGCAGCGCCATGACAATCCCGCGCCACGGCCTGCTGGCCGCTGCGTTGTTTGATGCGGGCTGCATGAAGGCAGGAGTATAGGGTGCAATCTCTGTGCGAGCACCTGCTGGCGTTGCCAGGCATTGGTCCGCTCGCGATTCGCGACGTCCGTCTTGCGGATAAACACCCGTCGCGGCAATGAGATACTACGTGGCGAAATCCATTTCACGTTCAGGGTGAATGCCGAGCCAACAGAGCGCGCCGGCAAAACTCAATCCCGCCATTACGAACAGGGCGCTTTCCCAACTATAGTTTTGCGCCAGATACGGCGTCAGTGAAGGTGAGACGGTGCCGCCGAGGTTGCCGCCCATATTCATGAGACCAGACACGGTGCCGGCGTAGGCGCGTGCTACATCAATGGTCGTGGCCCAAAACGATGATGCACACAGAAATAGCGTGCCGATGCTGGCCGAAAGCAACACCACTGCCACAACGCGGTCTTCCGCTATAGCGCCGAAAAATACGCACACCCCGGTCACCGACATGGCGCAGAATGATAATCCGCTGCGCCCCACGCGCTTGCCATAGCGCAGGCTGAGGCGGTCGCTCAACCAGCCGCCCACCGGTCCGGCGATAGCGCTGGTGAGAAAAGGCGCCATCGTATAGAAACCGCCACTGGTGACAGAGAAGCCGCGCTCGTTGACGAGATACAAGTAAAACCAGGCGAAGTAAAAGTAGGCGATATAACCGACCACTGAATAGGCGGCTGTAAGTAACCATAGATCCCGGTGACCGAATAATTTCCGCCACGGCACATCGCGCAAGGCGGTACTTGGCGCCGCTTCAGGTTCGACGCCCGCCGTGATCAACTCAAGTTCGGCCTGGTTAACTTTTGGGTGTTTCGCCGGATCGTCAGCGCCGAGCCAGTACCACAGCAAGGCGACCGCAATGCCCACCGCACCGGAAATATAGAACGCCTCGCGCCAACCCCAGGTGATCATGATCCACACGATGAGCGGCGGCGTGAGAGCGGCCCCCAGCGCGCTACCACTCAGCGCAATACCTAGCGCCAGGGCGCGTTCTTTCGGGGGCGCCCAATTGGCGACGATGCGGTTACCGTTGGGTGGTGCAGCTGCCTCACCCAGGCCGATCAATATTCGCACAATGGCAAACGAGCCGACGACGCCCACGATGGAAGTCAGAAACAATTCGCCGGCCAGCGCGGTCGCAGCGGTAAACACAGACCACCAGATAATCGCCCATGTCATCACCCGCCTGGGGCCGAACCGGTCACCGAGCCAGCCACCGGGAATTTGCGCGAGCGCATAGCCAAACACGAAAGCGCTGAAGATGGCCCCGAACTCAACTTCGGTGAGGCCATATTCCGGCATGATGTATTTCGCTGCGATCGAGATATTCACCCGGTCGATATACATCAGGACGTAAATCAGAAAGACCAGCGCGATAATTCGCCAACGCGTAGAAGTAGGCTTCAAATTGCTAGTCATGCCTGGTGTCCATCTGGTTGTGCCGAGCAGCGCGCAGCTTCTCATGCCGGCGTTCTATTTGTCACAAGCGCTCAGTCAAATCGGCGAGGCGTTTTGCCAACGTCGTAATCAAGTCCCGGTAGCGCTGGGCGACAAAGCGCGGATAAAGGTTTTCGAGATACTCGAGCGAGGTTTCGTCCGGGCACAAGAGTCGCCGCGCCATTGGCTAAACGCGGCAATGATGGGCAACGAATATCTCCGAATCCAGTGCTCGATTTAACACGGTAGGTGGTGGCCATGAGGCTGACGAGGAGCACATCGCTATTCTTATCATCAGGCCGAGACGACTTGGATCAGCGAGGGCCCGACAAGGCCCTCAACCGACTGCCGGTTCTACCGACCCTTGAATTGCGGCGGGCGCTTTTCAAAAAAAGCGTTAACGGCTTCCTGATGATCTTCCGTGTTCTGCACAATCACCTGCATGCTGGCAGACATTTCCATGATGGTGTCGAAACTTGAGTCCATGCCGTCGCGCATCAGCCGTTTGGTCATGCGCAGAGACTGCGGCGGCTGCTGGCAGATTCGCTCTGCCAGCGCGCGTGCTTCGTCCATGAGGGACGCAGCGGGAACGACCTCGGACACCAGCCCCCATGAACGCGCAGTCTCAGCATCAACAACATCGCCAGTAAAAAACAGACGCGCGGCATTCGACCAGCCGATAACGCGAGGTAGCAGCCAGGAGCCACCATCGCCCGGGATCAGCCCGATTTTGAGGAACGTCGCGCCGAATTTTGCCGAGTCAGCGGCAATGCGCATATCGCACGTGCAGCCGACGTCGTTACCAAGACCAATCGCTGGGCCATTAATCGCGCCGATGGTGGGGACTTCGATATTCCACAAAGAGCGAATGACGCGGTGAATATTCTTGCGGTAGGCTTCGTCGCGCATCACCAACGGTGTCGCGCCGAACAAACCTTCGCGATCGCGCATGCCTTTCAAATCCCCGCCCGCTGAAAATGCCTTGCCGGCACCGGTCAGGATGACGCAGCGAACCTCGTTGTCGTTGTTGATGAGCTCGGCGGCCTCGGCGAAATTGTCACCATCGCCTGCGACGCCGAGTGGATTGCGCGCGTCCGGCCGGTTCATGGTCAGGGTGACGACATGCCCGTTTTTCTCGAATAGTAGGTCGTTGTTCATAGCAAATCTCTTGGTTGTTTAAATTCGTGACCGTAACCAGGCCGGATTGTCACCGCTCATTCTCCGCGACGGGAACTGCGTTATGACGCTGGCGGCGCGCCAATAATACCGGGCGCTAAAGCCTGTCGCACGGTGCGTGGCGCGAGTCGGTGTGGGCCCCGCAACCGCCCGGCGTCTCTGGATCGCGGATTACAGGCATACCAACGTCGTAGCGCGACCGTCTGCGCGTGCAAAAACGCGGTATGGAACGGATAATGGCGTGAGAAACGCGGCGATAACGACAAAATGACTATTCATGCTGCCCGGCCGCGTTTTAAGTGATTACCCCAACTGAAGAGAGAACGATTTATGAGTGACCCGATTGTAGAAGCCAGCACCAGTGGCTGGATTGCCGACCACCGTAAAAATTATCTGGCTGACGGTGAGGCCGCGCACCTGTGGGATTCCACTATGGGAGGTGGCCCAGGGCCGTTGCCGACATTGTTGTTATTCACCACCGGCGCAAAATCCGGCAACGAATCCATCATGCCCTTGCTCTACGGCGACGTAGACGGCGGTAAATACGCCATCATCGCTTCCAAAGGCGGCGATCCGAAACACCCGGGTTGGTATCACAACATCAAAAAGCAGGGCGACGTGAAGGTGAAAGTTCGTAACGACGAATTCAAAGCCAGCACCCGTGTTGCGACCGGTGACGAGCGTGCCCGCATCTGGGACCAGATGGCAGCCATGTATCCTCCCTTCAACGACTACAAAGCGAGCGCCGATAAAGCGACCGGACGTGAGATTCCAGTGATTGTGCTGGAGCCTGTTCGCTAACCCGATTGTCGAAACGAATACAGCATGGCCTAGCGGTCATGCTGTATTTCGCGCACTTGCAGAGATTGTGACGGAGTCAGTATGAAGCCGATCGAATACGTCAAAGCGCTGAATGAGTACTACCAGACGCTTGGTTTTCCAGCCTATGAATGGACGGTCAACGACAGCACGGCTTTCACTAAGCTGACTCGTCCTCTGAGCGAGTGCCGCGTCTCGATGCTCACATCAGGCGGGGTCTCGCATCAATCGCGCGAACCGTTTAACCCGACGGCGAAGAACGATTTACGCGTCGATGAAGTGCCGTGGCAGTCGCACGCGAGCGAATTCGATATTAATGACGCGTATTACGATACCCGCGATGCGAAGAAAGATCTTAATGTCTTGTTTCCGCTCGAACGTCTGCGCGAGCTTGCTGCTGACGGCGTTATCGGATCTGTCGCCGAGCGCTTGTGGAGCGGTTTCATGGGACGTATCTACAACCGTAGTGACGTGCTGAAAGTCGCTGCGCCGGCACTGGTCGATGACCTGCAAAAAGACGAAGTGGACTTAATGATCCTGGTCCCTGCCTGACCTCTCGACCACCAGACCGTGGGTCTGGTATCACGCGTTATCGAACAAGGCGGCATCCCCACCGTTACTGTCAGCACTGGACGTGACCTCACGCTCCAAGTCCTGCCGCCACGCTCGGTGTTTATTAACTTCCCGATGGGCAATCCGTTTGGCCGCCCGGGTGATGTCGCCATGCAGCGCGATATTCTCACCGCCGCACTAGAGCATGTCGTTAATGCTAAAACACCCGGCGAAATGCGTGACCTCCCACACGATTGGGGGGAACGGGTGATAACGATTATGGAGCTGCAATCCGGTTATTCCGCACAGCCGCCAGACCCGGTAACGGGTAAGCAGACGAGCTGACATCAGGCGTCTTGATGGCGCCAATCAACTGCAGCATCGAGGTACTCGCCTGTTCGCGAGACGCCTTGATGCTGGCCGACCGGCCTTCGCCAAATCACGACGTGAACCATTCCTCGCACCGCGTCTACCTACCTTCAAGTCATTTCAACGGGTAGCCCTATGCGAGCCGAATCTCGAGCGTTTTTTTCACTCCGCCAACCCGCGTCTCTGGTTTCGTCTTGCTTGGTCCCGGCGTGGCTATTCGGCGCTGCCGTGTTGCTCGCGGGCGTATCACCATCGGTTTATGCGGCTGCAGCTGCCGAGGTTCTGATCATGCAGGCGCCCGCCTGGCTGGAGCGAGGTACTGAGCGTAGGGCGCTGCACTTTGGCATGAATCTGCGCAGTGGCGACCGGATTGTCACCGGACCACGCGCACGGGTTGTCCTGCGTTTGGAGGAGGGCAGCCACGTCAAACTCGGCGCCAATGCGCAGTTGTCGCTCGACAGTTTGCAGGTGCCTGTTGACGACAGTGGTGTATTCAGCGGCGCCCTGGACATCCTGAAAGGGGCATTCCGATTCACCACCACGCTCGTGAATCGCAAACGTAACATCACCGCACAGCTGCGTTCGGCGACCATAGGTATTCGCGGCACCGATGTGTGGGGCAAAGCAGAGGACGGGCGCGATTTCGTGGTGTTACTAGAAGGCCAGATATCGATCGAACGGAACGGGGCAGAAACGATTCTAGATACGCCGATGAGCCTGTTCATGGCACCGCGCGACCAGCCTGCATTGCCAGTCGCGCCGGTTGATCCGGATGATCTCGGCCGTTGGGCGCAGGAAACAGAACCGCAGGCTGGTCAGGGCGTGATCAACGAAGGTGGCGAGTACCGCGCAAATTTGGCTTCTTACCGCGATGAGGCCGGGGCGGCAAGATTGGCAGAGCGGCTTGGCGCGGCTGGATATCGCACCACTGCCGCGCGCGTCGAGGTCAACGGACAGAGTTGGTGGCGGGTGATGGTCACGAATCTGGCAACGCGCGCGGATGCAGAATCTGTGTCACGTCAGATCAGCAGCGTAGTGCCCCTTTCCAGCGCGTGGGTTGAGCGGCGCCCATAACTCAAGCGCGTAGAGAGCAACGGCAGCCGTCAACGTTTCTGCGACAACCGACCCGAAACTTCGGGATATTTTCGGCGCATGAAGCAGGCATCGAAATAGCTTTCCAGCAGTTTGAATAAGGCGGGCCGATCGCCTGACAAGAGGGGAGGTCTTGCGGCGTTTCTTGGGGGGAGGGGAGTGCATCGGCCCGCCTTGATAGGTAAATAGGGTCGGCTGAGGTGATTTCAAGGGCCGCCATAGTAGAAAGCAGATATCTGGCCATAGCCGGGTGAACAAAACTCGATTTCGGGGCATCCGGTCGGCGAGAAAACGGTGAGTTCTGCGAACCCACCGAAGCGCAACGCCCGCCGGCCTTTTTTTCGCCGAGCTCAGCCTGCGATCCAGTGATCTCTTTCGTGCTGCCGTAGTAATCTGGTTCCTGTTTTAATCACAGCGTCGATTATCGAGGTGCCTCCCATGACTGTTGAACCGTTCTCGATCCATATACCCGACAGCGAAATCTCAGATTTACGCGACCGGCTTCAACGAACGCGCTTCGCTCCCGAATTCGCTAACGATGGCTGGCAATACGGCGCCAACGGCACGTACTTGCAGGAACTCTTAACGTATTGGGCCAACGACTACGATTGGCGCGCCCAGGAAGCGGAAATCAATCGCTTCTCGCATTTCAAAACGACGATTGAAGACGTTCCGATTCATTTCATTCATGAGAAGGGTAAAGGTCCGAATCCGACGCCGATTATTCTCAGTCACGGCTGGCCATGGACATTCTGGGACTGGCACAAGGTGATCGGCCCGCTGACCGATCCGGTCGCTTATGGCGGGCGCGCAGAAGACTCATTCGACGTGGTCATACCGTCGCTACCGGGTTACGGCTTCTCCAATCCGCTGACCACGCCGGGAATGAATTTTTGGCGTAGCGCGGATTTGTGGGTGACCCTGATGCGTGACGTTCTGGGTTACGACAAGTTTGCTGCCGGCGGGGGCGATTGGGGTGCGCTTTTGACTGCGCAGTTGGGCCATAAATACGCTGAGCACCTGATTGGTATCTACGTTCATCTGATGGCGCCGCTGAATCTTTTTAACGGTGATTTACCGCCTGCAAGTGACTACGGACCAGAGGAGGCGGGCTACTACGAACGTAATGAGAATTTCTTCAGTGAAGAAAGCGGCTATTCCGCGATTCAGTCGACGAAGCCACAGACATTGGCTTTTGCGCTGAACGACTCACCGGCCGGCTTGTGCGCATGGATTCTCGAGAAAAGACGCACCTGGAGTGATTGCGGCGGCGACGTCGAAAAGCGCTTCAGTAAGGACGAGTTGCTCACCACCATGTCGATTTACTGGTTCACGCAAAGCTACGGAACTTCAGCACGTTATTACTATGAGTGTCTGCACAATCCCTGGCAGGCTTCGCACAACCGCTCTCCGGTCGTTGAAGCCCCGACCGGCATTGGCGTGTTCAAGGAGGAAGTCGTGCTCATGCCGCGACGTTGGGCGAACGATTACTACAACATCCAGCACTGGACAGAAATGCCGGCGGGTGGCCACTTCGCGCCTATGGAAGAGCCTGCAGCGCTGGTCGCCGATATCCGCAGCTTCTATAGAAAATTGCGGGATGGAGCGCGCTAGAACACCTGCCGCCGGGCTTCCTTGCTACGTTTCTATAACCGCCTGCTAGCGTTGCAGAATGGTCTGCGCGTTCTTGGAAAACTCTGCCGCAGCCTGCTTGTCTTTCTCCATGTTGACCAGCGGTTGCGGCACCTCAACGCCGCGCTGGCAGGCAGGGCGGTTGCGGATGGCATCGCGCCACCGTTTCAGATGCGGCAGACCGTCGGCTGAAACGCCTGACCATTTATAAGTCCGTGCCCAACACCAGTTCGCGATATCGGCAATCGAAAAATCCCCGGCGAGCCATTCGTTATCCGCTAAACGACGATCAAGCACTTCCAGCAAACGGCGCGATTCATTTTGGTAGCGCTCGATAGCGGGTTGGATTTTTTCCGGCATATAGCGGTAGAACACGTTCGCCTGGCCCATCATCGGCCCGATGCCACCCATTTGAAACATCAGCCACTGCATGACCAGCGAGCGGCCTTTGACGTCGGTCGGGAGCAGGCGTCCGGACTGTTCTGCCAGATAAACCATGATGGCACCGGTTTCGAATACCGCGAAATTGTCATTGTCCGTATCGACGATGACCGGGATTCGTCCGTTTGGATTCAATTCGAGGAACCAGTTTTCTTTCTGCGTTTGGTTGCTCAGGTTGATGGCATGCACGTTATAGGGGATCTCGAGTTCTTCCAGCGTGGCAGAAGCTTTCCAGCCGTTTGGTGTTGATGAGGTATACAGTTCAATCATGGGGTGCTCTCGCTGAATGGGCTGGCAGTAGAAACGCGTGCCGGGTTGACCGGGCAACTGCGCTTCAGTCTTGTTTGATCGATTCTATTTTGTCTTTGAGTACCTGCAAGGCATGTTTGTTTGCGCTGCGGATGGCATCCATCGACGGTGATTCGCGCGAAATATCGCCGAGATCCGCCAACACGACGTGGACCTCGTCGTGTCCTTCGATTTTTGCCATGTTATCCAGCCAGCGCTGTACGCTGGGAAACGGACTGAAATCGTAGACATTGGTGAACTCTGCACGCGTCTGGCCGATTTCGACATAGGCCGCAAGATCAGCCAGCGTCACCTCATCGCCGACCAGATACTTGCCCTTAGTCAGCCAGCCGTCCTCCAGAGCCTGCAAGGCACCAGTGAAATTCGCCTGGGCGTTGGCCTTAACAAGTTCGGGGAATTCGAGATCCTTGCGGATCTTCGGCGCGACGAAGCCTATCGAACCATCGCGAATGGTGCGGTGATGAAAATGCAGATACCAATCGACGCGCGCGCGGCGTTGCGCGTCGGCCGGGTAGACATCCGTCCAGCCATGCTTGCGACTCAGGTAGCACATGATGGCGTGCGCCTCGCCTAACACGAAGCCGCTGTCCGGCTCTTCTATGCAGGGGATCGTACCGGCGGGGTTTTTCGCCAAATAGTTTGGGTTGCGACTCCCGGACTTACCTTCAGAGCCGGGATTAACGAGCACCATCTCGAACGGCAGACGCTTCAGTATCATCAGCCACATGACGGCCCGAACGGGCTGGGAGAAAGGCACGCCGTACAGAATAAGTGTGTTGTCGGTAGTCATCGCGTCGCTGCCCTATTGCTCGGATTGAGGTTCAAAAGGTAACAGTTTGGCGGGTGGATTGACCATCACGCGCTGGCTGGACGGTCGGCACGATCTGCGAGGGTCCACGCCAGTCCCTCCGGTGTCGTACGTACCTCAACTTCTTTGAAGCGCCGATGGGAATGGATGGTGCCTAACCATAATTCAATCCAGCACGTAGTGATATCTTCGCGCAATTCGCTGTCAACGCCCGCAGCGATGCGTAGTTGCGAATGCGAAATCGTGGCCCTGTCGTTGGTTTCGTCGATGTGCATTTCGGCGACATCGCCCATCCCCTCGAACATCAGTTGCAAAAATCGCGCGGTGTCTCGATAGTCGCCATCCGGCATCGCCAACCGTTCGGCGAGCTGAGGAAAATACTGCAGACCGGTCAAACGGGCGGCTCGACACGCGAGTTTCATGGCCTCCTCGCGGCCCATCACTGCGATCAGTGCGCTGAGTCCATTCTTGATGTACGCGACGGCATAGTTGCGATTGGCCCGCGCGATGCGCGCATCATCCCAACCGGCTGCAGGCAAGCTGGGTTGGATACTCGCGTCGTAAGCGGGTGGGCGCTCATCACGCGCGAACTGCAGGCGTTCCTCTTCGCCGAGCGCATGGTCGAATTCTTTGAAGTAGCCGCAAAAACCGAATTCTCCGGTCATGTCTTCAGAAACGCACACGAAGCCGAGGCGAGGGTTATTCAACGACACGCCGTTGTGTGCGTACCAGCCGCGCAAGAAGCCCATGCTCGATTCGACGGGAATCCCACACAGGGTTGAACCCGCAAACATCCAGCGCGGGTAGCGGAACCGCACCCAGGCCTTGGTCGATGATTCTTCCGCATATTCGACTGGCACGCCGCCGACACTATTCGACAGCACGTGGTAGCGCGCGCAGGCCACCGCATCGGGCAATCCGGACAGGCCCAATTTGGCAAAGCTCTGCAAGAAGTATTGTTCGTGTTGCTGGCGGAATAAGCGATATATCCATTCGCCCGTCGTGCGCGCGCCGGCGGAGGTGGCAACCATCAGTTGCAGACCCAGGAAATAGGCGTGGTGGAGGGTGGCCTGCGCTTCAATAGCCCGGTCAGAGTCAGTCATAGCTTTCGCCGTATCGGATCAATTTGGGGTCATGGTCGTGATTCTCTTATGCGGGACTAGGCTGAGGGAAGTGGCGCTGTCGATCTACGCCTGGCCTAGCGAGGCGGAGTAATCGAACGCCATTACCTGCAGTATTCGCCCCGACAGTTTGTGGCTTGTTTCATGACGAAGTTATCGTTACTCGGTCTCGCGAGATGTCATCCTGGCAGTATCATCCCCGTTCCCGCCATCAACGACTCGAGATTCAACGCTGTACGCAGCATGGGTCCTGTAGCGCTTCCCGTTGAGGTCTATCACAGGTTGAAACCAGAGCTTTTAGAAGAATGCCGTCGAATGCCTTGAATAAGGACCTGATCCCGACCAGCCCGGTTGCGCTGCTGCTGCCGATTGCCTACATGGCCGTCATTTTCTGGACGTCGTCAGTATCAGACACCAACCCTGGCAACTGGTCAGATGACATGTATGCAGGGATCGGCCAAGAACTTCAGAATTTGCTCCATTTCCCCATCTATAGCGTCTTGGCAGTGCTTTGGTGTCGTGCGGGCTGGCGCTGGTTTCCAAACATTGCCGGGGTCGTGATTTTCGCCTGGCTCACCGCTAGCGGTTACGGCGCTCTCGATGAGTGGCATCAATCGTTCGTTCCGGGCCGATTTTCGTCATTGAATGATGTTGTGACGAATATGATGGGGGCCGCTGCGGGTGTCTTGGCTTACGGCCTATGGTTTCGGCATCTACACAACGCGGCGAGTGCAGTAAATGACAGCCGCTCTGGGTTGGAAGGCTGATCGCTAAGCAAACCAGAGCTTAGTTTCGCGACAGCAGCACTTCGCAGAGTCGAAATGTCTTCGCAAAGGCCTGCGAATTCTCCCTGAGTGCGCTATTCCTGCAACCAGGCGATGGCGTCGGCGTAGGTCTCGAAGTAGCGCACGTCACCACACACAAACCACGAGCCAATCCGGGCCGCAATTTCTTGCCAGTTCTTATTGCCATAGATTGCGATGCGTTCGAATTCGCTGCCGTGCTTCAGTCCGAGCTTAAAGTCGTCCCATGCCGCCCGTAGCTCCCATCCTTCCATTTCAGTGCCATCGATGAGGGCGCGAACTTTTGGCTGGTCGACGCCCCCCAACGCGGAATCGATCATCGGCGTAATAATTTCGTAATCATCGTGCGTCAGTTTTCCAATTGCTTTAAGCGAAAGGAAAAAATCTGAATTCACGCGCTCGATCCCGATAGTCAGGCCATGTCTTGAAGTGTTCATAGGTGAGGTCCTTGCAGGGCGGGCAATTCGTTCAGGCGACACTGTCGTCAACATCGACGGCAAAGCGCTTACGTAGTTCGTTGCTGTAACTGCGACAGGCATCAACACAAGTAAATATCCCGACCGTTTTTTCGTGCCGTGTCACCAGCGCACAACCGCAGCGTCGCTCGGCCATCGCGGCAAGCACTTCGTCCAGCGGGCAAGTGATATCGACTACGTAGGCATCGCGGATCACGATGTCGTTGACGGTTATCTCGTTTTCATCGGGGTAGTCGAAATCCGGTCCCAGGCATAATTTGATGTCCCGATCACTCACCACACCGACGAGCTTGTCGTGTTCGGTTACGGGAAGATGGTGGATGTGATTCTCACGCAGAAACTGTCGCACCTCGCTCAGCGTCGCCTCGATATCGACGGTGTGCGGGAACGGCGTCATCACGCTGATAATGAGGGGTCGATTCGGCATGTCGCGTTGTCCTGATTGCCGGCGAAGTATCGATTGGAATCTTGCCTGCGCCTGTGCACGGAGCGCTTGATCGAGATCAAGAATCAGTACCGTCTTGCGGTCGCGCCGCGATCGGCGGCTGTCCGCACGGTCCCCGATAGATTTCGCCTATTGATTCTGAGCAATCGGCATAGCGGGGCGTTCTCCTTCCACAATTGCCGCAAGAAGATCGGGGCGCAAAACTTCGACCACGCGACCATGGATAGACAGAATGTTCTCGCGGCTTAAGTCGGTGAACAATCGGCTCACGGTCTCTATGGCGAGCGCGAGATAGTTCGCAATGTCATGTCGTGACATGCTGAGTGTAAATTCCGATCCTGACAGCCCGAGCTCACCATAGCGGTGCGCGAGATCGCGAATGAACCAGGCCAACCGGGCACGCGCAGCGCGTTGGGCGATAACCAGAGTGTGGTCTAGGCGCTGCGGGTTGGCGCCTCCCGCGCATCTGAGTAGTATCGGCAGGCCGGCTTCGTCCGGCCGCAGGCTCCGGATTGACACCGAACACACGGAGCTTGTCTCCAGTGCGACGGCGCTGATGTCGTGGTGGCCACTACCCAGCATGGTGGCATCGACGACATCGCCGGGCAGGGCGAAAGCGACGATTTGCTCTCTGCCATCGACGGAATCGTAGACACATTTGAGCGATCCGCTGCGTACTACGGCCAGGCGCTCGGCACGGTCGCCCTGGTGGCTTAAGGGCTGACCACGGCGCAGAATCACGTTGCCGACCGGAACCTGAGGGTGCGACTCGCTGTCGCCGCATAGGGCGCTAAGCGGGCACGGTTGGCGGGCGAAACAATTCAAACAGGTTGGGGTTAGTTTTTCGACTGCGTTCATAGCATGGATCCACCGGTTTAATGTTGATGGATTCATTTAACGACCCAGCGCCGAAAAATATCAGTCGCAATCCTACCTAGACCACTGCGGAATCTACTTAGGGAAGATCTGCCAAACAGGCTGCGCTACCGGCCGGGCACGTTGCACGGCCTCAGGCGCGGTCCGGAATAAATCTCGCGTGCGGAGATCAACCCCGGCGGGCGCCTGAGAAAACCTCATTATCGTCGCGCCATCGTTTGGCGATGAGGCGGAAGATATTTGACTCAGTGAGTAGTCCGACCAGAGTCTGGTCAGCGTCAAGCACAGGCAATCCGCCGATTTTGTTGTCCAGCATGAGTTCGGCCGCAAAACCAACCGGCTGCTGGGGCTGTACCGTAAGTGGATTTCGCGTCATTACGGTAGTGATCGTGAGGCGTGCCAAATCATCAAACGTCGCGGATGAATCCTTGCGCCCAGCCGGGTCGGGTTGGCTCATTTTCAGAATATCAGACCACGTCACTATACCGATAAGGGCGTCATTTTCGAGTACCGGCAGACGACGAATATGATTGGTGCTCATCAGTTCAAAGGCTTTCGCGATAGTGTCGTACGGCGACAAAGTGATGAGAAAAATACTCATGCAATCGGCGATAGGGATATGCGCAAGAGAACCGTTCGGATTCATCGCTTACCGACCTCCGTGAGCGGGTGTGCCAACTTATAGGTGATCGGATTGCCCAACATCAGGGACCGTAAATAATGCCCGCATATTCAGGCAAGGTTTCGCGATACTGAGTGTGTAGAAACTCAACGAGGTTGATTAGCTGCGCGACCGTCATCACGCCGGTAAAATCAGGCATTGGAGACGCCTGCGGCGCGTCTGCAGAGGCGGGCAGGGACTGCGTGTACTGGCGCGCGATCTCATGGTTCGGGTTGACAATCGAATTCAGCAAATCGCCGTAGCGCCGTACATTAATTACTTCGCCGCCGAGTTTGATATTGAAGCGCATGGGTGAGCTGTAAGCTGGCAGGTCGACTTCTGCGACCGAGTGGCATTGATTGCACCCCAAGTCCACGAACGCCGTTTTCCCTTGCTCAATATCTCCGCGTGGCAAGACGAAGCCGCGCGCCGAGTGGTCATTGCTATCACAGCCGCTGACTAACACAGCCAACACCAAGCAAACGGTCCGTATCGATCGTCCTCCTCGAACTGACAACATTAGACGCTCCGGTTTTCTGTTCAGGCATCATCCTAGCGTTGCCATCCAGTCGAATATTGACCTGGATCAAAACTCCAGCGCGGACGTTTTATGGCCCAATCGCCGCGCACGAATTCGACCGCGAACGACTTGACCTGGATCAACCCCTGTCGGCCTGCGAACCGCCATGCTGGCAATCAATCGTCAACTGGGAGCCGAAGAGCATGGGGACTGTTAAACATATTCTGCTTGCCTGCGACGGGTCCGAGCACGCCGAGCACGCTGCGCAATTCGCGGCCTCACTTGCACGCTCATGTGCTGCGCGTATCACGCTGCTTACCGTGCATCCTGAAGATCTCCTTCTGCTCAATGCGATGGGTCCGGCTGTGTGGCCTGGATCAATCCCCTATGCCTCAATGGACACAGATGAACTGCGCCAGAGTATTGAGGCCCGCGCGACCAAAACAATTATTGAGCCGTGCTTGAAGATATGTGGCGGGGACTTGGAAATAGGTGCGCCGGTGCAGGTGTGGGGGCAGCCCGCGGAACAAATATGCCAATGGGCAGAAGCGAATGAAGTCGATCTCGTCGTGATGGGTTCGCGCGGCCAATCGAGCTTTACCCGGCTGCTGCTCGGTAGCGTCAGCACCCAGGTGACCAATCACGCCGCGTGTCCCGTCGCAGTGGTCCGCTAACAGCCTGTGGAAGAAACACTAAATACCGTCATACCGAGGAGAGAATCGGTGAGAAAACACCATGTAGGTACATCAAGTGAAATTCGTAAGTGGACTCATCCGGGCATGACGCCGCCGCGCTGGTTGGGTCGCAAGTTCCGCTTGTTCATAGTTGGCCTCGTCGTACTGATCGCCAGCCCCGCGAGCCCGGCGGCCAGCACGGCAGAAATCATGCATGACGTGTTCGACGCCCTGGCTTATCTGCTACCGCTGAGCGCGCGTGAGAGCAACTACGACACTCAGTGGGATGCTGAACTCATCGACAGCAAACTTAAGGTTCTTGCCGGGGCTTCGAGTGCGATGGCCGCACACAGCCCACCCGGGGATGAACACTTTAGTTTGCTCGCAAGAGCTTTTGATAAATCGGTCCAGGACATCACCGTGTCGTTCCAGCATGAGTGGCCGGAGTACGCGTATTACAGTTTGCTTGAGCTGACCGAGCATTGCGCGAACTGCCACCGTCGGCTGCAGGCCCAGAGTCGCAATGAGTTCGGCCAGAAACTTTTGGCGCGCATGCACAGCGATGATCTTGCACCCGGCGCGCGCTTGTCGGTACTACTCGCAACGCGCGAGTTCGACCACGCGTTAACATTACTCGAAGGACAGCTGATGGACCCGGCAATCGGCCCAGTCGAAGCCACCTATCGAGGTTATCTGCGTACCTATTTGCGCGTTGCGCTGTCTACCGGATCTGCCGTTGCACGAATAGCCGATTTCTTACGCAACTATCGGGCGCGCACCGATCAGCCACTTTACTTACGCCAGCAACTCGACAACTGGCTTGGTGATCTTGCCCGACATGAACAGGCATTGGGTGACGAACCGACGCTGGCTTACGCGCGCGCCAGTTTCAACAAGGCGAGCACATCAAGTCTGATCCCTGGCCATGCCAATGGCGTAATCAACGATCTTGTGGCCGCGCGGATGATGCGCGAGTGGTTGACGAAAAATGCTGACGCCCCGTCCGCGACTCGCGCGGACATCTACTATCACCTTGCTGTCGTTGCGTTACGGACCACGGGACTTGAACCAACGGTGCCGGAGATGGAGATGTTGCTGGTTGCCTGCATCGAGGCGGATCCGGGCGGACCCTACGCAGTGTCCGCCTACCATTTACTCGAAGAGTACGGCTACGTGCAGGAGGAGCATCTCGCACAGCAAAAGGACAGCCAGATCCTCATCGACATGTCTGTGTTACGGCAGCAAGTGGGTCTCGGCACAGGCAATGAACTGCGCCGGTCGTCTGCGCTGACAGATTAGAACGCTGCTATAGCGCCACGAACCGAACGTGCCTCAAGAGCTGATACCACTTCACGTTGGCTGTTTCATCAATTGGACGTTTGCGTCGCGGCAAGAATTTGTTTGACTAACGCAGCGAGTGAACGCACTTGCATCTTGGACATGACTTTTGAGCGATGAATCTCAACCGTGCGTTCACTCAGCCCAATCTCGGCGGCAATCACCTTATTCGGCTGGCCATCTACGATGCGTTGCATCACGTCTTTCTCACGTGGTGTCAGGGCTTCGATGTGATGTCGGATGGTTT
This sequence comes from Proteobacteria bacterium UBA981, assembly GCA_002292285.1. GTDB lineage: Bacteria > Pseudomonadota > Gammaproteobacteria > UBA981. The sequence continues at coordinate 25,589 of DBBP01000030.1, forward strand.
CAATTTCGGCATCGTTGGCGCGTCTTTCACAAGCGGCGTTAAGCGCTGCGTTAATGCTGTCAATGAGTGATTGATCGCGAAACGGCTTCTCGACGAAATCCCAGGCACCGGCGTGCATCGCCTGAACGGCCATCTGTACGTCGCCGTGGCCGGTCAGAAATATGATGGGCAGCCGTACGCTGCGTCGATTCAGTTCAAGCTGCAGCTCCAACCCGCTCATCGTCGGCATGCGAATATCCAGGACCAGACACGCGGTGCGCTGGGGGTCAAAACCGGCGAGGAATGCCACTGCATCCGGAAAACATTCGACTTCCATGTGGACTGAACGGATGAGTAAGCGCAGCGACTCTCGAACCGGCGGGTCATCGTCAACGACATACACGACCGGATCAGACATCGGCGGCTTGCCCGGCTGGCAGTTCAAAAGTAAAAATCGAGCCGCCCGAATCGCGCGGCGCATACGTCAAGGTACCGCCGTGACTCACTACGATCGACTGACTCAGCGATAGTCCAAGCCCCATGCCGTCATCCTTAGTGGTGAGGAACGGTTCAAACAGTGTTCCCCGGTGTTTTTCGTCAACCCCGCTGCCGTTGTCTGCAACGCTGATCTCAACCCCGTTAGCGGTCGTGCCGCTGATGATAAGAATGCCGCGCTCGGATGCCGGCGACAACAACAAGGCGTCGATGGCGTTGCGAATCAGATTGAGGCAGACCTGTTGAATCTGCACCCGATCGACGGTCACCTGCGGTAGCGAACCAGCGAGTTCGAGCTCTATCTCGACCTGCGATTGCGTCGCTTCAAACGCAGCCAGTTCGACGCTGTCGCGGATGATGGCATTGATGTCCTCGCGAAACCGGGTGCTCTCTCGGTCGCGTACGAATCCGCGAATACGTCGCACAACCTCGCTGGCACGCATCGATTCGCGATAAACAGCATCTAACGCGTCGCGCAGCGTGTCTGAATCGGGGGCATTCCCACTGAGCAAACGCTGGCAGGCCTGCGCATAGGTCGAAATGGCTGTGAGCGGTTGATTGATTTCGTGGGCGATGGCCGAGGCCATTTCGCCGAGCGTTGCGACGCGCCCCGATTGAGCAAGCTTTTGCTGCGCTCGCTGCAAAGTGACTGCAGCACGGATTTCACTGGTTCGGTCAGTAACGTGGCCGATGAAAAATGCGTCGTGTTGGTCTTGTTTAACCAGCGTGAGGTGTAAATCAACAACGATGGTCTCGCCATCGTGCTTAAGCCAGTTGAGGCGCTGGTTTGTCGAGGCATTGCCGTCACTCTCGATCAGAGACTGAAAAGCGTTGTGCTGCAGCATGCGGCTGTCCGGTGCGGTCAGGCTCTGGCAGTTATGCCGCGTGACCCAATCCACCTCCTCGAAGCCGAGTAGCGCAGCTAAGACATCATTTGCCGTGAGGAAGCGGCCGGCCAGATCGGCAGTGAATATGCCGAGCGGCGCGCGATTAAACAGCGTCCGGTGGCGCAACTCACTGTCTGCCAGTGCGAGTTCGGTCAGCCGCCGCTCACTAATATCCCGAACCAGTCCGACAAAACGTTGATCGCCTAGTCTGCTCGCGTCGCCGACCGACAAATCCATCGGGAACGTCTCGCCGTTTTTGCGTAGACCCCTGACTTCGCGCCCGATGCCAATGATTCGCGGCTGCTTGCCGTCGAGATAATTGCGAATGTAGCCGTCATGTCTGTCGCTGTCGTGCGGGGGCATCAACATCGAAACGTTACGGCCGTAAACCTCAGCACTGGTATACCCGAATATTTGTTCTGCGCCCCGATTGAATACCTCGATCAGACCCTGACTATCGATCACGATAATGCCGTCCACGGCAGCATCAACGACGGCTTCGAATTCCGCCGCAGATTGGTCCCGATTCTGACGCTTGTGCTGTCCTTCACCCATTCCTCAACCTTACCGCATCCCACGTGGTCGACGAATAGACCATGGTGTTTCAGACCCTAGCACCGAACCACTGGTGGCAGAGATTCGTGGATGCCGCAGTCGGGTTGCGGGAATCACGTATCTACTGCGAAATAGTTATCGCGTAGCGTATCGGGCAACGTCCAAGCACAGTTGCACCCGTGAATCGATCGTTCAACCTGACAGCCCTTCCGATGGTGCTCATCCGTCCGCAAGCGTCGTTTGTGGCGTTGTCAGAAGCACATTTTTCTGCGCTGCACGTCTTCGTACGGCTGGCTTTATGGCTTGGCATGATGCCGCCCCTGTGCGCTTACGTCGGTATGACCAAGCATGGGTGGCAGCTTGGTACCGTCGAACCGCTCATGCTGCCGAAGGTCACGATTGGCGTGATTTGCGCGCTATATTTTTTCGCCTTGCTGTTTGGTTTTATTTCGGCCGCGATCATCGGGCGCTGGATGGCGGGGACCTACGGTGCGACCCGCGATCTCGGCGCGCATTTCGCGCTGCTCGTGGTGGTCGGAGCGCCGCTCGTGCTGGGCAGCCTGATGCACTTGTATCCGGACGTCTTTTTGAACCTGCTGGTGCTCGTGCCATGCTTAATCTGGAGCATGTTCCTGCTCTATCGCGGCCTACCAATCGTTCTTCAGACCACCCCGGAACAGGGCATGCTGATGGCGTCTTCGATGATTGGCTATTTATTCGTCGCCTTTGTCAGTCTGCTCGGCATATCTGTGTGCCTGTGGGTCTACGGCATCGGTCCGCGGCTCGGGGTTTAGAGGATGGCGGCAATCAAATGGCCAGCGGCGCCAACGACCTACGAGGACGATGTGGTACTGGCATTCACCATCGCTGCGGTGCTGTGGTCATTGATTGGCATGGCGGCTGGTGTGTATGCGGCAGCCGAGCTGGTGTGGCCGGCACTCAATCTTGACTTTGCGCCGCTCACATTCGGCCGACTGCGAACGGTGCATACCAATGCCGTGTTGTTCGGCTTCGCGGTTTCGGCGCTCATGGGCACGTCGTTCTACACCGTGCAACGGACCTGCCACATCCGCATATTCGCGCCGAACCTCGCCTGGACGGTGTTCTTCGCGTGGCAGTTGATCGTCATCGCGGGTGCCGTGTCACTGTTCATGGGTGCCAATGCCGGCAAGGAATACGCTGAGCTGGAATGGCCCATCGATATCGCGATCACCGTAGTTTGGGTGATCTACGGGGTGGTGTTCTTCGGCACCATCGCCATTCGCCGCATCGAACAAATCTATATTTCCAACTGGTTCTTTGGCGCGTTTATTCTCGTTGTGGCGATGCTACACATCGTCAACAGTCTCGCCATACCGGTGAGCGCGTTTAAATCCTATTCACTTTATGCCGGCGCCCAGGATGCGATCGTGCAATGGTGGTATGGCCACAACGCAGTCGGCTTCCTGCTCACTGGCGGTTTCCTCGGCATGATGTATTACTTTCTACCGAAGCAGTCTGAACGACCGATATGGAGTTATCGACTATCGGTGTTGTCGTTCTGGGCCTTTGCTTACAGTTACATCTGGGCCGGACCTCATCATCTGCATTTCAGCGCCATCCCGGAGTGGGTCCAGACACTCGCCATGGTCATGAGCCTGATTCTGCTCGCGCCGTCCTGGGCCACGATGATCAACGGCATCATGACGGTGAGTACGGCGCGGCAAAAGCTGCGCGAAGACCCGGGGCTCAAGCTCATCGTGCTGTCGCTGGCTTTCTACGGGCTGGCCATGTTTGAAGGCCCCATGATGGCCATTCGCAGTGTCAATATCATCAGCCATTTCACCGAATGGACGATTGGCCATGTGCACTCCGGCGCACTCGGCTGGAATGCCTTAATCACCTTCGGTTGCTTCTATTTCATGGTGCCGCGCCTCGTGGGCCAGCCCTTGTGGAGCGTACGCCTGGCGAACATCCATTTCTGGCTCGCGCTGGCCGGCGTCATGCTCTACGTACTGTCTATGTGGGGTGCCGGGATCACACAGGGAGTGCTGTGGCTGAGTCTCGATGAGCTTGGACAGGTCCGCTACGGCTTCAACGAAATTCTTGCTGCATTGCAGCCCTACTACCTCTTGCGGCTGCTGGGTGGTAGCGCTTTCTTTGTCGGCGCTATTCTGATGTCTATCAATCTCTTTATGACCATCAGTGGCCAGCGCACGGTGACGGTCGCGCCGCCAACGACATCGATGCGCAGCCCCGCGCCCGCGGCGGGTACGCCGTGATGAACTTGATGGATTGGCATCGGCGCATCGAACGGCATACCGGCTTACTCGTGTTCGGCATTATTGCAGTGACCTCAGTGGGCGGCCTGGTTCAAATTGTCCCCAGTCTGTTCCAGACATCGCTAAGTACCCCGGTTGCCGGACTCGAGCCTTACCCGCCCCTCGCACTTGAGGGGCGGGATATTTACATCCGTGAATCTTGTAGCGTTTGTCATTCGCAACAGGTGCGCCCATTGCTTGCCGAAGTGATGCGTTACGGGGCGACGTCCAAAGCAGGTGAGTTCGTCTACGATCGCCCGTTTCTATGGGGTTCGAAACGAACCGGGCCGGACCTGCATCGTATCGGTGGCAAGTACAGCGACGCATGGCATCGTCTGCATTTCATGGACCCGCGGGCGGTCGTACCAAGCTCCATCATGCCGGCTTATCGATGGCTCGCCGAACGTGACGCTGACACCGGCGGCAGCATTCAGAACCGTATGCGTGCGCTGCAGCTGCTCGGCCACCCGTACACCGACCGCGACATTTATTTCGCGCCTCAGCGTCTTGCCGGTAAGTCAGAACTCGACGCCCTCATTGCGTACTTACAGATGCTTGGCGTGTCCAGGCCGGAGGGCGGCTAGGTGGCGCATCTCATTTTCATCGGCGATATGCTGGTTTCCGGGTTTATGGTGGTGGTCGCGGTGTGGTTATTCTGGCGCACTGATGACGAGCAAATTTCCAAAGTTGCGCAGATTCCCTTGCAGGACGAAGGCGATGCCTGAATTGCCCAGTAGCTTTTGGGGTGGCTGGATCATCGTGCTGACGGTGGGCAGTTTGCTGGTGCTCGTCGGGCTCGTGCTCAGTGTCTATTTCTTCGATCGCCAACCCGATGACCACGCCGAGGTGGTGTGGGACGAAACCCTGCGCGAAGGGAACCATCCCGCACCATTGTGGTGGTTCTGGTTGATCGTCGTATTGCTGGTTATCAGCGTGGTCTATTTACTGCTCTACCCTGGATTGGGACGTTATCGCGGTACGCTGGGCTGGTCTCAGGGCCATCAGTTAGCGCACAGTGAACAGCGTTACGCGGACGAGTTTGCTGCTCCCCACGCCACCTTGCTCGGCCAATCGTTAAGCGAACTTGCGCAGAATCACCTTGCGATGGATGCGGCGCTTTCGTTGTTCCGGGTGCACTGCGGGACTTGTCATGGCGAAGACGCAGGTGGAGTAGCCGGGTATGCCCCGAATCTGACTGATGCAGCGTGGCAATGGGGTCAGCGGGATGAGGAAATCCTCGCCAGCATCACCGCCGGACGCCAGGCGGCCATGCCGCCGTGGCGGATGGCGCTTGGTGACGACAGCGTGACCGTGCTCGCCGATTATCTCAAAGTGATCGGTACGCAAGCTGCCGATGGGCCGCAGTACGAACAAGCTGCAGCGACTTTTGCAGGCAGTTGCAGTGTTTGTCATGGAGCGAGCGGTGAGGGTAAGCCCGCGCTCGGTGCGCCAGATCTCACAGACGGCTACTGGCTATACGGTTCGTCAGTTGATGACATCGCTCACTCAATCGCTCGTGGACGTCAGGGACGCATGCCAGCCCATGCGGATCGCCTAAGCGAGGTGCAGATTCGACTGCTGGCGGCATGGCTGGTCAGTCGTTCAGGATCGACCCTACCGGAATCGCCCATACAGTCTGTTCGCGATAAGTAGTCTGCGCTTCCTCGCAGGCAATCGAAAAACTACTGCGGCGACCGTTCGCCCACCCTAAGGCGCGCCATCGAACGCTGGCTTCGCCATGCGTCCGCGCGCGTACCTGCCCGTCGCTTAAGAACCTGCCCCTCGAATACTGCTTTACGAGCTGAAACGTACACCGCAAGCCGTCCTATTGATCTGGATCAATTCCGCTCATGCAGGAGCGTAAAAAATTGGTTTCACACAGCGGCCAGTCGGTGGCCTGCGTTAAGGAGAACATCATGATGCGAGTCGGGGCCACACTGTTTAATCAGAACTATCAGGATTGGGATTGTTACGAAGCCGAAGAGCGCGGTGAAGCAGTGCCAAAGGAAGCTGTCAAACCGGATCGCGAAGTATTTCTGGAGGAGCTCAATATCGCGCGCATCGCTGACGCGACTGGCTTCGACACGCTATGGACGATTGAGCATCATTTCACGCCTTACACGATGGTCACCAATCCGTTGCAATACCTGACCTACGTGGCTGGTATAACCAAGCAAATTGATCTCGCCACGATGGTGGTGGTCCTGCCATGGCATAACCCGGTACGTGTGGCGGAAGACATCAACATGCTCGATACGTTTCTCGGCCCGGATCGGGAAATAATCTGCGGTGTTGGGCGCGGGCTGGGGCGGCGTGAATACGCGGGGCTCGGCATCGATCAGGGGGAAGCGCGTGCCCGCTTTGATGAATCCATACAGGTGTTGCGCGAGCTGCTTGCGACCGGGCGTTGTGACTTTTCCGGACAGCACTACAACATCGAAGGCTTGCGTCTACGCCCCCAACCCGGGCGCGATTTGAGTAGAAATCTGTGGTGCGCCGGTGGCACCGACGAAACAGTCGAGATTATCGCTCGCCACGACATTCGCCCGTTGGTGATTCCAACTCAGAGTCTCGGTTTGTCACTCGATACGGCGCGCCGCTACGCGAAACTTCACTCCGAGGCAGGCTACGCGCCGGGCAAATCCAAACTGGCCTTGTGGACCTATGTTGCGGAAACAGAAGCTGAGGCGCGGGCCGGTGCCGAACGCTATATGGTCGAGTACGCAGATTCCGCGTTACGCCATTACGAGTTGTTAGGCAGTCATCTCGGCAAGATCAAGGGGTACGAATCCTACGGCGCCGTACAGGACGCGCTCAGCAGTGACCCAACACCGTTCCTGCGAGGTTTCTTTAACGAACATCCATGGGGCACGCCCGAGATGGTGATTGAGCGCACGACCGAGCTGGCCCAGCAATTCGGTGTCGACGAGATCTCGTTTATCTTCAAGTACGGCAGCATGCCCATTGAAGAAGCAGAACAGAGCATGCGCTTGTTCGCCAAAGAAGTACTGCCGGAGATAAAGAAAATTGACACCCATCCGATTGCTATTCGCGACGCGGCCTAGCGTTACCGAATAGATTCAAACGAGTGAATGGGAACGGTCCAGGGGCAGGCGCTACCAGCCACTGCGACCGTTCTCCAAGGCGGCTTAACTACCGCGAGTGACTCCGAACTCGTCTTCGCCGACGCTTTCGAGCTGAAATTCGATAAAGCTCGCGAGGTCTTTACGTGTGCGTTCCTTGATCATGATCTTCAGCAGTGTCGTGAGTAACGCGCCGGTCATCACGTCCGTGCTCATCGATGGGTCTTCCTGAGCGGTCGTGATTGCCGTGTCCACGCATTTTTGCGCCACCGTATATTCTCCTGCCATCGCTTAATTCCCCTCATATGCGCTGAATCAATGGCAACGATACTGGACATCGCGACCTTTGCAGGCTTGATACAGATCAGATTTAGGCCCATCGGTCGCCGCACACGATCGCTACTCGTGGTAAACAGCACAGATAGCCCCGGCCCGTAGGTCAGCGCCTGGACAGACGCCGGTTAATCTCAAAAAAATGTGCGACCCAACGCTCGAGGAACGACTGCGTTGTCCGGTCTTTGAGGTAGTAGTAACCGGTTATTGCGATAACGAGAGCGCCTCCAGCGTCGAGTGCCAGGTCGATCATCGTGTCATGTAAGGATTTCTGCATGGTCGTCCCCAAACCCGTGTCCATTGCAAATTCAAACAACTCCCACAATGCGCCAAAACCGACCGCAAACAGGAATGTGAATAAGCCGATGAACGCCGGCTTCATATGCATTTCCAGATCTTCGTGTTCATTGATCGCGTGCACGAGCAAGAAACCGAAAATGCCGAGTACCAGTCCGGAAGCGCCGTGCAGCGCAATGTCCCACCACCAATATCTAACGTAATAACCTTGAACTTCACCCAGAAACAGTGCGGCGAATACGAAAACTGCGGCAAGCGTTTCGAATTCGAGTGGGATGCGAACGCCGAAACCGTAGCCGAGCAGCACAGGTACGAACATGACCAGCGCAACGCCGGCGGTCGCTACTGCCATCATCCAGTTGCCGCTGAGCAGTTCGAGACTAGCTCCGCCAAGCAGTATGACCTTCAGACCGACCCCAAAAATTAGTTCCGCGCGCAGAACCAGAGGTGTACTGTCTTGTTCCGTCGCTGTTGAATGCGGTCTCGTTTTCATACACCCCTCCCAAGTACTGTGCGAAGTTTGAGTGCAGGCTGTTATCGGCATCGATGGTGTGAAAAAGCGTGTGATTGGCTCCCGCTCGGCGCGCGAGTTGCATCACTAAAGTCAAAGTCTACTGCAGCGCGCGTAGCGTTGAACCAAGGAACATCAATGGATAGTGACATTCGCGATATTCTTTCCGCAATCACGCGGCTTGAGGATGAATTGCACGCGCTGCTCGACAAACAGCAGGAAATTCTCAAATACCGTATCGAAGGGACCCGGGTCCGCTTCGAACACGGCGTCACGCAGGTTCATGAGCGTTTTAAAACCGGCTTGATTACGTGGCTAGTTCATAGCCAATTGCGCAATATCGCGACTGCCCCGGTTATCTATTCGCTGGTTATCCCGTTACTGATCCTGGACTTGTTCGTTAGTGCGTATCAGTACCTGTGTTTCCCGCTCTATCGGATACCTGCCGTACGTCGCGACACTTTCATTATCATTGACCGGCACCATTTGCGGTATGTAAATTCGATCGAAAGGATCAATTGTGTTTACTGCGGTTACGCCAGCGGTGTGCTGGCTTATGCGCGGGAAATCGCAGCTCGTACTGAGCAGTATTGGTGCCCGATTAAGCACGCCAGAAAAGTCATTGATCAGCATCGCCGCTATCACGAGTATGCGGACTTCGGCGATGCCGAAAGCTATCACGCAACGGTTGCAAGGCTGCGCCGACAACTGGCCGAAGAGCGCGCGAGTGGAACCACGCAATGAGTCGGGCGCAGGCGACCCGAGAGCTACCAAACTCTGCCGCTAGCGGAGATCTCAGGGTATTAACCTACAACATCCACAAGGGTATCGGCGGCATCGATCGGCGTTATCAAATCGAGCGCATACTGATGGTTTTACGCTCTGCGCGCGCGGATATATTATTTTTGCAAGAAGTGGATGACGGTGTACCGCGCTCCTCGAGAGATCGTCAGGTCGATATTATTGGCGACGCCTTGGGTTTCCAGTACCGGGCGTTTCAGGCTAACGTGAAGTTGTCGACCGGTACTTACGGCAACGCGATTGTGAGTCGTTACCCATTATCCGAAGTCCACGATCTTGATCTCAGCGTGCGTCTTAAAAAGCGCCGGCGGGCCTTGCTGGCGTGCTGTTGTGTTCCGCACGAGCCAAGGCAGAACGTCTTACTGCTCAATTGCCATCTCGGGCTGGCAGCGTACGAGCGTAAGCTCCAAATCGATAAGCTGCTGCGGCATTTGAGCGCCAAAGAGTCTTTGGGCGTGGATGGAATAGTAGCTGGCGGCGATTTCAATGACAGCTGGAGAGCATTTGGAAAATCGCTTATGCAGCCAGCGGGGTATGCGACCAGTCAGTCGCAGGCCGCAACCTTCCCGGCCGCGTTACCCGTTCGGAAACTGGACCATATTTGCTATGCCGGCCGGCTGGATGCCGTCCATAGCTTCGTTGGGCATAGTGAATTGGCGCGACGGGCGTCCGACCATTTGCCTTTGGTCGTCGATTTCGCGTTCGATGAACCGGACCATTAGGGCGGGCAGGACGCTATGGAATGGTTGAGTGGCTTCGCTGATCCGAGTCTCATTGCGCAGGTGCTTACGGCGTCGGTGGTGACGTTTGTGGGGATACTTGTCGCGGTACCCGTCATTGTGTTGCGCCTTCCGTGTGACTATTTTCAGAAACCGCAACGCACTACCCCAGATTCGATAGGGTGTCATCCGCTGCTGCGCGGACCTCTATTGATAATCAAGAATCTTGCCGCCGTGTGTTTACTACTGGCTGGTGCATTGATGCTGATTCTACCGGGGCAGGGACTGCTTACGATGATGGTCGGCTTGTTGCTGCTCGATTTCCCTGGCAAGTTCCGTTTTGAGCGCTGGCTGATATCGAATGCGCTTTTGCTGCACTCGCTGAATCGATTGCGCCGCATGGGCGGCCAGGCGCCGCTTGAGGTCGAGGTTTTAACTGATGGTGAGCCGACGCAGAACAAGGGCCAGTGCGGATGACGTCGCAAAGTACTCGAGGCGTACGTTGCGCCGCCAACACCAGTCTGTGATTTTTATCCTCTTGGATCAAACACAGTCATCCTGCGGGTTCCCCAGTGCACCGCGATCCGCTATTCAGCCAGGCGACATTTTCGCTAACATCGACCGCAAGATTGGTGTCCTTCCGTCATCGCCCGACAGGTCGAGCGGCCCGTGAACAGGCATGGCAGAATAGTTTGCGTGGTGGTGCGCTACTCTTCTAATCATTAATCCGCGCCGCGCGGTCCTTAATCTGAGGTCATTGTCAGAATGCGTACCCGATCCCCGCTTCGCCATATCGCCATTGGTATCACGTCGTTAGTCGTTCTAGCTCTGGGTAGCGCCACAGCCGATACCGTGCGCGGCAGCGTTAAGCTCGGCGGCGTTCCGAACAGTGGGGTCATCGTGACAGCACGAGATACCAATAGCGGAATTGAGACAAGCGTCTTTACCGCTGCCGACGGTGCTTATCGCATCGATGGCTTGACGTCCGGAACCTATACCGTGACGGCGAAAGCATCCGGTTGGGTGGCCGGTGTTGTCGAAGCTGGGCTTATGTCGGGCACCGCCGCAGTGCACGATTTTTCACTTACCCCGGATCCTGATTTCGCACAAACGCTGTCGAGTGCTACGTGGTTGGCGCTTTTACCAGCGGGCGACATGCGCCGGGAATTCATTTTGAATTGCGCCAGTTGTCATGAGGTTTCGGCCGCACGGATATTGCGTAACGGTCAGCCGCGCAGCGCCCAGGATTGGCGTGAAGCCATTGCGCTGATGCGCTCGATTGACGCCTATGGTCTGACCCCGCCTGATTTCGACGACGAGGCCTACGCCTTTTGGCTGGCCGAACACCTGGACAGCGACGCAATCGCCACCCTGACTCCTGCGCCGCTCGCATCCGGGGCCGTATTGCGCGCGCGCATTACGGAATTCCCGGTGCCATTGTCACCCTCGTTGCCACACGACCTGGTACTCGGTCCTGACGGGCGCGTATGGATTACCGCGTTCTATAACGACGTGGTGTGGGCCCTCACACCAGATACTGGTGCGATTCAGTCGTATGTCGTCAACGAAAACACTGATGTGATGGGGCAGGTCCGAGCGCTCGCTTTTGATGCCAGCGGCCAGTTGTGGGTATTGCTCGGCGGGACTGAATCGCTGGTGCGATTGAACCCGCAAGACGGATCAATTGAAACATTTGCGGTTGGTATGTACCCGCACAGCATCGAGATTGATTCGCACGGTAAGCTTTGGTTTAACGACTACATCTCGGCGGGAGAGAAAGTCGGCACTATCGATCCAAGCACCCGCGAACTGCAGATCTTCGATTTGCCGAGCGCAGGACTTACTAAGCAACAAGGTTTGCCGCTGCTTTATGGCATCCAAATCGACGAGAGCAATGTTCTGTGGGGGACGATGCTCGCCGCGAATAAAATATTCCGGTTCGATACACGGACGCACGATGCAGAACTGTACGACATGCCGACGCCAAACTCGGGCCCGCGCCGCCCCGGAATGGCCCCGGATGGTTCGCTGTGGATCCCGGAGTTCAATATCGGCAGCGTGGCACGCTTCGATCCAGCATCGAAATCCTATACCCGGCACGAGCTCGGGCTCGCCACAATGGGGCCGTACGACACCGCAGTGGATCCGAACAGCGGGCATGTGTGGTCGGCTGCTTCATTAGGTAGTGCGATGATAAGAATCGACCCCGCGACTGGCCACCGTGATACCTATCCGTTTCCAACCGAGCCGGCTTACCCGCGCCATATCGCGATTGATGAAGTCAGTGGCGACGTGTGGACGACCTACTCCTCGATGCCGGACGCAGTTCCAAAGATTGTGCGCATCGAAATTCACGATCCCGATCGGAACCAGATGCGTCCGCAGTGACGGCTGGGGTACAGAAATGAACGGCCGCTGGATCGCAACGGAGGGTACATAATACGGCAGGTGTTTTTTTCGGGCCGGCAATAGCGAGGAAATGAGCCCCTCCCCACAAACGGAGTCACGATGAGATGAGCTTTTCACCGGCGCATGGATTGAATCACGGGTTGCTGGGGCAATGCCGTCAGCGACACACGGCACACACCGCCGCGCGCGACACCACGGAAAACGTATGACAAGCCTCGAGGCGCCGAAGGAAAGACTGGCCGCTATCCTGGCGGCCGACGTTGTGGGTTACACAAAACTAATGCACTACGACGAGCACGCCACGATCGCGACGCTCGACGAATATCGCCAACTCTGGCGTGAGTCCATCGAGACACACGGTGGACGTATTGTGGACATGGCCGGCGACTCTGTGCTGGCAGTTTTCGAGACCGCAACGGGTGCGGTTACCGCTGCAACCGACGTCCAGCGGGAAGTCGTGGTGCGTAATGAGGCACTCGCCGAAGAGCGAAAAATGTTCTTCAGGGCCGGCATTAACCTTGGCGACATCATTGAAAAGGGCGATGGCAGCGTTTACGGAGACGGTGTGAACGTCGCCGCAAGACTCGAGGCAACTGCCGACCCGGGTGGCGTTAATATTTCGGGGTCGGTGTTCGAAAGCGTGCACAACAGGGTCAATGCGGCGTTTTCCTTCGTCGGCGAAAAGCAGCTCAAGAACGTGTCGGATCCGGTGTCGGTATATCAGTTGGGGCGGTCCGAAGAACGCCGCGCGGGCCGGCGTGACCAGCGCTTGGTGTTTAATCGTCCCGGTGGGGATGACGCCAAACCGACGATACTGGTCGAGCCTCTCAAAATTATCAGCGGTGACGCTGAGATCGAAGCCCTGGCACAGGCACTCAGAAGCGATATCGCCGACAGCCTGACAAAACAAAGCGCAATCAACGTCATCGTTACGCGGCCTGAGACGCCGCCCGAAGAAGCCGGCGCACACCGGGCTGATTTTCTTCTCGAAGGCGGTATTCGCTCATCCGGAGAAAAGCTGCGGTTCTTTTTTACTCTGTTTGATTCGCGTAACGGTCGACAGGTCTGGTCTGAACGATATTCACGACTCATGGACGACATCTTCGATCTCGAAGACGAAATTACTCTCAACGTCACCTCTGCTGTGCGACTTCGAATCAAGGCGCGCGAGTTTGAACAGCTACGCGAAGCCGATGACCAGACGCTGTCTGTGGGGCAGTTGTTATCAAAGGCTGCTGGTTTTTTCGTCACCTCACACGGTCTCAACGGGCTCGCACGCGCGGCGCTCGCACGCGCGCTGCAGATTGAACCGGACCATGCCATGGCGCTCGCGATGCAGGTCTTTTGCGCCTACCGGGAAGGCGAATTTTCGGCGCTTGAGCCCAGCTCCTCGGATAAGGATGACATGGTGAAGACGGTCATGCGCGCAGTGGCCGTAGACCCCTCGAGTTTCTTTGCACATTTGATCGCGTCCGTCGTCCAGCAAGACCTTCTCGGCAACTTCGATTCTGCTCGCGTCCATGCGGAGACTTCACTTGTCCTTAATTCGGGTTTCTCTCAGGCGTCCGCGCAGGGCGGGATTACGAGCTTCCATCTCGGTAAACAGGAACGCGGGATTAAGGACCTGCAGGAGGCGATCGCCGCTGTTCCGGAAGATCCCCATCGTTTCAGGCATTTCCGCGAGCTTGCGATGATGCATTTCGTTCTCGGCGATATGGACGAAAGCGTATTGGTGCTACATCGCCTGGTACATCAGGCACCTGAGCTGCGGCGGAACCTGCCGCTACTTGCTGCCGCACAGTGGCATGCAGGACAGAATGAGCGAGCCACGGCAACCATGCATAGTGCACTCGAGCAAACACCAGGGCTCACCCGGGTGACGGTTCGTAAGATCCACTTCATGGACCGCGACATTAAAGACAAATTCATCTCGGGATTAGTTGCTGCCGGCCTCCCTGTGAGTTAATGCGGTCGTGCGACAACGCGGACTGCGCGCACCGTAGCTGCCCCGCCATGAAGTCTTGACGCAGATCAATACCGATCCCTGTTCCAGCCATACGCTGTAACTGTGCCGCGTCAGGATGACGTGGTGAGGTAATCGAGGAGTATCCGCTATGAGTGCGAAAACGATCGAGGGCGTGCGCGCTGACGTGCACGATTTGTTGGAGAAGCTGCGCGAAGAGCGTGATGAACTGAACGTTCAAATGCATCTCGCCAAAGCCGAGATCCACGATGAGTGGAGCAAGCTTGAACCGAAGTGGGATCATTTTCGCGATCGCGCCACAGCAGTGAGCAAATCTGCCGAAGAGGCTTCGGAAGATGCCGGTGTGGCGCTCAGATTGTTGGGCGATGAACTGCGCAACGGGTATACAAAGATCAAGGATTCGTTTCGTTCTTGAGGCGAGCAACCCAAGGGGTGTAAGTGGCACGCGGTCTCGGTGTAAACAGACTTCAAAGGCGAATTCGATTGCGACAACTTGAACCTGCGTGTATCGATGCAGCTATCATGCGCCGTACGTCGGTTGTGACCGGAGTGATTTTCGCACAGCAATGAAGTATCAGGACTATTACGAAACAATGGGCGTGGCGCGCGACGCCACACAGGATGAGATAAAGAAGGCCTACCGCAAACTCGCGCGCAAATATCACCCTGACGTGAGTCAGGATGAAGATGCCGAAGCAAAATTTAAAGCGCTCGGGGAAGCTTATGCTGTTCTCAAGGATCCGGATCAGCGTACCCAGTATGATCAGCTCGGTTCGAGTTACCGAGCCGGTGAGGACTTTGATCCGCCGCCTGAATGGCAGTCCAACGCGGGCGGTAGTCATGAGTTCGATGCGGAGAACCTTAGCGACCTTTTTTCAAGTTTGTTTGGGGATCGGGGGCGGGCGCACCACCGGCCCGCGAAAACGCCTGATGCGCACGTTCGCCTGTTTGTCACGCTAGAGGACCTATACGCCGGCCGCCCGGTGTTGATCGCCTTCATTGACCCGGGCACGGGCACCGAGCGACAGTTACGCGTGAGCGTGCCCAAGGACGTTCGGGACGGTCAGTCTTTTCGATTAAAAGGACAGGTCAGCTCTGGCAACGCTGCCATGCCGCCCGGTGACATTTACGTCGAACTTCGCACGATCCCGCACCCCGATTTCAACGTTGACGGTAACGACATTCATTCCGAACTCATCGTGTCGCCGTGGGAGGCGGTACTCGGTGGGCCAATCCCGGTGAACACGCTTGGCGGTCAAATTAGCCTGAACGTTCCGTCCGGTTCGTGCAGCGGCACGCGACTGCGGGTGAAGGGGAGAGGGCTTCCCGGCAGCAACCCAGGCCATCAATACGTGACGCTGAAGGTGCAGGTGCCTAAGGCGGTCTCCGAGAAAGAGCGCGAATACTTCGAAGCGCTCGCGCAAGAATCCAGTTTCGACCCGACGAAGCCGGCATGAGTGACGACCCTGCAAATCATCGCCTGGAGCATCTGCAGATTGTCACCGTCACCGAGGCGTGCCGTATCTGTCGGGTCGAGATCGAATTCGTGCGGGAATTGGTCGTCGAGGGCGTTTTCGAGATGCCAGGGGATGAACCATCAAGCTGGCAATTCGACGCCGATCAACTGGCCCAATTGATTAAGGCGGCGCGTCTGGCGAGAGATCTCAGAGTGAACCCCCCTGGCATCGCGTTGGCTCTCGAGTTACTTAACGCTCTCGACCGAGCGCGCAGTGGTCGTTGACCTACAGCTACCGGTGAATGTGGTCGACCGTCGGCATCGCCACTACGGTACTGACGGTGCTAGCTAAAACCGAGATTGAGATCTCCGGGCTGCATAAAGCCTTTGGGGAGTCGCCGGTCCTTCGCGGTGTTGACCTGACCATCCGCGAGGGTGACACCGTTGCTATCGTTGGGGCGTCCGGCTCCGGCAAAACGGTGCTGCTGAATTTGATCCTCGGTAGCTACCGTGCCGATGGTGGGCACATACGCGTTGCCGATCACGATAGTCCGGGCAATCCGCTGCGCGACATCGAGACCTTTGGCAATTTCGAAATCGATGTGATGCACCAACACTGGGGGATCGTTTTTCAGCGTAACGCGCTGTTCTCAGGCTCCGTTTTCGAAAATATCGCGCTGTGGTTGCGCGAGATCCGGAACATGAGTGAGGCTGAAATCAGCCGCATATCATCTCGTGTGCTGGTCGCCGTTGGATTACCTCACAGCACCGAGTTCCTGCACAGCTCAAGTCATGATTTGTCGGGTGGCATGGCGAAAAGACTGGCGGTTGCGCGCGCTCTGGCGATGGATCCGATCGTGCTTTTCTATGACGAACCGACAACTGGCCTGGACCCTGCCACATGCGCCCAGATGCATGATTTGATTCAGGCCACACATGACGAAGTACTCGCCGGAGGCATAAAGCGTACGACCGTGATCATCACTCATGACAAGGACCTTTTGTCACGGTTGCAGCCTCGAATCGTCATGCTTCACGGTGGCCGCGTATTTTTCGACGGCTCTTTCGCTGGTTTCCAGGCATCGAGTTCCGCGGTCGTGCGCCCTTACTTCACGCAGATGAACGATTTGAATGATCGTGAACTCGAATAGTTCCACCGACTTCGGCAATCGCGCCGCAGTCCTCAATGGTCATGTTTTCGCCGCCCGGCGTTGCTTGTAGGGCAGTTCGGCTAGGAAAGTCGCTGTCTTTCTAGAGTTTATGATTTGTCGGTCGTCGTAAGGTTCTCACCGTAAATGTTCAGGTGCTCGGGATTTTCCGCCAGATGCTGGGCAACGTAGTCTTGAAATGATTTTGTGAAATAGCTCGAACGCGTTTGCCACCATTGCTGAACACCCGTGCAACTAAAGATATCCCGCGCGTAAGCTTCGAAAGCGTCCCAGTTTTCTCCTTTGATTTGATCTTCCGTGCGATGCTGGAAGAGACTTTCCATCACGCGCACCATGCGTGCGATATGCGCTGAGAAACGCACCCGTTCGACTTCCGGTAATTCTTCGTAGCTCGCCAACCCGCGCAACCAGATTTGCGCCAGTTCCCCATTGTCAGCCACGTTGCCGGAGTATTCGTTGCGCTGGCGCGCAAGTTCATTCACCACTTCCAGCCGGGATTGGCGATTCTGCATACGAATCTGCTGGGCAAGATAGAGCAGGGAAACAATGACGCCGAGTGCGCCCACGAGTTCGGCCAGTCCGCCGATAGCCTCCCAGTTCATCAAAATTCTCCGTAAGACAACGAATCTGTCAGAGCGCTTGTCTGCAGGGGGGATGAAAAAGAGGTCGGCGTAGCGCTATGTTCGATACGTTGGTCAGTCCGTGTCTTCAAGTGCCGTCCTCATCATTGCAAGCAGTTCTGATGCGGGTTGTTCGCTCTCAAGCGCAGCCAATACAGACGCTTGGTTCTCCGCCGGTTGATTCTGGCTTGCTTTGGTCTTGCCTTCTATTCGCGTCACGGTTACTTCAAGACCGACCAACGCTGCAATCATTCGCTTGATGTAATCAGCTGGGGCGTCTGCGACCGACCATGGTGCTGGGCGAGCCGATTCATTCTGTTGGGTTAGTTCTTCGAGCTGGGCTTCGACCCAATCGGCTTCATCGCGAATACAGATACTGCCGTGCATATGAACGACGGCGTAGTTCCAGGTCGGAACGACTTTGCCGTGTACTGGTTTAGTCGCGTACCAGGACGGGGAGATATATCCGTTCGCGCCCTGAAAAATCACAACAGCATCCCGCGCTGCACTCAGTTCAGATGTAAGCGGATTGGCGCGTGGCACATGGGCTCTAAGGCGACACACCTTGTTTTTGGCAACATCCGCAACAAAAGGGATGTGGTTAACCAGCAGCCCGGTTTCTGTAGCCACAACCAGCGTACCCAGGGGATTGGCACGTAGTAGCCCGAGCAGCTTGGTGTTGTCGGTTTCCTGAAAGTGGTTCGGCGTATACATGAGTGTAGAAAGCTAGCGGGAAGTTACTGAGCGGCCGCTCGGAATCGAATTTCCGGAGCGGGGGCCATGTGTGATTCTTGCACGGCATGTTCACTCGTTTGGCAGTTTCTATGCATCATCTGCAACTTTGAACTCGTCGAGCTTATTGCGAGCCACATTCGCGTATTGTGCCCACATGCCCACTTCGGATAGACCAACATGAAAGCAAAAGCGATTTTCAGCCCATTGTTAGCGGCACTGATGTTTTGTTCGTTTCCGGTCCTCGCGGCGGATAGTAGCTTAAGCCAACAACTTGTTCATATCGCCTTCAGCGAAACCGAACGACAGGTCATGGAGCGCTATTTCGACGGACAGATCGGCGAACGGCAAGAATCCGGTAAAAAACATAAGCACAAAAGCGCTAAAGGCGGTAAAGGCAAGAAAGGACTGCCGCCGGGTCTGGCAAAAAAGGGCTCGCTGCCGCCAGGCCTCGCAAAGCGCGAGACGTTACCGCCCGGCCTTTCCAGGCAGCCGCTGCCGACAGAGCTGGACAGCAGACTGCCACCGCTGCGAGAAGGGTTGGAGCGGGTGATCATCGACGGCAGTGTGGTGCTGATAGAACAGGCCACCGGCACCGTGCTCGACATCCTTGAGCATATTGCGACCGGGAATCGCTAGCACTCATTTCTGAGTGTGTTGCGTAACTGGACGCCTCAAAAACGATAACCGATGCCCGCACCGACGACCCAGGGATCGATATCGAGGTCGACACGCAAGCCGGCGCCGAGACCCTTAACTAACAGCGATGCGGTGGTTTCAACGTCGACATATTTCACATCGATGTTGGCGAACCAGTTACCACCGATATCCCAGTCGACGCCAAATTGCGCGGCCCAACCCCAGGAACTTGAGGTATCGATATCTACTGAACTGTTGAGCGTCCGCTCAAGACGATCGCTCGCGTCGTTCCACAACATGGCAGTGTAATTGACCCCAAATCCGGCGTAAGGGCGGATGCCAGCATTGGGGCGAAAGTGATATTGCAGCGTGACGGTGGGAGGCAACACCCACACATCAAATATTTTCATGTTGTCGGTAACCCCAAGGCCGGTGAGCGTGGTGTCACTGCCGTCAATGGAGACATCGTGCTTCGCAATCCCGGCGATGGCTTCGATACCAAAGTGCGGGGTGATCATATAGGTCACATCCAGTTCCGGCACGACCGATTCATCGACACTCACGCCGGCGTTGAGCGGTATACGCGCGGCGCCGGCTTCGAGATTGATGTGGGTACTGCTGTCATCGGGAATGAGACCGATAACGCGACCACGGATGCGCCATTTCGAGTCTGCAGGCGAACTGTCGCCCGCCTTTGCAGCCCCACAACCGATGATCGCAGTGATGCAGAAAACCAGCAGCGCCTGTGTACGGCGGTCGGCGCACGAACCATTGGTAGGCGTCATTTCTTTTCGAACCAAAGTCACTCTCCCGATCATTTCCTAAGGCTGAAACTCGCGTGAGCCAGAGGCTATTTGGCCAGTCTCTTGAATACGATAGTGGCGGCGTATCCGACCCATACTGATCTGGATCAACTTGCTCCAAAATGGACAACTGTTCGGATATATCCCGATTGAAGTCGATAAGCGGTTGTCATCCTGCCGGTTCGGTCGACACTGGAGCCAAGTTTTTTGTGCCTCCGGTTTGGTCAGGTATCTGTGTTGCTGCGTTGGTTTGCGCCGAAGTTCTATCGGCCTTGTCGGGGAACGCGGAGCCAGCAAGACCCGGCCAAGCGGTCAACCGGGAACGATTCTGATAACAGGGGAATCTGCGCTAAACCGATCGCTGATACGTGCTTTCTTAGCGCGGTCCAATGGCTACCTTCTAATCCATGCCAGCATGAAGTCGATAGCTGCTTCGATGTCATCAGAAAAAAGCTGCAGTTGGTCGCCCCGCGCCGGCATTCTTAGAAAGCCTTCATTCGCGTGCGCTTGAAGCACCGTATGCCAGTTCGGTGACCGCGCGGCCCAGGCAGCGCGATCGCCAATGATCGGTGCACCATTGACGCCGGTGTTGTGGCAATCCTTACAGATGGTTTGATAGACCAGACGACCTTCGGCTGCCCCTGGCGCCAATATCGACGGCGGCATGATTTGACCGATCATAAAATCCACTGCGGCTTTCACTTCCATTTCCGGTAGGTTTGGATTGGCACCTTTGGCCGGCATGCCTAGAAAACCGTCAGACGCATGTTCATTCAGCACAGCGGTCCATTCCGGCGTGCGGGCTACCCAATCAGGTACGTGACCGAGCAATGGCGCGCCCTTCAGTCCGCTCTGATGACAACCGGCACATTCGCGTTCGTAAACAACCTTGCCAGCGCGAATTGGCGCTATCGGTGCTTCTGCCTTACCGCCGTGTTCGCGTGCTTCAACGATTCCGAACTGAGCGTCATTGCCGGAACTGAAAAGCAACGGCGCAACCAGAGTTAAGGCGAGCGCAACAAAAAAGGGCTGATGTGGTCGTGCGGAAATCATTAGCCGTTCTCCTGTTACTGCCTGCAGACAGACGACTTGTCGTCACTATCACAAGTCAGTTCAAGGGGATGTTAGATAGGTGCGCTCGCCGATAAATTGATCTTGATCATCAGAATATCGAATGCGGCGCACGCTTGCTTTTATACCGCCAAATTCGAGCGCTCAGAGAGCGCACAATGTGAAGGCAAGTTTCGACCTTTTTGCCAACAGACGGTCGCAGGGCATCGCGTGGCGGTGGCTTACCGTGATGTTCCGAACCCGGCCGTCGCATTCCAATTACGCGTTGATTTCTTGACCTTACGCAACCGGCGGACGGTTAGCGGCCGCATAGAATCGCAGGTATGGGCGGTGCGTTACAGAATTTTTCCGTACCGGGCGTGCTGATCACAGGATTAGCGTTGTTCGTGTACGGCATGAGTCAGCTCGAAAGCGGTGTACGCGCGCTAGGCTATAAGTCATTCAAACAGGCGCTGTCGCGATCGACTGCCTCACCTGTGAGTAGCGCCGGCGTTGGTGTAGCCGTCACCGCTGTGCTGCAAAGCAGTTCAATGGTGAGCCTGCTCGTGCTGGCGTTTGCCAGTGCCGGGGTGCTGCCGCTGTATAACGCTATTGGCATCATTCTGGGCGCTAATCTCGGTACGACGTTCACGGGCTGGTTGGTCGCGACCATTGGATTCAAATTCGCCCTGACGCCACTCGCCTTGCCCTTGATGGCGCTCGGTGGCGTGCTCCAGCTGGTATCGAACCGGCCTGCCGGTGCGAAAGGCATGGGCACTGCCTTGTTCGGCTTCGGCATGCTCATCTTCGGGCTCGATATGATGAAAGGATCGGTGGCCGAACTGCCGCAGCATTGGCCGCTCGATGCTTTCAAGGGCCACGGTAGTTGGGTCTACTTTTGTGTTGGCGCGGCTGCCGCGGCGTTGATCCAGTCGAGTTCGGCGACGTTGATGCTCACCTTAACCGCGCTGCATGGCGGGTTGCTCGAGTTGCCAGCTGCTGCTGCCCTGGTCATCGGCGCGGACCTCGGAACGACAAGCACAACTGCCCTTGGCAGTATCGGCGGACATTACGTCAAACGACAATTGGCGCTTGCCCACATTATCTTCAATGTTGTCGTCGACTTGTCGGCGTTTTTCATCCTGCTGCCAGCCTTGCCCCGATTGCTGGGGATTGTCGGTGACATCCAACCGATTTACGCACTCGTTGGCTTTCACAGTCTGTTTAATCTGCTCGGGCTACTGCTGTTTCTGCCGTTTCTTAAGCCTTTCTCGCATTGGGTCGGGCGGCGTTTTGTCGACGCTTCGCCTATTCAAAGGACGCTGCACCTGCAATCTACAACCGTTCCGGAAGCAGCGCTGGCAGCGGTCGCCGGGGTATTGGCAAGCATACGCCTGGATGCCGTGGTGCTGGTGCTGCACGCTTTCCGACTACGCCCCGAGCAACTGAGTCTGACAACCGATGTTGCGAATGCACTCGGTGATAGCTTTGGGTCGCGCATCAGTTCGGAGCAACGCTACGCAACGGTCAAGGAGCAAGAGGCCGACCTGTTAGCGTTTTCCGTCCGCTTGCAACAACAACCGCTTGAACCCGCACAAGTAGAGCATTTGACACGCCACATGCGCGAGGCGCGCGCGCTGACGTACGGCACTAAAACGATTAAGGATATCCGCGAGAACCTGGTGGCCATGCGTCATAGCGAGACCCCGGCGGTGCAGGATCTGCATCACCGCCACCGTCAGCTGATTAAGTCGCTTTACAATCGCTTGCTACCGGTGACCAACAGCAGCGGTGTGACGAGTCTGGATCGGGAAGCGATCGCAGAGCTGCTGCGCGCCAATCAACAGCACTACGAGGCAGCGAATGAATCGGTGCGTGAATTGCTTGTGAATGTCGGCGTCAGTGGTACGGAACTATCTACTATTCTGAACGTAAACCGCGACATACATCACGCAGTCAAAGACTGGCTTCAGGCGCTTGAGTGAGATGTTGAATCAAGCATGTGTCGGATGGGAGGAGACATCTGAACCGTCGGTGAGCGCGACAAAAAGTCGGCGTGTGATGCTAAATCCCCCGCCCACAATGCGAGCAACCGTCTCATGCGTCCATCGGACTTCTAGCCCCGGGCGGCGACGACAGCGTCGTGAAGTCGTGTAAAGCCCTCGCGTAATTCGGTAGCAAATATCGGGTCGGGTTTGCCGCCGTGTTCGAGTTCATAGGCCGCCAGGTCGTCGTCGCTGAGCGCCTCGGTTGCGGCCGAGAAAATCTCGCTTTCCTCAAGATTGAGGTGGCCCTGCTGGCGTGCCAGGAAGTTTTCAGCCGCTGAAACAATCGCGCTTCGCGCTACCACATGCTCGCTGCAGACGGCTTCCATCAGCCGATAGAACTCCATACCAAGTTCGGCAATTTCTCGGTGATCGTCACGAACGATGGCCAGTTCCCCCTTCAGATCAGGCCGCTTGAGTTCCAATAGCGCAAAGATTTCGTCTTCCAGGGGATGATGGACGGTGTCCGGGAATGACATGAAATAACGAGCGATGTCGCGCATCATCGGATAGTCGACGTCAGCCGAATTGTTCTGCATGAGACTCAGCTGCCCGGCGATCAGTTCGAGTAACTCGGACATGTTGATGTGATCGCGATGCAGTTTGTCTATCAATCCAGGCATCATCATTCTCCCGTGACGACTTAGTCCATGGTGGAAAACAGGTCGCGCGGTGTTCGGTGGTTGTCACGCGCTATGCGTAATTTACGCGGCTATATAGCAACGCCGAAGACCCTGGCCGCAGTATGTCGGTGGAATAACTTCCGAGAATTGATTTACATCAGGAAGACATCATGTGGACAGGTGCATTGACGCGATCAGCACGGAAAAGCGCGTTGGCTGATCCAGGTCATGGACGGCACTTAAACCCATGTGACCATGGCGGGCTATACGGCCATGAGAACGTAATAGCAGTCTTGAGATTTGCGTGCTCGGCCGGCGTACCGATTACCGGGGGCGGGCAGTGCAAATCGCGATCTAAAAAAAAGGGAGCACTACGATGTTTGTTAACGAACATTCACCGAAAGTTGCCGTTGGTGCCCACACTTCGCCGTTACCGGGGCAGTCGCAACTTGACGGACCCGGGATGTTGCCACGGGCGCTTCGGCCCCATAAGGTCCGCCCCATCACCGGAGGCGGGTAAAGGCCTTTGGCATTTTGGGAATAGGCCGCGCGCCCGAATGGACATGCTTAGCAATCCCGATCCTATTTTCGTAGCGGTTAGTTGTGACTGAACCCACATTAAGACGAAGCGTGTCTCTGCCGTTGCTCACGCTGTACGGTCTGGGCACGATCGTGGGCGCCGGCATTTACGTTCTTATCGCCGCAGTAGCCAGCCAGGCTGGCGGGGCAATGCCGTTTGCTTTTCTTTTGGCCGCGGTG
Source organism: Proteobacteria bacterium UBA981 (assembly GCA_002292285.1). Classification (GTDB taxonomy): domain Bacteria; phylum Pseudomonadota; class Gammaproteobacteria; genus UBA981. The sequence continues at coordinate 49,838 of DBBP01000030.1, forward strand.
ATCGCTGGCTTCACCGCATTTTCGTACGCGGAGCTTGGTGCTCGGTTTCCGTTCAGTGCTGGCGAAGCGGTTTATATTGATAATGCTTTTTCGATGCGCCTCGCCACCCTGCTTATCGGGTACGCCGTGGTGTTTGTCGGCATCTCGTCCGCGGCCACCATTTCGCGCAGCTTTTGCGGTTATCTCAGCGTCTTTATCGACATGCCCGACACGGTCGTGATATCCGTTTTGGTACTTTCGCTAGGTACCATCGCCGCGATCGGCATCGGCATCTCGGTCTGGTTCGCCACCATCATCACCTTGATCTCGCTCATCGGTTTGTTCATCGTTCTGGGGGTCGCCTGGGATCCTGGAATATTGATCGCCGAGCCGCATCGGCTTGCGGTCGGCGATCACGGCTACGTCGGCGTTATGGCCGGCGCACTGCTCACGTTCTACGCGTTCATTGGCTTCGAGGACATGGTCAATATCGCCGAAGAGGTGGAATCCCCGGAGCGCAACTTACCGATCGCGATCGTTGTAGCACTGGTGGCCTCGACCTTGCTCTATCTGTTAGTCGCGCTGGCCGCCGTATCCTCTCTGCCGTTACACGAATTACAACAAAGCCGCGCGCCTCTGGCAGATATCATTGCCGCGCACGGGTACGATCCGACGCTTATTACTGGCATTAGTCTGATCTCGGTGATCAATGGCGCGCTTGTTCAGGTCATCATGGCGGCGCGGGTGTTGTTCGGGATGTCCGCGCGCGGCGTGGCGCACCGCTGGTTAGGCCTCATTTCCCCGCTAACCCGGACACCGGTGAACGCGACCGTGATTGTCGTTATTCTGGTTCTGGTTGCGGCGCTGACCCTGCCGCTGGTTAAACTGGCGGCCATAACGAGCACAGTCACGCTGCTTATTTTTGCAGCAGTAAATGCCGCTTTACTACGTTTGCGACTGACCGCAGGGCCAGCCGTCGGAAGCGTGAACTACCCGTTGATTATTCCCGCGTTGGGTTGCTTGTTATCTCTGGTGTTGTTGTTGTTTTCATACGGAATTTCCACCTGAAGCTGGTTAGACGACCTGGCCAGCCCAACGCGCTGGAGTCACCTGCCAACAGCGCGTATTCGTAATCGGCTCGTGTTCGATCTCGCCCACGAGCCGCGCTGCGAATTTGCTATGCTGGCCCGGTCGTCACTGCCCGCTCCGACATGATCAAAATCTTTATCTCCTACCGCCGCGAAGACTCAGCCAATGTGACCGGGCGAATTAACGATCGTCTGCGTGACAAGTTTGGTGAAGGGGCGATATTTACCGAAGTCGACAGTATTCCGTTCGGCGTTGATTTTCGCGAGCATCTGAACAACGAAGTCACGCAATGCGACATCGTGCTGGCGGTGATTGGTCGCGACTGGCTCGACGTGACAGGCGACGATGGACGGCGCCGCCTGGATGACGCCGCTGATTTCGTGCGTATCGAGATCGAGTCGGCACTGGCGCGCGATATTCCCGTCATCCCGTTGCTCGCCGACGGCGTGGCGATGCCTTCAGCAGACCAGTTACCGCAGTCCCTGCGAGCGCTGGCTTTTCGCAATGGCACCCAGGTGCGGCCGGACCCGGATTTTCATCGTGATATCGATCGCTTGATTGATGGTCTCGAGCGGTTTTTCACAGCGCGCGACAAGCCGTCGCCAATGAATTCAACTGCTGACGCCGATAGGTCGAACGTTGCAGCTGTCGCAGATCCATCCCCAGCGGAGCGTGACGAACAACAGGGGCGAGAAACCACGCGTCGCGAGACATCGTCACCGCCCAGTCGCATGCGTTTTTTCGCGATTGGATTGGTGCTTATTGGATTGTTGGGCGCGGGCGGCTGGTTTTACGTTGACAGGTTGGAGCAGCAATCGGTTGCCGCAGCCGAGCAGAAGCGACTGGCCACGGAGGAGGCAGAACGATTAGCTGATGCGGCCGAGAAGAGGCAAATAGCGGAGGAAGCTGAGCGGAAGCGACTGGCGNNAGCGACTGGCGGCGGAGCAGAAGCAGATAGCTGAGGAAGCCGAGCGGAAGCGACTGGCGGCGGAGCAGAAGCAGATAGCTGAGGAGGCTCAGCGAAAGCGACTGGCGGCCGAGCAGAAACAGATAGCGGATGAAGCTGAGCGGAAGCGACTGGCGGCGGAGCAGAAGCGGATAGCTGAGGAGGCTCAGCGAAAGCGACTGGCGGCCGAGCAGAAACAGATAGCGGATGAAGCTGAGCGGAAGCGACTGGCAGAAGAAGCCCGATCGAAGCCGGGTAGTATTTTTCGCGACCCCCTCGCTTCCGGTGGCGAGGGTCCGCAGATGGTCGCCATTCCGGCTGGCACGTTCCAGATGGGCTCGCCAGCAGGCGAGACAGGTCGTGAGTCTGACGAAGGCCCACTTCACAGGGTAACGGTGGCTGCGTTCGCTCTCGGTCGATACGAAGTCACGTTTGCAGAGTACTTACTGTTTGCCCAGGCGACGGGCCGCGCTCAGCCTTCTGATAAGGGCTGGGGCGGCGGCAGGCGGCCAGTGATAAACGTGAGTTGGACGGATGCGCAGGGGTACGCGACGTGGTTGTCGAAGGAGACCGGACAGACATATCGCCTACCGAGTGAAGCGGAGTGGGAATATGCCGCGCGTGCCGGCACTACGACAGCCAACTGGTGGGGTGATGACATTCAGCGTGGGACTGAGGTGATGGCGAATTGCGACGGCTGCGGCAGCGAATGGGACCTCACGAAGACGGCCCCGGTAGGGCAGTTTGCGGCGAATGCGTTTGGCTTACACGATATGCATGGGAACGTCTGGGAATGGACCCAGGACTGCTGGCACGGGAGTTACGTGGGTGCGCCGAAGGACGGTGCTGCGTGGGAAGCGACGGAGGGCGGAGATTGCACCTTTCGCGTTGTTCGTGGCGGCTCGTGGTTCGGCGAACCCGCCTGGGTGCGTTCCGCCTTCCGCAACAGACTCAACCCTGGAAGCAGGAACCTCGGCTACGGTTTTCGTCTCGCCAGGACGCTTTGAACCTTTGTCCTGTGTACTTTGTCCCTTTGCTCTTAGCGCCGCGCAGTGGCGCTCGAATTTATTGAACGGGAACGTTCGTTAGCCTGGGTTGGAAAAGTTCACCGGCCTCTCTGCGTAACTTTCGTGATACTCCTGTAATTCGAGCCCCAAAAGCGCCCGGGTCCGCCGGCAGAACCGCATCCGGCAACTTGATGTCGCGCCAAGGTCACCGAACTTACCTAGCTCATTGCGCCAGGCGCACGAGAGTGAAGATCGAGGTAAACCGCCCCAGACAATCTCGGGGCGAAAGCTAAAGACTCGAAATCAATGGTGGCCAGGGGTGGAATCGAACCACCGACACAAGGATTTTCAGTCCTCTGGCCTCAAGACAAGACACCGAATACTTTAAGTAACTTACGCTACCTACGCCGAACTCGACTGTTCAATAGTAGACGCTACGTAGGCAGTAAGCAAAGCTTCTCCGTTCATAGAACCCGTGATTTATGTAGCGATTTAGTACATTGGCCAAGAGAATATTTTAGCGCTCGGCAATGGTAGTTCGGGTTTAGTACCGGAATCGATTCTTTGATCTCTCTAAAGATCTACAAGAAGTTTTAAGGCTCTTTCAATACATTCGGATCACTCTCCTTAGAAGTCCTCTTAGAGATCAATACAGATCGCCTCAGAGGCTATTCCGTTAAGTCTCTAGTAATCCCTGAAGGGGCCGGGGAGGTTGGATTGATAAGCGGTATATATGAGCTGCCAGTCTTGTACTTGAGAGCCGGAGCGCGAGGTTGATTTTGAGGGATTATTAGACCCCTACACGAGTTAGTGAGCTGACCGCCGGCTACGAAAACGTGGTCTGTCCCTCGACCCCTGATATCGGTACAGGCGGGGCTTGTTTTACGGCGCCGACGCCGACATATAATTATCAGCATGATTTAGAACCCGGCAATGGGTTGTCGCATTAGTTGGATATTGTTGGAGAACCGTCGATCCATGGAAAACTTGAGAGGACTGCACCGTAGCGCACTAAAAGTGTCCCGCGACTATTCCGGGGACGTCGGCTGGCCAACGATAGTTTTGGCGCTGGTGGTATTCCCCGCCTACTGGTCGCTGCCATACTTGGTGATGTTCTATGGGTTATCACTGTTTATTGCGATTCCAGCAATGGTTGCCTTGACGTACGCGAGTTATACGGTGCTGCATGAAGCTGTGCATTCAAACATCCATGGCAAGAACGAATCGCTACGATGGTTAAATAGCGTTCTCGGTTATCTAACCGCAACGATAATTGTGATCCCGCAGAGCCCGCATCGAATTTCGCACCTGATTCATCACGGGAATACGAACGACAAGGCTATCGATCCGGACGCACATATCGAACACCTGTTTAAATCTCCGAAAGACATGCTCCAGTCCGTCTACGAAGTGGTGGCGTGCCAATTCCGTAACTACAAAGATGTGCGCTGGGCGAATGCCTCGTGGCTTGAAAATACGATCGTTGTTTCCGAGTTCTGCTCCGCCGTAGTCCTCAGAATTTTACCTTTTGCCATGCTCTTTGCTTTCGGGGGCGCCGAATCGGTTGCTCGCTGGTGGCAAGGCATCGTTCTTTTTGTCGTTGCGGGCATCATCGGCACTTTTATACTTCTGTACTTGTTTGCCTACGCCGTACATCAACCGCATGCGTCGACAGAGCGGTATCAAACAACCCGAACCATTGTGGTATCAGGCCCGCTCTCTAATCTTGCAGATTGGCTGTGGGGCTACCAAAATTATCACGCAGTACACCACCTGTATCCGGCGGCTCCCTTTTACAATTATCGGCGCTTGTTCAAAGCCGTTGCCCCGACCTTGGACGCGATGGGCGCTCCGGTATACAAACTGACCTGGAAGGGTTTGCAGCAAATTAAAGCGGTTGAAGCATGTTGAATCGAACGGCGTATAAACGTCGTCACCGCCCGTCTGCACTTCAACGCCAAGCGCCGGTTAAGCAATCGAGGAACAAGCATGGCGTATGAGACGATCACGGTCGACAGCGACAAAAAAATCACGACGATTACGTTAAATCGCGCCGATAAAATGAATGCAATCTCGCCGAGCATGTTGGCGGATTTAAAACAAGCCTTGGCGAGTGCAGCAGGCGACGACGACGTTTCTGTTGTGGTATTGAAAAGTTTGGGAAAGGTGTTTTGTGCCGGCTATGACTTGAGTCCGAAAGATTGGATAGTTTCGCAATTTCCCGCGGATTTTGAACACGGTGTTGATATTCAAAAAGACCGCGAGGATGTCATTGAACTTTTGGAATATTGGCTCGACTTATGGCAGTTCCCGAAACCCATCATCGCTTCAGTGCAAGGGCCCGCGCTGTCCGGCGCAGGCGAACTGCTGGCGATGTGCGATCTCGTTGTGGCGAGTGAGTCGGCAAGCTTCGGGCATCCGGCCGGGCGCGACCTCGGTATCCCGCCAACGGTTTTTATGTGGCCGATGTTAATTGGCATGCGTAAAACCAAGGAAATGCTATTTACCGCTAAATCCATCGACGCCAACAAAGCCGAAAAGCTCGGGCTTATTAATGAGGTAGTTCCGGCAGACGAGTTGGATGCGCGTGTACAAGCGCTGGCTGAAGATGTCGCGCTCACGCCGGTAAACCATCTCAAAATTCTGAAAAAAGCGACCAACAACTGGTACGACAACATGGGGATGGCGACGTCGTCCTATCAGGCTGCAGATCTTGATGCCGTGTTTCACCAAAGTCCTACCTTCAATGCCTTTTTTAAATTAGTGCGAGAAGAAGGCATGAAAGCGGCGCTCGCGGAAAGACGACGTCAGTTCGGATAGTTACGTAGACACAAGTTCAAGCAATTGGTTCTGCTTGATCGAGTGTAAAACGCCATGGCTTTTTAAGATCCCTACAAGGATCAGCATGCCTCAGTAACACTCTAGGATGAGTAGATCGAGAAGTCCTAGAGATCAATACAGATCGCCTCAGAGGCTATTCCGTTAGGTCTCTAGTAATCCCTGAAGGGGCCGGGAGCACTGGATTGATAAGTGCTATATATGAGGTACCAGCCTTGTACTTTAAGAGCAGTTATCGCACTCCTTGAAGCTTAAACTAACTCTACAGCTGGACTAGTTAATGTGGGCAGGTCAGCATCGCAAACCACTAGTTACGGTGCAGTCGTTGAAATAGTTCAATGTTTGTTTCATGTTCGATCTATGAAGAAATCTATTGCAGGCATTCCTCTACTTGCAAGTGAGTGGCATCCAACAAAGAACGGAGACTTAAAACCGAGCGAAGTCTCGTATGGAGCACATACTAGGATTTGGTGGCAATGTTCCGTAGATAATCGTCACGAATGGTCGAGCACTGCAGGTAGTCGAGGAAGCAACCACACTGGTTGTCCTTACTGTCGAAATAAGAGGGTGCATGAAACAAATAGTCTGCAAACTCTCAATCCAGAAATTTCAGAAGAATGGCACCCAACGAGGAACAACGCACTTACACCTAATGATGTGACTTTTGGGTCTAGGAAGAGAGTTTGGTGGCAGTGTTCTAAAAACCCAGAACACGAGTGGGAAACGGCAGTGCACCAGAGAACAGGGGGAGACGAAACTGGTTGTCCACACTGTTCTGGAGCATCAACATCCCAACCCGAAATCCGTATTCTGTGTGAATTGAGACATCTGTTAGGTGATGAAGAGGTTGTTTGGAGAGAACGGATTGATGGTATCGAGGCAGACATCTTCCTACCCAATCACAATCTGGCAATCGAATACGATGGAAATCACTGGCACAAAGACAAGTTTGAGAGTGATTTAGAAAAGAATGAGTTCTTCGCAAAACGAGGCATTAGAACGATTAGGGTGCGCCATCGTCCTCTTGAAGCGATATCAAGACACGATGTGATTGTTCCTCAAAAGAACCTATCCAAACCAGATGTCGATGAACTGGTCTCTCGCATTGCATCTCTTACTGGTTTGTCACTCGATACATATGCAAAAGAACCATCGTTTCTAAGTGATGACGAGTTCAGACGGTATGTGAGTTACC